>NZ_JOEV01000020.1 GCF_000721105.1 Streptomyces cellulosae
GACACGGCACCGAGCACCCCGCCCCCCAGCACGCCGCCGACCACCACCGGACCGAAGCGCACACCGGCAGCCCGGAGCACACCCACCCCGCCGGCGACCGGCCCCTCGCCCACGCCGGCTCCACCAAGGGCCGCCCTCCCCGGCGCGAACGGGGCCCCGGCGGCGGGCTGCTGATGGGGCGGCCCTTCGGCGTACCCGTGTACGTCGCGCCCAGCTGGTTCCTCGTCGCCGCCCTGATCACCTGGGTGTTCGGCGGCCAGCTCGACCGGGTGCTGCCCGAACTCGGCGCCGCCCGCTATCTGGTCTCCCTCTTCTTCGCCGTCGCCTTCTACGCCTCCGTGCTCGTCCACGAACTGGCCCACACCGTCGCCGCCCTCCGCTTCAAGCTCCCCGTCCGCCGCATCCAGCTCCAGTTCTTCGGCGGCGTCTCCGAGATCGAGAAGGAGGCCGAGACCCCCGGCCGGGAGTTCTGGCTCGCCTTCGTCGGCCCGCTGCTCTCCCTCGCCCTCTCCGGCCTCTTCTACCTCGCCCTGCAGCCCGTCGAACCCGACACGGTCCCCGGCGTCCTGCTGGCCGGCCTGATGGCCTCCAACCTGATCGTCGCCGCCTTCAACCTGCTGCCCGGCCTGCCCCTCGACGGCGGCCGGATGCTCCGCGCCGTCGTCTGGAAGCTCACCGGCAAGCCCATGAGCGGCACCATCGCCGCCGCCTGGGTCGGCCGCGCCCTCGCCGTCTCCGTCCTCATCGGCCTGCCCCTGCTCACCCAGTCCGGAGCACTCGGCTCCAACGCCGAGGACAGCGTCGGCATGGACACCGTGATGGACGCCCTGCTCGCCGCGATCCTCGCCGCCATCATCTGGACCGGCGCCGGCAACAGCCTCCGCATGGCACGCCTGCGCGAACACCTGCCCGAACTGCGCGCCCGCACCCTCACCCGCCGCGCCGTCCCCGTCGAGAGCAACACCCCCCTCTCCGAAGCCCTGCGCCGCGCCAACGCCGCCGGAGCCCGCGCCCTGGTCGTCGTCGACGCCGACGGCCACCCGCAGTCCCTCGTCCGCGAGGCCGCCATCGTCGGCGTACCGGAACACCGCCGCCCCTGGGTCGCCGTCAGCGGCCTCGCCCAGGACCTCACCGACGGCATGCGCGTCTCCGCGGAACTGGCCGGCGAAGACCTCCTGGACGCCCTGCGCGCCGCCCCGGCCACCGAGTACCTCGTCGTCGAGGAGACCGGCGAGATCTACGGCGTCCTGTCCGCGGCCGACGTGGAGCGCGCCTTCGTCAAGGCGATGGCCAGGCCCTCCTAGTGGTCCGAGGCCCCCGCCAGGACCGGTAGGCTGTTCACATGTCCGAACCGACCGGTGCCGCCCGCAGGCGCGGGCCCTTCAAGGTCGGGGACCAGGTTCAGCTGACCGACCCCAAGGGCCGCCACTACACGTTCACACTCGAGGCCGGGAAGAACTTCCACACCCACAAGGGTTCCTTCCCCCACGACGAACTGATCGGCGCTCCAGAGGGCAGCGTTGTCCGTACCACCGGGAACGTCGCCTATCTCGCGCTGCGCCCCCTGCTCCCCGACTACGTCCTGTCCATGCCCCGCGGCGCCGCCGTGGTCTACCCGAAGGACGCGGGGCAGATCCTCGCCTTCGCCGACATCTTCCCCGGCGCACGCGTCGTCGAGGCCGGCGTCGGCTCCGGATCGCTCAGCAGCTTCCTGCTGCGCGCCATCGGCGACCAGGGCATGCTGCACAGCTACGAGCGCCGCGAGGACTTCGCCGACATCGCCCGGCAGAACGTGGAACGCTACTTCGGCGGCCCCCACCCCGCCTGGCAGCTCACCGTCGGCGACCTCCAGGACAATCTGTCCGACACAGACGTCGACCGTGTCATCCTCGACATGCTCGCCCCCTGGGAATGCCTGGAAGCCGTATCCAAGGCACTCGTCCCCGGCGGCATCCTGTGCTGCTACGTCGCCACCACCACCCAGCTCGCCCGGACCGTCGAGTCCATCCGCGAGATCGGCTCCTTCAACGAGCCGACCTCCTGGGAGTCGATGATCCGCAACTGGCACGTCGAGGGCCTCGCCGTCCGCCCCGACCACCGGATGATCGGCCACACCGGCTTCCTGCTCACCGCCCGCCGCCTCGCCGACGGCGTCGAGCCCCCCATGCGCCGCCGCCGCCCCGCCAAGGGCGCCTACGGCGAGGACTACACCGGCCCCAACGCCGACGGCGGCGCCGCCCGCTGAGGCGGCCCGGTGCCGCGACAACGCACGAACGCCGTGGCCGAGTTCCCACCGACCCAAGGGAACTGCGCCACGGCGTACGCGCGTTGACACGACACCAGAATCCGTAAGGCCCCAGGCCGGCGGAGTACCGACCCCGCCGTTCCCCCTCACTGTGACGTGTGGCACCATGCAGCAACCCCCACCGGCACAGCCCTCAGGAGACGCTCCTAGTGCAGCAACCCGCCGTCCCGGAACTGGCACACACCCACACCCGTCCCATCCACTGGGTCGCCACCGCGACGGCGGTCGCCGGCGTCATGGCCCTCTCCTCGGTCCTGCAGCCCCACCCGGCGACGGCGGCCCAGGAAGCCGGCCCCCAGACCAAGAAGGCCCCCGCCGCCACCGCCGCACCCCCCGATCCCACAGGCGTCGACTTCCCGATCAAATGCGGCCCCGCCAAGGCGGTCGTGGTGAAGAAGGCCACCGGCGACCTCGACGGAGACGGCAGGCCGGAAACAGCCGCCGTCGTGCACTGCGACACCGCGATGGGAACCCCGCCCGACGGCGTCTACGTCCTCACCCGCTCCGCGGACACCGGCACCCCCCGCGTGGTGGCCACGCTCGTCGCCCCCAAGGAGCGCCGGAGCGTGACCGACTTCGCACTCCGGGACGGAGCAGTCCTTGCCACGCTCCTCGGCTACTCCACCGCCGACGTGCCCAGTTGCTGCCCCGACGTCAAGGACAGCGCGAAGTGGCGGTGGAAGAACGGCGCGTTCGTCCGCTCGACACCCGCCGGCTCCCACACCGTCTGACCCGCGCCACCGGCGCATGTGAGAAAACAGACACCCGTCACAGCGGGCACCCGTACCGTCACTCGGCGTTCGGACCGTAGACCTCGGCCCTGTCCGAAACCCGACGTACGTGAATGCACTCCCCCGGACACTCCTTCGCGGAGTCGACCACATCGGTGAGAAGCGGCAGCGGTACGGGCGTTGTGGCGCCCCTGTCCTGCAGCAGCTCGTCCTCCGCGCCCTTCACGTACGCCAGTCCGTCGATGTCCAACTCGAACACCTCAGGCGCATACTGGACACAGATGCCGTCGCCGGTACAGAGATCCTGGTCGATCCAGACCTCCAGCGCCTCGGTGTCGGCCCCGGCCTCCTGCTGCACGTTCATCTCTCCTGCCGTTTCTCGTCGAGCCGCACGGGAATCCGGCCAGCTCTGACGGGTGTTGAACACTTCGACCCTACCTCCGGCGGCTTCCCAATCATGTTCAGTGGGTATTCCCCTGGCGTGAGGGAGAGCGCAAGGGTGAAGATCGGACACACCCCTACCGTCTTTGTGATCTAGGGGTTTCAATCGACACCCACCCAGGTAGGGTCTGGAAGCGTCCAGCTCCCCTTGGAGGAGGTGAGGACCGTGGCAGCCCACGACGACGACATGAACCGCGGCATCCGCCCGGGACGAGGGTCCGACGACCCCGCCGGGCAGATTGCCTACCTTGAGCAGGAGATCGCCGTCCTGCGACGCAAGCTCGCCGACTCTCCGCGACACACGAGGATTCTCGAAGAGCGGATCGTCGAGCTGCAGACCAACTTGGCCGGCGTGTCCGCCCAGAACGAGCGACTCGCCAACACGCTCCGTGAGGCCCGCGACCAGATCGTGGCCCTGAAGGAGGAAGTCGACCGGCTCGCACAGCCGCCGGCCGGCTTCGGTGTCTTCCTCACGGCGAACGAGGACGGCACCGCCGACATCTTCACCGGCGGCCGCAAGCTGCGGGTGAACGTCAGCCCGAGCGTGGAACTGGACGAGCTCCGGCGCGGCCAGGAAGTCATGCTCAACGAAGCTCTCAACGTGGTCGAGGCCATGGAGTACGAGAGCGTCGGCGACATCGTCACCCTCAAGGAGATCCTTGAGGACGGCGAGCGCGCCCTCGTGGTGGGGCACACCGACGAGGAACGGGTGGTGCGGCTCGCCGAGCCGCTGCTGGACATCACCATCCGTCCCGGCGACGCCCTGCTGCTCGAACCCCGCTCCGGCTATGTCTACGAGGTCGTTCCGAAGAGCGAGGTCGAAGAGCTCGTCCTCGAAGAGGTCCCGGACATCGGCTACGAGCAGATCGGCGGCCTCGGCGGCCAGATCGAGGCCATCCGCGACGCCGTCGAGCTCCCGTACCTCTACCCGGACCTGTTCAAGGAGCACGAACTGCGCCCACCCAAGGGCGTCCTCCTGTACGGGCCACCCGGATGCGGCAAGACGCTCATCGCCAAGGCCGTCGCCAACTCGCTGGCCAAAAAGGTCGCCGAAGTCACCGGCCAGGCCGCCGGCAAGAGCTTCTTCCTCAACATCAAGGGCCCCGAGCTGCTGAACAAGTACGTCGGCGAGACCGAGCGGCAGATCCGCCTGGTCTTCCAGCGTGCTCGTGAGAAGGCCAGCGAGGGGACCCCCGTGATCGTCTTCTTCGACGAGATGGAGTCCCTCTTCCGCACCCGTGGCTCCGGCGTCAGCTCGGACGTGGAGAACACCATCGTCCCGCAGCTGCTCGCCGAGATCGACGGCGTGGAAGGCCTGCAGAACGTGGTCGTGATCGGCGCCTCCAACCGCGAGGACATGATCGACCCCGCCATCCTGCGACCCGGCCGACTCGACGTGAAGATCAAGATCGAACGTCCCGACGCCGAAGCCGCCAAGGACATCTTCGGCAAGTACCTCACCGAGCGCCTCCCGCTCCACGCGGAGGACCTCGGCGAGCACGGCAGCGACAGGAGCGCCACGGTCCAGAACATGATCCAGACGGCCGTGGAACACATGTACGCAGAATCCGAGGAAAACCGCTTCCTGGAAGTCACCTACGCCAATGGCGACAAGGAAGTCCTCTACTTCAAGGACTTCAATTCCGGCGCCATGATCGAGAACATCGTGGGCCGCGCCAAGAAAATGGCCATCAAGGACTTCCTGGAGCACAAGCAGAAGGGCCTCAGGGTCTCCCACCTCCTCCAGGCCTGCGTGGACGAGTTCAAGGAGAACGAGGACCTCCCGAACACCACCAACCCGGACGACTGGGCCCGCATCTCCGGCAAGAAGGGCGAACGGATCGTCTACATCCGCACGCTCATCACCGGAAAGCAGGGTGCGGACACCGGACGCTCCATCGACACGGTGGCAAACACCGGGCAGTACCTGTAAAACACAGGGCGGCTGCGGGTGCCCACACCGGGTACCCGCAGCCGACTGTTTTCCAGGCCACGGCTGGAGCAAGGCAATGACGCAAATGATCTCCCCGCCGGCGCAGAGGCGTTCTAGGCTCTTCCATACCGCCGAGTCGCGCAGTGCGGGGACGGGCACCGCACACGCACCGGAGCGCCAGCGGTACTTGAGCGGCGCCCCCGACCGAGGGCGCCGCCGGGCAAGGAGGGCCGCATGACCGTACGGCGAGTAATGGGCATCGAGACGGAGTACGGGATCTCCGTCCCCGGCCACCCCAACGCCAATGCCATGCTCACCTCGTCCCAGATTGTCAACGCCTACGCGGCGGCGATGCACCGGGCCCGCCGGGCCCGCTGGGACTTCGAGGAGGAGAATCCGCTGCGGGACGCGCGAGGCTTCGACCTCGCCCGCGAGACCGCCGACTCCAGCCAGCTCACCGACGAGGACATCGGCCTCGCCAACGTCATCCTCACCAACGGTGCACGGCTCTACGTCGACCACGCACACCCCGAATACAGCGCCCCCGAGGTCACCAACCCCCGCGACGCCGTCCTCTGGGACAAGGCCGGCGAACGCATCATGGCCGAGGCGGCCGAACGCGCCGCCCAGCTACCCGGCGCCCAGCCGATCCACCTCTACAAGAACAACACCGACAACAAGGGCGCCTCCTACGGCACCCACGAGAACTACCTGATGAAGCGGGAAACCCCCTTCTCGGACATCGTGCGCCACCTCACGCCCTTCTTCGTCTCCCGCCAGGTCTTCGCCGGAGCGGGCCGCGTCGGCATCGGCCAGGACGGACACGAACACGGCTTCCAGCTCAGCCAGCGCGCCGACTACTTCGAGGTCGAGGTAGGCCTCGAGACCACACTCAAGCGCCCCATCATCAACACCCGCGACGAACCCCACGCCGACGCCGAGAAATACCGCCGCCTGCACGTCATCATCGGCGACGCGAACCTCTCGGAGATCTCCACCTACCTCAAACTGGGCACGACGGCGCTGGTTCTGTCCATGATCGAGGACGGCTTCATCGCCGTCGACCTCGCCGTGGACCAGCCCGTCCGCACCCTCCACCAGGTCTCCCACGACCCGACCCTCAAGCGCCTGGTCACCCTCCGCAGCGGCCGGACACTCACCGCGGTCCAGCTGCAGATGGAGTACTTCGAGCTGTCCCGCAAATACGTCGAGGAACGGTACGGCGCCGACGCCGACGACCAGACCAAGGACGTCCTCGCACGCTGGGAGGACACCCTCAACCGCCTCGAACACGACCCGATGAGCCTGGCCGGCGAACTGGACTGGGTCGCCAAACGGGAACTCATGGAGGGCTACCGACGCCGCGACGACCTCGACTGGGACGCGCCCCGGCTGCACCTGGTCGACCTCCAGTACGCCGACGTACGCCCCGACAAGGGCCTCTACAACCGACTGGCGGCCCGCGGACGCATCAAGCGGCTGCTGGGCGACGAGGAGGTCGAGCGCGCCCGTACGAAGCCGCCGGAGGACACCCGCGCCTACTTCCGCGGCCGCTGCCTGGAGCAGTACGCCGACGACGTCGCCGCGGCCTCCTGGGACTCCGTGATCTTCGACCTCCCGGGACGGGACTCGCTCCAGCGCGTCCCAACCCTGGAACCACTTCGCGGAACGCGTAATCACGTCAAGGAGCTCCTCGACCGCTGCCGGACGGCCGAAGACCTGGTCAGAGTGCTGTCCGGCAACTAAGGGGTACCCGGGGCCGACCCGGCCCCACAGGGTGGAAAGGTCCGCGTCCGGGAATCATCGAGATGGTCCCCGGACGTTGACGGAACAGCGGGGCCAATGTCGGACCCTGCTTGTAGGGTCTGATCAAGAACGTCGAACCGAGCGGGGTGAGGGTTATGGCGACCAAGGACACCGGCGGCGGACAGCAGAAGGCGACGCACAACACCGAGGAGGTCGAGGAGGCGCCCGAGGCGCAGGCATCCGAAGACCTCAAGGAGCGCCAGGAGAAGTTGAGCGACGACGTGGACTCCGTCCTGGACGAGATCGACGATGTCTTGGAAGAAAATGCCGAGGACTTCGTTCGATCGTTCGTTCAGAAAGGCGGCGAGTAGCCTTCGAATCGAAGGCTGCGGGGGGTTCCGGAGTTGGCAAGCGAAGAACGCGTGAAGCGCTGCGTGCGGTGCGGTGAAATCAAGCCGCACGCAGCCTTCTCCCGCAAGCGGTCGAACCTTGATGGCTTGCAGCGGCATTGCCGGGATTGTGCGACCCGTTATCACTGTCGTGCGTCAGAGCCTCGGAGGCTCGGCCCTGAGGACAACGTGCCGACAGGGCACAAGCGTTGCCGGGGTTGCGGGGAAGTAAAGCCGCACAGCGAGTGGCACCGGAAGGCCGATCGTTTGGCCAGCCGTTGCAAGACTTGCAGAGCGGCTGTGGCGCCTGCGCAGCATCTGCTGCGCAGGTATGGCCTGACCGAAGTCCAACGAGCTGAGCTGATCGCCTCCCAGGGCGGCGTCTGCTGTATATGTCTGTCCGCTCCTGCGACGCAGGTGGATCACTGCCATAAGACGGGTAGGGTCCGTGGCGTACTGTGCTTCAACTGCAATTCCGGCCTCGGCCTGTTGAGGGACGACCCCGACGTGATGAACCGAGCTGCCGATTACCTGGAAGGAAACGCGTGGAAGCCAACACTCGTAGCACCGGGCGTCTACCAGCTGCCTTCCTGACGCCTGGGTCCTCGTCCTTCATGGACTTCCTGTCCGAGCACCAGCCGGAGATCCTGCCGGGCAACCGGCAGCTCCCGCCGACGCAGGGTGTGATCGAGGCGCCGCACGGAACCACGATCGTGGCTGTCACCTTCCCCGGTGGTGTCGTGCTCGCCGGTGACCGGCGGGCCACGATGGGCAACGTCATCGCGCAGCGGGACATCGAGAAGGTCTTCCCGGCCGACGAGTACTCGGCGGTCGGTATCGCCGGCACCGCCGGTCTCGCGGTCGAGATGGTGAAGCTGTTCCAGCTGGAGCTGGAGCACTTCGAGAAGGTCGAGGGGGCGCAGCTCTCGCTGGAGGGCAAGGCGAACCGCCTGTCGACCATGATCCGTTCCAACCTGGGCATGGCCATGCAGGGTCTGGCCGTGGTGCCGCTGTTCGCGGGGTACGACGTGGACCGGGAGAGGGGTCGCATCTTCTCCTACGACGTCACTGGTGGCCGTTCCGAGGAGCACAACTTCGCCGCGACCGGCTCGGGCTCGATCTTCGCGCGCGGTGCGATGAAGAAGCTCTTCCGTAATGACTTGAGTGAGGCCGATGCCACGATGCTGGTGGTGCAGGCCCTGTATGACGCGGCTGACGACGACTCGGCGACCGGTGGTCCCGATGTCGCTCGCCGGATCTACCCGATCGTCACCGTGATCACCGAGGACGGTTTCCGTCGGCTCACCGAGGACGAGTCCTCGGAGATCGCCCGCTCGATCCTGGAGCGGCGTCTGGAGCAGCCGGACGGTCCGCGGGCCGCGCTGCTGTAGTCGGCGGTCCGGTTTCTTGTGAAGGTGATCCAGGGATTTCGACGGTACTCAGAAGAGAGGGACGGATAACCGGTGTCGACGCCGTTCTATGTCTCACCCCAGCAGGCCATGGCCGACCGGGCGGAGTACGCCCGTAAGGGCATCGCCCGTGGTCGCAGCCTGGTCGTGTTGCAGTATGCCGACGGCATCGTGTTCGTCGGCGAGAACCCGTCCCGTGCGCTGCACAAGTTCAGCGAGATCTATGACCGGATCGGCTTCGCGGCCGCCGGCAAGTACAACGAGTACGAGAATCTGCGGATCGGCGGTGTGCGCTATGCCGATCTGCGGGGTTACACCTATGACCGTGATGACGTGACCGCCCGTGGTCTGGCCAACGTGTATGCCCAGACGCTGGGCACGATCTTCTCCAGTGCGGCTGAGAAGCCGTACGAGGTGGAGCTGGTCGTCGCGGAGGTGGGGGAGACGCCGGAGGGTGACCAGATCTATCGGTTGCCGCATGACGGTTCGATCGTGGACGAGCACGGTTCGGTCGCGGTCGGTGGCAATGCGGAGACGATCAGCAGTTATCTGGATCAGCGTCATCAGGACGGCATGAGTCTCGCGGAGGCTCTGAAGCTGGCCGTTCAGGCGCTGTCCCGTGACACGAACGGGAGCGAGCGGGAGATTCCCGCGGAGCGTCTGGAGGTCGCGGTGCTGGACCGTACGCGTCCGCAGAAGCGCAAGTTCAAGCGCATTGTCGGTCGTCAGCTGGGCCGGCTGCTGGAGGTCGGTGGGGCGAGCACCGAGGCGGAGAGTGCCGACGACGCGGACGGTTCCGAGGAGAAGTAGCCCGGTTTCGTTCCTGATGTGCCCCGGCCGATGTTCCGGCCGGGGCACAGGTGCGTTCAGGAGGCCCTGGGTGGTGCCGTGGAGCCTCGTACGACCAGCTGGACGGGAATGTCTCCGGCGTCGGGTGTACGGCCTTCCAGGACGGCCAGGAGGGCGCGCATGCCGTGTTCGCCGAAGAGTTCGGCGTCGAGGCGCACGGTGGTCAGTTCGGGGTCGATGGCGGTGGCGAGGGCGAGGTCGTCGAGGCCGGTGACGGAGATGTCGTCGGGGACGCGCAGGCCGAGGCGGCGCAGGGCTTTGTAGGCGCCGGCGGCGAGTTTGTCGTCGTCGCAGACCAGGGCGGTGGGGTGTGGGCCCGGTGCGGAGAGTGCGGTCCGGGTCGCGGTGAGGGCGCCTTCGATGGAGATGGGCGCGTGGGTGGTGCGCAGGGTGGTGCCGGGGACGGCTTCGAGTCGGGTGGTGAGTTCACGCGCGCGTACGTCGAAGGTCCACGAGGGTACGTCGGCCGCGAGGTGGAGGAAGTGGCGGTGGCCGAGGGTCAGCAGGTGTTCGGTGATCTGTCGTACGCCGTCGGCGATGTCGAGGTTGACGGTGGCCGCGCCGAGGCTTCCGGAGGGGTCGCTGTCGAGCATCACGAGGGGGAGTTGGTCGCCGCGGATGGCGGTGAGGGCGTCGGCGGCCATGGAGGAGGCGATGACGCCGTCGAGGGCGGCTTGGGCGGAGGCGAAGGGGTCGCGGGCGGGGCCGACGCCTTCGGGGGAGGGGTAGAGGACAGTTCCGAAGCCGTGTTCGGCGGCGATTCGGGCGGCGCCGGTGTAGACGCCGGCGAAGAACTCGGTGGTCAGGGCGGGGACGACGAGGAGGACGGTGCGGGTGTGGCCGAGGCGGAGGTTGCGGGCCGCCAGGTTGGGGCGGTAGCCGAGTTCGCGGGCGGCGTCGCGGACGCGTTCGGCGGTGGTCTCGGAGACCCGTCCGCGCCATTTGTCGCCGAGGACGAGGGAGACGGCGGCCTGGGAGACGCCGGCGGCTTGGGCGACGTCGCGGCTGGTGGGTCGGGTGCTGCCTCGGGCCACCGGTTGCCTGCGCTTTCGTGTGGACGCGTGAACTGCGCTCATGGTACGTATGACCGAGTGAGTTATACGTAACACTTCACGGGTCACGGGCGCATCGGGCGAGCGAAGGGCGGGACATGGCCGCGGGATATCTGGAGATCCTCAGGGCGAGGCACGCCGTGCGGCTGCTGGTGGGCACGCTGGTGGGGCGGCTGCCGAACGCGACGGCCGCGATCGCGATCGTGCTGTTCGTGCGGGCGCAGGGGGGCACGTACAGCCTGGCCGGGGGGCTGGCGGCCGCGTACGGGGTGGCCAACGCGGTCGGGCAGCCGGCGCTGGGGCGGCTGGTGGACCTGTACGGGCAGCCGCGGGTGCAGTTGCCGGCCGCGGTCCTGTCGGCGCTCGCGACGGCCGTCTTCGCGTTCACGGGTACGGATCCGCTGCCGGCCGCGTATGGCGCCGTGGTGGCCGCGGGGCTTTTCACGCCGCCGCTGGAGGGCGGTCTGCGGGCGCTGTGGCCTTCCGTCCTCCGTGAGGAGGACGAGGTGCACAGGGCGTACGCCCTGGACGCGGTGGCGCAGGAGGTCATGTTCGCGGTCGGGCCGTTGCTGGTGACGCTGTGTGTGTCGCTGTGGTCGGAGCAGGCGGCGTTGGTCGTGGTGAATGTCGTGGGGGTGCTCGGCGCGTTGTCCGTGGTGGTGTCGCCGCCCTCGCGCGCGTGGCGCTCGGCTCCGCGGGAGGCGCACTGGCTCGGTGCGCTGCGTTCGCCGGGGCTCCTGGCGCTGCTGGCCGCGTTTCTGTTCGTGGGTATCGCGCTGGGCTCCATCACGGTGGCGTCCGTGTCGTACGCGGACGACCACGGGGGTGATGCGGTGTACGGCTGGCTGATGGCGGGCATCGGGGTGGGTGCGCTCATCGGTGGTGTGTTCTACGGGGCGCGGCAGTGGAGTGGTGAGCCGGCCCGGCGACTGCGGGTTCTGGTGGCGCTTCTGGCGGTGTGTTATCTGCCGTTGACGCTGATGCCGGGTGCGGTGGCGATGACGTTGCTGACGGTCGTCGCGGGTGTGTTCCTGGCGCCTGCCATCGCCTGTGCGTTCGTCCTGGTCGACCGGCACGCGCCGCGGGGGACGGTGACGGAGGCGTTCTCGTGGCTGGTGACGACGTTCACGGTGGGGGCGTCCGTCGGAACGGGGCTCGCGGGGCCGGTCGTGGAGGCGGGTGGGGCGCTGTGGGGGTTCGCCGTGCCGGCGGCCGCGGGGGGTGTGTCGCTGGTGGTTCTGCTGGCCACGGGGCGGGTACTCGCAGCTGTCGGCGGGGGTGCGGTGGTTGCGTCTTCATCGGAAAATGATCCGAACCGTGCTGTCGAACCCCGTTTCAGCTCGGGGGATCGGGCGTAATGTTCACTCATGGACCGCCGCATTTTCGGGCTGGAGAACGAGTACGGCGTCACGTGTACGTTCAGGGGACAGCGACGCCTGTCTCCCGACGAGGTGGCGCGGTACCTCTTCCGCCGTGTCGTGTCATGGGGCCGCAGCAGCAATGTCTTTCTGCGAAACGGCGCCCGCCTCTATCTCGACGTGGGCTCACATCCGGAATACGCGACACCGGAATGTGACAACGTGACCGAACTGGTCACCCACGACAAAGCGGGCGAGCGCATTCTCGAAGGACTCCTGGTGGACGCAGAACGACGCCTGCACGAGGAAGGAATCGCGGGCGACGTCTACCTCTTCAAGAACAACACCGACTCGGCGGGCAACTCGTACGGATGCCACGAGAACTATCTCGTCGCGCGTCATGGCGAGTTCTCGCGGCTCGCGGACATTCTGATTCCGTTCCTGGTCACCCGGCAGCTCCTGTGTGGGGCGGGCAAGGTGCTGCAGACCCCGCGTGGTGCGGTGTACTGCGTGAGCCAGCGGGCCGAGCACATCTGGGAGGGCGTCTCGTCGGCCACGACGCGTTCCCGGCCGATCATCAACACCCGGGACGAGCCGCACGCCGACGCCGAGCGCTATCGCCGCCTGCACGTCATCGTGGGCGACTCGAACATGTCCGAGACGACCATGCTGCTGAAGGTCGGCGCGACCGACCTGGTGCTGCGCATGATCGAGGCGGGCACCGTGATGCGTGACCTGACCCTGGAGAACCCGATCCGGGCGATCCGCGAGGTCAGCCACGACATCACCGGCCGGCGCAAGGTGCGTCTGGCCAGCGGCCGGGAGGCCTCCGCGCTGGAGGTGCAGCGCGAGTACTACGAGAAGGCCGTGGACTTCTGCGAGCGCCGCGGTATCCGTACCGGCACCGTCGAGCAGGTCCTGGAGCTGTGGGGCCGCACGCTGGACGCGATCGAGGCCGAGGACCTCGACCGGATCGGCACCGAGATCGACTGGGTGATGAAGTACAAGCTCATCGAGCGGTACCGGGCCAAGCACAACATGACCATGTCGCACCCGCGCGTGGCGCAGATAGACCTCGCGTACCACGACATCCATCGTCGTCGTGGCCTGTACTACCTGCTGGAGAAGAAGGGTCAAGCCGCGCGGATCTGCAACGACTTGAAGATCTTCGAGGGCAAGTCGGTTCCGCCGCAGACCACTCGGGCGCGGCTGCGCGGCGATTTCATCCGGCGGGCGCAGGAGCAGCGTCGTGATTTCACGGTCGACTGGGTCCACCTCAAGCTCAACGACCAGGCACAGCGCACCGTGTTGTGCAAGGACCCGTTCCGTTCCGTGGACGACCGGGTGGAGAAGCTGATCGCGGGAATGTGAGGGAGGCGTTCCGGAGGCAGGTCCGGAACGCCACACGGGCGCCGTGCGTTTCACGTACGGCGCCCTTCTCACGTCGTAGAGTTGCGCGCACGCCATCAACAAGATCGACCGATTACGAGGCCCCCACCGTGCGTCGACGCTCCGTCATCCTTGCCGCCGTACCCGCAGGACTGGTCACGCTCGCCGGATGCGGCGACGACGAGTCCGACTCGAGCAAGGCGAGCGACAGCGCGTCGCCCTCGGCGTCGGCCTCGGCGTCGGCCGCGCCTCCGCCGAAGATCGTGGACGGGCCGCTGCCGGCGGTCACGGCGGGGGTGAAGTTCGGTGCGAAGCCGACGGTCGCGAAGGGCAGCGGCGAGCCGTCGAAGCAGCTCGCGGTGAAGACGCTCATCGCGGGCGGCGGCAGCCCCGTCGCGGAGGGTGACTACATCCAGGCGCAGTACCTGGGGCAGATCTGGGACACCGCGAAGGTCCTCGACAACTCCTACGACCGTAAAACGGCGCTGCTGACCCAGATCGCCCAGGGCAAGACCATCGAGGGCTGGCGCTACGCGCTGACCGGCAAGAAGGTCGGCAGCCGGGTGGAGTTCTCGGTGCCGCCGGCCTGGGGGTTCGGCAAGGCGGGGAACGCGCAGGTGGGTGTCAAGGGCACCGACACGCTGGTCTTCGTGTTCGACATCCAGGACACGTTCGGTCCCAAGAGCTCCGCCAAGGGCAAGAAGGTGGCCCAGGGCGATGCAGACCTGCCGAAGGTGGGCACCAACACCGACGGCAAGGCTCCCTCCATCGAGGTTCCCAAGGCCGACCCGCCGAAGAAGCTGGTGGCGAACTACGTCATCGAGGGCGACGGCGACAAGCTGGCCGCCGATGACACCGTGCTCGTGCAGTACAAGGGCGTGCTGTGGGACACCGGCAAGGAGTTCGACTCGTCGTACGGCCGCAAGGAGCTGACGTCGTTCTCGCTGCAGCAGGTCGTCAAGGGGTGGTCGCAGGGCATGACCGGCAAGAAGGTGGGCAGCCGCATCGTCATCGTCGTCCCGCCGAAGCTGGGTTACGGCGACCAGCCGCCGGCCGGCAGCGGCATCAAGAAGGACTCCACGATGGTCTTCACGGTCGACATCCTGGCGAAGATGTAGTCGACGTCGTCGCGACGGTGTGGCCGTGCCCGAAGTGCAAGACTGTGTCCGTTGCCTTTCCGTACACAAGCAGGAGCTAGAGACGTGAGCATCGACAAGCCCGAGATCGACTTCCCCGGCGGCGAGCCCCCGGCGGACCTGGAGATCAAGGACATCTGGGAGGGCGACGGCGCTGTGGCGCAGGCGGGCCAGACCGTCACCGTCCACTATGTGGGCGTTGCCTTCAGCACCGGCGAGGAGTTCGACGCCAGCTGGAACCGCGGCCAGCCGTTCCGCTTCCCGCTGGGCGGGGGCCGGGTCATCAAGGGCTGGGACCAGGGCGTGCAGGGCATGAAGGTCGGCGGCCGCCGCCAGCTGACCATCCCGGCCCACCTCGCCTACGGCAACCAGAGCCCGACCCCGGCGATCAAGCCGGGCGAGACCCTGATCTTCGTGGTCGACCTGCTCGGGGTCTGATCGTCGTACGACCGGTCTCGACCAGCTGGGGCCCATGCCTGTCCGGGCATGGGCCTTCGGCTTTGCCCTGCTACTTCGGGGCGGTACGGTCATCGTCGTCAAGCACCATAGGGAGGCGAAGGGCGTCGATGGCCATTGCCAAGGCCGAGCGGCTGATGAATCTGGCGCTGTGTCTGCTCGGGACCCGGCGACCGCTCAGCAAGCGCGAGCTGCGTGAGTCCATCGAGGCCTACCTCGAAGCGGGGTCGGACGACTCCTTCAACCGGATGTTCGAGCGCGACAAGGACGATCTGCGCGAACTCGGCCTGGTCATCGAGACGGTGGAGAACCTGGACGGCGAGGTCGGGTACATGGCCCGCCGTGACAGCAACCGCCTGCCGCCCATCACTCTGGACGCCGAGGAGGCCGCCGCTCTGGGGCTGGCGGCCAAGGTGTGGCAGCAGGCCCGCCTCGCCGGCGCGGCCAGTGGCGCCCTGCAGAAGCTGCGCGCGGCCGGCCTGCCGGAGGACGTCGACCCGTACGAGGCGCACAGTGCGCTGGAGCCCCGGATCCCGGTGCACGAGGCCGCGTTCGAACCGCTGATGCTGGCCTGCCGTGACCGTCGTCCCGTCGTCTTCGACTACCGCAAGGCCAGCGCCGCCCACCCCGAGCCCCGCCATGTCGAGCCGTGGGCGCTGGAGTGCTGGCGCGGCCACTGGTACCTGGCCGGTTTCGACCGTGACCGGGGCGCCGAGCGGGTCTTCAGGCTGTCCCGGATCACCGGCAAGGTGCGCTCCCGCGGCAGCAGCTTCACCGCGCCGGTCCCGGACGTCGTCACCGTGCGGGAGACCGTCGCGAGCTGGGCGGGGGAGACCGCCGACCGCTCCGCGCTGATCCGGCTGCGTACCGGCGCGGGGTACCCCCTGCGGGCGAAGGCCACCTCGGTGCGGGAACGGGGGGACGGCTGGGACGAGTTGGAGATTCCGTACGGCCATGGGCTGGACGCCTGGCTGGTGGAGTTCGGGCCGGACGTGGTGGTCCTGGAGCCCGCCGAGCTGCGGGCCGATGTGCTGGACCGGCTGCGTGCCGTGGCCAAGGGC
This sequence comes from Streptomyces cellulosae, assembly GCF_000721105.1. Taxonomy (GTDB): domain Bacteria; phylum Actinomycetota; class Actinomycetes; order Streptomycetales; family Streptomycetaceae; genus Streptomyces; species Streptomyces cellulosae_A. Next base: position 16,256 of record NZ_JOEV01000020.1, read on the forward strand.
TGAGGGGGCGTAAGAAAGTGGTGGGAAAACCGGCCAGGCCGGGCAACGCCATCGACCAGACCCGGCGGATGCTGTCCCTGGTGACCTATCTGCGGGAGCGGCCCGGTGCCCGGGTCGAGGACGTCGCCCGTGCCTTCGGGATCACCGAGGACGAACTGGTCTCGGACCTCGATGTGCTGCCCATGTGCGGGACCAGCTTCCGCGGTGGTGACCTGCTGGACATTGACACCGACGGCGAGCGGATCTGGTGGCACAACCCCGCCGCCCTCGGGGCGGAGGCGGCCGAGCCGCTCCGGCTCGCCGCGGACGAGGCCACCGCGCTGCTGGTCGCCGCACGCGCGGTCTCCACGCTGCCGGGGCTGCGTGAGAGCGACCGGCAGGCGCTGCTGAGGGCCACCGCCAAGGTCGAGGCCGCGGCCGGTGAGCAGGCGGGCGCCAGCTCCCGGTTGTCGGTGACCTTCGAGTCCGAGGGCGGTGTCTTCGCCGACGTCGACCGGGCGATCTCCGAGCGGCGCCGCCTGTGGATCCGCTACTACTCACCGGCTCGTGACGAGCTCACCGAGCGCGAGATCGACCCGATCCGGCTGGTCAGCGTCGGGCACACCTATGTGGAGGCCTGGTGCCGGCGCTCCGAGGCGCGCCGTACCTTCCGGCTCGACCGGGTCGCCGAGATCAGGATCCTGGACGAGCCCGCCGCACCGCCCGAGATCGAGCTGCGGGACCTGTCGGAGGCGTTGGTGCAGCCCGCCGCGGAGGACCCGGAGGTCGTGGTCGAGGTCGGTCCCGGCGGGCGCTGGGTCGCCGAGTACTACCCGCACGACAGTGCGGATGAGCTTCCGGACGGCGGTCTTCGTATCACTCTGCGGACCCCGGAGCCGGCGTCGCTGAGACGGCTGGCGCTGCGGCTCGGACGCGACGGCCGGATCGTCTCGCCGAGCGACCTCGCCGACAGCGCCCGTGAGGCGGCCCGTGAGGCGCTGGCGGCGTACGACGGGATCGAGGCACGCGGCGCTGACGTGGCGCAGGTGGTGAACGGCGCCCACGACGGGCGGTAGGACGGGCGCAAGCCGAGCCGCGTCGGCGCACCGGGGGCGAAGTGGCGGGGCCGCGGGCGGGTGGCGGTCCGGAAGGCTGAGCACGGTCGCCCCTCGGCACCGGCTGGGGGCCCCGGCGGCGAACGACCAGAGAAGAGGAGCAGGGGCTGTGAGCGAGTCGTCGACGTCCGGCGCCGACATGACGGTGGCTGACGCGTTCGCCGGGATGAGAAGGGTGGCCCCGGTGACGTTCAGGGCGGGCTGCCCGGAGTGCCGGGGCCGTTTCGAGCTCGCCGCGAGCGCGCTGCGGCTCGCCATCGGCGCCAGCAGCCGCACCACCTTCTACTCCTTCACCTGCCCCGAGTGCGGATCCTTGGTCCGCAAGCCCGCCGGCGAGCGGATCGTCGAACTGCTCACCGGCGGCGGGGTCAGGACTCTGCGGCTGCACTCCACCCTCTAGGCTCGGCGTCATGTTCTGGCCGATGTTCGCGGTAGCTGTGGGTTTTCTGAGTCTCGCCGTTCTCGGGGTGCTCGCCGTGCGGGTCTTCGTGGAGGCGCAGCGTCTGGGCAGGCAGGTCACGGATTCCGCCCACCGGATCAACCGTGCCGCGGAGGATCTGGAGCGCGCGTCCCTGAGTGCGGCGCGCGCCGCGGACTCCCTCTGAGCTCGTCGGCGGGTCATCGGCAAGTCGCCGTTGAGCCGTCTGTGAGTCACGGGTGTGCTGTGCTTTGGGCCGCTTCGCCCTGTCACCTTGGTGGGGTCGGCAGGTACGCTGCTGGTCGCGGACCGGAGAACGAGGCCCGGATCGCGGACCGGGAGTACGCACAGGGATTGCCAGGCGTTCACCCCTGAGCGTTACGATCGCTGTCAAGGACGATTGGTCGGACACTTGTCCGACCGGTCGGACGGCACCCCACCCAAGCCGCCTCGGTGAGAAGGTAAAGACTTATGTTCGGAAGGCTCGGCGCCCCCGAGATCATTCTCATCCTCGTCGTCGTCATCCTGCTGTTCGGCGCCAAGAAGCTTCCCGACATGGCGCGCTCCCTCGGCAAGTCGGCCCGCATCCTCAAGAGCGAGGCCAAGGCGATGAAGTCCGAGGGCCAGGACAACGCGTCCGCTCCGGCGGCCCCGCCGCACGACGACCAGCAGACCTCGGTTCCGCGCACCATCCAGGCGGCCCCCGGCGACGTGACCAGCTCCCGTCCGGTCACGGAGCCGACGGACTCGACCAAGCGCTGACGCAGGGCCGGTGACCTCCGGCCCGCCGCACGAGATGGGAACGTGGGTTGCTGAAGTCTGCCCGCAAGAAGGAGAAGGATCCCGAGGGGCGGATGCCCCTTGCGGAACACCTTCGGGAGCTCCGGAACCGGCTCGCGAAGGCGATGCTGGCCATCGTCGCCATCACGGTGGTCGCGGCCTTCTTCTACAACGACATCATTAACCTCATCACCAGGCCGATCCTCGACTCGGTCGGCTGCGACCAGACCTTCGAACAGCTGTCGAAGGTGAAGTCCGGCCAGCCGTGCGCGCAGATCACCATCAACGGTCTGCTCACGCCGTTCACGCTGGCGCTGAAGGTGTCGTTGATGGCCGGAGTGGTACTGGCCTCGCCGGTCTGGCTCTACCAGCTCTGGGGATTCATCGCGCCCGGCCTGCACCGCCACGAGAGAAAGTACGCCTACGCGTTCGTGGGCACCGGTGCCCCGCTCTTCCTCGTCGGCGCCTACTTCGCCTACACGGTGCTGCCCACCACGGCGAAGGTGCTGCTCGACTTCACCCCGGACGGGGCGTCCAACCTGCTTCCGCTGGACGACCTGCTCGACCTCGTCCTGCGCATGGTGCTGGTCTTCGGTCTCTCCTTCGAACTGCCCCTGGTGCTGGTGTTCCTCAACCTCACCGGGGCGATCACCGGCAAGCGGATGCTCGGCTGGTGGCGCGGGATGATCATGGCCATCACGGTGTTCGCGGCCATCGCCACCCCCAGCACCGACCCGCTGACCATGCTGGCGCTCGCCGGACCGATCTGGGTGCTGTACTTCGGCGCGGTGCTGTTCTCGCTGCTCAACGACCGGCGCAGGAGTCGCCGCGAGGCTCTCGGCCCCGCCGACGACGAGGCCTCCGACCTGGACCTCACCCCCGAGGACATCGGCGAGGTGGAGACCGTCTCCGCGAGCCGGGCCCTGCCCGAGCAGGCGAGCACCGAGCGGGTCAACGGGTACGACGACGTGACCTGACCCTCCTCCGCAGGGCCCGTCCGCCCGGTTGCCGTGGCGCCGTGAACTGCGGAGATCCCGGGTTCGCCAAGAGCGGATCCGGATAATGATCGTCCTGTTGTCAGTGGGGCCCGGTACGCTCGAAAGCACGATGACAGAGGACCTCTCACCGGCCGAGCGGTACGCGGCAGCACGTAGGCGCGCTGTCGAGCAGGCCACCGCACTCGCGGGCTTCCGCGAGATGTACGACTTCGGCCTCGACCCCTTCCAGATCGAGGCCTGCCAGGCACTCGAAGCGGGGAAGGGCGTGCTGGTGGCCGCCCCCACCGGCTCGGGCAAGACGATCGTCGGCGAGTTCGCCGTCCACCTCGCCCTCCAGCAGGGCAAGAAGTGCTTCTACACGACCCCCATCAAGGCGCTGTCGAACCAGAAGTACACCGACCTGTGCCGCCGGTACGGCGCGGACAAGGTCGGCCTGCTCACCGGCGACAACAGCGTCAACTCCGACGCCCCGGTGGTCGTGATGACCACCGAGGTCCTGCGGAACATGCTGTACGCGGGCTCCCAGACCCTCCTCGGCCTCGGATACGTGGTCATGGACGAGGTGCACTACCTCTCCGACCGCTTCCGTGGCGCCGTGTGGGAGGAAGTGATCATTCACCTCCCCGAGTCGGTCACCCTGGTCTCGCTGTCGGCCACCGTGTCGAACGCCGAGGAGTTCGGTGACTGGCTCGACACCGTGCGCGGCGACACGCAGGTGATCGTCTCCGAGCACCGCCCCGTGCCGCTGTTCCAGCACGTGCTCGCCGGGCGGCGGATGTACGACCTGTTCGAGGAGGGCGAGGGCAACAAGAAGGCCGTCAACCCCGACCTCACACGCCTGGCCCGGATGGAAGCCCAGCGTCCGTCGTACCAGGACCGCAGGCGCGGCCGGGCCATGCGCGAGGCCGACCGGGAGCGGGAGCGCCGGCAGCGCTCGCGGGTGTGGACCCCGAGCCGTCCCGAGGTCATCGAACGCCTCGACGCCGAGGGCCTGCTGCCCGCCATCACGTTCATCTTCAGCCGCGCCGCCTGCGAGGCCGCCGTACAGCAGTGCCTGTACGCGGGCCTCAGGCTCAACGACGACGAGGCGCGGGAACAGGTCCGCGCGCTCGTCGAGGAGCGCACGGCGTCCATCCCGAACGAGGACCTGCACGTCCTCGGGTACTACGAGTGGCTGGAGGGCCTGGAGCGCGGCATCGCGGCCCACCACGCGGGCATGCTGCCGACGTTCAAGGAGGTCGTCGAGGAACTGTTCGTCCGCGGCCTGGTGAAAGCGGTGTTCGCCACCGAGACACTCGCGCTGGGCATCAACATGCCCGCCCGGTCCGTGGTGTTGGAGAAGCTCGTCAAGTGGAACGGCGAACAGCACGCCGACATCACCCCGGGCGAGTACACCCAGCTGACCGGCCGCGCGGGCCGGCGCGGCATCGACGTCGAGGGCCACGCGGTGGTGCTGTGGCAGCGCGGGTCGAGCCCCGACCACCTCGCGGGACTGGCCGGTACGCGCACGTATCCGCTGCGCTCCAGCTTCAAGCCGTCGTACAACATGGCCGTCAACCTGGTCGAGCAGTTCGGGCGGCACCGCTCGCGCGAGCTCCTGGAGACGTCGTTCGCGCAGTTCCAGGCCGACAAGTCGGTCGTCGGGATCTCCCGGCAGGTCCAGCGCAACGAGGAGGGCCTGGAGGGCTACCGGGCCTCCATGACCTGCCACCTCGGCGACTTCGAGGAGTACGCGCGACTGCGCCGCGAGCTCAAGGACCGCGAGACCGAGCTGGCCAAGCAGGGCGCGGCCCAGCGGCGGGCGGAAGCGGCGGTCGCGCTGGAGAAGCTGAAGCCCGGGGACGTCATCCATGTCCCGACCGGCAAATACGCGGGCCTCGCGCTGGTGCTGGATCCGGGGCTGCCGGCCGGGCGGTCCAACGGCCACCGGGGTTTCGAGCACCACGACGGCCCCCGCCCGCTGGTGCTCACCGCCGAACGTCAGGTCAAGCGGCTCGCGTCGATCGACTTCCCGGTGCCCGTCGAGGCACTCGAACGGATGCGGATCCCGAAGTCCTTCAACCCGCGCTCGCCGCAGTCCCGGCGCGACCTCGCCTCCGCGCTGCGCACCAAGGCCGGACACATCCCGCCGGAACGGGCCCGCAAGCAGCGCTCCCAGGCCGCCGACGACCGGGAGATCGCCCGCTTGCGCACGGCGATCCGCGCACATCCCTGTCACGGCTGCAACGACCGTGAGGACCACGCCCGTTGGGCCGAGCGGTATCACCGGCTGCTGCGCGACACCTCCCAGCTGGAGCGGCGCATCGAAGGACGTACGAACACGATCGCCCGTACGTTTGACCGGATCGTGGCGCTGCTGACCGAGCTGGACTATCTGCGCGCCGACGAGGTCACCGAGCACGGCAAACGGCTCGCCCGGCTGTACGGCGAGCTCGATCTGCTGGCCAGCGAATGCCTGCGGGCCGGGGTGTGGGAGGGGCTCACCCCCGCCGAACTCGCCGCGTGCGTCTCGGCGTTGGTGTACGAGTCGCGGATCTCCGACGATGCCATGGCGCCCAAGGTGCCCTCGGGCAAGGCGAAGGCCGCGCTCGGGGAGATGGTGCGGATCTGGGGGCATCTCGATGCCCTGGAGGAGGAGTTCCGGATCACGCAGACCGAGGGTGTGGGACAGCGTGAGCCGGATCTCGGGTTCGCCTGGGCCGCGTACATGTGGGCCGGCGGGAAGGGACTCGACGAGGTGCTGCGGGAGGTGGAAATGCCGGCGGGGGACTTCGTGCGGTGGTGCAAGCAGGTGATCGACGTGCTGGGGCAGATCTCCGCGGCGTCTCCCGCGGAGGGCTCGACGGTGGGGAAGGTCGCGCGGAAGGCGGTCGACCAGTTGCTGCGAGGGGTTGTGGCCTACTCGTCGGTGGGGTGACGGTGTGGTGGCGGGTGCGGGTTCGCTGTGGCTGATCGCGCAGTTCCCCGCGCCCCTGGCAGCTCAGCTCAGCGCTCTTTGAGATAGGAACGCCAGCTGCCGTGCCGGGTGATGTCCTGCGCGTCCGTGAGAGCCGCCGGCTCGCACAGGAAGCCAGGCACGCTGGTGCCGTCCGCCAGGTGCACCTTGCCCAGGGTCATCGGGCGGGGCAGTGCCGTCAGGAGGCGCCCCAGGCCCTCTGCCGGGAGGTGCCACACCTCTGTCTCGATCTGCGCGCCGCCCTCGCCCACGTGGACCAGGCCCGGCTTCGGCGGGTCGGTCGCCAGCGCGTGGAGGCGGTAGACCGGGGCCGTGGTCGTCGTACGGTCCAGGCGGGCGCCCAGCGACAGCAGTTGGGGGTTGAGGGGCTGGCCCGTGAGGTGGGCCCCCACCACCGCCAGCCGTGTCTCCGGCTGGAGCAGGGCGGCGATCCTCGCCAGGCGCTCGTCGGTGAACGCCGGGCCGATCAGCATGACGCCGAAGGGGAGGCCGTTGGTCTCGCCGGCCGGGACCGCCACCGCCGCCAGGTCGAAGAGGTTGGTGGAGTTGGTGAAGCGGCCCAGGCGGGCGTTGGTGCCCAGGGGGTCGGCGGCGACCTCGGCGAGGGTGGGGTGGCCGGGAGCGGTGGGGAGCAGGAGGGCGTCCGCGTCGGCCAGTTCGGCGAGAGCCCGGGTGCGCAGGGTGGCCAGCCGGTCGGTGTCGGCGAAGAGCTGGTGGGCCGGGATGTCACGGGCGCGGGTGATGATGCCGGCGACGGTGGGGTCGAGGGACGGGTCGTCCGCGGCCAGCGCTTTGTCGACAAAGCTCCCTACGGCCGTGTAGCGCTCGGCCACGAACGCGCCCTGGTAGAGCATCGCTGCGGCGTCCGTGAAGGGGCTGAGGTCGATCTCCCGTACCGAGGCCCCCGCTGCGACGAGCTGGTCCACCGCCGCCTCGTACGCCTGTGCCCAGCCCTCGTCCAGCTCGCCGAGCTGGTCCCGCACCGGGACCGCCACCCGCCAGGGGCCCGGGGCGCGCTGGGGGAGCGGGGGCAGGTCGCGGTCGGGCGGGGAGGCCATGTGGGCCAGGGCCCGCTCGGCCTCGGGGAGGGTGCGGGCGAACACCGTCACGCAGTCCAGGGAGGCGCAGGCGGGGACCACGCCGGCCGTCGGGACCAAACCCCGGGTGGGTTTGAGGCCGATGATGCCGTTGAAGGCGGCCGGGACCCGGCCCGAGCCCGCGGTGTCGGTGCCCAGCGCGAAGTCGACGATCCCCAGGGCCACGGCGACGGCCGAGCCGGAACTGGAGCCGCCGCTGATCCTGGCCGGGTCGTACGCGTGACGGACGGCGCCGTGCGGGGAGCGGGTGCCGACCAGGCCCGTCGCGAACTGGTCCAGGTTCGTGGTGCCCAGGACGAGGGCGCCCGCCGCACGGAGCCGGGCGACGACCGGTGCGTCGGTCTCGGGGTCGTACGCGTACGACGGGCAGCCCGCGGTGGTGGGCAGGCCGGCCACGTCGATGTTGCCCTTGGCGGCGAAAAGGCGTCCGGCGAGCGGAAGGTGCTCGCCTTCGGACAGCCGGGCGTCGAGCGCCCGCGCCTCCCGCTCGACCTCGTCCTGCGGGCGCAGGCCGATCCAGATCTCGGGGCGGTCGACCGCCGCGACGCGGGCGTAGGCGGCGCGGACGCGGGAGAGGGTGGTGGACATACGGTGTTCCTCTTTCAGTTCGCGGCCGGGGCCAGGACGACCAGTGCCGTTCCCGCCTCCACCTGGTCGCCCGGTCTGGCCAGGATCTCCGCCACCACGCCGTCGACCGGCGCGTGCACCCTGGACTCCATCTTCATCGCCTCCAGGGCGAGCAGCGGCTGCCCGGCCGTCACCTCGTCGCCCGGCCCGACGTTCAGCTGCCAGACCGAGGCGGCGAACTCGGCTTCGATCAGGCGCCCGCCCGGCGGGACGGTCACCTCCGCCGGGGCAGCGGCCGGGGCGGTCGCGGCCTCCGCGCGGGTGAACTCGCCCGCCGCCTCCCAGGCGTCCCGCTCCGCCGAGAACGCCGTCTGCTGCCGGGACCGGAACTCCCCGATGGACTCGGCGTGTTCGGCCAGGAAGGCCTGGTACTCGGAGAGCGAGAACGTGCCCTCCTCGATGAGCGGTACGAAGCGGCCGGCGACGATGTCGGCGCGCAGGTCGAGGAGTTCGTCCGCGTCCACCGGATACCACTTGATGCGGTCGAAGAAGCGCAGCAGCCAGGGCGAGCCCGGTTCGAACGCACCACGCTGCTGCCAGCCCGACCACACCTGGGTCGTCCGCCCCACGAACTGGTAGCCGCCGGGGCCCTCCATGCCGTAGACGCACAGGTAGGCGCCGCCGATGCCGACCGAGTTCTCCGCCGTCCAGGTGCGCGCCGGGTTGTACTTGGTGGTCACCAGGCGGTGGCGGGGGTCCAGAGGTGTGGCCACGGGAGCGCCCAGGTAGACGTCGCCGAGGCCCAGGACCAGGTACTCGGCGTCGAAGACCGTGCGGTAGACGTCCTCGACCGACTCCAGGCCGTTGACCCGGCGGATGAACTCGATGTTCCACGGGCACCAGGGGGCGTCGTCGCGGACGCCCGCCATGTAGCGGGCGATCGCCTCGCGGGTCGCCGGGTCGTCCCAGGACAGGGGGAGGTGGACGGTGCGGGAGGGGACCACCAGTTCGTCGCTCGGAGGCAGGGACGCGGTGATCTGCCGTACGGCGGCGAGGAGGTCGTCCGCGGACAGGCGGGCGGGGTCCGTCTGGATCTGGAGCGAGCGGATGCCCGGAGTGAGGTCGGTGATGCCCTCCGGGCCCTGCTCGGACACCGCCTCCATCAGCGCGTGGACGCGCATGCGCTGGGCGAGGTCCAGCTGCATCGGGCCGAACTCGACCAGCAGGTTGTCGTCGCCGCTGCGGCGGTACGTGACGTCGCCGTCCCGGGCGAGGATGCCGCCGTCCACGATGGCGGGGCGGGGGGCGCCGGACACGTCCACCGGCGCGAAGCGCACCGTGTCGCCCGGGCGGAGCTGGCCCAGCTTCCAGCGCTCGGTACTGATCACCGTCGCCGGGCAGACGAATCCGCCGAGGGAGGGGCCGTCCGGACCGAGCAGCACCGGCATGTCGCCCGTGTAGTCGACGGCGCCCACGGAGTACGCGGTGTCGTGGATGTTGGACGGGTGCAGGCCCGCCTCGCCGCCGTCGGTACGGGCCCAGCGCGGCTTCGGGCCGACCAGGCGCACACCGGTACGGGCCGAGTTGAAGTGGACCTTCCAGTCGGCCGCGTAGAAGTCGCGGATGTCGTCCTCGGTGAAGAACTCCGGGGCGGCGTGCGGGCCTTCGACGGCCTTCACGTGCCATACGGCACCGAAGCCCGGGCGGTCACCGAGCGGCACCGGCGCGGTTCCGCCCTCGGTGACCGTCCCGCCGTGCAGGACGTCACCGGTGCGCAGCGCCCGCCCGCCGTGTCCGCCGAAGCGGCCCAGCGTGAAGGTGCTCGCGCTGCCGAGGAAGGCCGGCACGTCGAGGCCCCCGGCGACGAGGACGTACGTCCGCAGGCCGTGCTCACGAGGAGCGCCGATCTCCAGCAGGCCCCCTGCCGGCACCGTCACCGGCTCCCACTGCGCGACCGGCGTGCCGTCGACGGTGACCGGGGCGGGCGCACCCGTCACGCACACGGTCGTCGGGTGGGTGAAGCGGAGCGAGGGGCCCTGGAGGGTGCATTCGAGCCCCGGGGCGCTCTCGTCGTTGCCGAGCGCCCGGTTGCCGAGCCGGAAGGACAGGTCGTCCATCGGGCCGCACGGGGGCACGCCGACCTGCCAGTAGCCGGTGCGGCCCGGCCAGTCCTGCACGGTGGTGAGGGTGCCTCCGGAGACGACCTCGATGCGCGGGGTCGGATCGCCGACGGCCGCCAGGGTCGCCGTGGAGTGCGCGGCCCGCAGGAAGTCCCGGTCGGTGAGCGCCGCCCGTACCAGTCCCAGGTTGGTCTCGATGCCGTCGACGCGGGTGCGGGCCAGTGCCTCGTCCAGCCGCTCGAGGGCGTGGGCGCGGTCTGGGCCGTACGCGATGACCTTCGCGAGCATCGGGTCGTACGAGGTCGTCACCTCGGTGCCGGTCTCCACCCAGCCGTCGACGCGCACGCCCGGCGGGAACTCCACCCGTGTCAGCAGACCCGCGCTGGGGCGGTGTTCGCGGGAGGGGTCCTCGGCGTAGAGGCGGGCCTCGACGGCGTGGCCGCGCGGGGTGCCCGGGTCGCGGACGACGTCCCGCTCGCCGCGGGCCAGGCGCAGCATCCAGGCGACCAGGTCGACGCCGTAGATCTCCTCGGTGACCGGGTGCTCGACCTGGAGGCGCGTGTTGACCTCCAGGAAGTAGGCCTCCTCGCGGGCGGCGTCGTAGACGAACTCGACGGTTCCCGCCGAGCGGTAGCCGACGGAGGCGCACAACTCGCGCGCGTTCGCGGCCAGTTGATCACGAACACGGTCGGGCAGGCCCGGTGCCGGGGCCTCCTCCAGGACCTTCTGGTTGCGGCGCTGGAGGGAGCAGTCGCGGTCGCCGAAGGTGACGACCCTGCCCTCGCCGTCGCCGAAGACCTGCACCTCGACATGGCGGGCGTGCTCGACCAGGCGTTCCAGGAAGACGCCGGCGGAGGAGAAGGAGGCGGCGGCGACGCGTTGGACGCGGTCCCAGGCGTCGGCCAGTTCATCGGCCGAGTGACATGCCGACATACCGATTCCGCCGCCTCCGCCGGTCGCCTTGAGCATGACGGGGTAACCGATTCCCGCCGCCTGTTCGAGGGCCTCGTCGAGGGACGCCAGCAGGCCCGTCCCCGGCGCCAGCGGCACCCCGGCCATTTCCGCAGCCGCCCGGGCCGTGTGCTTGGCGCCGAACAGCTCCAACTGTTCCGGTGCCGGGCCGACGAACACGATCCCGGCGTCCTCGCAGCGCCGCGCGAAGGCCGCGTCCTCGGACAGGAAGCCGTAGCCGGGGTGGATCGCGCCCGCACCGGTGTCCTTGGCCGCCTTCAGCACCAGGTCGGCGTCGAGGTACGACTCCTTCGCGGGCGCCGGGCCGAGCCGTACCGCCTCGTCGGCGAGCCGGACGTGGGGTGCGGAGCGGTCGGGATCGGAGTAGACGGCCACCGTGCGCAGGCCCAGTTCGCGGGCGGTACGGATGATGCGGACGGCGATCTCGCCCCGGTTGGCGACCAGGAGGGTGTCGAAGCTCATCCGGCGCCCCCGATCGTCATCTCCACGGCGGTCGGCTCGAAGCCGTTGCACGGGTTGTTGATCTGGGGGCAGTTGGAGACCAGGACGAGCACGTCGCGCTCGGCGCGCAGGGTCAGCTTCAGGCCCGGGGAGGACAGGCCGTCGACGATGCCGAGGGTGCCGTCCTTCTCGACCGGCACGTTCATGTACCAGTTGATGTTGGAGACCAGATCCCGTTTGCCCAGGCCGTACTTGGCGCCCTCGGCGAGGAAGTTGTCCACGCACGCGTGCTGCGACCAGGTGTGGTGGCCGTACCGCAGGGTGTTCGACTCCTTGGAGCAGGCCCCGCCGACCGTGTCGTGACGGCCGACGTCGTCGGCGGTCACCGTCATCAACGGGGTGTGCTCGTTGGACATCAGCACGCTGCCCGTGGTCAGGAAGAGGTTGCCCTGCGCCTGGATCGTGTCGGGGGCGCTGTAGCGGACCGACGTGTCGTGGGCGTCGTAGACGAGGAAGTCGACGGCCTGGTTGCCGTGCAGGTCGGTGATGGTGAGCGTCTCGCCGGCGCGTACGACGGCGGACCAGGCGGCGCGTGCGGGAACGACGGCCGTCGTGGTCGTGGTGGTCGTGGTCGTCTTCGTGGTGCTGGTCGTGGTCATGCGAGCCCCCTCGCGGCAAGGAAGTCCGCGGTGTTGAGGAAGGCGCGGCGGCCCTCGGGTGTGGCGTCCCACAGGGGGTCGCCCGGCTTCGTCGCCTCGGCACGCCAGGCGAGCACCTCCAGGGGGGTGCTGACGTACTCGGGACGGGGGTCCGCCGGGTGGGGAACGTTCGCGATCAGTACGGTGATGTCCTGCTCGGCGCGCAGGGTGACGCTGCCGCCGGGGCCGGCCGAGCCGGTGAAGTCGAGTGCGCCGTCCTCGCGGACCTCGACGCCCTGGAAGAAGGAGAGCGAGGGCGGCAGGTCGCGCGGCTCCAGGCCGTTCTTCGCGGCGGCCAGTGTGAACAGTTCGCGGCCCGCGGGGGAGGGGCTCTGCGGGGTGCCGTCGCCGTAGCGCTCGGTGTTGCGGACCAGGGTGGAGGTGCCGCACAGCGCGTCGTGGCGGCCGGACGTGTCGGCGATCAGGGAGGCGAGGACGCGGCCCTGGTCGGTGAGGAGGAGCTGGCCCTCGCCGAGGTAGGCGTTCCACTGGACCTTCACCGTGTCGGCGACGTTCAGCCGCTCCCAGGGCCGGTCGGCCGCGTACAGGAGCAGGTGGGCGCAGGCGTCGCCGCGCAGGTCGGTCAGGCGCAGCTCGGTGCCGCGGGCCAGGACCCGGTGCGTGTAGTTGCCGCCCGCGACCGTCTCCGCCCACACCAGGTGGCCCGCCTCGCACGGTGGGGCCGGCCAGTTCCTGGCCGGGACGACGGGCATCGCCTCGGTGCGGGTGCCCTCCTGGGCACGCGCGTGGGCGCGGGCTCCGTAAGTGGTCGCTGTCGCCATCGCGGGACCTCCGGCTCCGTGGGTACTGTTCTATTTCTGTCGCTCGACAGAAATTAGGCGGGGGGCGGGTCACGGGCGTTGCCGTCGCGTTGCCGGTCGGTTACCGGGCCCTCACGAAGATCACCGCGAACGGCGGTGTGCGAGGATCGACCGCATGGGGACAGCAGGTACAGGGCAAAGCCGACGGGTCGGCAGGCCGCGGGCCGCTCAGCGGCCGGACAGCGGGCTGGAGCCGCGCGAGGAACTCCTCGTGGCCGCCGCCGAGTTGTTCACCACCCTCGGCTACGCGGCCACCTCCACCCGGGCCGTCGCCGAACGCGCCGGAATGCGCCAGGCGTCCATGTACCACTACGTCTCCGGCAAGGAGGAGTTGCTCGCCCAGCTCCTGGAGTCCACGGTCACGCCCTCCCTCGCGTACGCCCGTGAACTTCTCGCCGACGACACCGTCCCGGCCGAGGACCGGTTGTGGGAGCTGTGCCGGGCCGACGTCGAGGTGCTGTGCGGCGGTACGCACAACCTCGGTGGGCTCTACCTGCTGCCCGAGGTGCGCGCCGAGCGCTTCGCCGGCTTCCATGCCGTGCGCGCCGAACTCAAGGACGCCTACCGGCAGTTGCTCGCGGCCACCAGGTCCGGTGGCGCGCTCGCCAAGAGCGAGCTGGATCTCCGTACGGACCTGGTGTTCGGGTTGATCGAGGGCGTCATCCTCGTCCACCGCTCCGACCCCGCGCGGTCCGTGTCGGTGTTCGCGGAGGCGACGGCGGACGCCGCGCTGCGCATCGCCGGGGTCTGATCCCGGCGCTCCTCGGCCTCGTCGCGGGGGCACGTCACTCGTCACGGTGGGTGTTTTCGCACGCCTGTCCGTCGTTACTCAGTGTGTGCGATGAGCACCTCAGCGTATAAATGCAGCCGAGCGTACTCCTCCCGCGCGCCCGGTTTCAGACGCTTGCTGAATATGACATGGCGATGATCCGGTCGGACTAAGCTCGCCCGCAGCGCACCGAGTTGAGACGTATTCGTGCGCTTGTTCGCAAATGTACAGAAGATCCAGAGATACCCACGACATTCCCCCCTGCAAGCTCCCCGACACCCCGCCGATCTGTTTCAGAGGGCCCACATGGTGAGTGTTCAATCTCCTCCCGGTCGCCGTGAACTCCCGTACACCCGCGTGTTGTTGCTGCCCGCCATAGCGATGGCCGCGGCGACCGGGGCCGCCGTCGCGCTGGTGACGGCACCGGCCCGGGCCGCCGTCGGCTGGTGCGGCGCCCTCGCCACGCTGCTGTTGATCGCGACGGCCTCGGAAGCGGTCCGCCGCGGCCGGACCCTGCGTGACCTGCGCACGGAGCACGCCCGTCGCTCCGCGTATCTGGAACGGCGGATCGCCGGCCACGAGGAGGAGATGACCCGCCTCGCCAAGGAGATCCTGCCGACCGCCCTGCATCTGATGCGCGGCGGAAATTCCCCCGCAGAGGTGATTCGCCACCTCGGCGACGTCGAGACCGCCTGGCGCGAACTCCCCGAGTACCAGGTGTCGTTGCTCAAGGCGGTGCTGACCGTCATCGACACCGAGGACGTCATGCGCGACGCCGCGCAGCGCTCCTTCGTCAGCATCGCCCGTCGCGTCCAGGCCATCGTCCACCAGCAGGCCAACGAACTGCGGGAGATGGAGGAGGACCACGGCCGCAACCCCGAGGTCTTCACCGACCTGCTGCGCATCGACCACGGCACCGCGCTGATCGGCCGGCTCGCCGACTCCATCTCCGTCCTCGGCGGCGGCCGCCCCGGCCGCCAGTGGCCCGAGCCCGTCGCGCTCTACAGCGTGCTGCGCGGCGCGATGTCCCGGATCCTGGAGTACGGGCGCATCGATCTGACCTCCATCGCCAAGGTCAACGTCAAGGGCACCGCCGTCGAACCCGTCATCCACGCGGCGGCCGAACTCCTCGACAACGCCACCCGCTACTCGCCCCCGCAGACCAAGGTGCACGTCACCGCCACCGAGGTGCAGACCGGTGTCTGCATCGAGATCGAGGACGCCGGCGTCAGCCTCAGCGAGGACGCCCGCCTGAGGGCCGAGGGAATGCTGGAACGCGCCATGGCCGGCGTCGACCTGCAGGACCTCGGCGAGGCGCCGCGCCTGGGCCTCGCCGTCGTGGGCCGGCTGTGCCGTACGTACAACATGCAGGTCTCGCTGCGGGCCTCCGCGTACGGCGGGGTCCGCGCCATCCTCGTGGTGCCCAGCGACATGCTCACCTCGGAGCCCGGCGTCGGACTCGCCCACGGCATCGGCGCCACCGCCGTGCCCCAGCCCGAACTCGGCGCGCTCCCCGGCCCCAAGCGCACGGTCAAGAACCGCCGCCCCACCAGCCCCAAGTTCGTCACTCCGGTTTCCATGGGGGACGACGTCCCCGAGGTCACCGAGTGGACCGCCAACGGGCTGCCGCAGCGCCGCAGCCGGGTCAAGACCTCGCTCACCCAGCGCTATGCCGAGCAGGCCGCCATCGAGCAGGCCGAACGGGAGGGCCGGCCGACCATCTGGTCGACCGCCGAACGCGAGCCCGAACCCGAGCCGGAGATCGCGCAGAAGGCGCCCGACACCCCGCCGGGTCAGTGGGTCCAGGCGTTCTTCGACAACCTCAAGCGCCCGGACCCCACCACACCCCCCCAGCCGACCGACGAACCGGCCCACGTCGAGGCCGACGACGAGGGAGACCTCAAGTGATCCAGCAGCGCGGCAACTTCGACTGGATGCTCCAGGACCTCGCCAAGGGCGTGCCGGGCATCCAGATGATCGTGGTGCTCTCCGCCGACGGACTGCGCATCGCCCGCCACGGCGGCGACCCGGACACCGCCGACCGCGTCGCCGCGGCCTGCGCGGGCCTGCAGAGCCTGGCCGGCGCCGTCGCCCAGGAGATCCCGGGCAGCGAGGGCGAGATGAAGATGGTCCTCATCGAGATCCACGGCGGCTACTTCTACCTGATGGCCGCCGGACCCAACGCCTACCTCGCGGTGCTCTCCGACGTACGCGCCGAACCCGGCTACATGAGCGCCCGCATGAGCGACCTGGTCATCCGCATCGGCGCGCACCTCACCAGCCCGCCCAGGCGCAACGGGCAGACCGTATGATTCCGGCACAACGCCGACGGCGACATCCCCAGCAGGAACCCGAGCCGTACATCAGGCAGGAACCCGAACCGGCGCCCCCGCCCGAGGGCGACCAACAGCCCGAGGGGGAGAAGAAGAACCCCGAGCGGCTGTACGTGATCACCGGTCCGGACGGTTCCCGACGCACCGAACTCGACCTGGTCACCTTGATCGTGGCAAGCGCCGACCCGCCGCCCTCCGCGACGCCCGAGCAGGCGGCGCTGCTCCGGCTGTGTACGGCCCCCCTGTCCGTGGCCGAGCTGTCGGCCTATCTGAGCCTGCCGTTCAGCGTGGTGACCGTGCTGATCACCGAGCTGCTGACGGCCGAACTGGTGACGGCGCGTGCCCCGGTCATCCGACAGTCGCTGGCCGACCGTTCTCTCCTCGAAGCGGTGATGCATGGACTTCAAAAACTCTGACACCGTCACGGGTCCCCGGAAGGAGGACCACCTCCCGCACACCGCGCAGGCGGCGGTGAAGATCGTCATCGTGGGCGGCTTCGGTGTCGGCAAGACCACCATGGTCGGCTCGGTCAGCGAGATCAAACCGCTGACCACCGAGGAGACCATGACCCAGGCCGGCGTCGGCGTGGACGACGACTACGGCTCCGAGTCCAAGACGGCCACCACCGTGGCGATGGACTTCGGCCGCATCAGCATCACCGACCAACTCGTGCTGTACCTCTTCGGCACCCCCGGCCAGGAACGCTTCTGGTTCCTGTGGAACGGCCTGTTCGAGGGGGCGCTCGGCGCCGTCGTGCTCATCGACACCCGCCGCCTGGAGGTCAGTTTCGACGTCATGGGACGTCTGGAGGAGCGCGGCGTGCCCTTCATCGTCGCCGTCAACTCCTTCCCGGACGCGCCCCGTTACCCCGTCGAGGAACTGCGCACCGCGCTCGACCTGAGTGAGGACATCCCCATCGTCGACTGCGACGCGCGCCGCCGGGCCTCCAGCCGGGACACCCTGATGACCCTCATGCGCTTCCTGCATTCCCTCGCCATGTCGGGCGCGCTGAGGTGACCGCAGCCGCAGCCGCGCCGACGGTCCCGCACGGACATACACCGACCTACATGACACACACGGACACCGGATCCACTTCGGAGCGATCACTGTGACGCCTGAATACCACTCCCCGACCGGTACGGACCCCGGCCTCGTTCCACCGCCCGGATGTCCCGCCCACGACCGCGGACCCGGCGGGCTGCGCCGGCTCTACGGGCCCGACGCGGAGAACCTCGGCTCGCTGTACGAGCAACTGCGTGAGGAACACGGCCCGGTGGCGCCCGTGCTGCTCCACGACGACGTGCCGATGTGGGTGGTCCTCGGCCACGCCGAGAACCTGCACATGGTGCGTACGCCCTCGCAGTTCTGCCGGGACAGCCGCATCTGGACCCCGCTCCTGGACGGCCTGGTCAAGCCCGACCACCCGCTCATGCCCCACATCGCCTGGCAGCCCATCGCCGCCCACGTCGAGGGCGACGAGCACCTGAGGCTGCGCGGCGCGGTCAACGGCGCCATCTCCACCATCGACCCCCGAGGCATCCGCCGGCACATCAACCGCCACACCCAGCGCCTGGTCAACCGGTTCTGCGAGGAGGGCACCGCCGATTTGGTCAGCCAGTTCTCCGAGCACCTGCCGATGGCCGTGATGTGCGAGGTCCTCGGTATGCCCGACGAGTACAACGACCGGATCGTGCAGGCCGCCCGCGACATGCTCCGCGGCACCGAGACCGCGATCGCCAGCAACGCGTACATCATGGACGCCCTCGGCCGGCTCACCGCCCGCCGTCGCGCCCGCCCCGAGGAGGACTTCACCAGCTACCTCATCACCCATCCGGCCCGGCTCACCGACGACGAGGTCCGCGAACACCTGCGGCTCGTGCTGATCGCCGCGTACGAGGCCACCGCCAACCTGCTCGCCAACGTGCTGCGGATGGTGCTCACCGACCCACGCTTCCGCGCCCAGCTCAACGGCGGCCAGATGACGGTGCCGGAGGCGGTCGAGCAGTCCCTGTGGGACGAGCCGCCGTTCAGCACGATCTTCGCCTACTTCGCCAAGCAGGACACCGAGTTGGGCGGCCAGCGCATCCGCAGGGGCGACGGGCTGCTCTTCGGCATCGCGCCGGGCAACGTCGACCCCCGGGTGCGGCCCGACCTCTCCGCCCACATGAAGGGCAACCGCTCCCACCTCGCCTTCGGCGGCGGACCGCACGAGTGCCCCGGCCAGGACATCGGCCGAGCCATCGCCGACACCGGCGTGGACGCACTGCTGATGCGGCTTCCGGACGTCGAACTCGACTGCCCCGAGGACGAGCTGACCTGGACGGAGTCCATGTCCTCCCGCCACCTGGCGGAGCTGCCGGTTCGGTTCGCGCCGAAGCCGCCGCAGGAGGTGACGCTCACACCGGGCCGGCTGCCGGTCCCGCCGCCGCGCAACTCCTGGCAGGTCGGCACGCACCAGCCGGAGCCGGCCCCCGTCGGCCGGCCGGACCCCCGACCGGCCGCCGTACCGCTGCCACAGCCCGGGCCGGCGCCACAACCCGCCCCGGCACCCGAACCGGTCCGCCCGCAGGGTGCGTGGCGGCGCTTCCTGCGGTGGTGGCGCGGCTACTGACCAGCCGCCCACCTTGCGTACGACGTCCAGGCCCCCAGAACCCGCCCGGTGCGGAACCGGTGCTCCACTCCCGTGACCGGATCGGTGAACTCCAGCCCCCGCGCCAGCAGTTGGAGCGGGCGCCGGAAGTCACCGGCCGGCACGGGGTCGGTCACCACGGGGTAGAGGGGGTCGCCGAGGATGGGTACTCCGAGCGCGTTCATGTGGACCCGCAGCTGGTGGGTCTGGCCGGTGGCGGGGGTGAGCCGGTAGCGGCCGAGGGTGCCTTGGTGGCCGGCGGCCGGCTCAACCCGCTCGACCAGCTCCACCCGGGTGACCGCGTTCGGTTCGCCCTCCACCTCGTACGCGGCCAGTACCCCACGCTCCTTCACGATCCGGCTGCGCACGGTCCGGGGCAGGGGGAGCGCGGGGGCGTACGGTGCCACAGCCTCGTACTCCTTGCGCACCCGCCGGTCGCGGAACAGCCCCTGGTAGGCGCCCCGCTCCTCGGGCCGTACGGTGAACAGCACCAGCCCGGCGGTGAGCCGGTCCAGCCGGTGCGCGGCGCCGAGCGTGGGGAGGTCCAGCTCCCGGCGGAGCCGGGCGAGCGCGGTCTGGGTGACATGGCTGCCGCGCGGGGTGGTGGCCAGGAAGTGCGGCTTGTCGGCGACGACGATGTGCTCGTCGCGGTACACCACCTCCACCGGGAACGGCACCGGTACCTCGGCACGCAGCTCCCGGTGGAACCACACGAACATCCCGGGCACGTACACCGCGTCCGGGGCCACCGCCCGCCCGTCCGCCCCGACGACCTGCCCCGTGTCGAACATCCCCTCGACGACACCGGCGTGCGCCGCGAGCCGCTCCACCAGGTGCTCGCGCACCGTGGCCCACGGCCCCTCGGCGGGCAACCGCACCCGCACCGGATCCACCCCCTCGCGCTGCGGCAGGGGAGAGGGCGGGATCCGGTGGTTGCGTGTCATCACGGGCAAGCGTAAGCGGGTACGCCGTGACCCGGGCCGGGTTACGCCGCGACCGCCTCGGGCGCCTCGGGCGCCTTGGCCACCGTGGCGCGTGCCTTGTACGCCCGGTAGGCCACGCCGATCACCACGGTCGCGGTGAGGAACAGCACGGTGAACCACTGGAAGTACCAGTGCCCGCCCGCAGGGTCGTACACCGCGGCCCTCGGCCAGGCCAGGTTGACCGTCATGACCAGGCCGTAGAGGAGGGCGAGGGCGTTGACCGGGATGCCCCAGCGGCCGAGCGAGAAGAGCGTGGCGCCCTCCTCGTCGGTGCCCTCGACGGTGAACTGGCCGCGCAGACGGCGGACCAGGAGCGGGCCGGTGACCATCGCGTAGGCCAGGTACAGCATCACGATGCAGGTGGTGCCGATGGCCAGGAAGGCATCCGGGGAGGCGAAGTTGAGCAGCAGGAGGGCGGCCGCGAGGACGCCGACCACCACGGCCGGGGCGCTCGGCATGCCGGTGCGCGGGTTGACCTTCGCGAGACGGGCGGAGAAGGGGAGCTGGCCGTCGCGGGCCATGGAGAACAGCATCCGGCAGGCCGCCGTCTGGATCGCCAGGGTCGCCACCGCGATCGCCACGACCACGTCGGCCAGCAGGGCCCGGCCCACGCCGTCGCCCAGGCTGCTGGTCAGGACGTAGCTCAGGCCGTCGACGGACAGGTGCCCGTCGGTGAGACTGGGAGCGGCGAGCAGGCCGCCGAGGACGATCAGGGTGGCGAGCAGACCGGCCGCGCCGAGCGCGACGAGGATGGTGCGGGGCGCGGTGCGCCGCGGATGGTGCGTCTCCTCACTCATCTCGCCCGCGCTGTCGAAGCCGATCATCACGTACGCCGCCGCGAACGAGCCCACCATCAGGGCCCCGAACAGGCCCGACTGGGCGGCGCCCGAGGTGTGGAAGGTGATCCCGGGGGTGCGCTCGGAGTGGGTCAGCAGCAGGACGATGATCAGCACCGCTCCGATGATCTCGGCGGTGACGCCGACGCGGTTGATCACCGACATCACGCGGTTGTCGAGGATGTTCACCAGCGTGGTCAGCACCAGCAGGATCACGCCGAGGACGGCGGCGTTGGCCGCGCCGTCCGCCGAGGTGACCGCCGTGTCGGTGCCGATCAGCTGGAAGCCGGACCAGATCGCCGGCAGAACCAGCTGCAGCGCCAGCGCGGCCGCCGCGACCACCACGATCTGCCCGATCACCATGATCCAGCCGGCGAACCAGCCGAACGTGAGGTTCGACAGGCGCGACGACCACTGGTAGATCGCGCCCGAGATCGGATAGCGCGCGGCCAGTTCGGCGAAGCAGGCGGCCACCAGGAGCTGGCCGAGCAGCACGGCCGGCCAGGTCCAGAAGAAGACGGGGCCGCCGAACGCGTACCCGAAGGCGAAGAACTGGAAGACGGTGGTCAGGACGGAGATGAAGGAGAACCCGGCCGCGAACGACGCGTACCGGCCCAGGCTGCGGTGCAGTTCCTGGCGGTAGCCGAACTCGGTGAGGGAGCGGTCGTCCGGGGAGTGCGGAGGATCCGGGCGGACGTCGGAGGGGGCGGTTGTCGTCACGGCGGCCTGCCTTCGGCGCGGGGAGCGGGGCGGAAGCGAGTTCCTGTCGGGTGACAGAAATTAGGGAGGCGCTGTTTCGAAGGCGTCACGCGGGCATGTCGGGGGCGGGCCCAAGTGCTCACGCCCTTGCCGCGCACTGTGGATCGCGATACATCGCGCTTGTCGCTCTTCCTGCTCTTCCTGTCTCGCCCTGCGCGCCGAGCGCGTCGACCGTGCCCGGCACGGCGGCGGTCGAAGCCCCCCGTGGGATCGTGCTTGAGCGCGCCGATGGCCGGATCGTCGTGGAGGGCACCCCGGACTCGCTCAAGGGGCAACCGTGCGGCGACGCGGGCCATGTGGGACTACGCGAACCGCTCCGCGACGCGGACCGTAAGCTGCGAAGAGTGCCCTCGGCGCAGTGCCGGGCCTCCACGAGGTGCCGTCGACGGGCGCCGCGTCAGCGTCCGTGCCGACGATGGAGGGGCGGCTGCCCCCCCGCCCTGCTCGGCGCGCTCGAATCCGCCGGGGTCGGCGTCGCCATCGCGACCGACCCCGCCCGCCCCGCGACGACGTCCACCTGCGCTACGCGGGCCGCCGGTACGCCGAGGCCGACAATGGAGCGCGGGCGGGGAGCCCTCGTCCTCGTGGGAGGCGCCCGATGAGCACCGCCGTCTCGCGGCCGGCCGCGCGTACGACTCCGACGGTGGCCGCGCCCTCGTCGGCGCCAGGGCCTCGTCGAACTCGGCGGCCTCGGACCACCTCGTCACTCGACTACCTGGTGCCAGGATGGTGGTGACGAGCGCCCTCAGTTCCAGCGTGTGGGCGGGGACGACCGCGGCTGCTGGGTGGCGCCAATTGCCGGGCGGCATCGGCAGGATCGCCGTCCCTGATGTCCGCCTCGTTCCGCTCCCGCCGGCGGTCGGTGCAGGCCGGCCCCGGGGCCGGGGTGCACCGGGCCGGTCAAGAGGCCCCGGGTCGGTCAAGAGGGCGTGGAGGTGCCCTCCTGCTCGGCCTCGATGCGTGCGTTCCACTCCCGCTTGGAGGCCTGCCAGCCGTCCTCGTTGTGGCCGAGCCGCCAGTAACCGGAGATCGACAGGTCCTCGCGCGCGACCCCGCGCTCGACGCGGAGCAGGTGGCGCAGTTGCTTCACGAAGTGCGCCTCGCCGTGCACGAACGCGTGCACGCGGCCCTCCGGGAACGCCAGCGCCCGTATGGCCTCGATCAGGGCCTCGCCGACGGGCCGGTCGCCGCGGTGCAGCCAGACGACCTCCACATCGGAGTCGATCTTCTGCTCCTCCTCCGGCCCGGAGATCTCGACGAAGGCATGGGCCCGGGCGCCGTCCGGCAGCGCCTCCAGGGATCGGGCGATCGCGGGCAGCGCGCTCTCGTCACCGGCGAGCAGATGCCAGTCGGCCTCCGGGTCGGGGGCGTAGGCGCCGCCGGGACCCATGAAGCGCACGGTCTCGCCCGGCCGCACCCGCAGCGCCCAGGGGCCGGCCAGGCCCTCGTCGCCGTGGATCACGAAGTCCAGTGTCAGCTCGCGGTGTTCGGCGTCCCAGGCACGCACGGTGTACGTCCGGGTCACCGGCCACTGCTCGCGCGGGAACTCCTCGCGGATCCGCTGGATGTCGAAGGGCTCCGGGTAGGTGGCCCCGCCGGCCGGGAAGAGCAGCTTCACATAGTGATCGGTGCAGGCGTCCGGAGAGAAATCGGCCAGCCCCTCGCCGCCGAGCACCACCCGCTGCATATGGGGAGTCAGCCGTTCGGTGCGGATGACCTGCGCGGTGTGGGGTTTCCGCGGCTTGCGCTCCGGTCGTTCTGCCATGGCGACCTCCCGATCCATATGGTTAGGCTTGCCTAAGTTAGCATCTCTTCCCTGTGGATGCGCCCTTCCGGGTAGGTCCATGACCTGTTCATGACCTCGTGCGGGGACGACGTTTACGCCACGAGGGTGGCGAGAAGTCGCTGCAAGGATCCCCCCAGTCCCCAGCGGGACGCCAGCTCCTCCAGTGCCGCCGGATCACGCGGGGTGCGCGGCACCACCGTGTTGACGTCCGGCAGCGGGACGTCGTCCGCGACCCGCACGACCTTCGGCGCCACCGCCAGATACGGCCGTGACTCGTCCAGGCGCTTGCGCTGCGCCGGCGTGAGCTTCGCCTTCGGGTCGTCGACCGCGGCCAGGATCCCGGCCAGGTCGCCGAACTCCGCGAGCAGCTTGGCCGCCGTCTTCTCGCCGACCCCGGGCACGCCCGGAAGACCGTCGCTCGGGTCGCCGCGCAGCAGCGCCAGATCCGCGTACCCCTTGCCGTCGACCCCATACTTCTCCCGCAGCCACGCCTCGTCCGTCAGCTGCAGGGAGCCCACGCCCTTGAGGGGGTACAGCACCCGCACCTCGCGCACGTCGTCCACCAACTGGTACAGGTCGCGGTCGCCGGTGACGATGTCGACCGGGCCCTTCGCCCGCGCGGTGAAGGTGCCGATGACGTCGTCGGCCTCGTACTCGGCGACGCCCACGCGCGCGATGCCGAGCGCGTCCAGCACGGCCTCGATGATCGGCACCTGCGGCGAGAGGGTGTCCGGCACCTCCTCCTCGTCCGGGCCCGCCTCGTGCTCCTCGGCGACGCGGTGCGCCTTGTACGAGGGGATCAGCTCGACCCGCCATTGGGGCCGCCAGTCGGCGTCCATGCACGCCACCAGGTGATCGGGCCGGTGGTCCTTCACCAGGCGGTCGATGAACTCCAGAAGTCCGCGCACGGCGTTCACCGGGGTGCCGTCGGGGGCTTTCACGGACTCCGGGACGCCGAAGTAAGCGCGGAAATAGAGCGAGGCGGTGTCGAGAAGCGTCAGTCGTCCGGTCACGCCACGCATCATGCCGCACCCCACTGACAAAGACGATCGGCCAAAACCCCGTGGGCAACGGTGTCGTCGCAGGCGCAGGCGAGGCACACGGAGCCGGCAGGCGGACGTAAACGTCCTGTGAACTGGGCCACCTCTGCGTTTGGTCAAAAGGTGTCTGGGCAGGCGCCGCCACTAAGAGATGCGCCGGTTGCACTTTCAACTGATCGCGGCCCCGCGTCTCTGCTTCTGCCCGCCGAGACTAGAGGTACGCGTGTCATCCAGACTTGAGGCCGCAGGCCTTTACAAGGTGTTCGGAAGACGACCGGACGACGCGGTCGAGCGGCTCCGCCAGGGCGCCGACCGGGAGGAACTGCGTGCCGATGGCACCACCGCCGCCGTCGTCGACGCCTCCTTCACCGTGGAACCCGGCGAGATCTTCGTCGTGATGGGTCTGTCCGGCTCCGGCAAGTCCACGCTGCTGCGGATGCTCAACGGCCTCCTGGAGCCGACCGCGGGCCATGTCCGCTTCGGCGGGCAGGACCTGACCGCCCTCAGCGACCGCGACCTGCGCGAGGTCCGCGCGCACAAGATCAGCATGGTCTTCCAGCACTTCGCGCTCTTCCCGCACCGCAGCGTGCTGGAGAACGCCGCCTACGGCCTCGCCGTCCAGGGCCTTCCCCGGCGCGAGCGCGAGGAGCGGGCCGCCGAGGCGCTCGCCCTGTGCGGACTGGCCGGCTGGGAGAAGTCCTGGCCCGACGAGCTGTCCGGCGGCATGCAGCAGCGCGTGGGCCTGGCCCGTGCCCTGGCCACCAACGCCGACCTGCTCCTCATGGACGAGTCGTTCAGCGCGCTCGACCCGCTGATCCGCCGTGACATGCAGGACCAGCTCATCGAGCTGCAGAAGTCCCTGAAGAAGACGATCGTGTTCATCACCCACGACCTCAACGAGGCCATGCGGCTGGGCGACCGGATCGCCGTCATGCGCGACGGCCGGATCGTCCAGATCGGCACCGCGGAGGACATCCTCGTGCGGCCCGCCGACGACTACGTCGCCTCCTTCACCAAGGACGTCGACCGCTCCCGCGTGCTGACCGCGTCCTCCGTCATGGACCCCTCCGTCTCCGGCGGCACCCCCAGCTGCAGTTGCGAGACCGCCACCGCCGACACCCCCTTCACGGAGCTGTGCGCGATCAGCGCCCGCCTGTCGCACCGGGTCTCGGTGGTCGACGGGGCGAACCGCGTCATCGGGGTCGTGCCGCGGGAGCGGCTGATCGCCTTCCTCGGCGACGAGGTCCCAGAAGCCGTGCCGTGCGACAACCCCGACGGCGAGAAGGTGGTGACCCGTGCCTAGGATTCCGCTCGGCGACTGGGTCAACGACGCCGTCAACTGGCTGCTCGGCCACATGGCCTGGCTCTTCGACTTCTTCAAGACCGTCTTCACCAACACCTACGACGGGATCAACGCCGTCCTTCAGGCGCCCGAACCGCTGCTGCTCGCGGGCATCTTCGCGGTGCTCGCGTTCTGGCTGCGCGGCACCCTGGCCGGTGTCCTCACCTTCGTGGGCTTCGCCTTCATCGACTCCCTCGAACTGTGGGACGACGCGATGGTGACCCTCTCGCTCGTCCTCGTCGCCACGATCATCGCGCTGGTGATCTCCGTGCCGGTGGGCATCTGGGCGGCGCGCTCCGACCGGGTCAGCGGACTGGTCCGGCCCGTCCTGGACTTCATGCAGACGCTGCCCGCGATGATCTACCTCATCCCGGCGATTCTGTTCTTCGGCACCGGCGCCCCCGCGGGCATCGTCGCCACCCTGATCTTCGCGCTCGCCCCCGGCGTGCGCATGACCGAGCTCGGCATCCGCCAGGTGGACAAGGAACTGGTGGAAGCGGCCGACGCGTTCGGCACCGCGCCCCGCGACGTCCTGCTGCGGGTCCAGCTCCCGCTGGCGCTGCCGACCGTGATGGCGGGCGTCAACCAGGTCATCATGCTCGGTCTGTCCATGGCCGCGATCGCCGGCATGGTCGGCACCGGCGGCCTCGGAGGCGACGTCAACCAGGCCATCGGCCAGCTCAACGTGGGGCTCGGCTCCGAGGCCGGGGTCGCCATCGTGATCCTCGCGATCTACCTCGACCGCATGACCAGCGCCCTGGGCACCCAGGTCTCCCCGCTGGGCCGCCGCGCCGCCGCCCGGGTACGGGCCGCGCAGGGCCTGAAGGTCTGGTCGTACCGGCCCCGCCCGCAGATCGCCGTGATCGGCGTCGTGGTCCTCGCCCTCGTGGCGGGCGGCATGGGCATGTTCGGTGGCACCTCGGGCGGCTCCGCCGTCGCCGACGGCAAGGACATCGGCCAGGGCAAGAAGATCAGCATCGGCTACATCCCCTGGGACGAGGGCGTCGCCTCCACCTTCCTGTGGAAGGAGATCCTCGAACAGCGCGGCTACCACGTGAACACCCAGCAGTTCGAGGCCGGTCCGCTCTACACCTCCCTCGCGCAGGGCAGCGTCGACTTCCAGACCGACGCCTGGCTGCCGACCACGCACGAGCAGTACTGGAAGAAGTACGGCAGCAAGCTCGACGACCTGGGCGCCTGGTACGGCCAGACCTCCCTGGAGCTGAGCGTGCCCTCGTACATGAAGGGCGTCGACTCGCTGGCCGACCTCAAGGGCAAGGCCGCCACCTTCGGCGGGAAGATCACCGGCATCGAGCCCAGCGCCGGCATGATGAGCCTGCTGAAGACCAAGGTCCTCAAGGAGTACGGCCTCGACAAGGAGTACAAGGTCGTCGACAGCTCCACGCCGGCGATGCTGGCCGAGCTCAAGCGGGCGTACAGCAAGAAGGAACCGATCGTCGTCACGCTCTGGTCGCCGCACTGGGCGTACAGCGACTACGACCTGAAGAAGCTGAAGGACCCCAAGGGCGCCTGGGGCAAGGGCGACGGGGTACACACCATCGCCCGCAAGGGCTTCGCGGCCGACAACCCGGTCGTCGGCCAGTGGCTGAAGAACTTCAAGATGGACGAGAAGCAGCTCACCAGCCTGGAAGCCGAGATCAACAAGGCGGGGGAGGGGAAGCAGCAGGAGGCGGTGCGCGCCTGGCTGAAGCAGAACCCGGGCGTCGTCGACAAGCTGGCCCCGGTCGCGGGCGGCTCCGGCGCGACCCCCGCCGAGGCCAAGAACCCGATCGACGTGGCCTGGTTCCCCTGGGACGAGGACATCGCCGTCACCTATCTCTGGAAGAACGTCCTGGAGCGGCGCGGCTACAAGCTCAACCTCAAGCAGATGGACGTCGGCCCGGTCTACACCGGACTGGCCTCCGGCGACCTGGACCTCAACTTCGACGCGTGGCTGCCGTACGCGCAGAAGAACTACTGGGACCAGAGCAAGGACAGACTCGCCGACCTCGGCACCTGGTACCAGCCGACCTCGCTGGAGGTCGCGGTGCCGTCGTACGTCAAGGGCGTGAAGTCTTACGAGGACCTCAAGGGCAAGGCCGGCCTCTTCGACGGGAAGATCATCGGCATCGAGCCGGGCACCGGTGAGATGAACCTGCTCAAGACGAAGGTCCTGCCCGGCTACGGCCTGGACAAGGAGTACGAGGTCGTCGACGGCTCCACGCCGGCGATGCTCGCCGAACTCAAGCGCGCGTACGCCAAGAAGGAGCCCGTCGCGGTCGTCCTGTGGTCGCCGCACTGGGCGTACAGCCAGTACGGCCTGACCAAGCTGAAGGACGACAAGAAGCTCTTCGGCGAGGGCAACACCATCCGCACGATCTCCAACAAGAAGTTCCCCGAGCAGTACCCGCAGCTCACCAAGTGGATCAAGAACTTCAAGATGAGCGAGGCCGAGCTCGGCAGCCTGGAGGCCGAGATCAACCAGCGCGGGCAGGGCCAGGAGGAGGAAGCCGTCGCCGCCTGGTTGAAGGAACACCCGGACATGGTCGAGCGGATGACCCCGCGGTAGCCGCCGTACCCGGTCGCCCGAGGGGCGGGCCTCCCCACGCGTCCTGACAGCGTGTGGTGAGGCCCGCCCCTCGGGTCATGTCCCGGCTCATGTCCCTGTCGCGGTCCCTCCCGCCGCTCTCCCACGGAAAGGATCCGGCCAACCACATACAGCTACGCACCCGCCCGAGCTTCACGGTGGCGCGTGAGCAGCCGGTGCCCGGACGCCCGCGCGCCGGTGGGGAAGGTGTCCGTCCTGAGCTCGGTCCAGCGGTTCCGGGGCCGATCCGCTGGCGCGAACTGTGAGGTCCGACCGCATGCGGGAGGCCCTTGATGTGAGGGCCGCATGAAACGGTTTGCCGAACATGCGTAGGGTGCAGACAACTCCTCAGGAGCGGTGGGCCCCAAAGCGGGGCACACGGACAGCGGAGAGCGAACAACAGCGGACCGACGAGCGAAGGAGGGAGCCGGAGCGATGGGCGACCACAAAGAACAGCCCCTTCGGGTGGGCGCGGCCGTGCGGCGCCGCCGCCGTGCCCTGGAGCTCACCCTCGCCGTCGTGGCCGAACGCAGCGGCCTGTCGGTCCCCTTCCTCAGCCAGATCGAGAACGAACGCGCGCGCCCCAGCCAGAGCTCGCTGGAAAAGGTGGCCGACGCCCTGCGCACCACCGCGGTGGAACTCCTGGCCGCCGCCGACCCCGCGTGCAGTGTCGACGTGGTCCGCGCGGAGGACGAGCCGCTGCTCGCGCCCCAGGTGCGGTCCTTGGTGCGCGGTCACCACCAGATGCACGCCTCGGAGTTCACCGGCGACCACGACGCGGGCCGTGAATTCCAGTACCGCAACGACCAGTTGATGTACGTCGCCGACGGCGCCGTGGAGATCGAGGCGGAGGGCCGCGCCTACCGGCTGGGCCGCGGGGACACCCTGTACCTCACCGGCGGCGTGCGCCACCGCTGGCGGGCCACGGTGGGCGACACCAGAGTGATCGTCGTCGCCGTGGCCGAACACGTCGAGGCCGTCCAGGACCGGCAGCGGTAGTGCGAGTCGTCTCCCTGGTGCCGTCCCTCACGGAAGCCGTGGCCGGCACGGGCACCCTGGTCGGCGCCACGGACTGGTGCACGCATCCGGCGGACCTCGACGTCCTGCGCGTCGGCGGCACCAAGAACCCCGAGGTCGACCGGATCGTCGCCCTCGCCCCGGACCTGGTGATCGCCAACGAGGAGGAGAACCGGGCCCCCGACCTCGCGGCCCTGCGCGAGGCGGGCGTCGAGGTGCTGGTGACGGAAGTGCGCGACGTCCCGCAGGCCTTCCGGGAACTCGAGCGCGTGCTGCACGCCTGCGGGGCGAGGACCCGCCCGCGCTGGCTGGACGAGGCCGAGGAGGCCTGGTCGGAGCTGCGGCCACCGGAGGGCCGTACGACAGCGGTCGTACCGATCTGGCGCCGGCCGTGGATGGTCCTGGGCCGGGACACCTTCGCGGGCGACGTCCTGGCCCGTCTCGGCGTCGACCACCTGTACGCGGGGCACGCCGAGCGGTATCCGCGCATCCCCGTCGAGGAACTGCGGGCCGCCGCCCCGGACGTGGTGGTCCTCCCGGACGAGCCCTACCGCTTCACCGCCGACGACGGTCCGGAGGCCTTCCCCGGCCTGCCCTGCGCGCTGGTCAGCGGACGGCACCTGACGTGGTACGGGCCCTCGCTGGCCGAGGCGCCACGGCTGCTCGGCGAGGCGCTGCGAGGTGACGGACGGCGGCGGCGCGCGGGCGGCGGGCGGTGGGACGGGGAAGGAACGGGGTCGGCCGGGCTGCGGTGAGCATGTGTCCACGGTCTCGTCGGTGGTCCGCCGCGACCAGGGAGTTTGTCCCTATGGAGGCATAAGCTGTCTTTATGAGCGGCGATGGGGAACGGGACACCTCCCGGTTCGAGGTGAGCGGCTCGCTGGCGCACCGGGTGCCGGATCTCGGGGCGCTGGAGCTGCTGCTGGCGGTGGCCCGGCTCGGAAGTCTGGGCCAGGCGGCGCGCGAGCTGGGGATCACCCAACCCGCCGCGAGCAGCCGGGTCCGCTCCATGGAGCGTCAGCTGGGGGTGGCCCTGGTGGACCGCTCGCCCCGCGGCTCCCGGCTCACCGACGCCGGGGCGCTGGTCACCGACTGGGCCCGGCGGATCGTGGAGGCGGCCGAGGCTTTCGACGTGGGGGCGCAGGCCCTGCGGGACCGCCGTGACTCCCGGCTCCGGGTGGCGGCGAGCATGACCATCGCCGAGTACCTGCTGCCGGGCTGGCTGCTCGCGCTGCGCGCCCAGCGGCCGGACACCGCGGTGTCGCTGCTGGCGGGCAACTCGGCGGCGGTGGCTCAGCGGCTGCTGTCGGACGAGGCGGACCTCGGGTTCGTGGAGGGGCTCAGCGTCCCCACCGGGCTGGACTCCGTGGTGATCGCCCATGACCGTCTCATCGTGGTGACGGCGCCGGGACATCCGTGGGCGCGGCGTCGCCGTCCCCTGGGGTCCTCCGAACTGGCCGCGACACCGCTGATCCTGCGCGAGAAGGGCTCGGGCACGCGTCAGGTCCTCGACACGGCCCTGGGTGGTCTGGCGCGGCCCCTGATCGAGTTGTCGTCCACCACGGCGGTGAAGGCGGCGGCGGTGAGCGGGGCGGGGCCGGCCGTGCTCAGCGAACTGGCGGTGCGGGAGGAGCTGGCGATGCGGCGGCTGGTGAGCGTGCCGGTGGACGGGGTTTCGCTGGCGCGGGACCTGAGGGCGGTGTGGCCCACCGGGCACCGACCGGTGGGACCGGCCCGGGAGCTGCTGTCGCTGACCCGCGGCTAGGCGGCCGTCAGCGACCTGAGGCCGCTTCCACCAGTGCCCCCATCACCCGTACGTCCTCGCCCATCTCGGGATGCCACTGCACGCCCAGCACCCAGTGCGGGCCGGGCAGCTCGACCGCCTCCACCGTCCCGTCCGCCGCGTACGCCGAGGCGATCAGGCCCGTGCCGAGGCGGTCGACCGACTGGTGGTGGAAGGTGGGCACCGAGGTCTCCTCCGGGACGACCTCGCCGTACGACGTGCCCGGCACGGGCTTGACCGGGTGCCGCCCGAAGACTCCGGGCACCTCGGCGTGCCCGTCGATGTGCTGCACGAGCGTGCCGCCCAGGGCGACGTTCAGCAGCTGCATGCCCCGGCAGATGCCCAGCAGCGGGAGCCGTGCGGCCAGGGCCGCGTCGATCAGCGCGAGTTCCCAGGCGTCCCGGGCGGGGGCGGGCGGTCCGGTGCGGGGGGCGCGCTCGGCGCCGTAGCGGGCCGGTTCGACGTCAGGGCCGCCCGCGATCACCAGGCCGTCCAGGCGGGCGACGGTCGCCGCGGCGTGCTCCGCCGCGTCCGGCGGGAGCATCGCGGCCAGCCCGCCCGCGCGCTGTACGAGCCGCGGGTACCCGGCGGGCAGCAGCGCCGCCTCCAGCTCCCACGCGCCCCAGCGCGTTCCGGCCTCCAGATATGTGCTGACACCGATCAGCGGCCTGCCCGACATGCGCCCCTCCGGCCTCTCAATGGACTGCTGTCATACCTTTTCGATCGGCGTGCCTTCAGGGCGTCATACCTTCTCGACCCGTGGGCCACCGGTTCAGGCCAGGAACCCCCGCAGCAGCGCCGCCGTCCCCGCGCAGTGCTCCCGCATCATCTCCCGCGCCCCGTCCGCGTCCCCGTCGAGGACCGCCTCGACCAGCGCGGTGTGCTGGCGCTGGGAGTGCTCCAGGTTGCGCACCAGGAGCGGGATGCAGTCCAGGAGGTCGTTCACCGAGGCCCGTACGGCCGCGTACCGCGCGGTCAGCGTGGGTGAGCCGCACAGCTCGGCGAGGGTGAGGTGGAGCAGGGTGTCCAGGCGACGGTACTCGGTCAGCGGGGCGTCCTGCGTCGCGGCCAGCGCCTCGCGCAGCCGGTGTGCCTGGTCCGCCGAGAGCCCGTGCGTGGCGCACAGGCCCGCCGCGCCCACCTCCAGCACCTCCCGGAAACGCAGGACGTCCTCGATGTCGACCGCGGCGATCCGCCGCCGCAGCTCGTCCTCGCCGCGGGCGTCGGCACGCGGCAGGACAAACGTTCCGCCGTACCGGCCGCGCCGCGACTCGACCAGCCCCTGGTCCTGGAGCACCTTCAGCACCTCGCGCAGGGTCACCCGGCTGATCCCCAGCCGCTCCGCCAGCTCCCGCTCCGCGGGCAGCCGTTCGCCGCCCGGCACCAGGCCGAGCCGGACCACCTGGAGGATCTGCTCCAGCGCCTCCTCGAAGCCGTTGCCCGCCCGCACCGCCCGCAGCACGGGCGTCAACGGGTCGTCCGGGCCGCCGTGAGCCTGCAGCGACATATGGCCGCGCCCCCTTCCCAAGCAAAGGTTCTCCGCAATACCTTATGGCTTCCGGCCCGGCCGAAAAAGCGCGAAGAAGCCGAAGGAGCGTTCCGTGGCAGACCGCACACCCCCGCTGAGCGTCGAGGAGCTGCACACCCTCGTCGCCGGCGGTGAGATCGACACTGTCGTCCTGGCCTTCCCCGACATGCAAGGGCGGCTGCAGGGCAAGCGGTTCGCCGCCCGTTTCTTCCTCGACGAGGTCCTCCACCACGGCACCGAGGGCTGCAACTACCTCCTCGCCGTCGACACCGAGATGAACACCGTCGACGGGTACGCCATGTCCTCCTGGGACCGGGGCTACGGGGACTTCGCCATGCACCCCGACCTGTCCACCCTGCGCCGCGTCCCCTGGAACGCCGGCACGGCCATGCTCATCGCCGACCTCGCCTGGAACGACGGCTCCCCGGTCGTCGCCGCCCCCCGCCAGATCCTGCGCCGCCAGCTGGAACGCCTCGCCGAGCACGGCTTCACCGCCCAGGTCGGCACGGAGCTGGAGTTCATCGTCTTCAAGGACACCTACGAGCAGGCGTGGGACGCCGACTACCGCGGCCTGACCCCGGTCAACCAGTACAACGTCGACTACTCGGTGCTCGGGACCGGCCGCGTCGAGCCCCTGCTGCGCCGCATCCGCAACGACATGGCCGCCGCCGGCCTCACCGTCGAGTCCGCCAAGGGCGAGTGCAACCCCGGCCAGCACGAGATCGTCTTCCGCTACGACGAGGCCCTGGTCACCTGCGACCAGCACGCCGTCTACAAGACCGGCGCCAAGGAGATCGCCTCCCAGGAGGGCGTCTCGCTCACCTTCATGGCCAAGTACAACGAGCGCGAGGGCAACTCCTGCCACATCCACCTCTCGCTCACCGACTCGGCCGGCGACAACGCCATGGCGGGCTCCTCCCAGGACGAGGGCGGCATGTCCGACGTCATGCGCCACTTCCTCGCCGGGCAGCTGGCCGCGCTGAGGGACTTCTCGCTCCTGTACGCCCCCAACATCAACTCCTACAAGCGGTTCCAGCCGGGGTCCTTCGCCCCGACCGCCGTCGCCTGGGGCTACGACAACCGCACCTGCGCCCTCCGGGTGGTCGGCCACGGCCGCTCCCTGCGCTTCGAGAACCGGCTCCCCGGCGGCGACGTCAACCCGCACCTCGCGGTGGCCGGGCTGGTGGCGGCCGGCCTGTACGGCATCGAGCAGAAGCTGGAACTCCCGGATGCCTGCACGGGCAACGCCTACACCGCCGACTACGCGCACGTCCCCTCCACGCTCCGCGAGGCCGCCGAACTCTGGGAGAACAGCCCGATCGCCAAGGCCGCCTTCGGTGACGAGGTCGTCGCGCACTACCGCAACATGGCCCGCGTCGAGCTGGACGCCTTCGACGCCGCGGTGACCGACTGGGAGCTGCGCCGCTCCTTCGAACGCATGTGAGGTCAGCCTTGTCCCACGAGCACGAACTCCAGGTACTGAACCCCGCGACCGAAGAGGCCGTCGCCACGGTCCCGGCCGCCACCGCGGCCGACGTGGACGAGGCCGTCGTACGCGCCACGCGGGCACAGGTCCGGTGGGCCGCCCTCGCACCCGGCGACCGGGCCCGGCTGCTGCGCCGGTTCGCCGTCGCCGTGGACGAACACGTCGAGGAACTGGCGCAGTCGGAGGTCCGCGAGGCAGGTCACACCGTCGGCAACGCCCGCTGGGAAGCGGGCAACGTACGCGATCTGCTCGACTACGCGGCCGGGGGAGTGGAGCGGCTGACGGGACGGCAGATCCCGGTGCCCGGCGGCCTCGACGTCACCATCCTCGAACCGCTGGGCGTCGTCGGCGTCATCGCGCCCTGGAACTTCCCGATGCCGATCGCGGCCTGGGGCACCGCCCCGGCGCTCGCGGCCGGCAACGCGGTCATCCTCAAGCCCGCCGAGACGACCCCGCTGACCGCCCTGCGCCTGGCCGAACTGGCCCTGGAGGCAGGCCTGCCCGAGGGGCTGTTCCAGGTGCTTCCCGGACACGGCCCCGTCGCGGGCAACGCGCTCGTCGAGCACCCGGGTGTCGCGAAGATCGTCTTCACCGGGTCGACGGCCGTGGGCAAACAGGTGTTGGCGAAGGGCTCGGCGCTCCTCAAGCGCGTCACCCTCGAACTCGGCGGCAAGAGCCCCAACATCGTCTTCGCCGACGCGGACATCGAGGCCGCCGCCGCCGCGGCTCCCATGGCCTTCCTCGACAACTCCGGCCAGGACTGCTGCGCCCGCACCCGCATCCTCGTCCAGCGCTCCGCCTACGACCGCTTCCTCGACCTCCTGGCGCCGGCGATCGAGTCCGTCCGCGTCGGCGACCCGGCCGACGAGACGACGGACATGGGCCCGCTGATCTCCAAGGTCCAACTGGAGCGCGTGCGTTCGTACGTTCCGTCGGACACCGACGGCATCCGCGGCAAGGCACCCGAAGGCCCCGGTTTCTGGTTCCCGCCCACCGTCCTCACCGGCGTCGACCCGCATGCGCGCGTGGCCGTCGAGGAGGTCTTCGGCCCCGTCGCCGTCGTCCTGCCCTTCGACGACGAGGCCGACGCCATCCGGCTCGCCAACGCCACCGACTACGGCCTGGCCGGCTCCATCTGGACCCGGGACGTCGGCCGCGCCCTGCGCGTCTCCCAGGCGGTCAGGGCGGGCAACCTGTCCGTCAACTCGCATTCCAGCGTCCGCTACTGGACGCCCTTCGGCGGCTTCAAACAGTCCGGCATCGGCCGTGAACTCGGCCCGGACGCCCTTGCCGCCTTCACCGAGACCAAGAACGTCTTCATCAGCACGGAGGGCCCCGCACAGTGACCGCATCCGACGACATCATCTGCCGCCGCCTGGTCGGCCGCACCGCCGTCATCACCGGAGCCGGCAGCGGCATCGGCCTCGCCACCACCCGCCGGCTCGCCTCCGAGGGCGCGCACGTCGTCTGCGGCGACGTCGACGAGGCTCGCGGCAAGGCCGCCGCCGAGGAGGCCGGCGGGACCTTCGTGAAGGTCGACGTCACCGACCCCGAGCAGGTCGAGGCGCTGTTCAGGACGGCGTACGACACCTACGGCAGCGTCGACATCGCCTTCAACAACGCCGGCATCTCCCCGCCCGACGACGACTCCATCCTGGAGACCGGCCTGGAGGCCTGGAAGCGCGTCCAGGAGGTCAACCTGACCTCCGTCTACCTGTGCTGCAAGGCCGCCATCCCCTACATGCGGCGACAGGGCAAGGGCTCCATCATCAACACCGCGTCCTTCGTGGCCCGGATGGGCGCGGCGACCTCGCAGATCTCGTACACCGCGTCCAAGGGCGGTGTCCTGGCCATGTCCCGTGAGCTGGGCGTGCAGTTCGCGCGGGAGGGCATCAGGGTCAACGCCCTGTGCCCGGGCCCCGTCAACACCCCCCTCCTGCAGGAGCTGTTCGCCAAGGACCCCGAGCGGGCCGCCCGCCGGCTCGTGCACATCCCGCTCGGCCGGTTCGCCGAGGCCGAGGAGATCGCCGCCGCCGTCGCCTTCCTGGCCAGCGACGACTCCTCCTTCGTGAACGCCTCCGACTTCCTGGTGGACGGCGGGATCTCCGGGGCTTACGTCACACCGCTGTAGAGCCCGTCCTACAGTGCCGGGATGAGCATGACGCCTCCGCCCGGCTGGTACCCCGACCCCTCGGCCCCGCATCTGGAGCGCTGGTGGGACGGGACCGCGTGGACCGACCACCGCCGCGGCCCGGAGGCCTTCGGGCCTCCGGGACCGCCGCAGGCCGCCGGGGGTCCGACCGCCGGGGGCGTCGGCGGGGCTATGGGTGGGGGCGCCGGTGGGGTGGTCGGCGGGGCTTCGGGCGGGGCTTCCGGGCGGGCCAAGGCCGTCGCCCTGGGCGCCGCCGGGCTCGTCCTGGTCGCCGCTGTCGTCACGGGAGCGTTCGTCCTGCGCGACAGCGACGACGGCGACCCGAACGTGAACACCGCGCCGACCCTGGTGGCTCCCCCCTCCTCGACGGCGCAGACGGCACAGACGGCGCCGGGCAGTCCCACACCGACGCCGTCCGCCGACGACCCGGCCGTCGTGGTGGACCAGCTCAACGGCATCACCCTGCCGTTGCCCGACGGCTGGACCAGGCCGGAGAACGTCTCCTCGGAGGACGTCGTCATGATGACCGGCGACGGGACCTACGACTGCCCCGCCGGTGTCGGCCTCTGCCGCCACGGCCTGGTCTTCTCGCGCACGGTCACCGCGACCGACGAACACTCCCCCGAGGCCCTCGCCAAGGCCGACATCTCCGAGGCCGCCGACGATGCCTACGACCGCGACTCCCTCGACCAGCGCCCGTACGGCGGGATCGAGTCCCGCCGGAGCGTCGGGTCCGGGCAGGTCGCGGTGGCGGGCCGGGCCGGGTACTTCGTGCGCTGGCGGGTGACGACGGCCAAGGGCCCCGGCGGCTACGTGCAGTCGCTGGTGTTCCCGTCCAGCGTCGGCAGCGAGTCGCCGGTCCTCGTACGGTTCGTCTTCGACGCGGGCCCGGACGGCCCCCCGCTCGCCGACATGGACCGCATCACCAAGGGAATCCGGGCGGTCGGCGACGCGGGCACCGGCGGCGGGGTCGGCAGCAGCATCGGCCCGACGAACTGAGACGCCGCGCTAGAGGAAGGTGTGGCCCTCCCCGCGGTACGTCGGGACGGTCGCCGTCACCGTGTCGCCCTCGATCAGGTGCAGGGTGTCGAACCGCTCGCACAGCTCACCGGCCTTCGCGTGCCGGAACCACACCTTGTCGCCGAGGAGGAGGTCGTCGGCGGGGGAGCCGAGCAGCGGTGTCTGGACCTCGCCCGGCCCCTCCTGGGGGTCGTACCTCAGGCCTTCCGGCAGGTACGGCACCGGCAGCCGGTCGGGCCCGGGCGCGCCCGAGGCGGGATAGCCGCCGCCGAGAACGGTCACCACGCCGACCCCCGGCCGCCGCACGACGGGCTGGGCGAACAGGGCCGCCGGACGCCCGCTGAAGGACGTGTAGTTGTCGAACAGTCGCGGGACGTACAGTCCCGATCCGGCGCCTATCTCGGTGACCGCGTCCTCCGCGGCGGTGTGTTGGACACTGCCCGTGCCGCCGCCGTTGACGAACTCCAGGTCCGGCACCACGGCCCGCACCGCCCGCACCACCGCGGCGCGTCGCTCGGCGAGTTCCCGGCGGGCGGTGGCCTGCATCAGCCGCACGGCACGCGAGCGCAGCGGCCGCCCGGCGACGGCGTCCCCGACGCCGGCGATGTGCCCCTCGTACGCCATGATCCCGACGACCTTGAACCCCCGCCGCCGGGCCACGGCACGGGCCATGTCGGCGACCTGGGCGGGGGAGTGCAGCGGCGAGCGGCGGGCCCCGACCCGCACGCGGCCCCCGAGCAGCTTCAGTGAGGTGTCCAACTCCAGGCAGACCCGGATGACTTCGCGTCCGCCGTCGCGGGCGTCGTCGATCAGCCTGAGCTGCGCCGGGTCGTCGACCATCACGGTCACGGCGGCGGCGAGCTTGGGATCGGCCGCCAACTCGGCGAATCCGGCGCGGTCGGCGGACGGGTAGGCGAGCAGGACGTCGTCGAATCCGCTCCGGGCCAGCCAGAGGGACTCGGCGAGGGTGAAGGACATGATGCCCGCGAACCCGTCCCGCGCGAGCACGCGTTCGAGCAGGGCCCGGCAGCGTACGGACTTGCTGGCGAGGCGGATCGGCTTGCCGCCGGCACGACGGACGAGATCGTCCGCGTTGGCGTCGAAGGCGTCCAGGTCCACGATCGCGAGGGGGGCGTCGAGATGGGCGGTGGCCCGGTCGTAACGGGCCCGGTCGGCGGCGCGCGCAGTCATGGACGCAGCCTGCCAGACAGGATTACCGCAGGGTAGGGGGACGTTCCGGGCAGATGCCCCGGGCTCGCGGACTGGTTCCCGTTCGTCCGGCAACAACCCGTAGAGTGACGCGCACGCACGGAGGACCGTCCCGTCCCCGGCCGCAGGGCCGCAGCGGGATGCCGGTCCGCCCGCGCGGGTATGCGTGCCCGGACGGCGTGGTCCACGCCGGGCCGGGCCGACGGTGACACTGGCCCGCGTACGAGGAGACGGCCCGGGCACGAGGAAACGGGGGGTGCATGAGCACGGAAGCCAGGCGCGCCCCCGTTCCCCCACGCCCGCCGGAACCGCCTGTGGCGGGGGGCGGGGAGAGCGGTCCGGCACGAGTCGGCGAGAACGGGTCGCAGAGCGGTTCGGGTGCCGGTTCGGTGCCGGGGGGCGGGCGTGCTTCCGGGGTTGATTCGGCCCCCGGCGGTGGCAGCGGATCCGGAACCGAGTCCGGTTCTGGTTCCCGTTCTCATCTTGGTCGTGGTTCTGTTTCTGGTTCGTCTCCCGTTTCGTCGTCCGGTGTGTCGGCTGATCGCCGTGGCAGCGAGGCCGACGGTGACGAGGTCGGCCGGACGCCGTCCTTCCAGAGCTTCGCCGCCCGCTTCCCCGGCCTGAGGTCCCCGTCCTTCGGGACCAACGGCTCCACCTCCATGCCGCCCCCGCCGAAGGCATCGGCCCGCTTCCCCGACACACCGCCGCCACGTCCGGGCTCCGGACCGTCCGTGCCGGGCCCCGCTTTTCCGCGCTCGGACGACGAGCCGTCCGTCTTCGATCCTCCGCCGTCACGGTCGAACCCCAGGCCGACTGCGCCGGACTCCGTACCGCCGCGGCCCAGCGCCGACCCGGCGGCGCCGGGTTCCGTACCATCCCGGCCGGGTGCCGGACCGATGGCGCCGGGCCGTGTGCCGCCCCGGACGGGAGACGGGACGTCCGGGCGGGGTCTCGCAGCACCGCGGTCGGGTGCCGAAGTGCCCGTGCCGGGTCGCGTGCCGCCTCGGCCGAGTGCGAGTCCGAGCGTCGGGGGACAACTGCCGCCGCGGCCGAGTACGGTCCCGGAGGCCGGAGGAACCCTGCCGTCCTCGTCGGGTACGGGGGCCCCGGCGTCGGACCGGATACCGCCCCGCCCGAGCGGTCGGCCTCCGATACCGCCCCGCCGTACCTCCGCGCCGGCCGAAAACGCCTCGGAGACGACGTTCCGGCTCCGCCCGATCCCCGCGGACCGGGCGTCGGACCAGTCGGGACCCCGCCCGGGCTCCCCGCGGACCGGAGCCGACCGGTACTCCGCGCACACCGAGCCGTACGGGTCGACGGCTTCCTCCACCGGCTCGGCATCGCGCTCGCAGGCCGCCTCGTCCGAACCCACCCGCGAACCGCGGCGACAGGGTTCGGCCCAGTCTCAGGTGTACGGGTCGGCGGGTTC
This sequence comes from Streptomyces cellulosae, assembly GCF_000721105.1. GTDB lineage: Bacteria > Actinomycetota > Actinomycetes > Streptomycetales > Streptomycetaceae > Streptomyces > Streptomyces cellulosae_A. The sequence goes on from NZ_JOEV01000020.1 coordinate 55,906, forward strand.
GGCCGGTGGGTCCGGATCGGGCTCGCAGGCCGCCTCGTCCGCGCCGGGTGGTGGGCCGCAGCGGCCGGATTCCGGCTCGGCGGGGACCCGCAGCGGTGGTCGCTCGGATGCAACGACCGCTCCTGGCACCGGCGGGACCGACCCGCACTCCGGCGCTCGGCGGAGCCACCCTCTCCCGCCCGCCCACCCGGACTTCCCGCCGCGCCCCACCGGTGAGGCCCGCCCGGGCACCACCTCCAGCACGGCGAGCAGCTCACGCGGACAGACCATGCCCAGCGTGCCCCCGGCCACGGCCGGACCCGGCGGCCGTCCGCAGGCAGCCTCCGCGTCCTCCTCCGGGCCCGCCACCCGCACACCTCCCGCCAAGCCCGCCGAACCGCCGTACCCCCCTCGCGGCTCCGACGCGCCCGGCCTCTCTCCGGACCCCGCTCTCTCCTGGAGCGCTCCGATGACGCCCGGCGGAGCCCCCGGGTCCACACGGCCCGTGGTGTCGTTCGGGGAGCCCGAGGGGTATGACGAGCGGGTGCGGCCACGGATGATCGGGGTGTCGGTCCGGCCGAAAGTCGCCGCCGCGGCCGCGTGTGTCGTGCTCGGACTCGGGCTCGTCGGCGGGGCGGTGACCGGCAGTTGGCTCACGGGAGAGCCCGGGGACACCGGGGCGCGGGACGGTTTCACCGTGGCCCAAGGGCTGTGGCACAACGTACCCGTGGACCAGCTGTTCCCGCCGACCGTCGCGGGCCGGGGCGCCGGCCCCGGTGGCGCCGACCGCACCTGGACGCGGATCGCCGTCGCACCGGACACCGGCTGCACGGACGCCTTCGATCCCCTGATGCGCAAGGTCCTCGCCCCCGTGGGCTGCGAGCGCCTCCTGCGCGCCACGTACACGGACGCCACCCAGAGCTACGTCACCACGGTCGGCCTGCTGTTCACGAAGGGCGACGCCGCCGCCATGAGCGCCCTCGCCCGGCGCTTCAAGGACGAGAACCTCGGCAGCCGTACCGACCTGATGCCCCGCCCGTACGCCGCCCGGAACACCGTCGCCGCCGACTTCGGCCCCGGGCAGCGGGCCTCTTGGACCGTGTCCGTCCTCACCGACGCACCCGTGGTCGTGTACGCCGTCTCCGGCTGGGCGGACGGCCGTACCGTCGACGAGCCCGAACCCGCCGCGGAGGCCATGGAGTCGGGCATCACCACGGCCCCCGCCCAGGCCGGCCTCGGCAACGAGGCGCAGGGCCTCGCCGACCGCGTCGAACGCGGCCTGCGCCAGACGGTCAGCTCGCCCACGGAGAAGCCTTCATGAACCGCATCGGACAGCGGGTCACGGCCCGCCGGGCCGGTCTCCTGAGCGTCCTCCTCGCGGCCTCGGTCGCCCTGGTGCCGCCCACCGCCGCGCACGCCGACGGCATCCGCGCCCAGCAGTGGGCCCTGGACGCCATGCACACCCGGGAGGCCTGGCGCGTCACCCAAGGCGCGGGCATCACCGTCGCCGTCCTGGACACCGGCGTCGAGGCCGACCACCCCGACCTCGTCGGCAACGTCCTCACCGGCAAGGACCTGGTCGGCTTCGGCGCGCAGGAGGGCGACGCCGCCTGGGCCGTCCACGGCACCGCGATGGCCGGCATCATCGCCGGTCACGGACACGGCCCGGGCAACGCCGACGGCGTCCTCGGCATCGCCCCGGAGGCAAAGATCCTCCCGGTCCGCGTGATCCTGGAGGACGACGACCCGGCCCGTGCCAAGGCCCGCAGCACCCGCGGCAACGCCCTCGCCGACGGCATCCGCTGGGCCGCCGACCACGGCGCCGACGTCATCAACCTCTCCCTCGGCGACGACTCCTCCTCCGCGCACCCCGAACCCGCCGAGGACGAGGCCGTCCAGTACGCCCTCAAGAAGGGCTCCGTCGTCGTGGCCTCGGCCGGCAACGGCGGTGAGAAGGGCGACCACATCTCCTACCCGGCCGCCTACCCGGGTGTGATCGCCGCGACCGCGGTCGACCGCTTCGGCACCCGGGCCTCCTTCTCCACCCGCCGCTGGTACGCCACCGTCAGCGCCCCCGGCGAAAAGGTCGTCATCGCCGCCCCGGACCACAAGTACTACGAGGGCTGGGGGACCAGCGCCGCCTCCGCCTTCGTCTCCGGCGCGGTCGCGCTCATCAGGGCCGCCCACCCGGACCTGACTCCGGCCCAGATCAAGAAGCTCCTGGAGGACACCGCCCGCAACTCCCCGGCCGGCGGCCGCGACGACTCCCGGGGCTTCGGCTTCATCGACCCGTCCGCCGCGCTCGACGAGGCCGACCGGATCAAGCCGGAGGGCCTGCGGTCCGCCTCGTACGCCGAGAAGTACTTCGGCTCCGGCCCGGACACCGCCGAGGAGGACGACGGTCCGGCCGGCTGGGTGGCCCCCCTCGCGGGCGGCGCCGGCGCGGCGCTGCTGATCGGCGCGGTCGTCCTGTGGCGCGGCCGCCGCCGCGCGGCCCGTGCCCACGACGGCTACGAGACCCATGACGGCTGGGCGTGATCGTATGGACGGATTCGGCGTGTCCACGCCGACCCGGCGGGACACCCCTTCCGCCTGGTCCGCCGCTGACCGGTCACCGGACCCCAGGCGCCGTGGCCGCCGAGGACGCGGACGCGGAGGGAGAAGCGGACACCCCGTCATCCACGAACACCGACACCGCCGCCTTCGCCGCCCCCTCGACCAGCGAAATCCCCCGCGCCTTCGTCGAGTTGCCCTTCGACAGCGCGGCCACCAGACAGTCGTGGCCGGCCACGGTCACCCGCCCGATGCTGTTGATGTCCCACAGCCGGGTGGTGCTGCGTGCCAGCCAGCCGTTCTTCAGTGCCCAGGCGGAGCCGTCGGCCGCCGCCGACACCCCCCAGTGCTGGTCGGCCGCTATCTGCCCCATCAGCCCCCGCAGATAGGCCCGTGAGACCTCGCTCAGCTCCGAGTCGTCCCCGAACACCTGCCGGAGCAGGACGAGTTGATCGGCCGCCGTGGTCTGCGTCAGCCCCCACAGCGCACCGTCGCCGCCCTCGGTGTCCGTGAGCCCCAGCCGCTCGTTCGCGGCATCGAGCCCGTCCGCCTCGCCGATGTCCCGCCACAGCGCCGACGCGGAGGCGTTGTCGCTGTTCTCGATCATGGTGGTGGCGTACGACTTCTCCCGCGCGGTGAGATGCGTGCCCGCGTCCTGCGCCTGGAGCAGCAGCGCCGCCAGGATGTCCACCTTGACGATGCTCGCCGTGTCGAACGCCCCGTCGCCGTACGTCGCGCTCCGACCGGAGTCCAGGTTCAGCACGGCGACCGACAGCTGTGCGGTGTCCTCCACGTCCAGCGTCTTCATGGCGGAGGCCAGCAGGGCGTCGTGGTCGACCGCCGTCGGATCCGCGACGGGTTCCACCGGTGCCTCCCCACTCTCGGAAGCCGACGGCATCGCCGCCGCCGACACGGTGCCCGTACCCGAGTGCACCTGCGCCTTCACATACACCGTCCCGGCAGCCGTGGCGCCGACGACCGCCACGGAGGCGAGCGCGGCGGAGAGCAGCGGGCGCCGCGGGAAGGGGCGGGAGCGGGTGCTTCGTGCGGCCCTGCGCCGGGCGGCTCTGGAAGACTCCATGCCCGCGATGCTGGGTCCGCCGACTGTGTGAGCCGTTAGACGGACGTTAGATGCGTGTCAGCAAAATCTGAGAAAGCCGTGAAAGCGGTCACGGTCAGGTTTCCGGACCCGCACAAGCCCAGCAGCATCCCCCCGATAGGGTCGGTGACCGTGGCGAACAAGAACATTCCCGACTCCGGCTTCTCCGACGACGACGGCTCGGCCGACCTCCGGCTCAGCGCGGCGCTCGCGGCCTGGGCCGAGGACCGCACCGCCGTGGGCCCGGTCCTCGAGGCCCTCAAGGGCGCCCGGCTGCTCGTGCCCGTCGTGGCCGTGCTCGGGGAGGTCGAGGAGGGCGAGAACGGACTGCGCCGCGAGAAGACCAGCGACATGGCCGTACCGACGCTGAAGGCGGGCCACCGCACCGCCCTCCCGGCCTTCACGTCCACCGACTCGCTGGCCCGCTGGGATCCCGAGGCCCGCCCCGTCGCCGTACCCCTGCACCAGGCCCTGCAGGCGGCGGCGCACGAGAAGGCCGACACGATCGTGCTGGACCTGGCCGGACCCGTGCCCTACGAGCTGACCGGACCCGCGCTGCTCGCGCTCGCGGAGGGCCGTACGACGGTCGACCCGCTCGCCGACCCGGCCGTGCGCGACGCCGTACGCACCGCGGTGGCCGCCGAGCCGGGCGTGCTCCGAGCCCACCTCGGTCCCGGCCGGGCCGACGGCACCCTCGCCCTCGTACTGGACGCCTCCGTGGCTCCGGCGGAGGCCGCCCGCGGGGTGGCCGAGCGCCTCGCCGCCGACGAGACGCTCAGGGCCCGCCTGGTGCGCGGCCTCGACCTGGCACTGCTGCCGGCCGGGGCGACGCCGCCGGGCGAGCCCTTGTACGTACGCGGATGAAACGGCTCGGGAACTGAGGGGATCTAGCCGTAGATCGGACCCGTGTACTTCTCGCCCGGCCCCTGCCCCGGCTCGTCCGGGACGAGGGAAGCCTCCCGGAAGGCCAGCTGGAGCGACTTCAGGCCGTCCCGCAGCGGGGCCGCGTGGAAGGAGCTGATCTCGGTCGCGCTGCCGTCCAGCAGGCCGGCGAGGGCGTGGATCAGCTTGCGGGCCTCGTCCAGGTCCTTGTACGTGTCGCCCTCCTCCGTCAGACCGAGCTTCACGGCGGCGGCGCTCATCAGGTTGACGGCGACCGTCACGATCACCTCGACGGCGGGGACCTCGGCGATGTCGCGGGTCATCGCGTCGAAGTCGGGGGACTCGGGGGACTGGGGAGGGGTGTCACTCATGCCCACACGATAGGGCCCGGTGTACGCCGGTTCGCACCACCCCCGGGTAGCTGCTAACCTTGTGTGACGACCGGCCGGACACGCATGTGAGTAAGTGTGACTGGCCTACAAGTGGAGGCTCCGATCTCCCACCTGACCGTCCCCCGGGACGGCGGGTCACCCCGGTCAGGCGGCCACCATCGTTCCGTACGGACGATGGAGTCGCCCGAAAGCGCGCCCCGCGATCATCGCGGCGGTGCTCCGGTAGTGCTTTGGAGCCCCGCCTGTGATCGTCCGGGGCATTTTTTGTGCTTCGGCGCGGTTAGGTCTGTCAAAAGAGACAAACGCGGCTGTCCGCCAGACCGCCGTGTGGTGCTAACCGAGGAGGATCCATCAGCGCCGAGCCCCGCATCAACGACCGGATTCGCGTTCCAGAGGTGCGACTTGTCGGTCCCAGTGGCGAGCAGGTGGGCATTGTCCCGCTGGCCAAGGCACTGGAGCTTGCGCAGGAGTACGACCTGGACCTGGTCGAGGTGGCGGCGACCGCCCGTCCGCCTGTGTGCAAGCTCATGGACTACGGGAAGTTCAAGTACGAGTCGGCCATGAAGGCCCGTGAGGCGCGCAAGAACCAGGCGCACACGGTCATCAAGGAGATGAAGCTCCGGCCGAAGATCGACCCGCACGACTATGACACCAAGAAGGGTCACGTCGTCCGGTTCCTCAAGCAGGGCGACAAGGTCAAGATCACGATCATGTTCCGTGGTCGCGAGCAGTCCCGGCCCGAACTGGGCTACCGACTGCTGCAGCGTCTCGCGGAGGACGTGGCCGACCTCGGGTTCGTCGAGTCGAACCCGAAGCAGGACGGCCGAAACATGATCATGGTTCTCGGTCCGCACAAGAAGAAGACCGAGGCGATGGCCGAGGCTCGCCAGGCGCAGGAAGCCCGCAAGGCTGAGGCGAAGGCCAACCCCGGCAAGTCGCAGAACGCCGCGGAGTCCGAGTTCGCCGAGGACGCGGACGAGGCTCCCGTCGAGGCTGCCGAGGCACCGGCCGAGGCTCCCGCCGACGCGTGACCCCGGGGGACGCAGGTCCCCAGGATGTAACCGATTCAAGTACGACGCTTCACCGTGCCCGGTTTTCGTGACCGGGCACCGGAGCGCCACCGACGAGGAGAGAACGGCGCCATGCCGAAGAACAAGTCGCACAGCGGTGCCAGCAAGCGCTTCAAGGTCACCGGCTCCGGCAAGGTGCTCCGTGAGCGCGCCGGCAAGCGCCACCTGCTCGAGCACAAGTCGTCGCGCGTGACGCGTCGCCTCACCGGCAACGCCGAGATGGCCCCGGGCGACACCAAGAAGATCAAGAAGCTTCTCGGCAAGTGACATCCGGCGCGCATCGCACGCCTGATATCTGACCGGGACCCAATCGTTTCCGGGCCGTGTGAGTCCAACCGCGGCCCCGCTGCAAGGAGTTAACAAGTGGCACGCGTCAAGCGGGCAGTCAACGCCCACAAGAAGCGCCGGGCGATCCTCGAGCAGGCCTCCGGCTACCGCGGTCAGCGCTCGCGCCTGTACCGCAAGGCCAAGGAGCAGGTCACCCACTCGCTGGTCTACAACTACAACGACCGCAAGAAGCGCAAGGGTGACTTCCGCCAGCTGTGGATCCAGCGCATCAACGCCGCTGCCCGCGCCAACGGCATCACGTACAACCGCTTCATCCAGGGTCTGAAGGCCGCGAACGTCGAGGTCGACCGCAAGATCCTGGCCGAGCTGGCCGTCAACGACGCCGGTGCGTTCGCCGCGCTGGTCGAGGTGGCCCAGAAGGCGCTGCCGAGCGACGTGAACGCGCCCAAGGCTGCGTGACGCCGCGCGTCACCGCGCCGGCTGTGAGCCGACGTGACTGAACGGACCCGTGGGCAGCCGCCCGCGGGTCCGTTGTGTTGACTGGTAACCCGAAGGTGAGTTGCATGGCCCCCGCCACCCCCGAGCTGATCTCCCCCCGTTCCTCCCGCGTCCTGGCCGCCCGGCGGCTGGCCAAGCGGAACTTCCGGGGCAAGGAGCGGCTGTTCCTCGCGGAGGGGCCGCAGGCCGTGCGGGAGGCCGCGGGGCACGCGGACACGCTCGTCGACCTCTTCGCCACGCTGGACGCCGCCGAGCGGTACGCCGACATCGTGGGGGAGGCCCGTGCCGCCGGGGCCCGGGTGCACCTCGCCGACGAGCAGGTGATCGCCGACATCTCGACCACCGTCACCCCGCAGGGACTCGTCGGGATCTGCCGGTTCCTCGACACCCCCTTCGAGGACGTCCTCGCCGCCCGTCCCCGGCTCGTCGCCGTCCTCGCGAACGTCCGGGACCCCGGCAACGCCGGTACCGTGCTGCGGTGCGCGGACGCCGCCGGTGCCGAGGCCGTCGTCCTGACCGACGCGTCCGTCGACCTGTACAACCCGAAGGCCGTACGGGCCTCCGTGGGCTCGCTGTTCCACCTGCCGGTGGCCGTCTCGGTCCCCGTGGAGGACGCGGTCGAGGGACTGAGGAGCGTCGGTGTGCGGATCCTCGCCGCCGACGGCGCGGGGGCGCACGACCTCGACGAGGAGCTCGACAAGGGGACCATGGGCGGGCCCACCGCCTGGGTGTTCGGGAACGAGGCCTGGGGGCTCCCGGAGGAGACCCGCGCGCTCGCGGACGCCGTCGTGCGCGTCCCGATCCACGGGAAGGCCGAGAGCCTGAACCTCGCGACCGCGGCCGCCGTATGTCTCTATGCGTCGGCCCGTGCACAGCGCGCCTCCACAGGGTGCCGCACCGTCACCGAGAGCTAGTAGGGTGACCAGCTCGGAGGCCCACTGCGCCGGCTGAGCGGCCGTCTGGGAGGTGGGGTACGGCGATGAGTGTCGGCACGAGCAGCGCACCGGGATCACGGGATGTGCGGCGACCGGCCGCGCCCCGGCCCGGTGATCTCGCCGAGCTCGGCATCGACCCCGACCAGCTGCCCGACGGCCTGGTCGTCGCCGACGAGCGCGGGCACGTGATCTGCTTCAACGCCGCCGCCGAGCGCATCACCGGAGTCCCCGCCGCCGACGCCCTCGGACAGCGGTTGGACAAAGCCCTCCCATTAGAGGACCTGGAGGGGCGCCGCTGGTGGCAGCTGACCGACCCCTACGGTGGCCTCGCCATCCGGGTCGGCCAGCCCGAACGCAACCTCCTGCTGCCCGGTGGCCGGGAAGTACTGGTCTGCGCCCGGTACGTCCGCACCGAGCCCACCGGTCCCGTCCGCCGTGTCGTGGTCCAGCTCCGTGACACCGAGGCCCGCCGCCGCACCGAGCGCAGCCACGCCGAACTGATCGCCACCGTCGCCCACGAGCTGCGCTCCCCGCTCACCTCCGTCAAGGGCTTCACCGCGACCCTCCTCGCCAAGTGGGAGAGGTTCACCGACGACCAGAAGCGGCTGATGCTGGAGACCGTCGACGCGGACGCCGACCGGGTCACCCGGCTCATCGCCGAGCTGCTGGACATATCGCGCATCGACTCCGGGCGGCTGGAGGTGCGCCGCCAGCCCGTCGACATCGGCGCCGCCGTCGGCCGCCACATCCAGGCCTACGTCGCCGCCGGTCTGCCCGCCGACCGGTTCCTGCTCCGCATCGAGCAGCCGCTGCCCGCCCTGTGGGCCGATCCCGACAAGATCGACCAGGTGCTCAGCAACCTGCTGGAAAATGCGGTGCGGCACGGCGAGGGAACCGTCACCATCGACATCACGCCCACGGCGTCCCCCCGGGAAGGTGAGGACGTCGGTACGTCGGTCACGGTGAGCGACGAGGGGTCCGGCATCCCGGAGGAGTCCATGAACCGCGTCTTCACCCGCTTCTGGCGGGGCAGCAAGCGCGGCGGCACCGGCCTCGGGCTGTACATCGTCAAGGGCATCGTCGAGGCCCACGGCGGCACCATCACGGTCGGCCGCGCCCCCGGCGGCGGCGCCGAGTTCCGATTTACGTTGCCCGTGAGCGTTCCGGCCTACCTGACCTGAGCCGCCCACGGGCACATCCGTCCGTCCTCACCCCGTTAGACTCGGCCCTTGGCACCCATGTGTCCCATGGACGGCCCTCTGACCTCTGAGTGAGTCGGTGACGGGGACCTTCAGCCAGCCAATCGGAAGCACGGGAAGAGATGTCGGCACCGAACAAGTCGTACGACCCTGTAGAGGTCGAGGCCCTGAAACCGCAAGAGATCGAGCGCATGCGGGACGAGGCGCTCGCCGCCTTCGCCGCCGCGGACTCCCTCGACGCGCTCCAGGAGGCCAAGGTCGCGCACACCGGCGGCACCTCCCCGCTGGCCCTCGCCAACCGCGAGATCGGCGCCCTGCCCCCGCACGCCAAGGCCGACGCCGGCAAGCGCGTGGGCCAGGCCCGCGGCGCCGTGAACAAGGCCCTGGCCGCCCGCCAGGTGGAGCTGGAGGCCGAGCGGGACCAGCGGGTGCTCGTCGAGGAGGCGGTGGACGTCACACTGCCGTACGACCGCGTACCGGCCGGCGCCCGCCATCCGCTGACCACGCTCTCCGAGCGCATCGAGGACATCTTCGTGGCCATGGGCTACGAGGTCGCCGAGGGACCCGAGGCCGAGGCCGAGTGGTTCAACTTCGACTCCCTCAACATCGGCCCGGACCACCCGGCCCGCGGCGAGGCCGACACCTTCTTCGTGCAGGGCCCGGACGGCGGCACCGAGTCCGGTGTCGTGCTGCGCACCCACACCTCGCCCGTGCAGGTCCGCTCGCTGCTCGACCGTGAGCTGCCGGTGTACACGATCTGTCCCGGCCGCGTGTACCGCACCGACGAGCTGGACGCCACCCACACCCCGGTCTTCCACCAGGTCGAGCTGATCGCCGTCGACGAGGGCCTGACCATGGCCGACCTCAAGGGCACCCTGGACCACATGGTCCAGTCCCTGTTCGGTGAGGGCATGAAGACCCGGCTGCGGCCGAACTTCTTCCCGTTCACCGAGCCGTCCGCCGAGATGGACATGGTGTGCTACGTCTGCCGCGGCGAGTCCGTCGGCAACCCCGACCGGCCCTGCCGCACCTGCTCGTCCGAGGGCTGGATCGAGCTCGGCGGCTGCGGCATGGTCAACCCGCGGGTGCTCACCGCCTGCGGCGTCGACCCGGAGAAGTACAGCGGCTTCGCCTTCGGGTTCGGCATCGAGCGGATGCTGATGTTCCGCCACAACGTCGAAGACATGCGAGACATGGTCGAGGGTGACGTCCGGTTCACCCGGCCGTTCGGGATGGAGATCTGATGCGGGTCCCGCTTTCCTGGCTGCGGGAGTACGTCGACCTGCCGGCGACGCAGACCGGCCGTGACGTCCAGGCCAAGCTCGTGTCCGCCGGCCTCGAGGTCGAGACCGTCGAGCACCTCGGCGCCGACCTCAAGGGCCCCCTGGTGGTCGGCCAGGTGCTGACCATCGAGGAGCTGGAGGGCTTCAAGAAGCCGATCCGGTTCTGCACCGTCGACGTCGGGCAGGCCAACGGCACCGGCGAGCCGCAGGAGATCGTCTGCGGCGCCCGCAACTTCGCCGTCGGCGACAAGGTCGTCGTGGTGCTGCCCGGCGCCACGCTGCCCGGCGGCTTCTCGATCTCCGCGCGCAAGACGTACGGCAAGACGTCCCACGGCATGATCTGCTCCAGCGACGAGCTGGGCATGGGTGACGACGGCACCAAGGGCATCATCGTGCTGCCGCCGGAGACCGAGGTCGGCAAGGACGCCATCGAGCTCCTGGAGCTGGTCGACGAGGTCCTGGACATCGCCGTCACCGCCAACCGAGGCGACTGCCTGTCGATTCGCGGTGTCGCCCGCGAGACCGCCATCGCCTACGGCCTGCCGCTGCGCGACCCGGCCCTCCTCGACGTTCCCGCCCCGAACGCGTACGGCTACCCGGTCCGCGTCACCGAACCGGTCGGCTGCGACCGCTTCACCGCCCGCACGGTGACCGGCCTGAGCCCCGAGGCGCGCTCCCCGATCTGGCTGCAGCGCCGCCTGCAGAAGGTCGGCATGCGCCCGATCTCGCTCGCCGTCGACGTCACCAACTACGTGATGATGGAGCTCGGCCAGCCGCTGCACGCCTACGACCGCACGCTGGTCCGGGGCACCATCGGCGTGCGCCGGGCCGAGGAGGGCGAGAAGATCGTCACCCTCGACGGCGTCGAGCGGAAGCTGCACGCCGAGGACCTGGTGATCACGGACGACCGGGGCCCCATCGGCCTCGCCGGTGTCATGGGCGGCGCCAACACCGAGATCGCGGACCACCAGGATCTCGAGAACGCGACGACGGACGTGGTCATCGAGGCCGCGCACTTCAACCAGGTCTCGATCGCGCGCACCGCCCGTCGTCACAAGCTGTCCTCCGAGGCGTCCCGGCGCTTCGAGCGCGGGGTGGACCCGCAGGCCGCGCCCGCCGCCGCGCAGCGCACCGTCGACCTGCTGGTGCTGCTCGCGGGCGGCACCGCGGAGGCCGGCGTCACCGAGGTCATCGCCCCGTCCGCGCCGCACACCATCACCGTGCCCGCCGACCACCCGGACAAGGTCGCCGGTGTCGCGTACGGCCGCGAGATCGTCGTACGCCGCCTCCAGGAGGTCGGCTGCGACGTGTACGGGCAGGACGAGCTGGTCGTCACCGTGCCGTCCTGGCGGCCCGACCTGCGCGACCCGAACGACCTGGCGGAGGAGGTCATCCGCCTGGAGGGCTACGAGAACCTGCCCTCCACGCTGCCCAGGCCCCCGGCGGGCCGTGGCCTGACCCGCCGGCAGCGGCTGCACCGCCGCGTCGGCCGGGTGCTGGCCGGTGCCGGGTACGTCGAGGCGCCGAACTACCCCTTCGTCAGCGAGCAGGTCTTCGACCAGCTCGGCCTGGACGCCGACGACCCGGCCCGACGGGTCGTCAAGCTGGTCAACCCGCTCAACGACGAGGAGCCCGCCCTCCGTACGTCGCTGCTGCCGGGCCTGCTGGGTGCCCTGCGGCGCAACGACGGCCGGGGCTCGCACGACCTGGCGCTCTTCGAGACGGGGCTGGTCTTCCTGCCGCGCGAGGAGCAGGCGAGCGCCGCGGCCCTGCCGGTGGACCGGCGGCCGACCGATGAGGAGATCGCCGAGCTGAACGCCGCGCTGCCCGAGCAGCCGCGCCATGTCGCCGTCGTCCTCGCGGGCGCCCGCGAGCAGGCCGGCTGGTGGGGCAAGGGCCGCCCGGCCGACTGGGCCGACACGGTCGAGGCGGCGCGTGCGGTGGCCCGGGAAGCCGGTGCCGAACTGGTCGTCCGCGGTGGGCAGTACGGGCCGTGGCACCCGGGCCGGTGCGCCGAGCTGGCGGTCGTCGCCGACGGCGGCGAGCGGATCGTCGGGCACGCGGGTGAGCTGCACCCGCGGGTGCTGAAGGCGCTGGGGCTGCCCGCGCGCACCTGTGCGATGGAGCTCGACCTGGACGCGCTGGAGGAGGTGGGCGACGCGACGGTGCAGGCGCCGAGCATCTCCGCGTTCCCCGTCGCCACGCAGGACGTCGCCCTGGTGGTCGACAGGTTCGTACCGCACGCCGATGTGGAGGCCGCGCTGCGCGACGGCGCGGGGGAACTGCTGGAGGCGATCCGGCTGTTCGACGTGTACGAGAACGCCGAGCAGCTGGGCGAGGGCAAGAAGTCGCTGGCGTACGCGCTGCGGTTCCGGGCGGCTGACCGGACTCTGACCGTCGACGAGGCCTCGGCGGCCCGGGATGCGGCGGTCGCGGTGGCGGGGGAGCGGACGGGAGCGGTTCTGAGGGGCTGAGGGACGTCTGAGGGACGCCACAGCCACCCCACTCGATCGGGTGCGGTCTGCTGGTGGTCCGGTCCCTCGGCCCATGCGCTCGAAGATCGGACCGGCCTTTCGGGGCCGGTCCGATCGCGCAGGCGGGGCCTGATGGGGGCGGCGTGATCCGTGTCGGACCCAGCGCATGCCGCTGCCCCGCGCGTCGACGGGCTTGGCATCGCTGCCGCCCAGCTCTTCCCCGACCGCGGTGCCACCGCCGGGGGAGACCTGTACGAGGCGGTCGGCACCGAGTGCGGCGTGCGGGTCGTGATGGGGGACGTCCGCGGACACGGGATGCCGCCATCGGCACGCCGCGGCCGACCGTCCTCGGCGGCTTCCGTGAGGCGGTGCACGACGAGGCGGTGCACGGCCCCGTCGTGCACGACGAGGCCGGACTCGACGGTGTCCTGCGGCGGCTGGAGCGTGCCCCGGACCGGCACCCGCGCGAGCGTGCCCGGGCCGAGCGCCCCGCGGCCGGCCGGGAGCCGGACAACCCGACAACCCGGTCGCCGAGGAGTTCGTGACCGTACCGCTGCCGGAGATACGCCGGGACGCCGAGGTGCACGCTCTCACCCGCGGTCTCCCCGTGGCCGTACCGGCTCAGCGGCACGAGGGTCGAGCCGCTCGCCCGCGCCGACCCGCTGCCTCCCCTCGGCCTTTCCCGCTACCGTTCGCGGCGCCCAACCGGTGTCCCAGGGGCCGCCCGCGAGCGACCCCTGGCCGTCCCGCAGGCCGTACCGGGCTCGGTCCTCACCGGGCTCCTGTACCACACCCGAGGGGAGCCGGCCCACGACGGGGCGTTGCTCGTCCTTCGCGACGACGTCTACCTCGACGCGGCAGAGCGGTACCGGGCCGCCGCTTGTACGAGGGGGAGCCGGCGGCCCGGTCGGCCTCTTTCGAGGCATTTCAGTCAACCGGCCGAAAACTCTCCGCGACAGCGCGCACACAGTGCGGATTCGAGTACTCCGTTCACACCCCGTGTGAAGGCGGACGCACTACTCTGTCGGCACCGAGCCACCGGGGGGCCTCCCATGCAGCCCAACACTCTGCTCGACGCGATCCTGGACGAGGCGGGGATCTCGAACGCGGGTCTCGCCGCCCATGTGAACCAGGCGGGCCGGGCCCGCGGACTCGCCCTCCGCTACGAACACACCGCCGTGGCGCGGTGGTTGAAAGGACAGCGGCCCCGGGGCCAGGTGCCCGACCTGATCTGCGAGGTGCTCGCCGTCCGGCTGCACCGCCCCGTCACCCTCGACGACATCGGCCTCGGCGTCCCCGGCGAACCCGCCGCCCCGCACGGCACCTCCCTGTCCGGCTTCGTCGAGCGGGCGACCGCCCTGTGGCGCTCCGACGAGCAGCAACGCCCGCACATCCTGGGCGCGCCCGCGGTCACCGGCACGCCCGCCGTCATGCCGGTGTGGGAGTGGGAGAACCCGCCCGAGGACGTCGACGTGTCCCGCGGCGGACGGCACCGGGTCACCTCCGCCGACATCGAGATGCTGCGCGCGGCCCGCGCCCACTACGAGCAGATGTACCGCAAGGCGGGCGGCATCGCCACCCGCTCCCGGATCGTCGGCTTCCTCAACGCCGAGGCCGCCCCGCTGCTGCGCGGCAGCTACACCGACGAGACGGGCCGCCAACTGCACCGGGCCACGGGCGGGTTGGTCGCGGTCGCCGGGATCTGCGCGTACGACTCCGACGCGCACGGCCTCGCCCAGCGCTACTTCCACCAGGCGCTCAGACTGGCGAAGGCCAGCGGGGACCGGGGACTTGGCGCGTATGTGATCGCGCTGCTGGTCAACCAGTCGCTGTTCATGCGGGAGTACCGGCAGGCTGTCGCCTTCGCGGAGGCCGCGCTGCGCGCCGCCGGCAAGCACATCACGCCCGCGCTCGCCTCCGACCTGTACGCGATGCAGGCGAAGGCGTACGCCCACCTCGGCGACGGCACGAGCGCGCTGTCCTGCATCCGGCGGGCCGAGCAGGCCGCCGAACGCATCCGGCGCGGATACGAACCCGACGAGACCGGCTATGTCCAGCCGGGACTGGTCAACGTCCAGGTGGCGGAGGCGCTGCTCAGCCTCGGCGAGGTGGCGGCGGCCCGGGAGCACGCCATGGCCGCCGTCGACAACCCCGCCCACGACCGGGGCCGGGTGCACCGGCTGGCCATGCTCAGCACGATCGAGTTGCGCCAGGGCAACGCCGACAGGGCGGCGGCCACCGCGGTGCAGATGGCCGAACAGGCCCGGGGCATGGAGTCGCGGCGGCTGCGCGACAGACTCAGAGCGGTGCGCGAACACCTGGTGCGCAGCGGCTGCGCGGGTACGTCCGAGGCAGCCGAACTCATCGACGGGGCACTGCGCGTACCGCTGTAGACCGGCCGCAGACCGGCACACGAGCACCCACACCCCACAGTCCCTGCTGCGATATTGCCACTTACTCGACGGAAGGTGGCAGAACCGTGCAGTGGACGAAGCAGAGCGAACAAACTGTGTATGAAAACCGCTGGTTCACCGTCAACCTGGCAGATGTGGAACTGCCGGACGGGCGGCACCTGGACCACTTCCTGATACGGCTGAGGCCCGTCGCCGTGGCCACGGTCGTGAACGAGGCCAACGAGGTCCTGCTCCTGTGGCGGCACCGCTTCATCACCGACAGCTGGGGATGGGAACTCGCGGCGGGCGTCGTCGAGGACGGCGAGGACATCGCGTACGCGGCCGCCAGGGAACTCGAGGAGGAGACCGGCTGGCGGCCGGGACCCCTGCGCCACCTGATGAGCGTGGAGCCGTCCAACGGTCTCACCGACGCCCGGCACCACATCTACTGGTCGGACGAGGGCGAGTACATCGGGCACCCGGTGGACGACTTCGAGTCGGACCGCCGGGAATGGGTTCCCCTCAAACTCGTCCCCGACATGGTCGCCCGTGGGGAGGTCCCGGCCGCCAACATGGCGGCCGCGTTACTACTGCTGCATCATCTCCGGCTGGGCCAGGACGCCATGCCCTGAACCAACCCCCCACGCGTCCTGGGCCTCAGCGGCCGAGAGCCTGCCAGACCGTCACGACGAGCGCGCCCAGCGCGGTGAGTGCCGCGACCGCGGGCAGCGGCCAGCGGGCGTGCTCCAGGGCGACGACCCGCGCGCTCAGGTCGTCGAGTTCCTTGTCGGTTTCCTCGGTGCGGTGACTGAGCAGAGCCAGTCCCCCCTCGACGCGCGCGTAGGCGACGTCGAGGCGTCGGCGTAACTCTGCGAGTTCGCCATGGACCACGGGATGTTCGGGATCGGTGGTCACGGTGCCACTCCTTTGCGTAGTCGTCACATCCCTTGCATGCGCATAAGGAGTCAACTCGCCTGGTGGGCACGTGGGGAGAGTGTGCGACGGGCATATGCGGGCCCGGCGCGCACACGGTGTGTGAATGCGGCGGGCCCGGCACTCCGAAGAGCGCCGGGCCCGTTGCCGTCGCACTGTGTAGCCGGCACCCTGGAACGGGCACTGTGCAACCGGCTGGCTGTCTCCGAGCCGAGGTGTCTCAGGCGTACGTGTAGAAGCCCGACCCGGACTTCCGGCCCAGCCGGCCCGCGTCGACCATGCGCTGGAGCAGAGGGGGAGCGGCGTACAGCGGCTCCTTGTACTCCTCGTACATCGAGTACGCGACCGAGGCGACCGTGTCCAGGCCGATCAGGTCCGACAGCTTCAGCGGGCCCATCGGGTGGGCGCAGCCCATCTCCATGCCGTTGTCGATGTCCTCGCGGCTGGCGATGCCCGACTCGAACATCCGGATGGCGGAGAGGAGATACGGGATCAGCAGCGCGTTCACCACGAATCCGGAGCGGTCCTGGGCCCGGATCGCGTGCTTGCCGAGCACCTTCTCGGCGAAGACCTGGGCGCGGCTGAGGGTGCCCTCGGAGGTGGTGAGCGCCGGGATCAGCTCGACCAGCTGCTGCACGGGGGCCGGGTTGAAGAAGTGGATGCCGATGACGTGGTCGGGGCGTGCGGTGGCGACCGCCAGCCTGACCAGCGGGATGGAGGAGGTGTTGGAGGCCAGGATGGCGTCCGGCCGGGTCACGACCTGGTCGAGCACCTGGAAGATCTCCGTCTTGACCTGCTCGTTCTCGACGACGGCCTCGATCACCAGGTCACGGTCCGCGAACTCGCCGAGGTCGGTGGTGAAGCTGAGCCGCGCCTGCGTCGCCTCCAGCTCCTCCGCGGTGATCTTGCCGCGCCCGGCCGCCTTGGACAGGGAGTTGAACAACCGGGTGCGGCCGATCTCCAGGGCCTCGCCGGTGGTCTCGGCGACCTTCACGTCCAGGCCGGCACGGGCGCACACCTCGGCGATGCCCGCTCCCATCTGGCCGCAGCCCACCACTCCGACGCGTTCGATGTCGGTCACATCGTCCCTTTCGCTGATCTACGGCTGTGGCAGGTCCGCCGTTGCTCCGGTGCCTGCTCCGTTCGTGCACGTTACTCCCAAGTATCGATGATCGATCGGCGGGGTGCGGGCATCCTGGGGCGCGAGGACGATCCGTGACCGGGCGGATCCAGGTCGTATGGGGGTTGTGCTGATGGGGCGAGTGTCACGTCGGGCGTTCGCACTGGCCGCGCTGTCGACGCTCACGTCGGCCTCGGGGGCGACGGCCGTGCCGCAGCGGCGGGTCACCACCGAGATGCGGGGCGTGTGGGTGGCGACGGTGAGCAACCGTGACTGGCCCTCGCAGCCGGGATTGCCGGCGGACCGGCAGCGCGCCGAACTCATCGCGCACCTCGACACGGCGGTCCGGTCCCGCCTGAACGCCGTGGTGTTCCAGGTACGCCCGACGGCCGACGCGCTGTGGCCCTCGCCGTACGAACCGTGGTCGCAGTACCTCACCGGCACCCAGGGCCGCGACCCGGGCTGGGACCCGCTCGGCACGGCGGTGAAGGAGGCGCACGCGCGGGGGCTGGAACTGCACGCCTGGTTCAATCCGTACCGCGTCGCCAACCACACGGATCCCACGAGACTGGCCGCCTCCCACCCCGCCCGCGAGCACCCGGACTGGGTGGTGCCGTACGGCGGGAAGCTCTACTACAACCCGGGGATGCCCGAGGTCCGCGCCTTCGTGCAGGACGCGATGCTGGACGCGGTGCGCAGGTACCCGGTGGACGCGGTCCACTTCGACGACTACTTCTACCCGTATCCGGTGGCCGGCCAGACCTTCGACGACGACGCGGCCTACGACCGGCACGGCGGTGCCTTCCCCAACCGGGCCGCGTGGCGGCGCGACAACATCGACAGGCTGGTACGGGAGACGGCGTCCCGCGTCAAACGGATCCGCCCCACCGCCCGCTTCGGCATCAGCCCCTTCGGGGTGTGGCGCAACGCCGGCACCGACCCGCTCGGCTCGGACACGCGGGCGGGCGTGCAGACGTACGACGATCTGCACGCGGACACCCGCACCTGGGTCCGGGAGGGCTGGATCGACTACATCGTCCCGCAGTTGTACTGGAACATCGGCTTCGCCGCCGCCGACTACGCCGAACTGCTCCACTGGTGGGCCGAGGTGGCGAAGGGGAGCAGGACGAAGCTGTACCTGGGCGAGGCGCTCTACAAGGCCGGCGATCCGGCGCAGCCCGCGGCCTGGCAGGACCCGGCCGAGTTGTCCCGGCATCTGGCCCTGGCCCGGAGCTATCCGCAGGCGTGCGGGCATGTCTTCTTCGCGGCCGAGGAGGTCGTGGCGGACCGGATCGGGGCGATGGCGCGGGTGGTCGCCGACCACTACCAGCGGCCGGCGAAACCCCCGCGCTGAGTCACCGCTGGTGGATTTCCCGGTGCCGGATCTCGGTGTCCGGGCCGGGTGAGCACACGCCCTCGTGCCCGTCCTCGAAGCGGACGCGGTACGGAGGGTTGCCCTCGCGGCCCATCACTTCGACGATCTCGCCGACCTTGTCCTGCTGTCCGACCACCCTGCCGTGCTGGACAAGCTGGTCGCCCACGGTTGCACGCATCTGTGGGGCCTCCTCACCTTGTGCGGGAGCAGCGGTCCGTGGCTTCGAGTCTACGGCGCGGGGACCCGCTGGGACCGCCGCGTGCACGCCACTCAGCCTCGGGCCCGCTGGGTGACGGCGATGCACACCAGCACCGCCACGGCCGTCAGCGGGGCGGCCACCGTCAGGTGCTCGCCGAGCAGCAGCACCGACCACACCAGTGTGAGCAGGGGCTGGGCCAACTGCAACTGGCTGGCCTTGGGGATGCCGATGGCGGCCATGCCCCGGTACCAGACGACCAGGCCGAGGAACTGCGAGCCCGCCGCGACCCACAGCAGCCCGGCGACGCTGCGCGCGGTGAGGTTGACGGGCTCGTACGCCAGTGCCACCGCGGCGGCGGGCACGGCGAGCGGCAGACACAGCACCAGGGCCCAGCCGATGACCTGCCAGCCCGGCATGACCCGGGCCAGCCGGCCGCCCTCGGTGTAGCCGGCCGCGCACACCAGCAACGCGCCGAACAGGTACAGGTCGGCGGTGGTGAGGGCGCCGCCGCTCTGCTGCACGGTGAAGGCGGCCACCGCGGCCGCGCCGGCCAGGGCCGCCGTCCAGAAGGTGCGGGAGGGGCGGGTGCCCACGCGCAGGGCGGACAGCAGTGCGGTCGTCAGCGGGAGCAGGCCGACCACGACGGCCGCGTGCGCGGTGGTCGAGGTCCGCAGGGCGAGGGTGCTCAGCAGCGGGAAGCCGGCCACGACTCCGGCGGCGACGACCGCGAGCCCCGGCCAGTGCCGGCGGTCGGGCGCCGGGACGCGCAGCGCCACCAGACAGCCGCCCGCGATCAGCGCCGCGAGCACACAGCGCACGGCGACGAGGGACCAGGGCCCGAAGCCCTCGAGGCCCCAGGCGGTGGCGGGAAAGGTGAGGGAGAAGGCGACGACGCCGAGGGCGGCCAGGAGCGTGCCGGTACGGCCCGTGGGCCTCGTGGCCGGGGTGGTGGTGACCGCTATCCGGGTCGGCGTGATAGCGCTACTCTGTGCTCTCATGCAAGAGCGTAGCAGCGTGGGGGAACTGGCGGAACACTTGCGAAGGGAGCTGGACCGCTACTCTCCTGGTGGAAAGCTCCCATCGAGTCGGGCCCTCGTCGAACGGTTCCGGGTGAGCCCGGTGACCGTCTCGCGGGCCCTCGGACAACTGGCCGCCGAGGGGCTGGTCGTCACCCGGCCCGGTGCGGGTGCCTTCCGGGCCCAGCCGCACGCGTCGGCCGCACCGGCCGGGGACACGTCCTGGCAGGAGGTGGCCCTGAGCGCGGACGGCGCCGCCGACCTCGTACCGCGCTCGGTGGACGCGTCCGGAGTCCTGGTCTCGCTGGCCGCACCCTCGCCCGGCGTGATCGAGTTCAACGGCGGTTATCTGCACCCCTCGCTCCAGCCCGAGCGGGCGATGTCCGCGGCCCTGGCCCGCGCCGGACGCCGGCCCGGCGCGTGGGGGAGGCCGCCCATGGAGGGGCTGCCCGAGTTGCGGGAGTGGTTCGCGCGGAGCATCGGCGGGCCCGGCGGAGGCGTCACCGCCGCGGAGGTGCTGATCAGCTCCGGCGGCCAGTCGGCGCTGACCACCGCCCTGCGCGCCCTCGCGCCGCCGGGTGCGCCGGTGCTCGTCGAGTCGCCCACGTATCCCGGCATGCTGGCGATCGCCCGCGCGGCCGGCCTGCGCCCCGTCCCGGTGCCGGTGGACGCGGACGGCGTACGGCCGTCCCTGCTCGCCGACGCGTTCCGGGCCACCGGCGCCCGGGTCCTCGTCTGCCAGCCGCTGTTCCAGAACCCGACCGGCGCGGTGCTCGCGCCCCAGCGGCGCGGTGAGGTGCTGCGCATCGCCCGCGAGGCGGGAGCGTTCGTCGTCGAGGACGATTTCGTACGACGGCTCGTGCACGAGGACGCGGGCGAACTGCCGCGTCCGCTCGCCGCCGACGATCCCGACGGGGTGGTGGTCCATGTCAGCTCACTGACCAAGGCGACCTCGCCCAGCTTCCGGGTCAGTGCGCTGGTCGCGCGCGGTCCGGTGCTGGAGCGGCTGCGCGCCATCCAGGTCGTCGACAGCTTCTTCGTCCCCCGGCCGCTGCAGGAGGCGGCACTCGAACTGGTCGGCTCACCGGCCTGGCCCCGCCATCTGCGCGCGATCTCGGCGGAGTTGAAGGCCCGCCGCGACACCATGACGGCCGCGCTCCGGCTCGAGATTCCGGAACTGGCCCTGCCGCACATCCCGTCGGGCGGCTACCACCTCTGGCTCCGCCTGCCCGACGGCACGGGGGGCGCTGGGGGCACCGCCCAGGCGTTCGGCTCCGGGGGAGAGGCCGCCCTCACCTCCGCCGCCCTCCGCGCCGGCGTCGCCATCACCCCCGGCCGCCCCTATTTCAGCGCCGAACCGCCTGCCGCCCACGTCCGGTTGAGCTTCGCGGCCGTGGCGGGGGCGGGGGCGATCGTGGAGGGGGTACGGCGGCTTCGTGCGGCCTGTGACGGGGTGCTCCGGTCGTAGGGCGGCGGTGGGAGAGACCCCTGGGTCATGCCTCCGGCGTCGTGTCCGCCACCGGCCGCGCACCGCGAAAACCGCTCGACGCCGACAGCCGTGAGCTGCGAATCTCCTCGCATGACCGACACCCCGCTCCTCGCCGAGGGCTACGAGATCTCCGCCGACACGAACCGCGTGGATGCCGAGCGGGTGCACCGCTGGCTGTCGACCGATGCGTACTGGGCGCTCGGGCGGCCCAGGGAGAAGCAGGACCGGGCGATCGAGGGGTCGATCAACTTCGGGGTGTATGACGCGGTTTCGGGGGATCAGGTGGCGTATGCCCGAGTCGTCACCGACCGGGCGACCTTCGCCTGGCTGTGCGACGTGTACGTCGACCCCTCGGTGCGGGGAAAGGGGATCGGCACGGCGCTCGTCGGGGCCGTACGGGAGCATGTGCGGCCGTACGGGCTGCGGCGGATTCTGCTGGCCACGCACGACGCGCACGAAGTGTACGAGAAGCTCGGGTTCGCGGCTCTCCCGAAGCCGGAGCAGTGGATGGCACTCGTGTTCTAGCGGCAGGCCCCGCAACACTGTCGGGTAACAGCTCTTGACCTGCGTACTTTCGCGGCCCACCATCGCCGCATGCCACTTCGGGTCACGTTCGTCGCCGCCGCGCGCAGCTCCCCGCTGCTCGCGGAACGCTTCGATGACGACCGTCCGCTGGACCAGGCCGGATGGGACGACGTGCAGCGGGTCGCCCACGACCTGATCCCGCTCGCGGCGGCCGAGTTGCGTTACTGCTCGCCGACCCCGCGCAGCCGCGTCACCGGGGAGGCGCTCGGCTATGCGCCGCTCGTGCAACTCGCCCTGCGGGACTGCGACATGGGGCGCTGGCGGGGACTGACGCTCGGTGAGGCGATGGCGCGGGAACCGGCGGCCGTGGATGCCTGGCTCGCCGACCCGCGGGCCACCCCGCACGGCGGTGAGTCGCTGGCCGCCTTCATCGCCCGGGTCGGCGACTGGCTCGACACCCGGCCCTTCGAGGAGGGCGGCCGGATCGTCGCCGTGGCCGAGCCCTCCGTGATCCGCGCCGCCCTGGTCCACGTGCTCAAGGCGCCGCCCTCCACCTACTGGAACATCGATGTGCGGCCCCTGTCGACGACCGCCGTCACCGGCCGGGCCGGGCGCTGGAACCTCCGCTTCGACGGTGTGATCGCTCAGCCCTCGCGGACGTAGTCCGTGGTCAGCACGAGATCCTTGGCGGGGCCGCGCACCCGCCACACCGTCCGCCAGCGGTCCGCGGACCGGACGGTGAACTCACCGCGGTAGAGGTCGGCCGAGCAGGGATGGTCGGCGACATGATGTCCGCTCCTCAGGTCCAGGTCGTGGAAGGGGCGGCCGTCGGCGAAGCGCACGTCCACGGTGGGCGGTGTGCTCCCCGGCAGGAAGCGCAGGGTGCGCTCGGCGGGGCGCGGCACGCCCTGCCATACGAACGTGCCGGATTCCCGGTGCAGCAACCCGCCGCCGTCCAGCGGGCTGAAAAGGGTCGTCCCGGAGAACTCCCCTTCCGCGCCGCTCGCCAGATCCCGCACCGAGCGTTCCACTCGCCAGCCCCCCGCGAGGTATCCCAGTACGTCCGGTACTGGCCAGAACTCGCCCATCCCGTCCCGCTCCTCGTCCCATCCGTTGCTGCACGCCCCATTGACGCTTTCCCGCCCCCTCTCTATCTTGCCGTTCGAAGTGCTGATCATTGTCCGACATTTCGAACCAGCAGGCCATCGGAACAGTCGCACCTCCCATTCGAGCCGCGGAGTATCCATGTCACGCAGTACCCGCACCCGCTGGAGACTCGGTCTCACGGCCACCGCCTTCCTGGTGGCGGCCGGCCTGGTCACGGCACCCGCCCACGCCGAGGACGTCACCGACTACGCGATCACCGTCGAACCCGCGGCCAAGGGCGCGAAGATCGACGACACGATGTACGGCGTCTTCTTCGAGGACATCAACCGGGCCGCCGACGGCGGGCTGTACGCCGAGCTCGTGCAGAACCGGTCCTTCGAGTACTCCACCGCCGACAACACCTCGTACACCCCGCTCACCTCCTGGACGGTCGACGGCTCCGCGCAGGTCGTCGACGACGACGGCCGGCTCAACGAGCGCAACCGCAACTACCTGGCCCTGGCGGCCGGTTCGTCCGTCAGCAACGCCGGCTACAACACCGGCATCCATGTGGAGGCGGGCAAGAAGTACGACTTCTCGGTCTGGGCCCGCGCCACCGGCGGCACGGCCCTCACGGTCTCGTTGCGGGACGCCGACGGCACCCTGGCCACCGCCCGCAAGGTGGCCGTGGGCAAGAGCGGCTGGGGCAAGTACACCGCCACCCTCACCGCGTCCCGCACCAGCTCCACCGGCCGCCTCTCCGTGGCCTCCTCGGCCGGCGCTGCCCTGGACATGGTCTCGCTCTTCCCGCGCGACACCTACAGGAACGAACCCAACGGCCTGCGCAAGGACCTCGCCGAGAAGGTCGCCGCCCTGCACCCGGGCTTCGTGCGCTTCCCCGGCGGCTGCCTGGTCAACACCGGCTCCATGGCGGACTACAGCGCGGCCTCCGGATACCAGCGCAAGCGCTCCTACCAGTGGAAGGACACCATCGGCCCGGTCGAGCAGCGGGCGACGAACGCCAACTTCTGGGGATACAACCAGAGTTACGGCCTCGGCTACTACGAGTACTTCCGCTTCGCCGAGGACATCGGCGCGATGCCGCTGCCCGTCGTACCGGCCCTGGTGACCGGCTGCGGGCAGAACCAGGCCGTCGACGACGAGGCGCTGCTCAAGCGGCACATCCAGGACACCCTTGATCTCATCGAGTTCGCCAACGGCCCGGTGACCTCCACGTGGGGCAAGGTACGGGCGCGGATGGGCCACCCCAGGCCCTTCCACCTCACCCACCTCGAGGTCGGCAACGAGGAGAACCTCCCCAAGGAGTTCTTCGCCCGCTTCACACAGTTCCGGGCCGCCATCGAGGCCGAGTACCCCGGCATCACGGTCATCTCCAACTCCGGCCCGGACGACTCCGGTTCGACCTTCGACACGGCCTGGAAGCTCAACCGGGACGCCGAGGTCGACATGGTCGACGAGCACTACTACAACAGCCCGCAGTGGTTCCTGCAGAACAACGACCGCTACGACTCCTACGACAGGAACGGCCCCAAGGTCTTCCTCGGCGAGTACGCCTCCCAGGGCAACGCCTTCAAGAACGGCCTCGCCGAAGCCGCGTACATGACCGGCCTGGAACGCAACGCGGACGTCGTCAAGCTCGCCTCCTACGCGCCGCTGTTCGCCAACGAGGACTCCGTGCAGTGGCGGCCCGACCTGGTGTGGTTCAACAACCACGCCGCCTGGAACTCCGCCAACTACGAGGTCCAGAAGCTGTTCATGAACAACGTCGGCGACCGGGTGGTGCCCTCCGCGGCCACCGGCACCCCGTCACTGCTCGGCCCGATCACCGGGGCCGTCGGCCTGTCGACGTGGGCGACGAGTGCGGCGTACGACGACGTGTCGGTCACCGGCGCCGACGGGAAGACGCTGCTCACCGACGACTTCTCCCAGGACGCCTCGAAGTGGACGCACACCGGCGGCGGCAGCTGGAGCGTGCAGGACGGCCAGTACGTCCAGACCGACACCGCCGCCGAGAACACCATGGTCCAGGCCGGTGACCCGTCCTGGCACGACTACGACCTGCACGTGAAGGCCACCAAGAAGTCCGGCAAGGAGGGCTTCCTCGTCGCCTTCGGCGTCAAGGACACCGGCAACTTCTACTGGTGGAACCTGGGCGGCTGGAACAACACCCAGTCCGCCGTCGAACAGGCCGTGGACGGCGGCAAGTCGACGCTGATCTCCAAGGCCGGGTCCGTCGAGACGGGCCGCGCCTACGACATCGACATCAAGGTGCGTGGCCGCCAGGTCACCCTCTACCTCGACGGCAAGGAGTGGGACAGCTTCACCGACGACAAGCCGGCCGAGCTGTTCCGGCAGGTCGTCACCCAGGACAAGAAGAGCGGTGACCTGATCGTCAAGGTGGTCAACGCCCAGTCCTCGGCGGCCCGTACGGCGATCGACCTGGGCGGCGCGAAGGTCGCGTCGAAGGCCCGGGTGACGACCCTGGCGGCCGCGCCCGACGCGGTGAACACCGAGACGGACACGGCGGTCGCCCCGGTGACGTCCACCTTCCCGGGGGTGGCCAAGAAGTTCACGTACATCTTCCCGGCGAACTCGATCACCTTCCTGCGGATCAAGCAGAGGTAGCCGGAGCTCCCGTGGGCCGCTGCCATGACGGTGGCGGCCCGCGGGAGGCGATCACCGGGCGAAGCGGCTCCGGGCCGTGCGCACGCCTTCGGCCAGCATGTCCACCTCGACCGACCCCACCGCCGGCTCAGGCACCCGGACCGCGGGAGACCAGCAGGGCGGACCAGGTGAAGCCGGCGCCCGCACTGATCACCACGGCGTACTCGCCGGGATCGAGGAAGTCGCCGCGGATCAGGTCCTGCAGGCTGGCTGTCGTGTCGCCCGCGCCCAGGTGGCCGGTGTCCCTGCCGAAGTCCAGGAGCTCCGCCCGCAGTGTCGCCGCCAGGGCGGGGCGGTAGGCGAAGTCCAGGGTCTTGCGGCCCAGCCGGGGCATCACCACACAGCGCAGCCGCGGATCGTCCGGGGTCAGGTCGCCCTCGGCCAGACAGCCGAGCACCACGTGCTCCAGTCGGGCGCGGCTGATCTTGGCGAAGGTCTCCATCCCCCCTTCGGCCAGGAAGGCCTTCTTCGTGCGGCGGATATCGACGTGCGAACTCAGCGAGAGCGGCGCCGGGCTGAACGGGTCAGAACCCCGGTGCATGCGTTCCAGCTCCACCGCGGCAACCGTGCTGATCGAGTGCAGCACCAGGTCGGCCGGGCGGGTGTCGAGCGGGTGCACCAGCAGGGCCGTGGCGCCGTCGCCGTAGGCGATGCCGTAGTCGGCGCGCCAGCGCTGGAATCCCGGCTCGACGAAACGGTCGCCGGTGGTGACCATGGCGCAGTCCGTGGTGGGGTCCGCCAGGAGACGGGCGACCGCCATGTCGATGGCCATGGCGCCGCCGTTGCACACCTGCTGGATTCCCAGAGGCAGGGCACGGGACAGGCGCAGCCGATCCGCGATGAAATGGCCCGGTGACCAGAGGTCGTGGCCCTGGTAGTGAATCCAGGAATGCAGCAGGAGACCGACCGATTCGTGCGGCGTACCGGTCACCGCCAGTGCGGCCCGGCCGGCGTGCACGGCCATCTCCGGGCCGGAGAGTGAGGACACCGGAAGGCCGCTGTGTCCGAGTTCGTTGGCGGTTTCCGCGTCGATGAGTCCATTCCGCACCGCTTCGTCGGTGGAACAGATACCTTCGGGCGTCCAGAGCGCCGGACCGGACAGACCTATGGGCCGCGCCACGCGCATGAACACTTCCCCCGTTTTTCGTCAGCTGGGCTCTTGCTCAACTTTCAAGCGCTTTGACCGCGCGCTCGAGGTAATCCCGGAAATGACTGAGTTCCGCCGCCGTGAACGAGTCGGTAAGCACCTGCTCCACGCCCAGCGCGGCCTGGTCCGCCTTCTTCAGTACCGTCCGCCCCGTGCGGGTGAGGCGGGTCACCAGAACTTTTTGGTGCAGGTCCGACGGCGTCCGTTCGATCAAACCCTTGCCCACCAGATTGGACAAGACGGTGGACATGGTCTGCGGAGTGACCTGACATTCGCGCGCGAGCTGAGCCGCCGACATCTCACTGAATTGCGAGAGCGTGTAGAGCGCCACGTACTGCGGCACGGTCAGCTCGAATTCACGCAGCACCTGCGATTTGCGGCTGATCAAGGCCTGTTCGGCGCGCTTGATCACATGCCCCAGACGACTGACCTCACCGTCGGTCGTTTTCTTGACCATGCGCCATCCTCTCAGTTGCATCAGTACTCTTCCATGAATCAGAGATCGATGTCAAAGGTCGGGGTGCGTCGGGGCGGCCCGGCAAAGGAAACCGGGCTCCGTCCAGTACTGGACGGAGCCCGGTCTCGGGGGCGGCGGGCATCAGGCGACGCGCGATGCCCGCACCCGTCTCCGAGCCCTGCTCACGGCGCACGTCAACCGGGCCGAGCAGGTGCGGCGGCCGCGGTCGTCGGTGATGACGATGTCGTACGTGGCGCTGTTCGTGCCCCGGTGCTGCGGTGTGCAGGTACCCGTCAGCAGGCCGTCGCGCGCGCCTCGATGGTGGGTACAGGACAGCTCCGTGCCGACGGCCATACCGCCGGGGCCGGCGTACAGCATGGCGGCCACAGAGCCGAGAGTCTCAACGAGCACGGCGTTGGCGCCGCCGTGGACAAGGCCGATGGGCTGGCGGTTGCCGGCCACCGGCATGGTGCCGATCACCAGGTCGGGTTCCAGGGTCACCAGCTCGATGCCGAGCCGTGAGACCAACTGCTCGTCGACGTAGTCGGGCAGCACCTCGTAGGGGCCCAGGCGCGGCAGTGGGTTCTTCGCGGTCAAAACTCGGGTCCTCTCCTATCGGGATCAGGCGGCGACGCCCGACCAGGCCGCGAGTCCGACCGTCCGCGGCAGGTGCAGCGACGCGTCGGAGCTGAGCACGGCCTGGTGGAGCTGCATGAGCGCCGGTGAGGGGTCGAGACCGAGCTCGTCCACCAGGCGCGCGCGCAGGTTCTGGAAGGTGATCAGCGCCTCCGGCCGACGTCCGCACCGGTACAGCGCGAGCATCAGATGTCCGTGCAGGTTCTCGTGCAGGGGGTACGCGGAGGTCAGCTCGACCAACTGGCTCACCACCTCGTGGTGGTCACCCAGACGGAGGGCCGCGACGACCCGGTGCTCATGGCAGCACAGGCGGCACTCCTCCAGACGTGCCACCTGGCCCTGAAGGATCCTCCCGGCCTCCACATTGGCCAAGGCCGGCCCGCGCCACATGGACAGCGCACGAGAAATGAGGCGAAGCCCCTCCTCGTCGTCTCCGCTGCGTACCGCGGCTTTTCCCAGATTGCCGGTCTCGACGTATTCCAGAACGTCGAGCTGATCCGCGCCCACATGGAGGGCATACCCGCCGGTCTCGGTGACAAGAATCTTCTCGGCCACCACATCGACTTCGACCTCTAATGCCGTGGCAAGGATTTTGCGCAATTGCCCCACATAGGTCTGGATGGTGGTGGTGGCGGAGCGCGGCGGGTCGTCCCACAGTTCACGGGCGATGGATGTGATGGGAATCAGCTGGCCCGGATGTGTGGCCAGCAGGGCCAGGACCTGGCGCGGCTTGGGTGCGACCTGTACTGGTACGGAGTTCCTGTCCAGTATGGTGAGCGGCCCGAGAATGCTTATCAAGTTTCCCCCTTGCTTTCGAAGGGGGTGGTGGATGCACTCATGCGCGCGGGAAATATTCCCGATTTCAGGCATAACTGCGCCCTGCCTAACCCCCGAGCCGTCAACTTAGCACGGCCGGGGGAAGGCCCCCTGTGGGGCACCTCACAGTGCGGGGTCAATCATGGGCAAAGGATCAATCGTGAGCACGATTTTCCCTCGCCCATGATTTGTCTGGAGAAGCCGGAGTGCCTCGTTCGCTTCTTCCAGGGGATATGTCCTCGTCACGGTGATCTTCACCGTCCCCGCCTCCACCATGGCCGCCAGCCGGCTCAAGTCGGTGCCGTCCGGACGGACGAACAGATGCCGTCCGCCGGCCTCCGGGGCCATGGGCGAGATGGAGGCCAGCCGGCCGCCGGGGGCCAGCAACTTCGGCGACAGCTCCAGGGTGTCGCCGCCCACGAGGTCCAGTACCGCGTCCACGCCCCCGGGTGCCAGGGCCCGCACCCGGTCGGCCAGGCCCTCGCCGTACGCGATCGGCTCGGCTCCGAGTGAGTGCAGGTACTCGTGGTTGCCCGCGCCGGCCGTGCCGATGATCCGGGCGCCAAACGCCTTCGCCACCTGGACCGCGACCGACCCCACGCCGCCCGCGGCGGCATGCACCAGCAGGGTGTCCCCCGATCCCACGCCCAGCAGACGGACGGCCTGATACGCCGTCATGCCGGCGGCGGGTAGCGCCGCGGCCTCCAGCCAGCTCAACCCGGTCGGCTTGAGCGCGAGTTCACGCGCGGGCACGGCGACGAGCTCGGCGTACGTGCCACGGCCCACGAAATCCTCGCGATGGTATGCGATGACCTCGTCGCCGACGGCGAACTCCGTCACGGATGTCCCGACCTGCTCGACTACGCCGGCGACGTCCCATCCGAGCACGAACGGGAACCGCGCCTCGTAGCGGCCCTCCAGGGCGCCCCCGGCCGACTTCCAGTCCGCCGGGTTGACCCCGGTGGCCTTCTGTCGGACCAGTACCTGGTCGGGTCCCATCAGCGGTTCGGGCAGGTCCATCAGGCGTGGTTCGTCGCCGTAGCGATCGATGGCGATGGCTTTCACGCGTCGGGGCGCCTTTCGCTCTGCGGACGGTCGCTGCGGGTCACTGGTGGCTGGAGGAGTGCGGACGGATCACGTAGACGATCCGGTCGGGAGCGTCGGCGGGTGGGCCGTCCAGCTCCAGCCCGTAGCGTTCCGCGAGTTCGCTGAAGAACGCGCCCGTCGGGTCGGGGTCGATGCGCTCGACCGTGCCGCGCAGCTCCACGTACCGGTAGGGCTGGTCCGGGTCGTTGATGGAGACGGAGACCTCCGGATTCGCCTGTACGTTGCGGTACTTGTAGCGCGTGGTGGTGTTCGTGAAGCGGATGAACTCGCCGTCCCACGCGAACCACATCGGGTTGACCTGGGGTCGGCCGTCGGGCCTGATCGTGGCCAGATGAGCGAAGAGCGGACGCTCCAGCAGATCCTCGTAGCCCTTCGGGACGATCGTCATGGTTCTCCTTCGATTCGGGGGCATCAGTTAAATGTCAATGTACTGATTCTTGACAGGGCAACACTAGCTATCAGTGGTGCGGTGGTGCCACGTCCCCGCGACAACCGGCCGGAACAGGCGGGACAGTTCGGCCCGAACCGCCGCGTGGTCGGCCTCCGCGACGTGCAGGGCGACGTAGTTGTCGGGACGCACCAGGGACAGCCGTACCCCGCCCCGCCCGCCGTCCCGCAACCGCGGCACGACCCCCGCCACCGACAGCCGGTCCCGGCGCACATCCAGCAGCCGCACGTCGAGGACGTCCTCGAGCTCGCGGCCGGCCCACTCCAGAAGGTCCAGGGTTTCCCGCCGGACACCCCCGGCGCCGCTCACCAGCAGAGTGTGCCGCAGATCGCTCAGTGCCGAGCGCAGCGGAATCCGGCGGTGGGCCACGTCGTCCCACACAGTGGCGCCGGGCACCAGCGCGCCGAGCGTCATGCGGTCGTGCCGCACCAGCGGCGGACGCCCGCTGCCGGGCACCGACGCGTACACCGTGCGCAGTCCGGCCAGCCAGGGCAGGTAGGCGAGGTCCTGCAGGCGCAGTGCGGACGCCGTCCGCACCGCGGTGTCCCGCGCCAGCTTCTGGGACGGCTTGGTCAGCATCCACAGTCTGGTCTGCGTGCCCGCCTGCCGCACCACGGCACGGGCGACCTGCCCGCGCTCCTCCTCGTACGCGTCCAGCACGTCCGCGTCGACCTGCCGGTGCCACACCAGCGCCAGCCGCCAGGCCAGGTTGTGCGCGTCCGCGACCCCGGTGTTCAGGCCCTGGCCCCCGGCCGGGCTGTGGATGTGCGCGGCGTCGCCCACCAGGAACACCCGCCCCGACCGGGTGCGTTCCGCGTGCCGGGCGTGGACGCTGAACACGCTGACCCAGTCCGGGTCACGCAACGTCAGCCCGCCCGGCCCCCGCTCGTCGACCAGGGCCTGCACGGTGGCCAGGTCCACCTGGTCCCGCTGGAGCCCGGGCGGACCGGACGTGAAGACCCGCCAGCGTCCGGACGGCAGCCCGCACGCGACGAGGATGCCCTTGTCGGAGCAGAAGTAGTGGGTGACGTCGTGGTCCAGCGACGTGTCGAGGTGGATGTCCGCCACCACGAACGGAATCGGGTACGTCGCTCCTTCGAACGGGATGCCGAGCAGGTCGCGCACCCGGCTGCTCGCGCCGTCGGCTCCCACCACGTACGCGAACTCCTCGCGCCGCTCGGTGCCGACCGCGTCCCGCATCAGGGCCTTGACCCCGCCCTCGTCCTGTTCCAGGTGGAGCAGCTCGGTGCCCCACTCCACCCAGCCGCCGTACCCCTCGAACGCGGTGCGGATCACTTCCTCCACGTCCGGCTGCGGCAGGACCGAGGGCCGCACCTCGGGGCGGAACCGGATGTCGGCGATGACCCGGCCCCGGGAGTAGTACCGCATCCCGGACTGCGGCAGGCCGTGCGCGGACCGGTGCGCCAGGCCGCCCAGCCGGTCCAGCAGCTCCAAGGTGCGCGGCCACACGCCGAGCGCCTTCGACAGCGGGCTCGGCCCCTCCGCCCGGTCCACGCACCGCACCGGCACACCCCGGCGGGCCAGTTCCACCGCCGCCATCAGGCCGGACGGACCGGCACCGACGACCAGCACAGGGCGTTGCTCGCGGGCCGCCGCGGCCGCTCTCGCGGCCCGCCCCGAGTTCATGTCCCTCACGCCCACAGCAACCCTCCATTGACTTCCAGCACGTGGCCGTTGACGTACGAACCCTCGTCGGACGCGAGGAACACCGCCGCCGCGCCGATCTCCCGCCCATGACCCAGCCGGCCCAGCAGGATCCGCTTGCGGTAGGTCTCCCAGACGCGCTCGTTGGCCGCCACGTCCTTGCCCATCCCCGCGTCGACATAGCCCGGAGCCACGCAGTTGACCGTGATGCCCTTCGGCGCCAGCTCCGCGGCGGCCGTCCGGCTGAACATCTCGACCGCCGCCTTGCTCGCCGAGTAGGCCGCGGCGCCCGCCGCCACCCGCGAGGCCAGACAGGACGAGATGTTGATGATCCGGCCACCGCCCTGCTCCGTCATCCGCCGCGCCGCCGCCCGGGTACCGAGGAACACACCGGTGAGATTGGTGGCGATCGTGGCGTTCCAGTCCTCGTCGGTGAGCCGGGAGATCTTGCCGTCCCGGCTCACGCCCGCGTTGGACACCATCACGTCGACCCGGCCGAACGCGGCGACGGCGGCGTCCAGCAGTTCCTCGACGGACCGCGGATCGGTGACGTCCAGTTCCTGGTACAGCATCCGCCCGGGATACTCGTCCGCCAGCTCCTTGATGTCGTACGGATTCCTTGCGGCGCAGACCACGTGCGCGCCCTCCGCCAGGAAGCTCTCCGCCATCGACCGGCCCAGGCCCCGGGTCCCCCCGGTGACCACGACCGTCTTGTCGCGCAGTCGCATGATGCGCCCTCTTCTCCCTTGTCCCTCAGTACCAGACCAGGACGGCCGCTCCGACCGTCATGCCGCCGCCGATCGAGGCCAGCAGGATCCGCTCACCGCGCTGGAACGGCCGTTCGGTGTGCGCCGCGTGCAGCGTCAGAGGCACGGAGGCGGCGGCGGTGTTGCCCAGGTGGGGCGCGGTCATCGCGAAACGGTCCAGTGGCGCGCCCAGCCGCTCCGCGAGCGCCTCCAGCATGCGGGTGTTGGGCTGGTGGAACACGAAACGGTCGATGTCCCCCACACCCATCCCGCAGTCGCCGAGGGTCTGTTCCAGCAGCTTCGGCAACTCGTCCATCGCGTAGTCGCGCACCGCGCGGCCGTCCATCCGGAACAGGTGGTCGCCCGCCGCGACCGCCCGGTCGTCCAGCGGGATCCTGGTGCCGCCCGCCGCCACGCCCACGTACTCGCGGAACTCGCCATGAGTCGCCAGCCGCGACGCCAGCAGCCCGTACCCCTCCGGGACCTCGCCGAGCAGGACGGCGCCGGCTCCGTCACCGAACAGGCTGACCGTCCTGCGGTCCCGCCGGTTCATGATGCGCGAGAACATGTCCGCGCCCACGACCAGCGCGTACCCCCCGTCCCGGTCCCCGGCCAGCAGCCGCTCGGCGACCACCATCGAGTACAGGAAGCCGCTGCACACCGCGTTGAGGTCGAACGCGGGCACCGGACCGAGCCCCAGCCGGTCCTGCACGACGGCCGCCGTCGACGGCTGCGGGCTGTCCGGGGTGCACGTGCCGACCACCAGGGCGCGCAGCCGCGCGGCCGCCTCCGGGACCGCGGCCAGGGCCTGGTGCGCCGCCGGCACCGCCAGATCGGAGGTGGCCGTTCCGTCCGGCGCGTACCGGCGTTCCTCGATACCCGTCCGTTCGCCGACCCACTGCGGTGTGACGTCGGCCCAGCGGGCTATGTCGTCGTTGGTGACAATCGTCGGCGGGACGTGTGCCCCGATGCCGACCACGCCTATGGGCATGGTGATCCCCTCGTTCTGTGTGCGGTGCTGAATCGGGTGACCCCGCTCCTCGGCGGCCTCGGCGGCCCCGGCGGGCAGCGGAGTCAGAGGCCGAGGCCCAGGCCGCCGCTGACCGGCACGACCGCGCCCGTGACGAACCCTGCTTCCTCGCCGGCGAGGAACCGGACCACGGCGGCCGCCTCCTCGGGCGTGCCCGTCCGGCGCAGTGGTGTCATCCGCAGGTACTCCTGGCGGCGCGCGTCCGTGACCTGCGCCAGCATGTCCGTCTCGATCAGCCCCGGCGAGACGACGTTGACGGTGATGTTGCGGGAGCCGAGCTCCCAGGCGAGCGACCGGGCGAGGCCGATGTGCGCCGACTTCGACGCGGCGTAGTTGGCCTGGCCCGGGGACCCCTGCGTGCCGACCACCGAGGACACGATGATCATCCGGCCCCAGCGGGCCGCCAGCATGTCCTGCGCGGCGTGCTGGAGGACCCGGTGCACACCGGTCAGATTGGTGTCCACCACATCCGTGAAGTCGCGGTCGCTCATCTTCAGCAGCAGGGTGTCGCGGGTGATGCCGGCGCTCGCGACCATGATCTCGACCGGGCCCTGTTCCGCGCGGACCTTGTCGAACGCGGTGGCCACCGCCTCGGCGTCCGTCACGTCGCACCGCACGCCGAACAGCCCCTTTGGCGGGGCCTCGCCGCGGTAGGTCACCGCGACCCGGTGGCCGTCGGCCGCCAGGGCGCGTGCCGTGGCCAGCCCGATGCCGCGGTTGCCGCCGCTGACGAAGACCGAACGGCTCACGAAGTCGCTCACGGCGCCGTCACCACCAGGACGCCGTTCTGCCCGCCGAAGCCGAACGAATGAGTGGCGGCCGCCTCGATCCGCATCGGCCGCGCCTCCTTGGTGACGACGTCCACCTCGATCTCAGGGTCCTGGGCGTCCAGGTTCGCCGTCGGCGGCACCGTCTGGTGCTGCACGGCGAGCACCGTGTACGCGGCCTCCACCGCACCGGCAGCGCCCAGCAGATGGCCGACCGCTCCCTTGGTCGAGGTCACCGCCGGGTGATCGCCCACGACGCGGCGGATCACACGGGACTCCGTCACGTCGTTGAGCGGGGTCGACGTGCCGTGGGCGTTGATGTGGACGATGTCCCGCGGTTCGACCAGGGCGTCGGCGTACGCCGCCCGGATGGCCCGCTCCACGCCGGCCCCGCTCGGGTCCGGGGCGGAGGGGTGGTAGCCGTCGGCGGAGGCGCCGTACCCGCTGATGTTGGCCCGGACCCGGGCCCGCCGCGCCCTGGCGTCGTCCGCCCGTTCCAGGACCAGCACCGCCGCGCCCTCGGCCGCGACGAATCCGTCGCGGTCGGCGTCGAACGGCCGGGACGCCGCCTCGGGGGCGTCCGTCCGCGTCGACAGGGCACCCATCCTCTGCATGGCGGCGATCGTCGTCCGGGTCAGCGACGCCTCCGAGCCGCCGGCGAGCACGATGTCGCACATCCCGGACTCCAGCAGGTGCCGGGCCGTGCCGATCGCGGTCGGGCCGGAGGCGCAGGCCGTGGAGACCACCATGTTGGGGCCGCCCGCCTTGAGGTCGATCGCCACGTAGCCGGCGATCATGTTGACCGGTGACTTCACCATCAGGAAGGGCGAGACGAAGTCCTCGCCCTCGTCCCGGAACGTGTCGTGCTCCCGTTCGTAACTGGCCGCCCCGCCGAGCGAGTTGCCCATGACGACGCCGACGCGGGCGCCGTCCCAGGTGCTCGTGTCGAGCCCCGCGTCGGCGACGGCTTGCCGGGCCGCCGCCACGGCGAGCTGGTTCACCCGGTCCATCCGCCAGGCCCGGCGGGCGCCGAGCAGGGCGGCCGGGTCGAAGTCGGGGACGCGACAGCTGAAGTCGACCGTCAGACCTTCGAGGTTCGGGTCGCGGGTGGCGGTCGAGCGGCCCGAGGTGACGAGGTCCCAGTTCGCCTCGACACCGGTGCCGGCGGGCGTCACCAGGCCCAGTCCGGTGACGGCGACGTCGAAGCGCTGGGTGCGGCGCGCCGTGATCGTCACGCCGCCTCCTGCTGCCGGGCCCCGATGAGCGCGATGACGTCCGCGACGGTCGCGTCGCCGGGCAGCTCGCTGTCGTCGATGACGACGCCGAACTCCTTCTGGACCGACACGACCAGCTCGACCAGGGCGAGCGAGTCCATCTCCAGGTCCTCGAGGGTGCTCGTCGGGCTGATCTCGTCGGCGCCCAGGCCGAACTTCTCGACGAGGATGGCGGCGAAACGCTCGTGCATGCTGCTCATGACTCTCTCCTGTGGGGTTGGCCGGTGATCGACCGGCGAACGGGTTACGGGGTGGCGGGTCAGCGGGCCCCGGGCCGGCTGACGATCGCCGCGGTGAAGGTGAAGCCGCCGCCTCCGTTGAGCACAAGGGCGTACTGGCCCGGCTCCAGCAGGTCGCCGGAGGCGAGGTCGGCCAGGTTGGCGTTGAGGTCACCGGCCCCGACGTGGCCGCTGGTGCGGCCGAGGTCCAGCAGCTCGGCCGGCGTGCTGTCGGCCAGCGGCGGGATGTAGGCCTGCTCCAGCGCCTTGACGCCGAGCCGGGGCAGGACCGCGTAGCGCAGCCGGGGATCGTCGGGAGCCAGGCCGGCGTCGGCCAGGCTCTCCGCGACGACGGCCGTGACCTTCTCGTACGCGATCTTGTGGAAGACGTCGATGCCCTGATCGCGCACGAAGACCTTCTTCGGCCGGCGCACGTCGATCATCGGCCCGTGCCCGAGCGGCGTCGCGTCGAGCCCGTCGTCGCCGCGGTGCATGACCTCCAGCTCGGCCGCCGCCGTGGTGGCCAGCGCGTGCAGCACCAGGTCGGTGTGGTGGGGGCCTTCACGCCGGTGCACCAGCACCGCCGTGCCCGCGTCGCCGGCGGCCATGCCGTAGTCGGTCAGCCACCGGTCCCAGCTGGGCAGCAGGAAACGGTCGGCCGTGGTGACCAGTGCGGGCCCGGCGTCCGGGTCGCCCTGGAGCCGGGTGGCGGCCAGCTCGATGCCGATCGCCCCGCCGTTGCACTGCTGGAGCAGTCCGATGGGGGTGGCCCGGTCGGCGCCCAGCCGGTGGGCGATGTAGTGCGGCGCCGACCAGGCGTCGTGCCCCTGGTGATGGACGCAGGCGTGCAGCACCAGGGACAGCTCCAAGGGGTCGCACCGGCCATGGGCCAGTACGGCCTGGGCGGCCGCGACGGCCATGTCGGGCGGCGCGGTGTCCTCGGACACCGGCAGCTCGGTGTACCCGAGGGCCCGGGCGGTACGGGTGTCGACGTGCCCGGCGGCGATGGCGTCCTCGGTGCTCTGCCGGGTCGGCGGGTACCAGAGGCCGGCCGTCAGGCCCAGCGGGGCGGCGAGCCTCATGAGCTGCCGGCCTCCAGTCGAGGTTCGAGGGCGGCGATCGTCCCCTCGGTGGAAACGAAGTGGACGGCCTGCCAGCCGGCCGCCCGCGCGCCCTCGCAGTTGACTTCGAGGTCGTCGACCAGGACGCACTCCTCGGCGGCAAAGCCGGCGCGCTTGGCGGCCAGTTCGAAGATCTCGCGCTGCGGCTTGCGCAAGCCCACCTCGAACGACATCACCAGGTCGTCGAAGAGTCCCTCCGGAGGAACCATCGCCCGCCAGTGCTCGTCCCAGGCCGGCACCATGTTCGACAGCATGCCGACGAAGACGCCCCGGCTCCGTATGTCGCGGAGCCAGTCGGTCCAGGCGCTGTTGGTCTCCCGCCCGGCGAACCACTTGGCGCCGAAGTCGGACAGGTCGACCCGCGCGTCGAAGCGTTCCAGCAGGACGGCCTCGACCTGTCGGGTCCACTCGTCCTGGGTGATCAGCGGCGTGTCGAGCGGTGCCATCGGGTCCGTCCCGTAGGAGTCGCCCACGGCCCGCATCGCTTCGTTCAACTGCTCGGCCACGGCGCCGGTGCGGGCGCAGAAGTCGCGCATTGTCACCGCCGTGGGTGGGGTGACGACGCCGCCGAAGTCGGACCAGACGGCGCGGACTGTCGTTGTCATCGGTTCTCCTGCGTGGATGTGGGGGACAGCCGGACCTCGGTCGTGCAGACGACCGCGCCGTCCTGAAGGAACTCCACCGACAGCTGTTCGCCGGAGGCCTTTCCCACCGCTTCGACCGGCGAGTCGAGCTCGACGAAGCGGCCGAAAGCGGCGGACAGCCGGGTGGCGTAGCGGGGCTCGCCCACGGCGAACACGGCGAGTTGGCGTGCCGCCTCGACCATGACCATGGCCGGCACGTGGTCCAGGGGATGGTCGAAGATGCCCCGGTTCGACACCGGCGGCGCCAGCAGGGCACGCGCCCCGTCGGGCGTCCGGCGGGCGTCGGCCAGCACCACGTTGCGCCGGTCGTGGCGTCCCACCAGCGCGGGTGCGACCGGTGGTGCCCAAGTGAGCTCGGGCGCGTCAGACATCGGCGGCGGTGTCGTACGGCGCATGGCGCGGAACGCCCGGTACTCGGGGCCCGGGAGGTAACCGACGCCGATGCGGCTGGTGCCGACGAGCCGGCCGGCCAGGTGCAGGGCGATCTCGACCTGCAGGGAACGCAGTTCGCCGCGGCGCCTGCGTGGATCGCGGGTGGTGACCAGCATCCGCAGCTCACCGGGGGCGGTGCCGAGATCAAGGGCGGGGGAGTCCACCAGCTCGGTCTCCCAGCGCGTGACCAGGAACGACGTTCCGGCGGGAACGTCGAGCCAGCGGTGCACCACCACGGTGGCCGCCTGGCGACCGCATTCGAGCAGCAACAGCGAGTCGGCCGCGGCCGGCTGGGTCAGGTGGTCGTTGTAGTACGGGTGGCTGCACGGTAGTTGGGCGGCGACCAGGTACCGGTCGTCGTCGACGCGCTCCGCGTCGGTGATGAACACCTCGGCGAGGGCCGCCCGGTGCACGAGGGAACGCTCGACGGTGCTCTCGAAGGACAGCCCGTCGGCCGCGGCGGAGGACAGGACCGAGGCCTCGTACAGTCCGGGCTTCTCGTCTGCAACGGTCATTCCACTTCCCTGGTCGGATGCGCTCGGAAGGTTCGTGGTGCGCGGGAGGGGGACATCGGACGGTGTCGCCCTCCCGCGCAGAACCAACCTCGCAGCCCCCACTCGCGATCGGCCGTGTACCGGGAAGTGATTCGCTCAAGAAGCACTCAAGGTCTGGCCCAGGGGTGACCGAGGTGTTGCGGACGGCTCAGCCGAGCGCCTCCAGAATCCGGCTGAGCGGCAGGAGTTCGGCGCCCGCGCTCGCGAGTTCGCGCAGTGCGGTGGTGTGGCCGTGGGCGTCCCCGGCCGTGGTCGCGTCGGTGGGTATCACGGCCCGGTAGCCGAGGCGGAGCGCGGTGGTGGCGGTGGCGGCGATGCCGTGGGGGGTGGCGATCCCGGCCAGGACGACGCTGTCGGCTCCGTACGTCCGCAGCAGCGCGTGCAGTCCGAGGCCGCTTGCGGTGGCCCCCTGGAAGGCGTCGAGGCCGTGTTTGACGACCGTCTCCTCGCCCGCGGTGGGCAGGACCCCGTCGACCAGGCGGGTCTCGGGGTGGTCGGCGCCGCCGTCGGCGCCGTCCTCGCGCAGATAGCGGACGAAGACGACCGGTTCCCCGGCTTTTCGGAAGGTGTCGAGAAGGGCGGCGCACTCCGTGACCACCTCGGGCCCGGAGAGCGGGGCGAGGGGCAGTGCGGTGATCCATTCCTGGAGGTCGACGAGGACGAGCACGGTGCCCGGACGAGTCAGAGTTCCCATCACGGCAGGCTAGCACCCGGACAACTGTCAAAGCTTGATGTCATATTCGAACTCTGATACATGTACGGACACGATGTTTTGCTCGATCACGACTGAGAGTCAGAAGGAGTGCACAACAACATGATTGACGTTCACGGCGAGGGCGATCACCGCCTGCGCCCTGCCATGACGTTGGCGGCGGTCTGTCTGGCCGTCCTGGTGCTGCCCGCCTCACTGACCGGGACATCGGTGGCGCTGCCGACGATCGGGGCCGATCTCGGCTCCGGTCTGGAGCCGCTGCAATGGATCGTCAACGCCTACAACCTGACCTTCGCCAGCTTCATGCTGGCGCTCGGCTCGCTGGCCGACATAGTGGGCCGCAAGCGGATGTTCGTCTTCGGCAGCCTGCTGTTCACGGCCTGCTCCCTGGTCGCCGCGCTCGCGGGCGACGTCATTCTGCTGGATGTGGCCCGCGGTCTGTCCGGAGTGGGCGCGGCGGCGTCCATGACCTCCGGTGCCGCGCTGCTGGCGACCACCTTCCAGGGCCCGGCCCTCGGTCGCGCGTTCGCGCTCCTGGGCTCGGCGGCCGGTATTGGCCTGGCGCTCGGCCCGTCCACCGCGGGGGCGCTCGTCAACGGCTTCGGCTGGCGCGCGGTCTTCGTCTCGTACGTGGTCATCGGTGTCCTGGTGCTGCTCGCGGTGCCCTTCATCAAGGAGTCCAAGGACCCCGACGCCAAGGGCGTCGACTGGGCCGGCGCCGGTACCTTCTCGGCGAGCCTGTTCCTGCTGACGCTCGCCATGGTCGAAGGCCCGCAGCTGGGCTGGTCCAGCGGTGCCGTGCTGGCCATGTTCGCCGGATTCGCCGTGCTGCTCGTGGTGTTCGTGATCATCGAGGGCAGGCAGGAGCGTCCGATGTTCGACGTCTCGCTCTTCAAGCAGGTCCGCTTCCTGGCCTTCTGCCTGCTGCCGGTCGCCATCGCCTTCGGCTTCGTGTCCCTGCTGGTGCTGCTGCCCTCGTACCTGACCGGCGTCAACGGAGTCAGCGCCGGTGAGGCCGGCCTGACCATGCTGCTGCTCTCCGGCCCTGTCTTCGTCGTTCCGCTGCTCGCCGCCAAGCTGGTCGCGGCCGTCGGAAACCGCGTGGTGCTGTCCCTGAGCCTGCTGCTGATCGGCGCGGGCGCCGCGTGGCTGACGGTGATCCACCCGGGCATCGGCATGGGCGGCCTGGCCGGTCCGCTGCTGCTGATCGGCACCGGCATGGGTACCTCGGCAGGCCTGATCGACGGTCTGGCGGTCTCCTCGGTCAAGCCCGAGCGCGCCGGCATGGCCGCGGGCATGTTCAACACGATGCGCCTGGCAGGCGAGACGATCGCCATCGCCGCCATGGGCGCGATGCTGCTCAGCCTGACCCGCTCTCAGCTGACCGACACCGCTGCCCGCTACCCGGACGCCGGATCGGCCTCGGAGCTGGCGAACAACCTGGTCGGCGGTGATCTGGCCGGCGTCGGCGCCACCTTGCCCGCCGGGCGGCGCGGCGACCTCCTCGACGTCCTCGGCCAGGGCTACACGGACGCGTTCACCACGGTGCTGTGGGTCATCGCCGGCATCTGCGTGGTCGGCACGGTGATCGTGTACGTGATGCTGTCCGAGCGTCGCCCCGCCCCGGTCTCCGAGACGCCCGAGACGGCTCCGGAGCCCACACCGGCGGCCTGACACGGGCGACAAAACCGTGGGCGAGGGCCCGCGACCTGGATGGGGACGATGTTGGTCAAATGACCAACATCGTCCCTGGACGGGGCGCGGGCCCTCGGCATGCCGGAGCGCGGCGCCGCACTCCGGCCGGCGGCGGCTCACGCCCCGATCCGTGCTGAGCCGCCGGTGCGGTGTCCGGGTCGAGCGGAGCGAACTCCGGGGGGATCCAGAACGTCGCGTCCACGCCGTCGCGCCGCCACCACGCCCGTAGATCCGTTGGCATCGGCAGTACCAGCCGGTCCTCCGCGGCGGCGAGCCGCTCCGTGCCCGCCGCCGCCCGGGCGGTCCCGGCTGCCCGTTGTCTCGAAGCCGCGCCGGCCCGTGAAGCAATACAGCCGCCGGTCGAGATCCGGGGCCGCACCCAGGAGCCGCGCCACGGTCCCCGCCACCCGGCCGGGCCGCGCCGCGGTCCGTCTCAAATACCTCGAGCCCTACGCCGAGGCGGCCCGCGCGTGGCTGCACAGCGAGGCCGAGGTCGTCGACACCACGCACCTCACGCCCGCCCAGGCCGCCCAGCGGATCGCGGAGGCAGTCAAGAGTCGAGGGGAGAGCCGGAGGGCCAGGCTTCCGGCGGCGAAGGCCCCGGCGTATCCGGCGCCGAGTACGACGATGCGGTGCTTCATGGCGTGGCTCCTGTCTCGTTCGCGTCCCCCCTGAACGAGACGGCGCCCCGATTGCCGACAGGAGCCGGGCGTGACGTGGGTCACCGGACTGGGACGAGCGGCTGAGCCTCCGGCGGGACGCTCGGGTCCCCGTCCCGGGATCAGCGCCCCTTGGCGGGCCGGACTCGAACCGATTGCATAAACGTGCAGCGAAACGTATAGTCATGCCATCCAGGAGGAGGATGACATGGCAGTACGTGCGGCAGTGGCCGGAGCGAGCGGATACGCGGGCGGAGAGCTCCTGCGGCTGCTCCTGGCGCACCCCGAGGTCGAGATCGGTGCCCTGACCGGCAACTCCAACGCGGGTCACAAGCTCGGCGCGCTCCAGCCGCACCTGCTGCCGCTGGCCGACCGGGTCCTGCAGGAGACCACCGCCGACGTCCTCGCCGGACACGACGTCGTCTTCCTCGCGCTGCCGCACGGGCAGTCCGCCGCCGTCGCCGAGCAGCTCGGCCCGGACGTGCTGGTCGTCGACATGGGCGCCGACTTCCGGCTGAAGGACGCGGCCGACTGGGAGAGGTTCTACGGCTCCGCGCACGCCGGCACCTGGCCGTACGGCCTTCCCGAACTGCCGGGTGGCCGCGCCCGGCTTGCGGGGTCCCAGCGCATCGCGGTGCCCGGTTGCTACCCGACCGCCGTCTCGCTCGCCCTCTTCCCCGCGTACGCCGCCGGGCTCGCCGAGCGCGAGGCCGTGATCGTCGCCGCCTCCGGCACCTCCGGGGCGGGCAGGGCACCCAAGCCGAACCTGCTGGGCAGCGAGGTCATGGGCTCCATGTCGCCGTACGGCGTCGGCGGGGTCCACCGGCACACGCCCGAGATGATCCAGAACCTCAGCGCGGCGGCGGGCGAGCCGGTCTCGGTCTCCTTCACGCCGACCCTGGCGCCGATGCCCCGCGGGATCCTCGCCACGTGCAGCGCGAAGGCCAAGGACGGCGTCAGCGCCGAGTCCGTCCGCGCCGCCTACGAGAAGGCCTTCGCCGACGAGCCGTTCGTCCACCTGCTGCCCGAGGGGCAGTGGCCCGCCACGGCGTCCGTCTACGGTTCCAACGCCGTTCAGGTGCAGGTCGCACACGACGAGGCCGCGGGCCGCATCATCGCGATCAGCGCCATCGACAACCTGACCAAGGGCACCGCGGGCGGTGCCGTCCAGAGCATGAACATCGCCCTCGGGCTCGACGAGACCACAGGCCTTTCGACGATCGGAGTCGCACCGTGAGCGTCACGGCAGCAAAGGGATTCACGGCGGCCGGAATCGCCGCCGGAATCAAGGAGAACGGCAACCCGGACCTGGCCCTCGTGGTCAACACCGGACCCCGCCGCGCCGCCGCCGGCGTCTTCACCTCCAACCGCGTCAAGGCCGCGCCCGTCCTGTGGTCCGAGCAGGTCCTCAAGAGCGGCGAGCTGGCCGCCGTCGTCCTCAACTCCGGTGGCGCCAACGCCTGCACGGGCCCCAAGGGCTTCCAGGACACCCACGCCACCGCCGAGAAGGTGGCCGAGGTGCTCGGGGTGGGGGCCGGCGAGGTCGCCGTCGCCTCCACCGGCCTCATCGGTGTCCTGCTTCCGATGGACAAGCTGCTCCCGGGAGTCGAGCAGGCGGCCGAGGCGCTGAGCGAGCACGGCGGTGAGAAGGCCGCCATCGCCATCAAGACCACCGACTCCGTCCACAAGACGTCCGTGGTGACCAAGGACGGCTGGACCGTCGGCGGCATGGCCAAGGGCGCGGGCATGCTCGCCCCCGGTCTCGCCACGATGCTGGTCGTCCTGACCACCGACGCCGACGTCGAGAGTGACGTACTGGACAGGGCTCTTCGCGCCGCCACGCGCACCACCTTCGACCGCGTCGACTCCGACGGCTGCATGTCGACCAACGACACCGTGCTGCTGCTGGCCTCCGGCGCCTCCGAAGTCACCCCGGAGTACGCCGAGTTCGCCGAGGCCGTACGGGCCGTCTGCGACGACCTCGGACAGCAGCTGATCCGGGACGCCGAGGGCGCCGGCAAGGACATCAAGATCGAGGTCGTGAACGCGGCCACCGAGGACGACGCCGTCGAGGTGGGCCGGTCCATCGCCCGCAACAACCTCCTCAAGTGCGCGATCCACGGCGAGGATCCCAACTGGGGCCGTGTGCTCTCCGCGATCGGCACCACCCGGG
The DNA here is from genome assembly GCF_000721105.1 of Streptomyces cellulosae. GTDB lineage: Bacteria > Actinomycetota > Actinomycetes > Streptomycetales > Streptomycetaceae > Streptomyces > Streptomyces cellulosae_A. Next base: position 99,680 of record NZ_JOEV01000020.1, read on the forward strand.
CCGCGTTCGAGCCCGACCGGCTCAATGTCGCCATCAACGGCGTCTGGGTCTGCAAGAACGGCGGCGTCGGCGAGGACCGCGAGAAGGTCGACATGCGCTACCGCGAGGTCCACATCGTCGCCGACCTCGCCGCGGGCTCCGAGGCCGCCACCATCTGGACCAACGACCTCACCGCCGACTACGTCCACGAGAACAGCGCCTACTCCTCATGAGCATCACGCGAAAGCACACCGCCCTGCCCAAGGCCCAGATCCTCATCGAGGCGCTGCCCTGGCTGGTGCGGCACAACGGCAAGACGGTCGTCATCAAGTTCGGCGGCAACGCCATGATCGACGAGGACCTGAAGGCGGCCTTCGCGCAGGACGTCGTCTTCCTGCACCACGCCGGCCTCAAGCCCGTCGTCGTGCACGGCGGCGGCCCGCAGATCAGCGCCGCCCTCGACAAGCACGGCATCGTCAGCGAGTTCAAGGCGGGCCTGCGCGTCACCACCGAGGACGCCATGGACGTCGTACGCATGGTGCTGGCGGGGCAGGTCCAGCGCGAACTGGTCGGGCTGCTCAACCAGCACGGCCCGCTCGCCGTCGGACTGACCGGCGAGGACGCGCACACCATCACCGCCACCAAGCACCAGCCCGAGATCGACGGCGAGCTGGTCGACATCGGGCGGGTGGGCGAGATCACCGACATCGACACGGGCGCGATCGAGGCGCTGCTGGCCGACGGCCGTATCCCGGTCGTGTCGTCGATCGCCCGGAGCCAGGACGATCACCATGTCTACAACGTCAATGCCGATACGGCGGCTGCGGCACTCGCTGCCGCGCTGGGCGCCGAAACCCTCATGGTCCTCACGGACGTGGAGGGCCTCTACGAGGACTGGCCGAACAGCGACGAGGTGATCAGCCGCCTCACCGCTTCCCAACTGGAGAAGCTGCTGCCGGAGTTGAGCTCCGGCATGGTGCCGAAGATGGAGGGCTGTCTGCACGCCGTCCGGGGCGGCGTGAACACCGCCCGTGTCATCGACGGCCGGGTCCAGCACTCGATCCTGCTGGAGATCTTTACCGACGAGGGAATCGGCACGATGGTCGTGCCCGACGAAAAGACGGACGCACAGGGGGAGTCATGAGCAACGAGGAACTGACCGCGCGGTGGCAGGGCGCGCTCATGAACAACTACGGCACCCCTCGGCTGCCCCTCGTGCGCGGCGAGGGCGCCAAGCTGTGGGACGCGGACGGCAAGCAGTACCTCGACTTCGTCGGCGGCATCGCGGTCAACGCGCTCGGCCACGCCCACCCGGCGATCGTCGAGGCGGTCAGCACGCAGATCGCCGCCCTCGGCCACGTCTCCAACCTCTTCATCGCCGAGCCGCCCGTCGCGCTCGCCGAACGGCTCATCCAGCGCTTCGGCCGTGACGGCAAGGTGTTCTTCTGCAACTCGGGCGCCGAGGCCAACGAGGGTGCCTTCAAGATCGGCCGGCTGACCGGACGGACCCACATGGTCGCCACCGACGGCGGCTTCCACGGCCGGACCATGGGCGCCCTCGCGCTCACCGGGCAGCCGGGAAAGCAGGAGCCGTTCCTGCCGCTGCCCGGCGACGTGACGCACGTGCCGTACGGCGACCCGCAGGCACTGGCCGCCGCGGTCACGGAGGAGACCGCCCTCGTCATCATCGAGCCGATCCAGGGCGAGAACGGGGTCGTGGTGCCCCCGGCCGGCTACCTCAAGGCGGCCCGGGCGATCACCGCGGCGACCGGTTCGCTGCTGGTGCTGGACGAGGTGCAGACCGGGATCGGCCGGACCGGCCACTGGTTCGAGTACCAGGCGCACGAGGGCGTCCTGCCGGACGTCGTCACGCTCGCGAAGGGACTGGGCGGCGGACTGCCGCTCGGCGCGACGGTCGCCTTCGGGCGGGCCGCGGAGCTGCTCCAGCCGGGCCAGCACGGTACGACGTTCGGCGGCAACCCGATCGCCTGCGCGGCCGGACTCGCCGTACTCGACACCATCGCGGGCGACGGGCTGCTGGAGAACGTCAAGCGGCAGAGCGAGAAGCTGCGGGACGGAATCGAGGGCGCCGGCGGCGGCTCTCGTCATCCGCTGATCGCTCATGTCCGGGGCGCGGGCCTGCTGCTGGGTATCGTGCTCACCGAGCCGCTCGCACCGAAGGTGCAGCAGGCGGCTCAGGACGCCGGATTCCTGGTGAACGCGCCCGCCCCCGAGGTGGTACGGCTCATGCCGCCGCTGAACCTCGGCGACGCGGAAGTGGACGCGTTCCTCCAGGCGCTGCCCGGCATCCTGGACGTGGCCAACGGGGACGGATGATCCGGGAAATGAGACGACGATGAGCCAGGCGCAGGAGCACGAGCACAACGGGGCCGCCGGGCCTGCCGTGCCGCAGACCCGCACCGCGCGGCACCGCCGGATCGTGGACATCCTCAACCGGCAACCGGTGCGTTCGCAGAGCCAGTTGGCGAAGCTGCTGTCCGATGACGGGCTGAGCGTCACCCAGGCGACGCTCTCCCGGGACCTGGACGAGCTGAACGCGGTGAAGATCCGCAACACCGACGGCGACCTGATCTACGCGGTGCCGAGCGAGGGGGGATTCCGTACCCCTCGGGCGCCGCTGGGAGGGTCGGCGAAGGAGGAGCGGATGCGGCGGCTGTCGGCGGAGCTGCTGATCTCCGCGGAGGCTTCCGCGAACCTGGTGGTTCTCCGCACCCCGCCGGGTGCGGCCCAGTTCCTCGCGTCGGCGATCGACCAGGCGGAGCTGCACGACATCCTGGGGACCATCGCCGGGGACGACACGCTGCTGTTGATCAGCCGGGACCCTGTGGGGGGACAGGCCCTGGCTGATCACTTGTTGCGGTTGGCTCAGAACGGGCACTGAACAGGCGCTGCCAGGGCGCTGCCAGGGCGCTGACCGGGCGCTGACCGGGCGCTGAGGGGGTGAGGAGCACTCACCCGAGCCGAGCGGCCAAGCCCCCCGTGCACCTGACCTCGTCGCCCGCCGTGATCAGCAGCGCCTCCACCTCCGGCAGGCTCTCCAGCCAGCCCAGTGCCTCTCGTGACCCCATCGCGAAGGCCGCTGTCGCCCAGCAGTCCGCCCAGGTCAGCTGCGGGGCGACCACCGTCACCGCCACCAGGTCGGTCACCGCGGAGCGCCCGGTGCGGGGGTCGACGATGTGGGCGCCGCGTTCGGCCGTGCCGGAGGTGGCGACCGCCAGCTCGGAGGCGCCCGCGGCCGAGATGACCGCGGCCAGCCCGCCGGGGCGGAGGGGATCCGAGACGCCGACCCGCCAAGGGCGTTGGGGGCCGGGTACGCCGAGGAGCTGGACGTCTCCGCCGCCGTTCACGCTCACGCCACTCGCGCCCGACTCGGCCATGCGGCGGGCCGCGCGCTCCGCGGCCCAGCCCTTGACGATGCCGGTGGGGTCGAGGCGGCCCTCGTAACGCGTGCTGAACCAGCCGTCGCTGGTCCGTTCCGCCTCGGCGCCCAGGGCGAGCACCTCGGCGACCAGCGGATCGCACTCCTCGACGGTGAGTTCGCCCCGGGCGAGCCGGGAGACCTGGCTGTCGTCCCGGTAGGTGGTGAACACCTCGTTGACCCGGTGCAGCCCGTCGACCGCCTCCCGCAGGGCGGCCCGGACGGCCTCGGGATCCCCGCCGCGGACGTCGAAGGAGAAGACCGTCCCCATGACCTCCTCCGCATGACGTACCGCGGCGGGAGCGTGTGCCGGTTCGGCCACGGTGTCAGCCACCGGCCTGGTCCAGCGCCGACTGCAGGGACTTCTTGTAGCCGTCGCTGGTGTACGTGGCCCCGGAGACCGTGTCGATGTCCGCGCTGCCCGCGGCCACGGCCTCCTGGTTGAGTTTGGGCACGGACAGGGCGGTCTTCTGGTCGCTGGTGCCGCCCTTGGGTGCCTGGACGGCCTCGGCCTTGGTGATCTTGCCGCCCGCGACCGTGATGCGGACCTGGACCGGGCCGTACTGGGTCTGGGCGACCGCACCGGTGACGGTCTTGGCGGCCTGCGCGTTGCCGGCGCCCGCGCCCTGGGACGCGCCCTGCCCCTGGGAGGACGCCGCCTTCACCTTGTCCAGCGCCGACTGCAGGGACTTCTTGTAGCCGTCGCTGGTGTACGTGGCCCCGGACACCGCGTCGATGTCCGCGCTCTGCGCGGCGACCGCCTCCTGGTTGAGTTTGGGCACGGACAGGGCGGTCTTCTGGTCGCTGGTGCCGCCCTTGGGTGCCTGGACGGCCTCGGCCTTGGTGATCTTGCCGCCGGCGACGGTCAGCCGGACCTGGACGGCGCCGTACTGCGTCTGGGCCACGTCGCCGGTGACCGTGCCGGTCCCGGCGACCTGGGCGCCGCCCTGGGCCGACTCCTGCGCCACGGGCGGCGGGGACACGGCGCCGCCGGCCGCCGCGGAGGCCGGGTCGGACGACGGCTTCAGCGACAGCAGCAGGACGACACCGGACACGGTGGCGGCGGTCGCGAGCACGACACGTCGGACGGGGTGACTCTTCCTCATCGCTTCAACAGCTCCTGAATCCCGTCGCTCACATCTCGAACGACTCGTGATGAATACGGCGGGCGGGCACACCCGCGCCGCGCAGTGCTTCGTACACGGACTGCGCGAAGCCGGCCGGCCCGCACATGAAGACGTCGTGCTTGTCGATGTCCGGCAGCTTCTGCTGCAGCCGCTCCGCCGAGATGTCGGGGCGCGCCCCGTCCGGACTGTTGACCGCGTACATCAGCCGGGCCCCGCGCTCGTCGGCGATCGTGGCGAGCTCGTCCCACAGGGCCAGGTCCTGGGTGCTGTTGGCCCGGTAGAGGAGGGTGATGTCACCGGCCGCGCCCGGCAGCGTCTCGAACAGCGCCCGCATCGGGGTGATGCCCACGCCGCCCGCGACCAGCAGCACCTTGCCGCGGCTGCGGCGGGACGCGGTCAGCGCGCCGTACGGGCCCTCGGCCCACACCTTGGTGCCGGGCCGCAGCTCCCGCAGCCGTTCGCTGTGGTCGCCGATCGCCTTCACGGTGATCCGCAGCATGTCGGGGCGCGGGGCCGCCGACAGCGAGTACGGGTGCGAGCTGAACCGCATGCCCGGCGCCAGGAACCGCCAGCGGAAGAACTGGCCCGCCTCCGCACCCATCCGGTGCAGCTTCCGCCCGCCGATCAGCACCGACACGATGCCCGGCGTCTCCTCGATGACCGCCTCGACCCGCATCCGGTGCCGCAGGTTCAGCCGGATCGGGGTGAGGATCCGGTACCAGATCACCAGCGCCGTCACCGAGCCGTACAGCCCGTACCAGACCGTCTTCGCGACCGGTTCGACGGCGAAGTCGTTGCCGGTGGTCAGCTGGTGCCAGAACGTCAGGAACACCGCCGCGTACGTCAGCAGGTGGACGTGGTACCAGGTGTCGTAGGGAATCCTGCGGCGGACACCGCCGATCGACATCAGCCCGATGAGGAACAGCAGGCCGGTACCGATGGCGGCCTTGCCCATGTCGGGCAGCTGGTTGATGGAGTCGATGGTCTGCTGGACGATGTCGCCGAGGCCCTTGCCGGCCTGGAGGGCGTAGCCCCACATGATCAGGAAGACGTGGGCGAGGACCAGGCAGAGGGTGTAGCGGCCGCTCATCGCGTGCCAGCGGGCCACCCGGTCGGAGCCCACCCGGCGCTCCAGCGCGGGCACCCGGGCCATCTGCAGCACCACGAGCGCCATCAGATAGCCCGCGAGCAGACCCGTGATCCGGCCCGCGTTGAGGATCTTGCCGTTGTTGTCGCTGATCGACGGGGTGTTGGCCCACCACAGCCACAGCACACCGGCCGCGCCGGCCCACACCGCGATCAGCAGGATGGTCGCCGGTGAGCGGCGCGGGCGGATGCGGCGCATCGTCTGGCGGCGGGCGGCGCGGCCGCCTGCGAGCGTCGTGGTCACGATTCCTCCGGGGACGGGGCAAGGGGGGTGGCGAGGTGGTCCCTTGGCTCACAGATACGTGGCCCGACGCCGGTGCGTTCAGCCGCCTGCCGAGTCCAGCGCGGACTGGAGTGACTGGCGGTAACCGTCACTCGTGTACGTGGCCCCCGAGACGGTGTCGATGTCCGCGCTCTGGGTTTCGAGTGCCTCACCGCGCAGCCGGGGAAGGGCGTAGCTGTTGATCTCCTGGTCCCGCGGGTTGTCCGTGGGGTAGGCGATCGCCGTCACCTCGGTGAGCTTGCCGTTCTTGAGGGTGATGCGGACCTGGACGGGACCCCAGCGGGTCTGCACGGTGTCGCCGGTGACGGTCTTCGTGCCGGTGGTGGAGCCCGTCGATCCGCCGGAACCGGTCGATCCGCCGGAACCGCTCGATCCGCCGGAACTGCTCGAACTGCTCGTCGGCGCGGGCACCGCCACGGCTGCCGCCGGCGTCGAGTGCGGCTTCAGGGACAGCAGCATCACCATCCCGGAGACGGTGGCGGCACTCGCCAGCACGATGCGGCGCAACGGACGGTTCTTCTTCAAAGCGTGCACGTCGGGGACCTCACAGCTCGAACGACTCGTGGTGGACACGCCGGTCCGGGACACCGGCGGCGCTGAGCGCCTCGTAGACGTCCCTGGCGAAACCGTGCGGCCCGCAGATGTAGACGTCGTGCCCGGCGAGTGCGGGGACGGCCGCGCGCAGGGACTCGGACGTGAGGTCCGGGCGCCGCCCGTCCGGCCCGTTGAGCGCGTACAGCAGCTTCGCCCCACGCCACCGTGCGATGGCCTCCAGCTCGCCGCCGAGGGCGAGGTCCTCGGCCGTCCGTGCCCGGTAGAGCAGGGTGACGTCGCCGGGCAGCGTCTCGAACAGGGCCCGCAGCGGGGTGATGCCGACCCCGCCCGCGATCAGCAGCGACTTCGGGGCCGTCTGCCGGTCCGCGGTCAGCGACCCGTACGGCCCCTCCGCCCACACCCGGGTGCCGGGCCGCAGCAGGGCGACGGCCGCGCTGTGGTCGCCGAGGGCCTTGACGGTGATCCGCATCAGGTCCTGGCGGGGCGGTGCCGACAGCGAGTACGGCGTCGACGTCCAGCCCATGCCCTCGCCGAGGAACCGCCAGCGGAAGAACTGGCCCGCCCGCGCGCCCAGCTCGTCCAGCCGCCGTCCCCGTACGACCACGGAGTACACGCCCGGCGCCTCCTTGTGCACGGAGTCCACCCGCAGCCGGTGCCGCAGGTTCAGCCGCACCGGCACCAGGAACCGGAACCAGACCACGAGGGCCGCGACGCCCAGGTACAGGGCGTACCAGGCGGCCGTGGCCGTGGCGTCGCCGCTGAGGTCGTCGCCCAGCGTCAGCTGGTGGAAGAAGGCGAGGAAGACGGCGACGTACGTGAGCAGGTGGACGTAGTACCAGAACTCGTGGCTGAGCCGGCGGCGTGCGGCGCGTGCCGAGGTGATGCCGACCGCGAACAGGATGACCGTGCCGAACGTGGCCTTGAGCATGTCCGGGTAGTCCAGGACCACCGTGACCGTCTCGTGCCAGAGCGAGGCGCGGTCCTGGGCCGCGTACCCGAGCAGGATCAGCGTGATGTGCGCGACCAGCAGGCAGACGGTGTACCGGCCGGCCATCGCGTGCCAGCGGGCCACCCGGTCGGAGCCGATCCGCCGCTCCAGCAGCGGAACGCGCGCCATCAGCCCGACGAGCACCGCACAGGCGTACCCGCACAGCAGCCCGGCGATCCGGCCGGCCCCGGTCAGCCACCCCGCCGCGCCCACCACCGAACCGGTGTCCGCCCACCACAGGGCCACGACGGCCGCCGCCCCCGCCCACAACAGGGCGAGCACGGGGCCCACGGGGGAGCGGCGCGTGGCCGGCCTCACGGCCGGTGCCGCCCGCCGTTCGTACACGGTGGTCATGTGTGCGTCCTTTCGCCGGCCCTTTCGCCTGCCCGGCCACTGTGCGGGGCGAAGCTCTCAGCAGGCTCTGAACCGGCCCCCTCGGAGCGGACTCAGAGGAAACTCAGAGCCTTCGCGGGCGGTCGCCGTCGCCGGCAGGGGTGATCCTGGAGAGGTCATGAACACCACCCGCTCCGGCCGCCCCGCCCTCACCCGCCCCGACGGCACCCCGCTGCGCGTCCTCGTCGTCGACGACGACCCCGACCTCGCCGAGGTGCTCTGCGGCGCCCTGCGCTACGAGGGCTGGCAGGTGCGCACCGCCGGCGACGGGGCCTGTGCGCTGACGGAGGCCAGGGAGCTGATGCCCGACGCCGTCGTCCTCGACGTGATGCTCCCCGACACCGACGGCTTCGCCGTGCTGCGCTCCCTGCGCACCGTGAAGGCTGACGTCTGCGTCCTGTTCCTCACGGCGCGGGACGCGGTGGAGGACCGGATCGCCGGCATCACGGCGGGCGGCGACGACTACGTCACCAAGCCGTTCAGCCTGGAGGAGGTCGTCGCCCGGCTCCGCGGCCTGCTGCGCCGCGCCGGCATGGCCCGGCAACTGGACGAGGGGCCGCGGCTGATCGTCGGGGACCTGGTCATGGACGAGGAGGCCCGCGAGGTGACCCGTTCGGGGGAGCTGATCGAGCTGTCCCCGACCGAGTTCGAGCTCCTTCGCTTCCTCATGCGCAATCCGCGGCGGGTGCTGAGCAAGGCGCAGATCCTGGACCGGGTGTGGTCGTACGACTTCGGCGGCCGGGCCCATGTCGTGGAGCTGTACATCTCGTATCTGCGCAAGAAGGTGGACGCGGGCCGTGAGCCGATGATCCACACGGTGCGCGGGGCGGGGTACGTGCTCAAGCCGGTGACTTCATGAGGTTCCCGCGGCGGCTGCCCCGCCCGCACACGTTGCGCGCCCGGCTCACCGTCGGTCTGGTGGTGCTGCTGGCGGTGAGCTGCGCGGCGGTCGGCGTGGCCGCCGTCGTCGAACTGAACGGCTTCCTCACCAGCCGTCTGGACGAGCAGCTCGACCAGGCCGGGAACCAGTTCCCGGAGAGCCTGGAACACGGCGGCACGCTGCCGGACGACCACGACGGCGACGAACACGGTGACACCCGTCGGCAGACCACGGGCACGTTCGGCGCCCGGTTGGTCGGCGACGCGGTCACCAACGCGGCGGTGGTCCGGCCGGGAACCGTCACCGACGTTCCCCTGACGTCCGAGGACGCGAGGCACCTTGGCGCGGTCCCGAGCGACGGCAGGGGCCACACCGTCCGCCTCTCCGCACTGGACGCCTACCGCGTCAGGGCCTCCCAGGGCATCGACGGCGACGTCCTGATCACCGGCCTGCCCCTGGAGCCGGTGGAGGCCACCGTCCACCGGCTGGAACTGGTCGCCGGAATCGTCTTCGGGGCGGCTCTGACCGCCACCGGTGTCGCGGGCGCCCTCTGGGTGCGCTGGTCGCTGCGCCCGCTGAGCCGGGTCGCCGCCACCGCCACCCGGGTCAGCGAACTCCCGCTGGCCAGTGGGGAGGTGGCGCTGCCGCCGCGCGCTCCCGAGGCGGACCCGCGCAGCGAGGTGGGCCGGGTCGCGGGCGCCTTCAACCGGATGCTCGGCCATGTCGAGGACGCGCTCACCAAACGCCATGCCAGCGAGGAACGGCTGCGCAGCTTCGCCGCCGACGCCAGCCATGAGCTGCGCACCCCGGTCGCCTCGGTACGCGGCCACGCCGAGCTGGCGCTGCTGCACCCGGGCCCGGTGCCGCCGGAGGTCACCCGGGCCCTGGACCGTATCGCCGCCGAGTCGTCCCGGATGGGCGAGATGGTCGACGACCTCCTGCTGCTGGCCCGTCTGGACGCGGGCCGCCCGCTGGAACGTGCCCCCGTCGACCTCACCCGCCTGATCCTCGACGCGATCGCCGACGCACGCGCCGCGGGCCCCGGCCACCAGTGGGAGATGGAGCTTCCGGAGGAACCGGTCACCGTGCCGGGCGACGCACACCGCCTGCAACAGGTGCTGGCCAACCTGTTGGCCAACGCCCGTGTGCACACACCTGTGGGCACGAAGGTGACGGTGACGCTGGACATCGTTGTGGATTGCGCCGCGGGCGGCGAGGGCCCCTCAGCCGTCCTGAAGGTCCACGACGACGGCCCCGGCGTCCCCGAGGACCTCCGCCCCGGCGTCTTCGAACGCTTCACCAGAGCCGACCGCCGCAAGTCCGAGTCGCCCGGCGGCGGTGCGGGCCTGGGCCTGTCGATCGTGGCGGCCGTGGTGGAGGCGCACGGCGGGAACGTGAGCCTGGACAGCCGTCCCGGCGCGACGACGTTCACGGTCACCCTCAGTACCGTGTGATCGCGGTACCGCCTCCCGTCGTCCCCACAGCGATGTGCGGCTTCTTGGAGGGCGCGGCCCACCGCAGGATCCGCCGCATCGCGTCCGCGGACACCGACACACAACCGGCCGTGGCACCACGCCCGTTGACATGCAGAAAAATCCCGGCGCCCCGCCCGCGCACCGGCTTGTCGTAGTTGAAGCCGATGACGAAGGCGTACGCGTACTGCGTCGCGTACGAGATCAACCGCTCCGACTCACCCGCACGGCAGTCCGCGGGCCTCGGCTCCACCCACCGGTTGTAGAACCGCGAGTCATTGTCCTGACACCACCAGGAGTTCTTCCGCACCACCCGGTACCTGTACGTCGTGCCGTCCGGCGCCCCCTTGATCCCGAAGGCGTACGGCAGGTCGTACAGACCGGTGGGCGTCGTGTTCGTCCCCTGCCGGCGCGCGGCCCCCTCGACGAGCCCCTTCGCCCCGAACCGGGCAGCCGCCGAACCGGCCTTGGCCCACTGCCCGTTCCGCCGTTCCCACCACGTCAGGGTCCCCGAGGTGGAGCCGGTCCTCGCGGCCACCGCGGTGATCAGTTGGCTGCCGCCCCCGGTGTCGGCCATCCGGGCGGGCAGGGGCGGCGGCGAACCACCCGGAGCGGCACCGAGGCCGAGCAGGGACGCGGACAGAAGGGCGGCGACGACAGCGGGGCGCATGTCGCCGAACCTACGGCGGGACAACGGCCACGGCACCGGGGCTGACCCGTTCGGGTCCGGTCCCGAGGTGCCGTCGCCGCTCTTTGGACCTCCTCGCTCACTCACCCAGCGGATTCAGCAGATCCGCCCGCTCCTGGAAGGCGTACAGCATCAGATCGGTCATCTCGAACACGTGGCCGGCGTGGCGTTCCGTGACCGGGCTGAGGAACGGACGCCAGAACCGGTCGCGCACGATGGAGTACCGGCTGCCCTCCATGGCCCGGTGGAACACCTCGGCGACGATCCGGCCACCGACACCGGTCAGCCGTCCGCTGCCGTTCGCCTCGGCCTCGCGCAGGACGTAGAACCACAGCGGGCAGTGCTCGACGAGTTTCTTGCGCAGCGGCTCGCTGAGCTGGGCGCCGCCGCCGTTCTCGAAGTCGGACGGCAGGAGCGGCTTCACCCCGAGGCGCTTGGCCATCTGCTGACCCGTCGCCAGGCTCATCATGTTCGCCCGGGTGAGGTTGCGGAACGCGAGGTTCAGCTCGATCGGAGCGGGAGCCGGCCCGCCGCGACCGCCGAAGGATCCGAGCGGAAGGTCGGCCAGCGGGTTGACCAGCTGGGTGTCGATCCGCTTGGCGACGTTGAACTTCTCGGCCGGCACGCCCAGGTCGTCCCGGCCCGCCTCACGGAAGTCGAACAGGCGCCGGAAGTCGGCGATCCAGTTGGTGGGCAGCCGCTCGAAGGTCCCCGCCTCGGGATCGCCGGCGTCGGCGGGCGGCGGAGAGAGGATCCCGCTGGTGCCGGTGAAGCGGAACAGCAACGGCAGTGTTCCCCTGCCGTTGTCGAAGATCCGGTTCCAGTTGTAGGCGCCGCGCACCATGCTGTGGCCCAGTCGGTACGCGGCCACCGAGAACTCGATCGGCATGGTCGGGAAGTCGTGTTCGCCCGGGGCCGGCTCGAAGAACGTGCGGCCCTTGGTGAACACCTCCTCGACGATGCCCGGGTCGACGATCCTGGGCAGGAAGTCGTGCCGCAGCATCCACTGGTAGTGCTTGACCACCGTCTCGCGTGCCGTCTCGAACAGGACCGCGCTGGAGACGCCCTTGTTGATCAGGTCGCCCACGACCCGGTTGTGGAACCGGATGAAGGCGCAGTGGATCTGGGCGACCACGAGGTTCTCGTCGTTGCGCGGATCCGGGATGAGGGGCCGGCGCCGCTCGGAGACCAGCGAGCCGGCGCCCACCCGGGGCAGGTCGAAGCCGCCGAGGGGCAGACCGACGATCTGGTCGTCACCGGGAGCGGGCAGGCCCTGGGTCGTGCCGGTGCGCAGGCGCAGGCCGTCGTCCTCGTAGAAACGGCGGTCGAAGCGGTGCTCCGGACCGAGGCCGTAGAGGCTGTCGAGGTCCAGCGCCGGGGAGCGGCCCTGGAGGAGCTGGCGGACGGTGACGTCCTCCTCCAGCTGTACCGCCGTGGCGTCCAGGGTCAGGTCGTGGTCGACGAACTGGCCGAGGTAGGTGAAGCCCGCGGGCACCGCCGGGTTGTTCGAGTCGGGCTGGGGACCGGCCTTGGTCATCGCCTGCGCGAGTTCCTCGCGGGCGGGCCGGTCGAGCAGCTGGGCGGGCTTGGCGTGCGGGCCCAGCCGGGAGAACTGGAACTTGCGCAGAGCCGCGACGGTCGACGCCGTCGACGGCTGCGTGGGGCCCTCGTCCCCGGAGTCGGCGAGGATGCCCTCGCCGACCACGAAGTATGAGGTACGGACATGGCGTTTGGTCTGTGGTTCGCGCGTCGGTCGGAACATGATTCCCCCATCCGTTCGTGCGCTCAGGCTAGGCACGCGCGAGCACCGGACGGGAGAATTCCGTCATTATTCAGGCAAGTTGCTTGTGTGTGTATGGATGAAATAAGAGCTACGAAATCGGACGCAGCGGCAGCGGAAGTCCGGGCAGTCCGTCCATGCTTGTGGCGATGTGCTCCTTCTTGGCGAAGTACTCGCTGAGTGAGGCGTCGTCCTCGCGCGCGAAGCGCCGGCCGTGCAGGTCGCGGTCCCCGTCGTACGACATGTAGGGCACCGCGTACCCGCAGGAGTCGCGGATGAGTTCGGCCCGTACGACGATCACGGCACGCAGTCCGTGATCGGTCGGGTCGATGTCCGGGAAGTGGGCGAGCAGTTCGGGGAAGCGCGGGTCGTCGCGGAAGACCGGCTCGCCGCGGCCGTGCACCCGCACGATGTTCGGCGGCCCCTGGAAGGCGCACCACATCAGGGTGATCCGGCCGTTCTCCCGCAGATGCGCGATGGTCTCCGCGGTGGAGCCGACGAAGTCGAGGTAGGCCACGGTGAGTTCGTCGAGAATCGCGAACGAGCCCTTGAGGCCCTTGGGGGAGAGGTTGACCGTGCCGTCGCCGGACAAGGGGGCGGATGCGGTGAAGAAGAGCGGCTGCGCCTCGATGAAGGTGCGCAGTCGGCCGTCTATGCGTGCGTAGTTCTTTCCCATGTCTAACGATTATGGGTGCAGATCGTTCGCGTGTCTAAGGAATTCGGATGTCCACGCCGTCCATGCCGTCCATGCGAAGAGGACGGTCCTCGTGTGCATGAGGCCGTCCTCGTCGGGACGTTCAGACGCCCGTGGCCGCCCCGGCCGGCGCTCACACGGGGCGGTCACAGCGCCTGTCACGTCACTGGTTGACCGTGCAGGCGGCCAGGGAGTCCAGGCCCTGCGGCTTCTCGGCGGTGCGGCCGATGGAGATGGCGATGCGGTCGATGGTCGACTTCCGCTTGTCCGCCAGCGGGCCGAGGATCGCGTTCTGGACGAAGTTCGGTCCGCCCTGGCCGACCGTGTCCACGAGGCGCTTGTCGGCCTCCTGGATCTGGGTGTCCAGAAGGGCCAGGTTACGGTCGACCTCGGCCTGGGCGGAGGCCGGGATCGCGGGCAACTGCGAGGCGACGTCCGGGCAGTTGATGGCGCCGGCCGCAGCGGCGTCGCCACCCGCCTCCGCGCCGCCCTCCTGCGGGGCGGCCGCACTCGGCGTGGCCGCGGCCTCGCCGCCGGCCTCCGCACCGGCACCGGCCTCCGCACCGGCACCGGCCTCCGCCCCGGCTTCCTGGCCGGCGCCCGCTTCTGCGCCCGCGCCCGCCTCCTCGCCCGCGCCGGCGGCACCGTCGGCGTTGAGGGTGCATGGCGCGAGCGCGTCGAGACCCTGGGGCTTCTCGGCGGTGCGGCCGATCGCGGTGGCGATGCGGTTGACGGTGGAGATCCGCTTGTCCTCCAGCGGACCGAGGATCGCGTTCTGAACGAAGTTCGGTCCGCCCTGGCCGACCGTGTCCACGAGCCGCTTGTTGGCCTCGTCGATCTGGGTCTGCAGCAGGGTCAGGTTGCGGTCGACCTCGGCCTGGGCGGACGCCGGGATCGCCGGGAGCTGGGAGGCGACGTCCGGGCACGTGATGGTGCCGGGGCCGGCGGCCAGCGTCTTGGCGTTCGTGCTTCCGCTCTGCGCGGAGCCGGGCGTTCCGGCGAGGGCGGAACCGGCGATCACCGCGCCGGACAACACCACCGCGGCAGCGCCGCCGATCAACGCGACGCGACGCTTGTTGTACTTCGGAAGAGCCCTGGACATGCGGATGCCTCACTCGGGTCGGGGGGTCTCTCATTCACAAACGCGGCGCCTGCGTTCGGCGAGAGGTACGGGTAAGCGGTTTCAGGTGTTCAAAGGCCGAGCAAATTTCCTGCCGATGGGCTGGTCGGCGGGGGCTTGTGGCTCGGTGGGCGGTGGGTTTCCGCCTCGACGGGTGACTTGCGGGGCGCCCCGGGAGACGGCCGGGGCCGCGCCTCGCGAGGGACTTTCGCCCCGCCCTGCGCGTGCCCCGTGCCTCGCGATGGGCCCTGCGCCCCGCCCTGCGCGTGCCCCGCGCCTCGGGATGGGCCCTGCGCCCCGCCCTGCGCGTGCCCCGTGCCTCGCGATGGGCCCTGCGCCCCGCCCTGCGCGCCCCGCGGGCGATCGGTGGCCGGCGGGCGCTCCCCGGTCCGCCACTGCTCTGCGCCGGGAGGTGCCCGCCGCCACCGCCTGCGCCCCCGGTCGCAGGCACACCCGCCTGCGCCCCCGCAGCAGGCACCACCGCCTCCACCCCCGGCCGTCGGCGCCACCGCCTCCCCCCTGCCGCAGGCACCACCGCCTCCACCCCCGGCCGTCGGCGCCACCGCCTCCCCCCCTGCCGCAGCGGCATCGCCCCCACCAGCAGGATTGACGAATCATGCAGAGGTCTGCATACTCATGCATGACACCGCACGCACCGTGAGGAGAACCCCGTGACCGAGCGCGTCGTACTCGCCTACTCGGGCGGTCTGGACACCTCCGTCGCCATCGGCTGGATCGCCGAGGAGACGGGCGCCGAGGTCATCGCCGTCGCGGTGGACGTCGGTCAGGGCGGCGAGGACCTGGACGTCATCCGCAAGCGCGCGCTCGCCTGCGGGGCCGTCGAGGCCGAAGTGGCCGATGCCAAGGACGAGTTCGCCGACGAGTACTGTCTCCCGGCGATCAAGGCCAACGCCCTCTACATGGACCGCTACCCGCTGGTCTCCGCGCTCTCCCGGCCGACGATCGTCAAGCACCTGGTCGCCGCCGCCCACAAGCACGGCGCCACCACCGTCGCTCACGGCTGCACCGGCAAGGGCAACGACCAGGTCCGCTTCGAGGCCGGCATCGTCGCCCTCGCCCCCGGCCTCAGGTGCATCGCCCCCGTCCGCGACTACGCGATGACCCGCGACAAGGCCATCGCGTTCTGCGAGGCCAGGAACCTCCCGATCGCGACCTCCAAGAAGTCCCCGTACTCCATCGACCAGAACGTCTTCGGGCGTGCCGTCGAGACCGGCTTCCTCGAGGACATCTGGAACGCCCCGATCGAGGACATCTACGAGTACACCCAGAACCCGGCCGTCCCGCGCGAGGCCGACGAGGTGGTCATCACCTTCGAGGAGGGCGTCCCGGTCGCCGTCGACGGCCGGCCCGTCACCGTCCTGCAGGCCGTCCAGCAGCTCAACGAGCGTGCCGGCGCCCAGGGCATCGGCCGGATCGACATGGTCGAGGACCGCCTCGTCGGCATCAAGTCCCGCGAGGTGTACGAGGCCCCGGGCGCCATCGCGCTCATCACGGCCCACCAGGAGCTGGAGAACGTCACCGTCGAGCGTGAACTCGCCCGCTACAAGCGGCAGGTCGAGCAGCGCTGGGGCGAACTCGTCTACGACGGCCAGTGGTTCTCCCCGCTCAAGCGCGCCCTGGACGGCTTCATCGACGAGGCCAACCAGCACGTCAACGGCGACATCCGGATGACCCTGCACGGCGGTCGCGCGGTGGTCACCGGCCGGCGCTCCGAGTCGTCGCTGTACGACTTCGACCTCGCCACCTACGACACCGGCGACACGTTCGACCAGGCCGCCGCCAAGGGCTTCATCGACATCTACGGCCTGTCGTCGAAGATCGCGGCCAAGCGGGACCTCGCGTAGGCGATAGCGTGAACGCCGCCTCCCTGACCGCCGGTGCGCAGGGAGGCGACGACACACCAGGTGACCCGGGTGACCCGTCAACAACCTCCGAGACTCCGAGGAGCAACGCAAGTGAGCAGCAACAGCGGTGACGTACGGCTCTGGGGCGGCCGTTTCGCCGACGGTCCCGCCGAGGCCCTGGCGAAGCTGTCCGCCTCCGTCCACTTCGACTGGCGGCTGGCGCCCTACGACATCGCCGGATCGCGTGCCCACGCACGCGTGCTGCACAAGGCGGGGCTGCTCACCGAGGACGAGCTTCAGCGCATGCTGGCCGGCCTGGACCAGCTCGAACAGGACGTGGCGTCAGGCGCTTTCGTCGGCACCATCGCCGACGAGGACGTCCACACCGCCCTGGAGCGCGGCCTGCTGGAGCGCCTCGGCCCCGACCTCGGCGGCAAGCTGCGCGCGGGACGGTCGAGGAACGACCAGGTCGCGACCCTCTTCCGGATGTACCTGCGCGACCACGCCCGGATCATCGGCGGCCTGATCGCCGACCTCCAGGACGCGCTGATCGGCCTGGCCGAGGCCCACCCCGACGTGGCGATGCCCGGCCGCACCCACCTCCAGCACGCCCAGCCGGTGCTCTTCGCCCACCATGTCCTCGCGCACGCGCAGTCCCTGTCCCGGGACGCCGAGCGGCTGCGCCAGTGGGACGAGCGCACCGCCGTCTCGCCGTACGGCTCCGGTGCCCTCGCGGGTTCCTCCCTCGGCCTCGACCCGGAGTCGGTGGCCGAGGACCTCGGGTTCGAGCACGGCAGCGTCGGCAACTCCATCGACGGCACGGCGTCCCGAGACTTCGCCGCCGAGTTCGCCTTCATCACCGCGATGATCGGCGTCAACCTCTCCCGGATCGCCGAGGAGATCATCCTCTGGAACACGAAGGAGTTCTCCTTCGTCACCCTGCACGACGCGTTCTCCACGGGCTCGTCGATCATGCCGCAGAAGAAGAACCCGGACATCGCGGAGCTGGCGCGCGGCAAGAGCGGCCGTCTCATCGGCAACCTCACCGGCCTCATGGCGACCCTCAAGGCCCTCCCGCTCGCGTACAACCGCGACCTCCAGGAGGACAAGGAGCCCGTCTTCGACTCCTGCGACCAGCTGGAGGTGCTGCTCCCGGCCTTCACCGGCATGATGGCGACGCTCACCGTGCACCGCGAGCGCATGGAGGAGCTGGCCCCGGCCGGCTTCTCGCTCGCCACCGACATCGCCGAATGGCTGGTCAAGCAGGGCGTGCCCTTCCGGGTCGCTCATGAGGTGGCCGGCGAGTGCGTCAAGGTCGCCGAGGCCGAGGGCAAGGAACTCGACGAGCTGACCGACGAACAGTTCGCGAAGATCTCCGCCCACCTCACCCCCGAGGTGCGGTCCGTCCTCAACGTCCCGGGCGCCCTGGCCTCCCGCGACGGCCGCGGCGGTACGGCGCCCAGCGCGGTCGCCGTCCAGCTCGCCGAGGTGAAGGCGGACGTGGCGGGTCAGCACCAGTGGGCCACGGCAAAGGCGAAGCGGTAACGGGAACGCCCGGCTAGGAGCGCGGGGAACGGCACGAAAAGCCACGACGCAACCGCAACCGCAACCGCAGCCGCAGCCGCACGCGCACCACGCACTCACCGCACCACCGCACGAACCGAGCTCCGAGGCGAAGGTCATCGCGGGTTACGTTGGTCGCAAGCCGTACCGGAGCCGACCGAACGGAGCCCGCGATGCCCTTCGCCCGCCTCGCCTCAGCGACGACCCCGACCTGCCGCTTCGGCCTCGGCCTCGCCGCAGTCGGCCGCCCCGGCTACATCAACCTCGGGCGGGATCGTGACCTCGGAGCCGATCGCAGTGTCGAGACCCTGCGCACACGCACCCACGAACTCCTCGACGCCGCCTACGCCCAGGGCGTCCGCTACGTCGACGCGGCCCGCTCCTACGGCCGTTCGGAGGAGTTCCTCGCCGAGTGGCTCCGCGCCCGCCCCGGCATCGACGACGTCGTCGTCGGCAGCAAGTGGGGCTACACGTACACGGCCGACTGGAGCACCGACGCCGAGCAGCACGAGGTCAAGGACCACAGCGTGCCGACGTACCAGCGGCAGCGCGCCGAGACCGCCGCCCTGCTCGGCGACCGGCTCGACCTGTACCAGATCCACTCGGTGACCCCGGACAGCCCGGCCCTCACCGACAAAGAGCTCCATGCCGGGCTGGCGGAGGCCGCGGCCCAGGGGGTGAGCATCGGCTTCTCCACCAGCGGTCCCGCGCAGGCCGACGCCATCCGCGCCGCGCTCGCGGTCACGGTCGACGGCGAGCCCCTCTTCCGTACCGTCCAGTCCACCTACAACGCGCTGGAGACCTCAGCCGCCCCGGCCCTCGCCGAGGCCCACGACGCCGGTCTCACGGTGATCGTCAAGGAGGGCATGGCCAACGGACGTCTGGCCGGGCCCTCTGCGCCGGACGTCCTGAAGGCCGTGGCGGAGGAGACGTCCTACGGCTGCGACGCCGTGGCTCTGGCGTTCGTCCTGCGCCGGCCCTGGGCCGGTGTCGTGCTCTCCGGCGCCGCCACGCCCCTCCAGCTCGCGTCCAACCTGCGGGCGGCCGTCGTCGACCTCGACGAGGAGCAGCTCGCGCGCCTGGCCACGCTGGCGGAGGACCCGCACGCCTACTGGGATCGGCGCGGACAGCTGCCCTGGCACTGACGGACACCTTCGTCCGCCTGCGGTGATGAGACGCCCATGCCCATCGTGAGACGTTGATGTCTCACATGGTCTACTCTTGTCTCATGGCCGTCGATCGTGACCACGTACTCCGCAGCGCCGCCGCCCTGCTGACCCGCAAAGCCACCGCCACCATGGACGAGGTGGCCAAGGCCGCCGGGATCAGCCGGGCCACACTGCACCGCCAGTTCGCCGGGCGCGACGCGCTCGTGCGCGCGCTGGAGGCGCTCGGCATCTCGGAGTGCGAGGCCGCCCTGGACGCGGCCGCGCTGGACGACGGGCCCGCGAGCGAGGCCGCACGACGTCTGGTCCACGAGCTGCAACCCGCCGCCGCCCTCCTCGCCTTCCTCTACACCGAGAACCAGCTGTTCGAGGGTGAGGAACAGAACGCGGGCTGGTCCCGGATCGACGACCGGGTCGCCGCCCTGTTCCGGCGCGGCCAGGAGGCCGGCGAGTTCCGGATCGACCTGACCCCGGGCTGGCTCACCGAGGCGCTGTACGGCCTGCTGGCCTCCGCCGCCTGGGCCGTGACGGAAGGCCGGGTCGCCCGCAACGACTTCACCCACATGATCGTCGAACTGCTGCTCGGTGGCGCTCTGCGCCGAGACGAAACCCGAAGAGAGGAATCATGACCAGCACCCTGCAGCCGGCGGACCTGACCGAGGCGGTGAAGCGTCCCGGCCGTTGGCTCGCGCTGTCCGTCCTCGTGCTCGCCGTGCTGCTGGTGGCCGTCGACGCGACCGTCCTCGGTCTCGCGACCCCCTACATCAGTGAGGATCTCAAGCCCACCGGCACCCAGCTCCTGTGGATCGGCGACGTCTACTCCTTCGTCATCGCCGGCCTGCTCGTCTCCATGGGCAGCCTCGGCGACCGCATCGGCCGCAAGCGGATCCTGCTCGTCGGCGCCACCGCGTTCGGAGCGGTCTCCGTCCTCAACGCCTATGCCACCATACCCGAGATGTTGATCGTCGCCCGCGCCCTGCTCGGCGTCGCCGGCGCGACCCTGATGCCCGCCACCCTCGCCCTCATCCGCAACCTCTTCCACGACCGGCGCGAACGCAGCCTGGCGCTGGGCATCTGGGGCGCGACCGCCTCCGCCGGTACCGCCGTCGGCCCGATCGTCGGCGGCTTCCTGCTGGAACACTTCTGGTGGGGCTCGGTCTTCCTGATCAACCTGCCGGTGATGGCGGTCCTGGTCCTCGTCGGCATCAAGCTGCTGCCCGAGTCGCGGAACCCGCGTCCCGGTCCCTGGGACATGGTCAGTGTCGTCCTGTCGCTGGCCGGCATGATCGGTGTCGTGTACGCCGTCAAGGAGGCGGCCACGCACGGCATCACCTGGGAGGTCCTCGCCGCGGCCCTGCTCGGCGCGGGAGCGCTGTACGGCTTCGTACGCCGCCAACTCTCCCTCCCGGCACCCCTGCTGGACATGCGGCTGTTCCGCAACCGCGGCTTCAGCGGCGCGGTCCTGGCCGACCTGCTCACCATCCTCGGACTGTCGGGCCTCGTGTTCTTCCTCTCCCAGTACCTGCAGCTCGTGCAGGGCAGGCAGCCGTTCGAGGCGGGCCTCGCCGAACTGCCCGCCGCCGTCGGCGCGGTGGCGTCCGGTCTGGTCGCCGGTACGGTCGCCCGGCGCTTCTCGGTACGGTCCGTCGTCTCCGCCGGTCTCGCCGCCGTCGGCCTGGCCCTGGCCTCGCTCACCGTCATCGGCCAGTCCACGGGCTACCCCCTGCTGGGAGCCGCGCTGCTGGTCGTGGGCGTGGGCGCGGGCTTCTCGTTCACCGTGACGGCCGACGTGATCCTCGGATCGGTGCCCAAGGAGCAGGCGGGCGCGGCGTCCGCGGTGTCGGAGACGGCGTACGAACTGGGCGCGGCCCTCGGAATCGCCGTACTCGGCTCCATCGTGACCGGCGTCTACCGCGACTTCACCGGCCCGGCGGGCACTCCGCCGCAGGCCCACGAGTCGCTGGGCGGCGCGGTGGAGGCGGCGGCGACCCTGCCCGCGCAGCCGTCCGAAGCGCTGTTGGACGCGGCCCGGCAGTCCTTCGTCGACGGTCTCGCACTCGCGGCGGGTGCGGGCGCGGCGGTGCTGCTCGTGGCGGCGGTGGCGGCCTGGTTCATGCTCCGGGGACAACGGATCGACGGCGGGCGCCAGGATCCTGGGGTTCCCGTCCCCGCCCCCCGGGGAGACCAGTGACACACGAACGGCGGGCCGCCGGAAGAGCGGCCCGCCGTACGAACCGTCCAGCCGGACGGCCCGGTACATCCCGAAACGGCCGTATCGAAGCTCCTCGGCTTCTTACGCCGCCTTGGCCTTGGTGGCGTACATGTCCACGTACTCCTGCCCGGACAGCCGCATGACCTCGGTCATCACGGAGTCGGTCACCGCCCGCAGGACGTACCGGTCGCGGTCCATGCCCTCGTACCGGGAGAACTCCATCGCCTCGCCGAAGCGGACCGTGACCCGGCCGGGGCGCGGCATGCCGGAGCCGCCGGGCTGGATCTTGTCCGTGCCGATGATGGCGAACGGCACGACGGGCGCACCGGTCATCATGGCCAGCCGGGCGATGCCCGTACGGCCCCGGTAGAGCCGGCCGTCGGGGGAGCGCGTGCCCTCCGGGTAGATGCTGAAGACCTTGCCCTCCTCCAGCACCCGGCGTCCCGTCATCAGCGCCGCCACACCGCCGCGGCCACCGTCCCGGTCGACCGGGATCATGCCGCAGCCCGTGAAGAACCAGGCCATCAGGCGGCCCTTGACGCCCTTCCCGGTGACGTACTCGTCCTTGCCGATGAAGAAGACCTGACGGTCGCAGAAGAGCGGCATGATCATCGAGTCGATGAACGTGAGGTGGTTCCCGGCCAGGATCACCGGACCCTCGCCGGGGATGTGCTCCGCGCCTTCCACCCGTGGGCGGAACATCAGGCGCATGATCGGTCCGAGCACTGCCTTGATGAGTGCGAAGCGGGACAACGGGCCCTCCGGTGTCAAGAGAACGGCCAGGGAATCTGTATGAGTCTGTGCAGGTGAGGACATTACTCGCGGTTCAGTGGCTCGCGCACATCGGGCACACGGGTTCACCGAGGTCTTACGCACTGTTGACGCTCGTTCACCTGCGGGGGCCCCGCGTTGCCCGGCGGAAACCCGCCCGGAACGATGTGACGCAGGTCGCGTACCCCGGCGTCTCCGCATGAAGCCGACGGAGCATCAGACAACTGTTCCCATCGATCCCATGCGACATCCCGTGTCACCCACGTGTTCCGCCGCGGGTCTCCCGCCCGCCATGTGCGCCCACCTACGATCGGCGCGCATCACGAGCCGACGTCAGGGAGAGCGCTCATGGCACCGCAGGAGTCGCAGCACGAGTCCACCGAGTTCACCAAGTCCACCGGTCCCACCGAGGCCGCAGAGCAGGGGCGGACGGGACGCCGGGCGCTCCTCGGCGCCGCGGTGCTCGGCGCGGGAGGAGCGGTCCTCGGACTGTCCGGCACCGCGAGAGCGGCGGGCGAGGGGCACGGCGGCGGTCTGAAGACCCTGCCCGTCCCCACGGTCATCGGCCACCGGGGCGCCAGCGGCTACCGCCCCGAACACACCTTCGGCTCCTACCAGCTGGCCCTCGACCTGGGTGCGGACATCGTGGAGGCCGGTGACCTCGTCCCCACGAAGGACGGCCACCTCGTCTGCCGTCACGAGCCGGAGATCGGCGGTACCACGGACGTCGCGAACCACCCCGAGTTCGCCGGCCGCAAGACCACCAAGGTCCTCGACGGCGTCTCCACCACCGGCTGGTTCACCGAGGACTTCACGCTCGCCGAGCTGAAGACGCTGCGCGCGATCGAACGCATCCCGGCCAACCGTCCGCACAACACCCTCTACGACGGCCGCTGGCAGATCCCCACCTTCGAAGAGGTCCTCAAGTGGCAGGACGAGCAGACCCGCAAGCGCGGCAGGCAGGTCTGGATCTACCCGGAGACCAAGCACCCCACCTACTTCCGCGGGCTGGGCCTGGGCCTGGAGGAGCGGGTCGCCAAGCTGCTGCGCACGTACGGCAAGGACAAGCGGAACTCGCCGGTCATCCTGCAGTCCTTCGAACCCACCAGCATCCAGCGCCTGAACAGGCTCGTCGACAACCCGCTGGTGGTGCTGCTGTCCGCCGCGAACAGCCGGCCCTGGGACTTCGTCGAGGCCGGTGACCCGCGTACGACCGCCGACCTCATCACCCGCGAGGGTCTGAGGGAGATCGCCGGCTACGCCCAGGGCATCGGCCCGACCCTGGACCTGGTCATCCCGAAGGACGCCGCCGGAAAGCTCACCACCCCGACCACCCTCGTGAAGGACGCCCACGCCGTCGGCCTGGTGCTGCACCCCTACACCATGCGCAACGAGAACCCCTTCCTGCCGGCCGAGTTCCGCAAGGGGGCGGACGCCGACGCCTATGGCGACGCCTTCGGCGCCTTCCGGGTCTACTTCGCCACCGGCATCGACGGTGTCTTCACCGACAACCCGGACACCGGCCTGCTGGCCCGCCAGGACTTCGTCAACCGCTGAGCCACCGGCCCCGGTTGGGGTGACATCCGGCGGCCCGGGCAACCCGGAGCCCGGCCGCCGCGTCGCCCTGAATATGACGCACGACCTGCTCACCTCCCTGCGCCCCTTACTCACCGCCGAGGCCTCCGCGGAGGCACATGCCACCGGAACGGAGCCCGGCGACCTGGAGCAGGCGGTCTGGCTCCGCCTCCTGGAACGCCTCGACGCCCAGGACCCGCCCCTCGACCCGCACGGCTGGCTCCGCCGTGCCGTCCGCTCGGAGTCCCGCCGCACCCGCCGTACGAACCGTCTCGAACAGCCGTACGGCATCGAACCGGCTGACGACGGGAACCGCACTCCCGAACAGCTCGCCCTCGCCGCCTCCCGCCGCCGCGCCCTGCACGACGCCGTACGCCGGCTGCCCGGCCGCTGCCCCCGCCTCATGGCGGCGCTCCTGTCGCCGCGGGACCTCACCTATCGCGAGATCGCGGGGGAGTTGGGTATCTCACAGGGCAGTCTCGGCCCGGAACGTTCCAGATGTCTGGGATGTCTTCGTCGTTTGCTCACACCGGAGGTTGCGGCCCGCGGAGGGCGGGGATAGGAGTGAGGGACAACAGGCGATCAGGTGAGCGGGAGGCATGCGCACATGGGCATGAGCGTGACCATCTCTGCGGCGACCGCGCAGGACGCGGAGCAGATCTTCAGGTTGCAGTACCTGTGCTTCCAGAGTGAGGCGGCGCTGTACGGCAACTACCGCATCGACCCGCTCGTCCAGACCCTGGACTCGGTCCGCGAGGAGCTCGCCGCCGACTGCGTCTTCGTGGCCCGGCTCGGCGACGAGGTGGTCGGCTCGGTCCGCGGCCGCGTCACCGAGGACGGCTCGGCCGCCATCGGCAAGCTCTGCGTCCACCCCCGCCTCCAGGGCCACGGCATCGGCGCACGGCTGCTGCGTGCGGCGGAGTCGGCCCTGGCGGAGGAGCGCGGCGCCAAGAAGTTCCGCCTCTTCACGGGCCACCGCAGCGAGGGCAACCTGCGCCTGTACCGCCGCGTGGGCTACGAGACGGTGGGCACGTCGAAGGGCGCGGACGGAGTCGAGATGATCGTCCTGGAGAAGCACGCGGGCGCGTACGCGGCCACCGCCTGAGAGGCGCCGGGGTACTTGGCTCGGGTGCTACATGGTGCGTGCCTTGCGCAGCCAGTAGATGGCCGACACGGGCAGCAGCACCGGGATGAACAGGTACCCCATGCCGTAGTCGGACCAGACGGTCGCGTCAGGGAACGCCGAGCGATCCACGAGTGTCCAGGTGCCGACGGTCAGGACGCCCACCAGCTCGGCGGCGCAGCACACCAGCGCCGCCCTGCGGGCCCTCTCTCCGCCGAGCACCAGCGTGTACGTGATGAACCCGTAGACCACACCCGCGACCGCCGACAACGAGTACGCGAGCGGCGCCCGGTCGAATTCGGTCGCGATCTGGTAGACGGACCGCGACACCGCCCCGACCACCATCACGCCGTACAGCCACACCAGCAGCGTGCCCGGCCCGCTGATCAGTCGAGACCTGGTCCGCTTCCGCTCCGCCACGGCCACCTCAGCCTCCCCAGATGTCATAGAGCCGTACCTCCAGCACCGCCAGCACCACACCGCCCGCGGCGACCGTCACCGACCCCCACCTGGTGCGCTCCGCCAGCGACATGAACCCCGCCGCCGGTACGCACGCGAAGGCGCCCAGCAGATACGCCACGAAGATCGTCGTGCCCTGGGCCGGCTTCTGGCCCCGCGCCAGCTGCACGATCCCGATCACCAGCTGCACCAGCGCCAGCACCGAGACCACGGCCATCCCGATGAAGTGCCAGTCCTTCGTGGGCTGGTCACGGTAGGCGGCCCAGCCGCACCACACGGCGAGCAGAAGTGCGGCGACGCCGGTCACGAGCGTCAGGGCATCAAGCATGCCGTGACCCTATTACGGGCCAAAAGGCCCGGCACGGGCGGCCCCGCGGTGGGTCGTAGGGTCGGGGGCATGAAGATCCACGCCCAGGCCCTCCTGTTCGACAACGACGGCACCCTCGTCTCCTCCCTCGCCTCCGTGGACCGCTGCTGGACGCAGTGGGCCGCGGAGTACGCCATCACCGTCGAGGACTTCGCCCGCGTCGAGCTGCACGGGCGGCCGGCCGCGGAGATAGCCGCCGACCTGCTGCCCGCGGACGTCGTCCCGGAGGCCGTCGCGCGGATCGAGAAGCTGGAGGTGGAGGACGTACCGAACGGCGGCGTGCACCTGCTGCCCGGCACCAGGGCTCTCCTCGACGTGCTGCCGGCCGACCGCTGGGCCGTCGTCACCTCCGCCACCCGGCGCCTGGCCGAGGCCCGCCTCGACGCCGTCGGCATCCTCCCCAAGACGCTGATCGCCGCCGACGACATCACCCGGGGCAAGCCCGACCCCGAGCCCTATCTGCTCGCCGCCCGCGAACTGGGCGTCGACCCCGCCCACTGCGTCGTCTTCGAGGACGCCCCGGCCGGACTCCAGGCCGGCCGCGCCGCCGGAATGACCACCGTGGCCTTGACCACAACCCACCAAGCCCACGAACTCACCGCCGACTTGGTGGTGGAGGACCTGTCGGCCTTGTCCGTCCTGGTCACCGACGGGGGAGTGGAGATCTCCCGCCGGGCCTGACGGACGCCCGCCACTGTCCAGTATGTGGACAGTGGCGCTCCGTCAGGACCGTAGGTCTGTTTTACTGATCGCATGACCACGACGAGCGACCGCACCCTTGCGACCGAGGCGATCCTGACGCCCGGTGTTCGTTGTATGTGTCGAATGTGCGCTTCCTAGAGGGCCCCCGCACCACCCCTGAGTTCGCGCCCCGAAGCGAGCCGCCGTGGCCTGTCCGTGCGCCCCATCCTGTACGTGACTGACGCGGCCCCCGCGCACATGTTCTCCCCCGGCTCCCGAGCCACCGCACGAGAACCGTGCCGCGTTCCGACCGAATGCACCCGCCAGGGCACACCCACGCCCTGCGCACGACAGTGACGGAAACCCACGTGATCACCACATCGGGCCTCACCAAGGTCTACCGATCCCGCGGCCGCGAGGTCACCGCCCTCGACGGCGTCGATCTCCACGTCCGCGAAGGCGAGGTGTACGGCGTCATCGGCCAGTCCGGCGCCGGCAAGTCCTCGCTGATCCGCTGCATCAACCTCCTGGAACGGCCCACCGCCGGGACCGTGACCGTCGCCGGGCAGGACCTCACCGCCCTGGCCGGGCGCGGACCCCGGGCCGGCCGGGAACTGCGCCGGGCGCGCAACCGTATCGGCATGGTCTTCCAGCACTTCAACCTGCTGTCGACGAGGACCGTGCAGGACAACGTCGAGCTGCCGCTGGAAATCCTCGGCACGTCGGGGAAGGAGCGTTCCCGCAAGGCGCTGGAACTCCTCGACCTCGTCGGTCTCGCCGACAAGGCCAGGGCCTACCCCGCCCAGCTCTCCGGCGGCCAGAAGCAGCGTGTCGGCATCGCCCGCGCCCTCGCCGGCGACCCCAAGGTGCTGCTGTCCGACGAGGCGACCAGCGCCCTCGACCCGGAGACCACCCGCTCGATCCTCCAGCTGCTGCGCGACCTGAACCGGCAACTCGGTCTGACCGTCCTGCTCATCACCCACGAGATGGACGTCGTGAAGTCGATCTGCGACTCGGCCGCCCTGATGGAGAACGGCCGCGTCGTCGAGTCCGGCACGGTCAGCGAACTGCTCGCCACCCCGGGCTCCGAACTGGCCTCCGCGCTCTTCCCGGTGGGCGGCGAGGCCTCCGGGGCCGACCGGACCGTCGTCGACGTCACCTTCCAGGGGGAGGCGGCGACCCGGCCCGTCATCTCCCAGCTCTCCCGCACCTACAACATCGACATATCGATCCTCGGCGCCGCCATCGACACCGTCGGCGGCCTCCAGGTCGGCCGGATGCGGATCGAACTCCCCGGCGGCTACGAGGAGAACGTCGTGCCGATCGGCTTCCTGCGCGAACAGGGCCTGCAGATCGACGTACTCGGCGCGGCGGGCCAGGAGCCCCCGCTGGTGAAGGAAGGTGCCAAGTGACCTGGACACAGATGCGGCCCCTTCTCGAGCAGGCGTGTTGGGACACGCTCTACATGGTCGGCTGGTCCACGCTCATCGCCGTCGTCGGCGGGCTTCCGCTCGGCGTCCTGCTCGTCCTCACGGACCGGGGCGGACTGCTCCAGAACCTCGTCGCGAACAAGGTCATCGGCCAGGTGGTGAACATCGCCCGCTCGATGCCGTTCATCATCCTGATGGTCGCGCTGATGAACTTCACCCGATCCCTCACCGGGACGACCATCGGTCGCGAGGCCGCCATCGTGCCGCTCGCGATCGGCGCGATCCCGTTCTTCGCCCGCCTGGTCGAGACGGCGGTCCGCGAAGTGGACGGCGGCCTGGTCGAGGCCGTGCAGGCGATGGGCGGCAACACCTGGACGGTCGTGCGCAAGGTGCTCGTACCGGAGTCCCTGCCGTCCCTCGTCTCCAGCACCACCACCACGATCGTCGCCCTCATCGGCTACTCCGCGATGGCCGGCACGGTCGGCGCCGGCGGCCTCGGCGACATCGCCATCCGCTACGGCTACCAGCGCTTCGAGACCGACCTGATGTGGATCACCGTGGGGATCCTCGCGGTCGTCATCTCAGTCATCCAGTTCGCCGGCGACTACGCGGCCCGCTCCCTGTACCGCCGGGGCGGCCGCTCCGGGTCCGCGCCGAAGCTGCGCCTGCTGAAGGCGAAGGAGCCGGCCGCGGCCGACATCAGCAAGGTCGCCTGACCCCTCTCCCAGACTCCCCGCACACCCATCGCGGGGCCGCTCCACTCATACGGAAAGGCACTTTTCGTGCGTCACACCGCCAAGATCACCACCGCCGCCCTTGCCGCCGGAGCCCTCACCCTCGGGCTCACCGCGTGCGGCTCGGACAAGGACTCCGGCTCCGACGCCGACGGACCGCTGGTCGTCGCCGCGAGCCCGACCCCGCACGCCGAGATCCTCGGCTACGTCAAGGACCACCTGGCGAAGAAGGCGGGACTCGACCTGGAAGTCAAGGAGTTCACCGACTACGTCACGCCGAACACGGCGACGGAGGACGGCTCCGTGGGCGCCAACTACTTCCAGAACCAGCCCTACCTCGACGACTTCAACAAGAAGAACGGCACCCACATCGTGCCCGTCGTCACGGTCCACCTGGAGCCCCTCGGCCTCTACTCCCACAAGGTCAAGAACGCCGACGACCTGAAGAGCGGCGCCACCGTCGCCGTCCCGAACGACAGCGTGAACGAGGCGCGGGCGCTGAAGCTCCTCGCCGCCCACAAGATCATCACGCTCAAGGACGGCGTGGGCAACGACGCGACCCCCTCCGACATCGCGAAGAACCCGAAGAACCTCACATTCAAGGAGCTGGAGGCGGCCCAGACCCCGCGCTCCCTGGACGACGTGGACGCCGCGGTCGTCAACGGCAACTACGCCATCGAGGCCGACCTCAAGCCCGCCAAGGACGCCCTCGTGCTGGAATCCGCGAAGAACAACCCGTACGGCAACTTCCTCGCCGTCAAGGAGGGCGAACAGGACGACCCGCGGGTGAAGAAGCTGGCCCGGCTCCTCACCTCCGCCGAGGTCAAGAAGTTCATCCAGGACAGGTACGACGGCTCCGTCATCGCGTCCTTCTGATCCCCGCCGCCTCCGGTCGGCCCCGGCCGACGGCGCGTATACGGCGTATCACCACGCACGGGGTCCATCCGATGACCAAGGGTGGACCCCGTCGTGCGGTTGGGCGCTCACATGCTGCATGCTGGCAGTTCAGCAGGCTGAAGGTTTCCCGACGGTTACGGAGCGGCGCATGACGAGCACCTTCCCCAACATCTCCATCAGCACGGAGCGGTTGGTGCTGCGTCCCCTCGACGAGGACGACGTGCCCGCGCTGGCCGAGATGATGAACGACGAGCAGGTCGGTGCCTGGACCGACGTCCCGCAGCCCTTCACCGAGGACGCCGCCCGCAACCTGATCACCCAGTACGCGCCCGCCCAACGCGAGTCGGGCCGCGGTCTCGCCCTCGCGGTCACCGAGTTCCTCACCCAACGACTCGTCGGCGTCGTCCAACTCGGCAAGACCAACTGGCACATCCGCTCCACCGAACTGTCGTACGTCATCGCCCCCTGGGCCCGCGGCGAGGGCTACGCCTCCGAGGCGGCCCTGGCCACCGCCCAGTGGCTGCTGGGCGACCAGAAGTTCGAGCGCGTCGAGCTGCGCACGGCGGCCGACAACACCGCCTCCCAGCAGGTCGCCCAGAAGATCGGCTGCATCAGCGAGGGCGTCCTGCGCAATGCCTGCATAGCGCACGTCCGCGCGGAGGACGGCACGTGGAGCGACGTCCGCACCGACTTCATCGTGTGGAGCCTCCTCCCGGAGGACCTGGACGGAGCGGGCGAACAGCTGGCCGACTCCCGCGGATTCACGTCCTTCTCCGACTGGAACTGAACCGGCTGCCACGACCCGGCCGCCTCCACCAGGTACCCTCACGGAGCCCGCACCCCCGGGTGCTGCCCTGACAACCTGCGCAAACCCCCCTGGAGACTGAGAGACGATGGCCGACCGGGTCACGGTGATCGGCTGGGACGGCTCGCCGCTGACCGCCGCGGCACGCTCCGCTCTGGGCGCCGCCACCCTCGTGGCCGGAGCCGCCCACCATCTGGCGCTCCCCGAGGTGCCGGCCCGCGCGGAACGCATCCGCCTCGGCAGTGTCGCCCTCGCCGCCCGCCGCATCGCAGGCCACCGCGGCACCGCGGTCGTCCTCGCCGACGGCGACCCCGGGTTCTTCGGCGTCGTACGCACCCTGCGCGCACCCGAGTTCGGCCTCGAGGTCGAAGTCGTCCCCGCCGTCTCCTCCGTCGCCGCGGCCTTCGCCCGGGCCGGTATGCCCTGGGACGACGCCCAGGTGGTCGTCGCACACCGACGCACCCTGCGACGCGCCGTGAACGTGTGCCGCGCCCACACCAAGGTCGCCGTCCTCACCTCGCCCGGCGCCGGTCCCGCCGAACTCGGCCTCCTCATGGAGGGCGTCCACCGCACCTTCGTCATCTGCGAGGAACTCGGCACCGACCACGAGCAGGTCACCGTCGTCACCTCCGACAAGGCGGCCGACCACACCTGGCGCGACCCCAACGTCGTCATCGTCATCGGCGGTCCCGCGGGTGCGGGGGCCGGGGAGAGCGGCGGCTGGATCTTCGGACGCGACCCGGGTACCGGACCGCGCGGCTGGGCCCTGCCCGCCGAGGCGTACGGCGGCGACCTCGGCGAAGGAGAGGCGGAACTGCTCCGCGCGGCCCAACTCG
Organism: Streptomyces cellulosae; assembly: GCF_000721105.1. Classification (GTDB taxonomy): domain Bacteria; phylum Actinomycetota; class Actinomycetes; order Streptomycetales; family Streptomycetaceae; genus Streptomyces; species Streptomyces cellulosae_A. The sequence continues at coordinate 130,708 of NZ_JOEV01000020.1, forward strand.
CCCGCCTGGGACCGCGCGTCGGCGACCTCGTGTGGGACATCGGCTGCGGCAGCGGCGCCTTCGCCGTGGAGGCCGCCCGGGCCGGCGCCGCCGTCATCGCCGTCGACCGGGAGCTTTCGGCGTGCGTCCGCACCGAGGCCGCCGCACGTGGCTTCGGGGTCCAGCTGCAGGTCATCGGCGGCACCGCCCCGCACGTCCTGGAGGACCTGCCCGAACCGGACGTGGTCCGCGTCGGCGGCGGGGGAGCGGCCGTCGTCTCGGCGGTGGCGGACCGCCGCCCGCAGCGCATCGTCACCCACGCGGCGACCCGCGACGCGGCCGAACGCGTCGGCCGTGACCTGACCGAGCACGGCTACCAGGTCGAGTGCGCGCTCGTTCAGTCCGTCGAACTCGACACCCGGGCCTGGACGGAGACCGAGCGAAGCGTCGCGTTCCTGCTCAGCGGCCTGCTGCCGGACCGTACGGCCTGACTGCCGTTCCGTCCCGGATGCTGTCCCCGTGATCCTGTTGTCGTACCGCGCGCGGTAGGCTGGCCGATCGTTGTACCGCACTCGGACACCCGGCGCTTCGTAGGCCAATGTCCGGAAAACGCGCCCCTTTTGGGGTGGGTGTGGTACGGCAGAACCGGAGGACGCGCAACGTGGCGCAGTCCACAGCGGGCCGTCGCGGATCAAGCTGTCGCGACGGAGCAACGGCCGCGACAATGCCAGTTAATGGCTTTGTCGTCTTTTGGCGACGGGTCGTTCGTGCCGCTGGGCACGCACGCTCGTTCTTCACTGCGGGGCGGTCGGTGCGCCGTTCCGGGTGAACCGGCCGTAGAAGCACTAACCGATGGGCGAGGGGAACGCATGACCGACACCGGCCAGATCCCGGCCGAGGGGCTGCCGGAGAACGCAGGCATGGTGGATCAGCCGGGCGCCCCCGCGCACGGTGCGTACACCTACCTCTCCGAGACCACCGCCGAGGACGAAGACCTGTTGCTGCTGCCGGGCGCCCAGGGCGCGTGGGGCAACGAGGTCCCGCCGCCCGCGCCGGAGCCCGTCGTCGAAGCCGTGCACGAGCCCGGCCCGCACGAGATCTCGGGCCGCGACAGCGGCTCCGTAGACCTCAGCGCCGTCCGCCTCCCCAACCCTCCGGTCCAGCCCACCCTGCCCAACCCGATGTCCCGCAACCGCGCGAGCTGTCCCCGCAGGGCGCGACGCCGTGGGGTGCGCCGGCGGTGGCGCAGACCGGGGTTCAGGGTGTGGCGCAGGGCGCGGCGCAGGCGCCGGTGAGCGCGCAGGCCACGGCCGCTGAAACGGTTGTTCCGGTGGACGGCCGGCCGGTGGAGGGCCAGCCGGCGGGGAGTCAGCCCGCCGAGCCGACGGATCCCGCACGGACGACCGCGGAAGCGGCCGACGCCGCGGCTCCGCAGGACACGGAGACGGCGGCGGTACCGCCGTCGGCGGACCCCGGTGTCGGGCCGCAGCCGACGGAATCCGGCCTCGCGCCGCAACCGCAGCCCGAGCCGCAGTCCGCGGACGCGGGTCTCGCGGTGCCGGGTCACGAGGCGGAGCCGGACGCGCAGGCGCCGCAGGGGGGCGAGGCGCCGGCCGGCGACGCCGCCGAGCCGGATCCCGCGTCGGCGCAGATGTGGGATGCCGGCCAGTCGACGGAGGGTGCCTACGCCCCGGACGCGGTCGCGCAGCCGACAGAGGGGGCCGAGGTCCCGGATACCGGGCAGATGCCGGATGGTGCGTACGCCCCGGATGCCGGTCAGTTGCCGGTGGGCGCTCCTGTCGTGGACGCCGGGCAACCGTCGGAGAGCTCTCAGGTCGCGGATGCCGGGCACCTCGCGGCGGACGCGCACGGCCCGGATCCCGGGCAGCCGCCGACGGCCGCTCCTGTTCCCGACTCCGGTCAGCCTTCGGAGGGCGCTCCGGCTTCGGAGGGCGTCCCGGCTTCGGAGGGCGCTCCGGCTTCGGAGGGCGCTCCGGCTTCGGGAGGCGTCCCGGCTTCGGAGGGCGCTCCGGCTTCGGGAGGCGCCCCGGCTTCGGAGGACGTCCCGGTTTCGGAAGTCGAGCGGCTTTCGGGCGCGGTGCCTGTTTCCGACGCCGCCCAGAACGTGACGGCGACCGAGCCCGTGTCGGACGTCGCCCCCGGCCCGGCCCCCGAGCCCGGCGCGCCGGCGGCCGTGAGCGACGATCAGACACCCGTGGCCGAGGCCGCCGCCGACACCGGCGAGGTTCCGGCGACGCCCGCTGTGCCGCACGCCGGTCAGGATGAGGCGGGTGCGGTTGGACGGGGTGACCTCGCCCCGGGTGGCGATGACGGTATGTCAGTCCCTGCAGCCCCGGACGCCGGTGAGCTTGCGGCAGGCGCCGAGGCGCCGGACGCCGACGGGTTGCCGGAAGCTGCCGAGGCCCCGGACGCCGGTCAGCTTCGCGAAGGCGTCCCGGTCGAGGACGCCGGGCAGGGTGTCGAAAGCGTGGACGTCGCCGAGCCGGCGTCCGCGACGGACGTCGACCCCGCTTCCGCGGCGGCCCCTTCCGCGGCGGCCCCTTCCGGTATCGCGTCGACGCCCGAGGCCGGCACCCCCGAGCCCGCGACCCAAGGCCACGGCTCAGCCCTGACCGCCGGACAACTTCCCGAAACGGACGCCGTGCAGGCGCCCGGCACCGACTCGGCCCGGGTCGCCCACTCCACCCCGGACGCCCACTCCACCCCGGACGCCCACTCCACCCCGGACGCCCACTCCACCTCGGTCACCCATCCCACCCCGGCCACCGCGACCTCCCCGGCCACCGGGCAGATCCCGCCGGCTGCCCCCACCCCGGACC
>NZ_JOEV01000021.1 GCF_000721105.1 Streptomyces cellulosae
CCCGCACGCGCCGAAACAACGCGCACAGCAAAGCCGATCACGGCCACCCGTCAACCATCAGCTGGGATCGAAGTGTCAAGCATCTACCGGGACCGGACAGGGCCCACGCAACTGACTGAGTTACAACTTTCTCTACTGGTTCAAGGCGGCTCGCTCCGCTCACCGCGCGCGGCCCGGCCCCCGGCCGGGCCTGCGCTCCTGTCTCCGCCCCGCTCCAGCCCGGCCGGCGCCCGTGCCGCGCTCACGGCAATCCACCTGATGCCAGAGAGGGGATACGTCGTGGCTGGGGCGGTCGGCTCCACGGCTTTAGGCAGCCACTTTGGCGCGAGCCTCGAAGATCATGGCCCCAACGTCGTGCTTTACCGGGCAGGTCCACAGACTGCCCGACGCGCCGGAAGCTTACGGGGCCATGATCACTCGCGCCAAAGCAGCTCCAGCCCAAAGCCGTTCCGCCGACCTCTCGTGCATTTGACCCGTATCCGGCAGCTAACGATTGACCCGATTGACTCGCACTGTGGAATCTCCACTTGGGTTTCCAGCGTCGTAGTCCGACACATCAATAAGCAGCCTGAAAAGCCACACTAAGCGAAGGGACCTCACGGCTCCGAAAAAAATTAAGAACTCCGCAACCCAGCCACCCAGGCCGATCTCTTTCTTCGTATCTGACATCATGACTGCAAGGCATCCAAATGAAACTAAGAGCATGGAAGTCAGAAGGCCCACCCAATTACGCCGCAGATGAACTCCGAACATCTGCCTTAGAATGTTCATCCGTTGGCCAGAACTAGTCGCATACTGACTGATTGCAGCTGTTCCGAACCCACCGACGATCGCTGCTACTGAGGCGACCGTTGCATAGATATTCATGCGCTGATCGGCGTCATGATCGGCCAAGATGTGGTGACCTTGCGTCAACGCCAGCGCTCCTACTGACACGGCGGTCAGGGCGTAGTCGACGATGGGATGGTGGCTCCATCGGTTATAGACGTAGCCCCGTGCAGTGCGTACTGCGCCCATGGCACACCCCCTTCAGGCTCAGGTGGAGCCTAGGGCATGGCACTGACAGCGGCTCTCAGGTCCTGATCATGTTCCGCAGCTGCCTGCATCACGGCTTGCACTGCCGCCTCGAACCACGGCCCGGCTCCGCTTCCACGAGGCAGCGTCACTTGCTTGGATGCCGTGATGTGATCATTTACGAAGTTGACCTTGTCTTCGACGATGCTGCCATCGGATGCGGACAGCATCACGTCAGCGATGGCCCGATCGATTACCCCGTGGGGTCCAACGAGGCTGCCAAAGTCGGAGAGGAATTCTTGGACGCTCGCGTGTAGGCGACGTTCCCCCCGCGCCCTAGCGGAACTTCGAGATAGGCCGCGCCCCTTTGGAATCTTGATGGTCAAGGTAATCAAGGCATCGGGGTTCTGCTTGTGGGCATGCCGCGCGAAATCACCAAGCCCTTCAACAGAAGTGGGAAACATTGATGTTGCGGCAGGGCGAAGTCGCATCTCGAAGAGATTGACCGATTCGGCTGCCTTTAGTTTATCCCAGGCATTTTTCCCTATCAGGGGAATAATCGCTAGGTCCTGTTCGATCCCGGAGCGCATTGCATTAAGCCATCGCTGTAGGGCTGTCGGCCTTGGGGCAGACGCACTTCCTTGAATCACTCCGATCACGTTCCCGTAGGGCAGGAAACAGACAATCGTTGTGTCGACGACGCTCCGATTTCCGTCGAGCCGTAGAGCATCGATCTTTTGAGCCTCATAATCAATTTGCTGCAAGTCGCCGTCACGGAGGCGAGCTATTACTAAGTGTTTTCCATTTGCGGAATCGATGGGTTCGCCAACGTACACGTCATCGTCATGGTTCATGTGTCGCTCGTGAACCGAGAGAGCGCCGAGGTTATCTAGGACCAAGCCCCAGTCAATAGGGTCGAAGCGGAGGTTGCCGGCATCCTTCGCCCGAACAACCTCGTAGAAGGCGACGGTTTTCTTCCGCTGTCCGCTCAACTCGGCCCCCAGCGCGCGTTAGTCATGTGCAGCTGTCAGATGCTGCCAAGAGGATCAGTATGGCGACTACAGGTGATGGCCCGTCAACCGGATCGTGCGATTCGGTGATGGGACTGTCACGGATCGTCGCCCTTCAGTCGAGACTTCGGCAGGCTTGATGAATGGCACAAGAGGCGCGAACTGCGCCGTCCGAGGTGCCCCGAGGGCACCCAACGACGACCGACAGCGATCGAGCCACCGCCGCCGGCGCCTCCCCACTTGGAGCGCTGCTGCTGGGAGTGGACCCCCGCCCGGAGCCCACTAGGCTCGTGTCGTCTAGGCACGTGCGTCGTCAAGCGGTCAGTGCGACAATCGGCAAAGAGCTGCGGGATGCGCCGTGGCGACCTGAGTCGGCACTGAAGGCGAGCGCGATGCGGCCCCGCTCTTGCCCACCCGTCGGCACGCGCGTAGGAGATCAGGCGGAGGCGCACATGAATCCATCGGAGCCCCATGATGCGAGCGCCCGAACGGTACGGGAATTCTTCATCAGCTATACGGGCTCAGATCGCAGATGGGCTGAATGGGTAGCGTGGCAACTCGAAGAGGCTGGACATACGACCATCCTTCAGGCTTGGGATTTCGAGGCGGGTTCACATTTTGTTACCGAGATGCATAGAGCGACGCAGGTTGCAGACCGCACTATTGTAATCTTGTCTAAGGCGTATGTGAATTCCTCTTACGGGGAGGCTGAGTGGCAGGAGGCTTGGAGAGCTGACCCACTCGGGGATCAGAGGAAACTCCTGGTTTTCCGCGTTGAATCGTGTTCGAGACCTGGCCTGCTCGGGCAGGTCGTGTCGGAAGACCTTTTCGGAATCACCCACGAGATTGCACGCTCACGATTGCTCGCTGCCGTTCGCCGGGGCCGGCGAAAGCCTCCGTTGCCGCCAGAGTTCCCGCTGCAGGAAGCTCCGGCGACGGCTGCCCCATTCCCCGGCCGCCTACTGCCGGCACCAATTGATGAGGCCTTGGCCGCAGGAGGTCCATTGACTCCGGACAACCCGTTCGCAGTCGCACTCACCTTTTGGTACATAGCCCTCGAAAATGACTATTCCAAGCTGGACACGGTGATAACACCGGAGTCGCGGGGACAGTGGAATCTTAGCGACGTACGCAGTAAGACCAAGAATGGAGGCATTACTACGGGTGTCATGAAGCCATGCTATGACATTGCGTACGTAAGAATAGCATCGGAGGTGGAAAGCGAAGAAGGGACTCTAATGGTGGCTGGAGGCTTGGTGCCCATAGAGGCAAGAGCGCTGAGCCTTGTACTCCGGCCAGAGGTCGGCGGCTGGCGAGTGCACAATTTCGGCTTCCCTCAAGACCCGAATGCAATGCCACGCACCTGGAGCCCCGAATAGGCCGATTTTCTGGCCTCGGAGCCGATCTACCCGTGCATGCCGCCAGCGCAGCGGAGCGCGAGTATCGGAACAGCGCGACGTCGGCAGCTTAAGCCCAAAGCCTGCCCGAATTGCCAACCAGCATACGGCTTGCTCAGCCGCAAACCGGGCAGGTCACCGGCCAAGCCCGCTCCTCCACCCTCGGTCTGTAGGCTCAGTGGCCGTCAGGGCATGCACGGCATCCAACTCAACGCGCCGGGAGAGCACCCTTGCTCAACTTTAGTGAGCTTTCGAAAGATGGCGAAGATCTAGAACAAATGCTCAGAGAGCTCATGCTTTCCCTGGGATATCACATCACGTGGTCGGGGCGCGGCCCTGACGGCGGTCAAGACCTGCTCCTTGAAGAACCCGGTGAAGGCCTGTTTGGCACCAAAAAGCGCACCTGGCTAATTTCCTGCAAGCACACCGCTCACGCCAATAAGGGAAAAGGCCGCTCGGTCAGCGGAGAGGACGTTGGAAGTGACGGAGGAATCGTCGATGCCGTGATGCAGCATAAGGCCGACGGGTATCTGTTGGTTTGTTCCACCCAGGCATCCAGTTCCCTGGTGAAACGCTTGGAAGCCATTGAGAATAATCAGCGCGTTCTGACCCATGTTTGGGACGGCGTGACCCTCGAACGAATGCTATCTACTCCGAGAGGCTGGGCTATCGCCCAGCGCTTCATGCCTATAAGCGCCCAGGCAGCGGATTGGAAGGTCTTCGCTACCGAAGAGCCGAATAAATTCGTTGGCGCCACCAGAGGCTTCTATATGAAAATGACCAATAGGCATGGAAGTAAGTTGCCGTACCAACTTTCCAGCATTGACGAGCGGCTAGATGCCGTGGCCGGTATCGACCTTCCAGACGGACATGAAATTCGTCCGCGAGGCGTTTTCTGCGACGATAAGCATGGCTGGTTCATCTGGTACTTTGACTATATTTATGACGCGCCTGCCCCTTCATGGCGCAACAAGGTAATTGAGCCTTCTTACACCGCAGAACAAATTGAGTCCCTCCTGGGTGACGGAACAGTGACCTACAGCGACGGGCAGATCGATAACTTCCGTGTTCGGATAAGAAAGGTCAACCGTTCGAGCGACTCGTATGACGCCGACCACTATTCCTATTACGATCAACTCGATTATGTTGATTAGGCGGAATCGGCACTCATTCATAGCGGCTGATTGTTAACCTCGGAAAGCGTCCCAACAAGCGTCGCATGGACGCAGCTTCCCAAGCTAAGGGACCGCGTGGCCAATCAGCGTCAGCCGGTACCCTGCGACCTTCCGCCGTGGCGCACTTGGAGGCCTCTTGCAAGCTACTGCTCTCACCAGTCCTGACCGACTGTCGTCGGTGCAGGGGGTCTTGGGGCGTCCGAGCCCTGTTCCAGCGATCGCAGGGGTCTACGGGTGGCACTTCGAGCAGGCTCCCCACCCAGACTTGGTGGCCGGACACCTGTTGTACGTCGGCATAGCCCCCCGGTACATGGCGAACCGGACGAGCACGCAGAACCTGCGCAAGCGCGTGCGGTACCACTACCGGGGCAACGCGGCCGGCTCGACGCTGCGGCACTCTCGGTCGCCTTCTCGGACTTGAGCTACGCCGCGTGGGCAGCGGCAAGCGCATGACCTTCGGCAAGGCCGGGGAAGCCACCCTCAGCCAGTGGATGGCGGAGAACGCCCGAGTGTGCTGGGTCGAGCATGACGAGCCATGGACGATGGAGTCGGAACTCATCTCTCAACTCGACCTACCGCTGAACCTCGATCAGAACCGCCACAACGCGTTCCACGACCGCCTCAAGGAACTGAGGGCCCAAGCCCGTCAGCGGGCGCGGGAGTTGTCGATCAGCGCATAGACCGTCGGGCTGACATCACCAGCTGACATCAACGGCGGCGATCGACGACGCACCGGAGCGGCCACAGCCGGATCGTGGACCGACCACCAAGCCCCGTTTCGGCATGCCGCGCCGTCGGGTGATCGAACTCCTAAAGCGGTGCTCAGCTCGGCGCAGCAGCGCAGAGCCAGTCGGCAAGCGTGGAGAAGTCGGCGTTCACGAGGCCTTTGGTCGGGTCAACGCGATGAAGCAGTGATGGTCCAGGGTGGCTGGTTTCGGCCCACAGGCGATCCATTGCACTGATCTCGTCGTCGACCCAGATGAACGGCTGGCCGTCGGTCCACTCGACGAGGTGGCGGGTCTTCCAGTGCAAGCCGCGTGGACCTTCGTCGACATGGAAGTCTGGCCACTCCACCACGGGCAGCCTCGGCAACCCGATGCGTGGGGAGACAGCCTCATTCGCCTCTTCCATCCAGGTCGTCGCCCACACGAGACGGCAGCCCAGGGCCATGAGGCGCGCTCCGAGCCCAGGGTCAAGACGCTTCAACAGCGGGTTCCCCTGATCGAGAGACGTCGAGGAGCCGGCGGCAGCGGTCTGTAGGTGACCGGACGACGATCCGAAAGGGATAAGCGGGCCGTCCACGTCGAGAAAGAGGAAAGGACGCTCCGTCACGAGGCCACGATAGCCCGGAAGCGGGGGATCAGTGCCCTCGTCGCTGGGCCGTCCCTGGGCCGTCCGAGGTCACTCGACAGTGGCCAATGACGACCAACGACGACCATCAGGCGCACGGGTCCACCGCTCTTGAGCAGGGAAAACGCAGGTCACCAAGATCCCCGGCAAGACCCAGGGCAAGAAGAAGTAGGTTTTGCGATCACGCCCCCCCACCTGCGAAAACGGCGCGGGTGGGAGGCGTTTTTGGGCGGTGGAACCTCTCTGGAACCTCTGGCTCTGTTGGCCGTTTGGTGTGCCCCTGCCTAAGCCGCGAGCCGTACATCACTGGCGGAGAGCGCGCGACTGAGGGTGGCGCTTCCTTCATGCCGCGGTGCGAGGATCCCCTGCGGTATGCGTATGGCGGTCAGCTGACACCCACGCTCACCATGGCCTTGGCTGCGGCGGACGTCGTCCAGCGACTGGTGAACGGGGGCACCATGGATGGCGGCATGGCAGCAGTCTTGGGTGCGATGGCAGGGACGATCGGCACCATGAGTGCGGCAGCCTTGACCGTGAAGGTAACTCGGTGGCAGGTGCGAGCGCAGGACACGTCTGCCCTGATGCAGTGGCGACGTCAGCTCGGGGTGCGCAATGGTGACCACCAGCTGCGGAAGGTCACCACCTCCGCCGGATCGGTCGAGGTCAGGGTCCCACGGGTGACGAGGCGTCAGCGGACCTGGTCAAGCATGTCGGTGACGTCTGCGAAGACTCGGTCTCCCGCCGCCGCGGCGGCGGGAGAGAGGGTGTCGAGGGTGAGGAATCCGTGGACCATCCCAGCCTCGCAGCGGTGTCTGACTGGAACGTTCGCGGCGGCCAGCCGAGCGGCATAGGCGTCACCCTCGTCCCGAAGCGGATCGTGCTCAGCGGTGACGACAACGGTGGGCGGCAGCCCGCCGAGGTCGGCGGCGTACAGCGGGCTGACCTCGGGGTCGGCGCGCCGGGACGAGTCTGGGACCCATTGCTCGGCCCCCCATGCGACGTCGGCGGTCGTCAGACCCCAGCCCGTGGCCTTCGACCGCGTGCTGGGACAGGAGAGTGTCAGATCGGTGTTGGGGTACACCAGGATCTGGGCGGCCGGCAGCGGTCCGCCCTCATCGCGCAGGCGCAGGCAGGCAAGCGTGGCGAGGTTACCGCCGGAACTGTCACCCATGACGACGATCGGGCCTGCGATCCCCGCGCTGGAAACTCCGCCGGCCGCTGCCCACCGGATGGCATCCACGCAGTCATCGACAGCAGCCGGCCACGGGTGCTCCGGAGCCCGGCGGAAGTCGACGCTCAGCACGGCCGTGTCGGTACTGCGCGCCAATCGGCGGCATGCCCGATCGTGCGACTCCAGATCGCCGATCGTCCACATCCCTCCATGAAGGAACACCACCAGCGGCCTGCGCCCCGCCGAAGGCCGGTAGAGGCGGGCCCCCACGACAGCCGAGCCGACCGTCAGATCCTCGACATGGGCGATCTCGGGGCCCGGCGGCCGCGCTTCAGCACGGAGTCGCTGCGCACGCCGCAACTCCGCCGCGCCCACGGCACGGGCGAGAGGTCCGGGGTCCTGTCGAACAGCCTCGATGAAGGCGGTCAGTTCGGCATCGGCGAGCGAGGGGTCGATCAGTTCGGCCATGCAGGCAGGATGCCATCTTGATCCGAACGATCCGGCCCGGAGACAGTCTCCTGGTCAAGAACCTTTGGACCACTGCCTGGCGCCTGATCCGACGCTCTCCGATCCACAACATTTGACAATTACTCGCCTAAACAACCGCATCCGCGAGCGCCCCCCCAGCGACGCGTGTCTGGTGATGAGGGCCGGGACCGAGGCAACGGGCGTACGTCATCGAGTTACGGGAAGCCGATCCCGCGACCAGCGCTTGGAAGCGTCTCGCGGAATTGATCGGGAATGCCTTTGGGTGAATTCAACGAGATTCATGATTTTCGTCATCCTGGAAGCGGCCGCGCGACGACGTCGATTCTCACTGTGTGCCGGCATCGCTTCCGTCCCCGGCCATCAATGTCTTCGCCATTGCTGCGGCCGCGTGCCCCTGTTGGCGATGCTGTTGTCAGTCGGATTGCTCAACCGCGCTTTGAAACGGCATCGCTTCCACGCTGCCACATTTCATGGTTCCCGCATTCCGCCGTGATCTCGGCCGTCGCCTGAGCCGCGGTGAAGAAGTCGTCGACCAGGGGTGAGGTGCGCGATGCCGCCGCCGCGAGGCACACCTGGTCGGGCGCCAGATCCGGGATGGGCACATAGGTGACGTCCGGATGTGAGTAGAACACGGACGCCGAACGGGCCAGGAACGAGATGCCCCGGCCGGCCGCGACATGCTCGAGTGTCTCGTCCACCCCGCGCACTCGGTACCCGGCGTTGGGGTGCGGGCGCCTGGTGGGCTGTGTGCTCGGGTCGGCGTGCCAGAGCAGCGGTTCGCCGGCCAGGTCGGCCTCGGTGACCTGCTCCTTGCCGGCCAGCCGGTGGCCGGTGGGCAGCACTGCCACCCGCGGTTCGGTGTACAGCGGGGTGACGCGCAGGCCGGTCTCGTCGATGGGCAGCCGCACATAGCCGACGTCGATGCGGCCGTCGAGCAGCATCGGGGCCTGGTCGTCCCCTTCGATCCGCTGCACGTCCACGACCACGTTCGGGTGCCGGGTCTCGAACGCCCGCGCCGCCGGGATGACCGGGATGCCGGCCCGGAAACCGACCACCAGTCGGCGGCTGCCGCGGGCGGCCGCGGACACCCGGCGGCGGACCGCGTGCGCGGAGGCGAGCAGCGGACCGGCGTCGGCCAGCAGCTGTCGGCCCGCGTCGGTCAGTGCTACGCCGTGGCGATCCCTGGTGAACAGCGAGGCGCCGAGATCCTGCTCGAGCGCGCGGATCTGCCGGCTGAGCACCGGCTGCGCGATATGCAGCTCATCGGCGGCGCGGCCGAAGTGCAACTGGTCGGCCACGGCGGCGAAGTAACGCAATTTCCGCAGGTCCAAATCCATGGCGTCTCCCAGTCCGGTGATGCCTTCAGGGTATCACCACGGCTAAAAGAAGTCTTGGACACCCACTCAGGACAATGGCAACCTGAATAGGTAACTGATGGGGCGCCGAATCGAATTCGGCAGAAGAATTCGACATCGGGACTTGATGGCAGAGCCCAGCCCCAGAATGAGCACACTGTTTCGGATATCCATCAATTCAACGGAGTGATCGTGGGAAAGCTCGATGGCAAGGTAGCGGTGATCACCGGCGGATCCACCGGCATGGCACTGGCCGGCGCCAAACTGTTCGTCGAGGAAGGAGCGCACGTCTTCATCCAGGCCCGGCGGCAGGAGGCACTGGACGACGCCGTCAAGCTGATCGGCCGCAACGTCACCGCCGTCCAGGGTGACGCGGCCGAACTGGACGACCTGGACCGCTTGTACGACACCGTCAAGCGGGAAAAGGGCTCGATCGACGTGCTGTGGGCCAGCGCCGGGACGGGTGAGCAGGCCAAGCTCGGCGAGATCACCGAAGAGCAGTTCCACCGCGCCTTCTCGCTCAACGCGCGCGGCACCCTGTTCACCGTGCAGAAGGCGCTGCCGCTGCTCAACGACGGTGCCTCGATCCTCATGACCGGATCGAACGCTTCGCTCAGGGGCTACCCGGGGTGGAGTGTGTATGCGGGAAGCAAGGCCGTGCAGCAGGCGTGGGCCCGTGTGTGGCTGAACGAGCTGAGGGACAGGCGGATCCGGGTGAACGTGCTGACCCCCGGCGCCATCGTCACCGCCATGCAGGCGGAGGCGCTCGGCGAGGAGGGGCTGCGGCAGTTCGAGTCCCTGGTCCCGCGGGGCGAGATGGGCCGCCCCGAGGAGATCGCGACGGTCGCGCTGTTCCTCGCCTCGGACGACTCAAGCTATGTGAACGGGCTGGAACTGACCACCGACGGCGGCATGACGGTGATCTGAACACACACCGGTACGACCTGTCGCCGGCCTGCCGACGCGTGATCGATGTGCCGGCCGGTATCACCGATGACCAACAGGCCGGCGCCACCCCGCCGGGAGAGGCACGGCAGTTTGCCCAGAAACGTCGCGGCCGACGCCCTGTGCCTGACCCGGCACGAACGAGACAGAGCGACACCTCGAGAACAGGAAGAGAGCACACCTCATGAGCAGCATCACCCTCATCGGTACGGGGAACATGGCCCGCACCATCGGCACGCTCGCGGTGGCGGGCGGCAACACCGTCGAGGTCATGGGACGCGATCAGTCCAAGGCCGATGACCTGGCCAAGGCTCTGGGCGGCGGCGCGACGACGGGCAAGTGGGGCGCCGTCCCAGCCGGGGACATCGTCATCACGGCCCTGTTGTACGACGGTGTCGTCCCGGTCGTCGCCGAGTACGGAGACGCCCTCGCGGGCAAGGTCATCGTCGACATCAGCAACCCCTTCAACGCCACGTTCGACGGACTGGCCCACAGCGAGGAGACCTCTGTCGCGCAGGAAGTCGCCAAGGTGGCCCCGGCCGGCGCCAGCGTGGTGAAGGCGTTCAACACCATCTTCCGCAATGTCCTGGAGAAGGGCCGGCCCGACGTCTTCATCGCCGGCGACAATGCGCAGGCCAAGGCGGGCGTGGCGGAATTCGTCGAAAGCCTCGGACTGCGCCCGCTGGACGTCGGCGGCCTGAAAATGGCGCACTGGCTGGAAGGAATGGGCGTGGTCACGGTGGGCCTCGCCGGCAACGGGGTTGGCCACTGGGACTTCGCCCTCGGCGTCAACGAATTCACCGGCTGAGCCCCCGGCGCCGAGCAGTCGGCGAACAGGGCGGCGTGCGCCCTGGCAATGGTTGATGGATCACCGACTCGCAGTCGAGGCCCTCGTTCCGACCGTTGACCGACGCGGCGGCCGGCACCGGCCCGTCGAACCCGAGCCAGCCGACCCCGCTGCGGCCGACTTCGCCAGCCAGGTGATCGCGTGTACCGGCCGGTTGTGACCACCGAGGAAACGACGGAATCGGCTGCCACGGACGCATCGACCCGCGTGGTGTGCGATCCGACTGGACAGTCTGTCTCTCAGTTGGTGTGTGTAGCTTGGCCCGGGATGCGGCCCTTGCCTGCGGCCTTCCAGAAGAGGAAGATCCCGCTGATCAAGGAGGCGTGATGGTGCGGTTCATGGACTGGTCCGTGGTCACGATGGGATGTGTGCTGGTCCTCGCAAGCCTGGGCAGCCGATGGTGGGAGCGCGTCAAGGCGCCCAAGGGGCAGGGCCTCGACCAGGGCATGCGCTTCTTCTGGGCATGGCTCCCCCTTCTCACGGGCCTGGGGATGATCGCGGCCAAGGTGCCGGGCCTGTTGCGTGCGCCCTACACGGTCGTGGAGATTGTTGATGCGCTCAACTTTGTGACGGCGGTCGTGGTGCTCGTCATCGCCGTCCGGTTGGGGCGTCGCGTCTTCCGGACGCGCACCATCACGTGACGGCTACGGCCGTGGTCCCCGCGCAGGGCCATCGGTAGCGGCCCGGCAGCCGCCCCGGTGGAGTGACCGGGTACAGGGCCGGGCGGGATCACGCCGAGGGCTGCCGCACCTGCCCCGGCTCCCCCCCCCGCACCCCGGGAACACCCGCTGCCCCACCCCACGTTGCCCCCACATGACGACCAACACGGCGCGGCCCGACGTACTCCGATACACCGCCTTCTCCAGTGACCCCGAAGGCGGGAACCCCGCCGGTGTCGTTCTGGACGCCAGTGCGCTGGACGACGCCGACATGCTGGCCATCGCTGCCGAGCTCGGATATTCAGAGTCGGCGTTTCTGACCGCGCCTCCGGAGGGACTCGGTGGCCGGGAGGGTCGGGCTTACACCATCCGTTTCTTCAGTCCCAAGGCCGAGGTGTCGTTCTGTGGGCACGCCACCGTGGCCACCGCTCTGGCGCTTGCCGAACGGACGGGACCAGGGGAGTTGGTGTTCGCGACGCAGGCCGGCACCGTGCCGGTGGAGGTGGTCGAGGAGGGCGGGGTGCTGCGGGCCACGCTCACCAGCGTGGAGCCGCGCATCGAGGAGATCGCCGACGACGACCTCGCGGAGGCGCTCGGCGCGCTCGGCTGGCCGGCCGCCGATCTCGACCCCGCCTTTGCGCCCCGTATCGCTTTCGCGGGGGCCCGTCACCTCGTTCTCGCGGCGGCGACGCGGGCCCGCCTCGCGGACCTCGCGTACGACTTCGCGCGCCTCGAAGCCCTCATGCACCGCCTGGCCCTGACCACTGTTCAGCTGGTGTGGCGGGAGTCGGCCACCGTCTTCCATGTCCGTGACCCGTTCCCCGTCGGCGGCGTAGTCGAGGACCCGGCGACCGGCGCCGCGGCCGCCGCGTTCGGGGCGTACGCCCGCGAGCTCGGCCTGGTTCCCGAGGACGCCGTCCTCACCCTGCACCAGGGCGAGGACCTGGGCCGCCCCGGCGAGCTCACGGTGACGCTGCGCACGGGTGACCCGCGGGTCCGCGTCAGTGGCGCGGGGGCTCGTATCGGCTGACGTGTCCGGCGGGTCCCTACGCCGGGGCCCCGGCGAGGCGGTGGAACGCCCGCGTGGTGTCGGGGTGCGCGAGCTCGTCCAGAAGGTGGCGCCAGTCGGGGTCGGCGGCGGCGGGGTGGGCCAGGTCCCAGGCCGTGAGCAGCGGGGTCAGGTTGCTCTCGGGCGGGGCCTTGGTCGGGGCCTCGCTCGGCACGGCCGTCGTGGTGTCCGTGATGGTGTCCGGCTTTGAGTGAGCGAGCTGCTTCATGGGAGATTCCTTCCGGACGGGGCTGCCCCAACCTTGGGGATCCGTTGGGCTCGAGGCACAACGATGCCGTCGTCCGGTTGCCGGAGCGATGGAGTGGGCCGCCGTATCGAGGGTGTAGGCAGCCGCACCCGGCGAGGGTGGTTTCTCCCCCCTCCCGCGGTGCAGGGCGCTCGGCCGCCGGTGCCGTCAGACCACCAGTGGCACCTCGTGGATCTCGTCCGCCCTGTGGCCCGCGCGTTCGTGGACGCGTTGGAGCGCGTCGGCCGACGGGGCCTCGGAGAGGCAGTAGATCGTGCCGGAGTCCGGGTCCGCCCAGGAACGTTCGAAGTGCACGCCTTCTTCCTTCTCCATCGCGAGGTCGGCGTCGTGCGCCTGCCTCAGCTGGTCGGCGGTGATGCCCTTGAACCCGTGGTGGACGTCCATGAACTGCGCCATGGCCTCGCACCTCCTTGTACCTGTACCTGCCCCTGCCCCTGCTCCTGCCCCTGTCTCTCTCCCTGTCCCTCTCCCTCTTCCTTTCATGGTGCGCTCGTGCGCCGACCCCGGCGACCTCGGGGACTTCAGGGACTTCAGGGACTTCAGGAATATCGGGGACTTCAGGGACAGACGAAGGGCCCCGGCTCACACCGGGGCCCTCACCGTCGTACGAGACTCAACGGGGACGAACACCCGGCCCCGGGGGATCAGACTCCCTCCACCCCCGGCGCCGCCTGGATGTCCGGCTGCACATCGCTCTGCAGGTCGTCCGCGTGCTCGCCCGTCACCAGGAACACCACGCGCTTGGCCACCGACACCGCGTGGTCGGCGAACCGCTCGTAGTAGCGGCCCAGCAGGGTCACGTCGACGGCCGTCTCGATGCCGTGCTTCCAGCGGTCGTCGATCAGGTGCTGGAAGAGGTGACGGTGCAGGAGGTCCATCTCGTCGTCGTCCTGCTCCAGCTGGAGCGCCAGGTCGACGTCCTTGGTGATGATCACCTCGGCCGCCTTCGCCATCAGGCGCTGCGCGAGCTGCCCCATCTCCAGGATCGTGGCGTGCAGGTCGTGCGGGACCGCGCGCTCCGGGAAGCGCAGCCGGGCCAGCTTGGCCACGTGCTGGGCCAGGTCGCCCGAGCGCTCCAGGTCCGCCGACATCCGCAGCGAGGTGACGACGATCCGGAGGTCCGTCGCCACCGGCTGCTGACGGGCCAGGAGGGCTATCGCGCGCGCCTCCAGGTCGTGCTGGAGCTCGTCGACCTTCTGGTCGGCCTCGATCACACTCTCGGCGAGCTTCAGGTCGGAGTCGAGGATCGCCGTCGTGGCACGCCCGATCGCCGACCCGACCAGCCGGGCCATCTCCACCAGACCGTCGCCGATCGAATCCAGTTCCTCGTGGTACGCGTCCCGCATCAGGGGTTCCCTCTCGTACGTGATCTTCGGGGGGCGCCGGGGCCGGGGCCCGGCGCGACTGTCGCGTGCAAAACCGGTGCTCGCACCCCACGCTCCCACGTTCCGGCCTGTACGCGTCCGTTTCCGGCATCCCAAATGAACCAATCCTGGCTCCAAGGTGAACTCTGGGCGACGAGTGTTCGAGGTCGCACTCGGACGGCTGTGGCCAGCGGCTCCGCCATGCCTAACCTGGGTGCATGGACGTGAACGCGGCGGTCGCCGCAGCGGCAGCGATCGCCGGTGTGCTCACCGGTGTCATCGCCATGCTGGCGTTCCGCTGGAGCGAGCGGGAGCAGAAACGCCCCACCCGCACCTCCCTGCACACCGACCCGGTGCTTCCGCCGGGCGTGGACACCGTCCTGTCCGTGCTCCGCTCCTCCGCCGTCGTCCTCGACGAGGCCGACGCCGTCGTCAAGGCCAGCTCCGCCGCGTACGCCCTCGGGCTGGTCCGCGGCGGCCGGCTCTCCGTGGAGCCCATGCTCCAGATGGCCCGGGACACCCGCCGGGACGGGGAGATACGGCAGGTCGAACTGGATCTGCCGAGGCGCGGGACCGGTCGGGGGGAAGCCCTCGCCGTCTCCGCACGGGTCGCCCCACTCGGCTCCCGGCTGGTCCTGCTCCTCGTCGAGGACCTCACGGAGGCCCGGCGCATCGAGGCGGTACGACGGGACTTCGTCGCGAACGTCAGCCATGAGCTGAAGACTCCCGTCGGCGCGCTCTCCCTCCTGTCCGAGGCGGTCATGGACGCCTCCGACGACCCGGAGGCGGTGGAACGCTTCGCCGGCCGGATGCAGATCGAGGCGACCCGGCTGACGAACCTGGTGCAGGAGCTCATCGACCTCTCGCGGGTGCAGAACGACGATCCCCTGGAGGACGCCGAACCGGTCCGCGTCGACGAACTGGTCGCCGAGGCCATCGACCGCTGCCGGCACCAGGCCGGCACCAAGCAGATCACCATGGCGGCGAGTGTGGGGGTGTCCGCGGGAACCGATCAGGAGAGTGCCGCACGCCGCCCGGGTGACAGCGCCGACCTGCATGTCTGGGGCAACCGCGGCCAGCTCGCCGCCGCCCTCGGCAACCTCGTCGAGAACGCCGTCAACTACTCGCCCGCCCGCACCCGCGTCGGCATAGCCGCCCGACGGGTGAACGCGCCCGGCGGTGACATGATCGAGGTCGCCGTCACCGACCAGGGCATCGGAATCACCGACAAGGACAAGGAGCGCATCTTCGAGCGCTTCTACCGCGTCGACCCGGCCCGCTCCCGGGCCACCGGCGGCACCGGCCTCGGCCTCGCCATCGTCAAGCACGTGGCCGCCTCGCACGGCGGGGAGGTCACCGTGTGGAGCGCCGAGGGGCAGGGCTCCACCTTCACCCTGCGGCTGCCGGAGGCGGGTGCCGCCCGCGACCGCGCGCACCAGCATCCCGACCTCGACGGTGCCGACGGTGTCGACGGCACTGACCGTCCCGGCGGCCTCGACGAAGCGGCCGGCCGGTCCAGCTCCCCCTCGTCCCGCCACTCATCCTCTTACGAACCGCTCCCCGCCCCGGAGGTCCTTCCGTGACCCGTGTGCTCGTCGTCGAGGACGAGGAGTCCTTCTCCGACGCCCTGTCGTACATGCTCCGCAAAGAGGGCTTCGAGGTCGCGGTCGCGACCACCGGGCCCGACGGACTCGACGAGTTCGAGCGCAACGGCGCCGACCTCGTCCTCCTCGACCTGATGCTGCCCGGCCTGCCGGGCACCGAGGTGTGCCGTCAGCTGCGCGGCCGCTCCAACGTCCCCGTCATCATGGTGACCGCCAAGGACAGCGAGATCGACAAGGTCGTCGGCCTGGAAATAGGTGCCGACGACTACGTCACCAAGCCGTTCTCCTCCCGTGAGCTGGTCGCCCGCATCCGCGCCGTCCTGCGCCGCCGCGGCGAGCCGGAGGAGGTCACCCCGGCCGCCCTGGAGGCGGGCCCGGTCCGGATGGACGTCGACCGCCATGTGGTCACGGTCTCCGGCTCCAAAGTGGATCTTCCGCTGAAGGAGTTCGACCTCCTGGAGATGCTGCTGCGCAACGCCGGCCGGGTCCTGACCCGTATGCAGCTCATCGACCGGGTCTGGGGCGCCGACTACGTCGGCGACACCAAGACCCTCGACGTCCACGTCAAGCGCCTGCGCGCCAAGATCGAGCCGGACCCGGGTGCCCCGCGCTACCTGGTGACGGTCCGCGGCCTCGGCTACAAGTTCGAGCCGTAGACCGACCCGTCACCTCGCGCACGGCGTACGGCGGAAGGGCGGGACCTCTCGATGAGGTCCCGCCCTTCCGCCGTATCTGCATCTGCTGTGTCTGCCGTACGGCCACTCGGTGGCGGTACGACGCGGTGGCGGTACGACCGCTCAGTGACCCGCCGCCGGCGACTGCGTGACGCTCGCGGAGGAGGCGTCGGTCGGGGTGGCCGAGCCGGCGGGGGAGTTGGACGGGTTGGGGGATCCCGACGTGCTCTCGCCCGCGCCCGGCTCCTGGCTGGTGCTCGGCTTCCCCGTGCCGCCCGGGGTCGACGGGACCGCGGTGGGGCCCCACTCGGTGAAGTAGTGGTCGGCCGGGACGACGAAGGCGCTCAGGCTCACCTCACCGGTCTTGCTGAAGGTGAAGGTGACCTTCTGGGCGTTGCCGTCCCGGACGGACTGGCCGAGGTCCTTCAGCGCGGCGGAGGCGTTGCCCTTGCCGCCGAGGACGACGGAGCCGCCGGCCGGGACGGTCAGCTTGCCCTTGCCCTTCGCGGGCGTGATCTTGGCGGTGCCGCCGCCGGCGACGCTGACGGAGTCGAGCGTCTGGGGCTTGTCGCCGTTGTTGAACATGGTGCCGGAGATCACCGCCGGGCCCTTCACCTTCAGGTTGGGCTGGGTGATGACCACGATGTTCTGCAGCGTGATGGGGCCCACACTCGTGGCGGCGTTGTCCGGCTTGATCTCCAGGGTCTGGGCGTTGTTGCCGGCGCCGCACGCGGCGAGCGAGGCGATCGAGAACGCGATGGCGGCGGCGGCGAGGGCACCGCGTCGAAGGCTGCTGCTCACGGCGGCGGCAACTCCTTGACTCGAGCGAGGCGGCCGTAAAGCCGCGCTAAGTGTCTGTCAGCGGCCTCAGGCTATCGAGCCGTTCCCACCGAGCCGCACCCGACCCTCCCCTACCGCTCCGCTTCCCTCAGGACGGCGCAAGGACGGCGCAAGGACGGCGCAAGGAGGGCGCAAGGACAGCTCAAGTGCGGCTCAAGTACGGCGCGAGTACCGTCCAGCCACTGCCGTCACAAGTGTCTCTCGAGTCACATAGGGCCGGGCGATCGTCAGGCATTCACATAAGCGTCCCCGGCGTGTCCCCGAGGATTTTCCGTGGAGGAATCCATGAAGCCCGGAATTGATCACCATCAGGGTGCCCGGGGGCCCGCTTGATCAATTCCGGATTGGTCCCGTACCCGACTCCGCGCGCCGAACGGAGTAACGTAAGTCGCACGCTTGGAAGCGGACATATGGGGACGTTCGCCCGCTCGAGGGTGCCTCCGGATGCGTGTAACGTACGCGTTTCACCTCCCCCGGACAGCCGCTCCCACCTGCGAATACTTTCTTCCGCTCGCCGGGCGAAGCACGTTCCTGTCGCAGTTGTCAAGCCCCGAGATGCGCCCTGACCTGCGAAAACGCCATTCAGAACACGCGGTTTCCGTGTTACTCTGGATAGCCACGGAAGGGGTACCTGTCACATGACGTTCAAGGTTGGCGACACCGTGGTCTATCCCCATCACGGGGCCGCGCTGATCGAGGCCATCGAAACTCGCCAGATCAAAGGCGTGGACAAGACCTACTTGGTGCTGAAGGTCGCCCAGGGTGATCTGACGGTACGTGTGCCAGCGGACAATGCGGAGTTCGTCGGCGTACGTGATGTGGTCGGTCAGGACGGACTGGACCGGGTCTTCGAGGTGCTGCGCGCGCCGTACGCCGAGGAGCCCACGAACTGGTCGCGTCGTTACAAGGCAAACCTGGAGAAGCTCGCCTCCGGCGATGTCATCAAGGTCGCGGAAGTCGTGCGTGACCTGTGGCGTCGTGAGCGCGAGCGCGGACTCTCCGCCGGTGAGAAGCGCATGCTCGCCAAGGCCCGCCAGATTCTGGTGAGCGAGCTCGCGCTCGCGGAGAACACGAACGAGGACAAGGCCGAGGCCCTGCTCGACGAGGTCCTCGCGTCCTGACGCCGACGCAGGCCGCAGCAAGCAGCCCGCCCAGCTCAGCACATTGAATGCCGCGGTGCCCGATGACGCAGAAGTCGCCGGGCGCTGCGGCATGTTCGCGTTCCAACGCCTCACCCATTGGCCACGTACGCCACGGAAGCAACGTACGCATCATTCTCGTACCCACCGGTCACGTACGCACGGCCCGTCATGTACCCATGCTCCGGCCGGGCACACACCCATGGTCATCTCGGGAAGGTTCCCCCGATACTGTGCGTGCCGGGCCCGGGCAGCAGGCTCGACCAGGGTCACGGAAGGGTTCCGGTCAAGCTGTCGTACCCGGCACGCTTGAGGCCATACCCACCAAGGCCGAGCACACAAACCTGACCTGACAGGAACCGATGTCTGACGTTTCGCGCCCCTCGCCCGCAGAGGGCCGTACCACTCCTCGCACCGCCGCCGTGATCCCGGCCGCCGGCCGGGGCGTACGCCTAGGCCCCGGCGCGCCCAAGGCGCTGCGCACGCTGAACGGCACGCCCATGCTGATCCACGCGGTCCGCGCGATGGCCGCGTCCCGGGCCGTCTCCCTCGTGGTCGTCGTGGCCCCGCCCGACGGCGCCGCCGAGGTCAAGTCGCTGCTCGACGTGCACGCCCTGCCCGAGCGGACGGACTTCCTGGTCGTCCCGGGCGGCGAGAGCCGGCAGGAGTCCGTGAAACTCGGCCTGGACGCGCTGCCGCCCGAGTACGACACCGTCCTCGTCCACGACGCCGCCCGCCCCCTCGTGCCGGTCGACACCGTCGACGCCGTCATCGACGCCGTACGGGAAGGTGCCGTGGCCGTCGTCCCGGCGCTGCCCCTCGCGGACACCGTGAAGGAAGTCGAGCCGGCCGCGACCCCGGGCGGCCCGGAGCCGGTGGTGGCCACCCCCGAGCGGGCCCGCCTCCGCGCCGTCCAGACCCCCCAGGGCTTCGACCGCGCCACCCTGGTCCGCGCCCACGAGACCGTCACCGACAACGTCACCGACGACGCGAGCATGATCGAGCAGCTCGGCGAGACCGTCGTGGCCGTGCCCGGTCACGAGGAGGCCTTCAAGGTCACCCGCCCGCTGGACCTGGTCCTCGCGGAAGCGGTCCTGGCCCGCAGGAGGCTCAACGATGGCTTCTGAGACGGCCCACCCGCTGCCCCGGGTCGGCATCGGCACCGACATCCACGCCTTCGAAGAAGGCCGCGACCTGTGGTGCGCCGGACTGAAGTGGGAGGGCGAGGGCACCGGCCTGGCCGGCCACTCCGACGCGGACGTCGTCGCCCACGCCGCCTGCAACGCCCTCTTCTCCGCCGCCGGCCTCGGCGACCTCGGACAGCACTTCGGCACCGGACGCCCCGAATGGTCCGGCGCCTCCGGCGTCACCCTGCTCACGGAGGCCGCGAGGATCGTCCGCGAGGCGGGCTTCGCCATCGGCAACGTCGCCGTACAGGTCGTAGGACCGCGCCCGAAGATCGGCAAGCGCCGGGACGAGGCGCAGCAGATCCTCTCGGAGGCCGCCGGAGCCCCCGTGTCGGTGTCCGGCGCGACCACCGACGGGCTCGGCTTCCCCGGACGCGGCGAAGGTCTGATGGCGGTGGCGACGGCGCTGGTGGTGTGGACCGGCTGACAAAACCGGCCGAGGAGACCGGCGGACGTCACGAATCTGTGCACCTTGGCGGCAAGGGGCTCAAGGCATCGCCCCGCGCCTACTACCCTGGACTCGTGACTATTCGCCTGTACGACACCAGTGCCCGGCAGATCCGTGACTTCGCCCCGCTCCAGCCGGGCTGTGTCTCGATCTACCTGTGTGGTGCCACCGTGCAGGCGGCCCCGCACATCGGGCACGTCCGCTCCTACCTGAACTTCGACATCATGCGCCGCTGGTTCCAGTACCGCGGCTACGACGTCACGTTCATCCGCAACGTCACCGACATCGACGACAAGATCATCACCAAGGCCGCCGAGCAGGGCCGCCCCTGGTGGTCCATCGGCTACGAGAACGAGCGCGTGTTCAACGACGGCTACAACGCCCTCGGCTGCCTCCCGCCGACGTACGAACCGCGCGCCACCGGCCACATCACCGAGATGGTCGAGATGATGCGCGGCCTCATCGAGCGCGGACACGCCTACGAGGCCGACGGCAACGTCTACTTCGACGTGAAGTCGTTCCCCGAGTACCTGAGCCTGTCCAACCAGGAACTCGACAACCTGCTGCAGCCCTCCGGCGAGGGCGAGACCGGCAAACGGGACGCCCGCGACTTCGCCCTGTGGAAGGCGGCCAAGCCGGGCGAACCGAGCTGGGAGACGCCGTGGGGCCGCGGCCGGCCCGGCTGGCACCTGGAGTGCTCGGCGATGGCGCACAAGTACCTCGGCTCCGTCTTCGACATCCACGGCGGCGGCCTGGACCTGATCTTCCCGCACCACGAGAACGAGATCGCCCAGGCCAAGGCCTACGGCGACGAGTTCGCCCGGTACTGGGTGCACAACGCCTGGGTCACCATGAGCGGCGAGAAGATGTCCAAGTCGCTCGGCAACTCGGTCCTCGTCTCCGAGATGGTCAAGACATGGCGCCCGATCGTGCTGCGCTACTACCTCGGCACCCCGCACTACCGCTCGATGATCGAGTACAGCGAGGAGGCCCTGCGCGAGGCCGAGTCGGCATTCGCACGGATCGAGGGCTTCGTGCAGCGCGTGGTGGAGAAGGCCGGGGGAGCCGTCGAACCCGCCGCCGACGTGCCGCCCGCCTTCGCCGAGGCCATGGACGACGACCTGGGCGTCCCGCAGGCCCTCGCCGTCGTGCACACCACCGTCCGGCAGGGCAACAGCGCGCTCGCCGCCGACGACAAGGAAGCCGCCGTGGCCCGCCTCGCCGAGGTCCGCGCCATGCTCGGCATCCTCGGTCTGGACCCGCTCGACCCGCACTGGGCCGGCGAGGCCGACCGCGGGGACGACCTGCACGGCGTCGTCGACAGCCTCGTACGCCTCGTCCTCGACCAGCGCGAGGCCGCCCGCGCCCGCAAGGACTGGACGACCGCGGACGCCATCCGCGACCAGCTCAACCAGTCCGGACTCGTCATCGAGGACAGCCCGCAGGGGCCGCGCTGGAGCCTCGGCCCGCGCTGACCCTTCCTTGATCGATTGTGCCGCTCGGCCATCCGGGCGGCACACTGCATAGACGTACGTACTTCACCGCTTTTCACAGACAGGTAGGTCATGGCAGCCAACAACCGCCGCATGTCCGGCAAGAAGGGCGCGCAGGTCGGCAGCGGCGGCCAGCGACGCAGGGGCCTCGAAGGCAAGGGCCCGACCCCGCCCGCCGAGATGCGCAAGGGGCACAAGAAGAACCGCGTCGCAGGCGCCAAGGCCAAGCAGACGCTGCGCCGGCCCGCACCCCGGGGCCGTGGCGGCAAGTCGGCGTCCGAGCTGGTCGTCGGCCGCAACCCGGTCGTCGAGGCGCTGCGCGAGGGCGTGCCCGCCTCCACGCTGTACGTCCAGCAGTTCATCGACAACGACGAGCGGGTCCGCGAGGCGCTCCAGCTCGCGGCCGAACGCGGCGGGATCAACCTCATGGAGGCCCCCCGCCCCGAACTCGACCGCATGACCAACGGCCTCAACCACCAGGGCCTCGTCCTCCAGGTGCCGCCGTACGAGTACGCCCACCCCGAGGACCTCGCAGGCGCCGCCTACGACGGCGGTCAGGACCCCCTCATCGTCGCCCTCGACGGCGTCACCGACCCGCGCAACCTGGGTGCCGTCGTCCGCTCCGTCTCCGCCTTCGGCGGCCACGGTGTCGTCGTCCCCGAGCGGCGCGCGGCCGGCATGACCGCCGGTGCCTGGAAGACGTCCGCCGGTACGGCCGCCCGTACGCCCGTAGCCCGCGCCACCAACCTGACGCGCGCCCTGGAGGGGTACAAGAAGGCCGGCATCGTGGTCGTCGGCCTGGCCGCCGACGGCGAGGCCGAGGTCGGCGAACTGGCCGCGCTGGACGGCCCGGTCGTCATCGTCGTCGGCAGCGAGGGCAAGGGCCTGTCCCGCCTCGTGAGCGAGACCTGCGACCACCGGGTGCGGATTCCGATGCCGGGCGGGGCCGAGTCGCTCAACGCCGGCGTGGCCGCGGGGATCGTGCTCTACGAGGCGGCGCGGCGACGGGCGTGAACGGGCCTTCGACCTAGTCACCCACACGGGGTGTTCCTGGCGTAAAGGACAACCTTGACGGAGACCGGACAGATCCAGCCCCGGTCAAGGCAGTGTCCTAACCACACGTCACTCGGTTAGATGAGTGTGGACACCAGAACACCCCGCACACCCACGGGGGACGGCCCGTCGGGATTCGACGACGCTCCCGCGCTGAGCATGGTGAAGGTGCCGAGCGATCCGGCGCAGGTCATCGTCAATCATGTGAGCTTCCGCGTGCAGTTGGGCGCGTCGACCCGGCGCATCCAATCCCCGCGGATCGCACGGCACTTGAGCGCCACCGTGGACACCGCGCGCATGCCCGCCCCCGGCGCGGCCGGCAGACCGGGCGTCAACGCGGCCGCCCGCCGCCGGCCCGTCGTGTGGAGCGGCAAGTCCGCCCCCGACGACACCGGCGCCCACCGCCTGCTCCAGGCCGTGCGGGGCGGCAGCGTCAGCCACGGCGAAGACTCCGCCCCCGCCCCGACCACCGACGCCGGAGCCACCCAGGTCATCCCCCGCGTCGACGTCAACGGCGGCTACGGCGACCAGGGTTACGCCGACGGCTACGGCAACGACGGCTACCGCGACGACGGCTACGACGACGGTTATGACGACCTCGCCCAGACCGTCGAAACCCCGGTCGTCGGCGCCCAGCGCACCCACGGCGGCACCGACGGCACCCGCCTCCTGCCCCACATGCGGACCGTGGGCAGCGCCTACGACGAACCCGCCTACACCGGCGAGGAGTACGAGGAGTACGAGCAGTACGACCACCGCGGCGCAGGCGCCGACTCCGACTCCGCCTCCCCTTCCGACTCCGACGAGGACCGGCCCGGCAGGCCGCACGGCGACGACCCCTCACGGCACGCCTACTACCCCGGCCGCCGCATGAACCTCGGCGTCGTCCTCCTCCCCCTGCGCATCTTCCTCGGTTTCATCTCCATCTACGCCGGCATGGGCAAGCTCTGCGACCCCGTCTACTTCGACGGCGGCGAACGCGGCTCCATGGTGAAGTGGCTCAACACCCTGCACCCCTGGGAAGTCGCCGAGCCACTGCGCCAGTTCGCCCTCCAGCACCCCATCGGCGCCGGCCTGGTCATCGCCTTCCTCCAGGTCATCGTGGGCGTCCTCACGATCCTGGGCTGCTGGCAGCGGGTCGCCGCGGTCGTCGGCGCCGGACTGTCCGCCGCCCTCCTCGTCACCGTCAGCTGGAAGAGCGTCCCCGCCTACGACACCCCCGACATCATCTACCTCGCCGCCTGGTCCCCGCTGATCATCGCCGGCGCCCCCGTCTACTCCGTCGACGGCCGCCTCGCCGGCGGCGCCTGGCGCCGCCTCGGCCCCCGCGCCGACATCTGGGACCTGCGCCGCTACGTCCTGCGCCGCGGCGCCCTCATCACCGCCGTCGCCACCGGCATCACCCTGCTGATCGGCTCACTGCTCGGCGGCGCCGTCCGCGACGCCGGCCGCGTGGTCGTCCCCGGACCCGGCGAGCCCCCACGCAACGAACTTCCCGGCTCCCCCCTCCCACGGCACCCCGCCAAGCACCACCGGACGACCCCGTCGGCCTCCGTCCCGCCCACCCGGAGCACCACCACCGGAACGGCCGGCCCGACCGTCGGCACCACCACCCCGGGCGCCACCCGCGACACCGGCACCGCGACCGGCGGCGGCGCGCCCAGCATGACCCAGGGCACCGGCGGCCAGGTCCCGCCCCAGCAGACCCCCCCAGCCCAGCAGCAGGCCCCCAGCACCACCTCCGGACCCACCTCCGGCGGCAGCGCCTCCAGCGGCTCGACAGGCGGCACCGGCAGCGGAGACTCGACCTCCCAGCCGGGCCTTGTGGGCGGCCTGTTGGGGTAACCCCGCCGGTGGGCGAAATCCTGGGCGCGCCTGCCGGCTGAACCACCTCTTGGCCCATACGCCGATGGGGTCCCGCACTTCACAGTGCGGGACCCCATCGGCGTACAGCTGTCGGCGTATGCCTGCTTGCGCTACCTGCTGGCGTCCACCGGCGAACGAAACTCGCCGGCGGCTACCGGCTACCGGCTACCGGCTACCGCCCCATCGCGGCCAGCTCCTTAGCCGCCTCCGTCAGATCCTTGGCCGTGTCGATGGCCCGCCAGTACGCACCCTGCGGAATCGGGAAACCGGCCAGCCGCCGCTCCCGCGCGAGATGCGGGAACGTCGTCCGCTCATGGTCCCCCCGCTCGGGCAGCAACTCCACGAACCCCGGAGAGAAGACGTAGACGCCCGCGTTGATCTCGAACGTCGACGGCGGCGCCTCGATGAAGTCGGTGATGTGCCCGAAGCCGTCCGTCTTCACCGCCCCCCACGGAATCCGCGGCCGCGCCAGCGCGAGGGTCGCGACCGCGTCACGCTCGGCGTGGAAGTCCGCCATGTCGCGCAGCGAGAAACGGGTCCAGATGTCGCCGTTGGTGGCGTACCAGGGGCGGTCCGGGTGGGGCAGGTGCGCGGCGGCGTACTTGAGGCCGCCGCCACGGCCCAGCGGCTCCGTCTCGACGACGGTCGTGACGTTCACCGGCAGATCCGCGGACTCCAGCCACTTCTGCAGGACGTCGGCGAGATGGCCGCAGCTGATCACCACGTCCGTCACGCCCTCTTCCGCGAGCCAGACGAGCTGATGGCCGATGATCGGAGTCCCCGTACCGGGGATCTCGACCATCGGCTTGGGCCGGTCGTCGGTGTAGGGGCGCAGCCGGGAACCCTGGCCCCCGGCCAGGACGACGGCTTGAACGGGGCGGGACGCGGCGTTCGGATCGGTCATGAATCGAACTGTACGGTGCGTCCCGCCCGGTGCTGGTTCCGGCAACCTTTCCTTAATCAGCCGTTACCTCCTTCCGGTGGGATGCCGGGTCTCCCGAGGGAAGGCAGGGGACGCGCTCAGCTGTGCGCCGCCGCGACGCCCGAGGCGAAGGACGTGTCGCACACCGGGCGGGCGTACGACTGCGCGCGCGTGGGCCCGTACACGCGGACCGCGGCACGGCCCAGCGCCCTGGCGATGGACGTGCAGTGCCCGGCCAGCTTGGGACGGCCGTTGACGGCCTCCTGGAGGTGCGTGAGCGCGACGCCCGGGTCCTTCTCCTGGAGTTCGGTCAGGAGCTGGTCCCGCAGCACGTCCTGCGGGGCCCGGGGCGCTGCGGGCCTGGCGTCCGACAGGGTGGCGTCCGACGCCGTGAGCACCGAGTTCGAGGAATCCCCCGACCAGTTGACCCGGGTGACCGCGAGGGTCCCGGAGAGCACCAGGACGACGGGCAGGACGAGGGCGAGGGAGCGGCCGATCCGGCGGGCGGGGCCCCGGCCGCGTCGCGTCTGTTGGTTAGTGGAGTACTTCACGCGTGTGAGGGTAGCGTGGGGTGATGATTTGGCGACATTGTGTCACCGGTTCGGGGGATGAAGAGGCGCCTTTTCTGGGTAGCGGGTTGACGCCGCTGCCCGAAATGACCGGTCTGCCGGGGTATTTGTCGACAACGAGAAGGGCCCCGCAGCATCCTGTGAGGCCCTCTTCGTCAACGTGGGTGAATTACCCGGGATCGTGCCACCCGCACTCAGTCGGAGAGGCGCTCGCCCGTGGAGGTCGAGAACACGTGGGTCTCGCCCGGCCGCGGCACGACGTGCAGCGTGGCGCCCTTGTCCGGGACCGCGCGACCGCTGACGCGGACGACCAGGTCCTTGAGGTCGTCGCCGACCTTGGCGCTGCCGTAGACGTAGCCGTCGGCGCCGAGTTCCTCGACGACGTTCACGGAGACCGCGAGACCGGCCGGAGCGTCCTCGGTGTCCTTCGACAGGGCGGACGCGGCGGCACCGTTGTGCTCGACGATGTCGAAGTGCTCCGGACGGACACCGACGGTGACCGTCGTGTCACCCTTGTCGGAGGCGGCCTTCAGGGCGTCGCGGTTGATCGGGACGACGGAGTTGCCGAACTTCACGCCACCGTCGGTGATCGGGACCTCGACCAGGTTCATCGCGGGCGAGCCGATGAAGCCGGCGACGAAGAGGTTGGCGGGCCGGTCGTACATGTTGCGCGGCGAGTCGACCTGCTGCAGCAGACCGTCCTTCAGCACGGCCACCCGGTCACCCATCGTCATGGCCTCGACCTGGTCGTGGGTCACGTAGACGGTGGTGATGCCCAGACGACGCTGCAGCGACGCGATCTGCGTACGCGTCGACACACGGAGCTTGGCGTCCAGGTTGGACAGCGGCTCGTCCATGAGGAACACCTGCGGCTCACGCACGATCGCGCGACCCATCGCGACACGCTGACGCTGACCACCGGAGAGCGCCTTCGGCTTGCGGTCCAGGTACTCGCTCAGGTCGAGGATCTTCGCGGCCTCCTCGACCTTCTGCCGGATCTCCGCCTTGTTGACACCGGCGATCTTGAGCGCGAAGCCCATGTTGTCGGCGACGGTCATGTGCGGGTACAGCGCGTAGTTCTGGAACACCATGGCGATGTCCCGGTCCTTCGGCGGCAGGTGCGTGACGTCGCGGTCACCGATGCGGATGGCGCCGGCGTTCACGTCCTCGAGCCCCGCGAGCATCCGGAGCGAGGTGGACTTGCCGCAACCCGACGGACCGACGAGGACGAGGAACTCGCCGTCCTCGATGTCGATCTCAAGAGCGTCGACGGCGGGCTTCGTGGAACCCGGGTAGACCCGGGTCGCCTTGTCGAACGAGACAGTGGCCATGGTTACAGGGCCCCCTTCTACCGGCAGGAACGTGCCGGACGATCCGTTGTAGGAAGGTGGTGAGCCGCCCCGGACACATCCCGGGGTGGTGTAGTCCACACGCGTGAACTGGGTCAGGACGGTACCTGGCGTTCGCCCGGCTGTCAGTACCTCGGGACATGTGAACTTCGCGGAAATTTTCGAAGGGGGCAGAGTCAGCACTTCGGAACGGCACGTCAGATCGATCAACGAACGGGTGCGCGGATGGTTACGCGGAGTTTTTCGGCCGGGTGAGGAAGAACCTCGTGGCTTGGGGAAACGGGCTCTGTGTACAGTGGTGGCGCCTTCGCGCGCGGTGTTGTCGTGCGCGATGCCTCCTTAGCTCAGTTGGCCAGAGCGCCGCACTTGTAATGCGTAGGTCGTCGGTTCGAATCCGACAGGGGGCTCAACGAGAAAAAGCCCAGGTCAGACCCCGTCTGGCCTGGGCTTCTCCCTGTCCCGCCCCTCCAGCGCCGCAGCGAACCTCTCCGCCCCCAGCACCCGGAACGGCCTGCTGTGGTACGGCCGCACGCTCGGGTCGACCGGATCCGTCAGGCCGAGTTCGTTGTGCAGGCCCGCGACCGTCTCGTACGCCTGGCACAGGTGTTTCTCCCGAGTCCGCCAGTCCGTCGCCGCGAGGGCGGCCGTGAGGACCGGAGTGAGGCGGGCGCCCGTCGGGGTGCGGGTGAAGGCCGTGCCCAGCCATTTGCTGTACGGCGGGTAGCGGCGGTGCATCAGGAGGCACAGGCGCATCAGGTGGCGGGTCTGGCGGGCGGCGACGATCGCTGAGCCGAGTTCGTCGCCCACCTCGCCGCAGCGGCCCACGAAGGCCTCCTCCTCGGCGAGGTGCCGCCAGTGGTGGGCCAGGGTCTGGAGCCAGGTGTCGTGGGGGTACCAGGTCAGGGCTGTGCGGGCGGGGGTCAGGGTGCCGAGGCCGTCGTGGAAGACGGTGCCCTCGGTGGCTTCGGCGAGGAGTTGGGTGGGGGTCGAGAGCCAGGTGTCCGGGGGTATGCCCGTCGTCGGGTCGAAGCCCAGATGGTGGGTGAACCATGTCGGTACGTCGGCGATGTCGATGCGGTGGTGGACCGGGCCG
Source organism: Streptomyces cellulosae (assembly GCF_000721105.1). Lineage (GTDB taxonomy): Bacteria > Actinomycetota > Actinomycetes > Streptomycetales > Streptomycetaceae > Streptomyces > Streptomyces cellulosae_A. The sequence goes on from NZ_JOEV01000021.1 coordinate 28,330, forward strand.
TCGGTTCGTCGCATGACGCGGACGTGGGGTTCCTCGGTGGGGGCGAAGTGGGTGGGGTGGCCGAGGAAGGTTTTCGGGAGGTGTTCGGAGAGGAACGCGGAGAGTCGCTCGGCGTGGCGGGGTGTGTCCTCGGGGCGGAGGAAGAGCTGGAGGCGTGGGCCCCATTCGTGGTCCGCGGAGCGGGGGGTGTCGAAGCCGAGGACTTCTGAGCCGCTGCCGATGCGGGCGGCGGAGTGGGGGAGGCCGGGGAAGGCCTGGTCCAGGAGGGGGCGGACGGCTTCCGTGTAGAAGCGGCGGGAGAGTTCCAGGCCCGGGATGAAGGTCATCGGAGGTCATTTCCCTGTTCCGGGGGTGCCGGTTCCGAGGGCGGTGAGGGCTTCGTCCGTGAGGCGGTAGGTCGTCCATTCGTTCTGGGGGAGGGCGCCGATGGATTCGTAGAACGCGATCGTGGGGGTGTTCCAGTTGAGGACGGCCCATTCGAGGCGGGCGTAGCCGCGTTCGACGCAGAGGCGGGCGAGTTCGGTGAGGAGGGCTTTGCCGTGGCCGGCGCCTCGGGCGGTGGGGCGGACGTAGAGGTCTTCCAGGTGGATGCCGTGGACTCCGCGCCAGGTGGAGAAGTTCAGGAACCAGATGGCGTAGCCGATGGGTTCGTCTGTGGAGTCGTCCGTGGCGATGTGGGCGTGGGCTGCGGGGTGGGGGCCGAAGAGGGCGTGGTGGAGTTGGTCGGGGGTTGCCCTGACTTCCTCCAACGCCTTTTCGTAGTCGGCTAGTTCGCGGATGAGGGTGTGGAGGGCGGGGATGTCTGCGGGGGTGGCGGGTCGGATCATGGCGTAACGCTAGCTGCCGGATCAGTGGGCATGACGGTCGTCGGTCGACGGCGGTGCCTGTGCGGTGCCGGTCGTGTCGGCGAGCCGCGGCGATGAGTTTTCCGGGTTGGGAGAGTCTCGTCATCGTTGTCGGCAACTCAGGAGGTTCACGTGGTTCAGCTAGTGAGGGTCCAGAACTTCAACGTCTCCAGTGACGGCGTCGCTGCTGGTGAGGACCAGAGTCTGGAGAGGCCGTTCGGCCATGTCGATCCCGAGAGGCTTTTCGCCTGGGCCCGGGCGACGGCGAGCTGGCCCAACCGCACCGAACCGGGAGGGAACCGGGGCCTGGACGACTATCTCACCCGGGACTTCGCCAACAACATCGGCGCCGAGATCATGGGCCGCAACAAGTTCGGGCCGCAGCGGGGGCCGTGGCGGGACCTCGAGTGGCGTGGCTGGTGGGGGGACGAGCCGCCGTTCCACACCCCGGTGTTCGTCATGACCCACCACGAGCGTCCTTCGTTCACGCTCTCCGACACCACGTTCCACTTCGTCGACGGCGACCCGGCCACGGTTCTGGAGCAGGCGCGCGAGGCGGCGCGGGGCAAGGACGTCCGGCTCGGCGGAGGGGTCAGCACCATCCGGCAGTTCCTCGACGCGGATCTCGTCGACACCCTGCATGTGGCGGTCTCCCCGCTGAAGTTCGGGTCCGGTCTGCGGCTGTGGGAGTCCCCCGATGAGCTGCTCGACCGGTTCCACTGTGATGTCGTGCCCAGCCCGAGCGGTGTGACGCATCACCTGTTCTGGCGAAAGTGAGGCGAGGGTCCGCCCCCGTGCAGGATCCCGGGTCAGGGGGGGGCAGGTCCTAGTCGCCGGTGCCGCGCAGGCGTCTGGCGATTTCGAGCCGTTCGGGTTCCAGGGGGCGGCCGTCCGCGATTTCCCAGAGGCAGTTCTGGAGGACTCGGCCGAGGGTCCAGGCGCGGGCCCGGGCGGGGTCGAGGGTGAGGATGTCGGTCATGGTGTCGAAGCGGTGCCGGATGTCGGTGGGGTCGAAGCGGTTGTAGAGGGCGGGGAGGAGTTCGAAGCCGGGGTCGCCGACGAGGGGTTTGGGGTCGATGGCGAGCCAGGGGGCACGGTCGGCGGCGAGGACGTTCTCGTAGTGGAGGTCCCAGTGCAGGAGGCGGTCGCCGGGGTCGGTGGCGACTTCGCGTACGGCGGCGGCGCAGTCGGCGAGGAGGCGGCGGGTCTCGGGGTCGGGGACCTGGGTGAGGGCCTGGGGGGTGTCCGCGAGCATGGCCTGGGTGATGTCGCCGAGGTGACGCAGGCCGGGTGGTGCGGGAGTGGTGGTGAGGTGGGCCAGGAGCCGGGCGATGACGGCGGCGGCTTCGTGGGTGTCGGGGTGCTGGGACAGCATGCGGGTGGGGTCGAGGCGTTCCAGGAGCATGGTGCCGGTGGGTTCGTCGTGGTCGAGGAGGCGTACCGCTCCGTCGCCGTTCCAGGCGCGCAGGGCGATGGGTTCGCCTCTGCTCTCCTCGTCGGGGAGTTGGAGTTTGAGGACGGCGGGGGTGTGGTCCGGGCGGCGCAGGACGGGGAGGACGAGGGCGGAGACGCCGTGCATGGGGCGTCCGTCGAGTTTCAGGTCCCAGCGGTCGAGGAAGTCCGCGGCGAGGCGGGGCAGGCGGGCGATGAAGGCGCGTCCGGCGGTGCCGTTGTATTTCTCCTGAGCTGCGGCCAGTGCGTGCGGGATGTCGATCACGTACGGGACGATACTGGCGTGCGTGAATCGGCTCATGTGGACGGGTGGGCGCCGGAACGGGGTGGTGGGGTACGTCCGTGGTGCTCCGGGGACGTGTGTCTGGCTGGTGATGTTGTTCGTGACGACGGTGGCGGTGCATCACATGTCCCCGGACTTCGAGCGGGAGTTCCTGCTGGAGCGGTCGACGAACATCCGGGGGCTGTCGGAGAACCCGGGCCGGGCTCTGGTCGCGAGTGCGTTGTTGATCGACGGCGGGAAGTGGCTGCCGCAGGTGTTTCTCTACAGCGTCTTTCACGCGCCGGCGGAGCGTTGGCTGGGGACGGTGCGCTGGCTGGTGGTGTGTGTGACGGCGCATGTGCTGGCGTCGCTGGTCAGTGAGGGTGCGGTGCTGGTGGCGATGTGGGACGGGCGGGCGCCGGCGTCGACGGCGGACACGTTGGACATCGGGGTGAGTTACGCGCTGGCCGGTGTGGTGGGCGTGCTGGTGTACCGGATCGCGCGGCCGTGGCGGTACGGGTATGTGGTGGCGGTGCTGCTGGTGTACGGGGTGCCGCTGGTGGTGGGGCGGACGTTCACCGATCTCGGGCATTTCGTGGCGTTGTTGATCGGGTTCGCCTGTCATCCGGTGACGCGGGGGCGGGGGGGAGCGTGGAATCCGAGGGAGGCGTTCGCTGCTCGGAGGGGTTAGTCATTCGGTGGTTTCCGCGTCGTGCGGCTTGGATCGGGGCGGGGTCGCATCCGCGGAATCATGGCTCCAGCACCACTTTTCCGGTTGTCGCGCGGGTCTCCAGGGCGTGGTGTGCGGCGGCCGCCTCGGCGAGCGGGAAGCGCTGCACGGCGGGGGTGAGGCGGCCGGCGGCGGCCTCGGTGAGGGCGCGCAGTTCGAGGGTGCGTACGGGGTTGGTGCCGCCGGTCTTCCGCATCATCACGGGGCCGAGGACCTGCTCGGAGAGGCCGTCGACGAGGTAGGGCGTGCCGTCGTGCGGGCCCTGGCCCGACCAGCCGAACACGATGTGCCGGCCGTCGGGTCCGAGCATTGCGACGGCCTCGCGGGCGACGTCACCGCCGACGCCGTCGAAGACGACGGTGGCCGTACGCCCGCCCAGATACGCGCGGACCGTGTCCGGCCAGGACGGCTCCTTGTAGTCGACGGCGAGGTCGGCGCCGTTCTTCTTGACGCGGGCCGCCTTGTCCGGGCCGCCCGCGAGGCCGATGACGGTGGCGCCGGTGTTCTTGGCGTACTGCACGAGCAGGGTGCCGATGCCGCCGGCGGCGGCCGGGATCACGACCACGTCCGCCGGCCCGGGCTCCGCGAACTGCAGGATTCCCATGGTCGTACGCCCTGTGCCGATCATGGCGACGGCTTCGGCGAAGTCGAGGCCGGCCGGGATCTCGTGGGCGCGGTCGACGTCGGTGACGGCGAGTTCGGCGTAGCCTCCCGGGGCGAACCCGAGGTGGGCGACCACGCGTTTGCCGAGCCACAGGCCGGAGACGCCGTCGCCGAGGGACTCGACCGTGCCGGCGACCTCCCGGCCGGGGATCGTGGGCAGGGCGGGCGGTTCGGGCAGGGGGCCCCGCATGCCCTCGCGCAGGGCGGTGTCCAGGAGGTGGACACCGGCCGCTCGTACGGCGATACGGATCTGGCCGGGGCCCGGTGCCGGGTCGTCGACCTGTTCGTAGGTCAGGTTCTCGGCCGGTCCGAAGGTGTGCAGGCGGATGGCGTGCATAGGGGTCCCCCATCGGAAGTGGTGTTCGGCGGGCAGGTCACCGCCCACTCTTCAACCTCACGCTTGCTTGAGGTCAAGGGTGTGCCGGCCGAGGGCGAGCGAGACCGCGGTGAGGGCGCTGTTGAAGGAGACCTCGGACAGCACGCCCGGGGCGGCGACCTGGTCGCCGGCGAGGTAGACGCCGTCGCCGCGGTCGATCGCCGGCCGGTCGCGCCAGCTGGTGCCCGGGAGGTCGACGGCGCCGGTACGGCCGTTCGCGACCGCTTCGCGCCGCCAGGTGACGCGCTCGCGCCAGCCCTCGAAGGCGAGGTCGAGGAGCTGTTCGGCGCGTGCGACGCCGTCCGCCTTGGTCTCGTGCGGGCCGATGGGGATCTGGCCCTGGACGAGCTGCTCGCCGGCGGGGGCGAGGGACCGGTCCTGGGCGGTGAACCGTTCGATCCAGCCGGGGGAGTCGAGGTCGCAGACGGCGAAGGCGTCCCCGCGCCGGGTGCGCACGGCGAGGTCGACGAGTGTCGTACGGCCGCTCGGCCACGTCAGCGAGTCGTCGCCGAGGAGTCGCCGGGCGGCGTCCAGGGAGGTGGCGACGACGACGGGGGTGTCGGTGGGGAGGGTGTCGACGCGGGACAGCGTCTCCATCCGGACGCCCAGGTTCCAGGCCCGGGCGGCCATCCGGCCGATGAGCGCGCCCCAGCCGCCGCGCGGATAGTGGGCCTCGGGCGGGAGCTTGGTGGCGCGGCGCAGCCGTTCCTGTACGAACGCGGCGGACAGGGCGCCCGGGTCGTGGTGGAACAGGGCGACGGCGCAGTAGTGGGCGGCGGCCCGGGCGGCCTCCTCGCCGGCCTGCTCGGTGGCCCAGGTCAGGAAGTCGACGTCGACGGGTGCCTCGCGGGCACTGCGGCGCAGCAGCTTGAGCATCGCGAAGGGCGGGGTGCGGCGCAGGGTGCCCTGGTGGCGCAGCCGTAGCCGGGTCGCCTCCAGCGCGGGGAGGGGCGCGAGCGGTCCGATCAGGTCCCGCTGCCGGAGCCAGGCCCAGTGGGGGCCGCCGTTGTAGAGGGCGTGCGGGCCCTCGTTCGTCCGGTACGGCCCTTCGGCGGTACGGGCCCGCCCGCCGAGGGTGTGATGGGCCTCGTGCACGGTGACCTTGGCGCCCGCCTCGGCTGCGGTGATGGCCGCGGTCAGTCCGGCGAAGCCGCCGCCGATGACGGTGATGCGGTGCATGTCTGTGGTCTCCCTCGGGTTCGGGGTCGCTTTCTCACCTTTCTCTGCGTACGACTCCTGCGGCGGCCGGAATGTGACATGGGTGGGCCCTTTGGCAGGTCAGGACGGTTGTCAGTGGCGGGGTGCAGCATGGGGGCATGGCGAGGAGAGCGGTGGGCGGGACGGGTGTGGCGGGCAAGGCTGCCGGTGCGGGCGGGGTGAAGGCGGCACGGCGGCCGGAGGTGCGGCTGCCTCCGCTGGAGCCGTACGGCGGGGAGTTGGAGCCGGACGGGGACTACGACGGGCTGGAGTTCCGGGAGGTGGACCTCGTCGGGCAGGACGGTGGGGGTGCCCGTTTCATGGACTGTGCGCTGACGGGGTGCGCGCTGGACGAGACCCGGCTGACGCGGGCACGGGTCCTGGACTCGGTCCTCACCGGCCCGCGCGGCGTCGGCACCGACCTCGCCGAGGCGACCCTGAGGGACGTCGAGGTGATCGACGCCCGCATGGGCGGGGTGCAACTGCACGGGGCGGTGCTGGAGCGGGTCCTGATCCGCGGCGGCAAGATCGACTACCTGAACCTGCGGTCCGCCCGCCTCAGAGACGTCGTCTTCGAGAGCTGCGTCCTGGTCGAGCCGGACTTCGGCGGCGCCCGTCTGGAGCGGGTGGAGTTCGTCGACTGCACGCTGAAGGGCGTCGACCTCAACGCGGCGACGCTGAGAGACGTCGACCTGCGGGGCGTGGCCTCGCTGGAGATCGCGCGCGGGGTGGACCGGCTGGCGGGGGCGGTGATCAGCCCGTCCCAACTGCTGGACCTGGCACCGGTTTTGGCGGGGGCGCTGGGGATTCGGGTGGAGGGGTGAAGGGGGCTCGCTCGCGTGCCTGGGCTGGAGCAGGCGCCACTTCGTAGTCGGGATGCCTGGGGTTCGGGACGCCCCGTTCCCAGAAGCTTCCGGACTCGGGACACCCCGGGCTCACGACACCCGGGGAAAGCGGGCCTGCAGGGTCCAGATCGCCGGGTTCTCGGCCAGGTCGTCGTGGAGGTCGGTCAGGTCGGCGATGAGGTCGTGGAGGAAGTCGCGGGCCTCGCGCCGCAGTTCGGCGTGGGAGAAGGTCAGCGGGGGCTCCTCCACCGGCATCCAGTCGGCCTCGATGTCGACCCAGCCGAAGCGGCGCTCGAAGAGCATGCGGTCGGTGGACTCGGTGAAGTCCAGTTCCGCGCGCTGGGGGCGGGCGGCGCGGGAGCCGGCCGGGTCGCGGTCGATGCGCTCGACGATGTCGCACAGGGCCCACGCGAAGTCGAGCACCGGAACCCATCCCCAGGCTGTGGACAGCTCCCGGTCGGCCTTGGTGTCGGCGAGGTAGACGTCACCGCAGAACAGGTCGTGCCGCAGGGCGTGGACGTCCGCGCGGCGGTAGTCGGTCTGCGGGGGGTCCGGGAAGCGGTTGGAGAGGGCGTAGCCGATGTCGAGCACGTACGTGATGGTGCCACGCGGCTTCTCATAGGATCACAGCCGTGTCCCGATCCGCGCCGGTTGTCCCGGTCTTCGCCCCGGCCTTTGCGGCGCTCCTCCTCGCCCTCGCTCTGGCCCTGACCGCGTGCGGCGGGGGAGCGCACGGCAACCCCGGAAGCTCCGGTGTCGGCGACCCGTACTTCCCGAAGGCCGGCAACGGCGGCTACGACGTCACGCACTACGACCTCACCCTCGCCTACGACGCGGACCCGGACGCGGACCGGGAGGCGGATCCGGACGCGGGCCGGGAGGCGGATCCGGACGCGGGCCGGGAGGCGGATCCGGACGCGGACCCGGCCCCAGCCCGGTTGTCCGGTACGGCCGTGATCACCGCCCACGCCACGCAGGACCTCTCCGCTTTGGACCTGGACCTCAAGGGTCTGGACGTCGAGAGCGTCACCGTCGGGGGCCGGCCCGCCCGCTTCCACCGCACCGGCCAGGAACTCACCGTCCGCCCGCACGACGACCTCGACAAGGGCGAGACGTTCCACGTCACCGTCCGCTACTCCGGCATCCCCGAGACGATCACCGATCCGGACGGCTCCCAGGAGGGCTGGCTGCGGACGGCCGACGGGGCACTGGCCCTCGGCGAGCCCACCGGATCCATGACGTGGTTCCCCGGCAACCACCACCCCTCCGACAAGGCGTCCTACGACCTCACCGTGACCGTGCCCAAGGGCCTGCAGGCCGTCTCCAACGGGGACCTGACGCGCGAGACGACCAGCGGGAACCGTACGACCTACACCTGGCACACCGCCGAACCCATGGCGAGCTACGTCGCCACGCTCGCCGTCGGCCGCTACGACATCACGCGCTACGACATCCCCCGCTCCACCACCCCCGCCGGCCTGCCGGTGTACGTGGCCGTGGACCCGGCGCAGACCGGGGCGAGCCGGAAGGTGCTCGCCGGGATTCCCGAGATCATGAAGTGGGCGGAGGACAACTTCGGCCCCTACCCCTTCTCCTCCACGGGAGCCGTCGTCGACCGCGCCGAAGACGCCGGATACGCCCTGGAGACCCAGAACCGGCCCGTCTTCCCCGGCCCGCCCGACACCGCGACCCTCGTCCACGAACTCGCCCACCAGTGGTACGGCAACTCGGTCACCCCGAAGACCTGGCGGGACATGTGGCTCAACGAGGGCTTCGCCACGTACGCGGAGTGGCTGTGGGCCGAGGACCACGGCGGCGACAGCGTCCAGCAGACCTTCGACGCGCTCTACGACCAAGGCGAGGACGAGGACGGAGACGAGGACCTCTGGTCCTTCCCGCCCGCGAAGCCGGCGAGCGCCGCGCACATCTCCGACGCCCCGGTCTATGAGCGCGGCGCGATGGTCCTGCACAAGATCCGGCAGACGGTCGGCGACGACACCTTCTACGACATCATCCAGGGCTGGGCCGCCACCCACCGCCACGGCACCGCGGACACCGCCGACTTCACCGCGTACGTCGAGAAGAAGGCACCCGGCAAGGACTTCACCGGGATCTGGAGGGAGTGGCTGTACGGGGAGGGGAGGCCGTCGCACGGCTGACCCGGCGACTGACGGTGGTTACTCCGACTCGTCCAGCAGCCTCGCCAGTTCGGGCGGCAACACCGGTTCGGGTGCCTCGGCCAGCTCCTCCCGGGTCCACCAGCGCCAGGCCAGGATGCCCTCGTCGGTGTGGACGGCGGCGACGTGCGGGCCGGCCGGATCGCGGCGGGGGCCGTGGGCGACGTAGATGTGCTCGTGCTGGTGGACGGGGACGTCGCCGTACGTGAATCGGCGTTCCCACGTGCACAGCAGGGGGCCCGGTTCGAGGTCCGTCCAGCCGGTTTCCTCGCGCAGTTCGCGCAGGGCGCCCTCGCGTGGGCTCTCGTCCGCCTCCAGGCCGCCGCCGGGCAGCAACCAGTGCACGCCGATCTCGACGTTGTCGTACCGGAAGAGGAAGACCGCGCCGTCCGGATCCAGTACGGCGACCCGGGCCGCGCGGCGCGGGGTGCGCAGCGGTTTGCGCAGCACCGTGCAGGGGCGGCCCTTCCGCAGGTCCCGGCGATGGGTGAGCGGCTGGTAGCCGAGGCCCGTCCAGAACGCGAGGGCGCGATCGTTGCCGTCGAGGACGGCGAGGCGTACGGCGGTGCGGCCGGCGGAGCGGAAGCGGTCTTCCACCAGCGACGCCAACTGGCGGCCGTGGCCCCGGCGGTGGACGTCCGCCGCCACCATCAGCAGGCCGATCCACGGGTCCGGGTCGGCCGGGTCGGGGTGGTGGGAGAGCGTGATCGCGATGCCGACCAGCCGGCCCTCGCTGCGGGCGAGCAGCACCTCCACGTCCGGGTGCGCCAGTTCCTCGGCGAGCGCGGCCGCGACCTGCTCCGGGCGGATGTCGTCCGGATCCGGGAAGTCACCGCTGAGGGCCTGGAACTCGCGGTTGTCGGCGTAGAGCGCGGTGAGTTCGGTGAGGAGGGCGGCCGGGATGTCGTGGTCCGGGGTGAGCGCGAGGGGGGTCAGGAGCACGCGGGCAACCTACCGTGCCGGGGCACGGCATTCCTGGCCCGCGCTCGAAGGTCCCGGCCACCCGGCCACCTGCCGCCTAGCCACCCGGCCACCTGCCGCCTAGCCACCCGGCCGCCTGCCGCCTAGCCACCCGCACCCGGCCGCCTGCCGCCTAGCCACCCGGCCGCCTGCCGCCTAGCCACCCGCACCCGGCCGCCTGCCGCCTAGCCACCGGCCACCCGGCCGCCACGCGCTCGTCGGCCGACCGCCCCCGTGCCGCGCAACACGCCGAAACCCCCGGCCGCAGCCGGGGGTTCGGGTTCAGCGTGGTGTACGGCGTGGTGTTCTCAGACGTTGACGCCGAAGTCCTGGGCGATGCCGACCAGGCCCGAGGCGTAGCCCTGGCCGACCGCGCGGAACTTCCACTCGGCGCCGTTGCGGTACAGCTCGCCGAAGACCATCGCCGTCTCGGTGGCCGCGTCCTCCGAGAGGTCGTAGCGCGCGATCTCGGCGCCGCCCGCCTGGTTGACGATGCGGATGTAGGCGTTGCGGACCTGGCCGAAGTTCTGCGAGCGGTTCTCCGCGTCGTAGATCGAGACCGGGAAGACGATCTTGTCGACATCGGCGGGGAGGCCCGCGAGGTTGACGTTGATCGCCTCGTCGTCGCCCGCGCCCTCGCCGGTGCGGTTGTCACCGGTGTGGACGATGGTCTGGTCCGGCGTCTGCTTGTTGTTGAAGAAGACGAAGTGACCGTCCGAGTAGACCTTGCCCTGCGGGTTGACCGCGATCGCGGAGGCGTCGAGGTCGAAGTCCGTGCCGGTGGTGGTGCGGACGTCCCAGCCGAGGCCCACGGTGACGGCGGTCAGGCCCGGTGCCTCCTTGGTGAGCGAGACGTTGCCACCCTTGGACAGGCTTACAGCCATTGTTGGGAGTCCCTTCCCTCGTTATGTAACGGGCACGAAGCTACAGCTACCTCCTTGAACGCGGTGAGGGGTGGCCAAGGTTCCCCGTCTCTTTACTTTCTTTACCAAGAGATATTCGGGTGACGTGGACTGGTCAGGGGCGGGAACATGGACACCATGTCCGGTCCCTATCTCATCCGCGGCTCGGTCTCGCTCCCCGAGGCCGAGCTCATCTGGCGTTTCTCGCGGTCGTCGGGGCCGGGCGGGCAGCACGTCAACACCAGCGACACCCAGGTCGAGCTTCGCTTCGACCTCGCCCGCACCGAGGCCCTGCCCGAGGTGTGGAAGCAGCGGGCGCTGGCCAAGCTGGCCGGGCGGCTCGTCGACGGAGTCGTCACCGTCCGCGCCTCCGAGCACCGCTCCCAGTGGCGCAACCGCGAGACCGCCGCCGTACGTCTGGCCTCGCTGCTGGCCGAGGCGACGGCCCCGCCGCCCAAGCCGCGCCGGGCCACCCGCATCCCCCGCGGCATCAACGAACGCCGCCTGCGCGAGAAGAAACAACGCTCGGACACCAAGCGGGGACGCCAGGGCCGCGACTGGGGGTGACGGGCCCGCCTCGACCGGCGCCTCGACCGGCCGCCTCGACCGGCGCGCTGACCGCCGCCCTGATCGGCTGCCCAGAGGCCGGCCGCCCCGACCGCGTTCCCGACCGGCCACCCCGACCTCTCAGGGCCATACACCTGGGCGGCCACCCCGACCGGCCGCCCCCACCGCCCCGGCTCAGGGCAGCTGCAGCACTCCCACGGTCTGTCCTGCGCTGGTCTCCCCGTTCGGCCGGAAGCCGAGCCCCAGGTAGAAGCCCTCGGGGCCGTTCGGTCCCGGGTGCCAGGTGACGTACATCTCCTCCTCGCCCCGGCGGCGCAGCTCGGCTGCGACGGACTCCACGGCGAACCGGCCGTAGCCCCGGCCCTGTTCCCCGGCCGCGATGTTGAGCCGCCACAGTCCGGAGCGGAACAGGGTGCCGTCCTCTTTCCAGTCGATGCCGAAGAAGGCCATGAGGAAGCCCACCGGGCGGTCGCCGTCCACGATCAGCCGGGGCCAGGCGACGCCGGGATGGACGTACGCCTCCGCGAGCGACTTCACCACCGGGGAGACCGCGTGCTCCTGCTCGGGGCGGACCCGTACGGCGATTGCGGCCTCGATGGTGCGGGACGTGACCTCTTCGAGGTGGAGTGCGGGCGTCGCTGTCATCCGGGGACCCTAAGCCGGACGTCCGGCGGCGGCCACGGGTTTTCGGGCGCTCACCCCACCTGCCGGTAACGCCCCCGGAAATACAGCAGCGGGCCGCCGTCCGCGCTCGGCAGGGACGCGGTCAGGACACGGCCGATGACCAGGACGTGGTCGCCTGCCTCCACGCGTTGTTCCGTGCGGCACTCCAGGGTGGCCAGGGCGCCGCCCACCAGGGGAGCGCCGGTCGCCCCGCCGCGGACGTACGGGATGTCCTCGAAGAGGAGGCGGTCGCTGATGCGGCCCTTCATGGCGAAGCGGCCCGCGATGTGCCGCTGGCTCTCGGAGAGCACCGACACCGCCCACAGGGGCTGCTCGTCCAGCAGGTCGTCCATGCGGGAACCCTCGCGCAGGCTGACCAGGACCAGGGGAGGGTCCAGGGAGACCGACATGAACGCGGTCGCCGTCATGCCGACGTCCTCGCCGACGGGCGCCTGCGGGTCGTCCGGGTCGAGGGACGCCTCCTGCGCGGTCACCAGGACCACGCCGGCGGCCAGCCGGGACAGGGCGGCGCGGAACTCGTCGTTGCTCACCCCCACAGCATGCCTGGAGGCGGGTGGGGAGACGGCGGCGGACGGAGGGGACAGGGTGGCGGAGGGGGCGGGGGGAGTGTTGGGCACGGCTGAAACGCTAATCTCCGGGCCGCGCGCGGCGCATCGGGCGTCGGGCCGATCATGGTCCTAGGACTCAGGACGGAGTGGTCCGTACGGTCTTCACGTCCCGGTCCTCACGTCTCGGTCCTCACGTCCGGTCCTCACGTCTCGGTCCTCACGTCCCGGTCTCCACATCCGCGCAAAATTTATGGTCAGTAAGCGCACAGGGAAAACGCAGAAACCCCACTCAATTGTTCATCTTTCGCTGTGACTTGAGTCACAAGAGGCGGTAATTGTTGACCCTGTGTACCGAGTGGGCAGCGCGCTGTGATTCAGTGGCGGGGAACCTATAGGGGAAACAGCAAGGGCACCACCGACCAGAAGCGCCGAGAAGAACCCTTGATTCGCTGCGAGGTCTCGGGGGGAGGGCGAGCATGGAGGCCGAGTCGGAACCCTACGTCCGTCTTGCGTCTCTGCGACAGCTGCACCAGGTCATGGCCGACATGAACACGGCCCGCAGCCTGGCGGACACGCTGCAGACGGTCGCCGAGGGCGTGGTCCAGGCTCTCGGGTACGAGCTGGCGTGCGTCAACCTCGTACGCCCCGACGGCGACCTCGTGGTCGCCGCCTTCGCGGGCAACTCCGCCGCCGAGGCGCTGATCACCGGGCGGGTCGGCTCGCGCGAGTCCTGGGAGCGCCGGCTGGGCATGGGCGAGCACTGGGACGACCTGGTGTTCATACCCCACACCGAGGGCTGGGTCCTCGACGACGACGACGTACCGCAGTGGTACACCGACGGTCCCGCGCCCCGCTTCGAGGACGAGTGGCACCCCTCCGACCGGCTCTTCGCCCCCATGTACACGCCCGCCGCGCCGGGCGGCGGCTCCTGCGGGGAACTGATCGGCGTGCTCTCCGTGGACCGGCCGCGCAACGGCCGCCGGCCGGGCGCATGGGGACGCGAAGCGCTCCAGATGTACGCGTTCCAGGCCGCCATCGCGATCAGCAACGCACGTCTGCGCGCCAACATGCAGCGCGCACTGGTCAGGCTCGAAAGGGAGCAGCAGGCCCTGCGGGCCAGTGAGGAAAGCTTCCGGCAGGCCTTCGAGTACGCCCCCTCCGGCATGGCCATCGCCGAGATGGGCGGCGACCAGCACGGCCGGATCCTGCGCACCAACGACGCCCTGTGCCGGCTGCTGGGCCGCCCCGCGTCCGCGATGCGCCGGTACTCCTTCTCCGACCTCGTGCACCCCGAGGACATCGGCACCCTGCTGCGGACCTCGGCGGAGGGCGGCCGCGCCGAACTCCGCCTCGGGCGCCGCGACGGCACCTACGTCTGGGTCTCGCTGCGCAACTCCGTCGTGGCGGACGCCGCCGACGGGCCCCGCTTCCTGCTCACCCACGTCGAGGACATCGAGGAGCGCAAGCGCCGCGAGCTCCAGCTCGCCCACCGCGCCTCCCACGACTCCCTCACCGGCCTGCCGAACTCCGCCGAACTGCGTTCCCGGCTCTCCTCGCGGCTGTGCCGGCGCGCCACGCACACCGGCGAGCTGGAGTCGATCGACGCGGCCTACGGGCACCCCGCCTTCGACGCCAACGGCTTCGACACCTACCGGCCGGGCGCCGAGGCGTTCGACGCCTACGACCACCATGTGCACACCGTCGCCCCCGAGGGTGATTTCGACGACGGCACCAAGGGGCTCGCGGTGCTCTTCTGCGACCTCGACGGCTTCAAGTCGATCAACGACCGGTTCGGGCACAACGCGGGTGACGCGGTGCTCATCGAGGTCGCCCGGCGGCTGTCCCGGGGGGTCCGTGACGGCGACACCGTGGCCCGGCTCGGCGGTGACGAGTTCGTGGTGCTGGCCGACGGGCTCGGCCGGGCCGACGCCGAGGACCTGGCCGTACGGCTGCGCAACGAGATCATCCAGCCCATCCGCGTCGACGGACGGGCCATGCGGGTCGGCGCCAGCTTCGGCATCGGCTGGGCGCACTGCGGGATGACGGCGGACGAAGTGTTGAAATCCGCTGACGAGCGGATGTACGTCGAGAAACGATCCCGTCCCAAACAGCACCGGCGTGCTGGTTAACTCCCAGCTCAAGAGCCTCATGAGGGCAGAAGCCGCTTCTGCTGTCACTCCCGGCAGGTAGGCTCGTCCATATTGAGGAGACCTAGGGGTCACTCGCTCCGCAGTCAGACGGCTGAAGCCCGTCGCACATAGTTGCGGCGGGTTCTGAGTGACCAGCTCGAGCCATCGCCGATGAGGGGGTGACCTTGATGGCTACGTTCCGTGCAGGCGTGACGACCCACCAGTCCGTGCTTCCTCAGCGGCCTGCTCTGGAACCTGTACTCGCAGACACCTCCGGGAGCAGAGACGAAACGGGTTACAGGACCTTGCTCGGCTAGGGCAGGGAACCGGTACGGGACATGGGCGAGGGGATACCCGCATGCGATCACCTTCGCGAGCGGGAGTCACAGCGCACTCATTTTTGCCGGGTGCGGGAGCACGAGCTGTCGGTGACGACGGCATCTTCAGGCAAGGATCACCTGATGCACGATGACGAGGCACTGGGCATACCAGCGCTGCTCGAGCCGCCGCCAAAGCCTGGCTCAGGCGCCCCCAGGGTGTTCGTCCTGGACCGCAGGGGACGCCCCATGATGCCCTGCCATCCAGCGAGAGCTCGTGAGCTGCTGGGGAAGGGCCGTGCTGCCGTTGCCCGGCACACACCTTTCACGCTCCGCATCAAAGACCGCCTCCTTGAAGATTCTGAGGTGGACGGCGTCGCTGTCCGGATCGATCCCGGGTCTCGGGCGACGGGTATCGCGGTGACGGATGACATCACGCGGACGTTCGCGGCCAAGGGTGAAGTCACTGTTCGGCGAGGGTTGTACGCCGTGGAACTACAGCACCGGGGCCCTGCCATCAGAGCAAGCGTGGAACAACGTGCAAGCCACCGAAGGCGACGGCGGGTCGCCAACACCCGTTACCGTGCCCCCCGCTTCGACAACCGCCGTCGCCGTCCCGGATGGTTGCCCCCATCACTGCAGCACAGGGTCGACACGACGTGGTCGCTGGTCGAGCGTCTGTCACGACTGGTTCCACTGGCCGAAGTCCACATCGAGAGGGTCGCATTCGACACCCATGCGATGACGGCTGGGCGCGGGCTGTTCGGGATCGAGTATCAGCGGGGAACGCTTGCTGGGTACGAGCTCCGCAACTACCTGCTTGATCAGTGGGGACGGTGTTGCGCTTACTGCGGTAGGAGTGGCCTCCCTTTGGAGGTTGAACACATTCAGCCCAGGTCCAGCGGTGGCACGAACCGTGTCTCGAACCTCACGTTGTCCTGTAAGCCCTGCAACCAGGCCAAGGGGGCCCGGCCGATCGAGGACTTCCTGAGGGAGAGGCCTCAGCCCCTCGCGCAGCTCAACCGGCAGGCCAAGGCTCCCCTACGAGATGCGGCAGTGATGAACGCCACACGGTGGCGGCTGGCTGAGCGGCTTCAGGATCTCGGTCGCCCGGTTTCTTGCTGGTCTGGAGGAATGACCCAGCACAACCGGACCCTGTGCGGACTGGGCAAGACCCACACGCTCGATGCGCTGGCGGTCGGTGAGCTGGGACTCGGCTGGCGCATCGCACGGTACCCGTCACATGTGCTGGTCGCAGCCGCCACCGGACGTGGCAGTTATGCGCGCACTCGCACCGACAAGTATGGTTTCCCGCGGCTCGCGCTGCCCCGGACCAAGAACCATCACGGGTTTCAAACAGGCGACCTGGTGCGTGCCTCTGTGCCGACGGGGAAGAAAGCCGGAACGCACGTGGGACGCGTTGCGGTCCGAGCGTCAGGGCGCTTTAACATCCGTACTCGACGAGGCATCGTGCAGGGTATTGGCCATCAGTATGTAAGCCTGCTCCAGCGTGCGGATGGCTATGGCTATTCCGTCCGAGTGGAGAAGCGGAGCACCCAGCCCCCGGCCGGAGCCGCCGGTGTCCACACAGGAGGAATTCGATGACGGCCGGCAACAACGGCGCGAGCACGCCCGAGGACGACGACCCGTTCGGCTATCTCTACGCCGACGGGCAGGCCAACGGCGCCCAGCCGCCGTCCGGCGGTGGCTACGGCTACCCGAACTCCATCAACCGGGCGCGGGCGGTCGGCCAGCGGCAATACGGCCAGTCGGCCCAGACCGCGGCGACCGCGCCCTACGGCCAGGTCCCGCAGCAGTCCCAGACCCAGGCCCCCGGCCAGCCCAACGCGCACTACGCGGCACCCGAGACCTTCCCCGGTGGCGCCCCCACCCAGCAGCCGTCCTACGGCGGCGGTGGCGGCGGTGGCCGTCGCGGCCCGAACACCAAGGGGCTGCTGATCGGCGCGATCGCGGTGGTCGCCGCGGTCGTCATCGGCATCGGCGTGGCGATGATGAACGGCAACGGCAACGACGACGACAAGGCCGGCAACCAGGCGTCCACCACCCCGACGACCTCCCAGAGCTCCGAGCCGAGCCCGTCGAGCAGCAGCAGCAGCGCGGCGAGCGAGGGCGACCTGCCGAAGGCCGACGCCAAGGTGCTCAACCTCTCGCCCGGCATGACGACCGCCACGGACGTCAAGGGCGCCAAGGCCGACGGCGGAACCTACGTCACCGGCTTCAACCAGGTCGGCGCCGCGATCACCTGGAACGTCAACGGCATCCCGAAGAGCGGCGAGTACACCCTGTACGTCGGCTACAGCGTCCCTGGCAAGGACGCCAACGCCACTCTTACGGTCAACGGCACGGCCTCCTCCACAGGCGTCGGCATGGACAACTACGCGCGCGCCCCGGAGGGCGACTACGAGAAGGGCTGGACGCAGACCTACAACTACGTCCAGCTCAACAAGGGCACCAACACGATTAAGGTCTCCTGCGAGCAGGGCAACCAGTGCGACGCCCTCTTGGACCAGGTGTGGCTGGTAAAGGGCTGGGTCAAGAGCTGAACAGGGTGCGAGCAGGGGCCGCCACTTCCTTGCTCGAATTGCTGCGTTCTTTTTGGTGGAGATGCTGATCGTCAGGCTGCGGTAGTGCTGCCCGTCACCGCCACCCGCCCCAGCAGCTCCTCGTACGCCGCCGCGTCGAACTCGCCCGCCACCGGTGCCAGTACCGTCGCCGCGGACAGGGCGACCGCGCGAGCCAGCCGGTCCGGCCACGGCAGTCGCTCCACCAGCCCCGACAGCAGGCCCGCGACCGCCGAGTCGCCGGCGCCCGTCGGGTTTCCGTGGACGCGGGCGGACGGGGTGGCGCGCCAGCGGCCCTGAGGGGTCACCGCGAGCAGGCCCTCCGGGCCGAGCGAGGCGACGACCGCGTGGGCGCCGCGCCGGCGGGCGTCCTGGGTGGCGCGCGAGGGCTCGTGGGAGCCCGTCAGTTCCGCCAGTTCGTCGGCGTTCGGCTTCACGATGTCCGGGCGCGCGGCCACCCCGCGGCGCAGGGGTTCGCCGCTGGTGTCCAGGAGCACCGGGACGCCCGCCGCCCTCGCGGACCGTATGAGACCCGCGTACGCCCCCACCGGCACCCCCGGCGGCAGGCTCCCGCACAGGGCCACCGCGGACATGGACGGGACCAGCTCCTCGTACGCCTTCTGGAAGGCGGACCACTCGGCCGGGGTGACCGTCGGGCCGGGCTCGTTGAGCTGGGTGGTGTCGCCGGTCTGCTCGTCCACCACCGCGATCGTGCGCCGGGTCGGGCCGGCGACCGGGACCAGGGCGTCCACCAGTCGCGGTACGGCGGTGAGTTGGTCCTGGACCGCGCGTCCGGTGCCGCCGCCGGTGAAGCCCGTGACCGTCACCTCGTGTCCGAGAGCCGCGAGCACCCGGGCCACGTTCAGGCCCTTGCCGCCCGGCCGTTCGGTCACCTCGGTGACGCGGTGGGAGGAGTGCGGGCGCAGGGACCGTATGCGATAGGTGATGTCGAGAGCGGTGTTCAGTGTGACCGTGAGGATCACCGGTCCGACCTCCCCCGAAGGAAACTGCGGTGAGCGCGCTTGCCGTGCCGCCGCCCGGAGAGTCGATCATGTCAAACGGACGGCGGCCGTCCCAGTTTCTCAGTATCACCGCCGTCCTCAACAGCGGGACAGATCATCCCAGTTGGGGATCGACCACCCATTCTCCGCGGCGCATCACGCCCTTGAGGGCGAAGTCGGCGTCCAGCAGGACCAGGTCGGCGTCCTTGCCGGGTTCCAGGGAGCCGATGGTGTCGTACATCCCGAGGAGCCGGGCCGGGTTGGCGGACAGGGCCGCGACCACGTCCTCCACCGGGAGCCGGTCGACCGTCACCGCCCGCTGGAAAGCGCGGTCCTGGGTGAGCGTGGAGCCCGCGATCGAGCCGCCCTGCACCAGGCGGGCCACGCCGTCGCTGACCTCGACATCCAGCGGACCGAGCACATAGCGCCCGTCGCCGAAGCCGGCCGCGTCCATCGCGTCCGTGATGAACGCCACCCGTCCCGCGCCCGCGTGGTGGAACGCCAGCCGGAGGGAGGCCGGGTGCAGGTGCGTGCCGTCGTTGATCAGCTCGACGGTGACGCGCTCGTCCTCCAGGAGGGCGGCGATGGGGCCGGGGGCGCGGTGGCCGATCTGCGGCATGGCGTTGAAGAGGTGGGTCGCCACGGTGGCGCCGGCCTCGATCGCCTCCACCGTCTGCTCGTACGTCGCGTCCGTGTGCCCGATCGCCGCGATCACCCCGTGCTCGGCCAGCAGCCGTACGGAGTCGATGCCGCCGGGCAGTTCGGTGGCGAGCGTGACCATCTTCGCCTGGCCGCGCGCCGCGTCGATCAGCTTGCGCACCTCCGCCGGATCCGGGTCGCGCAACAGCGCCTCGGAGTGCGCGCCCTTGCGGCACGGGGAGATGAACGGCCCCTCGAAGTGGATCCCGGCGATCTCGCCCTGCTCGGCCAACTCGGACAGCAGCCCCGCCTGCCGGACCAGGAAGTCCATGTCGTCGGTGACGGTCGAGGCGACGAGGGTGGTGGTGCCGTGCAGGCGGTGGGTGCGGATGGCTTTCTGCACGTCCTCGACCGGACCGGAGAAGGAGGCTCCGCCTCCGCCGTGGTTGTGGAGGTCGACGAAGCCGGGCACCAGCCAGTGGGTGCTGACGTCGATGACGTGGGCGTTCTCCGGGGTGGTGCCGGTGATGCGGGTGCCGTCGACGATCACCTGGCCGTTTTCGACGGTTCCGGTGGGGAGGACCACGTTCGCGCCGGAGAGGACGAGGGGGGCGTCGCCGGTTGCGGGGTTCGGGCTCGTGGTGGCCTGTCGCGTCCCTGCGGGGGTTGCCGTCACGTGGGTTCCTCCGGCGTCGTAGGTGTGGTGCCGAGCAGGTCCCAGGCCAGGAGGCCCGCACCAAGGCATCCGGCCGTGTCTCCCAGGGCCGCGGGAACGATCGACGGCAGCTTCTGGAACGTGACCCGTTGCCGGACGGCGTCCCGCAGGGGTGTGAACAAGGTCTCCCCCGCCTCGGCGAGACCGCCACCGATGATCAGGGTGCGGGGGTCCAGCAGGGTGAGCGCGGTGACCAGGCCGTCGGCGAGCGCGTCGACGGCGTCCCGCCACACGCGTACGGCGTCCGGGTCGCCCGAGTCGACGGCCTTCGCGCAGTCGGCCGCGTCCGCGTCCGGGTCCCCGCAGGCCGACGCCCACGCCTCGCTCACCGCCGCGGCCGACGCGTACCGCTCCAGACAGCCGCGCTGCCCGCACGGACAGACGGTCCCGCCGGGCCGTACGACGATGTGACCGATCTCGCCCGCGAAGCCGTGCGCGCCCGCCTCGACCCGGCCGGCGATGCCGATGGCTCCCGCGATACCGGTGCCCAGCGGCACGAAGAGGAACCGGTCGGCTCCCCGGCCGGCGCCGATCCGGCCCTCGGCGAGGCCGCCGGTGCGCACGTCGTGCCCGAGGGCGACCGGGACACCGCCGAGCCGCTCGCCAAGCAGGTCGCGCAGGGGTACGTCCCGCCAGCCGAGGTTGGCCGAGTACGAGGCGACGCCCCGCTCCTCGTCGACGATGCCGGGCACGGCGACACCGGCCGCGGCCGCGGGCTCGCCGAGGTGTTCGGCGCCGTACGCGCTGAGCTCGGCGGCGAAGTCGAGGATGCCCTCGACGACCGCGTCCGGTCCGCGTTCGCGCCCGGTGGCGCGGCGGGCCTGGTGCAGGAGCTCGCCGTTCGCCCCTGCCAGGGCGGCCTTCATCCCGGTGCCGCCCACGTCGAGGGCGATGACATGTCTCACAGGGGACAGTGTGACCGAGGACCCGCGAGAGGTCTAGTCCACTCATGTGGTGTAGACCTTAGGTCGGCAATATGTAGGACCTTTCGAGAGTTTCGAACAGTGATCTTGGGGCGGTTGGCAGTGCAGCGGCGGCGTAGGACGGGAACGATCGCGGTGGCGTCCGCGCTGGGCATGACGGCGGTCCTGGGCGGCTGCGGCCTCACCGGGAGCTCGGGCGAGGTGACCCTGAAGCTGGTCGCCGCCGACTACGGCAACAGCACGCAGAACAGTTCCCAGAAGTACTGGGACAAGCTCGCCCGGAAGTACGAGTCGAAGCACGAGGGCGTGAAGATCGACGTCGACGTCTACTCGTGGAACGACGTCGACAACAAGGTCAGGAAGATGGTCGACGCCGGCGACCCGCCCGACATGGCGCAGATCGGCGCGTACTCCGACTACGCGGCCAAGGGCCTCCTCTACTCGGCCGACGACCTGCTCTCCATCCCCACCCAGGCCGACTTCGTCTCCCAGCTCGCGCGGGCCGGAGAGGTCAGGGGCGTGCAGTACGGCCTTCCGTTCGCCGCCTCCACCCGCGTGCTCTTCTACAACAAGAGCCTCTTCTCCCGGGCCGGCCTCGACGCGCCGAAGACCTGGAACGAGCTCGCCGCCGACGCCGGGACGCTGAAGGCGGCCGGGGTGAAGTTCCCGTACGCGCTGCCCCTCGGGCCGGAGGAGGCGCAGGCCGAGACCATGCAGTGGCTGCTCAGCGGCGGGGGCGGCTACACCGCGGCGGGCGGCAGCTACGCCATCGACTCCCAGCAGAACGTCGACACGTTCACCTGGCTGAAGAACGACCTCGTCGGCAAGGGCCTGACCGGGCCGGTCGCGCCCGGCAAGCTCAACCGCGCCACCGCGTTCGCCGCGTTCGCGGCCGGGGACGTCGGCATGCTCAACGGGCATCCCTCACTGATGAAGATGGCCGCCGAGAAGGGCGTGAAGTACGGCATGGTGCCGATGCCCGGCGCCGACGGGCCCAGCGAGGTCTCCATGGGCGTCGCCGACTGGATGGCCGCGTTCCGCAAGAACGGCCACGCCGACCAGATCGGCGACTTCCTCGACTTCGTGTACGACAAGAAGAACGTCCTCGACTTCTCGCGCGAGTATGACCTGTTGCCGGTGACCACGTCCGCGTCCCAGGTCATGAGCGGGGCCAAGCAGGACGCGGCCCTCAAGCCGTTCCTGGACGAGCTGCCCGTGTCCGAGCTGCCGCCCGTCGGGCAGACGTCCTGGGGGCAGGTCAGCGCGGACATCAAGCAGCGGATCGGCCGGGCCGTCGCCCCGGGCAGCAGCCCCACGTCGGTCCTGAACCAGCTCCAGGCGACGGCGTCCTCGGCCCAGCTCGCGGAGTAGCGCTGTCAGTGGGGGCGGATACGGTGCCGGACATGAACCAGGAGGAGCAGCGGCTCGGCCGCCGCGAGCGGGACATCCTCGCGCTGGAGCGGCGCGGCTTCAGCGGACCCGGCGCGAAGGAGCGGGCGATACGCGAGGAACTGGGCCTGGCACCGGTCCGCTATTTCCAGCTGCTGAACGCCCTGCTGGACGACGAGCGGGCGCTGGCCCACGACCCCGTGACGGTGAACCGCCTGCGAAGGATCCGGGAGAGCCGCCGCGGCGAACGGTGACACGGGGAAGGGCTGGGGGCGACCCAAAAGGCCGACGCTCGCCGGGAATGTGTGCGTGCGTCGCGGATATGGTCAGTCCATGGGCAGCCATGACACGCACTCCACGGAAGCCACCCCCCTCCCCACCCCCGCGACCGCGGCGGGCCGGGACGGCCTGGACGCCATCCTCGGACGGCCCTCGCGTGCCGTGATCGCGTTGGACTTCGACGGGACGCTGGCGCCCATCGTGGCGGATCCCGAGCAGGCGCGGGCGCATCCCGAGGCGGTGCCGGTGCTTGCCGCGCTCGCGCCGAAGGTGGCCGCCGTCGCCGTGGTGACGGGCCGGCCGGCCGGGGTCGCGGTGCGGCACGGGGGGTTCGCGGGCGTGCCGGGGCTGGAGCATCTCGTCGTGCTCGGTCACTACGGTGCCGAGCGGTGGGACGCCGTCACCGGCACCGTCAACGCCCCCGCCCCGCACCCCGGTGTCGCCGCCGCCCGCGCCGAACTGCCCGGCTTTCTCGACCGGATCGGGGCCTGGCAGGGCACCTGGATCGAGGAGAAGGGCCGCGCGGTCGCCGTGCACACCCGCCGGGCCGCCGATCCCCAGGCCGCTTTCGAGGCGCTGCGTGCCCCGCTCACCGAGCTGGCCGCCCGGCACGGCCTGATCGTCGAACCCGGCCGGATGGTCCTGGAACTGCGCCCGCCCGGCATGGACAAGGGCGTCGCCCTCCTCGAATACGCCCGCGAGATCTCCGCCGAGTCCGTCCTCTACGGGGGCGACGACCTGGGCGACCTTCCCGCCTTCGCCGCAGTGGACAAGCTGCGCTCCGACGGCACGCCGGGCCTGCTCGTCTGCAGCGGCAGCGACGAGGTCACCGAGCTGAGGGAACGGGCGGATCTGGTGGTCAGCGGCCCGGAGGGGGTCGTGGGACTGCTGCGGGGCCTGGCGGCCCGCCTCGGCTGACCTCAGGCCGCTCCGGCACGCCTCACAGCGCGTTCAGCTGGTCCAGGAACCACTGCGCCGGCGGGAGCGCCGTCGCCGCGGCCGCCAGCCGCTTCGTGCGTTCCGCCCGTTCGCCGGCCGGCATCGACAACGCCTCGTTCAGGGCGCGGGCCGTGCCGATCACGTCGTACGGGTTCACCGTGATCGCCTCCTCGCCCAGCTCCTCGTACGCCCCCGCCTCCCGCGACAGCACCAGCACGCATCCCTCGTCGGAGACCACCGGCACCTCCTTGGCGACGAGGTTCATGCCGTCCCGGATGGGGTTCACCAGCGCCACGTCGCCGAGCCGGTAGGCCGCCAGCGAGCGCGCGAAGTCGTCCTTGACGTGCAGGACGACCGGGGTCCAATCCGGTGTGCCGTACTCGGAGTTGATCTCCTGCGCGACCCGCTGCACCTCGGCCGTGTAGTCGCGGTACACGGCGAGGTCCTGGCGGGACGGGTAGGCGAACGCCACGTGGACCACGCGTTCGCGCCACTCGGGGTGGTCGTCGAGCAGCTGCCGGTACGCCAGCAGGCCGCGCACGATGTTCTTGGACAGCTCGGTGCGGTCGACGCGGACGATCGTCCTGCGCGCACCCCCGTCGGGCGCCGTGCCGATCTCCTCGCGCAGTGCCGCCATCCGCTCGTCCACGTCCGCCTCGTGCGCCCTCTCGCGCAGGAAGTCCGCGTCCGCGCCCAGCCCGTGCACCCCGACCCGGGTACCGCCGAGCCCGCCGGCGAACTGCTCCGCGCACGCCGTGAACGCGTCCGCCCAGCGGTGGGTGAGAAAGCCCAGCCGGTCGGCGCCCAGCATGCCGCCCAGGACCTGCCGCGCCACGTCGTCCGGCAGCATCCGGAAGTACTCCGGCGGCGCCCACGGCGTGTGCGAGAAGTGGCCGATCCTGAGGTCCGGGCGCAGCTCGCGGAGCATGCCCGGCACCAGGGTGAGGTGGTAGTCCTGGACGACCACGGCCGCCCCCTCGGCGGCCTCCTGCGCCAGCGCCTCGGCGAACGCCCGGTTGTACGTCTCGTACGACGCCCACTGGCGGCGGAACTCCGCGTCGAAGACCGGTTCCAGCGGGGTCTGGTACAGCATGTGGTGGATGAACCACAGCACCGAGTTGGCGACGCCGTTGTACGCGTCGGCGTGCACGTCGGCCGGGATGTCGAGCATGCGCACGCCCGCTTCGCCGACGCCCCGCCGGACCGCCTCCCGGTCGCCTTCGGACAGCGCCGAGCACACCCACAGGCTGTCCGCGTCGGAGCCGATCGCCGACAGGCCCGAGACCAGCCCGCCGCCACCCCGTTTGGTGTGCAGCGAGCCGTCCTCGCGCACGTCGTACGAGACCGGGCCGCGGTTGGACGCGACCAGCACCTGAGCAGCACTGTTGGTTGACGCCATACGCCACAACCTAGCCCGGCCCGGAACCGCTCAAACGTACGGATGCCCTCCGCGAGGGGCCGGTCGGGCCCCTCAGGCGGCCTTCCGTTCCGCGTACTCGGCGATCTCCGCCATCGGCGGCCGCTCCTCCGTGTCCACGGAGTAGGTACGCGGCTCGAAGCCGGACGCGCCCCGTTCGAACTGGGTGAGGGACGGCCGAATCAGGTGGCCGCGGGCCAGCCGGAGCTGCGCGGTGCGGTAGATCGCCGCGGACATCCGGCCCAGCGCCTGACCGTCCTGGTGGCGGTGCTTGCGGACGCCGACGTCGACCTGGGCGAGGGCGTCCAGGCCCACCAGGTGCAGGGCGTCGATCAGCATGCCCAGCTCCACCCCGTATCCCACCGGGAAGGGGAGCTGTTCCAGGAGCGAGCGGCGGGCCGCGTACTCACCGCCGAGCGGCTGTACGAAACCGGCCAGCTGCGGCCAGTGCATGTTCAGCAGCGGACGGGCCATCAGTTCGGTGACCCGGCCCCCCTGCCCGGCCGCGCCGGCCAGGGGACGGTCGTACATGCCCTTGACGAGGTCCACGCCGGGATCGGTGAGCAGCGGCCCCACGATCCCGGAGACGAAGTCGGAGGAGAACTCCTTGAGGTCGGCGTCGATGAAGCAGACGATGTCGCCGCTGGTGACCAGCAGCGAGCGCCACAGCACTTCACCCTTGCCGGGGACGGTCGGGATACGGGGAAGGATGTCGTCGCGGTGGACGACACGCGCCCCGGCCGCGGCGGCCACCTCGGACGTGCGGTCGGTCGATCCCGAGTCGACGACGACGATCTCGTCGACGAGCGGGACCTGCTGCATGAGGTCGTGACGGATCACGGCGACGATGTCACCGACCGTCTCCTCCTCGTTCAGCGCGGGCAGCACGACACTGACCGACTGGCCCGTGGCGCGTTTCGCGGCCAGGATCTTGTGGAGCGGGCGGTCGGTCTTCGACCAGGAGCGGGTGCTCAGCCAGCGCTCGACTTCATTCAGCACAGTGCGCGGCTCCTCTGCGTTCTCTCGGCGAGCTGCGATCCATGGTCTCCGATGGGCCATGTGATCCATCTCGCGGTTCGGACGGCTCCCTCAACTGTGCTGGCCTTCGGTTACAGTCTTGAACAACGCTGATGACCATCGCATGTCGGGGTCGGCGTTCCGTTTCAACGATCAACAACTTCATACCGCTCATCCAGAGGGGCAGAGGGATACGGCCCGATGAAGCCCCGGCAACCCTCCAGCCGGTCTCGTAGCGATCACTGTCGATCGTTTTCGCGAGGCTCCCCGGCTAGGGAAGGTGCCAAATCCGTCTCACGGCGAGATGCGTCGTGAGGAAGATGAGGAGAAAGGGCCTCGCCTCACATGGCTGCGCAGACTGTTGCAAGCACCACCGACAGCACGGTCAACACCACGGACCGCACCGCTGACTCCCCCGTAGACCTCGGCCCCGCCGCCGCTCTGAGCTGCCGCGAGTGCGGTCACCGCGTGCCCCTCGGCCCGGTCTTCGCGTGCGAGGAGTGTTTCGGCCCGCTCGAGATCGCGTACGACTTCTCGGCCTACGACACCGAGGAACTCCGCAAGCGGATCGAAGCGGGCCCCTCCAACATCTGGCGTTACGCGCCCCTGCTGCCCGTCCCCGCCGACGTGGCCACCAAGCCCAACATCAACCCCGGCTGGACCAAGCTCGTCAAGGCGGACAACCTCGCGCGCGAGCTCGGCGTGACGGGCGGGCTGTATGTGAAGGACGACTCCGGAAACCCGACGCACTCCTTCAAGGACCGCGTCGTCGCCCAGGCCATCGAGGCCGCGCGCGCCTTCGGCTTCACGACGCTCTCCTGCTCCTCCACGGGCAACCTGGCCGGCGCCGTCGGTGCCGCCGCCGCCCGGGCCGGCTTCCGTTCCTGCGTGTTCATCCCGCACGACCTGGAGCAGGGCAAGGTCGTCATGGCCGCGATCTACGGCGGCGAACTCGTCGGCATCGAGGGCAACTACGACGACGTGAACCGCTTCTGCTCCGAGCTGATCGGCGACCCGGCCGGCGAGGGCTGGGGCTTCGTCAACGTCAACCTGCGGCCGTACTACGCCGAGGGCTCCAAGACGCTGGCGTACGAGATCTGCGAGCAGCTCGGCTGGCAGCTGCCGGACCAGCTGGTGGTGCCGATCGCCTCCGGCTCCCAGCTCACGAAGATCGACAAGGGTCTGAAGGAGCTCATCGAGCTCGGGCTCGTCGAGGACAAGCCGTACAAGATCTTCGGTGCGCAGGCCGAGGGCTGCTCGCCGGTGTCCGTCGCCTACAAGGCCGGGCACGACGTGGTCCGCCCGCAGAAGCCGAACACCATCGCCAAGTCCCTGGCCATCGGCAACCCGGCGGACGGACCGTACGTCCTCGACATCGCCCGCCGTACCGGGGGTGCGGTGGAGGACGTCAACGACGAGCAGATCGTCGACGCGATCAAGCTGCTCGCGCGGACCGAGGGCATCTTCGCGGAGACCGCCGGTGGTGTGACGGTGGGTGTGACACGCAAACTGATCGAGAGCGGTGTCCTCGACCCGACGAAGACCACCGTCGTCCTGAACACGGGTGACGGCCTCAAGACCCTCGACGCGGTGGCCGACACCGGCCTGACCGCCACGATCCGTCCGAACCTCGACTCCTTCCGAGAGGCTGGCCTCGCATGAGCGTGACCGTCCGCATCCCCACCATCCTGCGCACCTACACCGGCGGCAAGGCCGAGGTCGTCGCTGAGGGGGCCACCCTCGGCGAGGTCATCAGCGACCTGGAGAAGAACCACACGGGTATCTCCGCGCGTGTCCTGGACGACCAGGGCAAGCTGCGCCGGTTCGTCAACGTGTACGTCAACGACGACGACGTCCGCTTCGAGCAGGGACTGGAGACGGCCACTCCGGACGGGGCCGGCGTGTCCATCATTCCGGCCGTTGCCGGCGGCTGATCATTACCTTCGGTAACATCAGTTACCGAGCGTTCATCGAATTGCCCCCTCCGTGAGAGAAGCGGAGGGGGCAATTCAGTGTGGTTGAGCGCGGTACAGTTGGGGAAGGCGCCGCCGCACAGCAGGTTGGCGGCCCTTGATTTCCGCCTTGTGCCCGACAAGATGTAGCCAAAGTGTGCGCCTCTTTCGCGGCTTTTGTGAGCTTTGCGGGGCCCGACTTGCCCCGAATTCAGGCGAATTCTCGCCACATTCCGGATCGCGCGCGTCCAGAATTCTCGTCCGATTGACCTGTTGCACACGGCAGTTGGGCAGATACATTCGGCCGCGGTCGACGCGTTCCGGCGCACGCCCCCAATCATGTGGGGGGTGAGGTCTGACCCGGATCCATGAAGTGTGGATCTGTGCAAGGGCCAGTAATAGGGGAGTTAGGCATGGCTCAGGGCACCGTCAAGTGGTTCAACGCGGAGAAGGGGTACGGCTTCATCGCGGTCGACGGTGGTGCGGATGTTTTCGTCCACTACAGCGCCATCCAGATGGACGGGTACCGCACCCTGGAAGAGGGGCAGCGGGTCGATTTCGAGATCTCACAGGGTCAGAAGGGGCCGCAGGCGGACATGGTCCGGCTGGCGACCGGCTGAATCGCGCCGGGTAACTGCAGCGACGTTCTTCTGTTCTTCTTCGAAGGGCTCGCACCTCTCGCGGGGTGCGGGCCCTTCGGTGTGTCCTGGGCCGGGGGCCGGGGGCCGGGGGCCGGGTCCGGGGTCCGGGGTCCGGGGTCATGCCCGGGCGGCCCGGCGGGGCGGTGTTCACCTGCGGATCCCTCCTAGGCGCTTGCACTCGGCATGGGCGAGTGCTAATCATTGGCGTTAGCACTCTGAAGGTGAGAGTGACAACGAAGGACCGGGTCGGTGAGGCCCGCAGGCCGGGTGGTGCAAGGAACCGCAGGCATGCGAGCCGTCCGTCGCGGGCGCGGGCGCGGTCCGAAGGAATCACCCCCAGTCCTGGAGGGACCACTTCACATGGCCAAGATCATCGCGTTCGACGAGGAGGCACGGCGCGGCCTCGAGCGCGGCATGAACCAGCTCGCGGACGCCGTGAAGGTGACGCTCGGCCCCAAGGGCCGCAACGTCGTCCTCGAGAAGAAGTGGGGCGCCCCCACGATCACCAACGATGGTGTCTCCATCGCCAAGGAGATCGAACTCGAGGACCCGTACGAGAAGATCGGCGCCGAGCTGGTCAAGGAAGTCGCCAAGAAGACGGACGACGTCGCCGGTGACGGTACGACCACGGCGACCGTGCTCGCCCAGGCCCTGGTCAAGGAGGGCCTGCGCAACGTAGCCGCCGGCGCCAACCCCATGGCCCTCAAGCGCGGTATCGAGAAGGCCGTCGAGGCCGTCTCCGGTGCCCTGCTCGAGCAGGCCAAGGATGTCGAGACCAAGGAGCAGATCGCCTCCACGGCCTCCATCTCCGCCGCCGACACCCAGATCGGCGAGCTCATCGCCGAGGCGATGGACAAGGTCGGCAAGGAAGGCGTCATCACCGTCGAGGAGTCCCAGACCTTCGGTCTGGAGCTGGAACTCACCGAGGGTATGCGCTTCGACAAGGGCTACATCTCGGCGTACTTCGCCACCGACATGGAGCGTATGGAGGCCGTCCTCGACGACCCGTACATCCTGATCGCCAACTCCAAGATCTCCGCGGTCAAGGACCTCCTGCCGCTCCTGGAGAAGGTCATGCAGTCGGGCAAGCCGCTGCTGATCATCGCCGAGGACGTCGAGGGCGAGGCCCTGTCGACCCTGGTCGTCAACAAGATCCGCGGCACCTTCAAGTCCGTCGCGGTCAAGGCCCCGGGCTTCGGTGACCGCCGCAAGGCGATGCTGAACGACATCGCCATCCTCACCGGCGGCGAGGTCATCTCCGAGGAGGTCGGTCTCAAGCTCGAGAACACCTCCATCGACCTCCTGGGCAAGGCCCGCAAGGTCGTCATCACCAAGGACGAGACCACCATCGTCGACGGTGCCGGCTCCTCCGAGCAGGTCCAGGGCCGGGTCAACCAGATCCGCGCCGAGATCGAGAACAGCGACTCGGACTACGACCGCGAGAAGCTGCAGGAGCGCCTGGCGAAGCTCGCCGGCGGTGTCGCGGTCATCAAGGCCGGTGCCGCCACCGAGGTGGAGCTCAAGGAGCGCAAGCACCGCATCGAGGACGCCGTGCGCAACGCGAAGGCGGCCGTCGAGGAGGGCATCGTCGCCGGTGGTGGCGTCGCTCTCATCCAGGCCTCCAGCGTCTTCGAGAAGCTGGAGCTGGAGGGTGACGAGCTGACCGGCGCCAACGCCGTGAAGCTCGCCCTGGAGGCCCCGCTCAAGCAGATCGCCGTCAACGGTGGTCTCGAGGGCGGCGTCATCGTCGAGAAGGTGCGCAACCTGCCCGTCGGTCACGGCCTGAACGCCGCGACCGGTGAGTACGTCGACATGATCGCCGAGGGCATCATCGACCCGGCGAAGGTGACCCGCTCTGCCCTGCAGAACGCCGCCTCCATCGCCGCGCTCTTCCTCACCACCGAGGCCGTCATCGCCGACAAGCCGGAGAAGGCGGGCGCTGCCCCGGCCGGTGGCGGCATGCCGGGCGGTGACATGGACTTCTGATCGACCCCGGTCGATCACCGTCCTTCAGTACCGAGGGCGGCACTCCCTGGAAACAGGGGGTGCCGCCCTCGGGCGTGTCCGGGCTCACAGAGGCTGTCGGGGGCCGGTGGAATGGCCGGGCGGGTCCGGGGCGTTGACGAGGGAGGGCGGCTGATGCATATGCACATACCGTCTGGAATGTCCGTCTGACTCTTCCGAGGAGCCCCTACGTGACCGCCACCCCCGCCGAGTCCGCCTCCCGTGCGGCTGACGTGCTGTCCCGGCCCGTCGCCCTGGGCGGCCTGACCGTCCCCAACCGTATCGCCATGGCGCCGATGACCCGCGCGTTCTCCCCGGGCGGCATCCCGGGTGCGGACGTGGCGTCGTACTACGCGCGCCGGGCCGCCGCGGGTGTCGGCCTGATCATCACCGAGGGCACGTACGTGGGGCACGAGTCGGCCGGGCAGAGCGACGCCATCCCGCGCTTCCACGGCGAGGAGCAGCTGGCCGGCTGGGCGAAGGTGGCCGAGGAGGTGCACGCGGCCGGCGGCACGATCGTCCCGCAGCTGTGGCACATCGGCATGGTGCGCGAGCAGGGCCAGCCGCCCTTCGCCGACGCCCCCGCAGTCGGCCCCTCCGGTCTGCGCATCGGCGCCACCGAGCCCACCGGCAAGGCGATGACGCAGCGGGACGTGGACGACGTCATCGGCGCGTTCGCCGAGGCCGCGGCCGCCGCCGAGCGGATCGGCTTCGACGGCGTGGAACTGCACGGCGCCCACGGCTACCTCATCGACCAGTTCCTGTGGGAGGGCACCAACCGCCGTACGGACGCCTACGGCGGCAGCGCGGTGGCCCGTACGAAGTTCGCGGCGGAGATCGCCGCGGCCGTCCGCGAGACGGTCTCGCCCGAGTTCCCGGTCATCTTCCGGTTCTCGCAGTGGAAGCAGGAGGTGTACCGGGCGCGGCTCGCCGAGACCCCCGAGGAACTGGAGGCCGTCCTGGCCCCGCTCGCCGCGGCCGGCGTCGACGCCTTCCACGCCTCCACGCGCCGCTACTGGCTCCCCGAGTTCGACGGCTCCGACCTCAACCTGGCCGGCTGGACCAAGAAGCTCACCGGCAAGCCCGTCATCACCGTCGGCTCGGTCGGCCTCGACGGCGACTTCATCAAGGGCTTCACGGGCGAGGGTTCCCCGCTCCGCGGCATCGACGACCTCCTCGACCGCCTGGAGTCCGAGGAGTACGACATGGTCGCCGTGGGCCGTGCGCTGCTCCAGGACCCTCAGTGGGCGGCGAAGGTGCTCGCCGGCCGCTTCGACGAGCTGAAGCCGTTCGACGCGGCGGCGCTGAGCACGCTGAGCTGAGCGTCACTTTCTACAAGTTGCCCATGGGCTCGATGTCGACGCGTACCGGTGTTCCCCACACCCGCACCACCTCGTAGTCGGTGAACTCGTGCACCAGCCGGTACGCCATGGCGGCGTGGGGTCCGCGGCGCTGGGCCGCGAGATACAGCTCGGCCTCGCGCCGGTCCCGGCGGGGCGTACCGCACAGCTGCCACACCTGTCCGTTCCACAGCTCCGGCAGCCAGCGCTGCTGGGGCTGCGGGCGGTCCTCCCGGACGCCGTAGCGGGAGGGCGTGGGATCGGCGGAGTACGCGGGTGCGGGCCCGTTGATCTCGGAACGGCGGGCCGCGCGACGCCGGGTCTCGCACAGCAGACAGAGGTCGTGCGCGTTCTCGTCGACCGGCCCGTTGGGGTGCTCGTGACACCGGGTGGTCGGCGCGGCGGTGCTGACGCTGTCCTCCAGCAGGTCGAGGGCCCGCTTCAGATCGGCCTTCACCTCGTGCAGCCGCGCGTCGGGGGTGTCCCCGGTCAGCGCTTCCCCATGCTCGCCGAGAAGGCGCAGCGCGCGGCCGAGGGCGGTGAGCTGGGCGTGGTTCATGGGGTGCGGCTCCTGCTGTTGCGGGGGTTCGGTCAGGTGCTGCGGCCGACCTTCAGCACATGGACTGTCACGGTGTCGCCGTCCGGCCGGTACACCACGCGCCGATTTCCGATGTGCAGCCGGTAGTAGCCGGAGGCGCCGAGAGCGTGGGCTGTCTCAGGGCGGGGGTCGTCGGCGAGTGCGCCTACCGCTGCGGCTGTTGCCTTCGCTCCCACAGGTCGACGGCGCGGAGTCGCCGGAATTCGTTCATGGCGGGGTGCTCCCAGACCACCGTATGCGTCACGAAGCGGCTTCCCGTCGGTCCTCGGCCTCCAGTTGGGCCATGAACTCGTCGTGAGTCAGGGAAGGACCGGACGCAGCCGCCTCGCGGGACCGTGCCTCCGCGATGTCCGCCTCGTCACGCAGCCGCTGAAGCTCTTCCAACTCGCTTATCGGGATGAGGGCGGCGGCGGGCCTGCCGTACTCCGTGATCAGGATGTGCTCCTGACCGTGCCGGACCCGGCCCACCAGCTGACCCAGTTGGTTGCGGGCTTCCACGAGCGGATACGTCTCCATGCAAAGACTGTACACACCTGCCAGTGTGTGCGATGTGTTCATCCGACTCACCTTCCTGAGATGGCGGCGCGGATCCCCGCGGCGCGAGCGTGGACAGCGGAGGCGGGGAGAACCGTGTCGGTGCGGTACCTGGGTGCGTGATCACCCCGGCAGGCGGCGCACATACCGCCCGGCAAAGCCTCCGGGCGGCCCGGGATACCGCACTTGGCGCACTCCAGGATGCGCAGAGGCGGGAGTGGGGCAGGGGTGTGGGCGGGCTCCGGTGGGAGCTTGGTGATGAGGCGTCGGTGCACCAGGGCCGCCGGGTGGTGGACCGGGGTGGGCAGGCCGGCGGTGAGGGCGCGGAGTACGTCCGTGTCGGTGGCGCCTCGGGCGTACCACTCGGTGACCAGCGGGGCGAGGTCCGCGCAGTCGGCGGCGGAGAGGGACAGGGCGGGGGCCTCGCGGCCGAGGGCGGCGAGCAGGATGTGGGCGCGGGAGCGGGTCTGGGCCGGGCGGTCGGGGCCCGGTTGTGGTTCCTTCGGTACGTCGCCCCGGGTGAACACCGCCCACCAGTCGTCGTCACGTGCGGTACGGGTGAACCACGATCGGGTGATCCAGTGTGAGGACCCGGAGTCGGCGGTCAGATGTTCGCGTCCCCGGCGCAAGTGCCCGGCCCGTTGGAGGTTGTTGAGGGCGGTGCGGAGGGCGCATTGTCCGTACGGGAGGTGCTTGGCCAGCGTCTTTACGGAAATGTCGGCGCCGTCGGGGAGGCGGTCGATGTACGCGGCGATGGCGGCTTCGCGGGGCGGGAGGTGGGCGAAGTCGTGCGCCGTGCGGGGGCGTTGGTCGGGGGCGGACCGTTTGCCGTAGCCCGGATTGGCCAATGGGTGGGAGAGGGCGTGCGCGGGCAGGGAGGCAGCACTAAGCTTGGCGTCAGCCATGGGATCGAAATTGTCCTTCGATCTCGTAGGTCAAGCCCCCGCAGGTGTTCCAGCACCTGACGGGGGCTGTTCGTTATTCGGGCACGCTAGACCACTGTGACTGTGCGTGGCAAGCCGAACGCGTCAAGTCAACACGCGGGGAGGGTGGGTGGGTTGAGGCCCTCCACCCATTCCATGAAAAGAGGGCTCGGAGCTGGGGGCTTGAGCCTCGGGACCGGTCAGCCCATGCTCTTGGCGCCGTCCAGGGACTCGCGGATGATGTCGGCGTGGCCCGCGTGCTGGGCGGTCTCGGCGACGATGTGCAGCAGCACTCTGCGGGCCGACCACTGAGCCTCGGCCTCGAACCACGGGGCCTTGGGCAGCGGGTGGGCGGCGTCCAGGTCGGGCAGAGCGGCGACCAGCTCGTCCGTCCGGTCGGCCGTCTCCGCGTAGTCGGCCAGCACGCCGGCCAGGGTCTCGCCGGGCAGCATCCGGAACTCGTCGGCCCGCCGGGCCCAGTCGTCCTCGGTCATGGCGGTGAAGTCGCCCATCGCCGACGGGCCTTTCTGGATGAAGCCCACCCAGTTGCGTTCCACCGACGTGACGTGCTTGATCAGGCCGCCGAGACACAGTTCGCTGACCGTGGTCCGTTGCCCGGCCTGCTCGTCGGTGAGGTCGCGCGTGGTGAAACGCAGGAAATGCCGCTGCTTGGCCAGCGCCTCCAGCAGGTCGGCGCGCTCGCCCGTGGTCAGGGCGGTGTTCGTGGTGGCGTTCATGGTGTGGGCCCTCCGGTTGCTGTTCCTCGGCAGGGCCACACGCTAGGAGTCATATAGGCCAGATCCTGACCTCTTGGTCGGCTTCTTGATCCCTTTCTTGATCCGTTTCTCGGTCGTGTCAGTCGCACTTGAGGTTCTCGACGAACGCGGACCACACCTCCGCCCGGAACGCGAGCTTCGGGCCCCGGGGACTCTTGGAGTCGCGCACGGGGACGAGGGCTGGATAGCCGTCGGCTACTTCGAGGCAGTTGTCGCCGCCGCCGCCGCTGTACGTCGACTTGCGCCACACGGCCGTGCCCAGGTCGTAGTCAGGGATGTTCCTCATGGGTGTAATCCTGCGCCAAGGCCTCGATCAGGGCCAGGGACTTCTTCCGCGAATGCGCGGAGGCCACGAGGAGATCGAACGTGAACCTTAGTCGTGTGACCGTGGCCGGGTCGTCCTCCACTCGTCCGGTGCGCACCCCCTCGTAGTAGACCAGTGGAGGGGCGTCCTCGAACTCCATCAGCTTCAGGGCACCCTGCATCGCCGAGTGTGCTCCCGCGCTGAACGGAAGTACCTGCGCGATGACCCGGTTCCGGCGGGCCAGATCGGCGATGTGGCGAAGGGCCTCCGCCATCACCGCTCGGCCACCGGTCTCCCGCCGCAACGCCGCCTCGTCAAGTACCACCCACAACACCGGCTTTGTTGGATGGTCGAGCAGGCGGATTCGCTCCAACCGGCCGTCCACCCACTCGTCGATCGTTTCCTCCGGTGCTGTCGGGTCATACGCGTGGTTCACGGCGCGTGCGTATGCGGGCGTCTGCAGCAGTCCGGGGATCAGGAGCGGCGCGTACTCCCTGATCGCCGTGGCTTGAGCCTCGGCTTCCGCCGCCTCCGCGAAATGCTCCGGGTACTTCGACTTGGCCGCCGCCCCGCAGTTCCGCTGGAAGAAGCCATCCGTCCCCAGCGCCTCATCCAGCAACCGCGCATACTCCGGCTGCATCCTCCGCGCCCCCGCCTCTAACTGCCCGACGAACGAACCGCTCACGAACAGTCGTTGGCCCAACTCCTCCTGACTGAGCCCCGCCCTCTCTCTCGCATGCCGTAGTTCCGCCCCCAGCAGCGCGCGCGGTGAGGACGACGGGTCCAGATCCTTCGGTCCCGGCATGTGCGACTCCCTGTCCGACAGGTGAGGTTGTTGGGGTGATCCGTATGGCCAGGTTAGAGGTGTAACGGCCACTCTGTGTTGCGAATCGTCAACTCAGCGTGGAGGTAGGTAGATGACTGTGCGGCCGACCGAAGAAGTCGTGGAGTGCCTGCGGGAGGCACTCGTAGGCGTCGGCATCACCCTGCCCTCCCTCTGCGTCGACCCCGTGACCGGCGCGAGCGACGAGCCCTTCGCCCTCGTCGAGCTCGGGCGTTGCAACGTCCGTACGGCCGAGCGGCTGGCGTCCGTGCTGCGCGGGGAGCGGCCCGCGATCGGCACGCATGTCGTGGACGTGCGGGACGGGCGGCTCGGGGAGGTCATGGGGCACGTCGGCGGGCGGGTGCAGTTGCGGCCCGTCGCCGGGGGGCGGGAGTGGGACTGCCCACCGGAGTCGACCGGGCCCGCGCCGCAGGAGGAGGTGCTGCGGGCGCGGGTGCGTCGGGTCAACCAGGAGGGACGGCTTCCCTGCTGACCTGCGTCAGGGTGGCTCCTCGTTCGGTCAGCGGGCCGCCGCCAGTGCCGCGCGCAGGTGGCCGCCCGACTCCTCCAGGAGGCGGGCCGCCGTCGGGCCGTCGACGTCCGCGAGGATCGTGAGGATGGCGGGCTTCACCTCGCCGTCGGTGGCGGCGAGGGCGCGTTCGGTCTCGGCGTCGTCCGCGCCCGTGGCGAGGGCGACGATGCGGCGGGAGCGGGCGCGGAGTTTGTCGTTGGAGGCGCGGACGTCGACCATCAGGTTCCCGTACGTCTTGCCCAGGCGGATCATCGTGATCGTCGACAGCATGTTGAGGACCAGCTTCTGGGCCGTGCCCGCCTTCAGGCGGGTGGAGCCGGTGAGCAGTTCGGGGCCGACGACGATCTCGATGCCGTGCTCGGCGGCCGCCGCGAGGGCGCTGTCCGCGTTGCAGGCCAGCCCGATGGTCAACGCGCCCTGCTTGCGGGCGTGTTCCACGGCGCCGATGGCGTACGGGGTGCGGCCGGACGCGGAGATGCCGACGACCGTGTCGACACCGGTCAGCGTGAGCGCGTCGAGGTCGGCGCGGGCCAGTTCCGCGGAGTCCTCGGCGCCCTCGACCGAGGTGACCATGGCCTCCGGGCCGCCCGCGATCAGTCCGACGACCTGTTCCGGGCCGGTGTTGAAGGTGGGCGGGCACTCGGACGCGTCCAGCACCCCGAGCCGGCCCGCGGTGCCCGCGCCCGCGTAGATCAGCCGGCCGCCGCCCGCCATCCGCTCGGCCACGGCGTCGATCGCGGCGGCGATCTCCGGCAGCCGCAGGGCGACGGCCGCGGGCACGGTGGTGTCCTCGGAGTTCATCAGCCGGGCGATGTCGAGGGTGGGCAGCCGGTCGATGTCGGCGAGCTCGGGGCGGAAGGCTTCGGTGGTGAGGGATTCCAACTGGGCCTGAAGATCACGGGGGTCGGAGGTGGAGGTCATGGTGAGAGGTGGCTCTTTCCGATGTGCTGGGTGATCTGCCTACAGGGGTACAGGGGCGGACCGATCGCCTACCGGCGGTGCCGGTGCGCCAGTGCCTCGTACGACGCCGACAGTGCCGGTGCCGCCGTCTCGTACGTCCGTTGCGCCACGCCCACGAACAGACAGTCCACCACCAGCAGCTGACTGGTCCGTGACGACATGGCCGCCGGACGCAGCTCGCTCTCCCGTGCGGTGGACGTCGTCAGGACGTGGTCGGCGTACTGGGCGACCGCACCGTTCGGGCGGCCGGTGATCGCCACCGTCGTCGCGCCGTGCTCGAAGGCGACCCGCAGCGGCTCGATGACGTCCCCGGTGGAGCCGGAGTGGGTGATCGCGATGGCGACGTCCCCGGCCCTGAGCTGCACGGCGTTGGTCACCGCGAGGTGCGGGTCGCTGTGGGCGTGGGCCATCAGCCCTATGCGCAGCAGCTTCTGGGTGAGGTCCTGCGCCACCAGACCGCTCGCCCCCACCCCGTAGACATCGGTACGCCGCGCCGCCGCCAGCGCGGTGACGGCGGCGCCGAGCTGCACGGTGTCCAGGCCGGCCGCCGTGTCCGCGAGGGTCTGCTGTTCGTCGTGGGCGAGTTTCGCGACGACGTCGGCGATCGGGTCGTCGACCGCGATGTCCGTGGTGATCGCGGGCGCGCGGCCGGACTGCTGCTGGGCGGCGAGGCCGGCCAGCGCGAGCCGCAGGTCGCGGTAGCCGGGGTAGCCCAGCAGGCGGGCGGTGCGCACGACCGTGGCCTCGCTGGTGCCGGTGAGTTCGGCGAGGCCGGTGACCGTGAGGGCGGCGCAGCCCGCCGGGTCGTTCGCGACGGCCTCGGCGACCCGCTGCATGGAACGGGTCATCGACGGGACCAGGGTGCGCACCTTGGCGGCGAGAGCGGCGGGGGCGGGCGGGGCGATGCCGGCCGCCGGCCGCGGTGCTGCCGAGCCGTGGCCGGAGCCCCGCCCGGAACCCCGCCCGGAGACTCGCCCGGATCCCTGGCCGAAAATTTCCTTCACTTCGCGCGTCACACCTGAAAGATATTTTCGGCTCGGTGTTGTGGTCAAGAGTGCGCACAATGGGTGCATGGATCCCATCAGCCCCCTGGAGCAGGCGTTGCACGCGGCACGCGCCCTCGTGCTCGCCGACCTGGCCGCGGGCAAGGTGGCCGCCGCCGACGTGGTGTCCATGGTCGAGGACTCGGTCGTACAGCGGCGCTGGTGGGTCGAGCAGTGGCCTCAGGGCGCGGAGTTCGTGGCCGGGCTGGTCGCCCAGGACGTGCAGGACGCCCTGCTGGAGAGCTACGGCCGGTGGCCGCTGTGCCCGGTCTGCCCCTCCGGTGACCCGCACGCCCTGGACGTCGAACCCGAACTCGGCCCCGACCCGCACTGGGTGTGCCACCAGGCGGGCGTGAAGGTCGCGGCGGTGGGCGCGCTGGGCGCCACCGGCGGAGCTGCCTCGTCGTGACGGTCTACATCGACCCCCCGACCTGGCCGGGCCACGGCCGGATGTGGTCCCACCTGGTCAGCGACGTCTCCTTCGACGAACTGCACGCGTTCGCCGAGGAGTTGGGTGTCCCGCCGCGGGCCTTCGAGCGGGACCACTACGACATCCCCTCCCACCGGTACGCGGACGTGGTGGCCGCCGGCGCGGTGGAGGTCGGGTCGAAGGAGTTGGTGCGCAGGCTCACGGAGGCGGGCCTGCGCCGGCCCAAGGGGCGGGGTCAGCCGAGCAGTTCGTAGGCCAGCAGGCCCTCCTCGCCGAATTCCTCGCTCACCTGCCGGAACCCGACGCGCCCGAGCACCGCCTGGGACGGGGCGTTGTCGTGGTCCACGGTCGCGAACAGGGCCCGTACGTCGTCCCGGGCCAGCGCCCACCGGGCCAGGGCGCGCAGCGCCTCCGTGGCGTAGCCGTGGCCGCGGGCGCCCGCCACCAGGTCGTAGCCGACCTCGGCGGTGCCCTCCTCGTCGGGGACGCCGTGGAAGCCCATGGCCCCGACGGCGAGACCGTCCTCGCGCCGGACCAGGGCGAACAGCCCGAACTCCGGGCGGTGCACCCCGGCCTCGTACGCCTTGAGCACCATGCCGGCGGCCTCCCGGGTGCCCTCGAAGGGGCCGCCCCCGAGCCACTCGAACCCGCCGTCGCCGCCCACGGCGAGGTCGGCGGCGGCCGCGGGGGTGACGCCCTGCAGGGTGAGGCGGTCGGTGGGCAGGACGAGGTTGTTGCTCCAGCGCCACTCGGTGACGGGAGCACGACCGGGCAGTTCGCCGCGGCCGGTGGCCCACAGGAGGGTGCGGAAGGGGTCGGGGCCCGGCTGGACGTGCGGGAAGATCCGGGTCAGCACGTACTCGGCGAGCTCGGCCGGCGGCTCGTAGGGCAGCCCCAGGCCCTCGGCGATGTCGTGGGTGTGCAGCAGGACCTCGGCGACACCCATCGCGGCGAAGCCCTCACGGTTCGCGCTGCGGAACGGGTACGGGTGGAAGGCGCGCACCTCGCGCGGGGTGGCGCGGAAGGCGGCGGCGAGCAGCGCGCCCGTCGTCTCGACGACCTGGAGCACGCCCTCGTTGTCGGTGCCGTCGTCGAGAGTGATGTCGAAGGGGACGTACGCGTTCTGCGCGTGGCCCGCCAGCTGGCCGGCGTACGCGATCAGACAGCCCGCGACGTGCTCCGCCGTATGCCGGCAGCTCCACTCCAGCCGCCCCGCTCGCGGCGTCTCCCAGTCCCGCTCCGTCGCCGCCCGCAGTACCGCCACCGCATCCGCGACGGCCTGCTCCACCCGTTCCCCGCCCATTGCGCGCATGGGGTGCAGGGTAGGTGGGCGGGTTGTCTCAGGTCGACAGCATTTCCAGTTCGGCGGCGAGGTTGTGGCGCGCGGTCGCCTCCCACTCCGCGGCCCCGTACGGCGTCCTGAACAGCCGCGGCAGATCCAGGAGTTGACGCAGGACGGCGGCGCGGCCCTGGCGGAAGGCGTCCGGCGGGACGAAACCGTACTCCTCGCGGACGGCGGCCGTGTAGGCGGCGTACGCGGAGGGCGGGGCGGCGAGGATCGCGAGGTCGGCGTCGCACAGGACCTGGCCGTCGGGGTCGTCGTCGGCCGGATCGTGGCTGACGGTGAGGCGGACCAGACGGGCCACCTCAGCCGTCTTCCCCGCGGGCACCCCCGCCTCGGGGAGGGCACGCTCGGCGAGACGGGCCGAGCGTTCCTCGTTCTCGGAACGGTCGGGCAGATAGACCGCGTCGTGGAACCACGCGGCCAGGCGTACGACGTCCGGGTCGGCGGCGTGCTCCTCCAGGACGTCGATGCGGTCGAGGACCGCGGTGAGGTGCGTGAGCGTGTGATAGCGCCGCTGCGGCTCCTGCCAGCGGGCGAGCAGGTTGTCGGCGTACGGCGCAGGGTCGGGGCCGGCGGCATGGGAACCGGCGGCCTCGGGGCTGCGGGCTCCTTCCAGGGCGCTGGCGAAACGGGTGCGCAGGGCGTCGGGATCGGCCATGCCCCCATTCTCCCGTGATCTCCGCCGAGCCCCCTAGCGTGGTCGCCATGACTTCTACGACTTCGACGACGTCGGCGACGCCCGGCGGCGACCGTGATCCGGAACTGCCGGGGCGGCTGCTGGCCACCGAGCGCGACACCCTCGTCCCGCTGCTGCGGGCCCGGCCCGACCAGGACTTCGCGCTGCCGGTCGCGGCCTGTCCGGGGTGGAGCGTGCGGGACGTGCTCGCGCACTGTTCGGCCGTGCTGACCCGGGTGGTGGAGAGCCGGTTCGAGGAGGGGGTGTTCTCGCCCGAGTCGAACGACCGGGACATCGCCGAGCGGGCCGAGTGGCCGAACGCGCGGATCCTGGACGAGCTGGAGCGGGGAATGACCGGGGCCGGCCCGGTGATCGCCGAGGCGGGCGGGGCGCTGGACATGGTCGGGCTCGGGGAGTGGGTGCACGCCGGGGATGTGCGCGAGGCACTGGGGGAGCCCGGGGCCTACGGGGGCGCGGGACTGCCCGACGCCCTGACCCTGCTGGTACGGCGCACCGCGCAGAAGGGCCATGTGCCGCTCCAGGCCGACCTCGACGACATGGACGAGCCGCTGCGGCTGGGCGGGGTGTCGGGGGAGCGGACCCCGGCACGGTTCATCGGCGACGCCGCCACGC
This sequence comes from Streptomyces cellulosae, assembly GCF_000721105.1. GTDB lineage: Bacteria > Actinomycetota > Actinomycetes > Streptomycetales > Streptomycetaceae > Streptomyces > Streptomyces cellulosae_A. The sequence continues at coordinate 69,399 of NZ_JOEV01000021.1, forward strand.
TCGTACGGCTGTACGCGGGGCGGCCGGTGGGCGGGGCGTCGTACGAGCTGGCGGGGGCGGAGGAGGGGGAGTTGAACCTCTTCGGGTGAGGGCTTCGGTGACGGCTTCGGCGAGAGCGTCGGTGCGGTTCGGATGATCGCGTCCCCATACAGGCGTAGTCTTGGAATTGGACTAGACCTGTAGCGCACGATGAAGCCGACGAACCCGGCGCACCCGACGACGACGAATGGGGTCCCATGAGCGAGCGTGCAGTTCTGGAGGTGATCGCCCTCGATGTCGAGGACGCGGTCGCCGCCCAGGCCGGAGGCGCGGACCGCCTCGAACTGGTCACCGACATGGCGGCGGACGGGCTCACCCCGCCGGTCGGGACCTTCGCGCGGATCCGGGCCTCCGTCGACATCGCCCTGCGCGTGATGCTGCGGCTGTCGGACGGGTTCGCGGCGGCCGACGTGGAACCGTTGGTCCGGGTCGCCGGGGAGCTGCGCGAGGCCGGGGCCGAGGAGTTCGTGCTCGGGTTCCTCGATGGGGACGGCGGGGTGGACCTGGCGGCCGTGGAGCGCGTGGTGGGCGTCCTGGACGGCTGCCGCTGGACGTTCCACCGGGCGATCGACCACGCCGCCGACCGGGACACGCTGCGCAAGCAGCTGGACGGACTGCCGGGGCTCGACGCGTATCTGACGGCGGGATCGGCGGCCGGGGTGGACGCCGGGCTCCCCACGTTGCTCCACGAGGCGGAGCTCGGCGGGGAGCCGGGCTACGAGCAGCGGTTGCTGGTGGGCGGCGGCCTGCGGCTGGATCACGTCCCGCGGCTGATGGCCGCCGGGATCGACGCGTTCCACATCGGCGGGGCCGCGAGGCCCGGCGGCTGGGAGCGGGAGGTCTCGGCGGCGGCCGTCGCGGAGTGGCGGGGAGTGCTGGACGGGGCGTGAGCCCTTCCCTCGCCGTCCCGAGCCTTCCCTCGCGCGTCCCTCGCCCTTCCCTCGCCGTCCCGAGCCCGTCCCGAGCCCGTCCCTCGCCCTTTCCGCGCCCTTCCCGAGCTATGAGAGCTGCGGGGGCAGCGGGGCCGTGTGGGTCACGATCAGGCCCGAGACGGCTCGGGTGAGGGCGACGTAGAGGCGGCGCAGGCCTGTGCGTTCGTCCGGTTCGCCGTCGACCACGGCCTGCGGCTCGTCGAGGACCACGTAGTCGTACTCCAGCCCTTTGGCGAGGGAGGCGGGGACCAGGGTGAGGCGGGTTTCGTACGTCGTCTCCTCGCCGGGCGACAGGTGGCCGATGCCGGCCGCCCCGAGCGCCTCCGTCAGGGCCGGGACACGGGCGTCCGCGACGATCAGCCCCGTGGAGCCCTCGTTGCGCAGCAACTCCTCGCACGCCGCGACCACTTCGGCGGTGTCGGTGATCTCGCGCAGGTCGAAGAAGCCCGGGTTCTCGCGGACCGACGCGACCGGGGTCAGGCCCGGGGCGATGTGGGGCAGGAGGCGGGAGGCGTACGTGATGACGTCGGTCGGGACGCGGAAACCGGCCGTCAGCTCCTCGATCACGCCGTCCGTCTTGCCGAGGTGGGCGAGGGCCTCTTCCCAGCTGCGGGTGGCCCAGGGGGTGGTGCCCTGGGCGAGGTCGCCGAGAACGGTCGCCGAGCCGGTGGTGCAGCGGCGGCCGACGGCCCGGTACTGCATGGGGGAGAGGTCCTGAGCCTCGTCCAGCACCACATGGCCGAGCGAGTGCGTGCGCTGGATCAGGTCCCGCGCCTCGTCGATCAGCACCGCGTCCGCGGGCGCCCACTTGGCCGACTTCACGCTGCGGACCGGCTTCGCCCACAGGATCGTCTTCTGCTCGTCCACGCTGAGGACCCCGTCCGCGTGTACGGCGAGGAAGTCCGCGTCCGTCAGCAGGCGCAGGACGAGTTTCGCCGGGTCGACAGGCGGCCAGACCTGCTTGACCGCCGCCTTCACCGCCGCGTTGCGGGCCACAGCGTCCTGCACCCGGTCGTCCGGGGCCTCCCCCGAGCGTTCCATCTGCACCAGCACGGAGTGCGCGACGCGCTGCGGGAGGGCCTCGCGGGCGGCGCCGTAGCGGATGTCCCGGTCCAGCAACTCACGGACGATGTCCTCCAGTTCGTACGCCGGGACACGCCAGCGACGCGAGCCGCGCACCACGACGACCGGTTCGGTGGGCATCGCCACGTGCGAGTAGAGGGCCCGGCGCAGCACCTGAGCCATCCTCGCGTCGCCCTTGACGACCGCCGCCGCCGCGTCGTCCGTACCGCGCACCTCCACGTGCGCGACCAGGTCGTCGACCGTGGCCTGGCGGACCGTCAGCTCACCGAGCGCGGGCAGCACCTGCTCGATGTAGTGCAGGAAGGACCGGTTCGGCCCGATGACCAGGGTGCCGGTGCGGGCCAGGCGCTCGCGGTGGGCGTACAGGAGGTAGGCGACCCGGTGCAGACCGACGGCCGTCTTTCCGGTCCCCGGGCCTCCCTGCACGCAGACCGTCCCGCCCAGACCGCTGCGTACGATCTCGTCCTGCTCGGGCTGGATCGTCGCCACGATGTCGCGCATCGGGCCGACGCGTGGGCGCTCGATCTCCTGCTGGAGCAGCTTGCTGGTGGCGGCCGCCCCCGAGGGATCGGCCGGTTCGGAGAGGTGCTCGTCCTCGTACGCCGTGAGGTCACCGCCCGTGTAGCCGAAGCGGCGGCGCAGCGCGATGTCCATCGGGTCCTTCTTGGAGGCCCGGTAGAACGGCTGCGAGACCGGGGCACGCCAGTCGATGACCATCGGGTCGCCGTCCTGGTCGTGCACGTGCCGGCGCCCGATGTAGAAGCGTTCGCCGTCCGCGCCCTCCGCCTGGTCGGCGCCCGGAGCGTGCAGGTAGTCGAGGCGGCCGAAGAACAGCGGAGTGTGACTGAGGTCGGCGAGCGCCTTGATCCGGTCGTCGATCTGACGGGAGAGGACCTCGGCGTTGACCCAGTTCGCGGTGACGTCGCTGATGTCGAGCGACTCGACGTCCTCCCGCATGGACCGCAGGGCGGCACGGGAGTGGGCGAGGTGGGAGCGTTCTCGGGCGAGGGGGTCGAGAGGGGCGTCACCGACGGGCGTGGACGGCCTGGACAAGGGGGTGCCTCCGGGGGGCCAGCGGGATACGCGGCTGCGGGATTCGCGGTTGCGGGGTGCCGGCCGGTTTCCGTCCGGGCGGCTGCACTCCGTGCGGGAGGCGGGCAAGAGCGGAGATTGTAGGTGAGTTCACCAGGCGGCAGCCAATGAGTTTTTCCGGAAGTAGGCTGCGGTTCTTCCGGGGAGCTTGCACTCCTCTTGCCTCGTCGTCGAACTCACCGCCTGCGTATGAGAGTTGAGGTTTGGGACCACATGCCTGAAGGATTACCCGGACGGACTGAAGAACCCGCCCCCGGCCGCCCCACCGCACTCGTCGTCGGCGGCAGTGTCACCGGCCTGTTCGTCGCCGCCGCGCTCGCCGAGTTCGCCGACGTCACCGTCGTCGAACGCGACACCCTCCCGGACGGGCCGGTGCCCCGGCGCGGGGTACCGCAGGCCCGCCACGCGCACCTGGTGTGGAGCGGCGGGGTGCGGGCGTTCGACGCGTTGCTGCCCGGGCTGGTCGACGAGATCGTCGGACGGGGCGCCCGGCTGGTCCACGTCACGGGCGACATGGTCTCGCGGACCCCCAACGAGATCTGGTTCCGCCGGTTCCGGGCCACCCCCCACCGCATCCTGGTCTGCTCCCGGGACCTGCTGGACTCGGTGATCCGGGAGCGGGTGCTCGCCGACGCCCGCGTCACGCTCCGCGCGGGTACGACCGTGTCGGCGCTGGAGGGCGCGGGCGGCCGGGTCACCGGAGTCCGGGACGACCAGGGGCGGATCCTGACCGCCGACCTCGTCGTGGACGCCTCCGGCCGCGGCTCCCAGGCCCCGCGTTGGCTGACCGACCTCGGCCTGCCCCAGGTCGCCGAACGCGAGGTCAACGCCGGTCTCGCCTATGCCACCCGCCTCTACCGCGCCCCGGGCACGACCGCGGACGCCGGCTTCCCGCTCGTCAACGTGCAGGCCAACCCGGCCAAGGCCCCCGGCCGCGGCGGCGTCATCCTCCCGGTCGAGGACGGCCGCTGGATCGTCACCCTCGCCGGCACCCGGGGCGGGGAACCCACCGGAGACCCGGACGCGTTCGTCGACTTCGCCCTCGGGCTCGGCGACCCGGTCATCGGCGAGCTGATCAAGGACGCCACTCCACTGAGCGACGTGATGACCACGCGCAGCACCGCCAACCGGCGCCGCTACTACGAGAAGATGGCGCGCTGGCCCGACGGCTTCACGGTCCTCGGGGACGCCGTCGCCGGATACAACCCGGTCTACGGCCACGGGATCACCGTGGCCGCGCAGAGCGCCCTCGCCGTCCGGGACGTCCTGCGCGGCACGCCCCTCACCGCGTCCGGCACCGCGCGCCGCCTCCAGCGGGCGGCCGTCCGCCCGGTGGCCGCCGCCTGGGACCTGGCCGTCGGACAGGACGCCCGCTACCCCGGCGCGAGCCGGACGCCACCCACCGCCCTGGAGAGGTTCCTCTCCGCCTTCGTGGACCGGGCCGTCGCCACCGGCGCCCGCAACCCACGGGCCCTCGGCGCCCTGCTGGATGTCATGAGCCTGGAAAAGCCGGCCACGCGCCTGTTCTCCCCCGACGTGCTCGTCCCGATGCTGCTCGGCCCGAAGAAGCCGCATCTGCAGGGGCCACCCCTGACGGAGGCGGAACGCAAGGCGGCCAGGCCGTGAGGCCCTGACGGAAGCCGCCGACTCCTTGGAGAAGCCGATCCTCGGCGGAGCCGACCCCTAGGGGGAGAGGTGAGGGAAGCCCTCCACCCTGCGGGCGGCCCCGTCAACCGCAAGTACTACGCGGCGAGCGCTCGGGTTGGCCCCGCAGACCGATGCGGTTCCCGCCCGGGAAGAGCAACCATGGAGACATGAGCGCAGCAACCATCACCCCAGCTCCGCGCCCGCCCCGCCCGGCCGGCGCGACCCCTGTCCTCGGCAGCCACCGTCACGTCGTCGGCGAGGCCCTGCGAGCCGTGAAGGTCTTCGCGGGCGCCGCCTTCGACGTCATGGTCCTCGGTGAGTACGGCGAAGAGGCCGGCGTCCGCCGCAAGTGACCCTGTTCAACCGCAGGTGACCCTGTCGACCGCAAGTGACCCGGTTCAAGCGGCCAGGTCAGCTCTCCGCCAGCAGCTCGTCCGCGTCCATGATCCGGTAGGCGTACCCCTGCTCCGCCAGGAACCGCTGACGGTGCGCGGCGAAGTCCTGGTCGAGGGTGTCGCGCGCGACGACCGAGTAGAAGTGGGCCTGGTGCCCGTCCGCCTTGGGCCGCAGCACCCGTCCCAGCCGCTGCGCCTCCTCCTGCCGCGAGCCGAAGGTGCCCGAGACCTGGACGGCGACCGTCGCCTCCGGCAGGTCGATCGAGAAGTTCGCGACCTTCGACACCACGAGCACACTGATCTCGCCCTGCCGGAAGGCCTCGAAGAGCTTCTCCCGCTGCGCGTTCGAGGTCTCGCCCTTGATGACCGGCGCGTCGAGATGCTCCCCCAGCTCGTCCAGCTGGTCGATGTACTGCCCGATGACGAGGATCTGCTGCCCGGCGAACCGTCGCACGATGGCCTCGGTCACCTTCCGCTTGGTCACGGTCGTGGCGCAGAAGCGGTACTTCTCCTCGGTCTCGGCGGTGGCGTAGGCGAGCCGCTCGGAGTCGGTGAGGTTCACCCGGACCTCGACACAGTCGGCGGGCGCGATGTACCCCTGGGCCTCGATCTCCTTCCACGGCGCGTCGAACCGCTTGGGCCCGATCAGCGAGAACACGTCCGACTCGCGTCCGTCCTCCCGCACCAGCGTCGCGGTCAGCCCGAGCCGCCGCCGGGCCTGCAGATCCGCCGTGAACTTGAAGACGGGCGCGGGCAGCAGGTGCACCTCGTCGTAGAGGATCAGCCCCCAGTCCCGGGAGTCGAACAGCTCCAAGTGCGGGTAGACACCCTTCCGGCGGGTCGTCAGCACCTGGTACGTGGCGATGGTGACGGGCCGGATCTCCTTCCTGGTCCCGCTGTACTCGCCGATCTCGTCCTCGGTCAGCGAGGTCCGCTTCACCAGCTCGTGCTTCCACTGCCGGGCCGAGACCGTGTTGGTGACGAGGATCAGCGTGGTCGACTTCGCCTGGGCCATGGCCCCGGCCCCGACCAGCGTCTTGCCGGCACCGCACGGCAGGACGACCACGCCCGAGCCGCCGTGCCAGAAGTTCTCCACGGCCTGCTTCTGGTAGGGCCGCAGGGCCCATCCGTCCTCGTCCAGCTCGATCGCGTGCGCCTCACCGTCCACGTACCCGGCGAGGTCCTCGGCCGGCCAGCCCAGTCGCAGCAGCGTCTGCTTGATCTGTCCGCGCTCGGAGGGGTGCACGACGACGGTGTCGGGGTCGATGCGGTTGCCGACCAGCGGAGCGATCCGCTTCGACCGCAGCACCTCCTCCAGCACCGGACGGTCGGTGGTCGTCAGCACGAGCCCGTGCGCGGGGTGCTTGCTGAGCGTCAGCCGCCCGTACCGGTCCATCGTCTCGGCGATGTCCACCAGCAGCGCGTGCGGCACCGGGTACCGGCTGAACTGCACCAGCGCGTCCACGACCTGCTCGGCGTCGTGCCCGGCCGCCCTCGCGTTCCACAACCCCAGCGGCGTCACCCGGTAGGTGTGGATGTGCTCCGGCGCCCGCTCCAGCTCCGCGAACGGCGCGATGGCCCGACGGCAGTCGTCGGCCTGCTCGTGGTCGACTTCCAGGAGCAGGGTCTTGTCGGACTGGACGATCAGGGGACCATTCACGCGCGGTTGCCTTTCTGCCTGTGGCTGGCGTGGCTCTGCCCGGCCAAACCTCCAGTGTGCCGTACGGCGCGCGGAAGCGGGTCAGTCGTCCGCCAGTTCCGCCACCCCGGTCACGCGGTGCAGCGGGTACGTCCTGACCTCGTCCGCCGTGTGGTCGTACGCCGTCACGAAGCCGCCCTCGACGCGGATCGGGGCGATGACGCGCTGGGTGGCGGAGCCCTCGGCGTTGACGTAGCCGATCCAGACGGTCTCGCCGGTGAGGACGGCCGCCTGCATGGTGGCGAGGGTCTCGGCGGCGCTGGTGCGCGGGAGTTCACCGCCGGCCGGGTCGGCCGAGGTCGGCTTGCGGGGGGTGGTGGACGCCAGGTCGCCCGCGCGGATGGCGCGGATCGCGGAGGTCAGGAGGTTCGGGTCGGGGGTCGGCGGGCCGTCCGGGACCGGCTCGGGAGCCGTGCGGGGCGGGGTGCGGTGGGCGAGGGCGCGGGTGATCAGTACGTCGCCCTCGGCGGACTCGGCGGCCGGGGCGAAGCCCATCGCGCGCAGGCCGTCGAGGAGCGCGGCCGGGTCGGCCTGGGTGGCCAGCACGGTCGGGGCCAGCCGGCGCAGCCGCAGCCCCGCGGCACGCTTGTCGGCCATGATCTCGTTGAGCATCGCGTCGTCGTCGCAGCGGACGTACGCCGAGGTCGCGCCCACGCGCAGGTGGCCGTGGCGGCGGGCCACGTCGTCGATCAGGTAGGCGAGGGGCTGCGGGACCGGCGTACGGGAGTGCTCGGCGAGGAAGGCGTGCAGGTCGGAGGCGGCCCGGCCGGAGTCGAGCGCGCGCCGTACCGAGGCGGGCGTGAACCGGTACACGGTCGCCCCGCCCTTCGACTCGACCTCCGCCAGCACGTCCAGCATGTCCGCGAGCGGCCGCTGGAGCGGGCCCGGCGCCACCGCCGTCAGGTCAGCCTGCAGCAGCACGTGGTCCAGGGGCTCGGGCAGCAGGGGCGCGAGCAGCCGGGCGGCCGCCGCGGAGGCGACGGCCTGCTCGGGGGGCGTGAGCGGTGACAGGGCGTGTGCCGGGACCGCGTGATGGTGGACGGGCAGTTTGTCGCCAGGCCCCGAGGCCGCAGCCGTGTCGCCAGGACCCGACGAGGGAGCCGAGCTGCCGCCAGGAGCCGAGGAGGCGTCGACCCCGCTCCCCGCCCGACGGCCACCGGCCTTCGTCGTCCCGGAGGAAGCGCCCGCCGCCGGCTTCCCGGCCGGCGCTCCGATCAGCGCACGCCCGTGCCCCGACAGCGCCCCCCGCCCGGTCACCCCCAGCAGTTCCGCCTCGGTCAGCGTCCAGCGGGCGAGCCGGGCGCGCAGGTCGTCGTCACGCTGCGGGCCGCGCAGGGGCCGCTCCCAGCGCAGACGGGCCAGTACCGACTCGGCGGCCGGTGCGGTCCCCTCCGGCAGCCCGGCCAGCAGGACCAGCACCCGATGCCGTACCTCGGGGGCGGCCGAGCGGTCGAGGCCCGGGCCGAGGGCCGACAACGTACGTTCCTTCGCGTCCCGTCCGCCGACCAGCCCCGGTGTCCGGGTCGCCGCCAGCCAGGCCTCGGCGAGGCGGGTCCAGCGCTGGGCCGGGGGCTGCTCCAGCCACTCGTCGTAGGCCGGGGTCGCCGCGTACCGCTCGTCGGCCTCGTTGTCGGAGGCGACCAGGCCCGCCGCGTAGGCGAGCTCGACCCAGAAGGCGGCGACGGGCTCGGAGACGTCGAGGGCGACGGCGGTCCGCTTCAGGTCACGGACGCTGAGACCGCCGGCCCGCAGCACCGCGGGGCCGCCCTCGTCCCAGTCCTTCAGCAGCTCCTCGACGGTCGCCAACGCGGTGTACGCCTGCCCGGCAGCCGTCGCGTCCACCACCTGTGGGCGGTGCGTGGCGGCGGCCTCCACCGCGGGCGGCAACGGCTCGGCGGCGCGGTGCGCGCGGCCCTCGCGCAGGTGCAGGGCCACCTCGCGGGGGAGTACGACCGTGCCGGGCGCCGTCGGCAGCAGCAGCCCCCGGTCCAGGAGCCAGCGCAGATGGGCCGCCGGGTCGGCGGTGACCTGACCGTACGGCGGGCCCCAGACCAGGCGGGACAGCACCTCCCGGGACTCGGCCGGCGCCCCGGCGAGCAGTTTCGCCATCCGCCTGCGGTCGGTGAACAGCGTCATGAGGGAGGTGACCGCGGACACCGAGTCGTGGGTCGTGGGCAGCCCGGCCGTCGTCACCAGCTCCTGGATACGGCCCGGCGACATGCCCGCGGTCGCCTCCTGCACGGTCGGGCCCAGACCGGTCGGGGACGGGTGCTGCGGGGAGGGCGCGAGCAGCTCACGGGCGGTGCGGACGAGCCGGAGGCGGTCGTCGGCACCCCACACCAGGGCCTGCCCGCGCAGAGTGCCGAGCGCGCGGGGCAGCGCGGCGGTGACCGCCGGGTCGGCCGCGTCGCCCGCCATCAGCCCCGACAGCTCCTCGTACGGCGCCGGGTCCGCCGCCACCGCCAGCGCCTCCGCCGTCTGCAGCGCGAACCGGTCCAGCCGCTCCAGCGCGCGGACCACCGACGCGCGGGTGCCGGCCCGGGTGGCGAGCTGGGTGAGGTCGGTGGGGACGGGGGTGATGAGGTCGGGGCGGGCGCGCAGGAGCGCGGCGAGGGACCCGTCGTCCCGGGCGCGGAGATCCTCCGCGAGGGACCGGGGCGCCGCCGGCTTCTCATCGCTGCTCATCCGGTCAACGGTAGCGGGTGGCCCGTCGGCCGGGTGCCCGCCAGGCGAACGGAGGGTTTCCCAGGGCGGACGCATGAATTTCCTCCGGCGGACCCTGGCGGCCCTGGCGAGGTCAGGCCCGCACCTGCCTCACCTGCCGGGCCGGCCGGGACGTCCTGCGCGAGTACGGCGACCGCCTGTGCTCCGAAGCGGAGAACCGTCGGTGGAGAACCCGTGCGTGGGTGAGCCGACCTGACACACCCGCACGCCGCCCACCCTGCGCTAACGTCGAGTCGCGGGGTATCCAAGGCACCGACCCCGGAGGGGACTTCGTGGGTATCGAGAGCGACCAGGTCGTCTACGAGTATCTGAGCCGCGTCGGCGACGTGGCCCAGCAGCGGCAGCTGCCGTCGTCCATCCGGATGCGCCTGGTCTCCGAACTGCGCAACGAGATCGACCGGCGGCGCGCGAAAGCCACCGTCGACAGTCCCGCCGCGGTCCGCCGCATCATCGCCCGGCTCGGCAGCCCCCATGAGGTCGTCGACGCGGCGGGCGGCAGTACGGCCGGGGGCGCCCCTCAGGCCCCGGCCGCCGCCGTGCCCGTACAGCCGGACGGGGGCGACGGGAACGTCGAGACCGAGGACACCGGCCGGTCCAAGCGGCTGCGGCGGGCCGTACCGCGCCCCCGCCCGGCCGAGACCTCCCCGCAGCCCGCCGCGCCCGAGAACACGTCCTCGCCCCACCTCGCGGGCCTGGACGAGCTCGGGGACAGCCTGTCCCAGCCCGACTGGTGGCGGGTGGACAGCAGCCCGTTCGGGGTCGGGGACAGCGTGCCCGGCTTCGTCGGCGGCGTGGAGATCCCGGAACTCCTCAAGCCCCCGCCGCCGAAGGAGCCGCCCGCCCCGGAGAAGGAGGCCGCGGCGTCGCCCGCCCCGGTCGTGGAGAAGGCCGCCGGGAAGCCCCGGCAGACCTGGTGGAAGACGCGGAAGAGCGGCGCCGGGGCGGGGGCCGGGGGGAGCGCGCCCACCGCCCCGGCCGGGGAAGCGGTCGTACCCACCCGGCGCCGGCTCCTTCCCCTGCGTGGCACGGCCGGCGGCTGGAGCAACCCCTTCCTCCTCCTCGCCGCCGGTCTCCTCGTCGCGGGCGCCGTCCTCGGCAACTGGATCGCCCTCGTCCTGGGCTGGGCCATCGCCTACGCCTCCCGCCGCCTGACCGACGCCGAGACCAAGTGGGCCGTCGTGATCCTGCCCGGGCTCTCCCTCACGGCCGGCGTCGTCTGGCTCTGGGGCCGCACCGAGGGCCGTTGGGGCCGGCCCATCCCCGAGGACCACATGAGCACCGCGATCGCCGAGACCTGGCCCTGGGTGGTCCGGGGCGCGGCCGTGGCGTCGGCGCTGTTCCTGGTGTGGCGGTCACAGCGGCGGAGGTAGGCAGGGATCAGCCGCAGCCGGACCGCCACAGGCCGGACGCCTGACGGTCACCGGGGCTGGGCAGAATGATCCCCATGCCCTCCGCGACCTCCTCCGCCCCCACCGTCGGCTTCGACCTCGACATGACGCTCATCGACTCCCGGCCCGGCATCCGCGCCTGCTACCAGGCGCTGGCCGAGCGTACGGGGACGTACATCGACGCCGACCAGGCGGTCACGCGGCTCGGGCCGCCGCTCGCCGAGGAGCTGATCCGCTGGTTCCCGGCGGAGGCGGTGCCGGCCATGGCGGACCTCTACCGCGAGATGTACCCCGCGATCGCGATCGGGCCGACGCCCGCGCTGCCCGGTGCCCGCGAGGCGATCGCAGCGGTGCGCACGGCCGGCGGGCGGGCCCTCGTGGTCACCGCCAAGCACGAGCCCAACGCCAAACTGCACCTGGAGCACCTGGGCATCGAGCCGGACGCGGTCGTCGGAGACCTGTGGGCGGAGCAGAAGGCACAGGCGCTGCGCGAGCACGGCGCGGGCGTCTACGTCGGCGACCACTTCGGGGACATCCGGGGCGCCCGGGCCGCCGACGCGCTCGCGGTCGCCGTGGCCACGGGGCCGTACGGCATGGACGAGCTGGCCGCGGCCGGCGCGGACGTCGTCCTCACCGACCTCACTCAGTTCCCGGACTGGCTCGCGTCCTACCGCTCGGACCGCGCCTGACGGCGACCCGCGGCGATCGAGCGGAGCACCCCTGCCCCGGCCAGCAGGAAGCCCACGCCCATCAGCATGCTCAGCCCGAACATGTACGTCGGAAAAGGCGTCGTGTCGAGAAGGAACGGGGCCACGGTGACGAGAGTGGCCACGGCGCCGATGAAGAAGACGACCGCACCGGTACGGATCAGTCGGTCACCGGGCTCGGCGGAATTCGTTTGGGTTTTGTCACGCACCGGACCAGGGTAGTTCCCTGCGCGAAGGAACAACCGGGTGACGTCTTGTCACCGGCACCGAGACCATTAGCCTTGGTACCGGCGGGTCCCGACGACCCGCCCAAGTGCTATCAAGAGCCGTTTCCAGAAGCATTTTCCCGACGAGTACGAGGACGAGGACAGACGTGCCTACCGGCAAAGTCAAGTGGTTCAACAGCGAGAAGGGCTTCGGCTTTCTCTCCCGTGACGACGGCGGCGACGTCTTCGTCCATTCCTCGGTCCTGCCCGCCGGAGTCGAGGTACTCAAGCCGGGGCAGCGAGTGGAGTTCGGAGTGGTCGCCGGGCAGCGCGGTGACCAGGCACTTTCCGTGACGGTTCTCGATCCGACGCCCTCCGTCGCCGCCGCGACCCGCAAGAAGCCGGACGAACTCGCCTCCATCGTCCAGGATCTGACGACTCTCCTGGAGAACATCACCCCGATGCTGGAGAAGGGCCGTTACCCCGACAAGGTCTCCGGCAAGAAGATCGCCGGTCTGCTGCGCGCGGTCGCCGACCAGTTGGACGTGTGACCGCGCCTCAGCGGAAACCTCGGGGGGAAACCTCGCGGGAGCCTCAGGGGAAATCGAGCGCGTTCGGGCCGAGGGGCGGTACCAGCCCCTCGGCCGCAGCACGGGTGAGCAGGCCCCGGATCGCCGCATAGCCGTTCTCGCCGAGGTCGGCGGTGAACTCGTTGACGTACAGCCCGATGTGCTGGTCGGCGACGGCCGGGTCCATTTCCTGGGCGTTTTCCATGACATATGGGCGGGAAACCTCGGGATCGTCCCAGGCCGCCCGGACGGACGTACGAATGGAATCGGCCAGCAGCGTCAGCGTTTCCGTGCCAAGAGAGCGCTTCGCGATGATGGCGCCCAGCGGGATCGGCAGCCCCGTCGTCGACTCCCAGTGCTCGCCCATGTCCGCGAGCTTGTGCAGGCCGTAGTTCTGGTAGGTGAAACGCGCCTCGTGGATGACGAGTCCCGCATCCACCTTCCCGTCCCGCACGGCGGGCATGATCTCGTGGAACGGCAAGACCACGATCTCACCGACCGGGCCGGGGAGCGTGTCGGCGGCCCACAGGCGGAACAGCAGGTACGCCGTCGACCTCTCGCTGGGCACGGCGACCGTACGGCCGGTGAGTCCCCCACTGCCGAAAGCGTGGGAGGTGCCCCCAGCCTCCGCCTCCCGTGCCAGCACCAGCGGGCCGCAGCCCCGGCCCAGCGCGCCCCCGCAGGGCAGCAGGGCGTACTCGCCGAGGACGTACGGCAGCACGGCGTACGACACCTTCAGCACGTCCGACTCGCCGCGCTCGGCCATGCCGTTGGTGATGTCGATGTCCGCGAACGTCACGTCGAGCGAGGGAGCGCCCGGCACCCGGCCGTGGGCCAGGGCGTCGAAGACGAAGGTGTCGTTCGGGCAGGGGGAGTAGGCGATCTGCAGTGGCTCAGTGATTGCGGTCATGTGTCTTCCAACTCTCCATTGCGGGCGCGAGCTTCCCGAAGCCGGCCGTGAGGGCGGTCAGGGCGTCGCCGATGCGCCAGGCGGCGCGGTCGCGCGGGCCGACCGGGTTGGAGACCGCGCGCAGTTCCAGCACCGGCACACCGTGCGCGGCGGCGGCCTCGGCGACCCCGAAGCCCTCCATGGCCTCGGCGAGGGCCCGGGGGTGGCGGGCGCGCAGTGCGGTGGCCCGGGCGGCGGTGCCGGTCACCGTCGACACGGTCAGCACGGTGCCGACGCGCGCTCCGGTCGCCGACACGACCTCTCGTACGAGTGATTCCGGCGGACGGTGGGTGACGGTCCCGAAGCCCAGCTCGGTCACCGGTACAAACCCGTCGGGCGTGTCGGCGCCCAGGTCGGCCGCGGTGATCTCGTCGGCGACGACGAGCGAGCCGAGGGGCGCGTCCGGCAGGAATCCGCCGCCGATCCCGGCGGAGACGACCAGACCGTAGGGGGCGCCGTCGAGGGCGGCGGCGGTGAGGGCGGTGGCGGTGGAGGCGGCGGCGAGGGCGGGGCCGACACCGGCGGCGAGGAGGTCGTACCCTCCCGGCAGCCGCTGGAGGACCACGCCCGGAAGCGGCACCTCCCGCGCGGGCACGGGACCCGGGAACGCGCGAGCCACCGCGTCCCGTTCGACCGGGACCGCGGTGGCTACGAGGACGCGCATGACGGTACGCAGACGCTGACGCGAGCGCCGCTCAGGCGTCCGCGTTCTGCAGCTTGAAGTTCCACACGCCCTTGAACTCGTTGCTCTGGGCGGCCTTGTTCTGCTGGACGATGCTGATGTACAGCGTCTTCGGCGCGGCCTGCCCCTGCTGGTCGGCGAACAGGTCGACGCCCTGGAAGGAGTAGTACGTCTTCTTGTACACGCTGGTGACCTGCTGGCCGTTGATCCACAGAGCCCAGCCCGTGTCCGCGATCTCCGGGTCGACGCCGATGCGCAGCGTCTCGCTCTGCGGCACCTCGATCGCGTCCGACGCCTTCTTCAGCGCGCACTTGGTGGCCTCTTGGCGGCCGATGTCCTTGCCGTCGTCGTAGCACTTGGCCTCGGCGCTCACCGAGTGGCTGCCCACCGTGACGGTGACGCGCGGCGTCGGCTTGTCGCAGGCCGACAGGACGAGCAGTCCGGCGGATACGGCGCCGGCGGCGGCGACAGCGCGGCGGCGTCGCACAGCGGATTGCATCGTGGTCATGGCCGAAGGCTATCGGGCGCGCCCACCGGCGCTTCCACGCGGGGTACGCGGCGTGCCCGATCGGGGGTGCGTTGTGATCCACGGGGGCTCTCGCCGCGCCGGCGGCGGCGGTGCCCGCGTCGTCCGGGTCGGTGCCCGCGTCGTCGGGGGTCCCCGCGTCGTCAGGGGCCTCTGCGTGGGCCGGGATGCCACCCGATGCCGACGATGGCGGTCTTATGGCGCCGGGGGTGCAGGGAGGCTGTCCGGGATGGTCAGCGTGGCGCCTGCGGACATTCCCTGCCCCGCCCGCGACGCTCCCTACGCCACCCGTGGCTTGGCCGCTGTGCCGTGGCGGGCCGAGGTCAGGAGGCCCTTGACGGTGGTCAGCCAGCCGATGGCGACGAAGGCGGCGCCCACGAACAGGCCCAGGGTGCCGTTGAGGGGCATCACTATGCCGACCGCGCCCCCGAACACCCAGGCCATCTGCAGCAGCGTCTCGGAGCGGGCGAACGCCGACGTACGTACCTGCTCGGGTACGTCCCGCTGGATCAGCGCGTCCAGGGACAGCTTGGCGAGTGCCTGTGAGAACCCGGCGACCGCAGCCAGGCACGCCACCAGGAACGCGCCGAAGAAGATGGCCGCCGTGACGGCCGTGCCCAGTACGACCGCCACCACCGTCACGATGATGATCTCCGGCGCCCTCGACTTGAGCCACGCCCCGACCGCCGTACCGATCGCGTTGCCCGCGCCGGCCGAGACGCCCACTATCCCCAGCGACACCGCCGCGCTCTCGCCGGTGAGCGGATGCTCCCGCAGCAGGAAGGCGAGGAAGAAGATCAGGAAGCCGGAGAGGCAGCGCAGGGCGGCGTTGGCGCCGAGGGCGTGGGTGACGGCGATGCCGACCGTGCGCAGCCCGGGCCGCTTGACCGGCTTGAGGTGCGGCCCGTGCAGGTGCTTCTCGTCCGCCGCGAGCAGCGCGACGTCCTCGCCCTTGGCCGAGTCGACCTTCGGCGGCAGGGTGAAGGACAGGAACGTACCCGCGACGAAGATCACGAAGGCGCCGTAGAGCGGCCAGCGCGGTCCGATCGCCTGGAGCCCCGCCCCGATCGGCGCCGCGATCCCGGTCGCCAGCAGCCCGCCGAGGGTGACCCGCGAGTTGGCCTTCACGAGGGAGAACCCGGGCGGCAGGAGACGGGGCACGACGGCACTTCTCACGACGCCGTACGCCTTCGACGCGACCAGGACGCAGAGCGCGGCCGGGTACATCTCGATGCTGCCGTTGATCACCGCGCCCGACAGGACGAGCGCGAGCAGCGCCCGGGCGAGCATCGCGCCCGCCATCGCCGCGCGGCGGCCGTGCGGAAGACGGTCGAGGAGGGGGCCGATCACCGGGGCGAGGACCGTGAAGGGCGCCATGGTGATGGCGAGGTAGAGGGCGACGCGGCCGCGGGCCTCGTCCGTGGGCACGGAGAAGAACACGGTGGAGGCGAGCGCGATGGTGATCATCACATCGCCGGCGCCGTTCACCCCGTGCAGTTCGATCAGCTTGCCGAGCCCGGACTCACCGGCCCCGTGCGCGTGGGTCACCTTGCGGATGCCGCGGGCAGGGCCGGTGACGGGAAGGTGCAGGGCGCGGCCCATCGAGCGGAGGGAGCCGTTCATCCGGCCCGAACCGCCGCCTCGACCGCTCCCCTTGCTCCCCTTGTTTCCCTTGGTCCCTTTGATCCCTTTGAGCCCTCTGGACCCACCGATCCCGGTGGCACCTTGGGGCGTCTTCGCGGTTGCCACCCCGTCATAGTGCCCCGAGAAAGCCCTACGTAGTGCGGTTACCGCGCGTATGGACGCGCACTTGCGGCAGGGATCCGGCCGGGATCTGATCGGGAACAGTCCCGTCGGTGTAGGCCAGGCGCACGGGAGCAGGTAGCGTGCGTATCTCAGCCATCCCGCAGAATGGGTGGTAGAGGTGCGCCCGAGCGTGAGCGGGCGTGGACGTCGACGCGGTCCCCGGGTCCGCTCCGTCCGCCCCGTCGCCGGCAGGCAGACGCACCCGAGAGACGGCGTAGGAGAGAAGCGATACCTGTGAGCGCAGCGACCACGCGAAGCCGCATCCCTGACCGCTTGTGCGCCGAGGCCGTCGACCTCGCCCGCGCCGCCGCCGAGGAGGCCGCCGCGCCCGGCGTCGTCGGCGAGCACACGGGCCTGGTGTCCGAGGGTGACCGGGTCGTCACGCACTTCTTCGAGTGCAAGGAGCTCGGGTACCGGGGCTGGCGCTGGGCCGTCACCGTCGCCCGCGCCTCCCGCGCGAAGATCGTCACCCTGGACGAGGTGGTCCTGCTCCCCGGCCCGGACGCCCTCCTCGCCCCCGAGTGGGTGCCGTGGAGCGAACGCCTGCGGCCCGGCGACATGGGCCCCGGCGACCTGCTCCCCACCGACGCCGAGGACCTGCGCCTGGAGCCCGGCTACACCGGCGACGACGAGCCGCTGCCCAACGCCCCCGTCTCCGAGGAGATGGCGGAGCTGGTCGAGGCGGAGGACGCGGAGGTCACGCCGAGCGCCCCGGCGAGCCTGCCCGCCGTCCCCGCGCGCGGATCGATCGCCGCGGTCGCCGAGGAACTCGGCATGCGCCGGGCCCGGGTGCTCTCGCGTTACGGCCTGCACGTCGCCGCCGACCGGTGGGAGGAGTCGTACGGCGCGAAGACCCCCATGGCGCAGGCCGCGCCCGCCTCGTGTGTGAGCTGTGGATTCCTTGTGCCGATCGGGGGCTCGCTGGGACAGGCCTTCGGCATCTGCGCCAACGAGTTCTCGCCGGCCGACGGCCGGCTGGTGTCGCTGGCGTACGGCTGCGGCGGGCATTCCGAGGCGGCGGTCATGCCGAAGCCGCCGCGGCCGGCTCCGCCGGTGATCGACGAGACGACAGTGGACCCGTTCCCGCTGCGGCCGGCGCGCGATTCCGGCTCCGTACCGGACGTCTCCGACGAGGACGCGGCGGAGTTGGGGCACTCGTAGCTCGTGGCTCGTGGCTCGTGGCTCGTGGCTCGTAGCTTGTGGCTCGTGGCTCGTGGGTTGGGTTGGGCGGGGTGCGCGTCCCCGGCGACTCCGCCCCGGTCCACCGGCGTACGCCCACTCACCACCCGACTCGGTGGGTTGCGGGGTTGACCTCGGGCGGAGCCGCAGGCGGCGCTCGCATCGGCGCGGGGCGCCCTTCGAACCGGCGTCGGCGCACCGCGCGGTACCTTCGTCGTCACGCCGATGAGGAGAGTCAACGTGAGCAAGTTCGTGCGGCCCGCGGCCGAAGGTGCGGATCCTTTCGGTACCGCTCGTCTCAGGCGAGGCGTACTGGATGCCTGGGCCACCAGTCCCGCCCGCTTCCGTGAGGACGCGAACGCCGAGGAGGACCTTGTCCTCGGCGGGTATCGGGACCGGCTGGTCGTGGAGCTCGCTCAGAACGCCGCCGACGCCGCCGCCAGGGCCGGTGTCCCCGGCCGGCTCCGTCTCACCCTGCGCGACGGTGTGCTCGTCGCCGCCAACACCGGCGCCCCGCTGGACGCGGCGGGCGTGGAGTCCCTGGCCACGCTGCGGGCCTCGGCCAAACGCGACACGGACGAGAAGACCATCGGCCGCTTCGGCGTCGGCTTCGCCGCCGTCCTGTCCGTCACCGACGAGCCCGCCGTCGTCGGCCGGCACGGCGGGGTCCGCTGGTCCCTCGCCGAGGCCCGGGAACTCGCCGCCGACGTGGCCCGTCACAGCCCCGGACTGGGCGACGAGATCCGCCGCCGCGACGGACACGTGCCCCTGCTGCGGCTCCCGTTCGCCGCCGAGGGCACCGCCCCCGACCCGTACGACACGGCCGTCATCCTGCCCCTGCGTGACGCGGCCGCCGCCGATCTCGCCGAGCGTCTGCTGGACGCCGTGGACGACGCCCTCCTGCTCGCCCTGCCCGGGCTGGACGAGGTGGTGATCGAGTCCGGTGGCGGCACCCCGCGCACGCTGCGCCGCCGCGCGGACGGCGACCTGACCGTCGTGGAGGACTCACGGGACGGTACGACCCGCTGGCGTACGGCCGCCGCGCACGGGCCGCTCACGCCGGAGCTGCTCGCCGACCGGCCCGTCGAGGAGCGGCTGCGGCCGCACTGGTCGGTCACCTGGGCCGTGCCGGTCGACGCCGACGGCTCACCCGCCCGGCCCCGCACCAGCCCGGTCGTGCACGCCCCCACCCCCAGCGACGAACCCCTCGGCGTCCCCGCCCTGCTGATCGCGTCGTTCCCGCTGGACACCACCCGCCGGCACGCGGCCCCCGGTCCGCTCACCGACTTCCTGGTGCGGCGGGCGGCGGACGCGTACGCCGAACTCCTCGCCGGCTGGCGCCCGGTGGCCACCGGCATCATCGACCTGGTGCCCGGCCCGCTGGGCAAGGGCGAGCTGGACGGGGCGCTGCGGCAGGAGATCCTGGACCGTCTGCCGCGTACGTCCTTCCTGCCGCCCGCGCTGGAACCCGCGCTGCACCCCGCCGTTCAGGACTCCGATGACGACGACCTGCCCGAGTCGCTGCGTCCGCGGGACGCGGAAGTGGTGGAGGGCGCGGGCAGCGACACCGTACGGGTCCTCGCGGAGGTGCTGCCCACCCTGCTCCCCGCCGGTCTCGAACGACGCGTGGAACTGCGGACGTTGGGGGTCGCCCGGGTCCCGCTGACCGATGCCGTGGACCGGCTGGCCGGACTGGAGAAAGCACCGCAGTGGTGGCGGCGGCTCTACGACAGCCTCGCCGGCGTCGATCCGGACCGGCTGTCCGGGCTCCCCGTGCCCCTTGCCGACGGACGCACGACGATCGGCCCCCGCCAAGTCCTCCTGCCCACTTCGGAGGGCGCCCCCGTCGACCCCGAGGTCCTCGCCCGGCTCGGCCTCAAGGTCGCCCACCCGGACGCCGCCCACCCCCTCCTGGAGAAGCTCGGCGCGCTGCCCGCGACTGCGCGCGCGGTGCTCACGACCCCGCAGGTCCGGGCAGCCGTCGCCGCCTCGCTGGACGAGGAAGGGGGGCTGGACTGGGAGCAGGACGTGCCCGACGCCGAGGAACTGGCCGACACCGTGCTCGCGTTGGTCCGGGACGCGGGCCTGGAGCCCGGTGACGAGCCCTGGCTCGGCGCGCTCGCGCTGCCCGACGAGGACGGCGAACTGGTCCCCGCGGGCGAACTGGTCCTGCCCGGCAGCCCTTTCCACCAGGTCATGCGGGAGGACGAACTCGCCGCCGTGGATGCCGAACTGGCGGAGAAGTGGGGCGAGCAGCCGCTGGCCGCCTGCGGGGTGCTCGCCACCTTCGCCCTGGTCCGGGCCACCGACGTCGTACTCGACCCCGACGAACTGGAGCCCAGGGAAGGCGACTTCGCCGAACCGGACGACGCCGGGCTGCTGGACGCCGTGGACGTGTGGTGCGAGGACATCCTCGACCGCTTCCCGGACACCCCCGTACCGCCGGTCGCCACGGAACTGGTCGCCGTACGGGACCTGGACCTGGTGGACGAGAGCAAGTGGCCCCAGGCGCTCGCCCTCCTGTCGAAACCACCGCTGCGCGACGCGCTCACCCAGCCCGTGCGGATCCTGCTGCCCGACGGCACGCACGAGGTCGTACGGCCGTACACGGCATGGTGGCTGCGCGGCAATCCGGTCCTCGACGGCCGCCGCCCGGCCGGTCTCCTGGCTGCCGGCGGTGACCCGCTCCTGCGTGGCCTGTACGACGAGGCCGACGCGACCGGTTTCGACGACGAGCAGGTCCTGCGGGCGCTGGGGGTACGGACGTCGGTCGCCGCGCTGCTCGACGAGCCCGGCGGCGCCGCGGAACTCCTGGACCGGCTCGCAGACCCGGACCGCGAGGTCACCGGCGCCCAACTGCACGGCCTCTACAGCGCGTTGGCCGACCTGGACCCCGAGCAGGTGACCCTGCCGGACGAGCTGCGGGCCGTGACCGACGGCCGGGTCGAGGTGGTGGACGCGGCCGACGCGGTGGTCGTCGACTCGCCCGACCTGCTGCCCTTCACCGAGGGCGTTCCCCTGCTCCCCGTACGCCCGACGCGCGCCGCCGAACTCGCCGAACTGTTCCAGGTGCGGCGGCTGAGCGAGTCCGTGGCGGGTGAGGTGTCCTCCGAGGGCGCGGAGCACGAGGTGCCGGAGTCGGTGAGGGTCCTGCTGGGCGCGCGCACACCCGCGACCTACGTCGAACACGAGGAACTGTTCGTCGAGGGGGTCTCCTTGGACTGGCGTCTGACCGCGGACGGCACCCTGCACGCCGCCACCCTGGAGGGCGTGGCCGCGGGCCTCGCCTGGGCGGCGGGCCAGTGGCCACGCCGGTTCGAGGTGGCGGCGTTGCTGGAGGATCCGTCGCGGACGGGGGAGTTGGCGCGGGATCGGTGGTTCGACTGAGGGAGCTCTGGGGGGAGTTGGTGAAACTTCCCTCACCTTTTTCTCGCCAGTCGTACAACCATTCCCCCCTCTGCTGTATCTCACCCCATGAGTCAACAGACTTCACGATCACTTGGGTCCCGTGTCGACGAGCCGTGCGGAACGACCGGTGCCGGGACCCTCCTTCTACGTGGGGAATACATGCGTATACGTGCCACCGTGGCCGCCGTCTCCGGTGCCCTGGCCCTGTCCGCCCTCGCCGTCCCGGCGGCCCAGGCCGGCTCGCAGAGCGACGTGAGCCTGGACCGGCCGAGCGTCGCGGAGCGTTTCGGGACCTCGTCCGCCAAGCCGGCGTCCAGGGCAGCGGCCGCCGCAGCGCCCACCGTCTCCAACGTGACGGTGAACGCCGGCAAGAACATCGTCCTCGGCACCACCGTAGCCAAGACCATCGCCGTGTCCCTGACCGCCAGCCACCCGAGTGGCATCAAGGACGCCTACATCGACCTCTGGCACGGCACGAACGCCGAGGACGGCATGGACGGCCTCCTCCTGCCGAAGGAGGAGGCTGCCTCCTGCACGGCGTCCAGCGCCACGACGTCGAAGTGCAAGCTCACCATCCCGGTCGCACCCGGTGCGAACACCGAAGACTTGATCGGCGACCTGTACGCCAACGCGCTGGCCGGTACCTGGCACGTCACCGCGGCCGTCCTGTCCAACGACGGCGAGATCTACGCGAACGACTTCTACAAGACCCACAAGGTCCAGAGGCTGTCGAAGCTCACGGTCAACGCCTCCCCCGAGCCGGTGAAGAAGGGCAAGACCATCACGGTCGCCGGCAAGCTGTCCCGCGCCAACTGGGAGGACCGCAAGTACCACGGCTACACCGGCCAGCCGGTCAAGCTCCAGTTCCGCAAGAAGAACTCCAACACGTACACCACCGTCAAGACCATCAAGTCGAACTCCACGGGCAACCTGAGCACCACCGTGAAGGCGACCGTGGACGGCTACTTCCGGTACAGCTTCGCCGGCACCTCGACGACCCCGACGGTCACCACCGCGGGTGACTTCGTCGACGTGCGATAAGCGAGGCGTTTCTCGCACGATCCGAGGCGGAGCGGGCGAACCGATTCCATCCCTCGCGCATCTGACCATGTGAGCCACACGGCTCACATGGTCATCAGGGCCCCGGCGGCACGACCACCGTCGGGGCCCTTCTCTTCTGGGGGAAACGCATGCGCACTCGTGCCACCGTCGCCGTGGCCGCCGTCTCCGGCGCCCTGGCCCTCTCCGCCCTCGTCGTCCCGGCGGCGCAGGCATCCGACAGCTCCTCCCCTCGTGCGCGTGCCGAGCAGGCGCCGGCGCACATCACCTCGTACGCCTCCGGTTGGGCCGCCTCGTCCGGTTCGGGGAGAACCGCGTTCCGTGCCGCCGCCGAGCCGCCCGCCCTCGACGTCAGCTTCTCGAACTTCAAGATCGCCAAGGCGGTCAAGGTCGGGACGGCCGCCCGCGTCTCCGTCACGGCCACCTACACGCTCACCCACGGCGCCGACGTCGACATCACCTCCGACGACTTCGCCAACGGCCCGTTCATCTACAAGGGTTCGTCGCTCGACAACTCGGAGAACGCGCTGTTCGGTGAGTACCCGGCCACCTGCACCGCCACCTCGGCGACCACCGCCGACTGCAAGGGCGCGATCGAGATCGACCCGGGCGAGGACTACCTGGCCAACACCAACGCCGGGACCTGGTCGGGCGGCGGACTGGCCCGGGACTACAGCACCCGTGCCGACAAGACGCAGGGCGGTCTCGCCAAGATCCTGGTCCAGCGCGCCTCCAAACTCACGGTCAACGCCTCGCCCGAGCCGGTGAAGAAGGGCAAGACCATCACGGTCACCGGCAAGCTGGCCCGGGCCAACTGGGAGACTCTCAAGTACGCGGGCTACGCGAGCCAGCCGGTGAAGCTGCAGTTCCGCAAGGCGGGCTCCAGCACCTACGCCACCGTGAAGACCGTCAAGACCAACATCAAGGGCAACCTGAGCACCACCGTGAAGGCGTCCGTGGACGGCTACTTCCGGTACAGCTTCGCGGGGACGTCGACGACCCCGGCGGTCAACGCCGCCGGTGACTACGTCGACGTGCGCTGACCAGCGACACGACGCCTGACGTCGGCCTCAGCCTCTGAGGCCGACGTTCCGCTTTCGTCATGCAAACGTCAAGCCTTGCCCACGCACGGGCCAAATCAAACCCCTTGGCTACAACCAACCCCGCCCCTCGCGGATCTGATCGCCTGAGCCAACAGGCTCCTAGATCACTTCTCCCCCAGGGGAACGCAATGCGCACAAGAGCCAAAATGGCAGCCGTCTCCGCCGTAACCGGCGCCATGGCCCTGACCGCCCTCGCCGTCCCGGCGGCGCAGGCGGCCGACTCCGGCACTCCGTACACGCTGGACGTCAGCTTCTCGAACTTCAAGATCGCCTCGGCGATCAAGGTCGGCACGACCAATGTGGTCTCCGCCAAGGTCACCTACACGATGACCCACGGCAAGGACGTCGACATCACGGCGGACGACTTCTTCACCGACGCCTTCATCTACCGCGGTTCGTTCGACGACCCGAGCAACGAGGTCTACGACGACGACTCCTCCACCTGCACGGCCGCCTCGCCGACCACCGCCAACTGCACCGGCTCCGTCGACATCCACCCGGCTGACGACGGCTTCCTCGCCAACGCGGACGCCGGCACCTGGCACGGCGCCGCCGAGGCGATCGCCTTCAACGGGCAGGACCCGTCCAGCAGCAGCATCGACTACAGCAAGGTCGGCTACAAGGACCAGGGCGCCCTCGCGACCACGCTGGTGCAGCGCAACTCCGCGCTGACCGTCAATGCCGGTCCCGAGCCCGTCACCAAGGGCAAGACCATCACCTCCATGGGCAAGCTGTCCCGCGCCAACTGGGAGGACCACAAGTACCACGGCTACACCGGCCAGCCGGTCAAGCTCCAGTTCCGCAAGGCGGGCACCAGCACGTACACCACCGTCAAGACGGTGACCTCGGACTCGTACGGCAACGTGAAGGCCACGGCCACGGCCTCGTCCGACGGCTACTGGCGCTTCAGCTTCGCCGGGACCTCGACGACCCCGGCGGTCAACGCCGCCGGTGACTACGTCGATGTGAGGTAATCCCGGGTCCAATACTCCAGCGGCGCCGTTGCTGGAGTATTGGTCTCCCGAGCAACGAGCGAGGCCATACGGACGCGAGCGGCAACCGCCTGAGGCGGCTCGGCAATTAGTTGCACGTTGGGCAGCAGATGGCCGCCTGGCGGGGTTCTGCCGCCGTCTTGAAGTCGAACGTCCACTGCGGCTTGTGATCTGGTCCAGAGCGACGGTATGGGCCGCTGCGCGAAACCTTTCTCTGTCGGCTGGTCACGAATTTGCATTCAGCAGCACGTGTATCTGGAATGGCGCCTTCGGGCCCACGGGCTACCACCCCTGGCCGTCGGGGCGTCGCAGCTAAGTAACCCCGATCGTGCCAGAGCGGGGTTATTGCTTCCGCTTTACAGACGTGAACGGGCCGGTCTCGGGAGTTCCGAATGCCTCGATGACGGCTTTCGTTCCGGTCACTGAACCATCCAGGCTGAGTGACCCGCCCATGAAACGCAGGTCGATGAAGAACCGCGTCGTCGGGCCGGACTTCATGAGGTCGTGGATGCGTTCGTCGATGTAGCCGAGATCGTTCAGGATCTGCCTGACCTTGGCGGGGGTGGGGTCTGTCATGCCGCTGAGTGCCTTGGTGATGCGCTCGGCATGGAGGCGGCCCGCACACTTCTCGGTGGCCCCCAGTTCCACTTTCTGCGGCGTTGCAGGACTGCCCGACGCCGCAGGGGGGCTGGCGGGTGGGGTTTTGTCGATCGGCAGCATCTCCACGGGAGTGGTCGGAGGCTTCTCTCCTGGAGGAGTCGGCTCCTGCTGGGATGGGGAGTCTGGGAAGCACGGCTGCGCAATTGTGTCCAGCATGTCCATGAAAGCTACCTGCTGATCAGCGCTGGGTGACGTGGTGATGGTATGGGCTCTGACAGTGTCGGCGGCCTTGTTGTGTAAGCCGCCGGCGCTTGTCTCCTCGCTGCCGCAGGCGGCAAGCGCCAGAGTGGCGAGGGCCGCGACCGCGAAGCTGAGGCGCGGGCGGCGCGGAGAGCGGACAACCGTGCCGATCAGTGCGGGATTTGGTGCCATGCGCACAGTCTCCGGTCAGGGCGCGCCCTGCACATGAGCACACGTACTCAGACGCGCCTCCCTCTGAATAAGTGGTAACCGGTGCGTTCTGGTTGGGCCGCCCGAGCACCGCGGGCATCGCCCTGTCGGTCGGGGTGATCGCGGCGGTGGAGTTCGGCGGGTTGATGCGACTCTGTTGGGTGGACCGGGTGGTATTGGCCGTGGCGGTGGCAGGTGTGGTGCTGGCCACCTGGTTGGCGCCTGGGCAGATGCTGCGGGTGGTCCCGATCGGGGCGCTCGCTCTGGCAGCGGTGCCGCTACTGGCCGGTGATGACAGCCACTGGCTACCCGGCTCGGGCGGCCTGCTGGACAGGATCGATTCACTGCTCATCGCGCTGGCCGTCATGCTTGTCCTGCGCTGACTCCCATCCTCACGGATGGGCGCGTTCACGGCCAAGACCGCTTACGCGGAGGAAGGACCGGACCGCCCCGGCGGGGCGGATCATGCCGCGGGCTTGATCGATGTCCCGCGTGGTTCTGAGACTCGCCGTGGCGTGCTGGTGCAGGCGCCTCGTCGGCGCTCCAGAGAAAACACTTCTTATGCGCGAACGCGGCGGTCGACCCACTTCCACGCCACCTCCAGGGCGACCGCCGCCACCACCGAGATGCCCACCGCGATCCACGGCATCGTGATGCCGACCAGCTTCAGCGCGAAGAACCGTTGGAGCGACGGCACCATCAGCACCACCAGGAACGCGGCGCCCATCGCCACCACCAGCGCCACCCGCCACCAGGTGTAGGGGCGGGCGATGATCGCCAGCACCCACATGGAGATCAGGAACAGCGTCAGTGTGGCGGCGCTCGTCTCCGCGTCCAGCGCGCCGGCGCCGGTGTAGAGGTGGCGGGCGATCAGGTACGTCGCGAAGGTCGCGACCGCGGCGATGACCCCGCCGGGGACCGAGTACCGCATGACCCGCCGCACGAAGTGGGGCCGCGCTCGTTCCTTGTTGGGGGCGAGGGCGAGGAAGAACGCCGGGATGCCGATGGTGAGGGTCGACAGCAGGGTCAGGTGGCGGGGCAGGAACGGGTATTCGACCTGCCAGCACACCACGAACACGGCCAGCAGCACCGAGTAGACCGTCTTCACCAGGAACAGCGTGGCCACCCGGGTGATGTTGCCGATGACGCGGCGCCCCTCCGCGACCACCGACGGCAGTGTCGCGAAGCTGTTGTCGAGCAGCACGATCTGCGCCACCGCCCGGGTCGCCTCCGACCCCGAGCCCATGGCCACCCCGATGTCGGCGTCCTTCAGCGCGAGGACGTCGTTCACGCCGTCGCCGGTCATCGCGACCGTGTGCCCGCGCGACTGGAGCGCGCCCACCATGTCCCGCTTCTGCTGCGGGGTGACCCGCCCGAACACCGTGCCCTCGTCGAGGGCCTCGGCCATGCCGTCCCGGTCGGCGGGCAGCCGGCGCGCGTCCACGGTGGAGCCGTCGAGTCCGAGCTTCGCGGCGACCGCGCCCACCGACACCGCGTTGTCCCCGGAGATGACCTTGGCGTGGACGTCCTGCTCGGCGAAGTAGCGCAGGGTGTGGGCCGCGTCCGGGCGCAGCCGCTGCTCCAGTACCACGAGGGCGGCGGGCCGGGCCCCGGCGGCGACCTCGGGATCGTCGAGGTCGCGGGAGGCCCGGGCGAGCAGCAGCACCCTGAGGCCCTGCTCGTTGAGCCGGCCGGTCTCGGCGAGGGCGGGTTCGTCGTCGGGCAGCAGCACGTCGGGGGCGCCCAGGAGCCATGTACTGCTCTCCCCGTTCCCCTCGCTGAAGGAGGCGCCGCTGTACTTGCGGGCGGAGGAGAACGGCAGCGCCTCGGTGCACCGCCAGTCCTCGACGTCCGGGTAGGTGTCGATGATGGCCTGGAGGGAGGCGTTGGGGCGCGGGTCGGACTCGCCGAAAGCGCCGAGGACCTTGCGCACGTACGACTCGTCGCCGCCGCCCAGCGTCCGCACCTCGGTGACGTCCATGCCGCCCTCGGTCAGTGTGCCCGTCTTGTCGAGGCAGACCGTGTCGACGCGGGCGAGGCCCTCTATGGCCGGGAGTTCCTGCACCAGGCACTGTTTCCGGCCGAGCCGGATGACACCGATGGCGAAGGCGACGGAGGTGAGGAGGACCAGCCCCTCCGGGACCATCGGCACGATGCCGCCGACCGTCCGTGCGATGGAGTCCTTGAGGTCGTTGTCCTTGACGAACAGCTGGCTGATGACCAGGCCGATCGCGGTCGGGACCATCATCCACGTCACGTACTTGAGGATCGTGGAGATGCCGGAGCGCAGCTCGGAGTGGACGAGCGTGAACCGGGAGGCCTCCTCGGCGAGCTGGGCGGCGTAGGCCTCCCGGCCGACCTTGGTGGCCTGGAACGCGCCCCCGCCGGCGACCACGAAACTCCCGGACATGATCTGGTCCCCCGGCCGCTTGACCACGGGATCGGCCTCCCCGGTCAGCAGCGACTCGTCGATCTCCAGACCGTCGGCCTCGACGCACACCCCGTCCACCACGGCCTTGTCGCCGGGGCCGATCTCGATGAGGTCGTCCAGCACGATGTCGCTGGTGGCGACCTGGGAGGCGGTCCCGTCCCGCCGTACCCTCGGCCGGGCCTCCCCGATCACGGCCAGCGAGTCCAGGGTCTGCTTCGCCCGCCACTCCTGGATGATGCCGATGCCGGTGTTGGCGAGGATCACGAAGCCGAACAGGCTGTCCTGGATCGGTGCGACGGCCAGCATGATCAGCCAGAGCACGCCGATGATCGCGTTGAACCGGGTGAAGACGTTCGCCCGGACGATCTCCGTCAGAGACCGGCTGCTGCGCACCGGAACGTCGTTGACCTGCCCCCGCGCGACCCGCTCCGCGACCTCGGCCGCGGTGAGACCGGTCACCGCCGGGGCCGTCGTGGGGTGCACCGGGTCGAGCTCGGCGCCCGCGTCGATGTGCGTCATGCATTCGACGGTACGTGCGGTTTTGGGGCTTCACCCTCCGAATGGGCGGAAGATCCGACCTGGGGAGGACATGAGGCGGGGGAATGGTGCCGTGGTTGCAGGCCTGTCGATCCGCGGGACCGCTATTCGGCCGGCGGTGTCCGGGCGGGTTCCTGTGCCTCCTGAGAGGCCGTCGCGTTCTTGATCGCCGCGTCCCTGCGGCGGACGTACCAGATGCCGATCAGCCCCAGCCCGGCCCCGGCCAGGCAGGTCCACAGCCACCAGGTGTGTCCGTGGTCGTCGAACCAGCCGTAGAACGGGAGCTGCACCAGGAAGAGGGCGAACCAGAGGACCGTGCCACCGACGACGGTCGGGACGATCGGGCCCTCCAGGGGCTCCGGCGCCTCACGCTTGGGGGATCCCGAAGAAGACACGGCCATGGGGACAGCTTACGAGGCGATCAGGTCTACGCGCGCAGATAGCCCGTCCGGCGTTATATGTTCATACTGAAACCGTTTGTGCCCGACCGCTTCTCATCGTAGGAAACGACAAAACATGTCCACCTCGGCCCCCGCCAAGGTCCCCACCCCTGAACAGCCGGGAGCCGGGTCCGCCCACGGCGCCCTCGACCGCTACTTCCGGATCTCCGAACGGGGCAGCACCCTGCCCCGCGAGATCCGTGGCGGTTTCGCCACCTTCTTCGCGATGGCCTACATCATCGTGCTGAACCCGATCATCCTCGGCAGCACGAAGGACATGTACGGTCACCAGCTCGACAACGGCCAGCTGGTCACCGCGACGGCCCTGACGGCGGCGTTCACCACGCTCCTCATGGGCGTCATCGGCAACGTACCGATCGCGCTCGCCGCCGGTCTCGGCGTGAACTCGGTCGTCGCCCTGCAGCTCGCGCCCCGGATGTCCTGGCCGGACGCGATGGGCATGGTCGTCCTGGCCGGCTTCATCGTGATGCTGCTCGTCGCCACCGGCCTGCGCGAGCGCGTGATGAACGCCGTGCCCTACGGCCTGCGCAAGGCCATCTCCATCGGCATCGGCCTGTTCATCATGCTGATCGGCCTGGTCGACTCCGGCTTCGTCTCCCGGATCCCGGACGTCGCCCAGACCACCGTTCCGCTCCAGCTCGGCGGCGACGGCCACCTCGACGGCTGGCCGGTGCTCGTCTTCGTCCTGGGCGCGCTGCTCACCCTCGCGCTGATCGTCCGCAAGGTGTCCGGCGCGATCCTCATCTCGATCGTCACGATGACGGTCCTGGGCGTGATCATCAACGCGGTCGCGAAGGTGCCCTCCTGGGGCCTGACGACCCCCAAGTGGCCCGGCAACCCCGTCGCCACCCCCGACTTCGGCCTGATCGGCAAGGTCAGCCTCTTCGGCGGCTTCGACGAGGTCGGCGTGCTGACCGGCGTCCTGTTCGTCTTCACCGTGCTGCTGTCCTGCTTCTTCGACGCCATGGGCACGATCATGGGCGTCAGCGACGAGGCCAAGCTGACCGACGCCCAGGGCCAGATGCCCGGCATCAGCAAGGTCCTCTTCGTCGACGGCATCGCGGTCGCCGCGGGCGGCGCGAGCAGCTCCTCGGCCACGACCTGCTTCGTCGAATCCACGGCAGGCGTCGGCGAGGGCGCCCGCACCGGCTTCGCGAACGTCGTCACCGGCGCGCTGTTCGCCGTGGCGCTGTTCCTGACCCCCGTCGCCACGATGGTGCCGTCCCAGGCGGCCACCCCGGCCCTGCTCGCGGTCGGCTTCCTGATCCTGGCCGGGTCGATCAAGGAGATCGACTGGGCCGACCACACGATCGCCATCCCGGCCTTCGTGACGATGGTGATGATGCCGTTCACCTACTCGATCACCAACGGCATCGGCATGGGCTTCATCACCTTCGTGGTGCTGCGCCTGGCGGCCGGCCGCGGCAGGGAGATCCCGGTGGCGATGTACGTCGTGTCGGCGGTGTTCGCCTTCTACTACCTGATGCCGGCGCTGGGTCTCACGTGACGCTGTAGGACTGCTGGGTCTCACGTGACGCCGTAGGGCTGCTGGGTCTCACGTGACGCCGTAGGGCTGCTCGGCCCCAGGTGACGCCGCGGAACCGCTCGGCCTCACCTGGCGCCCGACAGCCGCTCGGCCTCGCGTCACGTCACCCCGTAGAACTTCTCCGTCTCCTCGACGGCGGTCTGGAACCGCTCGTCGAAGTCGTCGCGAACGAGCGTCCGGACCACGTAGTCCTGGACGCTCATTCCCCTCCTCGCCGCGTGGTGCCGGAGCCGTTCGAGCAGCTCCCCGTCTATCCGCAGGCTGAGCACGCTGGTCCCCATGGCACGAGGGTCGCGGGCGGGCTTCGGGTGACGTTCACTTTCCGCCGTCGATTCACTCGTACGGGTGTGGATCGGTGGTGGATCGGTGGGACCGGGGTGTGGGTCGGGGCGGCACGGCCGGCCGCTGTGCGGGTGTCCGTGGCCGGTGTCACGGGAATCCTCGTGCGCCCCAGCTTGTTTAGCGAGAGTAATGAGTTACGCTAAAGAGATGCCGGACCTCACCCATGGCGACGACGCTGCCGCCGTGAACTCCCTTCGCTCCGCCGTGATGCGGCTGTCCCGTCGGCTCAAGCACCAACGGGTCGACGAGTCGCTGAGCCCCACCGAGATGTCGGTGCTGGGCACCCTGTCCCTCTGCGGCCAGGCCACCCCGGGTGAACTCGCCCGCAAGGAGCACGTCCAGCCGCCCTCGATGACCCGCATCGTGGCGCTGCTCGAAGCCAAGGGGCTGGTCCGTCTGGAGCCGCACCCCGAGGACCGGCGCCAGAAGGTCGTCACGAAGACCGAGCAGGCCGAGGCCATGCTCGCGGAGAGCCGCCGCAAGCGGAACGCCTTCCTGGCCACCCTGGTCGACGGCCTCGACGAGGACGAGTGGGCCAAGCTGCGCGCCGCCGCCCCGGTACTGGAGAAGCTCGCACACCTGTAAAAGCAGCGTTCACGAGGAGGCGACCCTTTTGAGTTCGGGACCCGGAGCAGACTCCGCCCCCGCACCTACCACCCACGAATCCCCGCCCACCCCCGAGAAGCGCACTCCCGAGACACCTGGCGCCTCGCCCGAGGGCCCCCGCAGGTCCTCGATGTTCAGCTCGTTGAAGGTGCGGAACTACCGCCTGTTCTTCGCCGGCCAGGTCGTCTCGAACATCGGCACCTGGATGCAGCGCATCGCGCAGGACTGGCTGGTCCTCAGCCTCACCGGCTCCTCGACCGCCGTCGGCGTCACGACGGCCCTGCAGTTCCTGCCGATGCTGCTGTTCGGCCTCTACGGCGGCGTCCTGGTCGACCGCCTGCGCAAGCGGCCCACGCTGCTGGTCACCCAGTCGGCGATGGCCCTCACTGCGATCTTCCTGGCCGTCCTCAGCCTCTCCGGCCACGTCCAGGTCTGGCACGTCTACGTCGCCGCCTTCGCCGTGGGTCTCGCGACCGTGGTCGACAACCCGGCCCGCCAGTCCTTCGTCTCCGAACTGGTCGGCCCCGGGCAGCTGCAGAACGCGGTCAGCCTGAACTCGGCGAACTTCCAGTCCGCCCGCCTGGTCGGCCCAGCCGTCGCCGGCCTGATGATCACCGGCGTGGGCACCGGTTACGCGTTCCTCGCCAACGGCCTGTCCTTCGTCGCGCCGCTCGCCGGTCTGCTGCTGATGCGATCACGTGACCTGCACGTCGTCGAACGGGCGCCGCGCGGCAAGGGGCAGCTGCGGGAAGGGCTGCACTACGTGGCCGGCCGTCCGGACCTGATCTGGACCATCGTGCTCGCCGGGTTCGTCAGCACCTTCGGCTTCAACTTCCCCGTCTACCTCTCCGCCTTCGCCAACGACGTCTTCCACGCGGGCGCGGGCTCCTACAGCCTCTTCAACACCCTGATGGCGGTCGGCTCCCTGGCGGGCGCCCTGCTCGCGGCCCGGCGCGGTACGGCCCGGATGCGGGTGCTGATCGCGGGCGCGGTGGCCTTCGGCACCATGGAGGCGGTGGCCGCGATCGCTCCGTCCCTGTGGCTGTTCGCCCTGCTCATGGCCCCGATCGGGATGTTCGGGATGACGGTCAACGTCACCGCCAACAGCAGCATCCAGCTGACCACCGCCCCGGCCATGCGCGGTCGTGTGATGGCCCTGTACATGATGGTGTTCATGGGCGGAGCCCCGGTGGGCGCGCCGATCGCCGGCTGGATCACCGACGCGTACGGCGTCCGGGCGGGCCTGGCGGCGGGCGGTGCCGTCTCGGCCGCCGCGGCCGTGGGCATCGCCCTGATCCTGGCCCGCGTCGGCAACCTACGGCTGTCGGTGGGCTGGAACGGGAGGCGTCCCCAGGTGCGGTTCGTGCCGCGGGAGCGGGAGCAACTGGCGGCGGCGGCGTAGCGGTCCACGCCCTGCCCGGTGCGGCCTTGCCCCCGCACCGGGCCCTCGTGCTGCCACGCTGGTGCGCATGAGACTCTTCGCCGCCGTGCTGCCTCCCGAGGACGTGTCGAACGAACTCGCCGCCCGGGTCGCCGGGTTGCGCAAGCTCCCCGGTGCGGACGGCCTGCGCTGGACCGGCCGCCCCGGCTGGCACTTCACGCTCGCGTTCTACGGCGAGGTGGACGACGACCTCGTACCGGATCTGTCGGCGCGGCTGGCGCGGGCCGCGCACCGTACCGCGCCCTTCCCGCTGGCGATGCGCGGCGGCGGGCAGTTCGGGCACGGGCGGGCGCTGTGGGCCGGGGCCGAGGGGGACGTAGAGGCGATGCGCCTGCTGGCCGACCGCACTGAGGCGGCGGCGCGCAAGACGGGCGTACCGACGGGCGAGCACCGCCGCTACAAGGCCCACCTCACGGTGGCCCGCAGCCGGGAGAGCGTGGACGCGCAGCCGTACCTGGAGGCGCTGAAGGACTTCAGGAGCCGCACCTGGACGGTGGCCGAGCTGACCCTGGTCCGCAGCAGCCTGCCGACGTCGGGGGTTCCGGGGGAGCAGCCTCGCTATGAGACGGTCGGCCGCTGGCCGCTGGGGGCGGCCGGTTAGGCTCGATGGCGTGGACCCGAAAACCCGGAACCGGATCATGGCCGGTGCGCTTGTGCTGATGTTCGTGGTGGTGGCCGTGGCGGCGGCGGTCGGCAGGTAACGCCCGACCACCGCCGCCGGCCGCCCTCTCGTCACGAGCCGCCGGCCACTCCTTCGTGACCGGCCGCCGACCCCTCGTCACGAGCCGCCGGCTACCAGGCGAAGGCCTCCGGAGACGGCCCCGGGCCGGGGAAGATCTCGGCCAGGCCGGTCAGCAGTTCCTCGCTCAGCTCCAGCTCGACCGCGCGCAGGGCGGAGTCGAGCTGCTCGGCGGTGCGCGGGCCGACGATCGGGCCGGTCACGCCGGGGCGGGTGAGCAGCCAGGCCAGCGCGGCCTCGCCCGGCTCGACCTCGTGCTTCTCCAGCAGGTCCTCGTACGCCTGGATCTGCGCGCGGGAGCTGGGGTCGGCCAGGGTGTCGGCGGCCCGTCCGGAGGCGCGGCGACCGCCCTGGACCTCCTTCTTGATCACACCGCCGAGCAGCCCGCCGTGGAGCGGCGACCAGGGGATGACCCCGAGGCCGTACTCCTGCGCGGCCGGGATGACCTCCATCTCGGCGCGCCGCTCGGCGAGGTTGTACAGGCACTGCTCGCTGACGAGGCCGATGGTGCCGCCGCGGCGGGCGGCGGTCTCGTTGGCCTGGGCGATCTTGTAGCCGGGGAAGTTGGAGGAACCGACGTAGAGGATCTTCCCCTGCTGGACCAGCACGTCGATGGCCTGCCAGATCTCCTCGAAGGGAGTGGCGCGGTCGATGTGGTGGAACTGGTAGACGTCGATGTAGTCGGTCTGCAGCCGCTTCAGCGAGGCGTCCACGGCCCGCCGGATGTTGACGGCGGACAGCTTGTCGTGGTTGGGCCAGGCGGCGGCGGTGCCGGACCCGGCCATGTTGCCGTAGACCTTGGTGGCGAGCACGACCTTGTCGCGCCGCTCGCCGCCCTTGGCGAACCAGTTCCCGATGATGCTCTCGGTACGGCCCTTGTTCTCGCCCCAGCCGTAGACATTGGCCGTGTCGAAGAAGTTGATCCCCGCGTCCAGCGCCGCGTCCATGATGGCGTGGCTGTCCGCCTCGTCGGTCTGCGGACCGAAGTTCATGGTGCCGAGCACCAGTCGGCTGACCTTGAGTCCTGTGCGTCCAAGCTGCGTGTACTTCATGACCCATCAGCCAACGTCTTGGAGTGCGCTCCAGGCAAGTGCGTTCATGCCAGAGTCATGACATGAAGACCTCGACCTCGACAGCCGGCCGGCGTGCCGGGTGGGGCGGCGCGGCGCTGATGGTCGCCGCCGCACTGACCCTCACGGCCTGTGGCCAGCAGCGCGCCACGAGCGCGCCTGCGAGCAGCACGACCTCCGCCTCCGTCACGGCCTCTGCGTCCGCCACCCCCACCCCCACCCCCACCCCTACTGCTTCCGCTACCGCTACCGCTTCCGCTTTCGCGGGATCCTCGCCGTATGTGGAGCCGGGCGCGGGCGACGGTGCTCCGCACTACAACGAGAACAACGCCGGCCGCCGCGCGGGCGAGATGTCTCCGGCGAGCGCGGCGGACGCGGAGCGGGAAGCCGCGCGTATCGAGCCGGTGCTCAAGCGGCTGTGGCAGGAGAAGAGGTGGGACCCGGCGACCGTGCGCCGCGCCCTGCTCGGCCTCGGCTACGAGGAGGCACGCACCGGTGCGAACGGGGAGCGAGTCGGGGGCACGCTGACCGTCCGGCCGATGCCCGCCCGCTTCGAGACCGACCACTACGTCACCCCCGAGGGCGCCGAGGTCGGCCTCAGCGTCCACCCGGACGCCTGCGTCACGGCGTTCATCCAGAAGTCCAACTACCAGGTGAGCACCAACGGCCCGTACCCGGAGTCGGGGTGTTTCGAGCCGCCGTTCGCGCACTGAGGCCGGGGGCGGTCAGTCGCGGGGGAACTCGTCCGTCTTGAGAGTGAGACCGAGGTGGGTGGTGGTCATGTCTACGTCCGCCCCGAAAGCCACGGACAGTTCGCTGACGTACTCGCCGTCCTTGGGCTGGGTGAAGAGGTGGCACTTGCCCTGGTAGGGGTCGGCGATCAAGTAGGCGGGGACTTCGGCGAGGGCGTAGGCCGTCTTCTTGGGCCCGTAGTCATTCTGGGCCGTACCTTTCGAGATGATTTCGGCGACGAACTCGACGTCCTCGCAGAACCACAGGCCCTCGCCGTTCTTCTCGGCCGCCTCGGCCACCAGCGTCACGTCGGAGGCGAAGCCGTTGAGGTGCCCCGGATAGTCGACTCGAACGTCCGACTTCAACTGCTTGCGCGGGTACGTGAAGCGCAGCTGCTCAAGGATGTCCATGGTGATTTCCCAGTGTGTGTCGCGCTGAGGCCACATGAAGACGGTCCCCTCGACGATCTCGGCCTTGTAGCCCTCAGGGACGGTCATCCGGTCGAACAGTTCGTCCAGGAACCGTTTGTCGGTGGCCATTTCGTTCCTGACTTCAAGGACGGTCATCGCGACGCATAACGGTATGCGCGGTGACCAGGACAGGGAGAGGTGCGCACACGCCGGATATCCGGGGAGCGTCGCAAGGGGTGGACGACCCGCCGTCCCACGTCCGGCCTCACGCCGCGTACCCGGTCGGAGTCGTCCGGGCTCAGTGCCCGTAGGGCTTCCCCAGGTCCCAGCCCTGGTGCATCGCGTCCGCGAACGCCGCCGCGATCTTGTGCTCGCCGCTCTCGCTCGGGTGCGTGCCGTCGTAGGTGTCGGTGTGGATGTCGTACGACGACGGCAGCGACGCCAGGAGGAGAGGCGAGGGCGGCTCGTCCAGGTCCGCCGCGGTCTTCGCCAACAGGTCGTTGAAGAGGGCGACTTGGGCGGCGAAGTCGGTGTCCGACCGGGCCCGGACGTTCGGGATCACCGGCAGCAGGACCATCGCGACGCGCGGGTTGGCTTTCCGCGCGGCCGCCACGAAGCACCGGACGTTCTCCGTCGTCTGTTCCGCGTTCGTGTAGAAGCCGAGGTCGATCAGGCCGAGGGAGACGAGGAGGAGGTCGGCCCGGGTCTGCCGTACCGCCTCGCCGATCAGCGGGGCCATGTGCTGCCAGCCCTCGCCCCAGCCGGCGAGGTGGGCGCGGGGGAAGTCCGGGTCGGCGTACGCCTGCGAGGTGGGGGCGTCCGTCACCTTGTCGTGGAGCGCCTCGCGCGGGCCGACCAGGGTGAACGGGCCGTCGTACGTCGTGCACAGGTGGCGCCACAACCGGTAGCGCCAGGTGTGTTCGCCCGCGCTCCCGATGGTCATGGAGTCACCGACCGGCATGATCCTGAGCATCCGCTCATGATGGATGATCTACGCGGTCGGATGGGGCGCGCGAACGTGTGAGGCCCACCACGCGCTCTCGCCGCGCGGGCGGGATGGCAGTCTTGGGGGCATGCGTCGCTCCCTTGCCTTCCTCGCCGCTGGCTTCCTCGTCGGTGCGCTCGCCCTGCCGGCCGCCGCCGCGGACGGTGACGAGGGGTTCACCATCTCGGACCCCCGGATCACCGAGTCCAGCGGACTGGCCGCCTCCCGGCAGCACCCCGGCATCTACTGGACGCACAACGACAGCGACGACGGTGCCTTCATCTACGCCGTCGACAGTAGGACGGGAAAGACCGTCGCGACCGTCACTCTGACCGGCGTGGGGCGCCCCCGTGACGTCGAGGCCATCTCCATCGGCCCCGACAACCAGATCTACGTCGGCGACATCGGCGACAACCTCGGCGGCAGCTGGCCCTATGTGTGGATCTACCGGCTGCCCGAGCCCAAGCAGCTGCGGGACCAGACGATCCGCGCCACCCAGTACGTCGTGAAGTACGCGGACGGACCGCGCAACGCCGAGTCCCTCGTCGTGCACCCCAAGACCGGGCGCGTCTACATCGTCGACAAGAACGAGAACGGTGGCCACCTGTACGAGGGGCCGGCCGACCTCTCCGCCTCCGGGACCAACATCTTCAAGCCCATCGCCGCCGTCCCCGAGCTGGAGGCCACCGACGCCGCCCTGTCCCCCGACGGTGAACAGCTCGTCGTACGCAGCTACTTCGGGGCGATCGCCTACGACTGGAACGGCGGGAGGATCAAGCGGCTGGAGCGGCTCGGCGTACCGTTCCTGGGCCAGGGCGAGTCCGTCACCTACACCGATGACGGAAAGACGCTCATGTTCGGCGCGGAGGGGACGGACAGTCCCGTGAAGCCCGAGGACGCACCCGGGGACGGTGCATCCAAGTCGCCGTCGGGGAAGGGGAGTTCCGCGGACGGCAGCGGCAGCACCGGAAACGGCGGCGGGCTGGACGGCAACGTCAAGACCGGCGCGATCGTCGTGGTCGCCGCCGCGGCGGTGCTGTTCGGTCTGCGGCGGCTGTTCCGGCGCTCCTGATCCCTTGCCGCTTCGGGAGCGCCGCTGGGCGGGAAGTCGAACCGGTGACGGACGCTGCACCAGGTGACGTCATGCCTATTGACGTGTCCATGTGACCTGACTTCCATGGAAGGCAGAGGGCTGTGGGAGCGCTCCCACAGGTTCCGGGCCCGCGCCTCCCGAAAGGAAGCAGCGACATGTTCCGTACCTTGCGAAGAGCGCTGTGCGCGGTGGCGGCCGCGCTCCTGTTACCGCTGGGGGCCGGCGCGCAGACGGCCCGCGCGGCGGAGCCCGGCGCCGGCTACTGGCACACCAGCGGCCGTCAGATCCTGGACGCGGCGGGGCAGCCGGTCAGGATCGCCGGGGTCAACTGGTTCGGCTTCGAGACCGACAACCACGTCGTCCACGGCCTCTGGTCCCGCGACTACAAGAGCATGATCGACCAGATGAGGTCGCTGGGCTACAACACGATCCGCATGCCGTTCAGCGACGGCATCCTCAAACCCGGCACCATGCCCGACAGCATCAACGTCGCCGACGGCAAGAACGCCGACCTGCAAGGACTGACCTCCTTGCAGGTCCTCGACAAGGTCGTGGCGTACGCCGGTCAGCACGGCCTCAAGGTCGTCCTCGACCGGCACCGCCCGGACGCCGGCGGCCAGTCGGCGCTCTGGTACACGGCGGCGGTCCCGGAGTCGACGTGGATCGCGAACCTCAAGGCGCTGGCGGGGCGTTACGCCGGTGATTCCACGGTCGTCGGCATCGACCTGCACAACGAGCCCCACGACCCCGCCTGCTGGGGCTGCGGCGACACGACTCGTGACTGGCGTCTGGCGGCCGAACGGGCGGGCAACGCGGTCCTCTCCGTCAACCCCGACCTGCTGGTCTTCGTCGAGGGCGTGCAGACGTACAACGGCGTCTCGGGATGGTGGGGCGGCAATCTGATGGGCGTCGCCCAGTACCCGGTACGGCTCGACGTGCCCAACCGGGTCGTCTACTCCGCGCACGACTACGCGACGAGCGTGGCCCAGCAGAGCTGGTTCAGCGACCCGTCCTTCCCCGACAACATGCCGGGGATCTGGGACAAGTACTGGGGCTACATCTTCAAGCAGAACATCGCGCCCGTGTGGGTCGGCGAGTTCGGTACGACGCTCCAGTCGACGGTGGATCAGAAGTGGCTGGCCGCACTGGCGAGTTATCTGCGCCCGACGTCGACGTACGGCGCCGACTCCTTCCACTGGACGTTCTGGTCCTGGAACCCCAACTCCGGTGACACCGGCGGCATCCTGAAGGACGACTGGCAGACCGTGGACACCGTGAAGGACGGCTACCTGGCGAGCATCAAGGCGCCGGGATTTCCGGCCGGGGGCGGAGGGCCCACCGGCCCTGGCGACCCCGGCGGTGGCACGGCGGCCTGCACCGCCGCCTACACCGTCAGCAGCGACTGGGGCTCCGGCTTCAACGCCGAAGTGAAGGTGACCAACTCGGGTACGACCGCGCTGAAGTCGTGGAAGGTGACGTGGACCTGGCCCGGCTCCCAGAAGGTCACCAGCATGTGGAACGCGTCGTACACCCAGACCGGGACGACGGTCAGCGCGGTGAACGCCTCACACAACGGGGCGATCATGCCGGGTGGTTCGGCGAGTTTCGGGTTCGGGGGAGCGCCTGGGGGCGGGGGTGTGCCGGCGGTGAGCTGTACGGCGGCGTGAGAGGAGCCCTCAACCGGCATGAGTCAGCGGTGTGCTCATCCCTCCGGGTGATCATGTGGCCGTATGGCCGTGGAGCGCGTGTTCGCCCGGTTACGTTCCGTCGCATGGTCAGCTCACCCCACGACGCGATGCACCGGATCTTCCGGGAGGACCCGGGGCTGTTGGCCCGGGTCCTGCCCCGGGCGGGCATCTCGTTCCCCGAGTACACCTCGATCGATCTCCTGGACACCGATCTCACCGAGATCAAGCCGATGGAGCGTCGAGTGGACAGCATCTTCCGGGTCCATGTGCCCGACGACGAGGGCGGGTTCCTGCTCGCCGTCGAGTCACAGGGCAAGCCGGACCCGGACAAACGCAACAGCTGGACGTACTACTTGGCGCACATGCACGCCAAGTACAGGCTGCCGCCCATCCTCGTGGTGCTCTGCAGGGACAAGGCCACGGCCGCGTGGGCGGCGGAGCCCATCCGGATCGGGCGCCGCTTTCACACCAGCATGCTGGTGTTCCCGCTGGTGCTCGGGCCCGGGAACCTGTCTGCGATCACCGATCCCGACGAGGCCGCGGAGGACGTTCCGCTTGCCGTGTTCTCCGCGTTCGCTCACGCCAAGGATCCGGGTCTGCCTGCGATACTGGAGGCGCTTGCGGCAGCGCTGGCAGGCCGGGACGAAGGCAGTGATGACTGGGCGGAATATGTTGAAATCGGTCTGGGTGACGGCCCGGCCCGTGACCTTTGGAGGCAACTGATGGCCACCTACACCCCGAACTTTCCCGGCAGCGGCACGATCGTGGAAGAGGCGTGGCTCGCAGGCCGTGCCAAGGGCGAGGCCAAGGGCCGTGCCGAGGACATCCTCCACATCCTCGGCACGCGCGGCATCGAGATTCCCGACGCAGTTCGGGACCGGGTCATGGACTGTGCCGATCTGGAGGTGCTGGGAGTCTGGCTGGGCCGTTCACTGTTCGTCGAGGAGTAGGAGACCGCTGATGGCCGCTTACACCCCGAACTTCCCCGGCAGCGGCACGATCGTGGAAGAGGCGTGGCTCGCAGGCCGTGCCAAGGGCGAGGTCAAGGGCCGTGCCGAGGCCATCCTCCGCATCCTCGGCACGCGCGGCATCGAGATTCCCGACGCAGTTCGGGACCGGGTCATGGACTGTGCCGATCTGGAGGTGCTGGGAGTCTGGCTGGGCCGTTCTGTGCGGTCGCAGCGTAGACATTGCTGACCGGTGACCAGGCCATGGACATGGCGATCACCATGGCCATGACGTCGAACGGGTCTCCCTGGCGTACCAGGCCGACCCTGACCTACGACGGCATCGACCGGCACGACGGATCGACCACCCTGGGCGGCTACTCACGCGAGTACGTCGTCCGCGACCGTTTCGCCTACGCCCTTCCCGCCGCTCTGGATCCGGCCGCTGCCGCTCCTCTGCTCTGCGCCGGGATCACCGTCTGGGAACCGCTGCACGCTCTCGGTGTGGGGCCGGGAACCCGCGTCGCGGTGGCGGGACTGGGCGGCC
Source organism: Streptomyces cellulosae (assembly GCF_000721105.1). Taxonomy (GTDB): domain Bacteria; phylum Actinomycetota; class Actinomycetes; order Streptomycetales; family Streptomycetaceae; genus Streptomyces; species Streptomyces cellulosae_A. Next base: position 110,209 of record NZ_JOEV01000021.1, read on the forward strand.
TGGGCCACCTCGCGGTCAAGATCGCCGTGGCGCTCGGCGCCGACACGTCGGTCGTCAGCCGCTCACCCGACAAGGCCGACGACGCTCGTCGTCTCGGCGCCCACGGTCTGATCGTGTCCGCGGACCCGGAACAGATGGCTGACGCGCGCGACCGGTTCGACGTCGTCCTCGACACCATCTCCGCACCCCACGACCTCGGCCCCTACCTGCGCCTGGTCGCCATGGACGGCACGCTCAGCCACCTCGGCCACCTCGGACCCGTCACCGTGGAGACCACCGACCTGCTCGTGGGACGCAAGAAGCTCAGCTCCGCGGGCAGCGGCGGCAGGCCCGCGACCGCCTCCATGCTGGACTTCTGCGCCGAGCACGGCGTCACCGCCGACATCGAACTGCTCCCCTCGGCGCGGGTGAACGAGGCCCTGGACCGTCTCCGGCGCAACGACGTCCGCTACCGCTTCGTCCTCGACATGGCCGACCTGGACTGAACGGCGAGGGCCGCGAACCGAAAAGGGCGCCCGGTGCTGGTCACCGGGCGCCCTCGTCGTCGTACCGCTGGAAGCGGCGTACCGCTTCTTACGGCTGGAGCTTCTCGATCACGTAGTCGACGCACTTGGTGAGCGCCTCGACGTCCGCCGGGTCGATCGCCGGGAACATCGCGACGCGGAGCTGGTTGCGGCCGAGCTTGCGGTAGGGCTCGGTGTCGACGACGCCGTTGGCGCGCAGGACCTTGGCCACGGCGGCGGCGTCGATCTCGTCGGAGAAGTCGATCGTGCCGATGACCTGGGAGCGCTGGGCCGGGTCGGTGACGAACGGGGTGGCGTACTTGGAGTCGTCCGCCCAGCCGTACAGGCGGGTCGAGGAGTCCTTCGTGCGGGCCGTGGACCAGGCGAGGCCGCCCTGGCCGTTGATCCACTCCAGCTGGTCGTTCAGCAGGAAGAGGGTCGCGAGGGCCGGGGTGTTGTACGTCTGGTTCTTGCGGGAGTTGTCGATCGCCGTGGGGAGCGAGAAGAACTCGGGCACGTGGCGCCCGGACGCGTGGATCCGCTCGGCGCGCTCGATCGCGGCCGGGGAGAAGACGCCGATCCACAGGCCGCCGTCGGAGGCGAAGGACTTCTGCGGGGCGAAGTAGTAGACGTCCGTCTCGGCGATGTCGACCGGGAGGCCGCCGGCGCCGGAGGTGGCGTCCACCAGGACGAGGGACCCGGCGTCCGCGCCCGCCACCCGCTTGATGGGGGCGGCGACACCGGTGGACGTCTCGTTGTGCGTGTACGCGTACACGTCGACGCCCGCCTCGGCCTGCGGCTCGGGGTGGGTGCCGGGGTCGGCGGAGATGACCGTGGGCTCGGCGAGCCAGGGGGCGAGCTTCGCGGCCTTGGCGAACTTGGAGGAGAACTCGCCGAAGCTGAGGTGCTGCGACTTGTTCTCGATCAGGCCGTGCGTCGCGACGTCCCAGAACGCGGTGGAGCCGCCGTTGCCGAGGACGACCTCGTAGCCCTCGGGGAGCTGGAACAGCTCGGAGATGCCCTCGCGGACCTTCCCGACCAGGTTCTTGACCGGGGCCTGGCGGTGGGAGGTGCCCATGAGGGACGTCCCGGTGGAGGCGAGTGCGTCCAGCGCCTCCGTGCGCACCTTGGAGGGACCCGCACCGAAGCGTCCGTCGGCGGGCTTGATATCAGCGGGAATCTGGATGTCGGCCACGAGCCGGAGGGTATCTCTTCGGCGAAACCGGACGGAAACGTGTCCGTTCGATGAGACGAGTTCGCCGAAGATTTCTCCGGCCCGTGGACCTGTTCGGACTTGCGGGGACCTACGACTGGTCAGGGGCTAGGAGGTCAGTCGTACGGGCAGTTCGAAGAGGTCGTTCTGGGTCACCACGGGCTTGTTGCGCAGCTCGCTCACCGGGACCGCCAGATCCAGCCCCGGGAAGCGCCCGTACAGGGCGGGCAGCGCCACCCCGGCCTCCAGGCGGGACAGCGCCGCGCCGGGGCAGACGTGCGGACCGTGCCCGAAGGAGATGTGGCGGTTCTTCGTCTCCCGGGTGATGTCGAACTCGGCCGCGGTCGGGCCGTGCGCCTGCTCGTCGCGGCCCAACGCGCCGTAAGAGACGATCAGCGCGTCCCCCGCGGGAAGCACCTTGTCGCCGACCGGTACGTCCTCGGTGGCGAAGCGGATCAGGACGTGGGAGGTGGGGGTGGAGTGGCGCAGGGTCTCCTCGACCACCGCCGACCAGTCCACTTCGCCCGACAGGACGAGGGCACGCTGGTCGGGGTGGGTGGAGAGGTTGACCACCGCGTTGACGATCAGTGAGATCGTCGTCTCGTGGCCCGCCGCGACCATCAGCTGGAGGGTGGAGACGATCTCCTCGTCGGTGAGGTGGTCGCCGCCCTCCGAGGCCAGAACCAGGGCGGACGTCAGATCGTCGCCCGGCTGCGCGCGCTTGGCCGCGACCGTCTCCGCCATGATGCCCGCCAGCTCCGTGAGCGTGGCGATGACCTCCGCCGGCGGGGTCAGCGTGGAGAAGAACTTTTCGAACAGCTCCTTGAGACGGGGCAGTTTCGACTCGTCGATACCCATCAGGTCGGCGATGACGTACATGGGGAGCGGGTACGCGAAGGCCGCCTTCAGGTCGACGACGTCGCCCGCGAGGCCGTCCAGCAGCCCGTGAGTGAGCGTGGTGATCCTCTCCCGCATCCGCTCCACCCGGCGCGGGGTGAGCGCCTGCGCGACGAGCGTGCGCATCCGGCGGTGGTCGGCGCCGTCCACGGTGAGCATGGAACGCCCGGGGTTGGCGAGGCCGATCAGCGCCCAGTCCGCGGGTATCTCACCGCGCTGCCAGGCGCCCCAGACGTTGATGTCCTTGACCAGTCTGGGGTCGGTGAGCAGCGCCTTGGCCTCGGCGTGGTGGGTGACGGCCCAGACGGGGACACCGCCGGGCAGCTCGACTGCGGCCAGCGGACCCGCCGCACGCAGCCTGGCACTCTCGCCCTCCAGGTCGGTGACGAACGGGTCGAGGGCGATACGGGTCTGTTCGATGCCGGTGGTCATGCGGCGGTGCCTCCAAGGCGGGCGGGGGGTGGGTACTGCGTCAGTCGGTCGGTCGGCCGGTCGGTCAGGCAGGCAGTCCAGGGGCTGGGGTGCGAGGAACCTCTCGGACGCCCGGCCGTGGGGTGGATCGGGCGGGCGTGGCGCGGGTCGGAGAGAGACCGGAGGCGGCGCGGGGCGGCCGGAGGCGGCGCGGGGCGGCCGGGCGTGGCGCGGGTCCGCGAGGAGGGTACGGACGCGCGTCGGAGAGCTCGCACGGGCCCGTCGCCGGCGGTGGCCAGGGCCTGGCCCGCCCGTGCCTGTGAGGCCAGGGGGCCACGCCCATGCCCGCGAGCGGCCAGGGGCGTGGCCCATGCCCGCGAGCGGCCGGAGGCGTGGGTCGGGAGCAGCCGCAGGCCGGTGTGCGGTGAGCAGGCACAGGCCGGTGTCCGTGAGCAGGGACCTGCCCGCGTGCGGCGAGCAGGGGCACAGGCCGGTCGGTGTGCGGGAAGCAGGGGCACGGGCCGGTGCCCGACGCCTGACTCGGCCGGTGTCCGACGGTTAACACGACCGGCGTCAGAGTGCGGGCACCGGTGTGAAGCGGACCGGCAGCTCTGTCAGACCCCTCAGCCAGGGGGAGGGCCGGCGGGTGAGGGACTCGGCGGGGACCGCCAGGTCGATGTCCGGGAGCCGGTCCAGTACGACCTCGATGCCCGTGCGCGCGATGACCTCGGCGATCTCCTGCGCCGGGAACGGGCAGCGGTGCTCGCCGTGTCCGAAGGAGAAGTGGGCGTTGTTGCCGCCGGTGAGCGCGGAGCCGTCGGTGCGGACCTGGGGGTCGGAGTTGGCGCCCTGGAGGCCCAGCAGCAGCAGGTCGCCGGCGCGGATGCGGCGTCCGCCGAGCTGGGTGTCGCGGGAGGCCCAGCGGCCGGCGATGTTCTGCGAGGGGGTGTCCTCCCACAGCACCTCGTTCATGGCCTCGGCGACACTGTTGCGGCCGCCGAAGAGGGAGGCGGCGAAACGGTCGTCGGTGAGCATCAGCCGCAGGGAGTTGCCGATCCAGTCGGCGGTGGGCTGGTGGCCCGCCGCCATCATCACCACGAGGTCCTGGACGATCTCCTCGTCGGTGAAGCCGGAGGTGTCGGCGAGCATCCGGGACACGACGTCCTCGGCGGGGTTCGCCCTCCGGTCGGCCAGCAGCTCGGCCATGGAGCTGATCACATGGTTCTGGCCCGCGATCGCCCGCTCCCGGCCGTCGATCATGTCGTTGAGGGCGGTGACCAGGCCCGGACCCTGCTCGTCGGAGAAGCCGTAGAGGTGGGCGAGGACCCGTACCGGCAGCAGCATCGCGTAGTCGGCGATGAGGTCCGCCTCGCCCTTGGCGCACACCGCGTCGATCAGTTCGTCGGCGAACCGTTCGGCGTGGCCGCGCAGTTCGGAGGCGTCGGCCGCCTCCAGCGCGTCGCTGATCATGGCGGCGCGTTCGCGGTGGCGTTCGCCGACGGTGTAGAGGATCGACGGCTGCTTGCGGTTGATCATCGGCAGCAGCGGCCAGTCGTCGGGGATGGTGTCCCACTGGTTCCACAGGTCCGAGTCCCGGCTGAACAGGACCGGGTCGCCGGTGACCTGGTGCAGCTCGCGGTAGCCGAGCACCAGCCAGGCGGGTACGTCGCCGTCGAGCAGCACCGGCGCCACGGGGCCGTGCTCGCGCCGCATCTCCCGGTACAGGCGGGCGGGTTCGGTCTGGAACCGGGGGCCGCCGAGCGGGACGGCGTCGGTGGTCGCACGACTTTCGGTGGTCACACGAACTCCTGACGGGGCAGGTCGGCTTGGGTGGCCCGGTCGGCGCGCGGGGCCCGGTCGGCGGACCGGTCCTGGCCGGTGTACTGGTCCTTGATGTGCTGGACCAGTGTGATGAGGACCTGCTTGCTGGACGCACGGGAGCGTGCGTCGCAGTCCAGCAGCGGCACGTGCGGGTCGAGGTCGAGGGCCTCGCGGATGTCCGAGTGGGCGAAGGCGGGGCCGCCAAAGTCGTTGCAGGCCACGATGAACGGGGTGCCGTGGTGTTCGAGGCGGTCGATGGCGTACCACGAGTCGTCGATACGGCGGGTGTCGACGAGGACGACCGCGCCGAGCGTGCCGGAGAACAGGCGGTCCCACAGGAACCAGAACCGTTCCTGGCCGGGCGCGCCGAACAGGTACAGCACATTGCGCGCGTCGAGCGTGATGCGGCCGAAGTCGAAGGCGACGGTGGTCGCGGTCTTGCCGCTCACCTCGCTGATGTCGTCGACCGCTTCGCCCGCCCGGGTCATCGTCTCCTCGGTGTTGAGGGGACGTATCTCGCTCACCGAGCGGACCAGGGTCGTCTTGCCGACGCCGAAGCCGCCGACGACCACGATCTTCAGGCCGTTGTCGGCGGAGGCACCCAACGGGGTGCGCGCGTCAGAGATTGCGGAGTCCAACGAGCACCTGCTCCAGGATGTCGGGGTCGGGTACGGCGGCCGTGTACGGGTGGCGGGCGCTGACGCGGCCCGCCGCGAGGAGGTCGGAGAGCAGGACCTTGGTGATGCTCACCGGCAGCCGCAGTTCGGCGGCCACCTCGACGACCGCCGTGGGGCGCTCGGTCATCTTGAGGATCGCCACGTGCTCCGACTGCATGCCGGGCCGGGCGTCGGACTCGGCGACGACGAGGGTCACCAGGTCGAAGGGACTGTCGGGCCCGGGCCGGGTGCGCCCTTGGGTGAGGGTGTAGAGGCGGTCGGGAGCGTCGTCCCTGCCGGGCCGGCTCATGACGTACGGGGCTGCGCGGTCAGATGTTCGCCGAGCTGCTCCACGAGCTCGCTCATGTTGTGCCCGACGAGCCCGGCGTCCGCGTCCTCGGTGGTGACCACGGCGAGGTGCGCGCCCTGCCCGGCCTCGACGATGAACAGGACGCCTCCGTAGAACTCCGTCATCGCCGACCGCACACCTCCGCTGCCGTCGCCGAACTCGACGGACGCGCCGTGGGACAGCGACTGGATGCCGGCGGCGATCGCGGCGAGCTGGTCGGCCTGGTCGACGGTGAGTTCCGGCGTACGGCACAGCTTCAGGCCGTCGCGGGACAGCACGAGGGCGTGCCGTGCGCCCGGGGTCCGCTCCAACAGGCCCTCGATGAGCCAGGTGAGCTTCTCGTCGGCGGTGGTCGTGCCGGTCATGAGGTGGGTTCGCCTTCCGGGTGCGCGCGCTGGTGGGACGGGGTGACGGCGGTCGGTTCGGCCGGCGCGGAGTCGGCGGTCGGTTCGGCCGGTTCCGGTACGGCGGTCGTGCCGACTGGTTCCGGTACGGCGGTCGTGCCGACCGGTTCGGGTACGGCGGTCGTGCCGACTGGTTCCGGTACGGCGGTCGTGCCGACCGGTTCGGGTACGGCGGTCACTTCGCGCGGTTCGAGTACAGCTGTCGCCTCACGCGGTTCGGGTACGGCGGTCGCCCCACGCGGGGCACCGGTCCGGTTCGGGGCGGCCGGCTCCTGGAGATCGGACTGGTCCGGTGCGGAGGACCGTACGGCCTGGCGGAAGTTGTTGAAGCGGGTCGCCCGGGTCTTGGCGTCGTCGGCGGCGGGCGCGGGCCGCGACTCCGCGGTCCGGGCCGCGCCGAGCCGGCGCTCTGCCTCGGCCAGCGTCAGACCCCGGCGCCGCTTGGGCAGGCCCGTGGGCCGTTCGTCCGCCGCGTGGTCCGCGGACTCGTGGACGGGCAGGGGGTCGGGGTCCGGGGAGTCGTGCGGCGGTAGGGGGCCGGGGTCCGCGCCGGTGGGGGATTCCGGCAGGCGTACGGGGTCGGAGCCCGCGCCGGTGGTGGATCCGGCCGGAACAACGGGGGCCGCACGGGGGCCGGGCTGCTCGGCGGATGTCCGGGCGGATGTCTCGGCGGGCGGACTCGGCTGCGCGGCGGACGTACTCGACAGTCCGGCCGGCGGCTCGGCGGCGGCCAGGCTGGTGAGGATGTCCTGGGGGATGAGCATCAGGACGCCCGTGCCGCCGCGCGCGGACGGCCGGAAGGAGACCCTCAGGCCGTACTTGCGGGCCAGCCGTCCGACCACGGCGAGGCCGAGCCGGGTGCCGGTGAGGCCGCCGAGCCCGCCGGACTCGCCGGAGACCGCCTCCTCGGCGCGGCGCAGCTGCACCTCGCCCATGACGAGTCCGCTGTCCTCGACGGACACGATGACGCCGGCCGGTACCTCCTCCACGTACACGTGGACCTCGGCGGACGGCGGTGAGAAATTGGCGGCGTTGTCGAGGAGTTCGGCGAGCGCGTGCATCACGCCCTCGGCGGCGTGACCGGCCACGGCGGCCTCGCTGGCCGAGTGGACGCGCACCCGCTGGTAGCCGCTGATGCGGCCCATCGCGCCCCGCAGGATCGACTCCATGACGATGGGGCGTGCCCAGCGGCGGCCGGAGCGGGCGCCGGTGAGGACGGCGACGGAGTCGGCGAGCCGGCCCGCCTGCGCGGTGCGGTGGTCGAGGTGGAGGAGGTCGGCGAGGACCTCCTCGTCGCTGTGCCGTTCCTCCATCGCCCGCAGGTCGGCGAGCATGCCGGTGGCCAGGGCCTGCATCCGGCCGGCCGCGTTGGCGGTGGCGGAGATCGCGGCGGCGCGCTCGCTGGTGGCGCGGCGGAGCCGGGCCGTGAGCCGGGCGTTCTCGTCTACGAGGCGGTCGCGCTCCTCGGCGAACGACTCGGTGAGCTGGATGCGCTCCTCGGCGAACGACTCGGTGAGCTGGATGCGCTCCTCGGCGAACGACTCGGTGAGCTGGATGCGCTCCTCGGCCAAGGACTCGGTGAGCTGGGCGCGTTCCTCGCCCAAGGACTCGGTGAGCCGGGTGCGTTCCCAGTCGAACTCGGCTGTCAGCCGGGTGCGTTCCCGGGCGAGTTCGCTGGTCAGGCGGTCGTGGTCGCGGCGGGACTCCTCGGCCAGGCGGGCCCGTTCCTGAAGCAGCCGGCCGGCGTCCAAGGTGACGGCCTCCAGCCGGCGGCGGGTGAGCCGGGCCGTCTGGACGCCGTGGGCGGCCAGCGCGACGGCCGCGCACAGCAGCAGGGCGGCGGCGCTCGCGCCCCAGGCGAGCGGGGTGCGCACCGAGGAGGGGGCGGCGGCGACCGCGCCGACGACCGCGAGCGCGGACAGGACGGCGGTGAGCAGCAGGGCCGGCGCGACGGTGCGGAAGGCAGGGCGGTCGCCGGGGAGGGTGGGCGCGGTCATGAAGGGATCCTCGGTCGGGTCCTCGGGCGGTCGCCGTGGTGACGCGGGCGGCCCTTGGTCGGGTCCTTGGCGTGCGGCTGGGTGGTTTTGGGCAGGCGAGTACCGACACTCTGTGTTCGGTGCGTTGAACTGGCGGTCACTATATGAGACTTCCTGACTGAATTGGGAAGGCCCTGGTTCCGTATTTGCAAAGTGGCCCCGGCCCGTGCGCGGAACGGCATCCCGCCTGTGGACAACCGGCTCCGTGGACCAGGGACCTGTGGACAACCGGCCTCGTCGTCGGTGGTCGGATGCACCCTGGGTGCATGACGGATCTCGAGGCAGAGCTGCGCAGGGCCGTCCGGGGTGAGGTCGGGTTCGACGTCACGTCCCGGGCGCTGGTCACCATGGACGCGTCGAACTACCGGCGGGTGCCGCTCGGGGTGGTCGCTCCGCGGGACGCGGACGACGTGGCGGCCGTGCTGGAGGTGTGCCGGGAACGCGGGGTGCCGGTCGTGCCGCGCGGCGGGGGCACGTCGATCGCCGGGCAGGCCACCGGCACGGGCGTCGTCCTGGACTTCACCCGGCACATGAACCGCCTGCTGTCCCTCGACCCGGAGGCGGGCACCGCGGTCGTGCAGCCGGGCCTCGTCCTCGACCGTCTCCAGCGGGCCGCCGCCCCGCACGGCCTGCGCTTCGGCCCCGACCCCTCGACCCACAGCCGCTGCACGCTCGGCGGAATGATCGGCAACAACTCGTGCGGCTCGCACTCGGTGGCGTGGGGGACCACCGCGGACAGCGTGCGGGAGCTGTCCGTGGTCACCGCGCACGGTGCGCGGCTGCGGCTCGGGCAGGGATGGCAGGGTGCTCCCGAGGGCCTCAGGGCCCTGGTGGAGAGCGAGTTGACGAGGCTGCGCACCGGTTTCCCCGAGCTGCCCCGTCGTATCTCCGGATACGCGCTGGACGCCCTGCTGCCCGAGAAGGGCGCCGACGTCGCCCGCGCCTTCTGCGGCTCGGAGGGCACCCTGGGCGTCCTCACCGAGGCGGTCGTACGACTGGTCCGGGCGCCCCGCGCGCGGGCGCTCGCCGTGCTGGCGTACCCCGACGAGAGCGCGGCGGCGGAAGCCGCGGCGGGCCTGCTGCCGCACGACCCCCTCACCGTGGAGGGCATGGCCGCCGACCTCGTGCCCTCCACGGCCGACCTGCCCCGCGGCGGCGCCTGGCTGTTCGTGGAGACCGGCGGCGACACGGAGGCGGAGGCACACGCGCGGGCGGACACGATCGTGCGGGCGGCGGACGTCCTCGACGCGCTGGTGGTGACGGACCCGGCCGGACAGCGGGCCCTGTGGCGCATCCGGGAGGACGCGAGCGGTACGGCGACCAGGATGCCCGACGGCTCCGAGGCCTGGCCCGGCTGGGAGGACTGCGCGGTCCCACCGGCCCGGCTGGGCGCGTACCTGCGGGACTTCAGGGACCTGATGACCGCACACGGCCTGCGCGGCACACCGTACGGCCACTTCGGGGACGGCTGCATCCACGTCCGCATCGACTTCGACCTGCTGAGCGAGCCGGGCGTGGCCCGCTTCCGCCGCTTCTCCGAGGACCTCGCCGACCTGGTGGTCGCACACGGCGGCTCGCTGTCCGGGGAGCACGGCGACGGACAGGCGCGGGCCGAGCTGCTGCCGAGGATGTACGGCGCCGAGACGGTGGCGCTGTTCGAGCGGGCGAAGGCGGTCTGGGACCCCGACGACCTGCTCAACCCCGGCATGCTGGTCCGCCCGGCACCCCTCGACGCCAACCTCCGGTTCTCCGTCCTCCCGCGCGAACCGGTGGACGTGGCCTTCGGCTACCCCACCGACGGCGGCGACTTCTCGGCCGCGGTCCGCCGCTGTGTGGGGGTCGCGAAGTGCCGTACGACATCCGTGTCCGGGTCGTCCGTCATGTGCCCGTCCTTCCGCGCGACCGGCGAGGAGCAGCACTCCACGCGCGGGCGGGCCCGGCTGCTGCACGAGATGCTCGCGGGTGAGCTGGTGACGGACGGCTGGCGCTCGGAGGAGGTCCGGGACGCCCTCGACCTGTGCCTGTCCTGCAAGGGCTGCCGCTCCGACTGCCCGGTCGAGGTCGACATGGCCACGTACAAGGCGGAGTTCCTCCACCACCACTACAAGGGGCGCCGCCGCCCGGCCGCCCACTACAGCATGGGGTGGCTGCCGGTGTGGCTGCGGTGGGTGTCCCGGATGCGGGCGGGAGCGGTGGTCAACGCACTGGCGGCGGTGGGCCCGTCGGCCGCGGTGGCGAAGCGGCTGGGCGGGATCGCGGGGGAGCGGCGGATCCCCCGGGTGGCGAGGGAGACGTTCAGCCGGTGGTGGCGCAGGCGGGCGCCCGCCGGGGCCTCCCGGAACTCCGGAGCGCTGGTGGTGCTGTGGCCGGACACCTTCACCGAGCACCTCTCTCCGTCCGTGGGCCGGGCCGCCGTACGGGTACTTGAGGCGGCGGGCCTGCGAGTGGCGCTGCCGCCGACGCTACGACTGCGGGGGCGGCGAAAGGTGGGCGACGGCAGGTCGGCCCTCCTCAACCCCTTCGCGCCGGTCCGCGGCCGCGTCTGCTGCGGCCTGACGTACGTCTCCACCGGCCAGCTCGACCGCGCCCGCGCGGTGCTGCGCCGCACCCTCGACCTCATGGCCCCGGTGCTGGAGACCGACGCCCCGGTCGTCGTCCTGGAGCCCAGTTGCGCCGCCGCCCTGCGCACGGACCTGCCGGAACTGCTGCACGACGACCCGCGCGCCGCCCGCCTGGCCGCGAGGGTCCTCACCTTCGCCGAGACGCTGGAACGCCACGCCCCCGACTGGAGCCCGCCCCGCGTCGACCGCCCGGTGACGGGTCAGACCCACTGCCACCAGCACGCCGTCCTCGGCGACGCCCCCGACCGCCGGCTGCGCGCCGCCGCGGGCCTGACCGGCGAACTCAGCGGCGGCTGCTGCGGCCTGGCGGGCAACTTCGGCTTCGAGAAAGGTCACTTCGAGGTGTCGAGCACCTGCGCGGAGGACCAGCTCCTCCCGGCGGTGCGTCACGCGCCGGAAACAGCGGTCGTCCTGGCGGACGGCTTCTCCTGCCGGACACAACTGGAGCAGCTGGCGGGAGTGAGCGGACGACACCTCGCGGAGGTGCTGGCGGAGGCGGTGGAGGGCGAGAGGACGTGACGGGTGAACCGGAGGGCGAGGGGACGTGGCGGACGTCCCCGCGGCGGTCGGCCGGCTCCGGGCGCAGGGCCCCCGCAAGGGCGTCGCGGAGTGGGCCGACCGCCACCTCCACGCCCGGCGTTCGGCGGCCAGAAGGCCATGCGGACGCCGACGCGCTGAAGGCGTTCGGACCCCGGGACGGCCGTATCTGACTCCTAGGCTGGCGAGGCCCCCACGTCAAGGACCCCCACGTCGAGGAGCCTGCGCCATGCCTCTTTGCCTCCGGACCATCACGCGCGACGAGCACCTCGGGTTCGTCGCGTCCCGCCCCTCCGCCAGCCCGATGCAGGTCCCCTCGTGGGGTGAGGTGAAGCCGGACTGGCGGGCGGAGAGCCTGGGCTGGTTCGACGAGGAGGGGCGTCTCGTGGGGGCGGGACTGGCGCTGTCGAGGCCGGTGCCGAAGCTGCGGAGATACCTGGCGTACCTGCCCGAGGGCCCCTTGATCGACTGGGACGCGGCCGACCTCGACGGCTGGCTGAAGCCGATGGTCGCCCACCTCGAACGGCAGGGCGCCTTCTCGGTCAGGATGGGACCGCCGGTCGTCGTACGCCGCTGGAGCGCCGACGCCGTGAAGGCGGCGATCACCGATCCGGGCGCCCGCCGTCTGCGTGACGTCGAGGCCACCTCGTCCGTACCGCGCGCCCTCGACCTCGCCGAACGCCTGCGCCGGGCCGGCTGGCGGCGGTCCGCACCCGGCGGCGAGGCCGGCTTCGCCGCCGGTCAGCCCCGGTACGTCTGCCAGGTGCCGTTCGCCGGACGGTCGCTGGAGGACATCCAGGGCGGCCTCAACCAGCAGTGGCGGCGCAACATCAAGAAGGCGGAGAAGGCCGGCGTGAAGGTCGTCCGCGGCGGATACGACGACCTCCCCGCCTTCTACGAGCTGTACGCCGAGACCGCCGAACGCGACCGCTTCCTGCCGCGCCCCCTGCCCTACTTCCAGCGCATGTGGACCGCGCTCACCGCCGAGCACCCCGACCGCATGCGGCTCTACCTCGCCCACCACGACGGTGACGTCCTCGCCGCGGCCACCATGCTCACCGTCGGCGACCACGTCTGGTACTCCTACGGTGCCTCCGCCGCCCGCAAGCGCGAGGTCCAGCCCAGCAACGCCCTGCAGTGGCGCATGATGACCGACGCCCACGAACTCGGCGCAGCCGTCTACGACTTCCGGGGCATCACCGACACCCTTCAGGAGTCCGACCCACTGCTCGGCCTGCTCCGTTTCAAGACGGGCGCGGGCGGCGAGGCCGTCGAGTACGTCGGGGAGTGGGACTTCCCGCTCAACCGGCTGCTGCACAAGGCTCTGCAGCTGTACATGGCCCGGCGCTGAAACCGGCCGCACCGGCCGCACCGGCGGCACCAGCGGCGCTGCCCCCTCGGAAGTGAACTTCAGGACAGTGGCCAAAAAGGTTCACACACCTGACGTAGTCCATTACCATGGACTCCGCCGTACAGTTCGATGAACGAACCCTCAAGGCGCCAACCCTTGAGGTGCCAGCCCTAAGTCGCCCATCCCGGCGTCCATCCCGAGCCGTCCCGGAAGGCCCCGTGAGCACCCCCTCCACCCCGACCCCGGTCACCCCCGCGCCGGCCCGCGCCTCCACCCCGGTCGGTGCGCCGCCCCGACGCGGCTCCCTCGGCCCGGTGGGTCTGGTGCTCGCCGGAGGGATCTCGGTGCAGTTCGGCGGGGCCCTCGCGGTGACCCTGATGCCGAGGGCCGGCGCGCTCGGCGTGGTCTCGCTGCGGCTGCTGGCGGCGGCCGTCGTCCTCCTCGTTGTCTGCCGTCCCCGGTTGCGCGGCCACTCCCGTACGGACTGGGGCACGGTCGTCGCCTTCGGCCTCACCATGGCCGCCATGAACGGCCTCTTCTACCAGGCCGTCGGCCGCATCCCCCTCGGCCCCGCCGTCACCCTGGAGGTGCTCGGCCCCCTCGCGCTCTCGGTCCTCGCCTCCCGGCGCGCGATCAACGTGCTGTGGGCCTCGCTCGCCCTGGCCGGCGTGTTCCTCCTGGGCGGCGGAGGCTTCTCCAGTCTCGACCCGGCCGGCGTGGCCTTCGCCCTGGGCGCGGGCGCGATGTGGGCGACGTACATCGTCTTCAGCGCGCGTACGGGCCGCCGCTTCCCGCAGGCCGACGGGCTCGCTCTCGCCATGGCGGTCGCGGCGCTGGTGTTCCTGCCGCTCGGCATCGCCGGGTCGGGCACGAGGCTCCTCGACCCGACGGTGATCGCCCTGGGCTCGGCGGTCGCCCTGCTCTCCTCCGTCCTCCCCTACACCCTCGAACTCCTCGCCTTGCGCAGCCTGCCCGCCTCCGCCTTCGCGGTCCTCATGAGCCTGGAACCGGCCCTCGCCGCCACCGCCGGCTTCCTGATCCTCGACCAGACCCTGACGGCCACCGAGGCCGTCGCGATCGCCCTGGTCATCGCCGCGAGCATGGGCGCGGTACGGACGCAGGTGGGGCGGGGGAGGCGCAAGGAGGCGGGCGCCGGTTCCTGACGGTCCGGCGGCGCCACGAGGTCCGTAGGGGCCACCGCGCACCGAGTGGCAGGACCGCGCCCACCGCGGCTGGACCGTCCACGCGGATGCCCCACCGCGGCTGGACCGTCCACGCGGATGCCCCGCCGCGGCTGGACCGTCCACGCGGATGCCCCACCGCGGCTGGACCGTCCACGCGGATGCCCCCGCCGCGGTGCGGAACGGAAGGGGACGAGCCGCGGGCTCGCCCCCTCGCGGCTGTCAGGCGGACGGGTTGCCCGGCGTCGGCCGAAGGCACCCGACGTCACGAAGAACGAATCCATGCAAGCACGCTTGCTTGTTTCCGGTGCCGCTGCCATGCTCGCCCCATGTCCGACCCGACGCCCGTGTTCGACGACCTGCGTGCCGAGAGCGACGAACTCGACTTTCTCGTGGCCGAGTTGGCACCACAGCGGTGGACCCTCCCGACCCCCGCGCCCCGCTGGACCATCGCCCACCAGATCGCGCACCTCGCCTGGACCGACCGGTCGGCGCTGCTGGCGGTCACCGACGAGGGGGCGTTCGCCGCGCTGGTCGAGAAGGCGGTCGCCGCCCCCGGCTCGTTCGTCGACGAGGGCGCCGAGGAGGGCGCCGTGCTCCCGCCCGCCGAACTGCTCGCCCGGTGGCGTGAGGGCCGTACCGCCCTCGACGCGGCACTGCGCGCGTCCCCGCCAGGCGCCCGTTTCCCCTGGTACGGCCCGCCGATGTCGGCCGCCTCCATGGCCACCGGCCGTCTGATGGAGACCTGGGCCCACGGCCAGGACGTGGCGGACACGCTGGGTGTCGTCCGCACCCCCACCGACCGCCTCCGGCACGTCGTCCGCATCGGTGTGAAAGCCCGTGACTTCGCCTTCGGGGTGCACGGGCTGACCCCGCCGGGCGAGGAGTTCCGCGTCGAAGTCGTCGGTCCCGGCGGCGACCTGTGGACGTACGGCCCCGAAGAGGCCGCCCAGCGGGTCACCGGCCCCGCCCTCGACTTCTGCCTCCTGGTCACCCAGCGCGCCCACCACACCGACCTCGCCGTCCACGCCGACGGCCCCGACGCCGACCGCTGGCTCGACATCGCCCAGGCCTTCGCGGGACCGCCCGGCTCCGGACGCCCGCACAAAGGAGCGGAGGGATGACTCCCCTGCGCATAGGCAACGCGTCCGGCTTCTACGGCGACCGCTTCGACGCCCTGCGTGAGATGCTCACCGGCGGCGAACTCGACGTCCTCACCGGCGACTACCTCGCCGAACTCACCATGCTCATCCTCGGCCGCGACCGCCTCAAGGACCCCGGCGCCGGATACGCCCGCACCTTCCTGCGGCAGCTGGAGGAGTGCCTGGGACTCGCCCATGAGCGCGGCGTCAGGATCGTCACCAACGCGGGCGGCCTCAACCCCGCCGGACTCGCCGACAGGGTACGGGAGTTGGCGGAACGTCTCGGACTTCCCGTCCGGGTCGCCCACGTCGAGGGCGACGACCTCACCGCCGCCCACCCCGGCAGTCTCGCCGCCCACGCCTACCTCGGCGGGTTCGGAATCACGGCCTGTCTGCGGGAGGGCGCGGACGTCGTGGTCACCGGCCGGGTCACGGACGCGGCCCTCGTCACCGGGCCCGCCGCCGCCCACTTCGGCTGGCAGCCCGGCGACCGCGACCGGCTCGCGGGGGCCGTCGTCGCCGGACACGTCCTGGAGTGCGGGACCCAGGCCACCGGCGGCAACTACGCCTTCTTCACCGACCACGACCCACGACGCACCGCCCGCCCCGGCTTCCCGCTCGCCGAGATCCACGAGGACGGCACCGCCGTCATCACCAAACACCCCGGCACCGGCGGCTTCGTCGACATCGGCACGGTCACCGCCCAGCTCCTCTACGAGACCTCCGGCGCCCGGTACGCCGGCCCCGACGTCACCGCCCGCCTCGACACCGTACGGCTCGCCCAGGACGGACCCGACCGGGTGCGCGTCGAGGGCGTACGCGGCGAGGCCCCGCCCCCGACCCTCAAGGTCGGCCTCAACCGCCTCGGCGGCTTCCGCAACGAGGTGACCTTCGTCCTCACCGGCCTCGACATCGAGGCGAAGGCCGCGCTGGTGCGCGCACAGATGACGGACGCGCTGGCCACGTCACCGCCCGCCGACGTCCGTTGGGACCTCGTCCGCACCGACCGGCCCGACGCCCCGACCGAGGAGATGGCCAGCGCCCTGCTGCGGCTCGTCGTACGGGACCCGGACCAGGAGGCCGTCGGACGGGCGCTGAGCGGGGCCGCCGTCGAACTGGCGCTCGCCAGCTACCCCGGCTTCCATGTGCTGGCGCCACCTGGAAAAGGCACGCCCTACGGTGTCTTCGAGGATGTGTACGTCCCCCATGGTGCCGTCGACCATGTGGCCGTCCTCCACGACGGACGCCGGATCCCTGTGCCACCGGCCCCCGAAACCGTCGTACCCGAGGACCTGCCGCAGCCCGTTCTGCCCGAGCCGCCGCCCCCGACGGGAGCAACCCGACGGGCCCCCCTCGGTCTCGTCGCCGGAGCCCGCAGCGGCGACAAGGGCGGCAACGCCAACGTCGGCGTCTGGGTACGGACACACGACGCCTGGCGCTGGCTCGCCCACACCCTCACCCCCGGCCGTTTCCGCGAACTCCTCCCGGAGACCGCCGACCTGACGGTCACCCGCCACGTCCTGCCCCACCTCCGCGCCCTGAACTTCGTCGTCGAGGGCATTCTCGGCGAGGGCGTCGCCGCCCGGCACCGCTTCGATCCGCAGGCCAAGGCGCTGGGCGAATGGCTGCGCTCCCGCCACCTGGACATCCCGGAGGCCCTCCTGTGACGGTCATCAACTCCACCCTGGACACCTCCGGCGCCGACTACCGCGCCCACCGCGAGTCGATGCTCGCCAAGCTGGACGAGCTGGCCACCGAGCACGCGAAGGCGCTGGCGGGCGGGGGCCCGAAGTACGTCGAACGGCACCGGGGGCGCGGCAAACTCCTCGCCCGCGAACGCGTCGAGCTGCTCCTCGACCCCGACACCCCCTTCCTGGAACTGTCCCCGCTGGCGGCCTGGGGCAGCGACTACACCGTCGGCGCCTCCCTGGTCACCGGCATCGGGGTCGTCGAGGGCGTGGAATGCCTGATCACCGCGAACGACCCGACCGTGCGCGGCGGCGCCAGCAACCCGTGGAGCCTGAAGAAGGCCCTGCGCGCGAACGACATCGCGCTCGCCAACCGGCTGCCCTGCATCAGCCTCGTCGAGTCCGGCGGCGCCGACCTGCCCTCCCAGAAGGAGATCTTCATCCCCGGCGGCGCGATCTTCCGCGACCTCACCCGGCTCTCCGCCGCCGGCATCCCGACCGTCGCCGTCGTGTTCGGCAACTCCACGGCCGGAGGGGCGTACATCCCCGGCATGTCCGACCACGTGATCATGGTCAAGGAACGCGCCAAGGTGTTCCTCGGCGGGCCGCCGCTGGTGAAGATGGCCACCGGCGAGGAGAGCGACGACGAGTCGCTGGGCGGCGCGGAGATGCACGCGCGCGTGTCGGGTCTCGCGGACCACTTCGCCGTCGACGAACGCGACGCCCTGCGGCAGGCGCGACGCGTGGTCGCCCGCCTCAACCACCGCAAGGCGTACCCCGATCCCAGCCCGGCCGCGCCCCCCGAGTACGACGAGGACGAGCTGCTCGGCATCGTCCCGGGGGACCTGCGGACCCCCTTCGACCCGCGCGAGGTCATCGCCCGCATCGTCGACGCCTCCGACTTCGACGAGTTCAAGCCGCTGTACGGGACCAGCCTCGCGACCGGCTGGGCAACCCTGCACGGCTACCCGGTCGGCATCCTCGCCAACGCTCAGGGAGTCCTCTTCAGCGAGGAGTCCCAGAAGGCCGCCCAGTTCATCCAGCTCGCCAACCAGCGCGACATCCCCCTCCTCTTCCTGCACAACACCACCGGCTACATGGTCGGCAAGGAGTACGAGCAGGGCGGCATCATCAAACACGGCGCGATGATGATCAACGCGGTGAGCAACAGCCGGGTGCCCCACCTGTCGGTCCTCATGGGCGCGTCCTACGGCGCCGGCCACTACGGCATGTGCGGCCGCGCCTACGACCCCCGCTTCCTCTTCGCCTGGCCCAGCGCCAAGTCGGCCGTCATGGGCCCGCAGCAGCTCGCGGGCGTGCTCTCCATCGTGGCCCGGCAGTCGGCCGCCGCGAAAGGGCAGCCGTACGACGAGGACGCGGACGCCGCCCTGCGCGCCATGGTCGAGCGGCAGATCGAGTCCGAGTCGCTGCCCATGTTCCTGTCCGGGCGGCTCTACGACGACGGCGTCATCGACCCACGCGACACCCGCACGGTCCTCGGCCTGTGCCTGTCCGCCGTCCACACCGCGCCGTACGAGGGTGCGCGCGGCGGCTTCGGCGTCTTCCGGATGTGAGGAACCACGTGATCACGACACTCCTCGTCGCAGGCCGGGGCGAGATCGCCTGCCGCATCGTCCGCACCTGCCGTGAGCTGGGCGTCCGAACGGTCGCCGTGCACTCCGACGCCGACGAGAACGCCCTCCACGCGCGCGTGGCCGACACGACGGTACGACTGCCGGGCGCGTCGCCCGCCGACACGTATCTGCGCGGCGACCTGATCGTGCAGGCCGCTCTCGCCGCCGGAGCGGACGCGGTGCACCCGGGCTACGGCTTCCTCTCCGAGAACGCCGACTTCGCGCGCGCCGTCCTCGACGCCGGCCTGCACTGGATCGGCCCGCCCCCGGAGGCCATCGAGGCGATGGCGTCCAAGACGCGCGCCAAGAAGCTGCTGGGGATCGCGTCCCTGGAGCGGGTCACCGAGGCCGACCTGCCGGTGCTGGTGAAAGCGGCCGCGGGCGGCGGGGGGCGCGGGATGCGTATCGTGCGCCGACTTGACGAGCTGGACGCCGCCCTGGAGGGCGCCCGCGCCGAAGCGGCGAGCGCGTTCGGCGACGGCGAGGTGTTCGTGGAGCCGTATGTGGAAGGCGGCCGCCACGTCGAGGTGCAGATCCTCGCCGACACCCACGGCACGGTCTGGCCGCTGGGCACCCGGGACTGCTCCCTCCAACGCCGCCACCAGAAGGTCGTCGAGGAGGCCCCGGCCCCGGGACTCTCCGAGGAACTCACCCAGCAGTTGTACGACACGGCCGTACGCGCCGCCCGGGCCGTCGACTACGCCGGTGCCGGCACCGTCGAGTTCCTGATCGCCGACGGCACGCCCCACTTCCTGGAGATGAACACCCGCCTCCAGGTCGAACACCCCGTCACGGAAGCCGTCTTCGCCCTCGACCTGGTCGCCCTCCAACTCCGCGTCGCCGAAGGCGCCCAACTGCCCCCGAACCCGCCCCGCCCGTCCGGCCACGCCGTCGAGGCCCGCCTCTACGCCGAGGACCCGGCCCACGACTGGACCCCCCAGACCGGCACCCTGCACCACCTGTCCGTCCCGGCCGGCGTCCGCCTGGACACGGGCTACGAGGCCGGCGACACCATCGGCGTCCACTACGACCCCATGCTCGCCAAGCTCATCGCCCACGCCCCCACGCGCGCGGAGGCCATCCGCAAACTGGCGGGAGCCCTCGAGAGGACGAGTCTCCACGGCCCGGTCACCAACCGTGACCTCCTCCTGCGCTCGCTACGGCACCCGGAGTTCACCGCCGCCCGCATGAACACCGCCTTCTACGACCGCCACCTCCCCGGCCTCACCGAGCCGGCCCCCGACCCGCACGCCCCCCTGGCCGCCGCCCTCGCCGACACCCACGGCCGCTCCCGCCTCGGCGGCTGGCGCAACGTTCCCTCCCAGCCCCACACCAAGCGCTACGCGATGGCAGGCGAGGAGCACGAGGTCCGCTACCGGCACACGAGGACGGGCCTGGAGGCGGACGGGGTCCGCGTCATCCACGCCGACGCGCGTCTCGTCGTACTCGAAGTGGCGGGTGTCCGACGCAAGTTCGAGGTGGCGCGGTACGGCGACCAGGTGTACGTGAACGGGGACGCCCTGACCGCCCTGCCCCGCTTCCCGGACCCGACGACCCAACTGGCACCGGGATCCCTGGTGGCCCCCATGCCGGGAACGGTGGTCCGCGTCGCCGAGGACCTCAGGGAGGGAGCCGCCGTTCAGGCCGGAGAGCCGTTGCTCTGGCTGGAGGCGATGAAGATGGAACACAAGATCACGGCACCGGTCACGGGAACGCTGAGTGCCCTGCATGCGACGCCCGGCCAACAGGTATCGGTCGGCTCCCTGCTGGCAGTAGTGCAGCCGACTTAGGGGCGCGGGGAACTGCGCGACCAGCCACGACGAAGGAGCCACATGTCCACGACCGAAACCGAGGAACACAAGGCGCTCCGCACCGCCGTAGCCGCCCTCGGCAAACGCCACGGCCGTGAATTCGACCGGGAAACCCTCTGGTCCGAAGCAGCCAAGCTGGGCTACCTCGGCGTCAACCTGCCGGAGGCATACGGCGGCGGAGGCGGCGGCATCGCCGAACTCTCCCTCGTCCTCGAAGAACTCGGCGCCGCGGGCTGCCCCCTGCTCATGATGGTCGTCTCCCCGGCGATCTGCGGCACAGTGATCGCCCGCTTCGGAACGGACACCCAGAAACAGCACTGGCTCCCCGGACTCGCCGAAGGCACCCGCACCATGGCCTTCGGCATCACCGAACCCGACGCCGGCTCCAACTCCCACCGCATCACCACCACGGCCCGCCGCGACCCGGACACCGGCGACTGGCTCCTCACCGGCCGCAAGGTCTTCATCTCCGGCGTCGACACAGCCGACGCCACCCTCATCGTCGCCCGCACCGAAACCGCGTCCGACACGAACCCCCGCACCGGCCGCCTCAAGCCCTGCCTGTTCATCGTCCCCCGTGACACCCCCGGCTTCCAGCGCCGTCAGATCGACATGGAACTGACCGCGGTGGAGAAGCAGTTCGAGCTGACCCTGGACGACGTACGACTGCCCGCCGACGCGCTCGTCGGCGACGAGGACGCGGGCCTGCTCCAACTCTTCGCCGGTCTCAACCCCGAACGCATCATGACCGCCGCCTTCGCGATCGGCATGGGCCGCCACGCCCTCACGCAGGCCATCGCGTACGCCCGCGACCGCACGGTCTGGGACACCCCCATCGGCGCCCACCAGGCCATCGCCCACCCCCTCGCGCAGGCGCACATCGACCTTGAACTGGCCCGACTGATGATGCAGAAGGCCGCCCACCTCTACGACACGGGCGACGACGCCGGCGCGGGCGAGGCCGCCAACATGGCCAAGTACGCGGCGGGGGAGGCCTGCGTGAAGGCCGTCGACCAGGCCGTGCACACCCTCGGCGGCAACGGCCTCACCCGCGAGTTCGGACTCGCTTCGTTGATAACGGCGTCGCGCGTGGCCCGTATCGCCCCGGTGAGCCGGGAGATGATTCTCAACTACGTCTCCCACCAGACCCTCGGCCTGCCCAAGTCGTACTGACCGGGCGCCCTGTCGCGCGAGGAGGAACCATGTTCCGCAGCGAGTACGCAGACGTCCCGCCCGTAGAACTCCCCATCCACGAGGCGGTGCTGGGCCGCGCCGCCGCGTTCGGCACCACCCCCGCCCTGATCGACGGCACCGACGGCACCACCCTCACCTACGACCAGCTGGACCGCTTCCACCGCCGCGTCGCCGCCGCCCTCGCCGAGGCGGGCGTCCGCAAGGGCGACGTCCTCGCCCTGCACAGCCCCAACACGATCGCCTTCCCGACCGCCTTCTACGCCGCCACGCGCGCGGGCGCCTCCGTCACGACCGTGCACCCGCTCGCCACGCCGGAGGAGTTCGCCAAGCAGCTCACCGACTCCGCCGCCCGCTGGATCGTCACGGTCTCACCGCTCCTGGACAGCGCCCGCAGGGCCGCCGAACTCGCCGGCGGCGTCCAGGAGATCTTCGTCTGCGACAGCGCGCCCGGACACCGCTCACTCATCGACATGCTCGCCTCGTCCGCCCCCGAGCCGCGCGTCGACATCGACCCCACCCAGGACGTGGCCGCGCTCCCGTACTCGTCGGGCACGACCGGCATGCCCAAGGGCGTCATGCTCACCCACCGCCAGATCGCCACCAACCTCGCCCAGCTCGAACCGGCCATCGCCGCGGGCCCCGGCGACCGCATCCTCGCCGTACTGCCGTTCTTCCACATCTACGGCCTCACCGCCCTCATGAACGCGCCCCTGCGCCAGGGCGCCACCGTCGTCGTCCTGCCCCGCTTCGACCTGGAGACGTTCCTCGCGGCCATCCAGAACCACCGCATCACCGGGCTGTACGTCGCCCCGCCGATCGTCCTGGCCCTCACCAAGCACCCCCTGGTCACCCAGTACGACCTGTCGTCCCTGAAGTACGTCATCAGCGCCGCCGCCCCCCTGGACGCCCACCTCGCCGCCGCCTGCTCGCACCGCCTCGGCCTGCCGCCGCTCGGACAGGCCTACGGCATGACGGAACTGTCCCCGGGCACCCACGTCGTCCCCCTGGACGCCATGCGCGAGGCGCCCCCCGGCACCGTCGGCCGGCTCATCGCCGGCACCGAGATGCGGATCGTCTCCCTCGACGACCCCGACAAGGACCTCGACATCGACGAGTCCGGCGAGATCCTCATCCGCGGCCCCCAGATCATGAAGGGCTACCTCGGCCGCCCCGACGCCACCGCCGCGATGATCGACAAGGACGGCTGGCTGCACACCGGAGACGTCGGCCACGCCGACGCCGACGGCTGGCTCTTCGTCGTCGACCGCGTCAAGGAACTCATCAAGTACAAGGGCTTCCAGGTGGCCCCCGCCGAACTCGAAGCCCTCCTGCTCACCCACCCCGGCATCGCCGACGCCGCCGTCATCGGCGTCCACAACGACGACGGCAACGAGATCCCGCACGCCCACGTGGTCCGCCGGCCCACCGCGCCCGACCTCTCCGAAGGAGAGGTCATGATGTACGTCGCCGAGCGCGTCGCCCCCTACAAACGCGTCCGCCAGGTCACCTTCATCGACGCCGTACCCCGCGCGGCCTCCGGCAAGATCCTGCGCCGCCGCCTGAGGGAGAACCCGTGACGACCCTCGTCCACACCGCCCACGAACGCGGCATCACCACCCTCACCCTGGACTCGCCGCACAACCGCAACGCCCTCTCGGCCGCCCTCGTACGGGAACTCGCCGCCGCCCTGGAACAGAACGGCGAGGACGACCACGTACGCGCCATCGTCCTCACCCACACCGGCACCACCTTCAGCGCGGGCGCCGACCTGCGCGACCCACCGCCCCCCGAGGCACTGGTCGCCCTCCTGCGCCAGATCATCGAACTGCCCTCACCCGTCCTCGCCCGGGTCACCGGCCACGTCCGCGCCGGCGGCCTCGGCCTCCTCGCCGCCTGCGACATCACCGCCGCCTCCACCGAATCCACCTTCGCCTTCACCGAAGTACGCATCGGTGTCGCCCCCGCGGTCATCTCACTCCCGCTGATCCCCCGCACCGACCCGCGCGCCCTCGCCCGCCACTACCTCACCGGCGAACGCTTCGACGCCGCCGAAGCCGCCCGCATCGGCCTGCTCACGGCGGCGGGCGACGACGTGGACGCCGTACTCGCACCCGTCCTGGACGGCCTGCGGAAATCCGAACCCCAGGCCCTGACCGAGACGAAACAGCTGCTCACGGCTAAGGTGCTCGAAGCCTTCGACCGAGACGCGGACGCCCTCACCGCGCTCTCAACCCGGCTGTTCTCCTCCCCGCAGGCCCGCGAGGGGATGACAGCCTTCCTCGAACGACGGGATCCACCATGGCTGCTGTGAGCGCCATCGAACACGTGCCGGGTGAGCGAGTGACGGGTGAGCGTGTCCCCAAACAGGACCGTAGCCGGGCCACCCGGCAACGACTCCTCGAAGCCGCCGTGGCCTGCCTCGCCGAACACGGCTGGACCGGCTCCACGGTCGCCGTCGTCGCCGAACGCGCCGGCGTCTCCCGCGGCGCCGCCCAACACCACTTCCCCACCCGCGAGGACCTCTTCACAGCAGCCGTCGAATACGTCGCCGAAGAGCGCTCCACCGCCCTGCGCGCCCTGTTCCCCCAAGGCGCGACCGGCGACCGCCACGCCGTCGTCGCCGCCCTGGTCGACCTCTACACCGGCCCCTTCTTCCGCGCCGCCCTCCACCTGTGGGTCGCCGCCTCCAACGAGGCCCCGCTACGCCCCCGCGTCACCGAGCTGGAAGCCCACGTCGGCCGCGAGACCCACCGCATAGCCGTCGACCTGCTCGGCGCCGACGAAACCCGTCCCGGCGTCCGGGAAACCGTCCAGGGCCTGCTGGACATGGCCCGCGGCCTGGGCCTCGCCAACCTGCTCACGGACGACACCGCACGCCGCGAACGAGTGGTGGCGCAGTGGGCGAGGATCCTGGACACGGTCCTCACGGACTGAGCCGCTCCACCCGCCAGCCCCCGTCCGCCTCCACCACGTACCGCAACCGGTCGTGCAACCGGTTCTCCCGGCCCTGCCAGAACTCCACCGTCCGCGGCGCCACCCGGAAACCACCCCAGTGCGGCGGCACCGGCACCTGCTCGCCCTCCGGATAACGCGCGGCCAGCTCCGCGTACGCCGAGTCCAGCCCCGCACGGCCCGCGATCACCGACGACTGCTCGCTCGCCCAGGCACCCAGCTGGGACCCGTGCGGACGCGTACGGAAGTACGCGGCCGTCTCGTCCCTGCCGGTCCGCCGGGCCACACCCGCGACGATGACCTGCCGAGCCATCGGATGCCACGGGAACAACAGCGCGACCTGCGGATTCTCGGCCAGGTCACGGGCCTTGCGGGAGTCGTAGTTGGTGTAGAAGACGAAGCCCTGCTCGTCGAAGTGCTTCAACAGCACCGTACGGGAGCTGACCCGGCCCTCGCCGTCCGCGGTGGACACCACCATCGCGTTCGGCTCGAACAACCGGCCCTCCGTCGCGGCCTGCTGAAACCACCGCGCGAACTGCTCCACGGGCGAGGCGGCGAGATCGGACTCGGCAAGCCCCTCCGCCCGGTACTGCTGACGCATCGAGGCGGGATCGGGGGAAACGGCGTCTGCGTCCTTCACATGGTCATCCTGCCGCATCGACCAGGTCGACATCCCGCCGTATCACCGACGGCCCGAACCGAAGATGGCACTGAGTGCCGCCGACCCTCCCCAAAGGTGGCACTCAGGGATATGGTGCAGGTGTCCTCCCGGTGGGTCACCGTCGGCCGCACGGGGCACCACCGGGCTGATCGCCAGGACCGCGAGTTTCCGCACGGACCGTGGATCCCCCGGCGCCACCTGTCGCACACATCACGAGGAGCCGCCTGATGTCCGACTTCGTACCCGGACTCGAAGGAGTCGTCGCGTTCGAAACGGAGATCGCCGAACCGGACAAGGAAGGCGGCGCCCTGCGATACCGGGGCGTCGACATCGAGGACCTGGTCGGCCACGTCTCCTTCGGCAACGTCTGGGGCCTGCTCGTCGACGGAGCCTTCAACCCGGGCCTGCCGCCCGCCGAACCCTTCCCCATCCCCGTCCACTCCGGCGACATCCGCGTCGACGTCCAGTCCGCCCTCGCCATGCTCGCCCCCGTCTGGGGCCTGAAACCCCTCTTGGACATCGACGCCGAGCAAGCCCGCGAGGACCTCGCCCGAGCCGCCGTCATGGCCCTGTCCTACGTCGCCCAGTCCGCCCGCGGCCAGGGCCTGCCCATGGTCCCCCAGAGCGAGATCGACAAGGCCCAGTCCGTCGTCGAACGCTTCATGATCCGCTGGCGCGGCGAACCCGACCCCAAACACGTGGCGGCCGTGGACGCCTACTGGACCTCGGCGGCCGAACACGGCATGAACGCGTCCACCTTCACAGCGAGGGTCATCGCCTCGACGGGCGCAGACGTGGCCGCTGCGCTGTCAGGGGCCGTGGGAGCCATGTCCGGCCCCCTCCACGGCGGCGCCCCCTCCCGCGTCCTCCACATGATCGAGGAGATCGAACGCACCGGCGACGCCGAGGCCTACGTCAAACACGCCCTCGACAAGGGCGAACGCCTCATGGGCTTCGGCCACCGCGTCTACCGCGCCGAGGACCCCCGCGCCCGCGTCCTGCGCCGCACCGCCCGCGAACTCGGCGCCCCCCGCTTCGAGATCGCCGAGGCCCTCGAGAAGGCCGCCCTCGCCGAACTCCACGCACGCCGCCCCGACCGCGTCCTCGCCACCAACGTCGAGTTCTGGGCCGCGATCATCCTCGACTTCGCCGAGGTCCCGGCCCACATGTTCACATCCATGTTCACCTGCGCCCGCACGGCCGGCTGGTCGGCCCACATCCTGGAACAGAAGCGCACCGGCCGCCTGGTCCGCCCCTCGGCCCGCTACACCGGCCCCGGCACACGCGGCCCCCAGGAGATCGAGGGCTACGGCGACATCGCCCGCTGAACGGGCCCCGCCTCGCCTGCCCCGCCCTGTCCGCGAACGCAGACGACCCGCGAGCTCGGGGTCCCTCCGCCTGACGGCGGAGAAGCCGGCCGGACGTACCGGCGAGCTCGCGGGTCGGGTGACTGCTTGGGATTGGGCCGGCTGCACGCTTCTTTCACGTGCTGGTCCGGCACCGCACTCGGTGTGGTGACGGGCGCTAGCCCGCAGCCACCTCGCGCGTCCGGGTTTCATACATGTACCCGATCACCTCCTTTCGGCGTAGGAACACCTTAAGAAGAGGCCGAAGACGGATCAACCGATTTTCCGGGATGTTGACGGAGATGGCTCCGGCCAACTGCTGTACCCGTATCCGTCGGCCCGTTGCAGAAGCTGAAGGGCTCGGGGCGGTGGGCGAGGAAGGTCTCGACGGATGTGTTGCCCTTGGCCTGGTTGCAGGGGACGCAGGCGAGGACGAGGTTGGAGATGCGGTTCGAGCCTCCTCGGCTGCGGGGTCTGACGTGGTCGATGTTCCGGATCGGGAGGATTTCGAGCCGTGCTGGCCGGCGTTGCGGCGGGTGTTCGGGGAGGTGCGGCCGGCGGCGACGATGATGGTGTGCGGGCTCGCGGATCCGCGGATGAGGATCGAGATCGAGGTGGATGCGAGGAGAGGGGCGGGTACTGATGTCCGAGCTTCGTGATTTTCGTGTCGCTGGCCGCCTGACCTGCTGTTTCTGTGGGGATACAGTCGTCCGGTGCGGGCCTGGGTGCGTTTCCGGCGTACAACGATTCCTTCAATCTTGTGGGAACTTGGTGTGTGCTGCGTCACGTTCGAGTTGAATGATTGTTAGTGAGCGAACCGACGTGCGGTACGTGCGGACGCGGCAGCCTGCAGGGGGTCGAGGTGAGTGCTTCCCGGCGTAGTGGGACCACCGACGAGATCGGGCCGGACGAGCCCGAGCGGGACGGTCCGGAGGGTTCGGACGGCTCGGACGGCTCTGATTTGCTGGCCGCGCTGCTCGACGGCATGGACGCGGCCTTGTGCGCATTCGACGCGGACGGGGTGGTGACGCACTGGAACCGTGAGGCGGAGCGGATTCTCGGCTGGAGTGCTGAGGAGGCGGTGGGGCGGCAGGGCTTCGCCGGGTGGGCGGTGCGCAGTGCCGACGCCGAGGAGGTCGAGGGGCGGCTGCTGTCCGCGATGCACGCCCCGGGGCGGCAGGTGCACGAGTTCGCGTTGCTGACCAAGGACGGCGGCCGGGTGCTCGTACGGACGCAGTCGGCGGCCGTGCGGGGGCCGGACGGGAAGCCGGCCGGGGTGTACTGCGCGTTCAGTGAGGTGCACACGCAGATCGATCTGGAGCGGTCGATCGCGCTGAGTGAGGCGTTGTTCGAGGACGCTTCCTGGGGTGTGGTGCTGGTCGACGTCGATCTGCGGCCGGCTGTGGTCAACGCGCACGCGGCCCGGGCGTTCGGGGTCGGGCGTACGTCTGTGCTGGGGCGGCCTCTCGGGGATCTGCTGGCGCAGGGTGTGGAGGAGTTGGAGAGTGCGCTCACGCATGTGCTGGCGGAGGGGGCGCCGCCGGCGCCCGCCGAGGTCTGGGTGAGTGTGCGTACCCCGGAGGGCGACAAGCGGCGTTGCTGGCGGTGCGGGTTCGTCCGGCTGGCGTCGCCGCTGGCGGAGGAGCCTGTGCCGTTGGGGGTGGGCTGGCTCTTCGAGGACGTGACGGAGGCCAAGCAGAGTGAGCAGGAGGCGTCGCTGCTGCGGTTCCGTACGAATCAGTTGCACCGGGCGGCGCGGGCTGCCGCCGAGTGCGAGGACCCGTTGGAGGCGGCGACCGTTCATCTGGACTTCGCGCTCGCGGGTTTCGCCGACCATGCGCTGATCGACCGGGTGGCGGGGGGTGCGGTGGCCGACGGGGAGGAGACGGGTCCGGTGCGGCTGGTGCGGGTGGTCGCGACGCCTTCCGGGGCGCCCGGGCCGAGTCCGGTGACCGGGCAGGCGGGGTTGCCGGTGCGGTATGCGGAGGGGCATCCGGCGTTGCAGTGCGTGGACCGGATCGGGGCTGTGCGGGCGAGTGTGGGGGCTGTGCCGGCGGCTCAGGCGCGGGAGTGGGCGTTGGCTCGGCAGTGGCCGGGGGACGCGGTGCACGCGCTGTGTGCGGTGCTGCGGAGTCGGGGGCGGACGCTCGGGGTCGTGACGTTTCTGCGGGGGGCCGGGCGGAGTCAGTTCGAGCGGGGCGACGCGGTGTACGCGGAGGATGTGGCCGTGCGGATCGCCTGTGCGTTGGATCTGGGTGAGGCGGTGGGGCGGGAGTAGCTCCGCCCCGGGCCGCGACGGGCGGCCTCAGCGGAGGTAGTGGATCCGGTCCCCGTACGTCTCGAACACGCGCTTGTTCCATTCGTGTCCTCCGTCCACGTTCCCGGACCGCAGGAGCGGAGGTTCGACGCCTCGGTCGGCGAGGCTTCCCGCTGCCGTGGCCATGACGGCCTGGAGGATGGCCGAGGTGACGACGGTGGAGGCGGGGGCGAAGGGGGCGGAGACGGTGTCGAGGGTGAGTTCGGCGTCGCCGATCGCGATCTTGGAGTCGAGGACGACGTCGCAGTGGTCCTTGAGGTAGGTGCCGGAGACATGGCGGGAGCTGGTCTCGGAGGCGTAGGCCACCGAGGTCACGCCGATGACCCGGATGCCGAGGGCGCGGGCTTTCATGGCCATCTCGACGGGGAGCGCGTTGCGGCCGGACAGCGAGATGATCACGAGGGCATCACCCGCGCGGAGCGGGGAGCAGTCCAGGACGGCGCTCGCGAGGCCGTCGACGCGTTCCAGGGCGGAGCCGAGGGTGGCCGGCATGACGTCGACGCCGACGACACCGGGGACGGTCAGCAGGTTCATCAGGGCGAGGCCGCCCGCGCGGTAGACGACGTCCTGCGCTGCGAGTGAGGAGTGTCCGGCGCCGAAGGCGAAGAGGCGGCCGCCTGCGGTCACGGTGTCGGCGAGGAGGTTCCCGGCCGCTTCGATGGAGGGGGCCTCCTCGTCCCGGACCCGCTGCAGCAGGCCGATCGCGGCGTCGAAGAACTGACCGGACAGCGTGCCGTCGCTCATGCGGGCCCTTTCAGGACGAGGTGTCGAGGCGGGGTGTCTGTGCCGCGGATCACGGTGCGGTCTGGACCAGTGGGATGTCAATACGGCCGTGTTCGGTGGGGCAGGTCGCCGAGGCGGCTGGGACCGTGACGTCGTTACTGTGGGGAGAGCACCGGCCCCGCAGCCGTCGGAACCTCCCCGTAATGCCTTGGTTGCAACGGCGCGGCACGGTTGTCGGTGGTATCCGGCAGAATTGGGTCCAGGGCCAGCGCACGAGCCGGGAAGCTGTCGTGCTTCCGGCGGATCTCATCAAGGGGCACGTATGTCCGGACTGATCGACACCACGGAGATGTATCTCCGCACCATCCTCGAGCTGGAGGAGGAAGGTGTGGTCCCCATGCGCGCCCGGATCGCCGAGCGGCTCGACCAGAGCGGGCCGACGGTCAGCCAGACGGTGGCGCGGATGGAGCGGGACGGTCTGGTGTCCGTCGCGACCGACCGGCACCTGGAGCTCACCGACGAGGGCCGGCGGCTGGCCACGCGGGTGATGCGCAAGCACCGGCTCGCGGAGTGTCTGCTCGTCGATGTGATCGGTCTGGAGTGGGAGCAGGTGCACGCCGAGGCGTGTCGCTGGGAGCACGTGATGAGCGAGGCCGTCGAGCGCCGTGTGCTGGAGTTGCTGCGGCACCCCACCGAGTCGCCGTACGGCAATCC
Organism: Streptomyces cellulosae; assembly: GCF_000721105.1. GTDB lineage: Bacteria > Actinomycetota > Actinomycetes > Streptomycetales > Streptomycetaceae > Streptomyces > Streptomyces cellulosae_A. The sequence continues at coordinate 140,371 of NZ_JOEV01000021.1, forward strand.
GATTCCCGGTCTGGAGGAACTCGGCGAGAAGGACGGTGCCGACCCGTTCCTGGACGAGGGCATGGTGTCGCTGTCGGATCTCGACCCGGGTGCCGACGGCAAGACGGTCGTGGTGCGCCGGATCGGTGAGCCGATCCAGACGGACGCGCAGTTGATGTACACGCTGCGCCGGGCGGGTGTGCAGCCCGGTTCGGTGGTGAGTGTGACGGAGTCGGCGGGCGGCGTGCTGGTGGGCAGCGGCGGCGAGGCGGCCGAGTTGGCGTCGGACGTGGCCTCGCACGTGTTCGTCGCCAAGCGCTGAGCGGGTGAACAGGTGAGCGCTGTGCGCGGTTCCTGCGTGTCGGCGCTGGTCCGTTCTCCAGGAGGCTGGCCGTCAACTCCTGGAAAAGGGGAGGTGGTTGTGGTGTTTCGGCGATCTCGTCGAATACGGGTTCGTGTACGCCGAATCGCAGCGCCCGGACGTTTCGCGTGCGAGGCTGTCGCGTGAGGCATATGACCTGAGGGGCTCTTGGCGTGGGGTGGCGGTGGCGCCGCCTGGCCGGTGAGGGGGCGGGGATGATGTGCCGTGAGCGTGGAGAGGGCCCCGGCGCCGTGTGGCGCCGGGGCCTGTCCTCCCCTGTGCTGACCCGGAGCCCCGAGCTCTCAGGGTCATCCCCTGCGGACCGATGTCCCCGAGCGGTCCGCCTCCCGTTGAAGATCTCCCCTCGGTGGCGGCGATCATTCCTTGAGGGGGGTCACTCGAACGAGGGGTGTTGTCGGTGAGAAGGGGCGAGAGCGAGATTTTCGAATAGGCTTTCGATGGCCTGCGGGTGACGTATCACGCGGAATCCGCGCTTCAGGGGTGTGGGCAGCACGGCGAACACGACAGGCAGGACGCGGTTCACAGGACCGTCCGCCCCGAGCGGGAGCGAGCGGTCCGAGCGGAGCTAGGGGGGTGCCAGGACCTATGGCGCGACGCATCGACGTGACCGGGGCGGGCGGCGTACGTCTCGCCGCCTGGGAGTTCGGCGACCCTCCCAAGACCGATCCGGTGAAGGACGGTCCGGGGGAGACGAGGGCGGGCGAGCGGGCCGGCGGGGTGCTGTTATTGCACGGGCTGATGGGCCGGGCCTCCCACTGGGCGTCCACCGCCCGCTGGCTCTCCGAGCGGCACCGCGCCGTCGCCCTCGACCAGCGGGGCCACGGCCAGAGCGACAAGCCGCCACGGACCGCCTACACCCGCGAGGCCTACGTCGAGGACGTCGAGGCCGCCCTCGAACAGCTCGGACTCGGCCCGGCCGTCCTCATCGGGCACGCGATGGGTGCTCTGACCGGCTGGCAGCTCGCCGCGAAGCGCCCCGACCTGGTCCGCGGCCTGATCATCTGCGACATGCGGGCCTCCGCCCTCGGTGCCGCCTCGCAGCGCGAGTGGGAGGACTGGTTCCAGGCCTGGCCCGCCCCCTTCGCCACACTCGCCGACGTCCGCAAGTGGTTCGGCGAGGACGACCCCTGGGTGGAGCGCCCGAACCCGGTGCGCGGCGAGTTCTACGCCGAGGTCATGCACGAGTCCCCCGACGGCTGGCGCCCGGTCTTCGATCCGGCGCAGATGCTCGAGTCCCGCGAGACGTGGGTGTACGACGCGCACTGGGAGGAGCTCGCCCAGGTCCAGTGCCCCGCCCTGGTGGTCCGTGGTCTCGACGGTGAGCTGGGCCGCGCCGAGGCGCAGGAGATGGTCCGCGTCCTGCCCCGTGGCGAGTACGCGGAAGTCGCGGACGCCGGCCACCTCGTCCACTACGACCAGCCGGAGGCCTGGCGGGGCGCCATCGAGCCCTTCCTGGACGGCGTCCTCACGGGCCTCAAGGGCTGACGCCGCCCGGCAACGTCCCGCGTCTCGACGTCCCGCGCCTCGACGTCCCGCGCCTCGACGTCCCGCGTTCCCGCCTTCGCCCCCGCCCCGAAGGTCACCCCTTGCTGACCGCCAGCAGGATCTCCGGCAGCTGCCGTGCCGTCCGAGGCGCCGCCAGCCGCAGGCCCCCCACCGTGATCGCGGCGCCGTAGACCGCGCCCACGGGCAGCAGCAGCCAGCTCCACCGGTCGCCGCCGTCGCTGACGTTCAGCCAGATCGTCCCGGCGATGACGGGGGCGCACAGCAGGGCCGCCGAGACCATGCCGCCGAGGATGGCCATGAAGGCGAGCCCGGCCTGTCCGGGGGCCACGTTCTTGTAGCCCTCCTGCGGGATGGAGTACGGGAAGCGGGCCGAGGTCCACGCCCCGGTCGCCAGCATCGCCCCGAGCAGCGCGAAGGACAGTCCGAGCACCTCGGGCAGTTTCGGCCAGTCGTCGAGGAGCGCGGTCGTCAGGACGGTGACGAGGACGGCGTACGGCAGGGTGATCACCAGCAGCGCGAGCGCCCGCGCGCGCAGTTCGACGTACGCGTCCCGGGTCGACGAGATCGTCATCGCGACCAGCCAGAACGCGGACGTGTCCTGTCCGAACTGGTTGTACATCTGTACGCCGAGCATCCCGGCGGCGAAGCAGGCGAAGTAGAGGGAGCCCGTGCCCTGGAGGGCGTTGAACACGGGCACGATCAGGCCGATGGCGAGGGAGGTCACCCAGGCCGCCTTGGTCTTGGGGTCGCGCCACACGTAGCGCAGGCTGCGTTCCATGACCGTTCCGGTCCGTCCGGGCGGCAGGAGACGGGACAGGCCCGCCGACTTCCGTTCGCCGCTCCTGGTGTCGGCGGCCTGGAGGGTGGAGCCGTCGGGCGCCGTCATCAGCCGGGTCAGATGCCGTGACCACAGGGCGATGAGCGCGGCCGGCGCGAGTGCCGTGAGGGCGAGTTGCAAGGCAGCGGTGCCGTACGCCCCCTCGCTCGCGGAGTCCGCGGCCCCGATCGCCGACGCGGGCGGCACCCACTGCAGCACGTCGGCGGGTCCGTCGAGCTGGGCCAGGCCGCTCGTTCCCAGCCGCTGCACGCCGAAGTTCACGACCTGTGCTCCGACCGCGACCACCAGTCCGCTCAGCACCGCCAGGTCCCGGCCCTTGCGGCTGGTCAGCAGCCGGACGTTGGCGACGGCGACGGTCCGGGCGAGGGCCACGCACATCAACAGCGCGAGGACGACACCGACGACGCCGACGACGTACGCCACCGGGCCGTGCGCGACCGACACGACGGAACCCGCCAGCACGCACACCGTGAACAGGGGGCCGATGCCGATCAGGGAGGCGGCGAGCAGCGCCCGTACCAGGGGCCGGGGCCGCAGGGGCAGCATGACCAGCCGGGTGGGATCCAGCGTCTCGTCGCCGCCGGGGAAGAACAGCGGCATCACCGCCCAGCCGGCCGCCAGCACCGCCACCAGCAGGACGACCAGGGAGGCGGCGTGCGCGTGTCCGCGCAGGGCGATCAGGCCGATGAGCAGCAGGGCGGTGAAGAGCAGTACGGCGACAGCCGAGCCGATGTACGCGGCTCGCCGTCCGGCGGACTGCTTGAGTCCGTTCCTGAGCAGCGACAGCTTCAGTCGTACGACGACGGGGGTGATGCCGGGCGCGGGGTCGCTGTGGTGGGCCCTGGGGGCGCTGTCGGCGCTCATCGGGCCGTTCCGCCGCCCAGCCAGTCCAGGTGAGACCCGGTGTCCCGGCTGTGCGCGCCGACGAGTTCGAGGAACGCCCGCTGCAGGGAGGGGGCGTCGCCGCGCACCTCGGCGAGTGTGCCCTGGGCGCGGATGCGGCCGGCGGCCATGACGGCCACCCAGTCGCACAGCGACTCGACGAGCTCCATCACGTGGGAGGAGAAGACGATGGTGGCGCCGGAGGCGGTGAACCGCTCCAGTACCCCGCGGATGGTCTGGGCCGACACCGGGTCGACGCCCTCGAACGGTTCGTCGAGGAAGAGCACTTCGGGGTTGTGGAGGAGGGCGGTGGCGAGCCCGATCTTCTTGCGCATGCCGGTCGAGTAGTCGACGACGAGTTTGTGCTGGGCCCCGGCCAGATCGAGGACGTCGAGGAGCTGGGCGGCCCGCTTGTCGACCTCGGCGCCGGGCAGTCCGCGCAACCGGCCGGAGTAGGCGAGCAGTTCACGCCCGGACAGTCGTTCGAACAGGCGTAGGCCCTCGGGCAGTACTCCGATCCGTGCCTTCACCTCGACCGGGTCGCGCCACACGTCGTGCCCGACGACCTCGACGGATCCCTGGTCCGGTCGGAGCAGCCCGGTCACCATCGACAGTGTGGTGGTCTTTCCCGCCCCGTTCGGCCCGACCAGCCCTATGAACTTCCCCGCGGGCAGGTCCAGGTCGATCCCCGCCACGGCGACCTGCTGCCCGAACCGCTTCCAGAGCCCCCGCACCCGTACGGCGGCCGAACCCGTCACTGCTCCCGACGTCATGCCAGAACACTACGGTCAGGGAGCGTGCCGCTCGGGGGCAGGTCAGCGATCCCGCCCGCACGCGTAGGTGAGCGGTGAGATCAGCTCCTCCACGTCCGGCAGCCACCGGTTCGCCGACGTCGGCCGGCGGGCCCACTGCACGGCGCCCGAGGACCCGAACCGGGTCGGAGGTCCGGCGACGTAGGAGCCTTCGCCCAGCGCGACCAGGTCGAGCGACGATGGCGACCAGCCGAGCTTGCGCACCAGTTCCGGTACCTTCACCGACGCTCCCGGCAGCACGAAGAACTGCATGCGCCGGTCCGGCGTCGACGTCACGGGACCGAGCGTCAGTTCCATGCGTTCCATCCGGGCCAGCGCGAGGAACCCGGCGGTCTCCGGCACGCAGATCGCGTCGAACGTCCGGCCCGTCGGCAGCAGGATCGACGCCGTCGGCTGCTTCTGCCACATCCGGCGCGCGACGGTCGCACTGCCGGTCGCCTGCGTCGCCCAGTCCGCGCGCGCGGGGTGCGCGCCGGGGGCGGCGCACACGGGGTCGCCGCACGAGCAGCGCTGCACCCCGTCGACGGCTTCCAGCCAGGTCCCGGGGAAGACGTCCCAGTGGCGTTCCTCGGCGTAGCGTACGGCTGTGTCCAGCAGCGATTCCCCGCGCTGCGTCGGAATCTGAACGGCTTCGGTGCCCGCGATCGTCTCTTCCACGCTCCACTCAACTCCCGCGCCCACCTGGAGTTACGGCTGCCCGCCCGTCTCCCACCACCACCGTTGCAGAGAAAGGCCCTTCGGGCCTGCACCTTCCCTTTTTGCGCGGGGGAGGAGCATCGATTCCGCACGTGGGGCGCATGGATGCATGTGTGGGGGCGCGCGGGAGGAACCGGGGCGTGGGGTGGGTAGCCAGGTACGGGGGCGGCAAGCACCTTTACCCCGGCAATCCTCGCATGTCTCGCATGCCTCGCATTTTCGCCGTGTTCGCGGGGCATTGATCTTCACGGCCGGATCTTTTCGTTCCTGACGAGTTCAGGAAGTCCGTCCGTGGAAGACACGTCAACTCGGTGTGTGGGCAGGCACCGCAGCCACAGGGGGTACGCCATGGCCGCAAGGCCTCTCGTCGCGCGGCAGCCGAACGAACGGCTGCAGGCGCTCATCCAGGAAGCGGGCTGCTCGAACGCCGGGCTCGCCCGCCGGGTCAACATGTGCGGCGCCGAGCACGGTCTCGACCTGCGGTACGACAAGACGTCCGTGGCCCGTTGGCTGCGCGGACAACAGCCACGCGGACGTGCTCCGGAGATCATCGCGGAGGCGCTGGGCCGCAAACTCGGCCGGACGGTCACGATCGACGAGATCGGGATGGCCAACGGCAAGAACCTCGCGTCGGGCGTGGGGCTGCAGTTCTCGCCGACGGTCCTGGGGGCCATCGAGCAGGTGTGTGAGCTGTGGCGCAGTGACGTGGGCCGCCGGGACTTCCTGTCCGGTTCGTCCGTCGCCGCGTCCGCGCTGGTCGAGCCCAGCCGGGACTGGCTGATCTCCTCGCCCGACGCGCAGGTCGCGCGCTCGGCCGGACCCCGGGTGGGGCAGTCCGACGTGGCGGCGGTCAAGGCGATGACGCAGGCCCTGGTCGACCTGGACCACCAGCACGGCAGCGGGCATGTGCGGCCCGTCGTCGTGCACTACCTCAACAGCGTGGTGTCCGGGCTGCTGGCGGGCTCCTACCGGGAGGCGGTCGGCCGTGAACTGTTCGCGGCGGTGGCCCGACTCACCGAGCTCGCGGGCTACATGGCCGTCGACACCGGCCAACCGGGTCTGGCCCAGCGGTACTACATCCAGGCGCTGCGGCTCGCTCAGGCGGCGGGTGACCGCGGATACGGCGGTTACGTCCTCGCCGCGTCCATGAGCCACCTCGCCGCGCAGCTCGGGAACCCGCGGGAGATCGCGCAGTTGGCGCGCGCGGCGCAGGAGGGGGCGCGTGGGCGCGTGACCTCGCGTGCGGAGGCGATGTTCCACGCGGCGGAGGCGCGGGGGCACGCGTTGCTGGGCGACGCGCGGTCGGCCCAGACGGCCGCCGGCCGTGCCGTCCACGCGCTGGAGCAGGCCGACCCGTCCTCCGGGGACGACCCGGCATGGATCGCTCACTTCGACGAGGCCTACCTTGCCGACGAGTTGGCGCACTGCCACCGGGACCTGGGACAGGCCGACGCGGCGGCGCGGTGCGCGCGGGAGTCCCTGGACGCCCACCCCGAGTCGCGGGCCCGCCGCCGGGCCATCGGCTACGTCCTGCTCGCCACCGCGCAGGTGCAGCAGCGCGAGGTGGAGCAGGCCTGCAACACCGGTCTGAAGGCGGTGGAGTTGCTGGAGACCCTCCGCTCCAACCGGGGCGCCGAGTACCTGGAGGACTTCCAGCAGCGGCTGGAGCCGTTCCGGGACGAGTCCGTGGTGAGGGAGTTCGGGGCGCGTCTGGATCTGCCGGTGGCAGCGTGAAACCCGCTGCCACGAGGGCGTGACGGACGGGAAACGACGGCGCGAGGGCGACAAGGGAGCCATATACAGCGAATGGGGGCGCGGTTGTGTCACCGCGCCCGCCGAATCGGCTGGTGGATCTGTTACGGCGGTCACAGGGACGCAGGTCAGGGCTTGAGCTGCGTAGCACCTGCCTCTGGGGACCCGGTAGCGTGAGCCGACGATTCCGAAGGTCCCCCATTCGTAGGAGTCCCGGTGACGCAGAGTGGACAGGGCGAGGAGCCCTCGGCGCGCGAAGCGCGCGAAGGCATCGTGCTGCCCTCCGACGGCGGGGAACCCCTGCTGCCGGGCATGACAGGCGGATACGGCCGCCCGAACGGCCCCATCCCTCCGGCACCCGGCACGGCGTACGGCGAGCCGAGCGGTGGCTCGTACGACCAGGGCCAGGGCAACGGTCAGGGCCAGGGCTCGGCGCACGGTCAGGCGCCCGGTTCGGCGCAGGGCCAGGCGCAGGGTCCGGCGTATGGCCAGGGGGCCGGTTCGGCGTACGGCGAGGGTTCCGGTTCGGCGTACGGCGAGGGTTCCGGTTCGGCGTACGGCGAGGGTTCCGGTTCGGCGTACGGACAGGCGTCGGGAGCGTCGTACGGCCAGACCTCGGGATCGGCCTACGGACAGCCGCACGGTCAGACGCCGGGGCAGGAGTCCGGGGCGGGCGCGGTGCCGGCCGGCGGGCAGGCCTGGGGCACGCCGTGGGGGCCGGGCCGGCCGCAGGCACCCGCTCCGCAGCCGGGGCAGGGCTGGCCGACTCCGGCCGACCAGTCCTGGGGCGGCCCCGAGGCCGGCCAGGCGCAACCTTCCGCCGCCTGGGGGGCGACCCCGGAGGCGGCGTCGCGGTCCCTGCCGCCGGAGGGCGGGCAGACGCCCGCCTACGGCGCTGACCCGGGTGCCTACGGGCCCTCGGGCGCGGGCGCCTCGCCGCAGCCCACGGGACACAGCGATGATCCGCCCACCTCCTACTACCTGCCGCCCGTCGGCCAGGGCGGCCCCCCGGACGCCTCCTCGCAGTCGGCCGGCGCAGGGTACGGCGCTCCCGGCCCCGGTGCGCCCCTGCCCCCGGAGAACTCCGGCTCCGCGCAGGCGCCCGTCCGCTACAACGCCCCCGTCGGCTCGCCGCTGCCTCCCGCCGACGCGTACGGCACCCCCGGTGGGGCTCCGCTGCCGCCCGCCGACGACGGGGCCACCCAGTACGTTCCGCGCACCGCCGGGGCCGACGAGGGCGCCACGCAGTACCTGCCGCCGGTCGGTCCCGGGGCGCTGCCGCCCGAGACGGGCGCCGAGTCGCCCGCCGAGGCGACCCAGTTCCTCGGCCGTTCCCCGCAGGGCGACCCCTCCCGGCCGGGCGCCGGACCGCTCCCGCCCGCCACCGGCCCCGACGCCGAGCCCACGCAGTACATCGCGCCCGTGCCCGGACAGCAGCCCCCCGGGGCGTCCTACGGCGGACCGCAGGGCGCGGACCGGCAGCCGCCGGCCGAGTTCGACAACCTCTTCCGCGGCGGCCCGGGCGCCGAGCCCGGCCCGGCCGCCGCGACCCAGCAACTGCCGCTTCTCCAGCAGCCCCACGCCGCCTCCGGCGCCCAGCCGCCGTACGGACAGTCCACGCAGCCGTCGTACGCCCCGCCCGGTGCGGGCGGCGGACAGCACGGTGCGTACGACGGCGGGGACGGTGGTCACGGCGGCGGCCGGGGCGGCCGCAGCCGGTCGCGGGTGCCCGTGATCGCCGCCGTCGGTATCGGTATCGTCGTCCTCGGCATCGGCGCGGGCGCGCTGCTCGCCGGCGGGGGCGGCGACGACAAGGGTGACGCCAAGAACCAGCCGGTCTCCGCGACGGCCCCCGCGACCGACGGCTCCGCCTCGCCGTCCGCCGATCCGGCCGAGCAGCAGGCCGTCGCCCTGGACAAGCTGCTCGCGGACAGCGGCAGCAGCCGGACCACCGTGATCAACTCGGTGGAATCCGTGAAGTCCTGCAAGAACCTGGGGCAGGCGGCCAAGGATCTGCGGGGCGCCGCCCAGCAGCGCACCGGTCTGGTGACCCGGCTGTCCACACTCTCGGTCGACAAGCTGCCCGACAACGCGGCGCTGACCGACGCCCTCACCAAGGCCTGGCAGGCGTCCGCGTCGGCGGACAACCACTACGCGGCCTGGGCGGACCAGGCGGCAGGCAAGAAGGGCTGCAAGAAGGGCCAGGCCCGCACCACCGGCCAGACCCTGGCCGGCAACCAGGCGAGCGGCACCGCCAGCAAGGAGAAGGTCAAGGCGGCCAAGCTGTGGAACGCGATCGCGCGCACCTACGGCCTGACCCAGCGCCAGCCGACCCAGCTGTGACCCGGATCAGCACCGACTGAGGGGTCCGGGCCTGCCGGCCGGTCCCCCCGGCCCGGTGGTCCCTCAGCCCAGGTCGGAGTTCTCCAGCGTGTCGGTGACGTCGGTGAAGCCCTTCCTGGCCAGCACCAGCCGGCCCTGCCGGACGACCTGCAGGGACACCTCGGTGTTGGCCAGGCGCGGGAAGCCGACGGAGGCGAGCGGGCCCTGGAAGTTCCACTGCAGGGTCGGCGTCAGCCCGCCCGTGGTGACCTTCGCCCCGTCGTCCAGGGCTCCCCGTACGGCGTCGGCTGTGACGTCGCCGTCGAGCGACTCGACGATCCGTTGGAAGACGGTGTACGCGATCCAGGTGGTCTGCACACCGGTGTCGGCGGCGTCGATGCGGTTGTCGCCGAAGGCCTCCGCGCTGATGACCTTCTTCATCGGGTTCCAGCGCGGGTCGCTCTCCACCGGGTACCAGCCGGTGATGTACGAGCCCTCGTACGGTCCGGACTTCCCGCCGGAGGCGTTGATCTCGGTCTGGTCGACGTTGCCGAGCACCATGGCGGTCCGCACGGCCGGGTAGTCCTCGCGGGCGCGCCGGAAGGAGTCCATGAAGGTGCTGGTGCGCTCGCCGAGCGCGGGCACCACGCAGCCCTGCTTCGCCGTGTCGGCCGTCGTCTCGGTGAGCGCCTGGCCGGCCTTGCCGGAGTACTCGGTGGCCTCCTCCGGTGCCCGTACGTCCTTGGCGGCCGGGTGCCGGCCGGCGGTGAGTCCGGAGTTGAGCAGGGGAGGCAGTTCGTCGCCGGCGATGGTGTCGGGCCGGACCAGTGCGACGGGCCCGCAGCCGCTGAGCGCCCGGCCGAGACCGGCCAGGAGAGTGGCCTGGCCGCCGTTGACGGGGTAGGACAGCGGGCTGGTGAACTCGGCGCCGGTGACGCCGTAGCCGCCTATGTACGGGATTCCGGCGCCCTCCAGGGGCGACAGGAAGGAGTCGGCGTACTGGCTGTAGGAGCCGAGGACCGCGACGACGCCCTCGTCGACCGCACGCTCGGCGCACTTCGCGGCGGCCACGCTGTCGTTGTGGTCGTTGCAGGTCAGGACGGTGAGCTTGTGGCCCTTGATGCCGCCCCTGGAGTTGACCCAGCGGGCGTAGGCCCTGGCGAAGGCGGGCATGCCGGGCTTGTTCGTCGCGTCGGTGTTCTCCGGGGCCCAGGTCATGACCTTGATCGGGTCGTTGCCGGAGCCCCCCGTGGTACCGGGGACGACCCCGCAACCGGTGGTGAGGGACGCACCCGCCACCAGTGCCGCCGCCGAGACGGCGGCCGCTCTGACGGGCCGGGTGAACGTGGGGAGGAAGGTGCTGCGGATGCGTCGCCTGCCGGTCATGGGCGTACACGCTTCCGCCACATCACCAACCCGGGTGTGACTATGGGTTGGCTACAGGTGACGTAAGGGTGAACAGAGGGGGTGGTGAGCCCTCCGGGAAAAGGGAACGTACGATCGATGACCGTGCAAGGTTCGGAGAACTCTTCCCGTCGCGGCAGTCGCTCGGCCACCATGGGCGGCATGCCACAGAACGACATGCCCTGGTGGCGCTGGCGCAGCAATGTGCGCTCGGCGCTGCACATGCTCTCCGACCCGGTGTTCCAGCGGGATGTCTGGCTGGCGGGCGCCGAGGGGTACGGCGACGTCACCGACGCCGTGTACCGCCTCGTCGAAGACACCTGGCTGGACAACTGGTCCGCCGAGAAGTACGTCGGCACGATCTTCCGGGACTCCCAGGAGGCTGCGCTCGTCGACACCGCCGTCCTGCGGGTGCTGCGGATCATGCATCAGGTCGGGCCCGACGCCCCGGTCTCGGCGTACGTCGACCACCCCGGCTGGCCGGAGGCGGTGCGGGCGGCGCGGGACGCGCACGTGCGGATGGCGGCGGCCGACGGCGACGACCCGGACGCTGCGCCGCGCACCCTCGAGGTGCTGCGGATCATGACGCGCACCGCGTAGGGGACGGACGCACGCGGTCTGCGGAGCGAGACGGCGGGACGCCCCGATCCCCCGATATGGGACCCTGGGCCGCATGAACGAGCAGTCCACCCGAGCCGCCGCCCCCGCGGACCAGTACGTCCTCACCCTGTCCTGCCCCGACAAGCAGGGCATCGTGCACGCCGTGTCGAGCTACCTGTTCATGACCGGGTGCAACATCGAGGACAGTCAGCAGTTCGGCGACCACGACACGGGACTGTTCTTCATGCGCGTCCACTTCTCGGCGGAGGCGCCGGTGACCGTGGACAAGCTGCGGGCGAGCTTCGCGGCGATCGGTGACGCCTTCCACATGGACTGGCAGATCCACCGGGCCGAGGACCGGATGCGGATCGTCCTGATGGTCAGCAAGTTCGGCCACTGCCTGAACGACCTGCTGTTCCGCGCGCGGATCGGCGCGCTGCCGGTGGAGATCGCGGCCGTGGTGTCCAACCACACCGACTTCGCCGAGCTCGTGGGGTCGTACGACATTCCCTTCCATCACATTCCGGTGACGAAGGACACCAAGGCGGAGGCCGAGGCGCGACTGCTGGAGCTGGTGCGCGACCTGGACGTCGAGCTGGTGGTGCTCGCCCGGTACATGCAGGTGCTCTCCGACGACCTCTGCAAGCAGCTCAGCGGGCGGATCATCAACATCCACCACTCGTTCCTGCCGAGCTTCAAGGGCGCGAAGCCGTATCACCAGGCGCACGCGCGGGGCGTGAAGCTGATCGGGGCGACGGCTCACTATGTGACGGCGGATCTGGACGAGGGGCCGATCATCGAGCAGGAGGTCGAGCGGGTCGGGCATGACGTGACGCCGGACCAGCTCGTCGCGATCGGGCGCGATGTGGAGTGTCAGGCGCTGGCCCGGGCCGTGAAGTGGCATGCGGAACGGCGGATTCTGCTGAACGGGCGGCGGACGGTGGTGTTCGCCTAGTCGGCTCGGGGGCTGCGGATGCGCGGGCGGCCACAGCTCACCCGCACCCGCGGCCAGCCCTCACATCCGGCTCAGTGACGCCGCCGCGAACAGCACGTCCCTGATCGCCTCCCGGTCCCCGTCCTGCCCCGCCGCCGCCTCCGTCGGCGACACATGGCCCGCTGCCAGGCGGCAGAACTCGACGCCGTCGAGGGCCACGTGGGCCACCTCCTGGTCGGCGGAGCCCACCTCGGCGGGGGAGTCCAGGGGGATCAGCCAGTCGCCGCCGCCCAGGCCCTCGATCTCCAGCCGGAGGCTGCGGCCCGGTCGGCCGGCGGGGACGAGGTGGCGGCCGGGGGCCGGTGCGGCCCGCCCCGTCCGGCGGCGCAGTGCCAGCGCGCGGGGGAGCATCCGGGCCGCGAGGTCGATCATGCGGTTGAGGTGGCGCGGCGAGGGCGGGTCGTACGGGTAGTCCACCGCCTCGGCGATGTCCTCCGCGTGCACCCAGCACTCGAAGGCGCGGTCCAGCATCGCGTCGGGCAACGGCAACGCGAAGTCGCCGTACGAGACCGTCGGCGTCCCGGCGTCGCCGCCCGCGAACGACACCGTGCGCACCAGGTCGTGGCTCTGCTCCCGCCAGGGGGCACGGATCGCGCGGGTGGGCGGGAAGTGCGAGGCCCGCCAGTACGCCTCGGTGCGGGCGGCCGGTGTCGGGGCCGGCGCCTCGACGTCGCCCAGCGGGTCGTCGAGGCCGAGCGCGACCGCGACCAGTCCGTCGACCGACAGCAGGTGCGCGATGACCCCGGCGACTGTCGTGCGGCGGCTCGTCGGGTCGTCGCCCGCGAACCAGCGCAACCGCACGGGCGCGTGCCACTCGGCGTCGCCTATGTCCTGGAGCAGGGCGTCGAGGCGGGCCGTCTCGGCGTCGTACGGCGTCGCCCACTCGGGCACCGGGATCCGCGGCGGGCGGCGGTCGAGGCAGCTGCCCAGGACGCGGGTGCGCAGGCCCGGGTCGAGGTCGAGGCTCTCCGGGCGGTGCAGCAGGCCGACCGCCCCGCGCAGCCGCAGGGCTTCGTCGGCGCAGGTTCCGCAGCCGCCCAGATGTTCCTCGACGGCCGCCGTCTCCTCGGGCGAACAGGCCGCCAGCGCCCACGCCCCGAGGAGCGCCTTCAGGACGTGGTGCTCCAGGACCAGCGGGGCGGACGGGGACGGTGCTGTCAGGTCGCCGAGGTCCTCCAGCGCGGACAGCGGACGTCCGCCGTCCTCGACGGAGGTGCGGGGCATGGGGATACGGGGCGGTCGGTGAGGGCCGGGGGCGGGGTCGCCGCCGTGGCCGCTCGGGCCGCCGTACGCCTTCCGCTCCTCGGACTCTTCCCCCTCCTCCTTCCCGTCCTTGTCCTCGTGGCCGTCCTTGCCCTGGTAGACGTCCTGCTCCTCGTACCCGTCGTGCTCGTCGTCCCTGTCATGTCCGTCGTACGCCTCGGACCCGTCCGCGTCGTTCACGCCGCACCCCCGTATCCGGGGGGTGCTCCGGGTGCGGCGGCGTCGTGGGCCGTGGAGAGGAGTTGCAGGCCCAGGCGGAGGCGGCGGCGGGCCTCGTCCTCGGTGACGCCGAGGACGACGGCGGCCTGGCGGTAGTCGCGGCGCTGGAAGTACGCCAGCTCCAGGGCGGCCCGCAGCGGGACGGGCATCGACTGGACGATGTAGTCGGCACGGGCGGCGACCGAGGCGTGGCGGACCTTGCGCTCCAGGTCCTCGGCGGTGCCGTGGCCCTCCTGGGTCAGCGCGGCGGTCTCGGTGGCGCGCAGCCGCTGCACGGCGAGGCGGTGGGTGAGCGTGGCGACCCAGGTGCGCAGCGGGCCCTGCTTGGGATCGTAGGAGTCGGGGTGTTCCCAGACGTGGGCGAAGACCTCGCGGGTGATGCTGTCGGCGGCGCGTTCATCGCCGAGCACGCGGTGGGCGAGTCCGTGCACGAGTGAAGCGAAACGGTCGTAGAGCTCGCCGAGGGCGGCCGCCTCACCGTGTGCGAGCCGCTGCTGCATCTTGCGGTCCCAGCGGGGCGGTGCGTCCTTCTTCGCCATGCGGCCCCCTCAGCCTGCCTGCCCGTGTCCCGGCTCTGTTCCCGGCCCTGTACCAGCCCGTGTCCCTGTCAAGCCTGCGCCCACCGTCTCCTCGAATGTAGTCGGCACCTGAGACGGCGCACGCCCCTTTGTCGCAATGAGCGCCCCCTGGGCGGCCGTGGGTGGTAGTGGACCTTCGCCGCGCCTTCGTCGGCGTCTACCCGACCCTCCATTGATCAGACCCGATCGAACAGGATCGAAGGCGACTAAAACAAGCCTCTTCCGGCAGTTTTCCGTTTCTCGGCAGGCGTTTCAGGGAACGGCCGCTGGGCAGCCGCGCTGCAGGGAAGCGAAAGGGAAGCTTCCGTTTACGTCCGGGCGAACGAAAGGCATGGTGGTGGCGTTCAATGTGACCAACGGTGAGCAGGGCGAGTGGGCTGTGCTCCAGGTGTCGGGCGAGCTGGATCTGGTGACGTCGCCGGTGCTGCGGCAGCGGGTGCACGACGAGGTGGCCGAGGGCCGCCACAGTCTCGTCCTCGACCTCTCCGAGGTGTTCTTCTGCGATTCCAGCGGCGTCGGCGTGCTCATCGCCTCGCGCCGCCTCATGAGCTCCTGCCAGGGCAGGCTGCGTCTGATACTCCCGGCCCAGGGCGCCGAGGACGGCTCCCACGTCAACCGGGTGCTGGGCGCGCTGGGCGTGCGCCGCCTGTTCGACGTCCATCCGGACGTGACCTCCGCTGTCCAGGAGGACACCGACCCGCTGTCGGTGTGAGCGGCGTCCGCGCCCGTCGGCCCCGGACGACGTGAGTACTCCGCCGTGTGAGGGCTACACCGTGTGAGTGCTACACCGTTGTCCCGAAATTCCCTCGGTCTTGGCACAAGCGTCACGTTCGCGCGCCCTCGGCGGCCTTCGCGTCGTACGCTCCGTGCCAGATGCACCCGACGTGAGTAAGGCGGTCCGAACAGACATGGTCAGCAGCGAGTACGAGCGCAGGATCGCCGCCCGGTTCGCCACTTTCGACCAGGACGGCAACGGCTACATCGACCGCGCGGACTTCAGTGTGGCGGCCAAGGCGGTGCTCGCCGAGTTCGGTACGGCGGCCCGTTCCGACAAGGGGCAGTCCGTGTACATCGGTGCCGAGGCGTTCTGGCAGGGCATGGCCGGCATAGCGGACCGCGACGGGGACCAGCGGATCACCCGGGAGGAGTTCGTGAACGGCGCGGTCAAGCGGCTGCGCGACAACCCCGACCGGTTCGCCGAGATCGCCCGCCCGTTCCTGCACGCGGCCCTCGCCGTCGCGGACGCCGACGGGGACGGCCGGGCCACCGTCGAGGACACCGCCCGCGTACTGAAGGCCCTCGGCGCGACCGAGGAGGCCGCCCGCACGGCCGCCGCCGCACTCGACACGGACGCCGACGGCAAGATCGGCGAACCGGAGATCCTGACGGCGTTCGCCCGCTATTTCACGGTTCCCGAATAACGCTCCCTGAGCTGGTACTTCAGCACCTTCCGCAGGGTCTCGCCCCGCGGCAGGGCGTCCACCACCTCCAGTTGCTCCGGCAGCTTGTGCGGTGACAGCCCCTGCGCACGCAGATACGACGTCACCGCCTCCAGGGCCAGTTCCCCGGCCCCCGGCGGCTGTTCGACCACCGCGCACACCCGCTCCCCGCGCTCCGCGTCCGGCAGCCCGATCACGGCCACGTCGCCCACCTCGGGGTGGGCGGCCAGCAGGTCCTCGATCTCCTTGGCGGAGATGTTCTCCCCCTTGCGGATGATCACGTCCTTGAGCCGGCCGGTGAGCACCAGATGCCCGCCGTCGGTGACGTGTCCGAGGTCCCCGGTGCGCAGGAACCCGTCCTCGTCGAACCCCTCGGCCGTCTGCGCCGGGTCCAGATACCCCTGGCAGACGGCCTCCCCGCGCAGCCGCACCTCCCCGTCGACGACCCGTATCTCCATCCCCTTTGGCGGCCGCCCCTCGGTCGTCGCGAGGTTCTCCGCCGTGTCGTCCGGCGCCCCCATCGTGATCATCGGCACCTCGGTCATGCCGTACCCGTGGGTGAGCTGCACCCCCATCTCGCGTACGACGGAGTGGTAGACCTCCGGCGGCTTGGGCGCCCCGCCGCCCGCGAGCAGTCGTAGCGAGGGGATGACCGGCACTCCCGGCTGCTTGCGCTGTTCGGCCAGGAACATCGAGTAGAAGGCCGTGGAGCCGCCCGCCACGGTCACCCCGTGCCTGCGGTACTCCGCCAGCGCGTCGGGCAGCGCGAACTGCTCGAACATGACCGCCGGGAAGCCGTACAGCAGGAGCATCACCGTGTAGTCGGGGCCGGCGATATGCGCGTACGGGAAGGCCATCGAGCCCACGTCGGCCGCCGACAGGCGCAGCGCGTGGGCGAGGCAGGAGCCGCCCGCGATGAGGGAACGGTCCGTGTGCAGGACGCCCTTGGGGGCTGAGGTCGTGCCCGAGGTCCAGTAGATCCAGCGGACCGAGGTCCCCTCGGAGGGCGGGGCGGGCAGCACGGACGGGTCGCCGTCGGGCAGGACGTCGTACGCCTCGAAGATCCCCTTCGCGCCGAGCCGCCGGGCCATCTCCGTGTGGTCGAAGCCCCGCCACCGGCCCGGCACCGCGAAGTACTCCGCCTTCGACTCGCGCAGCGCGAAGCCGACCTCACGGTCCCGGTAGAACGGGATCACCGGGCTCTGCACGGCGCCCAGGCGGGCCAGCGCGAAGGACAGCAGGGCCGTCTCGATCCGGGTGGGCAGCTGCCAGGCGACGACGGTGCCGGGGCGTACGCCCATGTCGTACAGGCCCGCCGCCACCCGCTCGGCCCGGTCACGCAGCTCCCCGAAGCTCAGCGAGCGGTCGCCCTGCAGGAGGACCGGGCGGTCGGGGGTGAGGTCTGCGCGGCGGGCGACCAGCTCCCACAGGGTGCGGGAGGTGCTGAGCGCGTGGGCGGTGTCGGTCACGGCGGCCCCCTGTTCAGCTGACGGATAGTCAGACAGTGGGCAGAGCGTAGGGCTCGG
The DNA here is from genome assembly GCF_000721105.1 of Streptomyces cellulosae. Taxonomy (GTDB): domain Bacteria; phylum Actinomycetota; class Actinomycetes; order Streptomycetales; family Streptomycetaceae; genus Streptomyces; species Streptomyces cellulosae_A. Next base: position 157,563 of record NZ_JOEV01000021.1, read on the forward strand.
CGCCTTGTCGGTCCAGGGGCGTGCGACTAGCCTGCTGGAGAAAAACAGATCTGACGGATCGTCAGGTAAGTCGGTTCAGGCCGACCGCGACCCGTGACTGCGACTGTGTGTCAGGCGGAGGGGACCCATGACCGAACTGCCCCGCATCATCAGCGTCGACGACCATGTGATCGAGCCCGCGCACCTCTTCGAGACCTGGCTGCCGAAGAAGTACCGGGACCGGGGTCCCAAGCCCCTCACCGCCGGCATCGGGGAACTCGCCTACGTCGGCGGGAAGTACCAGATCACGATGGACCCGGCCGGCCAGCCGACCGACTGGTGGATCTACGAGGACCTGAAGTTCCCGTACAAACGCAACATCGCCGCCGTCGGCTTCGACCGGGACGAGATGACCCTGGAGGGCATCACCCGCCAGGAGATGCGGCGGGGATGCTGGGATCCGAAGGCCCGGCTGGCGGACATGGACCTCAACCACGTCGAGGCCTCCCTCTGCTTCCCCTCCTTCCCCCGCTTCTGCGGGCAGACCTTCGCCGAGGCGCACGACAAGGAGGTCGCGCTGGCCTGCGTGCGCGCCTACAACGACTGGATGGTCGAGGAGTGGTGCGGCGACAGCGGCGGCCGGCTCATCCCGCTGTGCCTGATCCCGCTGTGGGACATCGACCTCGCGGTCGAGGAGATCCGGCGCAACGCGGCCCGCGGGGTAAGGGCGGTGACCTTCTCCGAGATCCCCACCCACCTCGGGCTGCCGTCCATCCACTCCGGCTACTGGGACCCGTTCTTCGCGATCTGCCAGGAGACCGGCACGGTCGTCAACATGCACATCGGCAGCAGCTCCCAGATGCCGGCCGCCTCGCCCGACGCCCCGCCCGCCGTCCAGGCCGCCCTCAGCTTCAACAACGCCATGGCCTCGATGATGGACTTCCTCTTCAGCGGCGTGCTGGTGCGCTTCCCCCGGCTCACGCTCGCGTACTCCGAGGGGCAGATGGGCTGGATCCCGTACGCCCTGGAACGCGCCGACGACGTCTGGGAGGAGCACCGCGCCTGGGGCGGTGTCCGCGGCACGATCCCGGAGCCGCCGTCGACGTACTACTACCGGCAGATCTTCTGCTGCTTCTTCCGCGACAAGCACGGGGTCGCCTCGCTGGACGTCGTCGGCCGGGACAACGCGACCTTCGAGACCGACTACCCGCACGTCGACTCGACCTTCCCGCACACCAAGGAGGTCGCCCTCGACCACGTGAAGGGCCTCGACGACGAGACGGTGTACAAGCTGATGCGGGGCAACGCGATCCGCATGCTGGACCTGGACTTCGACAGGTAATGGACCTGACGTACACGCCCGAGGAGGAGGAGTTCCGGGCGCGGCTGAGGCAGTGGCTGGGCAAGGCGCTGCCCACGCTGCCGGCCAAGCCGTCCCCCGACGACTGGCCCGGACGCCGCGCCTACGACCTCGGCTGGCAGCGGATGCTGGACGACGCCGGGTACGCCGGCGTCCACTGGGACGCCTCCCCGACCACCCGGCTGATCTTCCTGGAGGAGACGGAGAGGGCGGGCGCACCCTATGTGGGCGCGAACTTCGTCGGGCTGCTGCACGCGGGGCCCACGATCGCCGCCGAGGGGACCGCCGAACAGCGGGCGCGCTGGCTGCCGCCGATCCTGCGCGGCGAGGAGGTGTGGTGCCAGGGCTTCAGCGAACCGGACGCCGGATCCGACCTCGCGGCGCTGCGCACGCGCGCGTGCCGTGACGGCGACGACTACGTGGTGAGCGGTTCCAAGATCTGGACCTCGCACGCGGAAGTCGCCGACTGGTGCGAGCTGTTGGTCCGCACGGACCCGTCGGCACCCAAGCACCGGGGGATCACCTGGCTCGCGATGCCCATGGACGCGCCGGGCGTCACCGTACGGCCGCTGCGGACCCTCGCCGGGTCGGCCGAGTTCGCCGAGGTGTTCCTCGACGAGGTGCGCGTACCGGTCGCCAACCGGGTCGGCGAGGAGAACGACGGCTGGCGCGTGACCATGGTGACCCTTTCCTTCGAGCGGGGGACCGCTTTCGTGGGGGAGGTGGTCGCCTGCCGGCGGGTGCTGGGGGAACTGGCCCGTACGGCACGGGAGAACGGCCGCTGGGACGATCCGGTGGTGCGGCGGCGGCTCGGGCGGCTGAACGCCGAGTTCCGTGCCCTGTGGCGGCTGACCCAGTGGAACGTCAGCGAGGCGGAGGCGAACAGGGGCGTCCCCGGCGTCGGGGGCTCGGTCTTCAAGCTGAGGTACTCGCACGCCCGGCAGGAGCTCTACGACACCGCCGCCGGCGTCCTCGGCCCGGACTGCCTCGACCTCGACCGGCCATGGACCCTCGACCGGCTGTCCTCCCTGTCGTACACCATCGCCGCCGGCACCTCCCAGATCCAGCGCACCATCGTGGCCGAACGCATCCTCGGACTCCCGAAGGGACGGTGACGGCGCGCATGAGATTCCAGCTCACCGACGACCAGCGTGCGCTGCGGGACGGCGTACGACAGCTCCTGGCCCGCCGGTTCGACGGCGCGGCGCTCCGGGCGGCGGTGGCGGCAGCCGGGCCGGGCGGTGCCGTTCTGGACCGTGCGCTGTGGCGCGAGCTCGGCGCGGCGGGGTTCTTCGCGCTGCGGCTGCCGGAGGAGGCGGGCGGGGTGGGACTCGGGCTGCCCGAAGCGGCGTTGGTGTTCGAGGAGGCGGGGCGGGCGCTGTTGCCGGGGCCGCTGATCGCCACGCATCTCGCGGCGGGGGTGGTGCCGGGTGCGGCCACCGGGGAGGTGGTCGTGGCGGCCGTCGACGGGGGGTTGGTGGAGTGGTGGGCGCAGGCGGATGTCGTACGCGGGGAACCCGCTGAGGGGACCGGGCTGGACGGGGGCGTGCGGGAGGGGGGCGTGCGGGAGAGAGGCGCGCCGGATGGGGGTGCGCCGGAGAGGGGCGTGCGGGAGGGGGGCGCGCCGGAAGGGTTTGTGTCGGAAGGGTTTGTGTCGGAGGGGGTTGTGCCCGTGCGGTCGGTGGATCCGTTGACGCCGCTGCATCGGGTGTCCGGAGCCTCGGGGCGGTCCTCGGGGTCCGCTTCCCCGGGCCCCGCCCCGAACCCTGTCGCCGTCCTCCTCACCGCCGCCGAACAGCTGGGCACTGCCGCACGCGTGTGCGAGCTGGCCGTGCAACACGCCCGGACACGGGAGCAGTTCGGACAGCCGATCGGGGCCTTCCAGGCGGTCAAGCACCTGTGCGCCGACATGCTCGTGCGGACGGAGGTGGCCCGCCCGGCCGTGTACGCGGCCGCCGTCACCGCCGGCCCGGCCGACATCGCGGCGGCCCGGCTGCTGGCGGACGAGGCCGCCCTGCGGAACACGCGGGACTGTCTCCAAGTGCACGGCGGCATGGGGTTCACCTGGGAGAGCGAAGTGCATCTGCACCTCAAGCGGGCCTGGGTGCGGGCACAACGTGGCGGAGGTGTAACGGAGAGTGAGGAGGCTCTCGCGGCGGAGCTGGTGGACTGAACGGGCCGTGAGCGCTGCCGGACTGGGGTGTCGCCGAAGCCGTGGGGAGAGATGTTGCGGATCGTGGCACCCCGTGATCACGGAGCGTCGATATCGGGTTGTGTCCTAGGTGTGACTCGTCACGTCCCGGAGTCGGCCGCGTGCTCCGGTACCTTCTGTGGGATGCGAGTGGTCCCGAGCACGAGTCATGCCGGTGTTACCCCTGCTTGTTCGACCCCTGGAGACGAGCGTCGCACAGTATGCCGCACGGGTACTCCTTCACGCTGGAATATGCCCGAAGCGCTTGTTGGCGTGACTGTACGTCAACCATGCTGTCCCACAAGGGAATCACGTTCTGTGACCCTGACTCTGGCTGTTGTTCTGGTCATGCAAAAAATGGCTACGATCGTGGCCCTCGTGAGGCGCGAGGCTATGTGTCCGCCGGTTCGGATGGTGTGAGCGGTGCAGGTGCTTCAAGTGCAGCTGGAGATCCGACCCGACCCCGCGGAGGTGGGGCGGGCCCGCAGTTGGGCCCGTTCGCGCCTCGCCGGGTCCGGGATAGAGGCCGACGAGCCGCTCGCCGAAACCCTGATCCTGCTCGTCTCCGAACTCGTCACCAACGCCGTGGTGCACACCGGCTGCCCGGCCGTGCTGCGGCTCTCCCTGCCGCCCGCGGCGACGGAGGCGGCCACCGTCCGCCTCGAGGTGGCCGACCGCAGCGACCGCGCCCCGGTCCCGCGGTGCGCCGACGGTGACGAGACGGGCGGCCGGGGCCTCGCCCTCGTCGACGGTCTCGCCGACCGCTGGGGCTGGAGCGCCGAAGGCGCCGGCAAGCGCATCTGGTGCGAACTCGACCGGTGCGCGCAGTCCCGGCCCGCCGCGACCGCCTGCGGCAGCGGAGTGTCGGCGTGCGAGGGGCCGGCGTACGAGGGATCGGCGTACGAAGGGCGGACGTACGAAGGGCGGACGTACGAAGGGCGGACGTACGAGGCGGTGTGAGGTTGCACGGTCGCAGGAAGCGCCGTCGCCCTTGATCGGTGCCGCGTCCGTGCGCCGGGGCATGCTTCTGTGCGCGCCCACGGAAAACAGCGCATAGGTCACAAATCCCCGAACGGGTGTTGACGTCAAGTCACCGTCTGATCACGCTTGAGGTCAGCGATTCGCCGCGAGGGGACGACGAGGGCTTCGGTGACGGGGGCCCTTGCCGAGTGTGGGTCGTGATTCGGCGTCGGTTCCGTCGGGACGGAGGGGCCGGGGCCGGGGCGCCGGAGTGGGGCGGCGGTGCGCGATGCCGTGCTCGGGGCGGGCGTCGGCGCACCGCCGGCCGACGGGCCCCGGTTGTCGGCCGACGGCTGACAGCTGTCAGAGGATTGCGACGGGTGCCACCGGCGTGCCCGTGGCGCCGACGAAGGGTTCGGGCATCGCCGACAGCAGGAACGCGTACCGGCCGGTTTGTCCACAGGCTGTGGACAACTCTTCGAGATTCCAGTTCTGGCCCTGAATCATCCCCATTTCCACCAGATCGAGCGCGTGTACGGGCAGCCACAGGTCCTCGATCTCGGGCGGGAAGATCTCGAAGGTGAGGGTGTCGTTCGCGACCGCGGCCACATCGCGCGCGTGGAACCACTCCGGGGTGCGGATCGACAGCCCCGGCGACGGATAGCCGTACGCCTCCTTGTCGCCGGCCAGATACACCTGCACCTGCCCGGTCCGTACGAGCACGATGTCACCGGCGCGCACGCGCGTGCCGGCCAGTTCCTCGGCGGCCTCCAGGTCCTCCGGCGTGACGGCGTGCGAGCCGTCGAGGCGGTCCCTGCCGTGCGCCCGGGCCACGTCGAGCAGCACCCCGCGCGAGACGATGTGCCGTGCCTTGTCGATGCCGCTGAACTCGGCGCCGCCGTGCGCGGTGACGGTGCCGGCCGGGCGGCCGTTGTAGAGGCGGCCCGAGTGCGAGACGTGGGTGAGCGCGTCCCAGTGAGTGGCCGCCTGGAGGCCCATGGTCACGGCGTCGTCGCTGCACGCCACCGTTCCCGGGCCGAAGATCTCCTGGTTGATCTGCACCATGGCGTGCAGGGGGTTGACCCGGCCGGGGATCATCCCGGTCTGCACCCCGTCCTGCCTCAGGGGCAGCGCGAGGGGGACGCGGCGGCCCGTGCGGACCTCCTCCGCCGCCCGGCGCACCACCTCGTCGGTGATCAGGTTGAGGGTGCCGATCTCGTCGTCGTCCCCCCAACGGCCCCAGTTGTTCACGCGCTTGGCGATGTCGTGGAACGCGGGATGGAGCGCCGGCTGCGACATCCGTCCTCCCCGGGGCTTGTCTCCGACTGTCCGACAGGGCAAAAATCTAACGGACCGTCAGAAACCGCGGGAAGGGGCCGGGCGTGGGGAACTTCTTGGCAGGCAAGGTGGTCGCCGTGACCGGCGCCGGACGGGGCATCGGCCGGGCGGTGGCGCGTGCGGCTGCCGCCGAGGGCGCGCGGGTCGTCGTCAACGACTACGGGGTCTCCGTCGACGGAGCCTCGCCGACCAGCTCGGTGGCCGAGGCCGTGGTCAAGGAGATCGAGGCGGCGGGCGGGGACGCGGTCGCGGTGGCCGACGACGTGTCGACCATGGCGGGCGGTCAGCGGATCGTGGACGTGGCGCTGTCGTCGTACGGGCGACTCGACGGGGTCGTGTGCGTGGCCGGGATCCTGCGTGAGCGGATGCTGTTCAACATGTCCGAGGAGGAATGGGATCCCGTCGTGGCGACCCACCTCAAAGGCACGTTCACGGTGTTCCGGGCGGCGTCGGCGGTGATGCGGCGACAGCGCGGGGGAACCCTGATCGGGTTCACCAGCGGAAACCACCAGGGGTCCGTGTCCCAGGCCAACTACAGCGCGGCGAAGGGCGGGATCATCTCGCTCGTGCGCAGTGCGGCGCTGGGGCTGCACAAGTACGGGGTGAGCGCCAACGCGGTCGCACCGGTGGCGCGTACGCGGATGTCGGCGAACGTTCCCATGGAGCTGGCGGAGATCGGGGAGCCGGAGGACGTGGCCGCTCTCGTCGTGTATCTGCTGTCCGAGCGGGCTCGGGAGCAGCAGATCACCGGGCAGGTGTACACGGTCGCGGGGCCGAAGATCGCGGTGTGGGCACAGCCGCGGGAACTGCGTTCGGCTTACGCGGAGGGGGGCGGCTGGACGCCGGAGCGGATCGCGGAGTTCTTGCCGGGGTCGGTGGGGGTGGATCCGATGCCGATGTTGTCGCGGTTGGAGGGGATGGAGAGGGCGGCGCGGGAGGGATCGCGGCCGAACGCCCAGTAGCTCGGGGCGGCTGTCGTACGGCGGGTGCGGGTGCGGGTGCGGGTGCGGTGCGCATGCGGGCGCGGGCGTGCTGTGGCTGGTCGCGCCCACGCGACCGAGCCGCATATCGATACAGCCCCGCGCCCCTGGGGTGTTGGACGCGTCCGGTGTCAACAGGAGGACCTCGTGGACTTTGGATTCACCGCCGGTGATGAGGCGTTCCGGGCCGAAGCCAGGGCGTGGCTCGCCGCCCACGCCGACGGCACACACGACCGCCGTACCTGGGAACGCACCCTCGGCAAAGCCGGTTGGATCGGGATCGGGTGGGCTCGGGACGGGTACGGCAACCGGACCGCCACGCTCACCCAACAGGTCGCCTGGGCGGAGGAGTACGCGTCGTCGCCGGCGCCCGCGCGGTCCGGGCACATCGGGGAGAACCTGCTTGCTCCGACCCTGCTCGCGCACGGCACCGACGAGCAGAAGGCGCGCTTTCTGCCGCCCATCGCCGCCGGGGAGGAACTGTGGTGTCAGGGGTACAGCGAACCGGACGCCGGGTCGGACCTGGCCGGTGTGCGGACCGCGGCCGAGCGGGAGGGGGCGGAGTACCGGGTCACGGGCCAGAAGATCTGGACCTCGCTGGCCCATGAGGCCGACTGGTGTTTCGTGCTCGCGCGGACGGAGGCGGGCTCGCGCCGGCATCACGGGCTGAGCTTCCTTCTCGTTCCCATGGACCAGCCGGGGCGCATAGAGGTGCGGCCCATCCGGCAGTTGACCGGGACGAGCGAGTTCAACGAGGTCTTCTTCGACGGGGCACGCGCGCGTGCGGAGCACGTCGTCGGGGGTGAGGGCGGGGGCTGGAAGGTCGCGATGAGTCTGCTCGGGTTCGAGCGGGGGGTGTCCACGCTGGCCCAGCAGATCGGCTTCGCCCAGGAGTTGGGGCAGGTGGTACGGGCTGCTGTGGCGACGGGGGCGGTCGCCGATCCCGTCGTACGGGAACGGCTTGTACGTCAGTGGGCCGAGCTGCGGGTGATGCGGTGGAACGCCCTGCGGACCCTCGGGCGTTCGGGGGACGCGGGCGCGCCCAGTGTGGCCAAGCTGCTGTGGGGCGGGTGGCATCGGCGGCTGGGGGAGCTGGCGATGCTGGTGCGGGGCGCGGAGGCGACCGCGGGACCTCGGCGCTGGTCGGCTGCGGAGCCGTACGAACTCGACGCGCTGCAGCACCTGTTCCTCTTCTCCCGGGCCGACACCATCTACGGCGGCTCGGACCAGGTTCAGCGCACGATCATCGCCGAGCGGGTGCTCGGCCTGCCCAGGGAACCCAAGGGGGTCGTCTGATGCGCGGCGTGCTGTTCGACGGCAGGCGGACCGAGGTCGTGGACGATCTGGAGGTGCGGGATCCCGGACCCGGTGAGGTGCGGGTCGCGATCTCGGCGGCCGGTTTGTGCCACAGCGACCTGTCCGTGGTGGACGGGACCATCCCCTTCCCCGTTCCTGTGGTGCTCGGCCATGAAGGGGCCGGTGTGGTGGAGGCGGTGGGGGCCGGCATCGCGCATGTGCGGCCCGGCGACCACGTGGCCCTGTCCACGCTCGCCAGCTGCGGGGCGTGCGCGGAGTGCGACCGGGGGCGGCCGACGATGTGCCGGCAGGCGATCGGGCGGCCGGGGCAGCCGTTCACGCGGGGCGGGCGGCCCGTGTTCCAGTTCGCGTCCAACTCGGCCTTCGCGGAACGGACCGTGGTGAAGGCCGTGCAGGCGGTGCGGATACCGAAGGACATCCCGCTGTCGTCCGCCGCGCTCATCGGGTGCGGGGTGCTGACCGGGGTGGGCGCCGTGCTCAACCGGGCGAAGGTGGACCGCGGGGACAGTGTGCTGGTGATCGGCACGGGCGGGATCGGGCTCAACGTCCTTCAGGGGGCGCGGATCGCGGGAGCGCTGCGGATCGTGGCGGTGGACGCGAATCCGGCGAAGGAGGCGGTGGCGCGGCAGTTCGGGGCCACCCACTTCCTGACCTCCGTGGACGGGGTGCGGGACGTCCTGCCGACGGGGGCGGACCACGCCTTCGAGTGCGTCGGGCGCATCGAGTTGATCCGGGCCGCGATCGACTCGCTGGACCGGCACGGACAGGCGGTCCTGCTGGGTGTTCCGTCGGCGACCGCCGAGGCGTCCTTCCTCGTCTCGTCGCTGTTCCTGGACAAGTCGATCCTCGGCTGCCGCTACGGCTCCTCCCGCCCGCAGCGCGACATCCCGCTGTACGCGGAGCTCTACCGGGAGGGGCGGCTGCTGCTCGACGAGTTGGTGACCGAGACGTACCCGGTGGAGGACTTCGAGAAGGCGGTGGCGGACGCGGAGGCGGGGCGGGTGGCGCGGGGAGTGCTGACCTTCTGAGGAGGGCGCCCGGCGCTGGAGCGCATCCCTGCTGAGGGGCGCCGGGGAGTTTTCCACAGGTGCCGGAAATCCACTGGGGCGTTGTCGGTGCCGACCTCTAGCGTCGTTGCATGACCTACCGCGACATCGCCTCCAAGCAGGTGCTGACCTGGGCCTGCACCGCCGTGGGCGCCCGGATGCCGGTGGCCATGGCACCGCTGGCCCTGGTCTTCCTGGTGCGCGAGCGCCCCGGCGGCTACTCGCTGGGCGCGATCCTCGCGGCGGCCTACGTCATCGGTGAGATCGTCGGCGCTCCGGTTCTGGGGATGCGTCTGCGCCCGGACCGGGCCCGCTTTCATCTGGCCGTCGGTCTCGCCGTGGGGGCCGCCGGTTTCGCGGCGCTGGGGGTGTTTCCCGACGCGCATGCGGCCGTCCTCGCCGCGTTCGCCCTCGTGGCCGGTGCCGCCCCGGCGGCCGCCACCGGCGGTCTGCGTACGCTGCTGACCACGCTGGTCCCGGAACGCGCGGCGGCGCAGGCGCTGTCCGTCGAGTCGATCCTGACGGCCGGTATATGGGCCGTGTCCCCGGCCGCGGTGGCCGGCCTCGCCCTCGGTGTCGCACCGTCCGTCCCGCTGCTGCTGGGCGCCGCCCTGATGGCGTCGTCGGTCGCGGGGCTGCGGCTGCTGCCGGCCGCCTGGGGCGGAGACGGCGTCGACGGCGGAGGCGGCGTGGACGGCGTGGGCGGCGTGGGCGGCACAGGTGGCGAGGAGCGGACGGGCGGGACGCTGCTGCGGCTCCTGGTCGGCGCCTGGCCGGTGTACGTCATGGGCGCGGCCAGTCTGGCCCTGCTCGGTCTGGCCGAACTCGTGCTGCCTGCCCTGCTCGAACAGCGCGGTGTCGGCGTCGGCTGGTCCGGTCCGCTGCTGACCGGGATGGCGGTGGGCGGCGGCCTCGGTGCCTTCGTCCACGGTCTTCGGTCCTGGCCCGGGCGGCTGCGGACCCGCAGCGTGGTGCTGATGGCCGGCACATCCGCTTGCGTGACCCTCGCCGCGCTGATACCGGACAAGGCCGGGATCGCCGTCGCGCTGGTCGTCGGGGGCACGCTCCAGTCGTGCGCGATGCTCACCCGCAACCTCTCCCTGCGCGAGGTCCTCCCGCCGAGCGCCCTGGCCGCGGGGTATTCGGTGATGTACGCGGCCGCGGGCGCGGGTTACGCGGCGACCGGTTCCCTCGCCGGGGCCCTGCTGGAGGTGGCGGCGCCGTCCACGGCGATCCTGGCCGGGGTCGGCCTGACCCTGACGCTGACCGCGGTCGGCTGGTGGGGCGAGGCGCGGCGCGGCGACGGGTCAGCGCGGGACGCCGACCTCGCCGTGACGTCCGGCCACACTCCTTCCGTCGGTCCCGCATTTCCCGTCGCCCCCGGCCCGGAAGGTGCGGCGATAAGCGGTGGGGGTGACTCCGAGGGCGGCCTGTAGGTGCTGGCGCATCGACTGGGCGGTACCGAAGCCGGCGTCGCGGGCCACCTGGTCGACGGACAGGTCGGTGGACTCCAGCAGGTGCCGGGCCCGTTCCACCCGCTGCTGGGAGAGCCACTGGCCCGGGCTGACGCCGACCTCCTCGCGGAAGCGGCGCGTGAACGTGCGTACGGACATGGCCTCCTGCTCGGCCATGTCCCGCAGCTGGATCGGCTCGTGGAGGCGTCCCAGCGCCCAGGCGCGGGCGGCGGTCGTGGACGACAGCTGCGGATCGGGCACCGGCCGGTGGATGTACTGCGCCTGTCCGCCGTCGCGGTGCGGCGGTACGACGGTGCGGCGGGCCACCTCGTTGGCGACCGCCGTCCCGTGGTCGCGGCGCACCATGTGCAGGCACAGGTCGATGCCCGCCGCGACGCCGGCCGAGGTCAGGATGGAGCCGTCGTCGATGAACAGGACGTCCGCGTCGACCTGGACCTTGGGGAAGAGACGCTGGAGGTGCTCCGCCTCGGCCCAGTGTGTGGTGGCGGGCCGGCCGTCGAGGAGACCCGCGGCGGCCAGGACGTAGACGCCGGTGCAGATGGAGGCGAGCCGGGTGCCGGGGCGGATGTGCGCGAGGGCGGCGGCCAGTTCGTCGGTCAGGACGCCCTCCTCGAAGACCGGGCCGAGCTCGTACGAGGCCGGGATGATCACGGTGTCGGCGGTGGCCAGGGCCTCGGGGCCGTGGGCGACGTGGAGAGTGAAGTCGGCGTCGGTCTCGACCGGGCCCGGCGGCCGGACCGAGCAGGTGATCACCTCGTACAGATGCCGTCCCCGGGCGTCCTTGGGGCGGCCGAAGATGCGGTGCGGGATGCCCAGCTCGAAGGGGAGCAGGCCGTCGAGGGCCAGTACGACGACGCGGTGGGGGCGGAAGCCCGGCTCACGACTCATGGCCCGATCCTAGCGAATGCTGTCCTACGGGCCAGTGGCTCGGACGGGGCACAGGCCGGAAGCTCTATGTCGTGACCCAGACAACCGAAGCCCTCGTGCAGGAGCCCCGCGCGGGCCGGCGCCCCCGCATCCACCGTGCCTGGTTCGTCGCCGCCGTCACCTTCGTGACGATCATCGGCGCCGCCGCCTTCCGATCGTTGCCCGGGCTGCTCATCGACCCTCTGCACGACGAGTTCCAGTGGTCGCGCGGCACGATCAGTACGGCCGTCTCGATCAACCTCGCGCTGTACGGGCTCACCGCCCCCTTCGCGGCCGCGCTGATGGACCGCTTCGGCATCCGGCGGGTGGTCGCCGTCGCCCTGACCGTGATCGCGGCGGGCGCCGGCCTGACCGTGTTCATGACGGCGCCCTGGCAGCTGATCCTGTGCTGGGGCCTGCTGGTCGGCCTGGGCTCCGGCTCGATGGCCCTGGCCTTCGCCGCGACGGTCACCAACCGCTGGTTCACCGAGCGGCGCGGCCTGGTCACCGGCATCCTCACCGCCGCCTCGGCCTCCGGCCAGCTGATCTTCCTGCCGCTGCTGTCCTGGATCGTCGAGAACCACCACTGGCGGCCGGCCGCCGTCACGGTCGCCCTCGCCGCCCTCGCGGTCGTCCCCTTCGTCTGGCTGCTGCTGCGCGACCACCCGGCCGACGTGGGCCTGAAGCCGTACGGGGCAAAGGAGTTCCTACCCAAGCCCGAACCGGTTCCGGGCGCGGCCCGGCGCGCGGTCACCGTGCTGTTCAAGGCCGCCCTCCCCCACTCTCGGCTGCGCTCGAGCGGGGGGACCCCCATCGGCCCCTTCTGGCTGCTCGCCGGTACCTTCGCGATCTGCGGGGCCTCCACCAACGGCCTGATCCAGACCCACTTCGTGCCCGCGGCCCACGACCACGGGATGCCCGTCACGGCGGCGGCCTCGCTCCTCGCGGTCATCGGTGTGTTCGACGTGGTCGGCACGGTGGCCTCCGGCTGGTTCACCGACCGCTTCGAACCGCGCCGGCTGCTCGCGGTGTACTACGCGCTGAGGGGCGTCTCGCTGCTGTTCCTCCCGATGCTGCTGGCCCCCTCGGTCCACCCGCCGATGCTCTTCTTCATCGTCTTCTACGGTCTCGACTGGGTCGCCACCGTTCCGCCCACCGTGGCCCTGTGCCGCGAGCACTACGGCGAGGACAGCGCGATCGTCTTCGGCTGGGTCCTGGCCTCCCACCAGGTCGGCGCCGCGCTGGTGGCCTTCCTCGGCGGTGTCGCCCGGGACGTCTTCGGGACGTACGACATGATCTGGTACGCCTCGGGAGCGCTGTGCGCGGCGGCCGCGTTGATGGCGTTGGTGATCCGGCGGAGGCCGGTCGCGCAGACGGTACCGGCGGTGGCCTAGACGCACGGTGGCCTAGAGGAAGCGTCCCTTGTGGAACAGCAAGGGGGCAGCGTCTTCGTCGTCGCCCGTGTCCAGCGCCTCCACCCGCCCCACCACGATGAGGTGATCGCCCCCGGTGTGCACCGCGTGGATCGTGCAGTCGATCCACGCGAGCGTGCCGGCGAGGCGGGGGGAGCCGGAGACAGGGGCCGGGTCGTACGCGACGCCCGCGAACTTGTCCGCGCCGCGCACCGCGAAGCCACGGCACAACTCGCCCTGGCCGGCGCTCAGGACGTTCACGCAGAAGACCCCGGCGCGGGCGATACGCGGCCAGGTCGTCGACGTACGGCCGACCATGAAGGCGACGAGGGGCGGGTCGAGGGACAGGGAGGAGAAGGACTGGCAGGCGAAGCCGGCGGGGGTGGTGCCGGGATCGGTGGCGGGTGCGGTGACAACGGTCACGCCGGTCGCGAAGTTCCCCAGCACGTGCCGGAACGCGGTCTGGTCGACGGGCGCCCGCTCGTTGTCCCGCACACACCGAAGGTCCGGTCGCGGCAGTGCCTCGACGGGACGCGCGAGCGGCGCGGTCCCGGTCGACCTGAGATACCGGACGGCGGCTTCGGCCATTCCTGCTTGTCCCATCACACTCCCATTGAAGCTGACGCATCGTCAGATAGGAAGGGGCGGGAGGGGGCGGTAAGGGGCAGGAAGGGGCTGAGTGAGGCTAACGCCCCCGGTACTCGGGGTTCCTGCGCTCCACGAAGCTCCGTACGCCCTCCTGCGCGTCCGCCGTCGTCATGTTGATCTCCTGTGCGGCAGCCTCGGCGGCGAAGGCGGTGGCGCGGTCGGTGGCGAGGGAGGCGTTGACGAGCTGCTTGGTAAGGGCGAGGGCGCGGGTCGGGCCGGCGGCGAGGCGCGTGGCCCACTCGCGGGCCGTCCTGTCCAACTCGGCGTCCAGTACGACACGGTTGACGAGGCCGAGGCGTTCGGCGTCCGGGGCGGTGAGCGCGTCGCCGAAGAACATCAGCTCCTTCGCCCGCTGCGGGCCGACGAGCCGGGGCAGGAGATACGCCCCGCCGCCGTCCGGCACGAGCCCGCGCCGGACGAACACCTCGATGAACCGGGCGGACTCCGCGGCCAGTACGAGGTCGCAGGCGAGGGCGAGATGCGCGCCGAGGCCGGCCGCGGTGCCGTTCACGGCGGCGATGACCGGTTTCTCGCAGTCGAGGACGGCGGCGATCAGGCGCTGGGCGCCGGTGCGGAGGGTGCGTGCGACGTCGCCGGCGGTTCGCTGCCCGGTCGTCGCTGTTCCGCGCAGGTCCGCGCCGGCGCAGAATCCGCGGCCCGTGCCCGTGATCACGACCGCCCGTACGTCCGGGTCGGCGGAGGCCTCGTCGAGGAGACGAATGATGCGTTCGCGCTGGTCAGGGGTGAGGGCGTTGAGGGCTTCGGGTCGGTTGAGGGTGATGCGGCAGACCTGATTGTCAGTGGTGTGCCGTATCAATGACTCAACGGAGATTTCGGATTCTCGGGGGGAATCGGGCATGTTCATTTCAGCGGCACACCGCCAACGCGTCCAGCGCCACGGCGCCCTGCCCCTGCGGCAGCACCATCAGCGGATTGATGTCGAGCTCCGCGAGGTCGTCCCCGAGTTCCAGGGCCATGCGCTGCACCCGCAGGACGACTTCGACCAGCGCGTCGAGATCCGCCGGGGGGCGCCCCCGGACCCCGTCGAGGAGGGCCCGCCCGCGCAGTTCGGCGCACATGTCCCGCGCCTGCTCCTCTCCGAAGGGCGGCACGCGTACGGCGGTGTCCCGCAGCACCTCGACGAGCACCCCGCCGAGCCCGACGGTCACGGTCGGCCCGAAGAGTTCGTCGTGGGTGAGGCCGACGACCATCTCCACACCCCGCTCGACCATCTGGCACACGAGGACGCCGTCCAGCGGGACGTCCTCGTAGCGGGCGATGTCGGTCAACTCCCGGTAGGCGTCCCGGACCTGGCTGGCCGAGGTCAGCCCGATCTTCACCAGCCCGAGCTCCGTCTTGTGGGCGATCCGCGCCCCGGACGCCTTCATCACCACGGGGTAGCCGACCAGCCCGGCCGCCCGCACGGCCGCCGCCGCGCTGCTCACCAACTGCTCACGCGGTACGCGAATGCCGTACGCCCGCAGCAGCTGCTTCGCCGCGTGCTCGCTCAGCTGCTGTCCTGGTCGCATCAGTGCCTGCGCCTTGCGGAAGGAGGGCGAGGGGGTGCGGGGCGCGGAGTCGAAGGGGGAGCGGTAGCCGCTGACGAAGCGGTGGTGGTCGAGGTGGGCGCGGACGGCGGTGATGCAGTTCGCGACCGTGCGGAAGGTGGCCACGCGGGAGGAGCCGAGCAGGACCTCGCGGTACGCCGGCTCGGTGCCGACCGGCGAGCCCCACACCACGCACACCAGCTTGTCCGTCCGCTCGGCCGCGTCCACCAGGTCCTGGACGAGCCTGTCGCTGAGCGGCGGGAAGGGCCCGGTGATCGGACAGATCAGCACCCCGACCGCGGGGTCGTCGAGGATCGCGTCGATGATCTTTTGGCCGCGCCAGTCGCCGACCGGGTGGCCGCCGTTGTCGACGGGGTTGGCCACGCTCAGGTACTCGGGTATCCACTGGTGCAGTTCGGCCTGCTTGGCGTCCGACAGCCGCGGCAGGTTCAGGCCCGCCTCGGTGGCCAGGTCGGCGAAGTGCGCGCCTGTGCCGCCCGAGATCGAATAGACGACGACGCCCTCGGCGCGGGGGGGCCGGGCGCGGGCCAGTAGGGCGGCGGTGTCCTGGAGTTCGTCCAGGCCGTCGACGCGGATCACCCCGTACTGGCGCATCGCCGCGTCCACCACCGCGTCGGCGCCGGTCAGCTTGCCGGTGTGTGAGGCGGCCGTGCGGGCGCCGGTCTCGGTGCGGCCCACCTTGACCGCGACCACGGGCACCTTGCGGCGGGCGGCGCGGTCGGCGGCGAGCAGGAAGGAGCGGCCGTCCTTGAGTCCCTCGACGTAGCAGGCGATGGCGCCGACCTCGGGCCGCTCGGCGAAGTAGGAGAGGAAGTCCGAGGTCTCCAGGTCGGCCTCGTTGCCGGTGGGTGCCCAGTGGGACAGGCGGATGCCGAGTTCCTGGAGGGCGAAGACGGGACGGCCCTGGTGGCCGGACTGGGTGATGAGGGCGATGGCCGGACCGTCCAGGTCGTCCCGGAACTCCTCGAAGGCGTTGAGGTTGGTGTTGGGGCCGAGCAGTCGCATCCCCGACCGCTCGACGGCGGTGGCGAGCCGGGCCTGGGCGGCCGCGCCCTCCGCGCCCGTCTCGGCGAACCCGGAGGCGAAGACGACCGCGAACTTGACCTTGGCCTCGGCCAGTTCCTCGACCACGGGAAGAGGGTCGGCGACCAGCAGCACGGCGAGGTCGACCTGCTCGGGCAGGTCGGCGACGGAGGGGGAGCAGGGGATGCCGAAGACGGACGGACGGGTGGGATGCACCGGGTGGAGCCGGGCTCCGACCCGCTCGGACCAGGCGAGCAGTTGCCGGGTGATCCCGGTGTTCGGCCGGCCCTCGGCGTCCGAGGCGCCGATCACCGCCACCGACTCGGGCCGGAAGAAACGGTCCAGATCGGGGACGGCGGCGAAGAGCGTCCGGCCGCTGACGTCGAGATCGTCCACCTCGGCGGGCCGGCCGTGCACGGCGGGCCCGGGTTGCTCGCCGCACGCGATGACCCGGGCCCGGCGGGAGTCGGTGGTGAGGGTGCCGTGGGTTGATCCAAGCATCTGGTCCGCCCGCTCCTGTGTGACTGCCAAGTAACTGACGAACTGTCAGATTACATAACTGACGGGATGTCAGGAATGGGTCGTGCACACAAAGGTCGCGCACACGGAAAGGAACAGACCGAGGGCTCGGCCTACAGCGCCGCCAGCACCTCCTTCGCCACCCGCTCGCCCGACCGCACCGCGCCGTCCATGAAGCCCATCCAGTAGGTGGACGTCTCGGTCCCGGCCCAGTGGATGCCGCCGACGGGCCTGCGCAGGGCGGGGCCGTACTGGGTCAGCACGCCGGGCGCGGCGATGGAGACGGGGCCACCGCGGGTGTAGGCCTCGTTGTTCCAGCGTTGCAGGACGAAGGAGGAAGGGGAGGCCGCTTTCTCGCCGAAGTACGTCACGTAGTCCTTCAGCACGGCCGCCCTGACCTCCGCCTCGCTCGCCGCGTCCAGCGCCCGCATCTCGTCGGCCTCGATGAAGCCCATCAAGGCGCCGTACGAGGCGTCGGGCGGGGAGTTGTCGAAGGTGGAACTGACCACGCCGGTGTCGCTGACGACTTGGCCGTTGAGTCCGTCGGCACGCCAGAAGGGAGTGTCGTAGACCGCGATCGCCTTGCCGACCGAGGCCATCGGCAGGCGCTGGGCGAGCTGGTCGCGGGCGGCGGGCAGCAGGGGGTCGTAGGAGATACGGGCCGCGAGGGGCGGGGGTACGGCGACGACGACCTTCTTGGCGGTGACCGTGACGCCGTCGGCCGTCACGACGTACTGGCCGCCGGACTGGCTGATCGTGCGCACCGGGGCGTTCAGCACCACCCGGTCGCCGAGTGTGGCGGCCAGTTTGATCGGCACCTGCTGGGAGCCGCCGACGAAGCGCAGTTCCTGGGCCCCGTTCGCGGTCTCGGTGAGACGTTCCAGGGTGCCGGCGTTCGACTGGTTGCCGGCGGCGGCGATGTAGAAGAGGACGAACAGGAGGGAGAGCTCACGGGGTTCGGCCGAGAAGATCGACGTACAGGCCACGTCGAGGAGGAACTTGGCGGACGGAATGACGGCGTTGGCGCGCAGCCAGGTCTCGAAGGTCTGCCGGTCCCACTCCTCGGCTTTCGCGGCGCTCCAGGGCGCGTCCACCGGGACCTGCTTGGCCATGTCGTCGAGGGAGGCCTGCACGATCGCCGCGTTGGCGAGGCCGGCCGCGTCGATCGGGGGGACCGAGCCGAGCAGGCCGTCGGTGGCGTACGGGGTTTTCTTGCCGTCCTTGTAGAGGAGGTTCTTGCCGGTGTTGTAGGTCGGGAAGGTCGCCACGCCGAGGGAGTCGGCGAGTGCCTTGATGCGGTCCTGGGTGGGGCCGATGAACTCGCCGCCGCCCTCGGTGACCCCGCCGCCCGCCAGGCGCAGGTTCACCACCCGGCCGCCGACGCGGTCGCGGGCCTCCAGGACGACGACCGTCTTCCCGGCGGCGACCAGGTCGCGGGCCGCCGTGAGTCCGGCGAGACCGCCGCCGACGATGGCGACGTCCACGGTCCGGGTGGCCGCGGCGGCCGTACCGGCGGCGGTGGTGGTGAGGGTGAGCGCCCCGGCCGCGGCGGCCGTACCGCCCAGCAGCGTGCGGCGGGAGAGCCGGGAGTGCTGGGAGTGCTGGGAGTGCTGTCTTTCACGTGCCACGTGCATCCTCCGTCGTAGCGAGAGGTGGGTGGAGCTGGAAAGTGAACAGTGCTCACATTCTGGCCCCGCGCGACGGTCTCGTACAGCTCTTCGGCCACATCTGACCCACAAGTAACAAGAGGAGTACGGAGGAGAGTTGAGGATTCCTACGTCCGAGGAGGCGTCAGCCGGGGAGGCGGGAGGCCTGGCGGGTCGGGTCCTTGGCGATGGCCTTCGCGATCTTCCCGGCGTCGATGGCCAGTTCGCGGAAGGTGCCGCTGATGGGGGTGACGAAGCCGGTGAAGTAGAGGCCGGGCGCGTTCCGCGGGGTCCGGGCGCCGTTGACGACCGGGTTGCCGTCCGGGTCGAGGACGTCGAGGTGGCCGACGAGGTCATCGAGGGCTCGGGTGTAGCCGGTGGCGGCGATGACGGCGTCCGGGGAGAGGAAACTGCCGTCGGCGAGGGACACCTTGCCGTCCTCGAAGCCCTCTACTGCGGCCACGACCTCGACGCTGCCCTTGCGCACGGCGTCGATGAGGCCGACGTCCTGGACCGGGATCGCGCCCTGCCTGACCCGGCTGTAGAGGCCGGTGTCGGGACGGGGCAGGCCCTGCGCGGAGAGGTCCGGCACGCTGAGCTTGGCGAGCGGGACGGCGAGCCGGTCGACGAGCGGTACCGGCAGCCGTCGTACGAGGATGCCCGTCTGCTGGGCGGACCACCCGGCCGTGGAGCGTCGGGTGATGTGCGGGACGGTGCGCACCGACAGCCGTACCCGCGAGGCGCCGCCCTCCACCAGGTCGACGGCGATCTCGGCGCCGGTGTTGCCGACGCCGACGACCAGGACGTCACGGCCGGCGAAGGGTTTCGCGTTGCGGTAGTCGCCGGCGTGCAGGAACTCGCCGGTGTAGGCGTCGCGGCCGGGCCAGTCGGGCACGCGGGGCGTGTGGTTGTAGCCGGTGGCGACCACCACCGCCGCGCCGGTCAGTTCACGGCCGCCGGTGGCGTGCAGCAGCCAGCCGCTGCCGTCGGCGGTGCGCTCGACGCGGGAGACCTCCACGCCGGTGACGATCTCCAGCTCGTGGTGCTCGGCGTACTTCTCCAGGTAGCGCACCACGTCGTCGCGGGCTACCCAGCGCCCGAACTTGCGTGGCATGGCCAGCCCCGGCAGGGCCGAGAGCCGGCGGGTGGTGTGCAGGTGCAGCCGTTCGTAGTGGCGCCGCCACGACTCCCCGACGCGGTCGGATCTCTCCAGCACCACGGCACGCAGACCCTGGGCACGCAGGGCGTACGCGGTGGCCAGTCCGCCGGGGCCGCCGCCGATGACGTACACGGGGCGTTCGGCGGGGTGCGACGCGGGGTGCGTCGGCTCCGCGGGGTTCGCGGACGCTGTCGAGTCGGAGTCGGCCATGTGCGCGAGCGTAATCCCGGGCGCCGTTGATGGGTCTCGGTCAAGACCGGAATTGGTTGCGGATTGATCACGCCTGTAGGAGGGGTGGGTGGGGCTCGTGGCGTAGGGCGCCTGGTTGTGTGCGGAGGGAGGAGAGGGGGGCGTGCGGTCGGCTTTCGGAGAGGCCGCCGTCGGTGCCGCCTGGCGGCCGGCCCCTGATCGGCCTCTCGCGGCCGTGGGGTTCCCGGGAATGGCCATCTGACGTACCGTCAGATTCGTGGAGGCGATGGATGCGATGGACACGATCTGGCTCACCGGGGCGCAGTGGCTGGCCGTGCTGCGCATAGGACTCGGGCTGTGGTGGCTGGAGAGCTGGCGGCACAAGGACAAGAAGACGTGGTTCGAGGGCGGCGGGATCACCTGGGCGGCCGACATCGCCGCCAAGCACAAGTGGACCGCCGTACGCAGCGGCTTCGACGTGGTCGTCGCGCCGCGCCCGCGGACGATGGCGTACGTCGTCGCGTACGCCGAACTCGCCCTCGGCCTCGGGTTGATCCTCGGCTTCCTGACCCCGGTCGCGCTCGTCGGCGGACTGCTGCTCAACGTCCTCTACTTCACCCTCATGATCCACGACTGGGCCGAGCAGGGGCAGAACTCGATGATGGCCCTCATCTCCGTGGCGGCCCTGTTCGGGATGTCGTGGCAGGACTGGTCGGTGGACGGCGCGCTGGGGCTCTTCCAGTGAGCGCCCCGGGCGTGCCTGTGCGCTACGACGTTCCCGAACCGGATGCCTTCACCCGCACCTACTGGAACGCCGCCGCGCAGGGCCGGCTGCTGCTCAGGCGGTGCGGGGCGTGCGGGCGGGCCCATCACTACCCGCGCGAGTTCTGTCCCCACTGCTGGAGCGAAAACGTCACCTGGGAGGCGGCGAGCGGCCGGGCCACGCTCTACACCTGGTCCGTCGTCCACCGCAACGACCTGCCGCCCTTCGGCGGACGCACCCCGTACGTCGCCGCCGTGGTCGACCTCGCCGAGGGGCCGCGGATGATGACGGAGATCGTGGAGTGCGCGCAGGAGGAACTGCGGGCCGGGATGGAGCTGGAGGCCGCGTTTCGCGGTGGGGTGGATGCGGTGCTTGGGGCGGCCGAGTCGGTTGGGGCGGTCGAGTCGGTCGAGTCGATGGGGACCTCTGGGACCGGAATGGCCGCCGTCGACGCGAAGGCCCCGCAGCGCCGGGGCGCATCCCCCGACGCGACGGCCCCGCAGCCCGGGGGCGCATCCCCCGACGCGACGGCCCCGCAGCCCCGGGGCGCATCCCCCGAAGCCACAGCCATACAGCCCGGAACCGCTGTTCCCGACCTCACCTCGGCCCCACAGCCCCCCAGCCCCGGAGCCGCCGCCCCCGGCACGACGTCCTTGCAGCTCGCGGGCGCCTCCCGGGACGGCGCTCCCGTCGTCCCCGTATTCCGGCCGCGTCGGGGGCGGTGAGCCGGTTGAATGGGCTGATGGCCCACGTCGACGATCAGCACCGTGCCCATCCGGTTCCGTACCCGTCCCCCTTTCCCGAACTGCTCGGTCATGGACTGCGTCTGCGTCCCTGGAACGCGGAGTCCGAGGCCGACGTGGCGGCATGGTTGCGCGGGTGCACCGACCCCGAGTTCCGGCGCTGGAACACGCCGATCAGGCCGGTCACCGACACCGACAGCGCACGGGAGTCGCTGCGCTCCAAGGCCGCGCAGGCGGCCGACGGCAGCTCGGCGTCGTACTGCGTGACGGACGCCGACACCGGTACGGTCCTCGGCCACATCGGCGTCAACGCCATCCACCCCGACCTGCGCTCCGCCCGCGTCGGCTACTGGGTGCTTCCCGAGGCGCGCGGCCGCCGGGTCGCCACCCGTGCCCTGGCCCTCGCCGCCCACTGGGCCCACACCGAGCTGGGCATGCACCGCCTGGAACTCGACCACGCCCTCGGTCACGACGCCTCCTGCCGTGTCGCCGAGCGGTGCGGCTTCCGGTTCGAGGGAATCCTGCGGGGCGCGATCTTCGAGGCGGGCCGCCACGACGCCTTCCGTGACGTGCATCTGCACGCGCGCCTCGCGACGGACCCGGAGCCGGACCTCGGCTAGCCACCACGCGGCACCCGGGAAAATCAGGGGCGTTGCCCGCCACCGCACGTGACCATGAGGCATGCGCCCCGATCACTGGCACCGCACCGAAGACCTCGGCCGCTTCCTCGACCGCGCCGGGAACTTCCTGCGCTCGCGACCGGCCCTGCACACCGTCCCCCTGACGGTGACCGAGACGCTCCGCACCCGTGGACCGCACGCGTACGGCGACCTGCCGCCCGTCTACGGGACGCTGGAGCGGGACGGCGCCGTGCGCGCGGCCTACTTCCAGACGCCGCCCCACCCGCTGAACCTCACCGCCCTGACCGCCGGGGAAGCCGATTCCCTCGCCGCTCACCTGGAGGGTCACCGCCGACTTGTTTCCGGCGTCGTGGCGGACAGCGCCACTGCCACTGCCTTCGTCGCCGCCTGGCAGGCCCGCACCGGCGCCACGGCCACCCTCCACCAGCGCCAACGCCTCTACCGACTCGGCACCTTGAGTGTCCCGCAGCCCGTACCGGAGGGCCGGGCGCGCGTCGCCGACGAGTCCGACCGGCCTCAACTGGTCAAGTGGTACGGCGAGTTCACCGAGACCGTCGGTGGTCATCCGACCCGCGAGGCGGGTTCCTGGGCCGACGCCCGTATCGCCTACGGCGGCGTCACCTTCTGGGAGGCCCCGGACGGCACCCCCGTCGCCATGGCCGGGGTGACCCCGCAGATCGCCGACCAGGTCCGGGTCGCTCCCGTCTACACCCCCGCCCACCTGCGCGGCCGGGGCTACGCCGGTGCCGTGACCGCCGAGGTCAGCCGGGCGGCGCGGGACGCGGGCGCGGGCGAGGTGCTCCTCTTCACCGACCTGGCGAACCCGACCAGCAACAGGCTGTACCAGCGCATCGGCTACCGGCCCGTCACCGACTTCGCGGTGTACGACTTCTCGGACGGCTCCTCACCGGACCACACCGCGCGATAGCGGCCGGTGCGGGTGCCTGTACCGGTACCCGCACCGATGCCCGTCCTCAGGGCCACAGCAGCCCCTTGTCCCAGCCCCTGCCCACGCCGCCCCCTCCCCGCCGGTACACCAGCCGCACATGCCGCCGCCGCTCGTCGCCCTGGAAGAACTCCACCTCCTGCGGGCACACGCGGTACAGCGTCCAGGTCGGCACCGGAGCCTCCGGTTCGCGCCGCGCCCGCTCCCACGCGGCCTGCGAGGTGCGCGCCAATGCGTCGAGGGAGCTGAGGTCCTCGCTCTGCCGGCCGGTGAGGGCGGCAGCCAGCGCGCCCGTGGAGCGGGCGTGCAGATCCGCTCGGCCCGCCTCGGAGGGCGCGGCGGTGACCGGGCCCCGGACCCGTACCTGACGGCCCAGGACGGGCCAGTAGAAGCCGAGGGCGGCGTACGGGCGGGTCGCCAGGTGTGCGCCCTTGCGGCTGGTCGCGTGGGTCGCGAAGGACCAGCCGTCGGCGTCGGCGCCGTGCAGCATGACGATCCGTACGTCCGGTCGGCCCTCCTCGTCGGCCGTGGCGAGGGACATGGTGTGCGGCTCACGCTGCCCCGCCGCCACGGCCTCGGCGAACCAGGCGGTGAAGAGGGGGAGGGGGTCGCCCGGAGCGGTGTCCGGGTCGAAGGACGGCAGCGTGGTCACCTCCGGGTCCCACACCCGCAGCGACCTCAGCAATTCGTGAAGATCCGTTCCCATGCCCCGATTGTCACGCGCCCGAAGTCTCAGACCGTACCGAGGTCCGACGACACCCAGTGCTCGGGCCGCATCCGTACGACCACCATGGCGCCGTGGTTCTTCCAGGAGAAGTCGACGTACCCGTCCACTTTCTCGGCGGGCAGATAGCGCGCGGAGATCTCACGGACCTGCTCGATGGTCGCGGGTACGGTCTCGATCACGGGGCCCTCGACCGACACGTACCGGATGGTGGGTTCCAGGCGGTCCACCATCAGCGAGAACCGTCCTGCCGCGCTGATCAGCTCGTTCTTGCGTGAGTCCAGCCCGGTGATGATCCACACCGTGCCGTCGGACTCGTACTGGTACCAGATCGGCACGGTGAGCGGTGCGCGCTCCGCTCCGGCGTCCACCGCGAGCGCGGCGATGTGCGGCTCGGACAGGAACTGCTCTCGCTCTTCGCGGGTCAGGGCCATGGGTCGGTCTCCTCCGGGCGATTCGGCGGACAAGAACTTGGTCAACCGAACGGGCACAGTCAGTCGAGGCGACAAAGACGGTGAAGGCTCGGGCAACCGCAACACCACAACGCCGACCCCCGCGTGCGTGTTCCCCGTTCCTCACCCCCTTGCTCCTCGCCCCCCAATCCCTCCGATCGCTCCGCTCCTCACCCCCGCCCCAGCACCACCGTCCCCGACGAGCAGAACCACCCCCCGGTCCCCGAGGCCACCCCCAGTCGGGGCAGCTCCCCGCGCCGTCCCCGCACCTGCCGCGCCCCCGCCTCTCCCCGCAGCTGCCGTACCGCCTCCACCAGGAGGAACAGTCCCCGCATCCCGGGGTGTTGGGCCGACAGTCCGCCTCCGTCCGTGTTCACCGGCAGCTCCCCGCCCTCGACCCTCAGCCGTCCCTTCTCCACGAACGCCCCGCCCTCGCCCTTGGCGCAGAAGCCGAGGTCTTCGAGGGTCACCAGGGTCATGTAGGTGAACGCGTCGTAGATCTCCGCGAAGTCGACCTCCGCCGGCCGCACCCCGGCCCGTTCGAACGCGAGCCGTCCGCTCACCGCCGCCGGGGACACCGTGAAGTCGGGCCACTCGGACATGGCCGCGTGGGAGACGTGCTCGCCGGTGCCGAGGATCCACACGGGGGCGGTACGGCAGTCCCGTACGAACTCCTCGGCCGCCAGCAGGACCGCCGCGCCGCCGTCGGAACGCAGGCAGCAGTGCAGCTTGGTGAAGGGGTCGGCGATCATCGGGCCGGACAGGACGTCGTCCACCGTGACCGGTTCGCGGACCATCGCCTCGGGGTTCAGCGCGGCGTTGGCGCGTGCCTGCACCGCCACCTCCGCCAACTGCTCGATGGTCGTGCCGTGTTCGATCATGTGCCGGCGGGCCGCCATGGCGTACTTGGCGATCAGTGTGTGGCCGTACGGCACCTCGAACTGGAGCGGGCCGCGCGCGCCGAAGGAGAGGTTGCCGGTTCGGCGGCCCGCCTTGATGTCGGCACGGGCCGTCGAACCGTAGGCCAGCAGCACCGCGTTCGCGTGGCCGGCGGCGATCGCGTCCGCCGCGTGCGCCGCCATTACCTCCCAGGTGGAGCCGCCGACGGAGGTGGAGTCGACCCAGGTGGGGCGCAGGCCCAGGTACTCGGCGACCTCCACGGGAGCGAGGGTGCCGGTGCCCGCCGAGGCGAAGCCGTCGACCACCGCGCGGTCCAGACCCGCGTCGGCGAGGGCGCGGCGGGCGGCCTGGGCGTGCAGCGTGTACGCGGTGGCGTCGTCCACGCGGCCGCAGTCGGAGAGGGAGACACCGACGATCGCGACTTTCCGGAGGCGCGTCATGAATCTGACGGTACATCAGGTAAGGCGAGGAGCGGCAGGTGTCAGGGGCTGGGCATCCCCTTCCCGGCGCCCTAATATGACGGTTCGTCAGATCTGACGGCAGTCAGATCCAGCAGCAGCCAGGACGGGCAGCAGCCAGATCCGGCAGTGGCCGGATCCAGCAGCTGTCCCGCGGAGAAGAGGCCCATGGACACCGACTTCACCGCCGAGCAGGACGAGATCCGCCGCACCCTGCGCGAACTGCTCCTCAGGCGCTGCGGTCCGGCGCAGGTGCGTGCCGCCGCCGACACCCCGGCCGGGTACGACCCCGCCCTGTGGACCGCCCTCGCCGAACAGCTCGGCCTGCCCGGCCTGGCGCTTCCGGAGGTGTACGGCGGTGCCGGCGGCTCGGTGACCGATCTCGCCCTCGCCTGCGAGGAGACGGGCCGTTTCCTCGCCCCCTCCCCGCTGCTCGCCACCGCCGGCCTCGCCGCCCCCCTGCTGCTGTCCCTGGGGGCGGCCCGGCAGCGGACGGGCGTGCTGCCCCGTATCGCGTCCGGCGCCCTCACCGCCGCCCTCGCCGTGCCCGGCCCCAGCCTCGCCACCGCCCTCGCGCTGACCGGCGACAACGGCGGCGCGTGGGCCGGCGGCGGACGCGCGGGCGGGGTGCAGGCCCGCCGGACGGACTCGGGGTGGCGGCTGTACGGGCAGGTCGAGCAGGTGCTGGACGGGCACAGCGCGGGACTGCTGCTGGTCGCCGCCCATGCCGGAGGCTTCGCCCGCTCGCGGACCCTGCTGTTTCTCGTGCCCGGGGACGCGGAGGGCCTCGTACGCGTACGGCGGACCGCCCTGGACGCGACCCGGCCGCAGGCGCGGCTCCAGTTCCGGGACGTGGCCGCCGAGCTGCTGGGCGACGAGGACGCGGATGTGCTGGGTGCCCTCGCCGGGCTCGGGGACACCGGCGCCGTCCTCCTCGCCTGCGAGGCCGTCGGGGCCGCCGGCCAGGTGCTCGGGCGGACCGTCGAGTACGTCAGGCAGCGGGAGCAGTTCGGGCGGGCGATCGGGTCCTTCCAGGCGGTGAAGCACCGGCTCGCGGACGTGTACGTCCAGGTGCAGGCGGCGCGGTCGGCGGCGTACTACGGGGCCTGGGCGTCGGTGAACGGGGAGCGGGTCGGCGGGCTGGCCCTCGCGCAGGCCCTGGAGGCGTTGCGATGTGCCGCCGCCGAGGGGATCCAGTTGCACGGCGGGATCGGGTTCACCTGGGAGCACGAGGCGCACCTGTACTTCAAGCGGGCCTCCGGAGACGAACTGCTGTTCGGCCCGGCGTACCGGCTGCGGGCGCACGCCGCCGACGCGGCCCAGCTCTTCGCGGGGCGGGAGGTGAGGATGTGATCGGCGTCCGGGTGATCCAGAAGGTGTCCTCGACCCCGGGCTTCGCCAAGGTCGCCCCGCATGTGATCCCCGCCCTGGACCGGGCCGTCCACCGGCTCACCCGGGGAAAGGTGCTGCTCAGCGCTCAGCTGCTGCCGGGCGTGATCCTGACCTCGACCGGCGCGCGGACCGGACAGTCCCGGCGTACTCCGCTGGCCTGCATGCCCGAGGAGGGCGGCGCGAGTTGGATCCTGGTCGGCTCCAACTTCGGCCGGACCGGCCATCCCGCCTGGACCGCCAACCTCCTCGCCCACCCGGACGTCACGGTCAGCTGGAAGGGCCGGGACATCCCCGTCACGGCCCGGCTGCTGGAGGGGGACGAGCGGGCGGCCGCCTGGAAGGCGGTGCTGGCGTTCTGGCCGCCGTACGCCGCGTATCAGGCGCGGGTGGAGCGGGAGATACGGCTGTTCCGGATCGTACAGCGGTAGGCCGTGCCGCCGGTGGCCGTCCGCCGCACGTGGGCCGGACCAAGGGTCGGTCAAGGGCCGGCCGCTGTCCACAACCCTTTGCACAGCGCAACGGGCGGCAGTCCACCCGGGTGGACTGCCGCCCGCCTGACAGGACTTGGGGGCTGTGAGCAAGGGGTCATGGGGTAAGGGGTCATGGGGCAAGGGGCAAGGGGCACATGTCCGGGTTACTTCGTCGGCTTCTTCCCGGTCACGCCCAGGTAGACCAAGAGCGCCAGGTTCGGCTTGAGTTCGGCCGGTTTCACACCCCAGGTCTGGAAGCCCTTCTGGTGCGAGGCGACCGCCGCGAGCATCGCGACGAGGGAACCCGCGACGGCCGCCGGGTTCACGTCCTTGTCGACCCGGCCCTTGGCCTGCAACTCCGCGACCGCGTCGGAGAGGGAGTTGTTCACCGAGTTCAGGATCTTCATACGGAGCTTGTAGAACCGTTTGTCGCCCTCGGCGGCCCCGAGGTCGACGACCCGGAGGATGGCGTCGTGGGTGCGCCAGAACTCCAGGAATCCGTCGACGAGTTCCTGTGCGGTCTGCCAGCCGGCCTTGCCCACCCAGGAGCGGCCGGCGAGCAGCTCGGTCAACCCGGCGCCCTCGGCGGCCATTTGATCGGCGATCTCCAGGACGGCGCCTTCGACGTCCGGGAAGTACTGGTAGAAGGTCGCGGGTGAAGTCCCCGCCTTCCGGGCGACATCGATGACTTTGACGTCCCGGTAAGGGGAGGAGCTGAGCATCTCGCTGAGGCAGTCGAGCAGCTTCTGCCGGGTCGCCTGCCCACGCCGGCCGGCCACGCGGCCGTCGACGGTACGCACTTGTCCTGTCATGACGTCAGCTTACCGAGGGGTGATCGGAGCGCGATTCGGCCGACTGCAAATGGGGTGTGCGGGGGTGCGGAGGCTGGTGTGCCTGGTCTGCGGGGTACGTGCGGCGCCGTTACTTTGGCGGTATGGCCGAAAACAGGGCATCGGGGTACGGAGGGGACGTCTACGCGGAGGGCGTCCCCTGTTGGGTGGACGCGCAGCTTCCGGACGTCGAGGCGGGCAAGCGGTTCTACGGTGAGCTCTTCGGGTGGACGTTCGAGGGGGCGTACGGCGGATCCACCTGGGCCCTGAGGGACGGCGCGCCCGTCGCCGCGCTCGCCCGCAAGGCGGACGGCCGGCTGCCCACCGTCTGGACGGTGTACTTCGCCACCCCGGACATCGAGGGCCTCGCCGACCGGGTCTGGGCGGCCGGCGGGCAGGTCGTCACCGCGCCCGTGCCGGTCGGCGACCTGGGACGGGCCGCGCTGGTCACCGACTCCGAGGGTGCCGTCTTCGGTCTCTGGCAGCCGGGCACCCACTCCGGCTTCGGCCGGCGGCACGAACCGGGCACCTTCGCCTGGGCCGAGCTGTACGCCCGGGACACCGACACCGCCGACACCTTCTATGGCGGCCTCTTCCACGACGCCCTCTTCGGACCGGGGGCCCGCCCCGACTTCGGCCGCGCGCTCTTCTCCGACGTCTTCGCGGCCGAGATGCCGCCGCACTTCCTCGTCCACTTCGCCGTGGCGGACTGCGAGGCGGTTCTCGGTACGGTCAACCGGCTCGGCGGCCGGGTCCAGGCGCCACCCTTCGAGACGTCGTACGGAAAAGTGGCCGTCGTCACGGACAATCAGGGGGCGTCGTTCGCGCTTCTGGAGCGATGAGCGGGCGGCAACCGGGCGGTGGCCGAGCGGCAGCAGGGTGGCGGTTGGGTGATGGCAGGGCGGCGGCTGGGCGGTGACTTGGCAGCGGCTGGGCGGTGACTTGGCGATGGGCGATCCTGTATTGATGTGAGACACCCCAATTGTCCCCGGGTTCGCCAGCAGCGCCCCGGCCAGGAAGAATCGGGGTGCGTGCCGCCATGGCGGTGCGGTGGTGAGACGCTGCACGGGGTCGCGTACATATGTGGGTGGCGCGGCTCGTACGGGGAGGTGGCAGGCAAGTGGTGGATCAGCTGACGCAGCACGATCCGCGGCGGATCGGGCCGTTCGAGGTGCTGGGACGGCTGGGCGCCGGCGGCATGGGGCTGGTCTATCTCGCGCGCTCGGCGTCCGGCCGGCGGGTGGCGATCAAGACGGTCCGGACGGAACTCGCCGAGGACCAGCTCTTCCGTGTCCGGTTCACCCGTGAGGTGGAGGCGGCTCGCGCGGTCTCCGGCTTCTACACGGCGGCCGTGGTCGACGCCGATCCCCGGGCGGCCGTGCCGTGGCTGGCCACCGCGTACGTCCCCGCGCCCTCGCTCGAGGAAATAGTGAACGAGTGCGGGCCGCTCCCGGCCCAGGCGGTGCGCTGGCTGGCAGCGGGTGTCGCCGAGGCGTTGCAGTCGATCCACGGCGCCGGGCTGGTGCACAGGGACCTGAAGCCGTCCAACGTGCTGGTGGTCGAGGACGGCCCCCGCGTCATCGACTTCGGTATCGCGTCCGGCGTTTCGAACACACGTTTGACGATGACCAATGTCGCCGTCGGAACACCCGCCTACATGTCCCCGGAGCAGGCCAAGGACTCCCGGAGTGTCACGGGCGCGAGCGACGTCTTCTCGCTCGGCTCCATGCTCGTGTTCGCCGCCACGGGCCACCCGCCCTTCCACGGCGCCAACCCGGTCGAGACGGTCTTCATGCTGCTCCGCGAAGGCCCCGACCTCGAAGGCCTCCCGGACGAGCTGCGCCCGCTCATCGAGTCCTGCATGCAGATGGAGGCCACGGCCCGCCCCAACCCGGCCGACCTCCAGGCCCAGCTCGCCCCCCACCTCTTCGGCTCCGGCTCCGACGACAGCGGTACGGCGTCGGCGTGGCTGCCCGAGAAGGCGGTCGGCCTGATCGAGTCCCGTCGCGGCGGCCGTCCGGTGGTGCAACCGGCGCAGAGCGTACTGGGCGCACAGGGCGTCGGCGGACCCAGCGGAGGCGGAGGCGGCCGTATCGGCTCCGTGCCGCCCCCGCCGTCCCACGCCCCCGTCGTCCCGCAGGCCGGCGTCGGCCCGGTACCGTCCCCGCTGTCCGCGCCGCCCGTGTCCATCGGCGGTCCGGACACCGGGCCGGTGCGGCTGGCGGGCGCCCAGGTGCCGATCGGGCCCGGCCCGCGCGTCGCCGACGCTCGCGCCGCCGCCGTGAAGGCACCCCCGCCGGAGGCCGGCCTGGTCGCCTCCTGGTCCAAGCCCCGCCCCGGCGTCAACGGCACAGAACCTGCCGTAGGCCCTGCCGTACCGTCGCCGTCGCCCGTGCACCCGGAGACCGCGAGCGGCTGGCGGCCCTGGCGTTTCCGCATGTCGAACGACGTCTGGGGCACCCCCTCGGTCGCCGGTGACCTCGTCTACGTCACCTCGTTCGAGGTGCACGCCCTCGATGTGGCCACCGGCCGCCGTCGCTTCAAGACGCGGGACGTGGCCTGGTCGATGGCGGTCGCGGACGGCCGTGTCCACGCCTCCGACGGACCCACCCTCTTCGCCCTCGACGCCCGGGAGGGCGGCGACCTGTGGCGGTTGTCCACGGACGCCTGGGTGTACACCATCAAGGCCGACCGGGGCACCGTGGTCACCGGCACCCGCGGCGGCGGCGTCCAGGCCTGGGAGGCGTCCAACGGTCAGAAGCTGTGGGAGATCACCGGCTGCCAGACCGACTTCGAGTCCCCGGAGGCCGGACCCGCCCTCCACGAGGGCACGGTCTACCTCTGGCAGGACGGCCGACTGCGCGCCCTGGACGCCCGGACGGGTGACGAGCGCTGGTCGTACCCGATCGGCGACACGGCCTCCTGCGGCGGCGTACCGGTACGGGTGGCACCGGCCCACGACGGCTTCGTGTACGTGTCCGCGGGCACCCGCGTACTCGCCCTGGACGCGGCCGGCGGCCACGTCCGCTGGCACTTCGAGGCCCCGGCGGTCACCGGCGGCGGCATCTACCTCGCCGACTACCTCGGCACGGTCTACGCCCTCGACGCCGCCGACGGCCGCGACCGCTGGCGCATCGCGACGGAGGCCCGCGCATCGGTCGACTCGGTGCTGGTGGCCGGGGGCCATGTGCACGTGGGCAGCGGCAAGGGCCTCTACACCCTGGACGCCGTCACCGGCACGCCCAAGTGGCGCTTCCAGGCGGGCGGCGACATCGTCGGCGCCCCCGCGGTCTCCGAGGGCCGCATCCACTTCGGCTCCACCGACCACCTCCTCTACACCCTGAAGGCCGACGACGGCCGCCTGAGGTGGAAGCTCGCGACAGGCGGCGAGATCACCGGCTCCCCGGTCGTGAAGGACGGGGTGGTGTACGCGTGCAGCAAGGACCGCTGTGTGTACGCGCTGGACGCGGAGAAGGGGACGGGAACGGCCCGGACGGCCTGACCGGCGCGAGGGGGACAGGCCCTAGAGTGATCACATGAATACTCGGGGGCACACACGCACGCTCAAATTCACGGCCGTACTGGCCATGGTCGTCCTCGCACTCACCGGCTTCTCGACGGGGCGCCACGGTCACCGCGGGAGCAGCGGGAGCGGCGGCGGAGGATGCAGCAGCTCCAGCCAGGATCATGACAGTTCGTCGTCGTCGAACTCGTCCTCGTCGTCGGGCGGCGGGTCGTACGGATCCGGTTCGGACGACGATTCGTACGGCGGCTCGACCGCCGACAGCTACGGCAGCAGCAGCGGGAGCAGCGGCGGGAGTTCCTACCGGCGCCGCCCCACGTACCGGTCCACGCCCACCGCTTCCGGCAGCGGCAAGGCGCTGATGGACGGCAGGGCCAGGCTGATCAGCTGTGCGACCAGCACCCGGCCCTACGCGACGGTCGAGATCAGCAACCCGAACAACCGGGAGGCCGAGTTCCAGGCCTGGGTCATGTTCTACGACGCCCAGGGCTCCCAGCTCCTCATGAACTCCTCCACGGTCACGGTGCCCGCGAAGGGCAAGGCGAACACAGAGGTCAAGCTCGAGAAGCGCTACCTGACGTCGGTCGACCACTGTGCGGCGGAACTGGAGGCCGAGGTCCGCTAACGCACCCTGAACTCACGTCGACGCGCCCGGAACAGCTCCGCCTGCCGCCCACCCGGCAGGTTTCCGAGCGCGACAAGGTGCGGCGCCTGCGCGAACCCCTGGGCCACGGAGACCTCCTTGGCGGCCCACAGGGCGCGCACGGTGCCCTGGACGGCCTCGGTCGGGTATTCCGCGATGACGGAGGCGGCGGTGGTCGCGGCCGCCAACGCCTCACCAGGCTCGGTGAGTTCGGTGACCAGCCCGATGTCGTGGGCCCGTCGCGCGGACATCCGCTCGGCCGTCCCCATGAGCGCCGTCCGCGCGGCCTCGCCGTGCGGCATCATCTGCGCCATGAGGACGGCCTCGTACGCGCTGACCATGCCGTAGGTGGTGTGCGGGTCGAAGAAGGTGGCCGTCGTGTCGGCGACGAGGAAGTCGCACTCGCCGAGCAGGTAGAAGGCCCCACCGCAGGCGGCGCCCCGCACGGCCGCGATGACGGGCTTCCACAGGTCGTTCGCCTTCGGGCCGACGCGGAGGAGCGGATCGTCCGCCATGTAGGGGGAGTCGGGCTGCGGCACGACGGCGTCCCGGTCGAGCCCCGTGCAGAACGCCCGCTCCCCGGCGCCGGTGAGGACCACGGCCCGTACGGAGTCGTCGAAGCGCAACTCACGCCAGATGCCCTGGAGTTCTTCGACCATGCCGAGGTCGATCGCGTTGAGCCGCTCGGGCCGGTCGAGGGTGACGACGGTGACACCGCCCGCACCGGTGTCCTTGCAGGGGCCGACCTGAACGCTCATGACCGCTCCAGGATCCACTGGGGGAGCCCGGTGGCCGGGTCGAAGACGACCTGCACCCTGGCTCCGACCCGGACGCGGTCCGGGTCGAGGGAGTCGAGCGGCGCCCCCGCCTCGCGGACCAGGTTTCCGACCAGCCGGATCCGGGGCGCGTCGGCCAGTTCGACGAGGATGACGTTGTAGGGGGCCCGCTCCGCGTAGTCCGGCAGGAGGGGCGGGTGCGGGACGACGTACGACCAGATGCGCCCCCGCCCGGACACCGGGCGCCACTCGCTCGCGAAGGACTGGCAGTGCGGGCAGCACGGGCGGGGCGGGAAGCGGGGTTCGCCGCAGTCGGCGCAGGTCTGGACGCGGAGTTCGCCCTGGGCGGCGTATTGCCAGAAGGGGGCGCCGTCGGTGTCGACGAGGGGCTCGAGCATGGCAACTCCTCAGGTCCTCGGGTCCTCGGGTCCTCAGGCCCTCAGGTCCGCAGTAGAAGGGCGGAGGTGGGGACTCCCTCTCCGGCGGTGACCAGGCAGGTCGAGGCGCCCGGTACCTGGGCGGTACTCGTTCCCCGCAACTGCTTCACGCCCTCGTTGATGAGGTTGAAGCCGTGCACGTACGCCTCGCTGAGCCCGCCGCCCCCGGTGTTGAGAGGCAACCGCCCCCCGATCTCGAGGGCGCCGCCCTCGGTGAAGGCTCCTCCCTCCCCCCGGGCGCAGAATCCGTAGCCCTCCAGGGAGAGCGGTATGAGGGGGGTGAACGCGTCGTAGATCTGGGCGACATCGACGTCCTGCGGGGTGAAGTCGGCGTGCTTCCACAGGTGTCGGGCGGCGGTCCAGGCGGGGCCGGTGAGGGGGTCGTCGTTCCAGTAGTTGACCATGCCGTGGTGCTGGGCGGGCAGTCCCTGGGCGGCGGAGTGGACGTAGACGGGTGCCCGCCGGCAGTCACGCGCCCGCTCGCTGCTGACGATCACGCAGGCCAACGCCCCGTCCGTCTCCAGGCAGTTGTCGAAGAGGCAGAGGGGCTCGCTGATCCAGCGGGCGGTCATGTACATCTCGCGGGTGAGCGGACGGTCGTACATGATCGCGGCCGGGTTCTGGTTGGCCCGGTTGCGGCAGGCGAGGGCGACGTTGAAGAGGTGGTCGCGGGTGGCGCCGTACTCGTGCAGGTAGCGGCGGGCGAGCAGGGCGATCTCGTCGACGGGCCGGAGCAGGCCGAAGGGCCGGGTCCACTGGGCCGGGGTGGGCAGTTGGACGGCGGTGTTCTTCCAGGGCCGGGGCCCCGAGCCCCTCTTCCGTGACCGCCAGGCGACGCCCACCGTGGCCTGCCCGGTGGCGATGGCGGCGGCGAGGTGGGCGACCGTGGCGCAGGAACCACCGCCGCCGTACCCGACCTTGCTGAAGAAGGTGAGGTCGCCGAACCCGACGGCCTTCGCCAGCTCGACCTCGTCGGTCTCCTCCATGGTGTACGAGGCGAGGGCGTCGACCTCGTCGGGGGAGATCCCGGCGTCGTCGAGGGCGGCGAGCACGGCCCGGCAGGCGAGGGTCCGCTCGTCCTCGGGGAGGTGCTTGGCGAAGGCGGTCTGACCGATGCCGACGATGGCGGTGGCGTCCTTGAGTCCGGCCATGCTGGGTGTACCTCCCCCTGGGGCCCGGCAGCTGACAGCATGTCAGGTTACAGCTAATCTGACGGATAGTCAGCTAAGCGGCTGTTGGTCGGATCCCCGGTTCGGGAGGCTGTTGTGCGCGGAGACCTGGAGTGGGGCAGCGTTCCGAGGCTCGTCCGGTACGCGGCCGAACGGTACGCGGACGTCGAGGCGGTGGTGGAGGGGCGTACCCGGATCACGTACGCCGAACTCGGCGCGCGGGTGGAGCGAGCGGCGGCGGCCTGTATGGCGGGCGGCGTGTCCGCCGGTGACCGGGTCGCGATCTGGGCCCCCAACACCCTGGACTGGATCGTCTCCGCACTGGGCGCGGTGTCGGCGGGGGCGGTCCTGGTCCCGCTGAACACGCGGTTCAAGGGGACGGAGGCGGCGGACGTGCTGCGGCGCAGCGGGGCGAGGCTGCTGTTCGTGACGGGAACGTTCCTGGGAACCTCGTACCTGGCGTCCCTGCGCAGGGCGGTCGCGGACGGACCGGGGCTCCCCGAACTGCGGGACGTGGTCGTGCTGTCGGACGACGCCCCCGCGGACTTCCGTACCTGGAAGGACTTCCTGGCGAGCGGGGACGGGGTGAGCGACCGGGAGGTGCGGGAGCGCGCGTCGGCGGTGGAGGGTTCCTGGCCGTCGGACATCGTCTACACCTCCGGTACGACGGGCCGCCCCAAGGGCGCGGTGATCACCCACGCCCAGACCCTGCGGGCGTACGAGATCTGGAGCGACCTGGCGGGACTGCGCGAGGGCGACCGCTACCTGATCGTGAACCCCTTCTTCCACACCTTCGGCTACAAGGCCGGGGTGATCGCCTGCCTGATGCGGGGCGCGACGATGATCCCGCAACCGGTGTTCGACGTGGAGACGGCACTGGCGAACATCGCCGCGGAACGGGTGTCGGTCCTGCCGGGCCCGCCGACCCTGCACCAGTCCCTCCTGGACCACGCCTCACGGGACGCGCACGACCTCTCCGCGCTGCGGCTCGTGGTGACGGGCGCGGCGGTGGTGCCGTTGCGGCTGGTGGAACGCCTGCGCGGAGAACTGGGCGTCGAGACGGTCCTGACGGCGTACGGCCTCTCGGAGGCGAGCGGCATCGTCACGATGTGCCGCCGCGGCGACGACCCCTCGGTGATCGCGTCGACGTCGGGACGCGCGATACCCGGCACGGAGGTCCGCGTGGTGGACGCGGAAGGGAAGCCGGTACGCGCCGGCGCACCCGGGGAGGTCCTGGTCCGCGGCTTCAACGTGATGCGGGGCTACTTCGACGACGTAGCAGACGTAGCTGACGTAGCTGATGAAGCTGATGAAGCTGATGAAGCGGACAAGGCGGACGAGGCGGCCACCGCCGAGGTGCTGACCGAGGACGGCTGGCTGAGGACCGGCGACGTCGGCGTCCTGGACCCGGCGGGCAACCTCCGCATCACCGACCGCATCAAGGACATGTTCATCGTCGGCGGCTTCAACGCCTACCCGGCGGAGATCGAACAACTCCTCGGCCTCCACCCCGACGTGACCGACGTCGCCGTCATCGGCGTCCCGGACACCCGCCTGGGCGAGGTCGGCAGGGCGTACGTCGTCCGGCGCCAGGGTGCGGTCCTTACGGCGGATGACCTGATCGCGTGGGCGAGGCGAGAGATGGCGAACTACAAGGTGCCCAGGTCGGTGGAGTTCGTGGGGGAACTGCCGCGGAACGCGAGCGGGAAGGTGGTCAAGGGGGAGTTGCGGGGGACGTAGGGATGGGTGGGGACGGGTGGGGGTGTAGCTGATGTGTACGCCGGTTTGTTGCGGTTGCTGTAAGGCCACTCGCTTCTTGGCAGTGTCGTGCTTCCGCGGACCGAGTAAAGGGCGCTCCGCCTCCGGCTCCGCGTCGGCCACGCCGATCGGCCTCCGGCCGCCCCTTGACTCGCTCCGCTCCAGCACGGGTGAGAAGCGAGCGAGCGGCCTGGAGAGACGGGGGGCCTGGATATCGACGCGAGGCCAGCCGCAATCGATGGCCCGGGCGGTGAGCAGTACGCCCCCTTCGGTCAGCTCTCGAAGTGCCGTTCGTTCCGCCACCTCGTCAAGATCGCGGAATGACCGGGGTTCTTGGGGGCCTGTGGACAACTCCCTGACACGCCTCGGCCGCGGCGGCTCCCCCTCCGCGCCGCCGCGGCCGATCCCCGTGGGATAAGGCTTACTTGGTCGGCTTGAAGGGCTCCGACGTGGCGTGCAGGTCCTTGGTCTCGATGGGCTCGTCCGTGGCGTGCAGGTCCTGAGTCGTCGCGGGCTCGTCGGTGGCGTGCAGGTCCTGAGTCGTCGCGGGCTCGTCGGTGGCGTGCAGGTCCTCGGTCTTGGCCTCGCCGTCCGTCGTGCCGGTCGCGTGCAGGTCCTGCGGCTTGAGCTTGTCGCTCATGTGCGTCAACTCCCCTTGGCATGCATCGAGTAGATGGATCGGAGAGGGCCCGTCCAGTCACTCCCCCGCGGTGGCCGGACGGACCCTCCTGAGCCGTTCACCCTAGGTCGTAGGAGTGAGGCCCTGCAGTGACCCGCCTGCCCCCCGACGCGACGGATCGACTGAGTCGAGAATGGCTCGCGGCGATAAACGAATGATGAACGCGGCCCTCACGCCTCAGGCGGCTCGAAGAGGAGACAACAGCGCGCGCACTTCCGCGGCCTCGGGTGAGCCCAGCTCGTCGTAGATGCCCATGGCTTCCTGCCAGCAGACCAGGGCACGGCCGCTCTGGCCGATGCGGCTGAGGGCGCGGCCGAGGACGGTGAGGATGTTACCTCTGCGCCACTCGCCTCCGATGCCGCGCAGCACGGTCAGAGCCATCTCGGCGTTGGCCGCGGCCTGCGCGGGACGCCGGGCGGCGAGATCGACCTCGGCCAGGCGGAACAGGCTCATGCCCTCCCAGAGGCGCTGGCGGCTGTCGCGGAACACCTCCAGGGCCGCCTGGAGGCTGTCGGCCGCGGAATCCAGTTCGCCGCTCTGGGTCAGTGCCAACCCCAGCGCGTAGCGACCGTTGGCGCCGCGCATGGAGTTTCCCATGGCGTCGTAGATGTCGATGCCCTCTTGCGCCAGCGCGACCGCGCTCTTCGTCCGTCCGGTGGCAAGGTGGATACGGGACAGGTTGCACAGTGCGGAGGCCTCGCCGGGGCGGTCGCCCAGGGCACGGAAGTGCTGGATGGCCTGGGAAAGATGCTCTTCGCCGTCGTCGTGCCGGCTCTGGTAGAGGGCCATGATCCCGCGCGCGTTGCCGGCCCAGCTGATGGGCAGCAGGTCTTGGGCCTCCCGCGCCAGCAGGATGGCGCGTTCGGCCTCCTGATCGGCCCGCTCGAAGCGCCCGCGCACATGGAGGGCGTTCACCAGCGTCATCAGGGCCCGGGCCTCTGCTCGCGGAACGGCGAGCCGGCGGGAAGCGTCCACCAGCGCCTCGGCGGTCGCTTGGTACTCCTTGGAGTTGGTCCCCGACTCGGAAAGGTCGTGAGCGGCCCACAGCAGATCAATCGCCCGGGCGAGGGTCGCGGGCTGTCCCGCGCATTGCCGGACACATGCCAACAGGCAGATCGCCTCCGCGTAGAGCCAGTCCTGAGCGTGGTGCCGGTCGGTGAATTCCAGCCCCGGATACCCCGTCGGCTCCAAGTGGTCCACCAGCCGGTCCCCCGGCCGTTCGATCGCGTACACACCCGCCGCCGTGGCCAGGTAGAAGTCCAGCAGCCGGGACATCGCCGCCGCCGGTTCGCTGGGCGGCCACTCGTCCCTCTCCGCGCATGCACGCGCGTAGAGGCGTACCAGGTCGTGGTAGCGGTAGCGGCCGGGAGCCGCCGATTCCAGGAGGGAGGTGTCCACGAGGGATTCGAGGAGGTCCTCCGTCTCCTCGGCCGGGAGGTCCAGGACCGCCGCGGCTGCCGCGAGGGAGATGTCGGGGCCGTCGGCCAGGCCCAGCAGGCGGAAGGCGCGGGCCTGGGGCGGTTCCAGGGCGCCGTAGCCGAGTTCGAAGGTCGCCTTCACCGCGAGGTCGCCGGCCTTGAGTTCGTCGAGGCGGCGGCGTTCGTCGGCCAGCTTGGCGGCGAGGACCGAGACCGTCCAGGTGCGGCGGGAGGCCAGGCGGGAGGCGGCGATGCGGATGGCGAGGGGGAGGAAGCCGCAGGCCGCCACGACGTCCAGGGCGGCTTCCCGCTCCGACGCCACCCGTTCCTCGCCGACGATCTTCGTGAACAGGGACAGCGCCTCGTCGGGGGACATCACGTCCAGGTCGACGAGGTGGGCGCCGGCCAGGCCGACCATGCGGACACGGGAGGTGATGAGGGCGGCGCAGCCTTCCGTGCCGGGGAGCAGCGGACGTACCTGCGCGGCGTCGCGGGCGTTGTCCAGCAGGACGAGGACCCGGCGGCCGTCCAGGACCGAGCGGTACAGGGCTGCCCGTTCCTCCAGGGAGTCCGGGATGGAGGAGTCGGCCGTTCCCAGCGCCCGCAGGAAGGACCCCAGTACCGTCTCCGGTTCCGCCGCTCTCGCTCCGGCGCCCTGGAGGTCGACGTACAGCTGGCCGTCGGGGAAGGCGCCGCGTGCCTGGTGGGCCACGTGGACCGCCAGGGTGGTCTTGCCGACACCGCCGATGCCGGCCAGGGCCGAGACCGCCATCACGCGGCCCTCCGCGGAGGCGAGCACCTCGCCCAGTTCCGACACGAAGGCGGAGCGGCCGGTGAAGTCGGGCACCGTCGCCGGGAGTTGGGCGGGGCGCACCGGTGCCGCCGCGGGCTCCGGCTGCGGAGCCGAGGGTTCGGCGAGGCCCGGGTCGGCCTGGAGGATGCGCTGCTGGAGTTCGCTCAGGCCGGGGCGTGGGTCCACGCCGAGTTCGTCGGCCAGGAGCCGGCGTGTGTCGGTGTACACCGCGAGGGCCTCCGCCTGGCGGCCGCTGCGGTACAGGGCCAGCATCAGCAGCTCGCGCAGGCGTTCGCGCAAGGGGTACGCGGCCGTCAGCGCGGTCAGCTCGGACACCGCCTCCGCGTGGCAGCCCTGCTCCAGGTCCATGTCCAGGCGGGACTCCAGGAGCTGGAGGCGCCACTCCTCCAGGCGGACCCGTTGCGCCTCGGCGTACGGTCCCGGCACCCCCGCCAGCGCCTCGCCGTCCCACAGGGCCAGCGCCCGGCCCAGGACCTCACGGGCATGGCACAGGTCCCCGGCCGACCGGGCCTTGTCCGCCTCGCTCGCTAGTTCCTGGGCGGCGGTCAGGTCCAGGGCGCCCTCGGGCAGCCCGCGTACGGCGTAGCCGCCGGACTCACTCACCAGGACGCCCGGGTCCAGCACCTTGCGCAGGCGGGAGGCGTACGTCCGCAGTGCCGCCAGGGCCTGGGAGGGCGGTTCCTCGCCCCACAGCGCGTCGATCAGCTCGGCGGCGGTCGCGGTGCGGCCCTCGCGCAGCAGCAGGGCGGCCAGCAGGGCACGTTGCTGGGGGGAGCCGGTGCTCAGCGGTTCCTCGCCACGCCAGGCACGCACCGGACCGAGCACGCCGAAACGCAGCAGGGCCCCCTGCGCCGCCGCCCCGGCCTCCGCCTGCGGCGCGGAACCCCCGGCCTGCGGCGCGGAACCCCCGGCCTGCGGCGCGGAACCCCCGGCCTGCGGCGCGGAACCCCCGGCCTGCGGCGCGGAACCCCCCGCCTCCGGCCCGGAAGCGGCGGCGGCCCGCCGCTGCTCGGGTACGTGCCGTACCTCCCGTACGCGCGGCACCTCCGGTACTTCCGGCACTCGCGGTGCACCGTCCATCGCCGTCGTCCCCCTAGTGCTGCGCCGCGGAAGTTCCGCCGATGGCCATCGGCTCGTTGACCGGGCATGGTGCTTGACGCTGATGATCGGCGTGTGCTGGAGGCACGGGTA
>NZ_JOEV01000022.1 GCF_000721105.1 Streptomyces cellulosae
CACGAACAGCCCCATGCCAAGGCCACGGTATGGTGCGGCAGGTTCACAGTTTCATAGTGTTTCGGTGGTTATAGCGTGAGGGAAACGCCCGGTTACATTCCGAACCCGGAAGCTAAGCCTTACAGCGCCGATGGTACTGCAGGGGGGACCCTGTGGGAGAGTAGGACGCCGCCGAACAATCATTCAAAGAGAAAAGGCCCACGCCTCATGGCGTGGGCCTTTTTGTTTTTCCGGTTTGTTTTCCGGTTGGTTTGTCTCAGGACGGACTCACCAATTTCGCGTCGTACGCCAGGATCACCGCCTGGATGCGGTCCCTGGAGCCCGTCTTCGCGAGGATGCGGCCCACGTGGGTTTTTACCGTCGACTCCGCCAGGTGGAGGCGGGTGGCTATCTCGGTGTTGGTCCAGCCCTTGCCGATGACCGTGAGGATCTCGCGTTCGCGGTCCGTGAGGGAGGCGAGGCGGGCGTCTTGCTGTTCCTGTTCTTGTTCCTGGTCGTCTGTGAGGGGCCTCGACAGCGGGAGACGGTGGGCGTACGCGTCCAGGAGGCGGCGGGTGAGGCTGGGGGCCACCACCGCGTCGCCCGTCGCGACCGAGCGGATGCCCGAGAGCAGCTCCTCGGGCTGGGCGTCCTTGACGAGGAAACCGGAGGCGCCGGCGCGCAGGCCCGCGTAGGCGTACTCGTCGAGGTCGAACGTCGTGAGGATCAGGACGCGGGTGCGGTCGCCGGCGGCGGTGATGCGGCGGGTGGCCTCGATGCCGTCCAGGCCGGGCATGCGGACGTCCATCAGGACGACATCGGGGTGGAGGTCGGCCGACAGGCGGACCGCCTCGGTGCCGTTCGTCGCCTCGGACAGCACCGTCATGTCGTCCTGGCTCTCCAGCAGCATGCGGAAGCCGAAGCGCTGGAGGGGCTGGTCGTCGGCGATGAGGACCGTGGTCACTGCGGGGACTCCTCCGGGAGGTGAAGGTGGACACGCCAGCCCTGATCGGGGGCCTGGCGGGGGCCGGCTTCCAGTGTGCCGTCGTACAAGGACGTTCGTTCACGCATCCCGGGGATGCCGCGGCCCGCGGTGCCGTGGGCGGGATCGCCGCGGCCCGTGTCGGTCACCGTGACGGTCACGGCGCCCTGACCCTCGTAGGAGAGGGCGATGTGTGAGGTGGCGCCGGGGCCCGCGTGTTTCAGGGTGTTGGTGAGGGCTTCCTGGATGACCCGGTAGACGGTGAGCTGGCGGCCCGGGGCGAGGGTCGGAGTGCCGTGGACGGTGGTGCGGACGGGGAGGCCCGCGGAACGTACGCCGGCGATGAGGTGGTCGAGGTCGGTGAGGGTGGGTTGAGGGGCCAGGTCGGGGGCCTGGTGTTTCTCCTCGTCCCGCAGGACGTCCAAGAGGCGGCGGAGTTCGGTCAGGGCCTGGCGGCTGGTGGTGGAGATGGCGTTGAGGGCCAGGGCGGCGCGTTCGGGGGACTTGGTGGCGGCGTAGCGGCCGCCGTCGGCGAGGCCGGTGATGACGGAGAGGTTGTGGCCGATGATGTCGTGCATCTCACGGGCTATGCGGGCGCGTTCGGCGGCGGCGGCGAGGCGGGCCTGCTGGTCGCGTTCGATCTCCAGGCGGCGGGCGCGGTCCTCCATGGCCTCGGTGTAGTTGCGGCGGGTGCGGACCGTGATGCCGATCGCCGCCGCCACGGCGATCGACATCAGCATCGGGACGATGTCCTGGTCCGCGCCTCCGCGCGAGTGGCGCGTGGCCATGACGGCGGCGGGGGTGATGGTCACGGCCGTCGCCCACCACAGGGTGCGCGGAGGTCGGCGCATGGCGAGGTGGAAGACGACCAGCAGGTGGAGCAGCGAGGCCTGGAGGGCGGCTCCGGTCCAGGCGTTGACCAGGGCGGCCGGGGCCATGGCGAGGAGTACGGCGCGGGGATGGGTGCGGCGCAGGACAAGTGGGAGGGAAAGCGCCAGGGTCAGGGTGAGGAGCAGCCAGCCGGGTGTGTCGGCGTTGCGGGTGACGTTGCGCCAGCCGCCGCCGACGTAGTCGATCAGGGCCGCCACCACCCAGAAGCCGGTGAGGTGGAGGTCCCAGACGAGGGGATGGCGGCGGTCGAAGGCGCGGACGCGCCGACTGACGCGCTGGACCCACTCGGTGAGGGGTTCTGCCGGGCGTTCCTGCGGCGCCTGCCGCTGTGCTGTGTGTTCTTGTGCCGCCGGGTCCCGCGTCGCCAGTTCTTCCGCCACGGAGTCCATCGTGGCGGCGTGGTCGTCGTTGGCACAGGTCCCGGGGGCGTATGTGACGTGAGGGGGGTAGTACCGGGGTACTAGCGTGGCGCGCATGAGTAGCTATGTGATCCGGTCCGTCCGGGCTGATGAGTGGTCTGCCGTGAAGGAGTTGCGGCTCGCGGCGCTGCGGGATCCGGTCGCGCATCTCGCTTTTCTGGAGACGCACGAGGAGGCCGCGGCCAAGCCGGACTCCTTCTGGAAGGAGCGGACGGCCGGTGGTGCCGAGGGCGCTCTCGACGTGCAGCAGATCATCGCCGAGGGCCCCGACGGGCAGTGGGTCGGGACGCTGACCGTGCTGGTGGAGGAGCCCGGGACGCGGGACTGGGCCGGGTTCCCGGTGGAGCGGAGGCAGGGGCACATCGTCGGGGTGTTCGTACGGCCCGAGGAGCGCGGGAACGGGCTGACCGAGGTGCTGTTCGACGCCGGCCTGGAGTGGGCCTGGGGACGCGGGGCGGAGCGGGTGCGGCTGATCGTGCACGAGGAGAACGGGCGGGCCCAGCGGTTCTATCGCAAGGTCGGGTTCGTGCCGAGTGGGCGCACCGTCCCGTTGGCGGCGGCGCCGGGGGAGACCGAGTTGGAGTTCGTGCTGGAGCGGGGGCGGGACTGACAGGACCGCTATACCGGGAGTTCGGCGTTCGGCCAGCGAGTGCGAGCCTGCTCCCGGGAGCGGAGGAGGGCGAGCGTCGGCATGCCGCGGTCCGCTCCGGTGGCCAGCAGCTCGGGGAGCTGGGGAAGCGGAGCCACGGCGGCGACGTCGTCCAGGACGAGGGTGAGTGGTGGGTCGAGGCGACCGGAGGATGACCGTTCGGCCATGTGCCGGCCGCGCTCGACCACGCTTGAGGTGAGGGCCGTGAGGAGGGGCATCGCGCCCGGGTTGGTGCGGGGGTCCTCGATGGATTCACCCACCACGTAAAGCGTGCCCCCTTCGTCCACGAAGGAATCCAAGGCGAGGGCATCAGTTCGGTTGGGAGTGCATGCCTCGCGGATGTTGACCGTGGAGAGGGCGGCGAGGGCTCGGGCGGCCAGTTCCTGGGCGATGTCCCGGCGTTCGGGGTGGGCGGTGAGGGCGGCCTCGAGTTCGCCGGCGGAGCCGGGTGCCGCCTTGGGGTTCGTACGGAGGGTGCGGACGGCGTCCTGGATCTGGGCGCCCTGGGACCAGCGGTGGACGTGGCGGACGGTGCGGCCGTCGATGGCGGCGGCGTGCAGGTAGCTGCGCAGGAGCGTCTCGGCCACGTCGGTGACGGCCTGGTCGATCTTCGCGGTGGGGCGGATGGGGGCGAGCAGGGCGGTGGCTCTGGCCGCCGCGGTCTGCTTGCTCTCGCAACCCGTCGTGGGGGACCAGTGGAGGCGAGCCGGGGTGTCGCAGAGGTGCGTGGGGTCGTAGACGTGGACCGGGCCGAGTTTGGCGCGGGCGTCCTTGGTGTCCAGCCAGAGGGCGGGGTTCGAGGTGAGGACGAGCGCGGGGCCCTCCGCGTCGCGTACGGCCTGGGCGGCGGCGGGGTGGCGGATTGCCGGGGAGCCGTAATGGACCGCGGGGGTTTCCCAACCGCCCGGTTGCTGCAGGGGCTGCGGCAATGACTGCGTCAGTGGCTGTGGCTGTGGCTGTGGCTGAGCGTAGGGCGGCTGTGCGAGCGCCGGCTGTGGCGCGAACGGCGGCTGTTGCTCCAGTGGGGGCTGCCCCGGGGCCGGCCCCGGGGCCTGTCCAGGAGTCGGTCTCGGGGACGGGACCTCGTACGTCGGTGTGGCCGGTGCGGGTGTGGTGGGTGCGGGCATGGCGGGTGGTGTGGCGGCTGTCGGCCGGTACTCGGTGCCCGTCGGTTCGGCGGCCGGTGTTCCCCAGCCTGACCTGGCCTCGGTCTTCCTCCGTGCC
Source organism: Streptomyces cellulosae (assembly GCF_000721105.1). GTDB lineage: Bacteria > Actinomycetota > Actinomycetes > Streptomycetales > Streptomycetaceae > Streptomyces > Streptomyces cellulosae_A. The sequence continues at coordinate 4,145 of NZ_JOEV01000022.1, forward strand.
CGTACCGCTCTCCAGCGGGCCACGGTGCCCAGGATGAACACCGTCAGGACGACCAGGATCATCAGCTGGCCGATGAACAGGCCCCAGAAGAGGCCGTAGCCGGACAGGGCGGTGGCGTGGGCGTCGGGCCAGGCGCCGGGGAGGTCGTGGGGTCGGGCGATCAGCCGGCGCATGGCCAGGGGGGTGCGGGTGAAGGTGACGCCGTCCGGCCAGGAACCGTGGCTGAACACGGAGGCCAGGCCGGTGGCCGTCCAGACCAGGACCGTCATGCCGAGCAGGAAGGCGAGTATGCCGACCAGCAGGCCGTCGGGGATGCCTCCCTGGCCGTTCGGCCGGCGGTCGCGCTCGTCACCCGGTCTCATGTGTCCCCGCTCCCCGCTCTCCCCTTACGACTTACGCCACCGTCGACTCGGAGTCGCCGAGGTGGTGTTCCACGAACGCGGCCGCCCGTTCCTCCGCCTCCAGCTCGGCGGCGCGCAGGGCGTCGTCGGTCAGCTGGTGGTCCAGGGACGACTCGGTCATCGCGCGGTCGGTGAAGACGAGGGGCCGTTCCGTCTCCGTGACCAGGTGTTTGACGACCTGGACGTTGCCGTTGACGTCCCACACCGCGATGCCGGGTGTGAGGGACGGGATGATCTCCACGGCCCAGCGGGGCAGGCCGAGCACCCGGCCGGTGGCACGCGCCTCGTCCGCCTTCTGGGCGTAGATCGTCCGTGTGGACGCCATCTTCAGGATCGCGGCCGCTTCCTTCGCCGCCGCTCCGTCCACGACGTCCGAGAGGTGGTGGACCACCGCCACGAAGGACAGGCCCAGGCGGCGGCCGAACTTCAGCAGCCGTTGGAAGAGCTGGGCGACGAAGGGGCTGTTGATGATGTGCCAGGCCTCCTCGACCAGGAAGATGCGCTTCTTCCGGTCGGGGCGGATCCAGGTGTGCTCCAGCCAGACGCCGACGATCGCCATGAGGATGGGCATGGCGATGGAGTTGCGGTCGATGTGGGACAGGTCGAAGACGATCAGGGGGGGCGTCGAGGTCGATGCCGACCGTCGTGGGGCCGTCGAACATGCCGCGCAGGTCACCGTCGACCAGGCGGTCCAGGACGAGGGCGACGTCCAGTCCCCATGCCCGTACGTCGTCAAGGGCGACGTTCATCGCCTCGGCGGACTCCGGCTCGGGGTGCCGTAGCTGCTCGACGATGTCCATCAGGACGGGCTGGCGTTCGACGATCGTCTCGTTGACGTAGGCGTGGGCGACCTTGAGGGCGAAACCGGAGCGTTCGTCCAGGCCGTGGCCCATCGCCACTTCGATGATGGTGCGCAGGAGCGCGAGCTGGCCCGTGGTGGTGATCGCGGGGTCGAGCGGGTTGAGCCGGATGCCCTGGTCGAGTGCCGCCATCGGGTCCAGCCGGATCGGCGTTATGCCCAGCTCCCGCGCGATGAGGTTCCACTCACCGGCGCCGTCCTCGCCCTGGGCGTCGAGGACGACGACCTGACGGTCGCGGAAGCGCAGCTGGCGCAGGACGTACGTCTTCTCCAGCGCCGACTTGCCGTTGCCGGACTCGCCGAGGACCAGCCAGTGCGGGGCCGGGAGCTGTTGGCCGTACAGCTGGAAGGGGTCGTAGATGTACCCCTTCCCGGAGTAGACCTCGCGGCCGATGATGACGCCCGAGTCGCCGAGGCCGGGGGCGGCGGTCGGGAGGTAGACGGCCTGGGCCTGGCCCGTGGAGGTGCGTACCGGCAGGCGGGTCGTCTCGACCTTTCCGAAGAGGAAGGACGTGAAGGCGTCGGTGAGGATGGACATCGGATCCCGCATGCGGCAGCCCCTACCTTCGAATGCCGGTGGCGAACGGAAGGGTGTTCACGAAGGCGCGATGGTGCTCGCGGTCGCACCACTCCAGTTTCAGGTACGACTTTCCGGCCGACGCCCGGATGGTCCGCTTGTCGCGGGCCAGGGCCTCGGGGTTACGGGAGGAGACGGTGATGTAGCCGACCAGGTTGACGCCGGCCGCGCCGCTCGCGAGGTCCTCGCCGCGCTGGTCGAGGCGGTTGTGGGCGGCGATGTCGCGGGGGTCGACGGTGCGGTTCATCTTGGCGGCGCGGGAGGCCTCGGCCTCGTCGTTGGTCTTTTCGGTCAACATGCGTTCGATGGCTACCTCGGTGGGCTCGAGATCCATCGTCACGGCGACCGTTCGGATGACGTCCGGGGTGTGGACGAGGAGCGGCGCCAGGAAGTTGACGCCCACCGGGGTCATCGGCCATTCCTTCACCCAGGCGGTGGCGTGGCACCAGGGCGCGCGGGTGGACGACTCCCTCGTCTTGGCCTGGAGGTACGTCGGCTCCATGGCGTCCAGCTCGGCCGGCCAGGCGTTGCGCTTGGTCATCGCCTGGATGTGGTCGATGGGGTGGTCCGGGTCGTACATGGAGTGGATGAGGGACGCGAGACGGCCCTGGCCCAGCGGCTGGCGCACGCGGATGTCCGCCTCCTGGAGGCGGGAGCAGATGTCCGTCAGCTCGCGGGCCATGACGACGGCGAGACCGGCGTCCCGGTCCAGCTTGCGGCCGTTGTGCGGCCGTGCCGCCCGCGCCATGGCGTGCGCCTCGGCGGCGAGCTCGCGGGTGAAGTGCATACAGGCGACGAGGTACGCCCGGTGCTGCTCGCTGCTCGTCGACACCATCGACTGCAGTTGGTCGTACGACTCCTGCAGCCAGGGCAGCGCCTTCTCGTCCCCGCGTACGGCGACGTCCTTGGCGTGGGCGTCGGGGTCGGCGGGCAGGGTGCGGGCGAGCATCTGCAGGCGGGTGACGAAGCCGTCGCCGTTGGCCACGTGCTTGAGGAGCGTGCCGAAGCGGTCGACGAGGGCTTCCTGGTCCTCGCTGTCGCGCAGGCCGACGCCGGGTCCCTCGATCTCGATGGCCGCGGTGACGGTTCTGCGGTCCGCGTGCAGGAGTACGGCGATCTCGTCGGGGCCGAACGGCGCGGCGAGCCAGTTGATGCGGCCGATCCCCGGGGGAGGGCCGATCTCCACCTCCCGCCCGTCGAGGCGGACGCCGGCCTCGATGACACCGGAACGGTAGGTGGCGCTCTGCTTGAGGGTGCGCTTGTAGCTGCGGTTGATCTCGAACCACTTGTAGAACGTGCGGCGCTTGTACGGCACGTAGACCGCGGCCAGCGCCACCATGGGGAAGCCCATCAGCAGGACGATGCGCAGGGACAGCACCGGGACGAGGAGCCCGCACATCATGCCGAGGAACGCGCCGCCGATGATGAGCGCGATCTCGCCGGTCTCACGATTCCTGCCGACGATCGCGTTCGGCCGGGCGCGGCCGATCAGATATGTACGGCGGGGCGTGACCGTATGGGACACGTGGGACTCGGTCGTCAACGCCCTTCACCTCCCGTGCTGTTGGTACTGCTGTTGCGGGTGTTGCTGGCGTGAGGGGTGTTCACCGGGCTGCCCGCGCGGGGAACGGGGGCCGCGGAGGGGACAGAACCGCCGCCTCCGTTCGGGGAGCGCGTGCTGTGCGCGGCGACACCGCCGGACGCCGGATTGCTCGGACGGGCACCGCCGCCCTGGCCCGCACCGCCGTTGTTGTCGGCGCGGGAGCTGTGCGTCTTGATGCCCTGGGCGACCAGGGTCGCGGGGGAGGTCATGACGGCCGCGGCCTTGCCCTCGGCGCCCTGCATGATGCGGTTGCTGCGGGAGTTGGCGATCTCGTCGCCGAAGCCGGGGACGAAGCGGTAGATCATCGCGCTGGCGAAGATGGCGAGCAGGATGATGGCGAGACCGGACACGACGGCGGCGAGCGAGTCGGGGCCGCCGTCCGAGGCGAGGGCGCCGGCGAGGCCGAGGACGATCACGATCACCGGCTTCACCAGGATCACCGCGATCATCACGCCCGCCCAGCGGCGGACGTGACCCCAGAGATTCTTGTCGACCAGGCCGGCGTAGACGACGACGCCGAGCAGGGCGCCGACATACAGCAGGACGGCCCTCAGGTACAGCTCCAGGTAGAGGACACCGGCCGCGACGATCGACACCAGCGACACCAGCATCAGCATGATCGGGCCGCCGCCGATGTCGTCGCCCTTGTTGAGGGCCTCCGAGAACGTGCCGAAGAACGTGTCCGTCTGATTGCCCGTCGTCTTCGCGAGGACATCGCTGATGCTGTCCGTCGCGGAGACGACGGTGTACAGGATCAGCGGGGTGAAGGCGGAGGCGAGCACGGTGAGCCAGAGGAAGCCGACCGCTTCGCTGATGGCGGTGGTCAGCGGCACGCCGCGCACGGCCCGCTTGGCGACGGCAAGCAGCCACAGCAGCAGCGTGAGGATCGCGGACGCGGCGAAGACGACGGCGTACTGCTGGAGGAACTTCGGGTTGGTGAAGTCGACGTTGGCGGTCTCCTTCACGGCCTTGCTGAGCTGGTCGACGGTCCAGGACGCGGCGTCGGCACAGCCCCTTGCCAGGGAGGAGAGGGGGTCGAGGGTGTCGGTGAGGGGGGTGGTGCCGCCGCGGCGGGCTCCGCCGGTGGAGCCGCTGCCTTGTTCGCAGTAGTCCTTGGCGGGGCCGTGGATCAGGTCGCAGGGGTCGTTGCTCGCAGTGGGCGAAGGCGTGGGTGCCGCCCAGGCCCGCGTGGCCATCAGCACGGCTGCGGTCTGCACCGCCGTGACGGCGGCAGCCAGATTGAGTACGCGGTGGCTAGCGGGCATAGGTGAACCCTCCGTACTCCTGGACAGCCTTGGCCATCTCGTCGGCACTGGAAGCCCTCTCGTCACCGGGAACGGGCGATGGGCCGTCCTTCTGAGAGTGCGTCACGATCTTCCAGTCGTTGCCGGCCCACTCAAGTTTCATCGTGATGGTGAACCAGCTGTTCGTGACTGGGTTGGTGGAGTTCTCGCCGGCCAGGCCGAGGAGGCCACTGCACCAGACCTCAACGGTTGCGTTGCTGGCGGAGGACTCCGTGACCTTGGTGCCGATCGGGCTCGTACGGGATACGAACGTGTAGCCCGACGGTGTGGAGCCGTTCGGGCTCAGGCCGACGTTCTTGTTGAACTCGGGGGTATAGGCCTTGTTCAGTGCGGCCTTGAAGGCCGAGACCCGGGAGGGAGTGATGATCGCTTGCAGGATGGCGTCACGCTTGGCCTTGTCGAACATGTCCGCCGAGCCCAGTGCCACGGCATAGTTGGCGGCCGCGCTCTGAGCACCCTGCTCGTCATGGGCGAAGCCCGCCTTCGACTGGACCGGCTTTTCACCGCTCGCCGCCGTTGAACCAGCCTTCGGCTGGGCACCCGCAGCTGTGTCCGGAGACGACGACGTGGTGTCGGGGTCGTCGCCGCCCCGGTTCGCGAAGGCGATCGCGGCGATGAGGAGGACGATGACGCCGACCACCGTGACCAGGCTTCTGGAGGAGCCGCGGCCTCTGCGGGCGCCGCCGTACACGTCGCCGGCCCGGTCGGGCAGGCGGGTGGTGCGGGTGTGGCCCGTACCGCCGTACCCTCCGGAGGTCTCGTGGTCGTCCCCGAGAGTCATGCCGCGTACGCCCCCTCGACGTCGTGCGGAAACGCGTAGGAAAACGCGTACGAGTACGACGGTAGCCGTGCTGGTTCCCGCGCGGGCGCGGTGTGGTGACTCGACATCAGGGAAACGCAACCTCAGCCGGTGGGCACGACGGACGGATGGGGTGGAGGGGGAACCGGGCGGACGCGCCCCGCACGGGTCGTGGTCGCCCGCCTACACGGCCATGCCGTACACGATGGTGAACAGCGTGCCGAGTGAGCCGATGATGAAGACTCCCGTCAGGCCCGCGATGATGAGGCCCTTGCCTTGCTCCGCGCTGAAGGTGTCGCGCAGGGCCGTGGCACCGATGCGCTGCTTGGCGGCGCCCCAGATGGCGATGCCGAGGCAGAGCAGGATGGCCACCGCCATCACGACCTCGATCATCACCTTCGCCTCGTTGCCCAGGCTGCCGAAGGGGCCCCAGTCCGGAGCGATCCCGCCGATGATGGTGTTGATGTCTCCCTTGTCGGCCGCAAAGAGCATGTAAGTCACCGCCCCTGGTGGGTAGTTCCGCTTCCCCTGCCTTGGCGCAGAGGTCAGCCCTCATTCTCGCCGACAATGACGCCGTCGTATGTCGACTTGGCGTCATTGATTGGCGGGTTTCGTACTCATACCTTGCCACCGGTCCGCGTCGGTCCTCCGGGTTTCTGTCGAACAGACGTTGGGCGGCATGCGAGGAGTCGTATCGTCACTCTGTGTATCACGGCAGGTCACGCCGGGCAATGAGGCCGGAGCGGAACCTGACGGCGGTTCCGTCGTTGACCCCTTTTCATCACCTGTGATGGCGGCCTGCGCTGAACGTGTGTCTACGACCGTTGTTCTTCGGGTGAAGGCTAACCCGGGCACGGCGAACGGGCCGCGGCTGGGTGCCACGGCCCGTGGGGGCGGAACGCGGTTGACGGAGAGTCAGCCGCTGAGGACGGTGAGGGTCAGCCCGTGAAAGCGCTCACACCCGAGGGGGTGCCCCAGCCGGTGGGACCGTCGTAGCCGGTCCGGGCGGTGCAGAAGTAGCTCGTGGAGCACGTGCCGTTGTTGCCGGAGGTCACGTCGTTGAGGGCCGAGGTGTGCGCGTAGGGGAACGCGGCCGGGTAGGAGCCGCTGGAAGGGGTGCCGGCGAGGGCGTAGACGGCCGCGATGATGGGCGAGGAGGCGCTGGTGCCGCCGAACGTGTACCAGCCGGCGGTGACGCCGTAGGAGTCGTAGACCGAGACGCCGGTCGCCGGGTCGGCGACGGCGGAGACGTCCGCGATCATGCGCTTGGCGCAGCCGGTGTCGGTCTGCCAGCTGGGCTTGGCGTCGTACGAGGAGCAGCCGGAGCCGGTGCCCTCGGTGCTGCTGGTCTTCCAGACGCTCTCGGTCCAGCCGCGGGCGGTGGAGGAGGCGGAGAGCTTGGTGCCGCCGACCGAGGTGACGTACTTGGAGGCGGCCGGGTATTCGGCGCCGTAGGCGGAGTCGCCGGCGCTGACGGTGATGGCGACGCCGGGGTGGTTGAAGTACGAGGAGTCGTACGAGGTGTCGGAGGAGGACTCCGAGCCGCCGTAGCTGTTGGAGACGGACGTGGCGCCCAGACTGACCGCCTCGTTCACCGCTGTGCCGAGGGCGGCCATGCTGGCGGACTTGGCCTCCACCAGCAGGATTTTGCAGTTCGGGCAGGTGGCGCTCGCCATGTCCAGGTCGAGGGAGATCTCCTCGGCCCAGCCGCTGTCGGCGGTGGGCAGGGAGGTCGTGGAGCCGGTCTGGCTGACCTTCTTGAAGCAGCCGTTGGCGGTGGTGCAGGAGGGCAGGCCGTAGTACGAGCGGTACTTCGCGAGGTCGGCGGCGGCGTTCGGGTCGTCGTACGCGTCGACGATGGCGATGGTCCTGCCGGAGCCGCTGCTCGCTGCCGCGCTGGTGAGGCCGTAGGCGTCCTGGAGGTCGGAGGGGCCGTAGCCGGAGGGGGTGGAGGCGTCGGCGGCCTTGGGCGTGACTCCGTCGACGGCGGCCCGGTGCTTCTGGAAGGCGGTGAGTCCGCCGGTGACGCGGAGGGAGTCGCAGGCCAGGTCGCCCTTGTGCTTGGGCGTGGCGCAGGGGGTGGCCGCCCACGTCACCTTCGACGAGGCCGCGGTGGTGGCGGTGGTGGCGGTGGTCCGGGAGGTTGCCTGGGGGACGGCGCTCGCTGAGGCGGCCGCGGTGCCGAGTCCGGCGAACACGAGCGCGGCGGTGGCTGCGGCAGTGGAACCGATACGGGTGATACGGGTCCATCTGGCGCGTATGGGGCGGGGGTTGTGGGGGTTCGTACGCAACGTACTGCCTCCTGGGAGTGGTTGACAGGGGCGGTGCGGGTGGTGATGCCACCGGTACGTGGTCCCCGGCGGCGGGCGGCGGCCCGCCGAAACTGTCGCTTGTTGAGTACGTGACAACAAGGGAAGTGCGGAATCCTGACTTCCGCCTTACTCAAGGGCGTTGGGGGATTGCTGAACGATGGCTGCCCGATGGGCGGGGGATGGTCCCGGCTTGACCGCGCTCACAGAGGGCGCACAGGCGTGGTGAGGTCACGCCCGGTCACGCCGGGCGCTGGTGACTGCTTCTGGTGGTCCGCAGGTGCCCCGGGCGTGCTCAGCGGGGCGCGAGGCCGTGGAGTAGGGGGTGGATCGCGTCGCCGATCAGGCCGCGGGCGATGGGCGCGTCGAGCATGCCGTTCGCGGTGTAGCTCGCGAGGCCGTGGACGGTGGCGCCGACGAGAAGGGTGAGGCGTTCCGGATCGTCCTCGACGATCTCGCCGCGTTGCTGTGCGTCTGCGATCACTCGTTCCTGCCGCCCACCGTCCGGTCGACTCCGGCGGCCGTCTGTTCGGCTGCTTCGGGCTCGTGTTTGCCGGCGTACATGAGCTCCAGGAGCACGGCGTTGTCCCTGGCGAGGCCGAGGTGGGCGCGGGCCAGGGCGGTGAGGCGCGGTTCGAGGGGGAGCGCGGGGCCGTCGGCGCCGTTCAGGGTGCGGGCGAGCCGGTCGTAGCCGACCAGGGCGAGGGCGTTGAGCAGGGACCGCTTGTCCTTGAAGTGCCGACCGGGGGCGGCGTGGCTGACGCCGATGTCCCGGGCCGGTTCGCGCAGCGGGCTTCTGACCTGCACGCACGTTCTCGCGGATTGGTGTCGCAGCGGATCAAGGGTCGAGCCGGCGCACGATAGGTGTCACCAAGGCAGCGTGTTGTCACAAGGACTGTCGGCCCTGTCAGCCCTGTCAGCCCTGTCGGCCCTGTCGGCCCTGTCGGCGGTCAGGCGGTGAGTGCCGTGCGCAGGGTGGTGGCCATCAGATCGATGGCTTCCTTCCCGGCCGGTACCGGGCCGGTGTGGGTGAAGTAGTGGTCGACACCCTCGAAGCAGCGGTGGGTGACCGGAACGCCGGCAGCCTGAAGGGCCTTGGCGTACGCATCGCCCTCGTCGCGCAGGCGGTCGTTCTCCGCGGTGATGACCAGGGCGGGCGGCAGCCCGGCGAGGTCGTCGGCCAGTCCGGGCGACACCAGCGGATGGGCGAGGTCGGCGGCATCAGGGACGTAGGCGGCGGTGAAGACCCGCATGAGCTGAGGGGTGAGCAGGGGCTTGACGATGGGTGACTGCTTGGTGGCCGGGTCAGCGACCTGGTCGAGCGGTGCCGAGTCGATGATCTGGAGGCGGGGCGTGAAGGTGCCGCGGTCCCGAGCGGTGCGGCAGACCGCGGCGGTCAGGTTGGCCCCGGCGCTGTGCCCGCCCACGGCGAGTCGCGAACCGTCCCAGTTGTTGGCCGTGCCGTTCTCGGCCACCCAGGCGGTGACGTCGTACGCCTGGATGACGGGTGCGGGGTACGGCCGCTGCGGGGCGACGGCGTAGTCCACGTTGATCACCACGCAGCCGGCCGTGGCGGCTATGTAGCGGCAGATGTGGTCGTCCTGCTGGGGGCGGGTGATCACGAACCCGCCGCCGTGGAAGTTGACGTACACGGGAGCAGGGGCTGCGGCGGCGGCCGACGGGCGGTAGACGGTGCACGTCACCGGTCCGGCGCCGGTCTCCACCCGGATGGATTCCGTGCGCTTCGGTATGTCGGTGAAGCGCAGATCCTTGTGCACGCGGCTCATCATTCGGCCGAGCAGCAGCTGGACACCTCTGGCCTGGATTCTGGGCCTGAATGACATGACTGGGACCCCATAGCTACAAACTTAAAGTATCAGGATTCCTGATAATGGAGGCTCGTCGCTGAGCATGCAAGAGGCAACCACGAGCCGACTGCCGAAGGGGGATGGCGTAGCGCCCCGCCTGTGCGTCCGGGCCCCGTGTGGCTCCAAGTCCACCTGGCGCATCCGCCGGAGGCAGCCGAGGCCGCAGCAGCGGCCTGAGCCCCGGTCGGATCCGCTCTCCTGGGTGCGCAGCACAACGGTGCCGACCATGGCGGCCACATGGCCAGCGCGCAGCGCGGCCGTCCTGTCGGCCGCGGCGATCCGCGTACGACCGCGGTTTTTGCCGTCGGCGGCACTCGCCGAGTTGTCCCGCCTCCCGGACGAGAACGGTTAAGGCCAGGTGGAGGAGACGACAGCCCGCGTCGGGCCGGGTACGCGGGGGGTTGCGAGGGTCGTTCAGCCGATGTCGGTGCGGGTGAAGCGCCAGAGGGCGGCTGCGGCGACCGGGAGCAGGTAGGCGGCCAGGGCCAGGAAGGCGAGGGTGGCCGTGGTGCCGTCCCGCATGGTGGCGCAGGCGATCTCGCCGACGCAGTCGGTCCGGTCGGTCAGCATCAGCAGGCGTTCGTTGAGGACGGCGAAGGTGATGCCGGAGAGGTGGTACTCCGTCAGCGAGGGGGCGTAGTCCTGTATGAGGCGATCGGCGAGGACGAGGTAGGCCAGGGCGATGCCGAACGCCGTCGTCACACCGCGGGTCAGCATGGCCAGGGCGTAGCCGAGCAGGGCCACCAGCCCGACGAAGAGGGCGCCTCTGAGCACGACGGCTGCCAGAACGCTCCAGAAGTGGGCGTCGGCGTCGGCGGTGGTGCCCCGGAAGTGGGCCGTGACGAGGAGGAGCGGGACGAGGAGGACGGCAGCGGCCAGGGCGATGGCCGCCGCGACGCCGGCCACGAGCAGGCCGCGGGTGAGGAACAGGCGGGACCTGCGCGGTTCGGCGGCGACGAGGTTGAGGATGACGCGGGAGGACCAGTCCGCCCCTCCGCTGAAGACGCCGAGGAGCAGTGCGGCCACCGCGACACCGGACAGCACGGTCCGCAGATCTACGAAGGACGCCTTCGTCAGCTGGTAGCGCGGGTCGTCGAAGAAGAACGTCGGTGACAGCTTCGCCACGGCACCCTGCCGCCTCGCCGCCTCCGCCGTGTACTGCCGGTGAGCCTCCTCGGCCTTGCGCCACGCCGCCGCGACGTCGGTGTTGTGGCCGAGGTAGGCGGCGACCGCGTACGCGACGACGAGGAGAGGCAGGGCGTAGAGGGCCCAGCGGATCGGGCGGGGGCTGAGGATCCGGCGCAGTTCGGAGCGTACGAGGCGGCGCAGGGGCAGCATCCGGGAACGGTCTCCCGCCCCGGGCGGACGAGGGGCCGCCGGGTCGGTCGGGGGTGCGAGTGCCGCCGTCATCAGGTGATGTCCGTTCGGGTGAAGCGCCACAGGGCCGCCAGCAGTACGGGAACGAGGTGGATCACTACGCCGACGAACCCGTCCGCGGCCGTGAGATCGACGTGCACCGCTTCACAGCCCGGGCCGGCGATGCAGTCGGACTCCGCCATGGGCACCACGGGCTTCTCGTTGAGTACGGCGAAGACCAGCCCGTTCATGTCGTACTCGGCGCCGCGCGGCCCGCGGCCGGCGAAGATCTGGTCCGCGGAGGCGAGGTAGAGGAATCCGATGGCCAGGGCGGCGGTCGCCTTGCGGGTGAGCATGGCCAGGCTGTAGCCGAGCAGGCAGAGGAGCCCGACGAGGAGCACGCCGCGCAGGTACATGCTGGTGAGGGCGGCCCAGTAGACGGCGTCGAGGCCCGCCGTGCTCCCCCGCGTCAGCGCGGCGAGCAGGAGGAGGGGGACGAGGAGCGGGCCGGCGGCAGCGGTCGAGGCCATCGACAGGCCGGCGGTGAGCAGGGCCCGGGTGGCGAAGAGCCGGAAGCGGCGGGGTTCGGCCGCGGCGAGGGTGAGCATGACCCGGGAGGACCAGTCGGTCCCGCCGGCGATCATGCCGAAGACCACGGCCGCGGCGGCCAGGGCGGTGATGACCGTACGCAGGTCTCCGAAGGACAGGGTCTCCATGAGGTAGCGCGGATCGTCGAAGAAGTTCCTCGCGCTCACGCCGGATCCGGTCGGGAGCCCGTTGACGCGAGCGTCCACGAGGAACTGGGCGTACCGCGCTTCGGCGGTGCGCCAGGCGCCCGTCGTGTCGGCGTCGTGGAGCAGGAGCTTGGACAGCCCGAACGCGACGATGGCGAGGGGCAGGCCGATCGCGAGCCGGCGCATGGCGCGCGGGGCGCCCAGGCGGCGCAGTTCGGCGCGGGCGAGGCGGCGCCAGGGCAGAGCCGGGGCGCCGTCCCTGGTGCGGTCGGTGGGGTGGCGGAGTCGGCTGCCGGTCGCCTGGTCAGTCGTCATGCCGCGGCTCCTGGCCGGCCACGGCGGCGTCCGCCGCGCGGACGGCGGCGACGTAGATGTCCTCCAGGGACGCCGACTCGACGATCAGCTCGCGGGGATAGACGGCCCGGTCGGTGAGCAGCCGGAGCACTTCGGCGCCGTCGGCGGTCCCGGGTCCGGCGGACGACGCGGCGGAGCCGCAGGGACCCGTCCGGTCGGTGCGAGGTGGCGACTCGACCTGGAGTTCCGCGCCCGCGGGACCGTCGGCGGGTACGGCCGCGTACCCGTGGTCCGCCAGGACGGATCGCGCGGTCACCGCGTCGTGGACGCGTACCACCAGGCGCGAGGTCCCCTGGCTGAGGAGTTCGGGGATGCTCGCGTCGCAGATCACACGGCCGTTGCGGACGATCGTGATCCAGTCGCTGACGAGTTCCACCTCGGCGAGGATGTGCGAGGAGATGACGACGGTCTTGCCGTGCTCGTCCCTCAGTCGCTTGAGCAGCTCCCGCATGTGGCGGACGGCTTCGGGGTCCAGGCCGTTCATCGGCTCGTCCAACACCAGCAGATCGGGCCGGGAGAGCAGGGCGCCGGCGACGCCGAGCCGTTGCTTCATGCCGAGCGAGTATCCGGAGTACGAGCGGCGCCGGGCCGCCGCGTCCAGGCCGACCATGTCCAGGACGTCGGCGACCTCGCTCCGCTCGGCGCCGTGGAGTTCGCCGAGGAGCCGGAGGTTGTGTTCACCGGTGAGGGAGGCGGTGAAGGCAGGGCCCTCGATGAGGGCTCCCATCCTGCGGGCGACGAAGCGCTGGTCCGCCGGCAGCTCGCGGCCGAACGCGGTGATCGTTCCCCGGTCGGGGCGGACGAGACCCAGGAGGGCCTTGAGTGCGGTGGTCTTGCCGGATCCGTTCGGCCCCAGCAGTCCGATGACGGCTCCTCGCGGGACCGACATGGAGAAACCGTCCAGCGCGACCTGCCGCCGCCCGCGGGTGGTCCGGAACGACTTGAACACCTGGTCGAACCGGACCAGGACTTCCGGAGCATCGCCTGAGGTCACGGCCATCGCTGTCACCCCTGCCCGCCGGTGGCACCGGCCTCGGCGAACGTGCCGGACTTGGGGGCGGGGAACGCGATCGCGCAGTGTCCGAGACGGTTGCCCGCGTCCCAGGACTTCTTGTTCAGCGGGGCCAGATAGAGGCTGACGAGGGAGCCTCGTCGGGAACCGATCAGTGGTGCGAGCTTCGGTTCGCACGCGGTGCGCATCAGGTCCATCACGCCTCGGTCGCCGGGGAACGCGGTGGACGCGTCGCCGGGCAGGGTCACCTGGGAGACGACCTCGAGGAAGTGGGGTGTCTCGCAGTCCACGACGCCGACAAACTGGTCGGCCTGGACGTCGCCCCGGTGGTTGGAGCACATGCCGACCTTGAGGTCCTCGAACGCGACCGGTGTGCCCTGGGGCAGGTCCTTGAACGTGTCGGTGGGAGGGCCGGACGGCTGCGCGGCGTCCGGCGCCGTCGAACCGGAGGACTGTTCCTCCGTGGTGGCGCAGCCGGTCAGCGCCAACAGGCTCAGGGCCGTCGTCGCCAATAAGTGGGTGCGGAGGGTTGGGGCGCGGCGCATGCTCGCTCGCCTTCGATCGTGCGGGAACCCACTGCCCGCTGTGCTGAAGCGACTTTTCGCACAGCGGACGGTGGGTCAGTCGACCAGCGGTGACAGCAGGTGCGCCCCCTGCGTTGGTGATGTGCCGGTTCAGCTTCCGCGACGATCAATGCAAGGTCAACAAGCCCCCACAGAGGTGTCTGAAAGCCCGCCCCTCCGGCCGGGGCGCATGCTCGACGCCCCGAACGCTACGTGCCGTGGCCGGGGCGAAAAGAGAGAAGGGACATTCCGCCTTTGCCTTGTCTTGAACTTGGCCGGAACGGCGCCGGGCGATGACGCGTGATGTGAGGCCGTCAGCGCGAGCAGCAGCGCTGACGCTTCCCCAGCCCGACACCGCCACCACTGTCGTCTGCCTGACCCGCCGGGCCCTTGCCCCTTACGGCCAGACGCGTGCCCCGGCCTCGAAGACCTCGGGCGTGCTGTGCACCGGCAGGACGCACAGGAGGTGGCCGCCGGGGGCGCGCAGGATGCGGCACTCCAGCCAGCGGCCGACCTGAGTGGCGCCCAGACCGAGCAGGCGGGCGGTTTCGGCTTCCACGTCGTCGGTTTCGATGTCGAGGTGGAAGCGGGGTGCGTCGTCGACCGCCTGTACGGCGGTCACCAGGCCGGGGATGGCCTCGTGCAGCGACGTGAACTGCTCCTCCGACGGGACCGGGCGGGCGGGTGCGCCCAGCGCGGCGGACCAGAAGGCCGCGGCGGCCTCCGGCTCGGGGCTGTCGATCAACAGCGCGTAGACGCGACTTCTATGCATGCGGTGGATTCTCCAGCTCCTCGACGCCCTCCACGAAGTGGTCGAACTCGCCTGCCTGGACGCCGAGTACGAAGGCGTCCCACTTGCGGCGGTTCGTGGTGACGACGGTGTCGGGGTCGCTGGTCTCGCGGAGGTAGACGGGGGCTTCCCCGTCGTCGTCCCCCTGGCCCTCGCCGAAGGCGATCTCGATCCAGGGGCCCGGGCCGGTGGCGTCGGGCGGGGCGGCGCGTTCCCAGGTGAGGTTCGGGGGGACGTCAGACACGGGGGGATTCTTTCTTGAGTACGGCGAGGAGGGCGTCGAAGGCGGCCGGGGTGGCCGTGAGTATGGCTCGGGCCGGGTCGGCGCTTTCGGTGAGGCGGATCGTTTCGGCGGCGGTGGTGGCGACGTGGACGCAGGAGTCGCCCTGCGCGCAGTACGACGACTTCTGCCAGGCGACTTGGGTCATCTCGGATTCCCTCACAGGTCCTGGGCGATTTTGTGGATGAAGTCGCGTGACTCCACGGCTGGGAGAGCGCCGGCCTCCATGCGGTCGAGGAGCACGCGGTACTTGTCGAGCTGGGCCTCGGAGTCGAGGAAGACCGGGCCGTGGGACTGGTCGAGGTGCACGGTGTCGAGTTGCGGTACCGGCCCGGTGGAGTAGTAGAAGGACTGGCCCGAACCGGGGAGCGTGGCGGCGTCGAACGGGATCACACGGACGGTGATGTGATCGCGCTCGCTCATGTCCAGCAGATGGTGGAGCTGCACCCGGCTGGCAGCGGGACCGCCAAACTTCATGCGCAGGGCCGCCTCGTGGATGATCGCCAGGTGCGGGGTCGGAGAGTCCCGGTAGAGCACGGCTTGCCGCTTGATGCGGAACGAGATCCGGTGCTCGATGTCCGGGGGTGACATCTCGGGGACGTCCTGGCGAAAGATCGCGCGGGCGTAGTCCGTGGTCTGGAGGAGGCCGGGGATGTGGACGGTGACGGCGGCGCGCAGTCGCATCGCGTGGTGCTCGACCTCGGCCAGGTCCAGCAGGGCGGCGGGCAGGATCTCGCGGTACTCCTCCCACCAGCCGCGCGTGCGCTCCGTTGCCATGTCTCCGAGTGCCTCGACGAGGGCCCTGTCTCCGCAGTCGTAATGACAGGCAAGTGTGCGTACCCGCTCGGGGCTCACCCCAGCGCGTCCGGATTCCACGTTGCTGATCTGGTTCTGCTGCACGCCCAGCAGACGGCTGGCCTGCGTTGACGTGAGGCCGGCGCGCTCGCGGAGTTTGCGCAGCTCGGCCCCCAGGCGAAGCTGACGACCCGTTGGGTTGCTTCTCACGGGTGCCCGCCTCCTCGTGTCACCCACACGGGTGGTAGATCAGAACTTTCCAGGGTTCCGTCTAAGAACTTATCCAGTTCTCGCTACCTTATAACTCAGGCGCCCCCAACTACCGCAAGTGATCGGAGACTTCCATGCCCACCGTATCCCCGCCCTGGGCGTACACCCTCCACCTCCCCCACGATCCACACGCACCGGGGATCGGCCGCGCAACCCTCCGAACCGTCCTTGATGCCCACGGCCTCTCCTCGCTCGCCCCGACCGCCGAACTCCTCGCCTCCGAACTCCTCACCAACGCCCACCTCCACACCACCGGCCCCTACGCCCTCCGCCTCCGAGCGATGGAGCCCGGGCGGCTGCGGGTCGCCGTATGGGACAGCGACCCGCGCGTGCCGGAGGCGTTCGGGGAGGTCGGTGTCGTACCCCCGTGGGACGCCGAAGGCGGACGTGGCCTGCGGCTGGTGCGGGCCTGTGCGGACGCGGTCGGGGTCTCCGTGTTGCGGGAACTGGGGGCCTTTAAGGGCGGGAAGTTGCTGTGGGCCGAGTGTCAGTGAGGTGACCTAGTGTGATGGGGTGTGCTCGGATCGTGAGGGAGGGGTGGTGTCATGGCGAAGCCTGAGGCGCGGTATCGGTCGCCTGCGTGTGTGGCTGCGGAGCAGGACAGAGGGGAGGAAGGGAGTACCGCGAAGTACGGTGGATCCCATGCCGAGCGGGATGTCGGACCTCCCAGCGAACCCGCTCGTGCGGCCGTAGAGGCGGATGGACGGAGGCAGCGAGTCGTGGCCGTGTCACCTGGTGCCTGGTCCCATCTGCGCCCCCGCCCCGGAAATCTGCGCGAGGTCGCCAAAAGGATCGAGGCTACGACGGGTCTGCGGGTGCAGATCGTGGGAGGAAAGCTCGTGATGTCCCCGACGCCGCGCGGAAAACACGCCGGCGTGCTGAAGCGGCTGCGGCGCCAGATCGAGGGTTCCGTTCTGCCCGATGGCCTGGACGTGTACGAGGTGTCCTCGATCGCTCTCCCTGAAGACCCGGACGACTATGTGACACCGGATCTGGTCCTCCTGCCCGTGGAGTGGGAGGAGGACGACGACTGGCTGGCCGCTTCCGAGGACGCCGCCCTCGCCGTCGAGGTCATCTCCCAGTCCGAGAAGTCCCGCGAGATCCGGGACAAGGCCGACTGGTACGCCGTCGCCCGCGTGCCGCTTCTCCTCGTCGTCGATCCGCGCAACGGCACCTGGGCCCTGCACACCCATCCGGACAACGGCGCCTACCAGGACGTGGTGCCTGGGAAGTTCGGAGAATCCGTCCGGCTTCCCGCGCCCTTGGACCTGGAGATCACCACGGACGACCTCCCGGTGTACGGCGCTTCGCCGCGCGGGCGGCGGGAGGACGAGGAGAGAGCCGAGTAGAGGCGTCTGACGCTTTTCTCACCTTCGTTCGGAATGCTGAGCTCCGATGACGAAGCGAACGCTGCGGTCCCGGTGGCTCCTCCATGCCGTTGTCGTCCTGCTCGCCGTGACGTCGGCCTCCGAAGCGGCCGCCGATGACGGGACGGGGCCGCTCGGCGTGACCGTCGTGGCCGTTCCCAGTGAGCGGAGTGCGCGCGTGGGGGCTCTGTTCGACGACGGGCAGCACTTCTGTACCGCGTCCGTGGTGCACAGTCCGGGGCGGGATCTCATCGCCACGGCCGCGCACTGTCTGGACGAGGACGCGGGGCAGCTCGTGTTCGCGCCCGGGTATCGGGACGGGCGGTTTCCGTACGGGCGGTGGAAGGTCGGGCGGCGGTTCATGCCCGACGGGTGGGCCAAGGAGGAGGACGAGGACAGTGACGTCGCCTTCGCCGTCGTCGCGGGAGAAGGAGAAGGGGGCAAGCGGATCGAGGACCTCGTCGGGGGCAACCGTCTCGCCACCCGTACCGCCACCGGGGCCACCGCCGTCACCGTCACCGGGTATCCCGACTCCCGTGAGGTGCCCATCAGCTGCACCAACAAGCCCGTGCCGCACAGTCGTACGCAGCAACGCATCGAGTGTCCTGACTTCAGCGGCGGGACCAGCGGCAGCCCCTGGATCAACGGGGACGGTCAGCTCGTGGGGATCCTGGGCGGGCACGAGGAGGGCGGGGCCACGCCGGACGTGTCGTACAGCGTCGTCCTGGGGATGGAAGTGGCCACGTTGTACCGCGACGCGGCGGGGGATCCATGAGCGACCGCAGCCGGAAACGAGCGACCGCGGCCGGATCGCGCCTGGTTGCGGCAGGTTCGTGGTGGGAAGCTCCTAGACTGACGCGGGCGGACTCCCAGAGACCGAGGGGCGGTTGACGGTGCGTAAGGCGTGGGTCGTGGCGGGTGTCGCCGGCGGGGCGGGGCTCAGCTTCGTGATGCTGCTCGTCGTCGGCGTGTACGTGGTCGCCGGGAACCTCGCGGGCGAGGCGGGCGGTACGGTCAGGAAGCTCGCCAAGGGAGCCGTGCCCGCCGCCTATCAGGCGCTCGTGGAGAAGTGGGGCAACAAGTGCCCCGCCATCAACCCGGCCCTGCTCGCCGCGCAGCTGTACCAGGAGAGCGGGTTCAATCCGAGGGCCCAGTCTCCCGCGGCGGCCCAGGGGATAGCGCAGTTCATTCCCGGTACGTGGGCCACGCACGGGGTCGACGGTGACGGGGACGGCGACAAGGACGTGTGGGATCCGAACGACGCGATCCCGTCCGCAGCGTCCTACGACTGCTCGCTCGCCTCGTACGTGAAGGACGTTCCCGGGAACCTGACCGAAAACATGCTGGCCTCCTACAACGCCGGTGCCTACGCGGTGATCAAGTACGGGGGCGTGCCGCCGTACCAGGAGACCCGGAACTACGTGAAGACGATCACGACCCTGGAGGAGAGCTTCGCGGCTCCCGTCAGCCGGGTCGACCCGTCCAAGCAGGCCGCCGGTGCCATCTACTACGCGCAGAAGAAACTCGGCACGCCCTATCTGTGGGGCGGCACCGGCACCGCTGAGCAGGGCGGACGGTTCGACTGTTCGGGGCTGACGCAGGCCGCGTACGCGAGTGTCGGGATCACGCTGCCGCGCGTCGCCAACGACCAGTACAACGCGGGTCCGCATCCGTCCAGGGACGAACTGCTCCCCGGTGACCTGGTGTTCCTCTCGAACGACCTCTCCAACTCCCGGGCCATCCACCATGTGGGGATTTATGTCGGCGGCGGGTACATGATCGACGCGCCGAGAACAGGCGCTGTGATCCGGTTCGACCCGATCGACACCCCTGATTACTTCGGGGCCACGCGGGTCACCGAAGATGGCGCGAAAGCACTCCCCACCACCGTGTGAACCGAGCGTGAACCCACCCCCTGAGCTGCGGCGATGGGTCTCTCTTCGATAACGTCTGAGTGATCATTCGGTGGAGTGTGGAACGTATGAACAGGAGTCGTGCGTTCCTGGGGACATAGCGAATCTGCAAACCACGGGGGTGGGCAGAAACGGCGTGCGCGAAAGCATGCCGAGAGAGACGACGAAGGGGCCGTGCGCCATGGCTGGACTCGCAGAATCCGGGTCGAACCCTGACGTCGATCTGCTGTACGACATCAACGGCCTCGCCAAGGACGCGCCCGCGTGGTTCGACCGGGCCGTGGAGTTCGTCGGCGAGTACGGACTGCTGCTCGCCATGGTGCTGCTCGTGGTGTGGTGCTGGTGGTCCGTGCGGCGGCGCGGCGCCGAGGACGCGGCGTCCTCCGTGGCCGCGCTGGTCTGGGCACCGCTGGCGGCCGGGATCGCGGTGCTGGTGAACGTGCCGATACGGGGCTTCGTCGAGCGGCCCCGGCCTTTTCGCACCCATGAGGGGATCGACGTCCTGGTCTCCGGCAAGACCGACTACTCGTTCGTCAGCGACCACGCGACGATCACCATGGCGATGGCGGTCGGACTGTTCGTCGCGAACCGGAAGTTCGGGCTCCTCGGCCTCGGCCTCGCGCTGCTCGAAGGGTTCTGCCGGATCTACATGGGCGTGCACTACCCGACGGACGTCGTCGGCGGCTTCGCGCTGGGTACCGCCGTCGCGCTGCTGCTGTCCCCGGTGGCCATGGCCCTGCTCACCCCGCTCACCAAGGCGATCGAGCGGTCCCCGCGGGCCGGCCGGCTGATCCGCGCGCGGGGACGGTCGTACGACGAACAGGACGCCGTGATGTCCGGGACCCGGCGGGAGGCCGCGGGCGCGGGCACCGAGGAGCGGGACCTCGCCGCCTAGGCACGCTGCAACTCCTTACAGCGCCTGGGGATAGGTGAAGAAGCGGTTCGGGTCGTACTGCTTCTTGATGGCGGTCAGACGCGTCGCCGCGTCGCCGTAGTACGCCTCGCGCCAGTCGGTCAGGGTCGGGTCGGTGTAGTTCTGGTACGCGGCGCCCGAGGCGTACGGCCTCATCGCGTTGTGGGCCCCGGTCAGCCAGGCCTGGGCCGTCGAGCCGCTCGTCCCGGCCCGCCAGGCGGCGATGTACTGGGCCAGCATCCGGGAGCGGCGGTGGACGAACGCCGTCGCGGTCGGGGAGACCCGGTTGACCGCCCCGCCGAGCGCCGTGAACGCGATGCTGCCGGAGCCGCCGCGGATCGTGCCCATCTGCCTGAGCAGCGTCTGGATGCCGGCCGGGGAGAGCGAGCGGTCGAAGAAGTCCGAGCGGGCGGCGTACGTCTCGCGGCCGAGCGCACCCTGCGTGGAGCGGCCGGGTGTCGAACCCGGCAGATGGCACTGGGCGTTCGTCGAGAAGGAGGAGCAGCCCGCGTAGATCTCCATCGCCTCCTCGTAGCCGCGGCGGCGGAGCGAGACGCTGCTCGCGGGGGCGCCCACCTTGTCCGCGAGGCGGTCGACCGCGTTCTTGAGTTCGCCGTACGTACCGAGGGAGAACGCGGCGACGGAGACGGTGGCGTGCCCGCCGACCGTGCCCGCCAGGTGCAGGGACGACCAGATCTCGTCCGGCTGGGACGGACCCCACTCCTGCCAGGCCCTCATCACCGCGGCCGCCCTCGACCACGGCCAGGACAGGTACGCCGTCACGGCCTGCGGAGCCGGGTGGGTCCTGAACCGCAGCTCGGTGACGACGCCGAAGTTGCCGTTGCCCGCGCCGCGCAGGGCCCAGAAGAGGTCCTTGTGGTCGGTGGAGTTGGCGGTCAGCTGCTTGCCGTCGGCGGTGATGATCGTCGCCTGGGTGAGGCTGTCGCAGGTCAGGCCGTACGCCCGGGAGGCGACCCCGTGGCCGCCGCCGAGGGTCAGGCCGGAGACGCCGACGGTCGGGCAGGAGCCCGCGGGGATGGTCACGCCTTTCGCGGCCAGGGCCCGGTAGACGTCGATCAGTTTGGCGCCGGCGCCGACGACCGCCGTGTCGCCGCTCGCCCGGACACGGTTCAGTTTCGAGACATCGACGATCAGGCGGCCGTTGCCGGAGGACCAGCCCGCGTAGGAGTGGCCGCCGTTGCGGATCGCCACACGGAGGGAGTGGGCGCGGGCGTAGGACAGGGCCGTACGGATGTCGTCGGGGTTGGCCACGTAGGCGACCGCCGCCGGCTTCAGGGAGTCGAAGCGGGTGTTGTAGAGCTGGCGGGCGGACTTCCAGTCGGCGTCGCCGGGGCGGACCAGGGGGCCGTCGAGGTCGCGGGCGAGGGCGGCCCAGTTGGCGGCGGCGGTCGCGCTCGCGGTCCGGAACGGGGCGCGGGAAGCCGAGGCCGAGGTGTTCGCGGGCGAGCCGCCGCCGGTCCTGCAGGCCGTTGCCAGCCCCGCGAGTGCGGTGGCGGTGCCACCTATGAACGTACGCCGTTCCATGTCCGTGTCCTCCGTCGGCCGACCGCCGGCATTACGTCGGCTCCGTGGAACGAGACGGGCCCACGCCGCCACGGGTTCCACCCCAGGGTCGGGGGGAGGCCGGCGGTGAGCTGTGGCGGTGTCCATGCCGGTACCTCCATGTGCCCTCCTCGTAAGCGTTCCGTGACCTAACCACACCGCCTTCAGGGGTTCACCCTGCGTTCATGTGCGGCCGTAGGCGCCTTCACCTGATCTGCCTAATTTCAGCCTTACGGATGTGGGCCGCGTACCGGGAACACGCGCCCGCATCACCCAGACTTCTCGCACGCCGCCGAATTCAGGACGGCGGCTCCTGGAAGGAACTCCCTCAGTGAAGCTTCAGCGCATGAACCGGCGGGCCCTCACCCTCGGTGCTCTCGCCGTCTCCAGCGCCCTGGCCCTCACGGCGTGCGGCTCCGACGACACCAGCAACGGTGGCGGCAGCAGCGCCTCCGCCACGGCCGCCGCCGGCAACATCAAGTGCGACGACGCCAAGGGCCAGCTGCTCGCCGACGGCTCCTCCGCGCAGAAGAACGCGATCGACGCCTGGGTCAAGCAGTTCACCCAGGCCTGCGGCGTGCAGATCAACTACAAGGGCAGCGGCTCCGGCGCCGGTATCACCGCCTTCACGCAGGGCCAGGTCGCCTTCGCCGGTTCCGACTCCGCGCTGAAGCCCGAAGAGGTCACCGCCTCCAAGAGCGTCTGCTCCGGCGGCCAGGGCATCGACCTCCCGATGGTCGGCGGCCCGATCGCGGTCGGCTTCAACGTCCCGGGTGTGGACAAGCTCGTCCTGGACGCGCCGACCCTCGCCAAGATCTTCAACGGCAAGATCTCGAACTGGAACGACGAGGGCATCAAGAAGCTGAACCCCGACGCGACGCTTCCCGACCTCAAGATCCAGGCGTTCCACCGCTCCGAGGACTCCGGCACCACGGACAACTTCACCAAGTACCTGATCGCCTCGGCGAAGAGCGACTGGCCCTACTCGGGCGGCAAGGCCTGGCAGGCCAAGGGCGGCCAGTCCGCGTCCGGCTCCTCCGGTGTCGCCCAGCAGGTCAAGCAGACCTCCGGCGCGATCGGTTACATGGAGCTGTCGTACGCCAAGGACGGCATCACCCCGGTCAGCATCGACACGGGCGCCTCCGCCCCGGTCGACGCCACCGTGGACAACGCCACCAAGGCCATCGGCGCCGCCAAGGTCGTCGGCACGGGCAAGGACCTCTCCCTCAAGCTCGACTACGCGACCAAGGCCGAGGGCGCCTACCCGATCACCCTCGTCACCTACGAGATCGTCTGCGACAAGGGCAACAAGGCGGACACCCTGCCCGCCACCAAGGCGTTCCTGCGCTTCATCGCCTCCGAGGACGGCCAGAAGGTCCTCGCGGCCAACGACTACGCGCCGATCCCCGACGACATCATCGCCAAGGTCCGCACCACCATCGAGGGCCTGAGCTGACCTGAGTGTGCGGTCCGGTCCGGGGCCCGAAACCCCGGACCGGACCGCATCGTCCGGTGCACCGCCGCCAGGGGCCGCCGCAGACCGCGAACGGCTCCACAGGGCCGTACGGCGTACGGCTCCGCAGACCGGAGAACCCGATGGACATCACCACGAAGAACACCGAAGCACCTCCCCCCGCCCCACAGCCGACCGTGGCCGAGCAGAAGCGCGCGGCCCGTGGCGCCACCCGACCCGGCGACCGGATCTTCCTCGGTCTCTCCCGCGGGTCGGGCATCCTGCTGCTCGTGATCATGGCCGCGATCGCGGGCTTCCTCGCCTATCGCGCCTCGATCGCGATCAGCAAGGACGACGCCAACTTCCTGACCGCCTTCGAGTGGAACACCGGCCTGCTGCCGCCCAAGTTCGGCATCGCCGTCCTGGCGTTCGGCACGGTCGTCTCCTCGATCATCGCCATGGTCATCGCGGTCCCGATCGCCGTCGCGATCGCGCTGTTCCTCACCCACTACGCCCCGCGCCGGCTGCGCGGTCCGATCGCCTACGTGATCGACCTGCTCGCCGCCGTGCCGTCCATCGTGTACGGCCTGTGGGGCGCCCTCATACTCGTGCCGCACATGACCGGCCTGTTCGGCTGGCTGGACGAGTACCTCGGCTGGACCGGCATCTTCTCCTGGCAGGCCGGCGCGCCCCGCTCGATGCTGACCGTCGGCATCCTGCTCGCGATCATGATCCTGCCGATCATCACCAACGTGAGCCGCGAGGTCTTCCGCCAGGCTCCGCAGATGATCGAGGAGGCGGCCCTCGCCCTCGGCGCCACCCGCTGGGAGGTCATCCGCATGGCGGTGCTCCCCTTCGGCCGCTCCGGCGTGATCTCCGCCTCGATGCTCGGCCTCGGCCGCGCGCTCGGCGAGACGATGGCCGTCGCCACCGTGCTCTCCCCGTCCTTCACCATCCAGACCAGCCTGCTCGACCCGGGCGGCGGCACCTTCGCCCAGAACATCGCCAGCAAGTTCAGTGAGGCCAGCGAACTCGGCCGGGACGCGCTGATCGCCTCCGGTCTGGTCCTGTTCGTCATCACCCTGCTGGTCAACGGCGCGGCGCGGATGATCATCGCCCGCCGCAAGGAGTACTCGGGGGCCAACGCATGAGCACCGCAGTCGCCGACAAGCGCCCCAGCAGCACGCTGCGCGGGGCCAGCCTGCCCAAGTGGTCGCCGTACGCCATCGCCGTCGGCTCCGTCGCCGTCGCGGCCGGCATCGGCCTGGCCGCCGGCCTGGACAGCAGGATCCAGTGGGGCCTGATCGCCGCGATCCTGTTCGTCCTCGGTACGTATGTGATCTCCGCCCGTGTCGAGGGCCGCCGCCAGGCCAAGGACAGGGTCGCGACCTCGCTGGTCTGGGTCGCCTTCCTGCTCGCCTTGCTACCGCTGGTCTCCCTGGTATGGACGACCGTCTCGCGCGGTGTGAAGGTCCTCGACGTCTACTTCCTGACCCACTCGATGGGCCTGATCTCCGACACCGAGCCGGGTGGCGGTATCTACCACGCCATCATCGGCAGCCTGGAGCAGGTCGGCCTCGCCACGGTGATCGCCGCCCCCATCGGTGTGCTCACCGCGATCTACCTGGTCGAGTACGGGCGCGGCAACCTGGCCCGGTCGGTCACGTTCTTCGTCGACGTGATGACCGGTATCCCGTCGATCGTCGCCGGTCTGTTCATCCTGAGCATCATGCTGATGTTCGACATGCAGCCCTTCGGTTTCGCCGGTTCACTGGCGCTGGCCATCCTGATGATGCCGGTCGTGGTCCGCTCCACGGAGGAGATGCTCAAGCTCGTCCCGAACGAGCTGCGTGAGGCATCCCTCGCGCTCGGCGTCCCGAAGTGGCGCACCATCCTGAAGGTGGTCCTGCCGACCTCGATCGGCGGCATCACCACCGGCATCATGCTGGCGGTCGCCCGTATCGCGGGCGAGACCGCGCCGGTGCTGCTGCTGGTGTGGGGCAACTCGCTCATCAACAGCAACCCCTTCGAGGGTGCACAGCAGTCGTTGCCGCTGTACATCTATCAGCAGTACCAGAACAGCCAGGGCTCAGGAGCGGCGTACGACCGTGCGTGGGCGGCGGCGCTGACGCTGATCGCGTTCGTGATGATCCTCAACCTGGTGGCTCGCGGGATCGCCCGCTGGAAGGCCCCGAAGACCGGTCGCTGACGCGACCCCACAGCGACTGATCTGGAAGTGAAGTAGTCATGGCCAAGCGAATCGACGTAAGCGGGCTCACCGCCTACTACGGATCCCACAAGGCGATCGAGGACATCTCGATGACGGTCGAGCCGCGTTCGGTGACGGCCTTCATCGGCCCCTCCGGCTGCGGCAAGTCGACGTTCCTGCGCACGCTGAACCGGATGCACGAGGTCACCGCCGGCGGCCGGGTCGAGGGCAAGGTGCTGCTGGACGACGAGGACCTGTACGGCCAGGGCATAGACCCGGTGTCGGTGCGCCGCGAGGTCGGCATGGTCTTCCAGCGGCCGAACCCCTTTCCCACGATGTCGATCTTCGACAACGTGGCGGCGGGGCTGCGGCTCAACGGCAACTACAAGAAGAGCGAGCTCGGTGACATCGTCGAGAAGTCGCTCAAGGGCGCCAACCTCTGGAACGAGGTGAAGGACCGCCTGAACAAGCCGGGTTCCGGCCTGTCCGGCGGTCAGCAGCAGCGTCTGTGCATCGCGCGGGCGATCGCCGTGGAGCCGAACGTACTGCTCATGGACGAGCCCTGCTCGGCCCTGGACCCGATCTCCACGCTCGCCATCGAGGACCTGATCGGCGAGCTGAAGGAGCGCTTCACGATCGTCATCGTGACGCACAACATGCAGCAGGCGGCGCGGGTGTCGGACCGTACGGCGTTCTTCAACCTGTCGGCGGTCGGGCAGCCCGGCAAGCTCATCGAGATCGACGAGACGGAGCGGATCTTCTCCAACCCGTCGGTGCAGGCCACGGAGGACTACATCTCCGGCCGCTTCGGCTGAGCCGACGCGGTTCCATGACCCCTCGCGGTGCTGCATGGCGGTGCCACCGCGAGGACGAAAGGGCCCGCCCCCCGGCTCCCGGGGGGCGGGCCCGTCTCTTCTCACCGCGGGGAACGGCCCGCGGCGGCTACGGCAACGCCAGGGCCACGAGGACGGCTACCGGAACGGCAGGTAGACGAGGGCGGCTACCGAGCCGGGTCGCCCACGGCCTGTGCCTCCGGAACGTCCAGGTAGACGAGGGCGGCTACCGAGCCGGGTCGCCCACGGCCTGTGCCTCCGGAACGTCCAGGTAGACGAGGGCGGCTACAGGAACGCCAGGTTCACGAGCCCGAACGCCGCCGCCGCCACGATGGCCGCCGCCGGCATGGTGATGAACCAGCCCAGGACGATGTTCTTGGCCACACCCCAGCGCACCGCGTTCACGCGCTTCGTCGCGCCGACGCCCATGATCGCGGAGGTGATGACGTGGGTGGTGGAGATCGGCGCCTTGAAGATGAACGCCGTGACGAACATGATCGACGCTCCGGTCGTCTCGGCGGCGAAGCCCTGCGGCGGGTCCAGCTCGATGATCTTGCGGCCGAGGGTGCGCATGATGCGCCACCCGCCCGCGTACGTGCCGAGCGACAGCATCAGGGCGCAGGCGATCTTCACCCACACCGGGATCGGATCGTCCGCGCCCTGAACGTCACCGATGACGAGCGCCATCACGACGATGCCCATCGTCTTCTGGGCGTCCTGCAGACCGTGCCCGAGCGCCATGCCGGCCGCGGACACCGTCTGGGCTATCCGGAATCCGCGCTTGGCCTTGTGCGGGTTGGACTTGCGGAAGAGCCACATGATCGCGCACATCACCAGATAGCCGGCGATCAGGCCCACGAAGGGGGAGATGAACATCGGGATGACGACCTTGTCCAGCACCCCGGACCAGATGACGTCCGTACCGCCCGCGAGCGCCGCGCCCACCATGCCGCCGAACAAGGCGTGCGACGAGGACGACGGCAGTCCGAAGTACCAGGTGACGAGGTTCCAGACGATGGCGCCTATCAGCGCGGCGAAGAGGATGCCCATCCCCTTGGAGCCGGTGGGCGTCTCGATCAGTCCCTTGCTGACGGTGTGCGCGACACCGCTGCCGAGGAACGCGCCCGCGAGGTTCATCACCGCGGCCATCGCCAGGGCGGCCCGCGGGGTCAGGGCGCGCGTGGAGACCGACGTGGCGATGGCGTTCGCCGAGTCGTGGAAGCCGTTCGTGTACGTGAATCCGAGCGCGACCCCGATGGTCACGATCAACGCGAAGGTGTCCATGAAGGGGTCAGGACTCCTTGACGGCGATGGTCTCCACCGTGTTCGCCACATGCTCGAACGCGTCGGCCGCTTCCTCGAGCACGTCGACGATCTGCTTGAGCTTCAGCACCTCGATGGCCTCGTACTTGCCGTTGAAGAGGTGGGCGAGCAGCTTGCGGTGGATCTGGTCCGCCTGGTTCTCCAGCCGGTTGACCTCGATCCAGTACTCGGTGAGGTTGTCCATCGTGCGCAGGTTGGGCATCGCCTCGGCGGTCAGCTCGGCCGCCCGTGCCAGCACCTCGATCTGCTGCTCGACGCCCTTGGGCAGTTCCTCCACGTTGTAGAGGACGACCAGGTCGACGGCTTCCTCCATGAAGTCCATGATGTCGTCGAGGGACGACGCCAGGTTGTAGATGTCCTCGCGGTCGAAGGGCGTGATGAAGGAGGAGTTCAGCTGGTGGAAGATCGCGTGCGTGGCATCGTCACCCGCGTGTTCCGCGGCCCGCATGCGCTCTGCGATCTCGGCCCGGGCGGAGGCGTCCGCCCCGAGCAGTTCCATGAGGAGTTTCGAGCCCGTGACGATGTTGTCCGCGGACGCGGCGAACATGTCGTAGAAGCTCGTCTCCCTGGGGGTCAGACGAAAGCGCACAAGGGGTCCTCGGGGTGCATCGGTTTCGGTCAGGCTGATGCTAGGCGCATCATCCGGCCACGGCTAATGGGCCGTCCCCCAGTGTCGCCCATCGGGCAGACTGCTCGGCACGGGGGCCGCCTGCAGGCCACATACCCCGGAAAGTTCGGTACCATATACCCACTAGGGGTATATGTCTGGAGGACGCGATGACGACCACCGAGGCCGGCGTGGAAACGCCCTCCGACGGGGCGGCGGCAGAGCCGGACGTCGTGACGGATCACGACCGGGGCGTGCACGGCTACCACAAGCAGAAGGACGAGCACCTCAAGCGGCTGCGCCGCATCGAGGGCCAGATCCGCGGACTGCAGCGGATGGTCGACGAGGACGTCTACTGCATCGACATACTCACGCAGGTCTCCGCCTCCACCAAGGCCCTGCAGTCCTTCGCCCTGCAGCTCCTGGAGGAGCACCTGCGCCACTGCGTCGCCGACGCGGCCGTCAAGGGTGGCGCCGAGATCGACGCGAAGGTGGAAGAGGCGACGAAGGCGATCGGCCGGCTGCTGCGGAGCTGAAGCGCGGGGGCGGGAAGACCTGTGTGCCGGGTGTCGAGGGCGACAAGGGCGGCGGTGTCGAGGGCGACGTGAGCGCCGGTGGCCGTAAGCGACATGAGCGCCGGTGGCCGAAAGCGACATGAGCGCCGGGTGGCGAAGGCGGCATGAGCGCCGGTGACCGAAAGGAAGCATGAGGTGGGCCGGGGCGGCGTCCCGGCCCACTCGCCCGCCGCCCGGGACCCACTCGCCCGCTGTCCGGGACCTACTCGCCGGGCCGCCACGGGACTCACGCGCCGGGCCGCCACGGGACTCACGCGCCGGGCCGCCACGGGACTCACGCGCCGGGCCGCCCCGGGACTCACGCGCCGGAGGCGCGTTCCTCGGCCACCCTCAGGACCTCGTCGATGCTCTCCAGGCTGAGCCGGTCCTCGGCGGCCGAGGCCGCGATGATCAGCTCGCCGCACAGTTCGATCTCGGCGAGGGCCACGTGGTCCTGAACTGCCGTACCGCCGACCGGAGCCACGCGCATCACCTCGTCTCTGCCGTCACCGACCTCCTAGGGTAGGCAGCGGCCCACGCCCCGCGCATGGCACGGAAGGGCTAGTTCTTGACGTCCGTCACGAGTCCGTGCAGAACCTTCACTCCTCGGCGATGCGGCCCGCGTAGATGTCCCCGGCCGCCGGCAGCCGTACGTGCGCCGGCGTCCCGAAGTCGTAGAGCAGGGTCGTCGAGGCGACCGCGACGTTCCCGTTGTGCTCCCCGCCGACGAAGCTGAACCGATGCCTGACCTTGCGGATGCGTCCCTCGGCGTCGAGGTAGACGTCGAAGGGCACCTCGGCCGAGGCGAACCCTTTCGCCGCGGACGCGAGCGGCCCCCGGTTCCCCTCGGACGCCGCCTTGGCCGCCCGGGCGAGATCCGCCGTCCCCCGGTAGTGCCGCACCGCCGTCCCCGCAAGCTGGGTCTCGCCCACGTACGTCGCTGTCCGCGTCCCGCGCAGCACCTCGGCGGCGGCGAGCGGATCGGTGACGCCGCCGGTGACGAGGTTCCCGTCGGAGAGAGTGGCGGTGTCGACCCGGACCCACTTGTCGGCGGGCACTCCGGCGCCCCGGTTCTTCATGAACAGGGCGCCCGGCGCGAGGAGTTCGGTGATCGGCCGGTGTTCACTGGTGCCCGCCGGATCCGGCGGCAGCAGCACCTTCAGGCGCCCCAGGTGCCTGCTGTAGTCGTACACGCCCTCGCCGCGGATGGTGACCCGGGTGCCGCCGGTGGCCATCTCCATCGACGTACGGGCCTTGGAACTCCCGGCGGCCACCAGGGTGTCGGCGACCCGGTGCAGGGTCTCGACCGGGTCGGCCGCGCGCGCGTCCCCGGCGGCGGCCCCGCTGCCGGAGCAGCCGGCGGTGCCGACGCACACACAGAGCACGAGTCCCGCCACGACGACCGCACCGCCCGTGCGCCTCTGCCGCTCAGCCATCGCCTGCCTACCCCCAGCCGGCCCGTCCGTCGCGGGCTTCCTGTCGTTCCGGTTAACGACGGGTAGCAGGCGCCGTCACGCGCACACCGGGCCTTTACCCGGGCTGGGTAACGTTGTCGGCGTGGCGCAGCAGGACAGCACTCCCCCAGCTCCCGACGGACCGGCACACCACGCGAAGACGGTCGAGCAAGGCCGTTTCTGCCTCGCACGCTGTACCTGCGGCTGGCGCGGTCCGGCCCGCAGAGCCCGCAGCCAGGCCCGGGCGGACGCGGAGGGGCATCTGCGGGGGTAGGCAGGGGCTGGGACTCGCGGGCAGGGATACGGGCTCGGGGCTCGGGGCTCGCCGAGCGGGTTTCCCCTGCGAACAGGTTCCGGTACGGGCGGCGTTGACCAGGTTCCGGTACGGGCGTCGCACAGGCCCCGTTACGTGCGTTCGAACACCCGGACCAGGAGTTCGTCGACGAGGGTCCGGTCGCGGGGCTGGGTGAGGCGGTTGCGGGCGGCCGTCGGCGGCAGCCAGAGGATTCGGTCCACCTCGTCGTTCGGGGCGAACGTGCCCCCGGTGGCCTCGGCCGCCCAGTAACGGACCTCCTTGGCACGGCCGTTCGCCGTGTAGCGGACGGTGGACAGCTCGGCGCCCGGCGCCGCGTCGTACCCCGTCTCCTCGGCCACCTCCCGCCGTGCACCGGCGAGTTGGTCCTCGCCGCGCTTCACCTTGCCTTTCGGGTGGGACCAGTCGTCGTACTTCGGCCTGTGGACGAGGCAGATCTCCGGCTCGCCGTCGACCGGGGAGCGGCGCCACAGGACGCAGCCGGCCGCTCGGACGGGGGCTTCCTTCGGGTAGGTCATGTCGTTCGCCGCCTCCTGGACAGGGGTCAGGGCGTGCCGACCGTCTGTTTCTGCCACGACTGCTGGAACGCGAAGCGTGCCGCCTCCACCTCGTGCCGCTGGTCGGCGTGGAGCACCCCGAGGGCGTACGCCGTCGCCGGGGCGATGCGCGGAGTCCGGGCCGCCTGTGCCGCGGCCGCCGCCGCCTCGGAGGCGTCGCGGTGCCGGTCCAGGGCCTGACCCGCGGTCAGCAGGCGTACGTCCACGGGCGCGTCCGCTGCCTCGAGGACCTCGCGGGCGTAGCGGTGCAGGCGGAGCAGGAGGCGGACCTGGTGCCAGGGGGCGTCCTGGGGGTGCGGGGCCGGGTCGGGGGAGAGGCCGTGGTTCAGGGCCTCCGCGTTGTAGGGGTGGCCCGCGGTGACGAGGGGGAGGGCGGTGACGGCGTCGGTGAGCCTCTCCTCGGCGGCGGACGCCAGGGGACGGAGGTCGGTGGTGGCCGCGGCGGAAGTGAGGGGGACCTCGCTGGCGAGTACGGCGATGTGGTCGGCGACAGCGTGGAAGCGGGAGGAGCCGAGGGCCTGGAGGGCGGTGCTGTGGGCCCGGGTGCGGGCGAGGGTCAGTTGACGTTCGAGCAGTGCGCCCGCTTTGGCCGCGCCTACTGTCAGGTTGCCGCGGTCCGGGCTCGCCGGGTGGGTCGGGGGGCCGGCGGTTCCGGGGTCCGCCTTCCTCGGGTCGGGACCCGCTCCGCCGGAACGACCGCCCACCGCCGCGCCGAGGTCGGGACCCGCCCCGGCGGAACGACCGCCCACCGCCGCGCCGAGTGCCGACTGGGCCGGGAACACCGCCCCGGAAAGCCTGTGCAGGGCCAGCAACAGGCGTTCCAGGCGGGCCGCGTAGGCGTGTTCCATGGCCAGGGTGCCGGACAGCCAGGCCAGTTCGGGGCGTATGGACTCCGACCAGTCCGGGTCGAGCAGGGGGCGGAAGGTGTGCAGGCTGCCGCTGACGCGGCGGACCGCGCGGCGCAGGGCGCGGGTCGCGTCCACGGGGTCCTCCGGGCCGGCGGCGCCGTTCGGGCCGCCGGCGGTGGTGCCGGTCTCCCGGTGCAGCCGCAGGGCGCGGAGGAACTCCGTGGCCTGGGCCCGCAGGTAGCCCGCGAGGGCGTCCCCGGTGGGGGTCCCTCCCGATCGGGCGGAGCCGGGAGCGGGGGACGGGCCGGCGTGCCTGGTCCGGGGATCCGTCGGGTCAAGGTGTTGCTGTGCCACGCCGGCGCCTCCGGGCGTCTATGAGCGTCTCCTGGACGTTGCGCAGGGGTTGGCCGTCCGCGTCCGTCGCGTGCCGGGTCCACTCGCCGTCCGGGCCGAGGTGCCAGGAGGAGGTGGAGTCGGACATGCCGGTCTCCAACAGCCGGTTGAGCGCGGCTCGGTGGGCCGGGTCGGTGACCCGTACCAGCGCCTCGATCCGGCGGTCGAGGTTGCGGTGCATCATGTCGGCGCTGCCGATCCACATTTCGGGTTCGCCGCCGTTGCCGAAGCCGAACACCCGGGAGTGTTCGAGGAAGCGGCCGAGGATCGAGCGGACCCGGATGTTCTCGGACAGGCCGGTGACGCCGGGGCGGACCGCGCAGATGCCGCGCACCCAGACGTCGACCGGCACACCCGCCTGGGACGCGCGGTACAGGGAGTCGATGAGCGCCTCGTCCACCATCGAGTTGACCTTGATGCGGATGAACGCGGGGCGTCCGGCACGGTGGTGCTGGACTTCCTTGTTGACCCGCGCGATGAGGCCGTCGCGCAGGGACTTGGGCGCCACCAGGAGGCGGCGGTAGGTCTCCCGGCGGGAGTAGCCGGAGAGGCGGTTGAACAGGTCCGAGAGGTCCGCGCCGACCTGGGGGTCCGCGGTGAGCAGGCCGAGGTCCTCGTAGAGCCGCGCCGTCTTCGGGTGGTAGTTGCCGGTGCCGACGTGGCTGTAACGCCGTAGCGTGTCGCCTTCCTGACGGACCACCAGGGACAGCTTGCAGTGGGTCTTCAGGCCGACCAGGCCGTAGACCACGTGGCAGCCGGCCTCCTCCAGCTTGCGCGCCCACTTGATGTTGGCGTGCTCGTCGAAGCGGGCCTTGATCTCGACCAGGACGAGGACCTGCTTGCCGGACTCGGCGGCGTCGATGAGCGCGTCGACGATCGGGGAGTCGCCCGAGGTCCGGTACAGGGTCTGCTTGATGGCGAGGACGTCCGGGTCGTCGGCGGCCTGCTGGAGGAAGGCCTGCACCGACGTCGAGAAGGAGTCGTACGGGTGGTGCAGCAGGACGTCCCGGGCGCGCAGGGAGGCGAAGATGTCGGGCGCGGACGCCGACTCGACCTCGGCCAGGTCGCGGTGGACGCCGGCGATGAACTTCTTGTACTTCAGCTCGGGCCGGTCGATGGAGGCGATACGGAAGAGGCCGGTGAGGTCCAGGGGACCCGGCAGCGGGTACACCTCGGCCTCGCTGATCTTCAGCTCGCGCACCAGGAGGTCGAGGACCTCGCGGTCGATGGACTCCTCGACCTCCAGCCGCACCGGCGGCCCGAAGCGGCGCCGCATGAGCTCCTTCTCCAGGGCCTGCAGGAGGTTCTCGGCGTCGTCCTCCTCGACCTCCAGGTCCTCGTTGCGGGTGAGGCGGAAGGCGTGGTGCTCCAGCACCTCCATGCCCGGGAACAGCTCCTCCAGGTGGGCGGCGATGACGTCCTCGAGGGGGACGTAGCGGCCCGGGGAGCTCTCCAGGAAGCGGGACAGCAGCGGCGGCACCTTCACGCGGGCGAAGTGACGGTGTCCGGTGACCGGGTTGCGCACGATGACGGCCAGGTTCAGGGACAGGCCGGAGATGTACGGGAAGGGGTGCGCCGGGTCGACCGCCAGCGGCGTCAGCACGGGGAAGATCTGGTGCCGGAAGAGCGTGAACAGGCGGGCCTGTTCCTTCTCCTGGAGCTCGTTCCAGCGGACCAGGTGGATGCCCTCCTCGGCGAGGGCGGGGGCGACGTCCTCGTGGTAGCAGGCGGCGTGCCGGGCCATGAGCTCGCGGGAGCGGGCCCAGATCATCTCCAGCACCTCGCGGGGCTGGAGGCCGGACGCGGACCGGGTGGCCACGCCGGTGGCGATACGGCGCTTGAGGCCGGCCACCCTGACCATGAAGAACTCGTCCAGGTTGCTGGCGAAGATCGCCAGGAAGTTGGCGCGCTCCAGCAGGGGTGTCTCGGGGTCCTCGGCGAGTTCGAGGACCCGCTCGTTGAAGGCGAGCCAGCTGCGTTCACGGTCGAGGAAACGACCCTGCGGAAGCTGGGGCCCGTCGAAGGGCGCCTCCTCGTACGCGTCGAGGTCGGCGTCGATGTCGGGTTCCAGGTCGGACACGGCCGCCGACACGGTGTGCGGGCGGTGCGCGGCTATGGAGCCCACGGAGGGCTGCGCGTGCTGGATCTGTGCCTGGGTGTCTTGCTGGCTCATGTGCCCATTGTTCCGCGCCACGAGCGATACGGGCGCGTCGGACAGCGCGGGCGGGAGCGAGCGGGTCACGTGGGCGTCCCCGTTCCCCGCGATCCCCTCGGGAGGAGGCGAGGGCTCTGGCACGGCGGGCTTCATTCGACGAGCCTCGCAAGCCCGTCTGAACCCATGGTTACGGCGACATGGCGTGCGGGATATCTGGCGGCGGCTCCCGGGGGCCGGGGCCGCGCCGGTGCCCGCCGTCGCCGTACGTCCCTCCCCCGTGGAGGGACGTACGGGGTCATGGGCCTCGGTCAGGCGATCAGCGCCGTGCGGTGCAGCCGCAGGACCGTCCGGGGCAGGCCCCGCGGGACCGTGGCGCTCATACGGCGGCCTCCTCGACGGCGGCTGCGGACACGGGCACCGCCGCGGGCCCGCGGGTCCGGCTGCGCAGCAGACGGAACGCGGCCACCGTCAGCAGGGCGGTGACCCGAGCAGGACGGCACTCGTCGTGATCTGCAGCGGCCCGTGAGCAGGCCGAGCAGGGCGCCGGCGGCCGGACCCGGCAGGGTCAGGACGACGGGGACCTTGCCGTTCGCGAAGGAGGTCTCGCCGCTGTACCAGTCCTTGGCGGTGCCGATACGGCCGTCGCCCGCCGACCACCTCAGGTGGTGCAGCAGGACCAGCAGCCCGGTGCCGAGGGTGACCGGAACCGCCGGGACGGCGAGCTTCGCGGTCAGCCAGCGCCGCGGGGACACGCCCTGCGTCCAGGCCGGCCGGACGGTGCTCTGTTCCAGCTCGCGGCCGACGAGCGAGGCGCCCGCCCAGGCGGCGACCAGGAAGGCGACCGCGAAGAGGTCGAAGGTGGCGTATTGCCAGACGTCCTTGTGGAGGAGGATCGCGTTGCCGCGGCGCTCGCCTTCGCCGCGGGCCTGGCCCTCCTCCTGGACGACCCCGCCCGCCACACCACCGCAGCCGGTGCCGGTACGCCGCCCGGTCCGCCCGGTGCTCCGGGCCCTGCTGGTGGTTCCCCCCGCCGCGCTGTTCTTGGACGGCGGCGGTCCTCCTGGTCCCGCCGCCGGTCAGGCCTCCCCTGGCAGCGATGACCCTGGAAGCGGCGACGATCTTCCTGCCGGCCCTGGCCCTCTCCGCCGCGTCGATCCGGTTCCGCGAGGAGGCGCGGCCGGGGGCGGGAGTGATGGCCGGCACTTCTGACGGGCGCGGTCCTCGGCCCCCTCCTGCTGCCGGCCCGCTGGGCCCTGTTCGTCGGGGACGAAGGACGACCGCTGGGCCGCCGCGCACGGCCGGTGGGGGGGGGGCTACTGGCGGCGGCGGTCGTGGTGTGGGGGGTGTGCGGGGCGGAGCCGGTACGGAGGAGACGGGCCAGGACCGGGCTGCGACCGTCGGGTACCTGACCGTCTCCCGGGGCGGAGCCCCGGCAACGCCCGCTCCACGCACAGCACGGCACACCGCGGCTCAGCGCGGCGTGCGTCAAGTCTCCGTGCGGTACATCAGGTCCGTCTCGTACGTCGTGAAGCCCAGCCGCTCGTACACCGACACCGCCGCCTTGTTGTCGGCGTCGACGTACAGCATCGCCGTCGGCAACGCCTGCCCCGCGAGATGCCGCAGCCCGATCGTGGTGAGCGCCTTGCCGAGCCCTCCGCCCTGCGCCCCCGGCCGCACCCCGAGGACGTACACCTCTCCCAGCCGCTCCTGAGCGTGGACCTTGGTCCAGTGGAAGCCGGCCAACTCCTCACCCCGGAAGGCGAGGAAGAACCCCGCCGGGTCGAACCACGGCTCGCCCTTGCGGTCGTCGAGGTCCCGCTGGGTCAGGGACCCCTGTTCTGGATGGTGGGCGAAGGCCGCCGCGTTGACCGCGAGCCAGGCCGAGTCGTCGGTGCCGGGGACGAAGGTCCGTACCGTCACGCCGTCGGGAAGCACCGGTTCCGGCAGGTCGAGGTCGCCCAACGACCGCCGCATCTGCCGTAGTTCACGGAAAAGGGTCAGCCCGAGGACCTGTGCGAGATGCCGGGCGGCCGAGTGCCCGCCGTGGGCCCACACCCGCAGCCGCTTCCCGGACGCCGCGAGCAGCGCGGAGCCGAGCGCCCGCCCATGCCCGTGCCCCCGGTGCGCGGGATGGACGACCAGCTCGGCGGCCGGCGCCTCCACGGAATCGGTGTCCTCCAGCTGGGCGTAGCCGACGAGTTCGTCGCCGGCGCTAAGCAGCAGATGGGACACCCCGGGGCGGGCGCCGCCGCGCAACTGCAACCGGCCCTGTTCGGACACCGCCTGCTGCCCGTCGGCGCGTGCGGCCTCGGCGAGCAGCCCGAGCACGGCCCCGGTCTGCTCCTCGGTGAGCTCGGAAAGGGTCTCGATGGAGCGTGGGATGCCGGTGCGTGCGGTGTCGTCGCTGGTCATGCGTACGAGGGTAAGGGGAGGTCCGGGCAAAGTGGCGGCAAAGAAGCAACCAGGATGTAACCAGGAAACCCCTGTCGCGCTACGCGCGTTGACCCTAGGCTGCGCCCGAACGGGGCCACTATCTCAGCTGAATCACAGGGGGGCGCATGCCAGCCATTTCCCGGTCGCATTCCCGGTCGCACCAGCAGGACGCGGTGCGCCGCAGACGTCGTACGTACCGTCTGGTGGCCGCGGCCGCCGGTCTCGCCACCGTCGGCGCCCTGGCCGCCGCGCTGCCGGGCACGGCGAGCGCGAGCCCGGCAGCGAGCGGCAAGGGCAAGCCGGGCGGTCACCTGCCCGGCCGCTACCAGGACGTGCAGCTGCTGTCCTTCAACGACCTGCACGGCAACCTGGAGCCGCCGTCCGGTTCCTCCGGCCGGGTCACCGAACTCCAGGCGGACGGCACCACGAAGACGATCGACGCGGGCGGTGTCGAGTACCTCGCCACGCACCTGCGCGAGGCCCGCAAGGGCCACCCGTACTCCATCACCGCGGCCGGCGGCGACATGGTCGGCGCCTCCCCGCTCATCTCGGGCCTCTTCCACGACGAGCCCACCATCGAGGCGCTGAACAAGCTCGACCTGGACGTCACGTCCGTCGGCAACCACGAGTTCGACGAGGGCGCCAAGGAACTCGGCCGACTGCAGAACGGCGGCTGTCACCCGACCGCCGGCTGCTACACCGACAAGAAGTTCGAGGGCGCCGACTTCCCCTACCTCGCGGCGAACGTGCTGGACGAGAAGACCGGCAAGCCGATCCTCAAGCCGTACTGGGTGTGGAAGAACAAGGGCGTCAAGGTCGGCTTCATCGGCGTGACGCTGGAGGACACCCCGGGCGTCGTCTCCGCCGAGGGCGTCAAGGGCCTGAAGTTCAAGGACGAGGTCGAGACGATCAACAAGTACGCCAAGGTGCTGCAGAAGCAGGGCGTCAAGTCGATCGTGGCCCTCATCCACGAGGGCGGCCTCCCGGCCTCCTCCTCGTACAACTACGACTGCGACGCGTCCGGCGCGGGCAACGGCGTCTCCGGCCCGATCGTCGACATCGCCAAGAACATCACGCCGCAGGTGGACGCCCTGGTCACCGGCCACACCCACGCGGCGTACGTCTGCACCATCCCGGACCCGGCGGGCAAGCCGCGCATGGTCACCTCGGCCGCGTCCTTCGGCCGCCTCTACACGGACACCACGCTGACCTACGACCGCTGGACGGGTGACATCGCCCGTACGGCAGTGAAGTCGGCGAAGTCGGCGAACCACGTGGTCACCCGGACCGTCCCCAAGGCGACGGACATGACCGAGCTGATCGGCCAGTGGAACACCCTCGCCGCACCCATCGGCAACCGCCCGATCGGATACATCTCCGCCGACGTGCCGAGCACCGGCACCGAGTCACCCATGGGCGACCTGATCGCCGACGCCCAGCTCTGGTACGGCAAGGAACTCGACGCCGGAACCGACCTCGCCCTCATGAACCCCGGCGGGGTCCGGGCCGGCCTCACCTACGCGGCCAAGGGCAGCGAGGGCGACGGCGTGGTGACGTACGCCGAGGGCTTCACCGTGCAGCCGTTCTCCAACACGGTCAACCTTCAGGACTTCACCGGCGCCCAGCTGATCCAGGTCCTCAAGGAGCAGGTCAGCGGCACCAACACGGCATCGCCGAAGATCCTCCAGCCGTCCGCCAACCTGACGTACACGCTGGACCTCACCAAGTCCGGCGCGGACCGGGTCGTCACCGACTCGATCAAACTGAACGGCACGGCCATCGACCCGGCCGCCACCTACCGCGTCGCGACGAACAGCTTCCTCGCGGGCGGCGGCGACGGCTTCACCACGCTGGGCCAGGGCACGAACGACCTCGTCGGCACCGACGACCTGACGGCCCTGGAGCAGTACCTCACGGCCAACTCCTCGGCCACCGGCCCGATCGCACCGCCGGCGACGAACCGGATCTCGATCGTTCCGTAGCGGTCACCAGTTCAGTAGCGGCCACTGATTCAGTAGCGGTCACTTGATCGTGAGCTGATGATCGTGAGCTGAGTCGCATACCTCCGGTTGAGGTTGCGGGTGGGGGGCACACGCATGGTCGGATGGATCGATGCGTGCCCCCCACCACATACCGACGCATTCTGATGCAGACCCCTACCCGAATCCGTACGAGGAGCTGGGAGCCCTCGATGACGGCCCGCTGGAGGAGTACCCCGTGCGGGCCTCCGCGGAGGACGAGCCC
Source organism: Streptomyces cellulosae (assembly GCF_000721105.1). Lineage (GTDB taxonomy): Bacteria > Actinomycetota > Actinomycetes > Streptomycetales > Streptomycetaceae > Streptomyces > Streptomyces cellulosae_A. Next base: position 43,151 of record NZ_JOEV01000022.1, read on the forward strand.
TGGACCCCACCCCACCACGGCCGAACCAGCCGCAGTAGCCGCAGGCGCGGCCGTTTCACCGGACTCCCCTTCGCCCTCAAGGCGGTCTGCGGCCTCGCCGTCCTCGCCGCCTTCCTCACCCTCGCCGACCGCTGGGCCCTGCTCTACGCCGAGCACCGGGCGGGGGACACCCTCCGGGACCGCCTGAAGCTGAGCGCGGCGCCCGAGGTGGAGATCGGCGGCTTCCCCTTCCTCACCCAAGTCGCCGACAGCCGGCTGGACTCGGTCCGGCTGACCGTGCCGGACGTGGCCGCGGACCGCATCTCGCTGGCCCGGGTGACGGCAACGGCCCACGACGTACGCCTGGAAGGCGACACCCCGACCGCCATACGCGGCGCCGGAATTCCCCGGCTGGACGGAGACGTCCTCCTCTCCTTCGACGACCTGAACCGTGAACTGGGCGCGTCCCAGGTGACGTTCACGGGGAGCGACCGGGACCGGGTCCTGGCGCGCGGCACGCTGCCGGTGGCCGGACACGACCTGAAGCTGCGCGCCGACGCCCGCATCCACCGGGCCGGCGACCGGAGCATCACCACGGAGATCGGCGGAATGCGCCTGGACATCGGTGACTTGGCGACCTACCGCCCGGGCACGCGGCCCTCGGAGGGCCTGCACCTGACCCGTGACTCCGCAACGGCCCTGGCACAGGAGACCAGCAAGGCGAAGGAACTGCTGGCAGTTCCCTCAGTCGTACGGGCGCTGGGCGTGCCCGACACCGACGTACGGCAGGCGCTGCGCTCGGACACCGAACTGTCCCGCCTGACCGGTCGCCCCCGCTTCGTCCACCAGGCCATGCGACTCAACCTCGCTGACCTGGCCCTGGACCACCCCGAACTACTCGAACGCCTCGGCTTCGACCCGGCCTTGCTGAACGCCCTGCCCCGCCTGACCCGACCGGTCCTCGCCGACCGACTCTCCCTGGGCTTCCGCCTGCCCAAGCCGGACCAGGGCGAACTGCGGCTGCGAGACGTGCGGGTGAAGAAGGAGGGGATCCAGGTACGGATCGAGGGCTCGGGGCTGAGGGTCGGCGGCTCCTGACGGCGTACGTTCCGTGTGAGTCCCGCGGAAGCGTTGGGCGTCCGCCTGCGTCAGGCCCGTTTGGGCCCGGTGATGTCCTCGCCGATCATGAAACCCTTGGCCGGGCCCTCGGGAATGGTGACATCGGTGCCGTAGGGGACCCGGTGGATGTCCTCCCAGTCGGCCTTGTCGGGTCGGGGGCCGGTGAAGAGGGTGACGGCGCCCTGACCGTCGTAGTCGTCGATGAGGACGTACACGGGGATCCCGGCGCGGGCGAATTCGCGGCGCTTGGGGACGCGGTCACGGTCCTGGTTGCGCGTGCCGGGGGAGACGACTTCGACGACGAGGTGCACGGAGTCGGCCCTGACTCCAAGGTCCTCCTCGTCGCCACACGGCTCCGTGTCCTCCGGGGCGACGAAGGCGTCCGGGATCCATGCCTTGCGGTTGTGAATCACGATCACACCCTGGTGGCAGGCGTCCTCGCCTTCGTCAAGGAACTTGTCCAGGGCCCTTCGCGTGCGATTGGCGATCAGCCCGTGCGAGCGGCGAGCGGTGGACGACACCTCGATGGCTCCCTCAATGATCTCAGCGCGGTAGCCCTCGGGGAGTTCACTGGCCTTCCATACGTGCCACACGACCTCGTCCAGCTCGGAGCCGTTCTCTGCCAGGGACACGGACGCGTCACCTCCTCAAGAGGGCTGGGTGTGCACGAGGCACAGCAACGTGATCACGCTACGTACGGCGACGGTCCTGACCAGGGGTAATACCCTCAGGTCACCTGATCGGGCGATGCGTCCGCGGGGCACAGCGCGTCAGCCGGCGATGCGTCGGCCTCGGCTCCCCGCGACACGGAAGGCGGGTCAGACGGCCACCAGGTCGATGACGTTGATGACGACGTGGCGGTTGGAGACCACGTAGGTGATGAAGCCGCCCTGGAAGGCGGCCGACCAGCTGTTGTCCCGGTTGCTGATCGCGGGCGGGCCGAACGGGTTGAGGCTGAGCCGTTTTTCCAGCTCTTCCAGTTTCTCTCTCCGGCAGGGACGACGTGTGGTGACCGGATGTCCACGGTAGAGCTTGCCGGGTGCGGAGTGCCGGAGGAGACCGGCGATGATGTGGTGAGGCTGAGGTTCACGGTTCCCTCCGGGGGATACGTTCACCGCGGCTGACCGCGATACGGAGAAGATCCGCCAGGCATTCCGCCGCCCTGGTGAGCGCGAAGCGCACGGCTCGCTCACCTGCTGCGGGGTCAGCCAGCACGGCCTTGGCCCCCGCGAGCACCTGCTCGCCAGAGTCCAGCTGGGCCGCTTCCAGGTCGTCGGCGAGCTGGGAGAGTCTGCTGTGGTCGTTGTCGGTGCTGAGATAGCAGGGTTTGCCGTCGGGGGTGGTCCAGGGCAGCAGACGGAGATCGCCGGCCGTGGTGGGGTCCTCGCAGGTGCTCATACGGAGACTTCCATCCCGTGGATGTGGCGCGGGCCTACGTCGATGCCGTGGACGGCGAGCCAGAGGGCTCGACGTCGCTGTCGTTGGAGTGTGCGCTCGTGGCGTTCTTCCGGTGTGAGGAGGTACGGGCGTACGAGCGGCTGGGCGTCGGCTTCGAAGGGGTGGGCGTGTGCTGGCGCAGTAGTGGCGGGCGCCAGCGTCCGTTCCTGGATGTGGGGCCGGGCCGGAGCGGCTCGATGGCGGCCCCTGGCGGGCAGGAGCGTCCTGATGATCATCAGCAGCAGCGACGCGCACAACTCCGCGATGTGTTCCCTCATATCGGCTCTCCCTCAGCGGTCCGACGAGCGGTGGTTACCGTTTGTGCCTCGATCGTCACTGCTCGCACGTACGCTGCGGAAGGGGGGCAGTGTTGTCTGCGGCCCCAGGCAACGGGGAGGAGTGACATGGCCGAACAAGTTGACGCGCAAGGTGAGTCGAGGCGTGCGGTGCTGGGGCGGACGCTCCGCTTGCTAAGGGAGAAGGAGGGCAAGTCCCTCGGGCAGCTGGCCGATGACACCGGATACGACAAGAGCTACCTGAGCCGTCTGGAGTCGGGCGAGCGGCTGTCCAAGGTGACGGTCATGGAGGACCTCGGCGGCTACTACGGGGTCGATGACCTGCTCGTTCGCCTCTGGCGGGATGCGCGCAAGGAGGTCGTCAAGGACAAGTACAAGGCGTTCATGGAGCTGGAGGCGACGGCTCGGGTCATGTGGATGTTTCAGCTGCGGGTTCCGGGCCTCTTGCAGACCGAGGACTATGCCCGTGCGGTGTTGTCAGGGTTGTCTGGAGCGCAGACAACGGCTGGCAACAGCGAAGAGGTCGAGGAGCAGGTGGCCTTGCGCATGGGACGGCAGGAGTTGCTGTACCGCGATCCGGCGCCGAGCGTGCGCGTGATCCTGGACGAGGGGGCCTTGCGACGCCCGGTTCCGGAGGCGAAGGTGTGGACGGACCAGCTGTCACACCTGGTGGACGCGGCGGAACTGCCGAATGTCGCACTCCAGGTGCTGCCGTACGCGGCCGGTGTGCATGACCTTATGGACAGCCATCTTTGGTTGCTCTGGCAGCGTGTCGGTGACCCCGTTGCCTACGCGGAAGGCAACGGCATCGGCGAGTTGATCGACGATCCGGACAAGGTGCTGTCCTTCCGTCTGTCCTACGATCTCGTCAGGGACGCGGCCCTGACTCCGGTGGAGTCGACGGCGTTCATCAAGCGTCTTTTGGAGGAGTGCAGATCATGAAGCGAACCCCCGACCTCAGCACGGCTGTGTGGCGCAAGTCGTCCTACAGCGACGGGGGTGGCACGAACTGCGTCGAGGTCGCCCCCGGCTACCCCCACCTCGTCCCCGTCCGCGACAGCAAGGTCCCGGACGGCCAGGTGCTGGTCTTCGGTACGACCGCGTGGGCGACCTTCCTGACTCACGCGGCGCGCAGCGCGTAACTCAGCTCCCCGCACTCGCTGCCTTTGGCTGGAAGTGCGTTGCTGCTGCAACGAGTGGCCTGATCAGGAGAGACCATGTCCTGCCGCAGCCGCTGCGTCGCCCGGCATATCCTGTCACCGTGGGACTGGACCTCACCCTGTGCATGGCTGACTGGGAAAGGCTGCGCGTCATTCCGGTCGAGGATCGGATCCGAGCACTCGACGAGACGATGTGGCCGTCGGATCTCGACGACGCCTACCACAGCATGTACGGCTTGGCCGATGGATGGGTGTGGCCCCCGGACCAGGGTGCGGCGTGGTGCGCTGAATACCACTTCTTCAGCACCACCGGCTCCTACAGGTCGCATTCCAAGGCCGGCGATGCCTGGGACGACGTTCGGGTGCTCGCCGACGCATCCCTGCGCGACGCGATGGACGACTTCCTGAACGGCCTGATTTGGGACGAGGATCCGGACGAGGACCCCGCGCTGACCGGAGGCGGGGGCTTCTTCCCGCCCGTCACCGACCGCCGACGACCGCACATACTTCTCGTCTGCCCGCCCGAGGCGGCTCACGGAAATTCCGTGCCTGGGAGCACGCCGCACCGCGCCTGGAGGAGCTGCGCGGACCCTTCGCCGCGGAATGCGAGGGCTGGGCCGGACGCCCGGACACCTTCGAGGAGTTCGCGACCCTCATCCGCGAATGGGGCGACGCGGTAACAGAGACCGCCCGCCGCGGTTGGGGCCTGCTCGGCCTGCCGTAGGGGCACACCCGACACAGCCGTCATCCCGCAAGGCGATGGCGGCCTCACCCTTCGTGTCGAGGCCCATGGCAGATGAGAGTGAGCTGCAGATTGTTGAGCAGCTGGCTCGGGGCTTGACCTCTGACCAGAACATCCACCACCAGCCCAAACCCAAGAGCCAGAGCAACCTAACGGAGTCCTACTAGAACGGCACCGCCGCCCCCAGGATCCGCGCCGGCAGATACGGCGACGACACCCTGATGTTCCAGCCGCGGCGGCGGGCGTGGCAGGTCAGGGCCAGGATGTCGAGGTTGATCGCGGCGTCGCAGTCGGTGGCGCGGTCGGCGATGCGGTGGTGGTCGCGGTGGGCTTCGAGGGCGTCGAGGAGGGCCAGGTTGAAGCTTTCCTCGTCGCCTTCCAGGAACTGGGAGAAGAGGACCGCGGGGGGCGGCAGGAACACCTGGTTGCGGGACTTCGCGCAGTCCAGGAGGGCGCGGTCGGTGGCGGGCCCGGGGTCCTCGCCGCGCAGGTAGTCGTGCAGGGCCTGGCGGTAGGAGGCGAAGGGGGACTTGTCGTGGGTGACGCAGGTCGGGCCGGCCAGGACCAGCGGGGCGAGGTCCTCGCGGCGGCCCGTGATCAGGGCGAGGTTCACCGCGCGGTGCCAGGCGCCCGGCCCGGCGTCCTCGTCGCGGGAGGCGGGGTAGGTGACGGTCGTACCGTCGATCGTCACCTCGACGTCGGTGCCGGGCTCCGCCAGCGTCGTACGGAACAGCGCGGCACCCAGTTCGGCCGCCAGGCGCAGGTTGCCGAGCTGGAGGTCGGTCGCGTCGGCGGCGTGGGAGGCGCGGGTCTTGAAGAGGATCTCCTGGTCGGTGACGGCGTGCGCCAGCTCCCACGCGGCGAGCGGCTCGCCGGGGACCGGGGTGAAGGCCTCCCGGGTGTACCGCTCGAACTGGGCCTCGCTCTCCGCACTCAGCGGCTGCGGATCCACGGGACGCTCGAACTCGACGGTACCGGCGGCGAGTTCCGCCACCGCGTCCGCACGCCGGTCACGGCCGTACGGCCCTACCCTCGGTGGCGCGGTCTCGAAGCCGGTGACCAGCGCGTGCGGGAGGTAGCCGGAGTCGACGGGGGACGGCCAGCCCTCGCGGCGGTACGCGAGTGCCGTCAGGGCGAGAGGGAGGAGGGGGAGGAGGCTGGCGGGGCGCGCTGCCGGGCCCCGGCCCGGGGTGTCGGCGAGGGGGAGCAGGAGCCGCACCACGGCCGAACCGAACGTCTCCCGGTCGCCCGCGGTCAGCGCGCGCAGGGCGTGCAGGGCGATGCTGTGCGGATGGGCGGCGAGGTCCTCGCCGGTCTCGCTCTCCAGGGTCCGGATCCGGGCGAGTGCCGCGTCGATCGCGGCGAGCTGCTCCTCCGCCGCGGGCGGGTAGTTCGCGTCGGCGTCCCCGGTGTCGCCGATGACGTATGCCATGAAGCCGTTGATCAGCTCGGCGTCCGGCCGTCCGGCCCGCCCCCGCTGCGGCTCCTCGCGGGCGAAGTGGAAGGCCTCGCCGTGCCGTTGGGCCTTGTCGGCGAGGACGGCGAGGCAGAAGGCGTCGAGCCACTGCGCGGTGGTGAGGGAGGCCGGGCTGCCGACGGACCCGGCGTCGTAGGCCATGCCCCAGTTCACGTAGGTGAGGGACACCTGGAAGGGGTGGTGCGGGAAGTACGCCGCGTACGCCACCGCCCCGGCCGCCGCCTCCACGGCGTCCTCCAGTACCGCCCTCGCCTCCGGCGTGTGCAGATCGGGTGTCTCGACGGAGAGCGCGCCCAGGTACTCGACGAACTCCCCCGCGAGCGTCCACCACTCGTACGACGTCACCGGTCCGGCCTTCGACAACGACCGCACCTGCGATCCGATCCGGTGGACGAAGCCCTCCCGCACCGCCGAGACGGCGGCCTCCCCGACCCGGTGCCGCTCTATGCGCACTGTTCCGCTCCCCCGTCGCCTGCCGCGTCCATGATCGGGCCAAGCCTAGATCGACTGCGGGGCGCCGGGGGAGCGGTGCGGAGCGAAGACGCTCAGGAAGCCGTCGGTGTCCAGTCGCCCAGCCAGTCGGAGATCTGCTGGCCGGTCGCCTGGGCGTCGGTCAGCTGGGGGCGGTCGGAGCTCGCCGCGCCCGAGCCCGGGCCGCTGTTGCGGTACTCGGCGAAGCGGTCGTCCTTCCAGGAGAAGCCGCTCATGTCGGTCCAGGGGGTGGCCTTGATCGCGGCGCTGAGGGTGGTGTCACGGACCGTGGTCTGCGGGTCGAGGGTGGCGTCCCCGCCGGCGTGCCAGGGGCGGCCGAGGTGGAAGGTCCGGTCGGACACGTCACCGTTCACCGTGGAGTTGGCGATCAGGATGCCCTTGCGGTTGGCGGCGGTGCTGGGGGCCGTGACGTAGCCCGCCGAGGTGCCGTTCCAGCGCTTCTTCAGGGTGATGACCGACTTGTCGATCACCGCCGTCGCCCGGCCGAAGATGAAGTCGACGTTGCCGGTGACGTAGGAGTTCGAGACGTAGACGCGGCCGAGCTTGTCCTTGGCGGCCGTGTCCAGCAGCAGCGTGTCCTGGTCGCCGTTGACGATGACCGAGTCCAGGAAGACCTTGTCGGCGGCCGTGCGCAGCGCGACGGCCTGCTGGCTGATGTCCTGGTGGGCGGCCTCGTCGAAGTCGTTGGTGATGGTCAGGTTCCGGGCCTGGAAGTCGTCGGCCTCGACGGCGACGGTGGCGCTGCCGCCGGTGCCGTACGTGCCGGAGCCGTCGGGCTTCTGCGTCCCCGACGCGTTGTTGTAGACGATCACCGTGTCCTTGCGGCTGCCACCCGTGCCCTGGATCGTCACATGCGGTTTGTTCGCCGGGACCTTCACCAGCTCGCGGTACGTCCCCGGCTTCACGGCGATGACGACCCGCGAGGCGTTGTTCGCCGGTACGGCGTTCACCGCCGCCTGCACGGTCGAGTACTGCCCGCTGCCGTCCTTGGCGACGGTGAGGGTGGTGGCCGCGGCTGCCTTGGTGGTCGCCGTCGTACCGATGGAACTTCGCGGTCCCGCACCCGACTTGAGCAGCGTCGGCACGTCCGCCGTCCTGTCGAGCGTGTACGGGTAGTACGTCTTCGCGTCGAAGGCCGTACCGCCGCTCTCGTTGCGCCCGGTCGTGGAGACGAACGTGTTGCCCTTCTGGACGATCGCCGCGGTGCTGTCCTTGATGACGGGGTTGTTCATGCCCTGGAAGTAGGAGTTCTCCAGGAGCATCTTCGTCGCGCCGCGCGAGTAGTTGCCGTAGGACGACTTGATGGTGGTCCCCGCCACGTCCTCCAGGAAGTTGTTGTAGAGGTGCGCGTGGGCGGCGTTGTCCGTCGACGGGTTGCGCTGCTCGGTCTCGTGGATCCAGTTGTGGTGGACCGTGATGTCGGTGACGACGTTGTCGGTCCAGCCGATGCCGAAGGCCTTGTTGTCGTTGCTCAGCTTGTTCCAGGACACGGTCACGTACGTGCTGTCCTTGCGGACGTCGATGAGCCCGTCGGCCATGTTCCGCAGCTCGTTGTGGTCGATCCAGACGTGGTGGGCGCCGTCCATCTGGATCGCGTCGAAGTCGTGGTCCTTGTCGTTCCAGATGCCCTGGTAGGCGTCCCGGATCGTCAGGTTGCGGATGATCACGTTGTGGACGCCGCTGCCGAGGAAGAACCCGCCGCCGACGATCTGCCCGGAGGTCCCGGACCCGACGATGGTCTTGTCCGACGCGACCTTGATCTCTTTCCCGACCGGGTCCATGGTGATGGTCGCGGCGACGACGATGACGTACGGCTCGGCGGCCGTCGCGTACTTCTCCAGGTCGGCGAGTGTCTTCACGGTGACGGTCTTGCCGTCCCTGCCGCCGTACGTGCCGTTCTGGCCCAGCGCGTCGACGGAGGCGAATCCGTCGGCGGTGTCGGTGGCCCACGCGGGGGCGGCGGAGGCGGCGGTCGCGGCGGCGGCCGTGGACCGGGCGCCCTCGCCGAAGGCGCCGGCGTCCGCGCCGTAGGCCATGGTCCCGGCGGCGGTCAGCGCGAGGGGTATGCCGACCGTGAGCGCCGTTCTGCGCCTGCGGTGGCGGACCGTGCTGCGGATCTCACTCATGCGGGTTCCGTTCCGTGCGGGGGGATGGACTGCTGTGCAGTCGTCGCCCCGCACGGAATGGTTGCCGCGAACCGCTCACGGTGCACCGCGAGCAGTGAACCGGCCTACTGGACGCAGGACTTGGGATCCAGCTTCTCCTCCACCTTGTCCTCGCGGCCGTCCGGCTGCCCGTTCGGCAGGAGCTTGTCGGAGGTGCCGTCGATGTAATACCCGTAGGAGTAGACCGTGTTGTACCCGCGGTCACGCCAACTGTGCACGGTCTTACGGCCGTCGCCCTTGTTCCACTCGTAGTCCTCGACGTAGAAGACGGGGTTCACCCGCACCACCCGCTGGTACGGCGTCCAGGTCACGGAGACCTGGGTGCACGGCGGGATGGTCTTCTCGCTGCGGCGCTCGAAGGACGAGGTCTTCTCCCAGCCCCACTCGTAGCTGAAGCTGCCGCCCGCGGTGCCCGAGAAGATGCTCTTGGCGGCGGAGAGGCCGATCGAGGCGCCGACGCTCTTCTTGGCGAACGTCTTGGTGCTGTAGCTGCTGACGAAGGTCTCCTTGTCGTCCTTCGAACCCCGGTTGCCGATCCAGGGCGAGGTGCGGACCGGTTCGCCCTTGATGGACCAGGTGGAGGCCTGGACGTATCCGCACCAGCCGCGGAACAGTTCCCACGGGCCGGCGGGCTCCCAGAGACCGATGACGTCCCGCAGGTACTCGTCGCGGGTCTTGAACTCGCCGGTGTCGACGTTGAGGGCGCCGTACACGCCCGTCAGGCTGCCCTCCTGTGCGCAGAGCCGCTCGATCATGAGGTCGGTGTCGCCGGGGTCGGTCCCGCGGATGTTCGTCGCGCCGCCGGGACCGGTGCCGGCCGCCTGCGCGGTACCGGCGCCGGTCAGCAGGCCGGTCAGGGCGAGGACGGCGGAGGCGGTGACCAGGGCGCTCTTCTTCTGCCTGAGAGCCCTGCGATTCCTGAGAGTCGGTATGCGGATGAGTCGCATTGGGGGTGGCTCACTCCTGTGTGCTGGTGCACAGGCGCATACGTGGGGGCGCCTGTCTGACAGCCCAGAAACATGGCAGAGAACCCGCCAGTAGGGTCGGAATCGCGAGATGTGTGACAGGACATTGACAGGAAGGCGAGGGTGGCTGTCGGTCTTTGCCCGCTTACGTCAGCAACTCGGCCAGCCCGTCCGCGAATTGGATGATCCAGTCCAGCCGCTGACCACCGCGCGCCACCCGGAACCCATGTCGGCGGCCATGGAAGGCGGCCTGCACGGCGTGGAGTTGGGCCCAGCGCCGGACACGTTCGCGGTCGAGTTCCGCGGCGTTGGCGAATCCGTCCAGGGTCCGGTGCACGGCCTTGGTCAGGTCGTCCGCCTCAAGGAACGCCAGCGCCCGCGACTTGAGCAGGGTGCCGCCGTCGTACGCGGGATCCCCCGCGTATCCCTTCGGGTCGACGGCGAGCCACGGCTCCCGGTCGGCGCGCAGGATGTTCCCGGCGTGCAGATCGCCGTGGATCACGGTGTCGGGCTGCACGGGGCCCAGCTCACGGACGGTCTCCAGGGCGGCGTCGAGCACCCGAGCGGGCAGTTCGTGCGCCAGCTCGCGGGCGTCCCTGAGCAGTTCCTCCTCCCACTGACCGGCCCGGTCCCGCAGCCGCGGCAGCCCGGGTGGCGCGGGCACGGCCAGCCGGCGGTTGAGCCGTCCGGCCACACGGATGATCGAGTCCTCGTTCCCGGTCTGGGCGAGGGTCTGCGGGCGAGCCCGCTCCAGCAGCATGGCGAACCGGTCGTCGTCCCGCTCGTACAGCAGGACGGCCCCCTGCCCACCCCACACCGCGAACGCGTCCGGCGCATGCACATTGCCGGGATGCGGGTACGACACCTTCAGGACGGCGGCGGTCCCCTGGGGGCGCCGCAGCACCGGGACGATCAGTCCGACGCCGCCGTGAGTGACGCCCCCGTCCGGCAGGCACTCCCAACGCTCCAGCAACTCGTCCACCACGCCGGGGAGTTCGGTGAGCCATGCGGCCCCCGGCTGGCCCTCCCGCCCGACGGTGTTCCGTACGAAGGTCTCCGGTACCGCGATCATCCGGGCACCCTACGCGCGGCGGGTGTGTAACAGAACGGGAGGCGTGAAGCGTCACAGACGACGTGAGCGCGGACGCGTCACGGGAAGGGGAGTCTGGATGGCCAGATCGTCACATCGGTCGGCGGAGATCGAGGCGTTCATGCGGGACGTGAGCCCGCGCCTCTTCCGTGCCGCGCTGCTGGTCTGCGGTGACTGGCATCTGGCGGAGGACCTGGTGCAGACCACCCTGGGCAAGGCGTTCGTCTCCTGGGGGCGGGTCCGCAAGGCCGACAGCCCGCACGCGTACGTACGCACCATCCTGATGCGCACCTACCTCTCGCATGTCCGGCTGCATCGGACGGCGTACGAGAAGCCGGTGAGCGAGCTGCCGGAGCAGTCGGCCTCCGCCACTGACGACCCGGCCCTGCGACTGGCGCTGGCCCAGGCGCTGGTGCAGCTGTCCCCGCAGGACCGGGCCGTGGTGGTGCTGCGCTACTGGGAGGACCGAAGCGTCGTACAGACCGCGGCGGAACTCGGCCTGAGCGCCGGGAACGTGCGCATCCGCAGCATGCGGGCGCTGTCGACGCTCCGTACGTCGCTGGGCGGCGAGCACGACGTTCTCGCCGGTCGCTGACCGGCACCACTTCAGTCGGGAAAGGCTGGACACTTCATGGACCAGATGGACCAGATGGACCAGATGGAGCAGATGGAGCAGAACGAGCAGGAGTTCGGTCCTCGCCTGGGCCGCATGCTCGACGCGTACACGGACGGGCTCCCCACTCCGGGAACGGATCTGGTGGGCGGGGGACTGGCGCGCGGCCGGCGGCTGAGGAGGCGGCGCCGGACAGTGTGGGGAGCGGCCGCGTTCACCGTGGCGACCGGGCTGACGGGCGGTGCGGTCCTCGCCGGGATCCTCCCGGCCGGTGCCGGTTCCGGTTCCGGCACGCACCACCAGGCAGCCGGTCCCGCCACCGTGACCATCCCGGACTTCTCGCTGGCCGCCGCCCGGACGACGGCACCGGACGGCAAGGTCGCGGTCACCGGCAAGGCGACCCTCGCGACCCTGCGGGACCTGCTGCCCGGGAAGCCCACGACGGGCGGCTACGAGGGGTGGCAGAGCAAGGAGAGCCCGGTCGCGGTCAGCGCCGGTGGACGGCTGCTCATCAGCGTCGGCGAGGGCCGGGCGGAGACGACGGTCAGCCTCCAGAGCAGCTTCCAGCTGACCGCGTTCGACGCGCTGAGCAAGGAAGCGGCACGGGAGGCGGCCACGGGTTCCGGCACGTCGGACCAGGACAAGAGCGGCCGGCCGGCACCGGACAAGTCCGCGGCCGCGAAGCAGGCCCCTGGCCCGAACAAGAAGCTGCTCCCCGCGACCAAGGCACAGCTCCAGGCGTTCTACTCCTGCGCGGACCGGCCGGAAACCGGGACCACCCTGTCCTCCTGCACGGCACGCAACCTCGACGACGGCTCGGTCCTGCTCAGCTACGAGGAGAAGTCCGGCAGCCTCCTCCGCCGCACGGCAGACCTCCTCCGCACGGACGGCACCCGGATCGTGGTGACCACGTCCAACGCCCGGGACAGCAAGCGGGGCCCGGCGGACATCAGCTCCCCGCCGCTCACCCTGGTGCAGCTCGCCGGAATCGTCGACAGCCCCACATGGCAGGCGTGGGTGGAACCGTCGGTGAACGAGCAGGCGAAGGGGATCTCCTGAAGACAGGGGCGTCCACGGCAGGAGGCGGAGTCTGTCGGTCGTCGGCGGTTCTTCCGGGGGGATCACCGCGTTCGTGGAGGGTCAAGGGGGAGTCGGTGGACGCCGACCCCGGCCGCCATGTCCGGCGCGAAGGACGCCGTCGGCAAGTCCACGGTCATCGCAGACGGCGGCTACCGGGGCACCGGCCTGGTCATCCCGCACCGCCGCGCGAAAGGCCAGTCTTGACAGCGCGCGCCGAACTGGTGACGGCGAAGGACCCGTATTTCCGCGGCATCGATGCTGATGCCGGACTTCCCGAGGGCATGAGGCTCGAGCCGGGGCGGTCCACTGATCCGAAGGGCCGCCACTTCTGCGTGTTCGACAACGGAAACGGCTGGCTGAAGTACAGCTTCGTTCGCCGAACCGAAGATCCTCAGATCGTGGTCGAGGAGGTCTTCTGGCAAGAAGCCGAGCCTCTTACACCACCTCCGGCGGAGGCGTAGCTGCCCCCGGCAGCCGTACCGTCGCCACCGTGCCGCCTCCCTCCGCGCGGGCCAGCGACACCTCGCCGCCCGCCTGCTGGATCGTGCGGGCGACGATCGACAGGCCGAGGCCCGAACCCGGCAGGGCACGTGCGCTCGGTGAGCGCCAGAAGCGGTCGAAGACGTGGGGGAGTTCGTCCTCCGGGATGCCGGGGCCGTGATCGCGTACCGTCAGCACGCCCTCGCTCAGCCGGACCTCGACCGTGCCGCCTCCGGGGCTGAACTTCACCGCGTTGTCGAGGATGTTGACGATCGCCCGCTCCAGGGCCGAGGGCTCCGCCCGGACGTACCAGGGCTGGAGATCGGCGGTGATGGTCAGCTCCGGGCCGCGGAGCCGGGCGCGACGCAGGGCGGCCTCCACCGTGTCCCGCAGCGAGACCACCTGGACGCGCTCACCCCGCTGCCCCGCCGAGCGGGACAGCTCCTGGAGGTCGCCGATCAGGGCGGCCAGCTCGGTCATCTGCGCCTTCACCGAGTCGAGCAGCGCCTTGCGGTCGGCCGGGGGGATCGGTCGGCCGGTCTCCTCGCTGCGGGTGAGGAGTTCGATGTTGGTGCGCAACGACGTCAGGGGCGTACGGAGTTCGTGGCCCGCGTCCGCGATGAGCTGTTGCTGGAGCTCGTGGGAGCTGGCCAGGGACGAGGTCATCGAGTTGAAGGAACGGGAGAGACGGGCGACTTCGTCCTCGCTGTCGTCGTCCACGGGGATGCGGATGGTCAGGTCCTCGGTGCGGGCCACCTCTTCGACGGCTTCCGTGAGCTTGTCGATCGGACGCAGGCCCGCACGGGCGACCGCGAGGCCGGCTGCTCCGGCGCCGATGACTCCGACTCCGGAGACGAGAAGGAGGATCAGGGCGAGGTCGTTGAGAGTGGACTGGGTGTTCTTCAGAGGGACCGCGACGAGGAGAGCCGTCTCGGGATAGAGCGCGGGAAGCGTGCCGGGGCCCTGGCTGACGAGCAGGGGGACGGTCAGTACGCGCACCGCGTTGCCGTTCTTGTCGGTGCCGTTGCGGAACGTGCCCTGCCCAGGGGCGGCGTGCTTGATCACGTCCTTGTCGGTGTCGGTGATCTCGACCGTGCCCTCCGAGTTCGACGAGACGCAGGACTTGCCGTCCGAATCGACCAACTGGAGGTACACGGTGTTGTGCGCGCGCAGGTCGCTGGCCTGGTCCGCCTGCGGAGCCTGCGGGCAGGCCCGGAGCAGGAGTTGGACCTCGCCGAGTTGCTTCGGCTGTGCTCCCTGCTGCAGATCCGCGTCGAGCTGGTCGTACAGCTTGCCCTGAACGATGAACCAGCACGTCACCGCCACCGCCGCCACCGCGAACGCCACCGCCGCCGCCACCAGCAGCGCCAGTCGGGACCGGATCGGCAGGGAACGGAACCGGCGTACGACCTTCCTCACTCCGCGCCGCCCTGTCGCAGCACGTACCCCACACCTCGCACCGTGTGCACGAGGCGCGGCTCGCCGCCCGCCTCGGTCTTGCGCCGCAGGTACATCACGTACACGTCCAGCGAGTTCGACGACGGCTCGAAGTCGAAGCCCCAGACCGCCTTCAGGATCTGCTCACGGGTGAGGACCTGGCGCGGGTGGGCCATGAACATCTCCAGGAGCGTGAACTCCGTGCGGGTCAGCTCCACCGGCCGCCCGCCCCGCCTGACCTCACGGGTCGCGAGGTCCATGCGCAGGTCGGCGAAGGTGAGCGCCTCGTCCGCCGTCGCCCCCGCTCCGGCCGCCGCCGCGTACGAGCTGCGGCGCAGCAGCGCGCGGACCCGGGCGAAGAGTTCGTCGAGTTCGAAGGGCTTGACCAGGTAGTCGTCCGCCCCGGCGTCCAGTCCCGTGACCCGGTCGCCGACCGTGTCGCGAGCGGTGAGCATCAGGATCGGTGTCGTGTCGCCGGCCCCGCGGATGCGCCGCGCGGCGGTCAGGCCGTCCATGCGCGGCATCTGGATGTCCAGGACCACCAGGTCGGGCTGGTACGCGGTCGCCTTCTCCAGGGCGTCCGCGCCGTCGACCGCGACCTCCGTGTCGTAGCCCTCGAAGGCGAGGCTGCGCTGGAGTGCTTCGCGCACGGCCGGCTCGTCGTCGACGATCAGGATGCGCTGGGTGTCACGGTCGCCTTCGGCGGGGCTCATGGGCGTGGATTCCTCGGATGCGGTGGGACGGGCGGGCTGACCTCGACGGTCGCTTTCAGCCTCGCACGGTTCCCGGCTGGCGCTGACGGAAGTGCTGAAGGAAGGGCCGACGGAAGCGTCGGACGCGATCAGCCGCGTACGGTACGGCGGCGGCCGCGCCCCGCGGTCGTGCTGGTCGCCGCGGCCGTCGCCCGGCGGCCCGTGCCGTGCGCGGTCGCCACCTCCGGCGCCCGCCCCTGCGGCGCGTGCAGCTCGTACGCCACTTCCAGGGCCAGGGTGAAGCCGGCCGGGTCGGTGCCGGACACCGGGTGCGAAACCTGCTTGATCATGACGTACTCCTCAGAGGTCGCTGACGTGGCGTACATCGCTGCTCTCAGCTGTCCGAACCGCCGGCCCGCAGCGTGGCGAGGTCGGCCTTGACGGTGTTGATCGGGATGGCGAAGCCGAGGCCCACGCTGCCCGCGTCGGACGAGGACGACCCGGCGGCGGCCGAGTACATCGCCGAGTTGATCCCGATGATGTTGCCGTTCATGTCGATCAGCGCGCCGCCGGAGTTGCCGGGGTTGAGTGAGGCGTCCGTCTGGAGCGCCTTGTACGTCGTCGTGGACGAGCCGGTGTCGCCGTTGAACTGCTGACCGCCGAACTCGAACGGCCACTGGCCGTTGCCGCCCTGCTGTTGTTGTTGCTGTCCGCCCTCGTCGGTGGAGACGGTGACGTCACGGTTCAGGGCGGAGACGATGCCGCTGGTGACGGTGCCGGTCAGGCCCTCGGGGGAGCCGATCGCGACGACTTGGTCGCCGACCTGGACGCCGGAGGAGTCGCCGAGGGCGGCCGTGGTCAGGCCGGAGGCGTTCTCCAGCTTGATCAGGGCGAGGTCCTTCTTGCTGTCGGTGCCGACGACCTTCGCGGTGTACGTCTTGCCGTTGCTCGTGCTCACCTTGACCGAGTCCGCGCCGGAGACGACGTGGTTGTTGGTGATGATCTCGCCGTCACCGGTGATGATCACGCCGGAGCCGGTGGACTCACCCGCGTTCGAGGTGGCGTTGATCTCGACGATGCTCGGGCTGACCGCCTTGGCGACCCCGGCGACCGTGCCCTTGTCGGCGGAGGGCACCACGTTGGTGCTGGTGCCGGTGCTGCTGCTCGCGGTGACCGTGTCCGGGCCGGTCAGCTCCTGGATGCCGTACGCGGTCCCGCCGCCTATCGCCGCGGCGACGATCGCCACGGCCGCGAGCAGCGGGACCGGGCCCCGGGCGCGCTTCCTGGGTGCCGCGGCGGGCGCGGGCGGGGGCCCGGAGAAGGTGGGCGGCTGGGCCGGCGGGGGCGGCCACTCGGGGTTCACCGGGGCCACGGGATTCATGGGGGCGGCGGAGTGCTGCTGCTGGGGGTACGCCGACTGAAGGGGGACAGCGGCTTCGTGTCCGTGTCCCTGGGGGTTCTCGTACTCGCCACTGCGGCGGAAGCTCTCGGTCATGTCACACAGCCTGTCCGCCGACCATGAGAGCTCCCTGAGCGCCGGCTGAGAAGCCCGGCAGAACCTCGTTCGCCCGATATAAAGACGCTTCTCGCCGCTCGCGGGGCCCTCTCAGAAAGCTCTCAGAGAGCTCTCAGGAAGCCCCTCAGCACATCGCAATCAGGCGCGCTCTCACACGCACCCGCACGACTTCCGCAGCACCAACCGCGACGGGAACTGCTTCAACCGCTCCTGCCGGGACCCGGCCACCCGCAGCCCGTCGTCCAGTACGAGGTCCACGGCGGCCCGTGCCATCGCCGAACGGTCCGAGGCGATCGTGGTCAGCGGCGGGTCGGCGAGCGCCGCCTCCTTGATGTCGTCGAAGCCGGCCACCGCCAGCTTCTCGGGCACGTCGATGCGCAGCTCGCGCGCCGCGCGCAGGACGCCGATGGCCTGGTCGTCGGTGGAGCAGAAGATCGCGGGCGGTCGCCGGGGCCCGGAGAGGATGCCGAGCGCCACCTGATAGGCGTCGTAGCGGTTGTACGGCGCCTCGAAGAGCCGTCCCTCGGTGGACAGCCCGGCCTCCCGCATCGCGCGCCGCCAGCCCTCGACGTGGTCGGAGACGGGGTCGCCGACAGCGGGGG
Source organism: Streptomyces cellulosae (assembly GCF_000721105.1). GTDB lineage: Bacteria > Actinomycetota > Actinomycetes > Streptomycetales > Streptomycetaceae > Streptomyces > Streptomyces cellulosae_A. The sequence goes on from NZ_JOEV01000022.1 coordinate 60,493, forward strand.
TGTCCGCGGTGCCGCCCATGCAGGCGACGTAGTCGTAGCCGTGCTCCAGCAGGTGGCGGACGGCGACCTGGGCGCCGCCCAGGTCGTCCGTGACGACGGCGACGTCGTCGATGGCTTCGGGCCGCTCGTGCAGCAGCACCACCCGGGCGTCCCAGGCGTCGATCTCGGCGGCGGCGTTGTCGTTCAGCGCGTGGCTGACGAGGATCAGGCCGGAGACCCGCATGCCGAGGAAGGCGCGCAGGTAGTGGACCTCGCGCTCGCCGACGTAGTCGGAGTTGCCGACCAGGACCATCTTTCCGCGCTCGGACGCCGCCTGTTCGACCGCGTGCGCCATCTCCCCGAAGAAGGGCTGGCGCGCGTCCGGCACGATCAGGCCTATGAGATCCGTGCGCCGCGAGGCCATCGCCTGGGCGACCCGGTCGGGGCGGTAGCCCAGTTCCTTGATCGCGGCGAGGACACGCTCGCGCGTGGCCGGGGCGACCGGCCGGGGTCCGTTGTTGATGACATAGCTGACGACGGCGGTGGACGTCCCCGCCAGTCGCGCCACGTCATCCCTGGTTACCTTGGCCACGCGCGGAGTCTACGCGGATGGACCCGCTCTGGGCAGGGCGTACGGATGCCTCCCGGAGCGGAAGCGCGCGGGAGCGACGCCCTGCCCACGCCGGCTACGCCTCCGCCGCGATCTCGGCGGCGTCCAGTGCGTCCGTGTCGTCCGCATCGTCCGTGTTTGTAGGGGCCGACTTGGGCTTCACGTCCTCCGTCGCGCGCTCGCCCTTCTCCGGAGTAACGAATCGATAACCGACGTTCCGGACGGTTCCGATCAGCGACTCGTGCTCGGGCCCGAGCTTGGCGCGCAGGCGTCGTACGTGCACGTCGACGGTCCGGGTGCCGCCGAAGTAGTCGTAGCCCCAGACCTCCTGGAGGAGCTGCGCGCGGGTGAAGACGCGGCCGGGGTGCTGGGCGAGGTACTTCAGGAGCTCGAACTCCTTGAAGGTGAGGTCGAGGACCCGGCCCTTGAGCTTGGCGGAGTAGGTCGCCTCGTCGACCGACAGGTCGCCGTTGCGGATCTCCATGGGGGAGTCGTCGTTGACGATCTGCTGGCGGCCCATGGCCAGACGCAGGCGCGCCTCGACCTCCGCCGGTCCGGCGGTGTCCAGCAGGACGTCGTCGATGCCCCAGTCGGCGGTGACGGCCGCGAGGCCGCCCTCGGTCACGACGAGGATGAGCGGACAGCCGGGCCCGGTGGACCGCAGCAGTTGGCACAGGCTGCGGACCTGCGGCAGATCACGGCGCCCGTCGATCAGAATGACGTCGGCACCCGGGGTGTCGACGAGGGCGGGCCCCTCCGCCGGAGCCACGCGCACGTTGTGCAGCAGCAGGCCGAGGGCGGGAAGCACCTCCGTGGACGGCTGGAGGGCGTTGGTCAGGAGCAGCAGAGAACTCATACGTCTGGTTCCTCCTCGGTCCCTGCGAGGACGTGGTGCGGTGCGGCACTGCTCTGCGATCCCGGGGCCCCGTACACCTGCGGTTTCCCGCTTCGTATACAACGCTTCCGAAAGCACAAAAGGACCCGGGGGCTACGCTGCCCAGGTCCTCTGTCCAGGAGAATAGCCCACATGAGCACGGGTTCGGCAGGTCATGTGGCGCGATCCACGAATCGTCCGCACTCTGAGACGAGCAGACGCACCGCATTGCGGACGTTTCTGCACACCGCCGATGGTGTGACGATCGATTCCGTATACGACCCGGGTACCGCCGTATACGACGCCTCGACGTCATCTCCTGGCGACCCGTTGTTCAAACCGGTGGGCGGTCCGGTGGGCGATCCGGGGCGCGATCCGGGGCGCGATCCGGTGGGTGATCCGGTGTTCGTCATCGCCCACGGTTTCACCGGTGACGTGGACCGTCCGCACGTTCGTCGGGTGGCGGCCGCGTTCGCGCGGTACGGCGCCGTGGTCACCTTCTCCTTCCGGGGCCACGGTGCCTCCGGCGGGCACTCGACGGTCGGCGCCCGGGAGGTGCTGGACCTCGCGGCGGCGGTCGAGTGGGCCCGCTCGCTCGGGCACCGGCGCGTGGTCACCGTCGGCTTCTCCATGGGCGGCTCGGTGGCACTGCGGCACGCGGCGCTCTACGGCCCGAACCCGCCCGAGCGGGAGCGGGTGCACGCGGGGCGCGTGGAAGCGGCGACGGACGCCGTGGTCTCGGTGAGCGCCCCCGCCCGCTGGTACTACCGGGGCACGGCCCCCATGCGCCGGCTCCACTGGCTGGTGACGCGCCCCACGGGACGCCTGGTGGGCCGCTACGGCTTCCGTACGCGCATCCACCACCGCGAGTGGGACCCGGTACCCGTGTCACCGGTGGAGGCGGTCCCGAGGATCGCGCCGACGCCCCTGCTGATCGTGCACGGCGCCATCGACGGCTACTTCCCGCTCGACCACCCCCGCATGCTGGCCGCTGCCGCGGGCGGCCACGCGGAACTCTGGCTGGAGCCCGGCATGGGTCACGCGGAACACGCCGCTGGAGACGAGCTGCTCGCCCGCATCGGAGACTGGGCTGTCGGTCGGGCGGGCTAGCCTGACCGTGTACACGGCCGACTGACGGCCCATTGACTGCCGACGATTGCCGATTGATTGAGGAACCGGGATGGCGAAGGTCACGGTGCGCTACTGGGCCGCCGCGAAGGCCGCGGCCGGAGTCGCCGAGGAGCTGTTCGACGCGGACACCCTGGCCGAGGCGCTGGACGCCGTGCGCGGGCGACACCCCGGCGAACTCGTGCGCGTCCTGCTGCGCTGCTCGTTCCTCGTCGACGGTGACCCCGTGGGCACCCGCGGACATGAGACGGTACGGCTGGCCGACGGCGGCACGGTCGAAGTGCTCCCGCCGTTCGCAGGAGGGTGACGATGACCAACCAGCCGTACCAGGGACCGTACGAAGGGCCGTACGACGGGCAGCAGTATCAAGCCCAGCAGTATCAAGCCCAGCAGCACCAGGGACAGCAGCACCAGGGACAGCAGCACCAGGGACAGCAGCACCAGGGACAGCAGCACCAGGGACAGCAGTACGACGGGCAGCAGCACCAGCCGCAGCAGTATCCGGGACAGCAGCACCAGGGGTACGACCCGTACTGGCAGCAGGCCAACGAGGATCCGCAGGCCGCCCAGCAGTACACACAGCAGTGGCAGGGCCAGACCTGGGAGACACAGGCGCACGCCCCGGTGCAGCCGGGTCCGCCCGTGCCGCCCGCCGAGACGGCGTATCTGCCGCAGCAGGGGCCCGCGGAACAGGCGGCCGCCGCCTCCTACTCGCCCTACCCGGCGCAGCGGCCGCAGACCCCTCAGCAACCGCGGCCCGAGGCGCCCCAGCCGCAGGCACCGGCGGCGGCCGGGGATGCGGCCGCCCCTACCTACGGTCCCGCCACCGTCGCCGGCAACGCGCGCATCACGGACGCTCAGCGTGCCCGCCTCGAAGGCCGGTCGCCGGTCATCGAACCCGGCATGCAGCCCGCCGCGCTCACCGCGCTCCTCGGGCTGCTGCTGTCCGGTACGGCGGCCATCGGGTCGTACGCCCTCCTCGTCCCCCTCGTCGCCCTCCAGGCGGTGACGGCGGCCGGCTGGTTCCGGCTGAACGGGATGTGGCCGGCCCGGCAGGGCATCGCGCTGGCGTTCCTCGGGGCGCTGGTGGCGGACGCCGCGCTGCTCGTGGCCGGGCGGGAGAACGGGCCCGCCGCGATCCTGGGCACGCTGGGCGTGTGGGTCCTCCTCTCCCTCGTCCTCCAGCTGCGCTCGCACGCGGAGCCGGACGAGCGGATGTACGGCCTGATGGCCACCGTCGCCTCGGCGGCCCTGGCCATCGTCGCGACCGGACACCTCGCGGCCGACCCGGACGCGGTCACCGTGGGTGCCGCCGCGGTGGCGGTCGCCGTCCTGGCCCGCGCGCTGCCCCTGCCCACCCCGGCCTCCGTGCTGGTCTCCCTGCTCGCCGCCGCGGGCGGGGGCATCGCGGTGGGCCAGATGACCGGTCTGGGCGCGAAGGGCGCGCTGCTGGGCGCGGGCGCGGCGGTGTGCGCGCTGATCGGACACCGGGTGGCGAGCTACGACTATCCGTCGAGGTTCGTGCACTTCACGGCGGGCGTGGCACTGCCGTTGGCCGCGGCGGCACCGGCGGTGTACGTGCTGGGGCGGGCGCTGGGGTAGGACCTGTCCGGCGCATCAGCGGGGGCGGATCAGGCACGCGCGGTCGTACGGTTTCTCAAGGCCGTCGCCGAGGCCCGGAGCCTGTCCTGTCCTGTCACAGATGATCGACAATTTTCCGAACCGCACAGGGGACAGGGTTACTCTCGCGCTCGACGGTCACCCGGCCGTCGAGAACCGCCGCCCTGGGGGTAACCACCGCATGCGCGCCCTGCGAATACTGCTGATCCTCGTCGTGATACTCGGCGGCCTCTTCGTGATCGCCGACCGCGTCGCGGTCAACTTCGCCGAGGGCGAGGTGGCGGACAAGCTGAAGACCAGCGAGAACCTGGCCGCCACCCCGGACGTCTCGATCAAGGGCTTTCCCTTCCTCACCCAGGTGGCCGGCGGCGAACTGGACGACGTCGAGGTCGGCATCGACGGCTACGAGGCGGACACCGGCACCAGCAGCGGAACGATCCGCATCGACGACCTGCGGGCGGACATGAAGGGCGTCGCCTTCTCCGGCGACTACAGCTCCGCCACCGCGGCCACCGCAACCGGCACCGCGTCGATCACCTACGCCGAGCTGCTCAAGGCGGCCAAGTCCGAGCCCACCCAGGTCGCCCCCGGCGTCACCGCCAACATCGTCGGCCTCTCCGACGGCGGCAACGGCAAGATCAAGGTCGAGGTCGACGCGACGGTCCTCGGCACCAAGCTGCCGGACCCGGTCTACGTACTGAGCACGGTCACCGTCCAGGGCGACACGGTGAAGGTGCACGCCGACTCGCTGCCCTCGCTCGGCGCTGCCGACCTCGCCGAGAACCGGGTGCGGACGATCACCGACTTCGAGCAGAAGATCGAGGGGCTGCCCGGCGGCATCAAGCTGGACAGTGTGCAGGCGGCGAAGAGCGGTGTGGAGATCACGGTGAAGGGTTCGGGCGTCCGGCTGGCGGGGTAGGGACGGACACGGACACCGGCCACCGCCGCCGTCCGAGTGGCGAGACGGCTTGTCCGTACCGCAGATGCGATGCCGACGGCATCCGCCAGGGACTCGTGGGCCGTGGCCCGGACGCCCACCTTTTCTCATATTCCGGACGATCGCGTCTCAGAATACGACACACCGGTGACACGCCCACCTGTCCATCCCTACGATCGACCGCATGAAGCGACAGGCGGACCTCACGAAGCGGCGGGCAGTAGACCTGTGCCGCGTCGCCGCCATGCTCTGTCGCACCTTCTGAGCGGAAGCGCAGACTTCCGCGTCCCCCGCCCTGATCAGGGCATCCGTGCGCTGCTCTCGGAACGAGCGCGCGCACTCTTCTCACTCGCACGCCCCGCCGTAACTGCCCCGGAGGAGAAAGAGCATGAGCCGCAGCGACGTCCTGGTTGACGCCGACTGGGTGCAGGAGCACCTGGATGACCCCACCATCGCGATCGTCGAGGTGGACGAGGACACGTCCGCCTACGAGAAGAACCACATCCGCAACGCGATCCGCATCGACTGGACCCAGGACCTGCAGGACCCGGTCCGCCGTGACTTCATCGACCAGGAGGGCTTCGAGAAGCTCCTGTCGGCGAAGGGCATCGGCAACGACACGCTGGTGATCCTCTACGGCGGCAACAACAACTGGTTCGCGTCCTACGCCTACTGGTACTTCAAGCTGTACGGCCACGACAACGTCAAGCTTCTCGACGGCGGTCGCAAGAAGTGGGAACTGGACGCCCGCGAGCTGGTCGAGGAGGTCCCGGAGCGCCCGGCGACCACCTACCAGGCCAAGCCGCAGAACACCGCGATCCGCGCCTTCCGTGACGACGTCGTCGCCGCGATCGGCTCGCAGAACCTGGTCGACGTCCGCTCGCCCGACGAGTTCTCCGGCAAGCTGCTCGCCCCGGCCCACCTGCCGCAGGAGCAGTCGCAGCGTCCGGGTCACGTCCCGTCCGCGCGCAACATCCCGTGGTCGAAGAACGCCAACGACGACGGCACCTTCAAGTCGGACGAGGAGCTCAAGGAGCTCTACGCCGAGGAGCAGGTGGACCTGTCCAAGGACACCATCGCGTACTGCCGCATCGGCGAGCGCTCGGCCCTGACCTGGTTCGTCCTGCACGAGCTGCTCGGTGTCGAGAACGTCAAGAACTACGACGGCTCGTGGACCGAGTACGGCTCCCTCGTCGGCGTTCCGATCGAGCTCGGCGCCAACAAGTAAGCACCCCGACCGACCTTTCAGCCTCTCTTAGGACCCTTCAGGAGTACGACATGTGTGGAGCGAAGGCCGGCGGCCCCGACGCCTCGACGATCAAGCCCGGTGAGACCACGATCCAGGGCCAGGTGACGCGTGACGGCGAGCCGGTGACCGGCTACGTCCGCCTCCTGGACTCGACCGGCGAGTTCACGGCGGAGGTCCCCACCTCCGCGACGGGCCAGTTCCGCTTCTACGCGGCGGAGGGCACCTGGACCGTCCGCGCCCTCGTTCCCGGCGCCACCGCCGACCGCACGGTCGTCGCCCAGCAGGGCGGCCTGGCGGAGGTCGCGATCGCGGTCTGAGCAGAACCTGACGGCCGAAGGGCCGCACCTGTGGGCTGGACGCCCGGGTGCGGCCCTTCGGCGTTCTCCGGCCTACCCTGGACGTATGTTGGCCCGCCGACGACGCGCTTATTTCGCGATGATGGGCACCTGCATCGCGCTGTTCGTCCTGGCCTGGGGAGTCGTCCGCATCTGGTCGGTTCCCGTGGCCGTCGGGATGTGTGTGGTGGCCATGGTCATCCCGCCGCTCGCCGCGATCGTCGCGAACCGACGCGGCCCCGACGACCGCTGGTGGGACGACCCGTCCGGCGACCCGACGTCCGACGAGTGGTGGGACGAGCTCGACGGGAAGAAGCGGCCCAGGTAGCAGGTGGGCAGCCAGTCCTGCCGCCCCCGTGGATGTCAGTACACGAGAGCCTGCGTCTCGTCCCCCAGGGCCTCCTGGACGAAGACCTGGGCGCCGGCGATGCGGACGCCCTCGATGACGTCCTTCTCCGCGATGTCGCGGCGCGCCGCGCACTGGGTGCACAGGGTGACCCGGCCGGCCGCGAGGACCGAGTCCAGGAGATCGGGCAGCGGGGCCGCGTGCGGCAGCTCGAACTCGGCGGCCCGGCCCGGCAGCGCGAACCACGCCGACTCCCCGGTCAGCCACAAGGACACCTCGACCCCGCTGGCGACGGCCACCGCCGCCACCGTGAACGCCTGAGAGCAGCGCTCGGGGGCGTCCGCCCCGGCCGTCACCTTGATCACGAGCTTCTTCGCCATGACCGAATCGTAGTGACCCGCTGTCCGCCGCCGGGCCGCGAGGGCGTACCTCACACCAAGGCCCGGGCTCCGGCCGCGTAAGCTGGGGCCCGGCCTTTGTCCACTGTCCGTGTCTTGTGCACTGCCCCACCACGATCGTCCGAGGAGCACCCCTGTGGAGACCTTCTTCGAAGCCCTGCTGATTCTGGTCTGCGTCGGCGTGCTCGGCTTCGCCTGGCTGACCGTGAAGAAGCTGTACCAGGGCCAGCGCTGACCCACGTCTAGGAACTGCTGCTCATGATCGAGATCCCGTCCGACCTCCACAAGGACCTCGTGCCTCTGGTCTTCCTGCTCGGCAACTGGGCCGGCGCGGGCGTGCACGACTTCCCCGGCTCCGAGAAGTGCAACTTCGGGCAGGAGGTCACCTTCACGCACGACGGCCGGGACTTCCTGGAGTACCGCTCCCACACCTGGGTGCTGGACAACGAGGGCAACAAGGTCCGGCCCCTGGAGTCCGAGTCGGGCTTCTGGCGCGTCGACGCGGACCGCAAGGTCGAGGTGACGATGACCCGGGACGACGGTGTCGTCGAGATCTGGTACGGCGAGCTCGCGGCCAAGAAGCCGCAGATCGACCTGGTCACCGACGCGGTCGCCCGTACCGCTGCCTCCGGCCCGTACACCGGCGGCAAGCGCCTGTACGGCTACGTCAACAGCGACCTGATGTGGGTCGGCGAGAAGCAGACCCCCGAGGTCGAGCTGCGCCCCTACATGTCAGCCCACCTGAAGAAGGTCGTCACCCCCGAGGACGTCGAACGCTGGGCCAAGGCCCTGCCCGACGACATGCCGGACGACGGCATCGCCTTCTTCAAGTAGCCTCCCCGCAACCTCCGCCAGGTAGTTCCCTCAGATACCTCACGTCCCCCGAGCCTCAGTGGCCCGGGGGACGTTGTGCGTGTTAATGGTGCGGCGGGGTTAACAAAAGGCGGCGCATGGCAATGCGGTTGCGCTGGGTGGAGTGTACGGCTACGGTGACGATGTCTTCTAAGAGCGAGCGCAGAAGGCTTCGCGAATGCGCGGAGCCCCGGTCGCAATATGCCTGCGACCGGGGCTCCGGAGGCTGTGCTCTGGGTGGCTTGCGATGCAGAGGCGGGCCCAGAACATTCACCGACAAAGGTAGCACGGCGCGTCCACGGACGCGCAGGGGGGAACAATGACCAATCGCCTGCCCCAGTGGATGTTGCGTGACCTGTCCCTGCCGCGACTGCGGCGCTACGTCCGTGCCGCGCACGGCGACGCCCGGGCAGCGGAACGCCTGTACTGGTGGAACATCGAGGTGTCGGGGACCCTGCTCGGTCCCCTGCACTGCCTGGAACTGGCTCTGCGCAACGCCCTGCACAACGTGCTCGCGCGGCATCACGGCAGACCGGACTGGTGGGCGGTGGCGCCGTTGAACGAGCGCGGGCGGAAGCTGGTGGACGACGCCCGCCGCTCCTGCACGCGCCGCCTGCCGCGCACGACGCCGGATGACATGGTGGCGGAACTGTCCTTCGGTTTCTGGGTCTCACTTCTCAGCTCGGGCTACGACCGGCAGTTGTGGGTCCCCGTCCTGCACTCGGCGTTCCCGCACTATCGAGGGCGTCGCGATCGCCTCTACCGTGACCTGACCTCGCTGGTCCTGCTGCGCAACCGGGTCATGCACCACGAGCCGGTGCACCACCGGCACCTCGCCGCCGACCATGACACCATCTACCGCGTGCTCGGCTACCTCAGCCCGGAGCTTGCCAAGGAAGCACAGGCCATGGACCGGTTCCCGACCGTGCTCGCCGACCGGGCGGACGCACTGGGCGGCACCAGGCCGCCGCGGTTCTGAGGGAGGGACGCGCTGTGAACGACGTCGAGTTCGATGGCGTGCTCGTCTCCCGGCCCGACATCGCGCGCCTCGCCGGAGTGAAGCGCCCCGCCGTCACCAACTGGGAGCGGCGGCACGCGGACTTTCCCGCGCCCGTGGCCCCCGGCGCCGGGATCGAGCGGTTCCGCGCCGACGAGGTGCTGGCCTGGCTGTCCGGGCGGGCCGTCCCCGCGAACGCCCGGCGGCCGGGCGAACCGGTGGGCACGACGTACGGTGACCGGTTCCGCGCGGGGCTGCCCGGAGGGACGGCCGGCGGGCTGCTCCGGGCCGTCGAGCGGCTCGCGGGACCGGACGCGGACCGGTTGCGGGGGCCCATGCCGCTGGACCGCTATCTCCTGTGGCTGCTGTACCTCGTCCTGGACCAGATCGTGGAACCCGACGGCGGCCTCGCCAAGGCTGTGGACGACTATCGTGAGTGGGCGCGTGACGCCGACCCACCGCAGACGGCACTTCCGCGCCGTCTGCTGGCCGAACTCGCCGACACGCTCGCCGGCACCAGCGCGGGTTCCCCGCAGGAGAGTCGAGCGGCGTTCGACCATGTCCTGGTGCTCTGGCGGGCAGCGCACGCACGCGAGGGCGGCGCGTTCCTCACTCCACCGTCCGTGAGCCGGGTCATGGCCGGGGCGCTGGCCGCCGTACGGACCGCTGCCGTGAGCGTGCACGATCCCTTCGCCCGCACCGGAGAACTGCTCGTCGCCTACCTGGACGCGGTTGCCGCACACGGTGGCAGCGCACCGCCCCGGGTCGTCGGCCGGGTGCCGGGGACCGAAGAACGGCGAGTGGCTCAGATGAACCTGCGGGTCCACCACGGGCGTGCCGTGCGGCTCGGCGAAGGCGCGGTCACCCCGGCGCTCGACCCCTTCGCGGATCCCCCCGGCTCCTTCGACGTGCTGCTGACCAATCCGCCCTTCGGACGATTCCAGGAGGATGTGGCCCCACCTCCGTACTGGAAGTTCGGCACCGCCCGCCGGACGGAGTTCGACTGGCTTCAATACAGCGTCTCCCGGCTCGCCCCCCAGGGCCGGGCCGCCGTGCTCATGCCTGCCGGGGCCGCCTTCAACGCCGGTGCTGCCGAGACGGTGCGGGCGGGGCTGGTCGAAGCCGGTGCTCTGGAGTGCGTGATCGCGCTGCCCGCCGGCCTCTTCACGCTCACCGCCGTCAAGACGCAGATCTGGTTCCTGCGCGCTCCCGGCTCCGACGGTGGCACGGCCCCCGAGGTGCTTTTCGTGGACGGTGAGCACCTCGGCCACCAGGTCACCCGGACCCAGCGGGTCCTGAGCGACGACGAGATCACGCTGCTGGTGGGAGAGTACGTGTCCTGGCATGCGGCCCAGACAGCCGGTCGCTCCTTCACGGGCACCCCCGGCGTGAGCCGGTCCGTGCCGGTGCCCGACATCGCGGCACACGGACACGGTCTCGACCCCGCGCGGTACGTCCGGCTGCCCGGGCCGGCCACGGACGTCGGTGCGGCCGCCCCGGCCGAGATCCGGGACCGGCTGGGGAGGCTGTCCGGGGAGATCGAGACCCTGCACGCGCGGGCGGAGGCGGCCGACGCCGAAGCGGCCCGGTGGCTCAGGAGGTACGGACTGTGACAACGATCGACGAGCTCGTGCCGCCGGCCGGCTGGTCGAGCAGCCCCTTGCGGGAGCTGTGTCGGTCCATCCAGGCCGGGCCGAGCGTACGTGCCGTGGACAAGGGCCATACCCAGGCGGACGGAGGGATCCCCGTCGTACTGCCGCGCGACCTGCGAGGTCAGCGAATCGTCATCGAGAAGACCGCGGCCGTACCCGCGATCCCCTGGGACCGGGCGCGGACGCTGGTGAAGTACCAACTGGCCGAAGGCGACATTCTCCTCACCCGGACCGGCACCGTGGGCCGCTGCGCCATGGTCACCGGGGAGCACGCGGGCTGGCTGTTCCACCCCAATCTGGTACGGCTCAGACTGCCCGAAATGGGACGGGTCCCGGCCGCTTATCTCACCGCCTATGTCAGCGCAACGGCCGCACAGCACTGGATCCGGACTCGGGCGGCCGGCGCGGTCATCCCGTCACTGAGCATCCGCATCCTGGGCGAGCTGCCCGTCCTCTTGCCCCCGGCCGCCGAACAGGCGGCGATCGGTGCCACGCTCGCCGCCCTCGACGACAAGATCCAGGCGCATACCGAGATCGCTCGCGCGACCCGTGCATACCGCAGCACGCTCGCCGACGCCCTGATGAACGGCGTTCTGTCGGTCGAGCCGTGACGCGGCCCACCCCGCCCTAGACTGGGGGTGTGGTGAGCACCGACTGGAAGAGCGATCTGCGGCAGCGCGGTTACCGGCTGACCCCGCAGCGGCAACTTGTGCTCGAAGCCGTGGACACCCTGGAGCACGCGACCCCCGACGCCATCCTCGTCGAAGTACGGAAGACGGCCTCGGGGGTCAACATCTCCACCGTGTACCGCACGCTGGAACTGCTGGAGGAGCTCGGGCTCGTCTCGCACGCCCACCTCGGGCACGGTGCGCCGACCTACCACCTCGCCGACCGGCACCACCACATCCATCTGGTCTGCCGGGACTGCACCAACGTGATCGAGGCGGATGTGAGTGTGGCCGCCGAGTTCACCGCCAAGCTCCGGGAGGAGTTCGGCTTCGACACGGACATGAAGCACTTCGCGATCTTCGGCCGGTGCGAGGACTGCGCCCGCAAGGCCTCGCACGCGGCCTCCAGGACTTCTTCACTCAAGGGTTCAACTACCGAGTCGTAGGCTTAGGCATATGAAAAGCCCCCTGCTGACCCTGCCCGGCGCCGTCCCCGCCGAAGGTGTGGACGAAGGCGTCGCCGCCCACTACGGCGACCTGTTCCGCGAGCAGCGCGCCCTCGCCGACGGCACCGGCTTCGTGGACCTCTCGCACCGCGGAGTCGTCACCGTCTCCGGGGAGGACCGGCTGAGCTGGCTGCACCTGCTGCTCACCCAGCACGTCAGCGACCTCCCCACGGGGCAGGCCACCGAGGCACTCATCCTGTCCGCGCACGGCCACATCGAGCACGCCCTGTACCTGGTCGACGACGGCTCGACGACCTGGGCGCACGTCGAACCCGGCACCCAGGACGCGCTGATCGCCTACCTGGAGTCGATGAAGTTCTTCTACCGGGTCGAAGTCGCCGACCGGACCGAGGAGTTCGCGGTCGTCCACCTGCCGGCCGGTTCCATCGCCGACGTCCCGGAGGGGGTCGTCGTACGCGAGACGTCGTACGGCCGTGACCTGTTCCTCCCGCGCGTCGAACTGGAGTCGTACGCCGAGAGGTCCGGCCCCGCGGTCGGGATCCTCGCCTACGAGGCCCTCCGCGTCGAGCAGCACCGCCCCCGCCTCGGCTTCGAGACCGACCACCGGACGATCCCGCACGAGCTGGGCTGGATCGACACCGCGGTGCACCTCCAGAAGGGGTGCTACCGGGGACAGGAGACCGTCGCCCGGGTGCAGAACCTCGGAAAGCCGCCGCGCCGGCTGGTCTTCCTGCACCTCGACGGCAGCGAGGTCCACCTGCCCCCGGCCGGCACCGAGATCCGCCTCGCGGACGAGGGCCCCGACGGCCGCAAGATCGGTGTCGTCACGACGTCCGTACGCCACCACGAGCTCGGCCCGATCGCCCTCGCGCTGGTGAAGCGGAACGTGCCGCTGGACGCGCGGCTGGTGGCGGACTCGACGGCGGCGGCACAGGAAGTCGTCGTCGCGCCCTGAGACGCCTGGCCGAGACCGTGGAGCCCTAGATCTCGATCAGGACCGTGAACGGGCCGTCGTTCGTCAGTGAGACGCGCATCTGCGCGCCGAAACGGCCCGTCGCCACCGTCGCCCCGAGGGAGCGCAGCCGTGCGACCACCTCGTCGACCAGCGGCTCGGCCACGTCACCCGGGGCGGCGGCGTTCCAGGTGGGGCGACGGCCCTTGCGGGCGTCGCCGTAGAGGGTGAACTGGCTGATGACCAGAAGCGGGGCGTCGGTGTCGCTGCACGACTTCTCGTCCGCCAGCATGCGGACGGACCACAGCTTGCGGGCGAGCTGGGCCGCCTTCTCCTTGGTGTCCTCGTGGGTCACGCCGACGAGCACGCACAGCCCCTCGCCGTCGATCTCCCCGACCGTCTCGCCGTCCACGACGACGCTCGCGCCGTCCACCCTCTGCACCACTGCCCGCATACGACCATCATGCCGGGCGCCGGATCGCGTTCCGCACCAGCCCTCTTCATCGGTCCCAACCCCTCATCTGGGGCCGTTCGGGGCTGATCAGGGTTGCATGGTCACATAGCGGCCACTTGGGGTGGCACGATGCTTTCCACACGCCGGTCGAGGGGACGGTAGAGGCACATGAGCACACCGAGTACCGGGCAGCTTGGCATGACCAGCCAGCGGCCGCCCGTACAGCGCACAGACAGTCCACCCGTACAACGCACCGACAGTCCGCCCGTACAACGCACCGACAGTCCACCCGTACAACGCACCGACAGTCCGCCCAGCGCGCTGCGCGCCGGCCCGGCCGAGCCCGACCTGGTCGTGCTGAGCCTGCCCGAACTGCGCACGCTGCGCCGGGAAGCACAGCGCGACGAGGCCGACCTCAGCTACGTACGGCGGCTGCTGCAGGGCCGCATCGACATCCTGCGGGCCGAGTTGGCGCGGCGGACCCCCGTGGGCGCCGCGTCCGTGGCGGCGCAGGGGGAGGCGTCGGTGGTCGAGCGGCTGCCGGAGATCCTCACCGACGCCCCGGCACGGCACCGTTCCTCCGCCCGGCATGTGACGCTGGGCACTCCGCACAGCGAGGAGTACCGGCTGCTGGCCGCGGAGATGCTCGCCGAGGTCGAGCTCTCCGACCTGGACGCCCGCACGGACCTGGAGCTGAACACCGCGATGGGGCGGCTGGTGCGGTACGAGCAGCAGGTGTCCCGCCGCCGGCAGCGGCTGCAGCGGACGGCGGACGACTGCAGCGCGGAGATCGCCCGCAGGTACCGTGAAGGGGAAGCACAAGTCGACGACCTGCTCATGTGACACGGCGGCCGTGCCGGCGATCCCGGGGCCCGTGGCCGGGGCGGGTCCCCTCCGTCCGGAAGGCCACCGCCGATGCCCGCGTCCGTCGTCACACCGCCCCTGCCGTCCCCGCGAGACCCCGTCCCGCCCGTCCTCGCCGAGGTCGTCCGCTCCGGGTTCGTCGAGGGGCGGCACCGGGGGAGTCTGGTCCTGCTGGACGCGGACGGGGCGGTGGAGCTGGCGCTCGGGGACGTGACGCAGCCCGTCTTCCCGCGTTCCTCCAACAAGCCGATGCAGGCGGCGGGCGTGCTGCGGGCGGGCCTGGACCTGTCCGGCGAGCGGCTGGCGCTGGCCGCCGCCAGCCACTCCGGCGAGCCCTTCCACCGCGATCTGGTCCACAAGATGCTGGACGAGCAGGGCTTGGACGAGGCGCTCCTGCAGTGCCCGCCGGACCTCCCGCTGGACGCGGAGGAACGGGAGACCTACCTGGCGTCGGGCGAGGTCCGCTCCCGCGTCACCATGAACTGCTCGGGCAAGCACACCGCGATGCTGGCGGTATGCGCGCTGCGCGAGTGGCCGCAGGACTCCTACCTGGACCCGGCACACCCGCTCCAGCAGCTCATCCACGAGGTGGTGGAGGACGCGGCGGGCGAGAAGGTGGCGGCCGTGGGCACCGACGGCTGCGGGGCGCCCCTGCTGGCGATCAGTCTCACCGGCCTGGCCCGCGCCTACCGCACCTTCGCCCTCGCCGACCCCGCCTCCGCCGAGGGCCGTGTCGCCACGGCCATGCGCACCCACCCCGAGTACGTCGCCGGAACCCGCCGCCCCGACACCTGGCTGATGCGCGCCGTCCCCGGCACCCTGTCGAAGATGGGCGCGGAGGCGGTCCAGGCGGTGGCCCTCCCTGACGGCCGGTCCCTCGCGTTCAAGGTCGAGGACGGCGGCGGCCGCGCGCTGGGCCCCGTCCTGGCACGCGCGCTCCGGCTCATGGGCGTGGAGTCACCGGTGGTGGAGCGGATCGGGCGGGCGCCGGTGTCGGGGGGAGCGGGGGTCGTGGGGGAGATCCGGGCGGCTTTCTGAGGCGGGGCGGGAAACCGGGAAGCCAGGAAGCGGGGATGGCGGGGCGAGGAAAAGCCCCGGCACATCCACGCCCCCACCCCTACCGTGGCCCCATGACCCGTCCGCGCCCCGACATCGACGTACGTCCCATCACCGAACCCGAACTCGTCGACTGGCTCCGTGCCGTCAAGACCGGCTTCCTCCGCGAGCCCACGGTCCCGGACAGCGAACTGGAAGCCCGCCGTAGCCAGTTCCGACCCGGCCGCTACCTCGGTGCCTTCGACGGCGGCCGCTGCGTGGCCACCTTCAAATCCTTCGACCAGCAGGTCACCGCCGTAGGCGGCGCGGCCGTCCCGGCCGACGCCATCACCGGTGTCACGGTCACCGCCACCCACCGCCGCCGGGGCCTGCTGACCCGCATGATGGCCCGGGACCTCGCCGCCGCCAAGGACCGCGGAGACGTCGTCGCCACCCTGATCGCCGCCGAGTACCCGATCTACGGCCGCTACGGCTTCGGCCCCGCCACCTGGATGACCGAGTGGACCGTCGACGTCCCGCGCACCGGCCTCGACCTGAGACGGCCCGGCCCGGACGACGGCGGCCGTATCGACCTCGTGGACGGTGACGACGTCCGCAAGCTCGGCCCCGAACTCCATGAGCGGATACGCCGGTCCCAGCCGGGCGCGGTCAGCCGCGACGAGCTGTGGTGGCCGTCCCAGACGGGACTCGTACGGCTGGAGCCGCCGTGGACCGAGCCGTTCTACGCCGCGTACCGCTCGCCGGACGGCGAGCTCGAGGGACTGGTCTCGTACCACTCGGACGACGACTGGCACGACAAGCAGCCGCACGACACGGCGAGCGTGAACTGGCTGATCGCGTCCACCCCGGCCGCCGAGGGCGCCCTGTGGCGTTACCTCTGCTCGATCGACTGGATCACCCGGGTGAAGAGCGGCTGGCGGGCCCCGGACGACCTGCTCCCGTTGTTCCTGCCCGACCCGAGGGCGGCCAGGATCACCGCGCAGTCGGACTGGCTGTGGGTGCGGCTCCTGGACGTCGTACGGGCGCTGGAGGCGCGGACGTACGCGGGAGAGGGCGCTCTGGTGCTGGAGGTGAGCGACCGGGACGGGCTGGCCGGCGGGCGGTACCGGCTGGAGGCGTCGACGGAGGGCGGGTCCTGTACGCGGACGACCGCGGACGCCGACCTCACGCTCGACGTGGCCGACCTGGCGGCTCTCTGGCTCGGCGACGAGTCGGCCGTACGGCTGGTGGCGCTGGGGCGGGTGCGGGAAGAACGAGCGGGCGCCGGCCGGTCGGCCGACGCCCTGCTGCGCACGTCCAGGCGTCCTTGGTGCCCGGACATCTTCTGACGCTCCTTCCTCCCGGGGACAGGTGCTGCTTCGCATCCGTAGCGAGCTGTTCAATTGTGGCTGTGCTGGTCGTACGTCCCTGCGGATGTACGTATGGAGTTGTGGCTGTGCGAGGGTGCTGACGTTCTTCAGTTGTGGCTGTGCAGACCGACCGGGCTCCCGGCTCCCCTCCGGAAGGGAGCCCGATCAGCCGGACTGGGCGAGCAGCATCACGAGGATCACCGCTCCGATGCCGCCGATCGCGGCGCTCTTGGCCTTGACCCCGACGGTGAGCGCGACGAAGGCGACGATGCCCATCGCGCCCAGCTTCCACTGGACGAGTTGTTCGAAGCCGACGGCGAGGGCGGCGACGGCGAGGGCGATCAGCGGCATGTCGGTCCTCCTTCGGGACGGTGGTCCCTGTCGGCCGCCTTGCTGGCCAACCTTGCGGAAGGTTGACCATGTTGCTCAAGTTGGCGACCAACTTCACAGTACTTATCTCCGCTTGGAAGCGGCTTATAACCACCTTTCGATGTGCTGCCGAAAGATGGCGGGAAGTTGTAGTGTTTGGTCGTGGACCCTAAACACGCCGCCGTCAATGGGCGGAAGAGGGCACAGCGGCCACACAAGTCACATCGCGAGGTGGCCGACGAGCTGCGCGCCCGGATCCGGTCCGGGAAGCTGCGGCCGGGGCAGCGCATGCCCACACAGGCCAAGCTGGCCGACGAGTTCGGGGTGGAGCGGGGCGTGGTACGGCAGGCGCTGCACATCCTGCAGTCGGAGCACCTGCTGACCAACGTTTCCAAGGGCAGCCCGGCGACCGTCGCCCCGGATCCGGGCCTGATCAGGCCGCAGACCGGGCCCGCAGCCCCGCCGCTGCCCACCACGGTGGCCCTCGCGCCCCGGATAGCGGCCGCCTTCGCAGCCCCGCATGTCGAGATCGACGCCCTGTGCCTGACCTCGGTCTCCCTCACCCTCGCCATCGGGGAACCGCTGCGCCAGATCCACGCCGGGCGAATGAAACCGGCCAAGGTCGACGTCCGCGTCCTGCTCCCCTCACGGGACATCGACCTCGCCTTCCCGGTGGCGGTCGACGGTCGCGGGGACGGGGATCTCGTGCACGAGCGCTGGCTGGCCATGCGCAACGCACAGGGGCAGGTGCTGCGGCACAACCTGCTCGCGCTGCGCGCCACCCATGGCATCGATGTCCACGTCTCCTTCCGGGCGCTGCCCTTCACCCCGCCGGTGAAGCTGTACCTGCTCAACGGGGAGGAGGCGTTGTTCGCGTACTACACGCTGGGCCGCCACGAGGCGGAGATCGACCACGAGTACCTTCAGACGTACGACGCCGAGGGCACCCAGTCGATGCTGTTCGCCTTCGAGCAGGGCGCCGGCCTGCGGGACACGGCCTTCGTCGAGCAGTCCCACCTGTGGTTCAACGCACTGTGGGAGACGATCAGTTCGGAGCTGACGCTCACGACCTGATCGTCTCCCACAGCGAGCTGACCGGGCTGCCGTCGACCTGGTCGACTCATAGGGCCGGACCCGCGACCAGCAGTGCGAGTACGACCGCCCCGGCGGAGCTGACGGCCGGGTTGTTGGCCTTGATGCCTATGGTGAGCAGGAGCAGACCGACGACGCCGATGACGCCGTACTTCCACTGGAGGGTCTGCTCGACACCGACGACGAACACGGCGGAGAGGAGGGCGAGAGCAGGCACGGTGTTCCTCCTTCAGATACGGGTCCTGTCGGCGAGGGGAAGCAAAGCGTCCGCCAACTGAACCAAGTTGGCAACCAACTCAATAGTAGTTGTCCCCACTTGGTCGCCACTTCAAAACAACTTTCAAACAACTCCACATAGATGGATAGAAGTTGTAGCGTTTGGTCGTGACCCAGGAGGACGTGGCGCGGAACGTGGCGGAGAACGTGGCAGTGAACGGCAGCAGGAAGCTCTCGCCCCAGGAGATCGCCGACAACCTGCGGGAACGGATCCGCACCGGCGGCCTGAGAGCGGGCGACCGCCTGCCCACCCAGGCCGAACTCGCCGAGGAGTTCGGCGTGGAACGCGGCACCGTTCGCCAGGCCCTGCGCGCCCTGCAGGACGACGGCCTCCTGAGCAACGTCAGCAAGGGCAGCCCGCCGAGGATCGCGGAACCCGCCCGCACGGCCGGGGAGCAGCCGCAGCCGACGATGGTCGGCCTGGCCCCGAGGCTGGTCGAGGGCTTCTCGGTGCCGCGCGTCCGCGTGGACGTCGTCTGCCACACGGCCGAGACCCTGATGCTGGCCCTCGGCGAACCGGTCCGCCAGATCCACGAGGGCCGGGTCCGCCCCGAGTCGATCGACGTCCGCATCCTGCTCCCCTCGCGCGACATCGACCTCGCCTTCCCGGTGGCGGTGGAGGGAGGCGGGGACGGCAACCCCGTGCACGAGCGCTGGCTGGCCATGCGCAACGCCCAGGCGCAGGTGCTCAGGCACAACCTGATGTCGCTCCGCTCCTCCCACGGCATCGACGTCCACGTCTCCTTCAGGGCGCTGCCCTTCACCCCGCCGGTGAAGCTGTACCTGGTCAACGAGGAGGAGGCGCTGATCGGGTACTACATGCTGACCCGGCGCGAGGAGGAGTGGGGCAGCCAGACCCTGGACATGTACGACGCCCTCGGAGCCAAGTCCCTGCTCTTCTCCTTCGTGAAGCAGGCGGACCGGCGTGACGCCGCGTTCGTGGAGGAATCCCAGAAGTGGTTCGACGCCCTCTGGGAAACCATCACCACGGACCTGACACTCTCCTAGTGACTTCTGATACGACGCAGACCGAACGCGTGGCGACGCAGACCGACCCCGTGGCGACGGAGACCGAGGCACTACGAGAACTGATCGACCAGGCGCGTGTCGTGCTCTGGGACTTCGACGGCCCGATCTGCCGCCTGTTCGCCGGCCACGCGGCGGACAAGGTGGCGGACGACCTGGTGGAGTGGCTCGAGGGCCGCGGCCTGCACAGCCTCCTCACCGACGAGGAACGCCGCTCCCTGGACCCGCACATAGTCCTGCGCGCCGTCGACCGCAGACATCCCGGCAGCGACCTGGTCGACGAGTTGGAGGAACGGCTCACCCAGGAGGAACTGCGGGCGACCTCCACCGCGATGCCCACACCGTACGCCGACCCGCTGATCCGCACCTGGACGGCGGTGGGCCGCCGGCTGGCGATCGCCACGAACAACTCCCCGAGCGTGGTCCGCGCCTACCTCGAAAACCGCGGCCTCACCACCTGCTTCGCCCCCCACATCTACGGCCGCACCCCGCAGCTCAGCCACCTCAAGCCCGACCCGCACTGCCTCAACCGCGCCCTGAACGCGATGGGTTCGGCCCCCGCGGCGGCCCTGATGATCGGCGACACCCCGTCCGACCTGTTGGCGGCGAAGGCGGCGGGGGTTCCGTTCCTGGGCTACGCGCGCAACGAGTACAAGGAGAAGCTGCTGCGGGACGCGGGCGCCACGATGATCACCGCCTCACTGGAGCCGATCCTCAACGTGCTGCGCACTCGGCCCTGAGTCATCAGGAACGCGACCACCACGGCTGCCCCAATGGCGCGGCCGCCGCGGCGTCGCGGATGTCCGACGGAAGACATCCCCTGCGAGGGTTCCCGCCCTCAGGGACGCTTCGACCGCACGCCACCCCAACTCCCCGACCCTGAGCTTCGACGACCTGGTCCAGGGCGCCCCACGCGCCACACGTCACACACCGCAACCCTGATCATTTCGGACGACGTGGGGCAAGTCGTCGTACAAGCGAGCAGTCCTTCGTCGAAGTGGGGGACCGACATCGGCGTGTAACTGGCTTCTGGCACGATGCTCGCCGACGGGGGAGTAGTGTGCGGACCCTTCTGTACCCTGATGCAGGGTTTGAGGCGAGAGAAAACGGGCAATGTCACCCGAATTGGCTTCCGTTGCTCGACTGCGTGCGGTCGAGGTGAGTGGAGACCCGAGCGCGGTCGAGGGGCCACTCAGTGGCTACCACCACGAGACCTATGTGTTTCCGCTGCCCGGAGAAACGGCGTCGCCGCATCCGGTCCGATGGAAGTGCCGGGACCCGCGCAGCAATCTCCTGTGGTTCGACAGACGGTGCTTCGTCTCGGAGGAGGCGTTGCTCAAGGCTCTGGCGGGTCGGATCCCCGCCATCCCGGACATCTTCGACGTCGGCGACACCGGGTTGCAGAGGTTCATCGAGGGAAGGACCCTCGGGTCTCTCCATCCCTCCGGTGCGGCCGTCCCCGAGGACGTTGTCCGTCAGATCGCCGAGCTCTTCACGCACATGGCGCGGGTGACCCAGGACTCTCTCACCATTGACCGTCGCTGCGCGCACGAGGACCGGCCCGCCGACGGTGACACGGACGGTTTCCTCAAACGCCTCGTCCTCTTCACCGAGAAGCGCGTCTACGAGGAGAATCTGCCGAGGTTCGGGACGCTCTTCAAGGACCTCGGAGTGGACGGCCGCTCGTTCAAGTGGCTCCGCAGCCACGTGGAGGGTCTCAGTGCACGGCCCTTCTGCCTTCTCCACGCGGACCTGCACCGGGAGAACTTCATCATCGATCCCCGGAACAGGCTCTGGACGATCGACTGGGAACTGGCGATGGTCGGCGATCCTCTGTACGACCTGGCGACCCACCTGTACCTGATGCGGTATCCGCAGTGGCAGGAGCGCCGGATGGTGGAACTGTGGTGCGCTGCTGTCGAGGAGATCCGGCCGGGCAGTTCCAAGGGCCTGGAACGCGATCTTCCGCTGCTCATCGACTACAAGAAGGCGCAGTCGGTCTTCACCGATGTCATCCGCGAGGCCCTGTCCCTGGCTTCCGGACCCGACGCCGAGGATCGGCTCGACCGAGCCGGACGGAAGCTGCGCCAGATCCTGAGCGCGGCTGCGGGGCCGCTGGGCCTGGACATGGTGCCGAGCCGAGGAGAGATCGCAACGGCGCTGGTGCGCTGGCGCCGGAGCCAAGGGGGCGCGGGCGGGACGGACCGGTGACCGTGGTGCCGGGAATGGCGTTCCACGGGGGTTGAGGCCAAGCGCGAGCGCGAAGCCGGAGCGCCGAGCGGCAGTGGCTACGCTCACGGTATGAGCGAGACGGGCACAGGCGCGGTCGGCCTGCGGGAGCGCAAGAGGCAGCGGATGTACGGCAACGTCTCCGACATCGCCATCCGGCTGTTCCTGGAGAAGGGGTTCGACGCCGTCTCCGTCGCGGAGATCGCCGCCGCGGCCGAGATCTCCAAGCCGACCCTCTTCCGGTACTTCCCGACCAAGGAGGACCTCGTCCTGCACCGGTTCGCCGATCACGAGGGGGAGGCCGCCCGGGTGGTCGCGGGCCAGGAGCGACCGCTCCTCGCCCTGCGGCGGCACTTCCTCGACGGGCTCGAGCGGTGTGATCCCGTCACCGGGCTCAGCGAGGAGCCGGCAGTGCTGGCCTTCACTTCGCTGGTGTACGGGACTCCGTCCCTGGCCGCCGGTCTGTACGGCTACCTGGAGCGGTCCGAGACGGCGCTCGCCGAGGCGCTCGGTGGCGGGCTGGAGGCGCGGCTGGCCGCCGGCCAGATCATCGCCGTGCAGCGCATCCTCGCGCTGGACAACTGGCGGCGGATCGCGGACGGGGAGCGGGTGGCGCAGGTGCGGGCGGAGGCCGTGGCCGCCGCCGAGCGGGCGTTCGGGCAGCTGGCGGACGGGCTGCCGCACCTCGCGTAGGCGCGGACCGGGTGAGGCTCGGTAAAAGATGTAACCGGGTAACGGTTTTCGCTACGCTTGTCCGCATGACGTCAGCCGAGCCCGCCCTGAACCCGGACGAGTCCCTGAACGAGTCCCTCCAGCAGGAACGCGATCACCACGACCGCTGCCGCACCGCGCTCGCGGCCCTGGTCGACGGCGCTCAGGAACACGTCGTCACCGCAGAGGACGTCTCCGCCTCCGGGGCCGACGCCGAGGTCCTCGGGTACCGCCTGCGCAGCCGGGCCAAGGAACTGCGGGAACTGCCCGAAGGGCCGTTGTTCTTCGGGCGGTTGGACTTCGCAGCGCGGGGAGAGGGCGAGGGAGAGGGGGCGGGTACGGATCTCGGGGCGGCCACCGGCGCGTGGGATCATGCCGGGCAGAGCTACCACATCGGGCGGCTCAGGATCAGCGAGCATCCGGCCGCCCCGCCCCTCGTCGTCGACTGGCGCGCACCCGTCTCCCGCGCCTTCTACCAGGCGAGCGCCCACGACCCGCAGGGAGTCGCCGTGCGGCGCCGCTTCGGCTGGGCGCCCGGCAGCCGGGGCGACTCCGCCGACCTCACCGGACTGGAGGACGAACACCTCGCCCGGGGGGAGTCGGGGACCGGTGACATCGTCGCCCGCGAGATCGAGCGGCCCCGGGTCGGCCCCATGCGGGACATCGCCGCCACCATCCAGCCCGAGCAGGACGATCTCGTACGGGCAGACCTGGACGTCTCGGTGTGCGTACAGGGCGCTCCGGGCACCGGGAAGACCGCCGTCGGGCTGCACCGGGCCGCCTACCTGCTCTACACCCACCCGCAGCGCATCCGACGCGGCGGACTGCTCATCCTCGGCCCCAACCGGACCTTTCTCTCCTACATCGCCGAGGTGCTGCCGGCGCTGGGCGAGACCGGCGTACGGCAGTCGACCCTCCAGGAGGAGATCGCCCGGCACCCGGTCACCGGTGCCGACACCGAGCGGACCGCCGTCCTCAAGCACGACGCACGGATGGCGGAGGTGCTGCGGCGGGCGCTGTACGCGCGGGTGTCGGGGGAGAGGGCCGCCGATCGCGCCGTCCCCGATCGCGCCGTCCCGGATCTCACCGTTCCCGACGGCTCGTACCGCTGGCGGGTGCCAGGTGACGAACTCGCGCGGATCGTGCGCGACGTACGCGCCGAGGAACCGCCGTACGGCGTCGGGCGGGAGCGGGTGCGCAGCCGGGTCGTGCGGTGTGTGCAGCTCCGGGCCGAGCGGCGGGCGGGGCCGCAGAGCGGCGCCTGGGTGCAGAAGGTCTCGCGGTCGCGGGCGGTCGGGGCGTACGTGGACGCCGTATGGCCCCGGGTGCGGGCGGAGGAGGTGCTGGCCGAACTCCTCACCGACGAGCGGGTGCTGGCGGCCGCGGCCGACGGGCTGCTGGACGCCGACGAGCAGCGGGCGCTGCGGTGGGCGCGACCGCCGCGGTCGTGGAAGTCGGCACGCTGGTCGGCCGCCGACCTGGTCCTGCTCGACGAGGTCGCCGGGCTCGTCGAGCATCCTGAGGGCTACGGCCATCTCGTCGTCGACGAGGCGCAGGACCTCTCCCCGATGGAGTGCCGGGCCATCGCCCGCCGGGCCGCCTTCGGCTCGCTCACGATCCTCGGCGACCTGGCCCAGGGGACCACGCCCTGGGCGGCCCGGACATGGGACACGACCCTGCGTCA
Source organism: Streptomyces cellulosae (assembly GCF_000721105.1). Lineage (GTDB taxonomy): Bacteria > Actinomycetota > Actinomycetes > Streptomycetales > Streptomycetaceae > Streptomyces > Streptomyces cellulosae_A. Next base: position 84,667 of record NZ_JOEV01000022.1, read on the forward strand.
TCTCGGGAAACCGGACGCGGCCGTGATCCCGCTGACCATCGGGTTCCGGGTGCCGCAGGCCGTGGTGGAGCTGGCGAACCGGCTGCTGGAGAGGCTGGACGTGAAGGTCCCGGCGGGGCGCTCGCTGCGTACGGACGGGGAGTTGAGGATCCGGGAGGCGGACGCGGCCGCGGCGGGCGGGGTGCTCGACGCGGTCGTGGACGCCGTACGGGAGGCCCTGGCGCGGGAGGGGTCGGTCGGCGTCATCGCCGCCGACGCGGACGTGGACCGGGTGCGCGCCGCGCTCGCCGCGGCCGGGATCGCGGCGGCGGGACCCGACGAGCCGGCCGCCCGGCTGAGCGTCGTCCCGGCGACCCTGGTCAAGGGCCTCGAGTACGACCATGTCGTCGCCGTCGAGCCGGCCGCGATCGCGGCGGGGGAGCGGGAGGCGGCGGCGGAGGCGGGGGACCTCACTGGCGGACGGGGACTGCACCGGCTGTACGTCGTGCTGACGCGGGCCGTGTCGAGGCTGGACGTGGTGCATGGGCGGCCGCTGCCGTTCTAGCGGCCGGCCGCCGGGCCGGGGCCGCCCGGGAGGCCGGACCGTTCGGCCGGTGGCCGCCCGGGGACCCGGGGAGCTCAGGCGCCGGAGTCGAAGAGCGGGATCAGTTGCTCCTCCTCGTACGTCAGGTGGGCCTCCAACTCCCTCGTGAGGCGCTCGACCTCCGCGCGGGCCCTGTCCCGGTCCGTGTCCTCGGCGGTCACCGCACCGCGGAGGTCCTCGACGAGGGCCGCGATCTTCTCGTGCTCCTCGCGCAGTCGGGCGATCGCCGGGGCGGCCTTCGGGTGGCGGTCGGCGAGGAGGGGGAACATGCCGAGGTCCTCGCCGGTGTGGTGGTTGTGCAGGCCCTGGCAGAACGTCAGGCAGTTCACCCGGAGCTGGGCGCCGAGCGTGGACGTACCGGCGCTCATCTCCTTGCGGATCTGGGCGAGTTCGCGGCGGAAGGCGTCGTGCACGACCTTGATCGCCTCGCCGAAGGAGTCGGCGTTGATGTTCGGCGGGCCGTCCTGGGCGACCTCGTGGAGGGCGACCACCGGGATCACCCGGTCCGTCTTCTCCTGGTACGCCGCCCAGCCCGGGTCCGCCTCCACGGCCCGCGCGAAGGCCCCGTCGCGCTCCTCGCCGGCGAGGACCTCGGCACGGGCCTCGTAGGTGAACGCACCGCTCTCCACGGTGACACGGGGGTGCGCGAGGAGGTTGCGGTACCAGTCGGGGTGGCGCGGGGAGCCGCCGGCCGAGGCGATGACGAGGACCCGGTCGCCGCCGTCGGGGAGGTAGCCGACGGGGGTGGTGTGCGGGGTGCCGGTGCGGGCGCCGGTGGTGGTGAGGAGGATCAGGCGGGCGCCCTCGAAAGCACCGCTCATCCGGCCCTTGTTGGCGCGGAACTCCTCGATGATCTGATCATTGAAGGGATTGGGCACGCTGTCTTCTTTCTCTTTCTCTGTCGCTGGTGTCTTCGTCGCTGGTGTCCTGCGAACTTCGAAGGCGGTACAGAGAAAGAGGCGGGCTCCTGGCCCTGCCCCACTCCCGAACTCGTTCGAGAGGGGGAACCCCCGTCGGCCTCACTCAGAGGCCGGGCACCCAACTCGCTCACGGCACAAAGCCGACCCGGCAGTCATACGGGAACGGTAGCGTCGGCCGCATGATCGACACCACCGAGTTTCTGGACATCCCCACGACCACGCTGGCCGATCTGCTGGGGGGAGACGGGCCGGGCCCCCGTCTCACCGTCGGCCGAGCACCTCCGTGACCCGCATGAACCCGTCCGTTCCGTGGCCGAGGCCGATGACGCGGCGGGCCTGGCCCTCGGCGGTGCGCAGGACGGCGGCGTCGATGCCGTGGGCCTCCGAGGTCTGGATGATGTGTGCCATCGAGGAGACCGCCGAGGTGATCGGGTTGCCCTCGCCGGAGAAGGTGCCGCCGTCGACGTCGTCCGCCCACTCCTCGATGAGCGGCGGCAGGATCGCGGCGATGCCCTGTGCGAAGGGGGCCAGTTCGCGGGCGGTGACGCCTTCCGCGCGGGCCACCGCGAGGGCGTGCGCGAAGCCTGCCGTCGCCGTCCAGAAGAGGTCGAGCAGGGCGATGTCGTACGCGGCGGCCCGGCCGATGTCCTCGCCGAGGTGGGTGTGGCTGCCGCCGAGCGTGTCCAGTACGGGCCGGTGCTCCCGGTAGAGGTCCTCGGGGCCGCTGTGCAGGAACACCGCGGCGGGCGTGCCGATGGTGGGGGTCGGCGTCATGATCGCACCGTCCAGGTAACGGATGCCGTGGGCCTCCGCCCAACTCGCCGTGTCCCGGGCGCGGTCGGGGGTGTCGGCGGAGACGTTGACGACCGTACGGCCCTTGAGGGCGTCGATGACCGGCCCTTCGCGCAGGACGGCGTCGGCGGCGTCGTAGTTCACCACGCACACCACGGTCAGCGCACTCGCGGCGACCGCCTCGGCCGCCGACCCCGCGCCGACCGCCCCGCGCTCGACCAACTCGCGGTCACGGCCCGGTGTTCGGTTCCAGACGGTGGTCCGTAACCCGGCGTCCAGGAACGCACCGGCCAGCGCGCGTCCCATCGGGCCCAGGCCCAGGACGGTGACGGCGGCGTCGGCGGCGGGTCGGTCAGTGGACATGGGCATGCTTCAACTCCGGTTACTGGCGCGAGGGTTGTCGGGCCGGGCGAGTCGGGCCGCGCGGCTTCCTTCTGACGTCCTTCAGCCTCTGTCGTGCGCCGGATGCTGCCAAGTACGTACAAAAAAGTAAGTACCGCCAGCATGACGGGCATGCTCCCTGCACCACACCCACACCCACACCTACGCCGGAGAGCGAGCGCATGGCTGACGAGTGCTTCGGACATCCACGGCTCGCCGCGATCTACGACGCCCTCGATCCCGACCGCGGCGACCTCGACGCGTACGTCCTGATGACCGAGGAGTTCGGGGCGCGCCGCGTGCTGGACATCGGCTGCGGGACGGGAGTTCTCGCGCTCCTGCTGGCCGAGCGCGGGGTCGATGTCGTCGGCGTCGATCCCGCCGCGGCCTCCCTCGACGTGGCCCGGGCCAAGCCGGGTGCCGACCGGGTGCGCTGGATCCACGGCGACGCGACCGCCCTCCCTCCGCTACGGGTCGACCTCGCGACCATGACGGCGAACGCCGCCCAGCAGATCGTCGGGACGGAGGCGTGGCGGAGGACGCTTCACGGCGCCTACGAGGCACTCCGGCCGGCCGGTCACCTGGTGTTCGAGACCAGGGTTCCGGCCAGGCGCGCGTGGGAGGAGTGGAACCGCGACGCGTCGTACGTGGTGACGGAGATTCCGGGCGTCGGCGCGGTCGAGACCTGGGTCGAAACGGTCGAGCTGAGCGGCCCGCTGGTGACCTTCCGCCAGACGTATGTCTTCGCCGCGGACGGCGAGGTGCTGACGTCGGACTCGACCCTGCGCTTCCGCGCGCGGGAGGAGGTGGAGCGGGACTTGACCGCCCTGGGGTTCGAGGTGCGCGACGTCCGCGAGGCACCGGACCGCCCGGGCAAGGAGTATGTGTTCGTCGCCCGTCGACGCTAGGTCCGACGTCGCGTAACCCGGCCCAGCTCCAGCCCCAGCCCGGGCCCCGCCCCGCGCGGCGGAGGCTGTGCTCACCCGCCCGCGTCCGGTCGTGGATCGAGGTGCCGATCGACGCGCCGACCGTGTCGTCGCCGGCCTTCCCCCGGGGCTTTGAACAGCGCTGATGGGCTGTGACTTGGGTAAATGGGCTGTTGACTTGGGTATACGGACGCACGTGCGATGATCTCTCCCCCATGTTCGAGAGAAACGCGGCTCCATGCCATCGCACAGACGTCACCTCTGCCTGTCCGCAGCCGTTGCGGGGGCTGTCGCCCTCGCCGGGACCGTTGCGCTCGTCCCCGCCGCCGCTGCCGCCTCGGGGGTGACGACCTCGCTGCCGGCGCGGACCACCTCCGTGCCCGCGGCCGACGAGGTGTCGGGCTCCGGGCAGGCCGTCGTCTGGCAGCAGAAGACCTCCGCCGACACGCTGCCCCACGGCTGGCTCTCCGTCTCCGGAGGCACCCCGCAGGACCTGGGGGTGCCGGCCGACAACAGCGAGGGCGTCCACCCAGACACGGTGTCCGTCCAGCACTCGGTGGTGGCCGTCGCCACGTCGACGAATCCGAACGGCGCCCTCGCCGATCATGTGACCCTGCGGCACCTCGACACCGGCCGGCAGGAGACCCTGCCGGTCGCCTACGACGGTTCGGGCGCGGCGGGCGACGAGCGGTACCGGGGCCAGGCCGGCGACGGCATCCTCGTACAGCAGGCGTACTACGACGCGGACTCGGCGTACCGTGTGCGCCTTGTGCTGCGCACCTCCGACGGCGACCGCACGCTGCTCTCCGACGACGAGCAGTACGAGGTGCTGGCCTCCGACGCGGACGGGGCGCTGGTCCGGCTGCGTACCGCACCCGGCTGGGGCTATCGGATCGTGTACGTCGACTTCGCCACCGGCACGACGGCCACCGTCGCCGAGCCGGGCACCGAAGAGCTGCCGCAGGGGCTGGAGTTCACCCCCACTCACGTCGGAGTCGTCGACGGCGCCACCCTCACCGAGTGGCAGCGGTCGGCGCCCGGCGGCGACCCGGCGACCGTCACCCTGCCCACCGACAAGGCCCGCTGGATCAGTGACGACACGCTGGCCTGGTACGAGTGGAGCGCCGACGGCAACGAGTTGTACGCGATGTCCCGGGACGGCTCCACCGCGGCCGCCGACCTCGGCGGCACGTTCCGCGACATCTCCGTCGGCGACGACGGCCGGATGCGCGCGTCGCTGTACCGGCCGGACGTCGACGCCGCCGTCCAGACCCTCACCGACGGCCGGGTGTCCACCGCCGGCGGGGACGCCACGACGATCCCCGCGGGCCCGGCACGGCTGGACGCCCTGGCGCTGTCCGGCGGCACCCTGTACACCGCCGACGACTCCTCCCGCCGCACCGGTGTCCTGCTCTCCTCGGGCCTGACGGTCGGTACGTCCGGCGCCTCGGCGACCGCGCCGTCCCGCGTCCTGGCCTACTCGACCGGCATCGTGCACCAGACCCTGGCCGCCGCCGGGCACCGGGTGCTGGTCGAGCAGGGCGACGCCTACCAGGTGTACGACAACGGGACACTGACCGGCGTACCCCTCCAACTGGGCGACACCTCGGCCGACCAGGTCACGGACTTCGACGGCAGCCACTTCCTGCTGTCGGACCAGACCACCGTCAACAACGGCACGCTGCTGCTCTACACCGTCGCCACCGGCGCGAGTGAGCGGGTCGCCCCGGGTTCGGCCCTGTACGGCGGCGCCCTGTACACCTCGGTGAAGGACGCCACCTCCAGCTGGTCCATCCGGCGCACCGACCTGGCCGCCGGCACCGCGTCCACGGTCACCACGGTGGACTGCCTGCCGGGCGGGCTCCAGGTGCGCGGCTCCTGGATCCTGCTGACCACCTGCGGGGCCGCCTCCACCCAGGGCCTGCTGATCAAGGCGGGGACCACCACCCGTACCCCGGTGGACGCCTCCGTGATGGCGCCGATCCTGGGCAAGGACGTCCTGTACACGTTCACCAGGCCCGCCACCACCGGCATCGTCCTGCACGCCCAGGTCCTGGGCGTTCCCGGGGCCACGGCGCAGCCGCTGTTCGTCGTACCCGGGCGCGCCGACAGCGCCTCCGCCCAGCGTTGGGCGGTGGACCGAGAGGCTCCCTGGGCAGCCTGGATGGACAGCGACGGCGTCACTCACACCACGTGGGCGGGCGCCCCGGCCCGTACGGCCGCCGCCGCGTCCGTCCCGACCGGTTTCAGCCCGAACGGCGACGGCTCGTCGGACACGTGGGCCCCGGCCTGGGCGTACGACCGGCCGGTCGCCTGGACGCTCACCCTCAAGTCCGGCAGCACCACGGTGCGCACGCTGACCGGGACGGCTTCCGGTGGCAAGGTGGCCCCCGTCTGGAACGGCGGGAACGACGCGGGCGCGGCGGCCGCAGAGGGCTCCTACAGCTGGACCCTCGCCCTGAAGGACGCGGTGACCGGAGTGCCGGCGGCCGGTGCCGGCGGCACCGTCACGCTGCGCAGGACCGTCCCCGCCGCGTCCGTCACCGCGCCCGTCCTGGCCAGCGACGCCTCGACGAGCGCCGTGATCCCGGTCGGCTGGGCGGCGAAGACGGCCGGTGTGACCTCGTACGACGTCAGCTGGCGAGTCGCCACCCGCAGCAGTACGGGCGTGTGGACGCTCGGGTCGCCGCAGACCTGGCGCAGCCGCACCACGACGAAGTCCGGCTCCTTCGGCGCCTCCGGCAGTCCGGTGACGCCGACGCCCGGTCTGACCTACCGCTTCTACGTACGCGCCCACGACGACGCCGGCCAGACCGGCCCGTGGAGCGCGGCCGTCGCCGGCGGCGTCCCGGTCGACGACCGGTCGTCGTCGCTGACCTACAGCGGCCGGTGGGCGTCGTCGTCGGTGACCTCCGCCTGGTCCAGGACCGAGCGGGTCTCCGCCACCAAGGGCGCCACGGTGTCCTTCACCGCGGACGGCACCAAGCTGCGGATCGTCGCGACCCGCAGGTCCGACGGCGGCCGCTTCGCGGTCGTGGTGGACGGGGCGACGGTGGGCACGGTGAACACCTACGCCTCGTCGACGGGCTACCGGAAGGTGGTGTTCACGTACACCCTCGGTACGAGGATCACCACCCACAAGGCGCAGCTCAAGGTGGTGTCGGGAAGCGCCACGGGCCGCTCCACCGTGCACCTGGACGCGATCATGATCACCCGCTGACCGAGCCCCCCACCGCACCACCCGGAGCCCCGGGCCGCCCCCCACCGCACCACCCGGAGCCCCGGGCCGCCCCTCGACGGGCGGCCCGGGGCTCCGGAGCGCCCGCTCGGGTTCGGGAGCGGCGACGGCCGCATCCGGCTCCGCGCGACACCCGGCCGCACCCACGACCTGACCGCGGCCCCGGCCCACGGCATCATCCAGGCCTGCCTCACCAGAGACATCCTCGTTCTCGCGCTCCGCGCTTACCAAGGCGCCGACGCCGCCGTCCGCACTCCGTACTACGACCACCGCGAACAGCCTGAGCACTACCGGCAGTTCAACCGTGATCACGCCCGGCTGAGAGCTCCGGGCGAACGCGCCTTCGCCCTCGCAAGACATGGCGCATCATGCGCAGAGCGCGCTGCTCGACGCGACGTATCAGCCGCACCGTCCAAGCGATCCACACCCTGCCGACCTGCAGCTATTCATGATGAAAGGAGCTCATATTCAGGATGAAAGGAGCTCACTGAGACGGGGACGCGTTGACGCTGAGGTCGGGCAGGCAACGGAGTGGAGCGGATTCAGTGAGATCCCGGATCGGGTTTGTCCAGCTTCAGCGACACCAGAGCAGCTGGCGCGAGACGGGACATCGCCGGCTCGGCTCGGCTCGGTCACACGTGGCGTGACACACTATTGCAAGCGGGTGCTTGCAATAGTTAGCGGGGGTGGGGCAAGGTGGGGGCATGGCATCGCTCAACGTCGGCAACCTTGGTGAGTATCTGCGCGAGCAGCGGCGCACTGCGCAACTGTCGCTCAGGCAGCTCGCCGATGCCGCCGGGGTGTCCAATCCGTATCTGAGCCAGATCGAGCGCGGGCTGCGCAAGCCGAGCGCGGAGGTGTTGCAGCAGGTCGCCAAGGCGCTGCGGATCTCCGCCGAGACGCTGTACGTGCGGGCCGGGATCCTCGACGCCGAGCGGGACCGGGACGAGGTGGAGACCATCGCGGTCATACTCGCCGATCCCGCGCTGAACGAGCGGCAGAAGCAGGTGCTGCTCCAGATCTACGAGTCCTTCCGCAAGGAGAACGGATTCGGGACCGACGAGGCGGGCCAGGAGGACGACGGGACGGACAAAGGGGTCAAGGTCGGCGCTCCGGGTGACGATGCCCTGAGTGACGGCGACCCGGCCGCCCGGAACGGTGACCTCGCCGTACGAGAGACCCGCACGGCGGGCGGGCGCACGCCCACCCGACGTACCCGCACGACCGGCGGCAATGACGCCGACCCGCAGCAGACGGCCAGTTGAGCCGGACCAGGGCACCGGCCGCCTGACTGCGGACCACCACAACCCTCAGCCGAACGTGAATCCGGGAGGACCATCACCATGGCCATCACCGACGACCTGCGCAAGACCCTCAGCGACCCGACTCCGCTCTACTTCGCCGCCGGCACCGCCGACCTGGCCCTTCAGCAGGCCAAGAAGGTGCCCGGCCTGGTGGAGCAGCTGCGGGCCGAGGCTCCGGCGCGGATCGACGCCGTACGCAACACCGACCCCAAGACCGTCCAGGAGAAGGCCCAGGCGCGTGCCAAGGAGGCCCAGGCCAAGGCCAAGGAGGCTCAGGAGAACCTCCAGGCCAAGGTCGGCGAGTTCCTCGGCGGCCTCGACGGTGACATCAAGAAGCTCGGCAGCACCCTCGACGCGGACCTGAAGAAGCTCGGCGAGACCGCCCAGGACTTCGCGCTGCGCAGTGTCGGCGTCGCCGCCGAGTACGCCGTCAAGGCCCGCGAGACCTACGAGAAGGTCGCCGAGCACGGTGAGCAGACCGTGAAGACCTGGCGTGGCGAGGCCGCCGAGGAGATCGAGGAACTGGCGATCGCCGTCGAGCCCGACACCGCGCCGAAGCCGGCCCCGGTCCCGACCCCGGCCGCGGTCAAGACCGAGCCGAAGCCCGCCGCGGTCAAGACCGAGCCCGCCCCGGTGAAGAAGCCGGCCGCCGCCAAGAAGGCGCCGGTCCGCAAGACCACCACGCCCACCCCGACCACCACGGCCACCGCCGCCAAGAAGACCACGCCGCCCGCCAAGTAAGGCACCGCGGTTGGGATCACGGGCCGGGCACTCTCGGAGTGCCCGGCCCGTTCAGCGGGTAGCGGGCTTCCGGGAGCGGGTACGGTGACCGCGTGACGACGAGCCGAGTCTGGTGGTGGACGTAGTGCTGATGCAGGGATTCGCGGGGTTCATGTGGCTGCTGAGCATGGCCCTGATCCTTTTCAGCGGCTTCGCGCTGATCGACGCCGCCACGCGTCGTGAGGACGCCTACCGTGCGGCCGACAAGAAGACCAAGCCGTTCTGGTTGATCATCCTCGGGCTCGCCTTCGTGGTGAACCTGATCTTCAACATCCTGTCGTTCCTGCCGATTATCGGCCTCGTCGCCACGATCGTGTACATGGTCGACGTACGGCCCGCCCTGCGCGGCCTCCCGGGCGGCGGCCGCAGCAGGCGCGGCGGCTCCAGCAGCGACGGGCCGTACGGGCCCTACAACGGCGGCCGCTGAAGGGGCCGGAGGGCGTCGACGCGCGGCCTCGAAGCGTAGGACCCGGGTCCCGGCGGCCTCGCCGCGCGGGCCCGGGTCCGCTCAGGCCGTCCGGTCCAGCAACAGCACCGCCACGTCGTCCGTCAGTTCGCCCCCGTTGAGATCCCGGGCCTCGTTCACGGTGGCCCGCAGCAACTCCTCCCCGCGCAACCCCTCGGAGAGCTGGCGGCGTACCAGTTCCACCATGCCGTCCTGCCCGAGCCGCTCCCGGCCCTCGCCGACATGGCCCTCGATCAGGCCGTCGGTGTAGAGCATCAGGCTCCACTCGGCCCCCAACTCCACCTGCGTCCGCGGCCAGCGTGCGCCGGGGAGCAGGCCGAGGGCGGGGCCGTTGTTGTCGTACGGCAGCAGCTGGACGGGCCGACCGGGGCGGGCGATCAGCGGGGCCGGGTGCCCGGCCAGGCACAGGCCCGCGCGACGGCCGTCCGGCGCGATGTCGACCGTGCACAGCGTCGCGAAGATCTCGTCGTCGGAGCGCTCGTGCTCCAGCACCTGCTGGAGCGTGCCGAGCAACTGGTCGCCGCACAGTCCCGCCAGCGTCAGCGCGCGCCAGGCGATGCGCAGTTCCACGCCGAGCGCCGCCTCGTCCGGGCCGTGTCCGCAGACGTCGCCGATCATGGCGTGGACCGTGCCGTCCGGGGTGCGGACGGTGTCGTAGAAGTCACCGCCGAGCAGGGCACGCGAGCGGCCCGGTCGGTAGCGGGCGGCGAACCGGAGCGAGGAGCCCTCCAGGAGGGGCGTGGGCAGCAGGCCGCGCTCCAGCCGGCGGTTCTCCTGGGCGCGCAGCTTGCCCTCGGCGAGCCGCCGCTCGGCCGTGTCGGACCGCTTCCGCTCCACGGCGTACCGGATCGCCCGGCTCAGCAGCCGGCCGTCCAGCTCGTCTCGGAAGAGGTAGTCCTGGGCACCCACGCGTACGGCCTCGGCGCCCCGCTCGGCGTCACCGGAGGCGGTCAGCGCGAGTACGGCGTGCCGGGGCGCGAGTTCCAGCACCTTCCGGAGTACGGCGAGTTCGTCGTCGTCCTCGGCCGGGCCGGGGGTGGGCAGCGCGAGGTCCAGCAGGATGCAGTGGACGTCGTCGGTGAGCAGCCGCTCGGCCTCGGTGAGGTTGCGGGCGGTGCGCACCCGGATCGGCTTGCCGGCCGAGTCGAGCAGCTCGGGCACGACCGCGGAGGCGCCCGGGTCGTCCTCTATCACCAGGAGGGTGAGGGTGGGGGCACCACCCTGGACGCTGGTGCCGGCAGGACCGGCAGGACCGGCAGGACCGGCAGGACCGGCAGGACCGGTGGTGCCCGAGGCGGCGGTGCCGGGGGCGATGGCGGCGCCGGCGCCGGCGTCGGGTGTGGCAGGAGAGGTGCGGCCGGTGGGCTCGGCCGTGGTGTTGCCGGCCGGGGCCGCCGCCTTGCGAGAGACCCCTTCCGGTGAGGGGCCTGCGCCTGAGGACGCGGCCTGCGCCTGACCACTCTCCGCGGCCGGGATCGCTCTTTGCCGCGGTACGGGTACGGGCATCGTCTTGGGTTCCTTCCCTCCCCCCGAGGGCATGGCAGGACGAGGGACCTCGGCCTACCGACGGGGACCATAGCGGTAGTCGGCGCCGCAACGGAATGGCGGGGGACACGCGGTGTGGCCGCGCGCCGCTGTCATATGCCGCGATCCGTACCGCATTTGGACAGGTCGGCAATGCCGCCGGGATGACGAACGTCACGTCGGCAACAGGTTTGAGGTGGGCCAGGTCACGTGGCCCGTGTCGCCGGGGGCCCGCACGCGTCCGGCCTGCATGGCCCGTGTCGCCGGGGACTTGCGCAGGTCCGGCCCGCATGGCCATGCCACCGGGACCCCGCGCCGCCCGTGTCACCGGGGACCCGCAAGCTCGCGCTCGGCCCAAGCGACCGGTGTCGTCACCACGGCCCGCTCACGCTCCCTGCCCGGCCGTCCCGCGTGGCCAGTGTCACCCAGGACGGCCCACGCTCCCGGCCCACGGCCCCTGCGACCCCGAGACGCCCACGCACCCGGCGCCCTATGGCCCGTGTTCCAGTCGCTCACGCGCCCCGGTGCGGTCATGACCCGCGTCCCCCAGCCGCTCACGCCCCCGGCCGCACCACCCCGAGTATCGGCATCGACCCGGCCCCCGTGACCGTCACCGTGCGCCCCGGCCGCGGGGCGTGTACGACCGCGCCGTCGCCTATGTACATCGCGACATGGCTGGCGTCGCCGAAGTAGATGATCAGGTCTCCGGGGCGCATGTCGTTGACGGGCACGTGCTTCAGTTGCTGCCACTGCTGCTGGGAGGTGCGCGGGATCGAGCTGCCGGCGCTCGCCCAGGCCTGCGAGGTCAGACCGGAGCAGTCGTACGTATCCGGGCCCTCGGCGCCCCATTCGTACGGTTTGCCCATCTGAGCCGTGGCGAACTCCACCGCCTTCCTGCCCGCGGCGGAGGCCTTGCCCTTGACGTCGTCGAGGGCGCCGGAGTCCAGCCAGGCGGTCTGCGCCTTCAGTGCGGCCCGGCGCTCCAGCTCCGCGAGGCGTTCCTTCTCCTTCTTCTGCAGCTGGGACTCGAGCTTCTCGGCCGCCGCGATCTGCTCCTTGATCTGCTTCTTGGCCGCCGCCTTGGCCTTGCGACCGGCCTCCAGCTTCCGCCACTGCGCGGAGGCGTCGTTGGCGTACTGCCGCAAGTCCTGCTGGGTGCGGGTCATTTCCCTGATGAGGGCCTTGGTCGCGCGCTGGCCCTGGAGCACCCGGCCGGTGCCGTCGAGGAACTCCTGCGGGTCGTCGCTGAGCATCAACTGCGCCTCGTCCGGCAGCCCGCCGCCGCGGTACTGGGCGCGGGCCGCGGCGCCGGCGCGGTCCTTCATCCGGTCCAGCTTCTTCTCGCCCTCGACGATCTTCCCGGCCAGCGCGACGATCTCGGCCGACTGCCGCTCGGCCTTCTCCTCGGCGTCGTTGTACGCGTCCGTGGCCACCGCGGCCGCGTGGTAGAGGTCGTCCAGTTTCTTGCGTACCGCCTCAAGTTCCTTGTCGGACGCGGGCGTCGGGGCGGCGGAGGAGGGGGCGGGGGTGGGAGCCGGTGGCGGCGTCGGGGCCGCGAACGCCGTGCCCGGCGCCGCCAGCACGGTCACCGCGCAGACGACGGTGACAGCCGCTGTGATCAGCCCGCGCTTGCCCGCTCGCATATCCCTGCCCCCAAAACTGATTAACCGTCAGTAACTTACGACGCCTGGGGATGGTGCCATGTCATGGCGCAAAGCAACAGAGGCGGTGACTTCCTCCCCCGGTTCCGGCTGCCGTACGGCGATCCCCCTGCCTGTGTGACGAACGACTCACGGAGATCGTTCCGCGCGCTTCGACCGGACCGGAAACGAGGCCGGCGCGGGGTGACCCGTCACGCCCGAGGCGCCAACGCCCCCCACCGCACCGTCACTTCCCCCTGCCGCCAGCGCACCGGTCCGTCCGTCACCGGCCAGTCGGCGGTGAGGTCCCGTACCGCTCGCATCCAGCGCTGGCGGACACCGTACGAGGCGTAGGGCGCGGCGGCCGCCCAGGCGCGGTCGAAGTCGCGCAGGAAGGCGTGCACGGGCTCGCCCGGGACGTTGCGGTGGATCAGCGCCTTCGGCAGCCGCTCGGCCAGGTCGGAGGGGCGCTCCAGCGAGCCCAGCCGGGTCGCGAAGGTGACCGTGCGCGGCCCCTCCGGACCGAGCGCCACCCACACATGCCGGCGGCCGATCTCGTCGCAGGTCCCCTCGACGAGCAGCCCGCCCCGGGAACCCTGGCCGGGCGGGGCGAGCCGGGAGCAGAGCCGTTCCCAGACGGCGGCCACCTCGCCCTCGTCGTACTGCCGCAGCACATTGGCGGCCCGGACGAGCAACGGCCGCCCGGGGACGGGGAGCTCGAAACCGCCGTGCCGGAAGAGGAGCCCGTCCCGTTCGTACGGTCGCGCCGCCGCGACCCGCGCCGGTTCGATCTCGACGCCGACCACGCGCGCGCGGGGAGCGACGGTACGCAGGCGCACCAGCAATTCGACGGCCGTCCAGGGGGCGGCACCGTAGCCGAGGTCGACGGCGACGGGATCGGCCGCGCGGCGCAGTTCGGCGCCGTGCGTCGCGGCGATCCAGCGGTCCATGCGACGCAGCCGATTGGGGTTCGTGGTCCCGCGCGTGACCGTGCCCACGGGGCGGGTGGCGGCGCGGGGTGACATGCGTACGAGGGTATGCGGGTACTCGGAGCGGTCCTCACCCGAAGGGACGGGTTTGCTCGACGGGACGCTCTTTGCCCGACGGCGCCGCCCCTGGCCGACGCGCCCCGCTCTCGAACGGTTGAGCGACATCCGGTAATGCCTCGGCAAAAACCGCCCCGCCCGGAATGGGAACCCCTCCGCCCGGTGTTCCCGCTCTTGGAGGGCGTCCCACACCCTCCGTCCGGCATGCCCGTAGCGAGGAGGAACGCCACGTGAGCCAGTACGTCAGCAGGCTCGGGCGTCGCTCTGTAACGGCACCCCCGCGCCTGCGACTGCACCGGCGCCCCCGCCGCGTCGCCATGCTCTCCGTGCACACCTCACCGCTCCACCAGCCGGGCACCGGCGACGCCGGCGGCATGAACGTCTACATCGTGGAGCTCGCGCAGCGCCTCGCCGCGATCAACATCGAGGTGGAGATCTTCACGCGCGCGACCGCGGCCGCCCTCCCGCCGACCGTCGAGCTGTCGCCCGGCGTCCTCGTCCGGCACGTCGACGCCGGCCCCTACGAGGGCCTCGCCAAGGAGGAGCTCCCCGCCCAGCTGTGCGCCTTCACGCACGGCGTCATGCAGGCCTGGGCGGGCCACCGCCCCGGCTACTACGACCTCGTGCACTCCCACTACTGGCTCTCCGGCCACGTCGGCTGGCTCGCCGCCCAGCGCTGGGGCGTCCCCCTGGTGCACGCCATGCACACCATGGCCAAGGTCAAGAACGCCAACCTGGCCGACGGCGACACGCCCGAACCCGCCGCCCGCGTCATCGGCGAGACCCAGATCGTCGCCGCCGCCGACCGGCTCATCGCCAACACGGCCGAGGAGCGCGAGGAACTCGTACGGCACTACGCCGCCGAACCCGGCAAGGTCGCCGTCGTCCACCCCGGCGTGAACCTCGACCGCTTCCGCCCCGCCGACGGCCGCGCCGCCGCCCGTGCCCGCCTCGGCCTCCCGCAGGACGCCCTGGTCCCCCTCTTCGCGGGCCGCATCCAGCCCCTGAAGGCACCGGACGTGCTGCTGCGCGCGATCGCCGTCCTCCTGGACGAGCGTCCCGACCTGCGCTCCCGGATCGTCGTCCCGGTCGTCGGCGGCCTCAGCGGCAGCGGCCTCACCAAGCCGGAGGGCCTGCAGAAACTGGCGTCCCGGCTCGGCATCGCGGATGTCGTACGGTTCCACCCGCCCGTCGGCCAGGACCAGCTCGCCGACTGGTTCCGGGCCGCGTCCGTGCTGGTCATGCCGTCCTACAGCGAGTCCTTCGGCCTGGTCGCCATAGAGGCGCAGGCCGCCGGCACCCCGGTGCTCGCGGCCGCGGTGGGCGGGCTTCCGGTGGCCGTGCGCGACGGACGGACGGGTGTCCTCGTACGAGGGCACAATCCCGCCGACTACGCGCGCGTGCTGCGCGACTTCGCCGACGAGCCCGCGATCCCGGCGCGGATGGGCGAGGCCGCCGCCCGGCACGCGCAGTCCTTCGGCTGGGACACCGCGGCCGCCGCCACGGCGGACGTCTACACGGCCGCCACCCAGTCGTACCGGCGTCGCGTACTCTCCCACCATGGCTGACGCGGACCGGACGGCACAGGTCATCGAGGCGTTCCTGAAGGACGCCGAACTGGAGTGGGAGAGCCCCGCACCCGGCACGTACGTGGTGAAGCTCCCCGGCACGCGCAAACTGTCGACGACGGTGTCCCTGCTGGTGGGCCGCCACTCCCTGTCGCTCAACGCCTTCGTCATCCGCCACCCCGACGAGAACGAGCCCGGCGTCCACCGCTGGCTCCTGGAGCGCAACCTCAAGCTGTACGGCATCAGTTACGCCGTCGACCCGCTCGGCGACGTCTACGTCACCGCCAAGCTGCCGCTGGCCGCGGTCACCGCCGACGAGGTCGACCGCATCCTCGGCCAGGTCCTGGAGGCCGCCGACGGCGCCTTCAACACCCTGCTGGAGCTGGGCTTCGCCTCCGCCATCCGCAAGGAGTACGCGTGGCGGGTGTCCCGGGGCGAGTCGACCCGGAACCTGGACGCGTTCGCACACCTGACCCGACGCTCGGACGGCTGACTCCGGGACCACTGCCCCTGGGACCGCTGCCCCAGGGACCACTGCCCCAGGGACCACTGCCCCCGGCACCGATGGCCCCCGGCACCGATGGCCCCCGGGATGGCTGGCCCCTGGGACGGCCTCCGCTCACATGCGGGAGCTGTTGCGGTACCGCCCCGGAGTCACCCCCACCAGTTTCTTGAAGTGCCGGGTGAGGTGGGCCTGGTCGTGGAAGCCGGTCAGGGCGGCGACATCGGCCGGCCCGCGGTCGGCGAGCAGCAGCCGACGGGCCCGGTCGACGCGGCGGGCGTTCAGGTACTGGTGCGGGGCGATGCCGTACGCGCTGCTGAACGTCCGTACCAGATGAGCCGGATGAGCCTGGAGGAGGCGCGCCGCCTCCTCCAGAGCAAGCCCCTCCACCACACGTTCGTCGAGGAGTTCCCGCAGGCGGCGGGCGAGCACCGGGTCGCGGCGCGGGCCGCCCCCGGGCCGCCCCGGCCGCAGATGCGTGCGCAGCCGCTCGCCGACGAGGGTCAGCCTGCTCTCCGCCTCCAGTTCGTCTCCGGCCCGGGTGAGCGCGGTGTGCAGTTGCCCGACACGCCGCCGCAGCAGAGGGTCGCGCAGGTCGGGCGCGTCGACGGCGGGCCCGATCAGGTCGTCGCCGAGCCGACTGCCGTCCAGGTACAGCACGCGTTTACGGAAGCCGTCCGGGGTGACGGGGGAGCCGTTGTGGGGCACGTGCGGCGGCAGCAGAGACACCGTGTCGTGCGGGGTGCCGTGCTCGTGCCGGTCCAGGTCGTACCGTACGGCCCCGTCGTCGACGATGAGCAGCGTCCACGCGTCATGGACGTGCATCGGGTACGCGTACTCGGTGAAGTGGGCGTGGAAGACCTCCACGACACCCGGGACGGTCGGGTGCCAGGCGGAGACGTCACGCCGGGCTTGCGGGGTCTGTCGGGCCTGAGGGCCCTGTCCGGCTTGCCGGGCCTCTTGAGCGGCCACGCAAAGAACGTACAAGACGGTGACGTACGGCGTTCGGCAGTCTCGCTCCATGAGCTCCGTGAGTACTGAACCCATCCGATTCGACACCAAGATCGCCGTCCTGCTGCGCGAGGACCTGGAGCCCTGGCAGCGGCTCAACGTCACGGCCTTCCTGGTCAGCGGCCTGGGCACACAGGTCCCCGAGGTGGTCGGCGAGCCGTACGAGGACGCCGACGGCGTGCCCTACCTGCCGATGTTCCGCCAGCCGGTCATGGTCTTCGAGGCCACGAAGGAGACCCTGACGACGGCTCACGCGCGCGTGCTGTCCCGCGCCCTGCCGCGAGCCCTCTTCACGGGCGACCTCTTCGCCACGGGCAACGACCGCGACAACCGCGCGGCGGTACGGGCCGTACCGACCGCCGAACTCGACTTGGTGGGGCTGGCGGTGTACGGGCCGCGCAACGCGGTGGACAAGGTGGTGAGGGGGGCACGGATGCATCCGTGAGCGACGTGCGCGCCACAGGGGCTTCTTCCGGGGCTCTGTGAATGCGCTGACGCCGCGGTCTCCTAGGCGGTACCGACCTCCTCGGGCCTGGTGGGGGCGGCAGGCGGTTGTGCTCCGGCCGGTTCGTCGGTCGGGTTCTCGACCGGTTCGGCCGCCGGCACGCGCCGCATCAGGGCGCCGTAGCCGATGGCCGCCCCCGTCCCGAGCACGGCGCACAGCCCCCACAGCCACGCCGCGCCGAAGCGGTCGATGACGACGCCGGACATCAGGGGGGCGACCAGGGCGGCGACCGACCAGGACAGGGTGTACATGCCCTGGTAGCGACCGCGGCCGTGGACGGGGGAGAGGCGGACGACAAGGCCGGTCTGGGTGGGTGCGTTGATCATCTCGCCCAGCGTCCACACGCACACGGTGAGCGCGAAGAGCCCGATCGACCCGGCGAAGGCGGTGAGCCCGAAGCCGTACCCGGCGAGGAGCGACGAGAGCACCAGCAGTCGCTTCACGTCCCGGTGCTCGATGAACCGGGTGACCGGGATCTGCAGCGCGACGATCAGCACACCGTTGACGGCGATCGCCATGCCGTAGTCGGTGGGCGTGAACCCGGCCTCACCCATGGCGACGGGCAGACCGACCGAACCCTGCTGGAAGATCAGCGCGACCAGGAAGGACAGCCCGACGACGCTCATGAACCGCCCGTCGCGCGCGACGCTGCCGAGGCCGACGGAGTCGCTCGCCTCCTCGCTCCTGTCCACCACGGGCCGGGACTCGGGCAGCTTCAGGAACACCACGACCGCGCAGACGGCCGTCATCCCCGCCTCGATCAGGAACCCGGCGCGATAACTGACCTCGGCGATGAACCCGGCGGCCACCGAGGACACGGCGAACCCGAGGTTGATGGCCCAGTAGTTGAGGGAGAAGGCCCGTACCCGGTCCTCGGGCCGCACGATGTCCGCCATCATCGCCTGCACCGCCGGCCGTGAGGCGTTGGAGGCCATCCCGACGAGGAAGGCGACACCGGCGATCGCGACGGGATGGTGCACGAACCCGAGCAGCGCGACGAAGACCGCGGTGGAGCCCTGGGCGACGAGCAGCGTGGGCCGCCGCCCGAGCCGGTCGGCCATCACCCCGCCGCCCAGCGAGGAGACGACCCCGCCGAGCCCGTGCAGGGAGACGACAAGTCCGGCGTACGAGGCGGAGTAGCCGCGACCGAGTGTGAGATACAGCGCCATGAAGGTGGCGACGAAGGCACCGAGCCGGTTGACGAGCGTACTGGTCCACAGCCACCAGAACTCGCGGGGAAGCCCGGAGACGGTCTCCCGGGCGGCACGTCTCAGGGCGGCGACGGACAAGGCGGATCCCCCACGGGTGTAAGCGGCTCAGATGCAAAGCACACCTTACGAGGGCCCTGACGGCCTGCTCCACCCAATTAACAGAACCAGCCACAGATCCAGTCAGAGCCGGTCACTGATCCGGTCACCGATCCGGTCACCGATCCAGTCACTGATCCGGTCACCGTGGGCCGAACCGTCCGCCTGCCGAGCGGCCGTACCCACCGTTGAACCCGTGGATTACGCTCATCCACATGGCCGACGCACCGTACAAGCTGATCCTCCTCCGCCACGGCGAGAGCGAATGGAACGCGAAGAACCTGTTCACCGGCTGGGTGGACGTCAACCTCAACGAGAAGGGCGAGAAGGAGGCAGTCCGCGGCGGTGAGCTGCTCAAGGACGCCGGCCTACTCCCCGACGTGGTCCACACGTCCCTCCAGAAGCGCGCCATCCGCACCGCCCAGCTCGCCCTGGAGTCCGCGGACCGTCTCTGGATCCCGGTCCACCGCTCCTGGCGCCTCAACGAACGCCACTACGGCGCCCTCCAGGGCAAGGACAAGGCCCAGACCCTCGCAGAGTTCGGCGAGGAACAGTTCATGCTCTGGCGCCGCTCCTACGACACCCCGCCCCCGCCGCTGGCGACCGACGCGGAGTTCTCCCAGTTCGACGACCCGCGCTACGCCACGCTCCCGCCGGAGCTGCGCCCGCAGACCGAGTGCCTCAAGGACGTCGTCGTCCGCATGCTCCCGTACTGGTTCGACGGCATCGTCCCCGACCTCCTCACCGGCCGCACGGTCCTCGTCGCCGCCCACGGCAACAGCCTCCGCGCCCTGGTGAAGCACCTCGACGGCATCTCCGACGCCGACATCGCGGGCCTCAACATCCCGACGGGCATCCCCCTGTCCTACGAGCTGGACACGAACTTCAAGCCGGTGACCCCGGGCGGCACGTACCTCGACCCTGAGGCGGCCGCGGCGGCCATCGAGGCGGTCAAGAACCAGGGCAAGAAGAAGTAAGCGCCAACGAACAGGCCCCCTACCTGCGGGTTTTCCGCCGGTAGGGGGCTTTTCGATGGGCCTGGGCCGTCGCTGGGCCGCCGAAGCTAAACGAGGCGGACGGTCATACGGACGGACACGATGAAGGCCATCGTCAGCACGAGGGCAGGGTGAACCCCGGACCACAGACCGAGTGCGGCCTCGCTCCCGCCGATCAGCCCGAACGGCAGTGGCCGTGGGGTGAGCTCGATGCGCAGGCTGCGTCGTGGCACGATGGAGTTCTCCACGCGGTTCATAGGTTCTCCGTTGGTAGGGGTATCGAATGTGCCCATGGAGAGGAGAGGCCGCCCATGCCCGGGCGGCCTTTCCGTTATTCGGGACAGCCAGGACCCTACTCCGCTTCCCAGGTAATTCCAAAAGACAAGCTCAGGTGCTATATCTACCCTATTAGCCGCCGAGGCTTATCGGGTGCCGTCGGGGCTCTGATGCCGGCGACTGCTCGCCAGGGCGTCTCTCGGATGGCCCGTCAGGGAGTGTCACCCCTTGGTGTCCTGCTGAGACTGCCCAAGACGTCGGGTTAGAGGCGATGCGGTCTCAAACATTGCTTCATGATTCGCGCGGACAGCATTTGGGATTGCCAAACGTGAAATGAAGTGGATTTGGAAGGCGTGATTTTAGGGCGTAATCGCGATGCATGATTTGGGATCGCGTAATGTGAATCACGTAGCGTCCACCTTCGGTGAACGAATCTGCTGTAACAATCTGCGTGCGAAGCAAGCGGAAAGTTGCGCCTACGAAGCGCCGAAGACGGCAGCGACCGCCTTGCGTGTGCGCTCCTGGCTGGACGGCATGAGGTGCGCGTACACGCGGAGCGTCAGTCCCGGGTCCGAGTGGCCGAGGTACTCGGCGAGGGCCTTGATGTTCTCTCCCGCGTCCAGGAGCACCGAGGCATAGAAGTGGCGGAGAGCATGCATGCCGTTCTCGCGTGACTCGGCGTACGACTCGCCCGGCTTCCGCTCGGGGATCACACCGGCCGAGGCAAGCGCCCGCTTCCACACCTCCTCGTTGAGGGACGTCCGCCAGACGTGACCACCGCGCGGCCCGGTGAAGATCAGCCGCTTGGTCACAGGAGGCCCGTCGGCCACCTTCCAAGGCAAGGTGATCTCGACCGGCGGGAACCGCTTCATGTGGACCCGGAGGGCATCCGCGACCGGGCCGGGCAGCGGAACGTCCCGCAACTTGCCGCCCTTTGGCGGGGCGAACACGGCCTTGCTCCGGCTCAGCTTGAGTTGCTGGACCACGTGAAGCGTGTCTGAGGCGAAGTCGATCGCGTCGACGGCCACGCCGAGGATCTCGCCCTGTCGTAGCCCGCAGCCCCCGCCCAGGTCGACCATGGCCTGGAACCGCTCCGGCATGCCGGCCTGGACGGCGAAGACCCGTTCCGGAGTCCAGGGAGTGATGCGCTTGTTGTCCACGGTCGGCGGCCGGACGGAGCGAGCAGCGCACGGGTTCCGGGGGAGATGCCCGTCGTCCACGGCCGCACTCAGGGCGGCGCGAACGTTGGAGTAGATCGTCCGGGCGTACGAGCCACGGACGCCGTTCTCCTGCAGCTGCCCCACCCAGTCGCGAATGTGCGCGGGTTGGAAGGAACCGAGGGGGCGTGAGCCCAGGTACGGGAAGGCGTGCAGCCGAAGCTGAGACTGTATCGACGCCTGCGTGTTCGGATCCGGCGCGTGAGTCGCCCACTTCTCCGCGTACTGCTGGAACGTGATCCGGGCCGCGCGCGGGTCGATGTACTGCCCGCGCGCCATGTCCGCCTCGGTCTGCGCCATCCACTGATCAGCGAGCCGCTTCTGTCGGTCGGGGAAGCTCTTGGACTTCTCCGTACCGTCCGGGCCGACATAGCGCGCGCGGTAGCGCATGCCCGAGCCGTAACGCTCGCTCTTCACCCTGCGGCTCTTGCCGTCCGCGCCAACCTCGGTCTTGTACCACCGGTCTTGAATGTGTCCGGCCATCAGGCAGCCGCCCCCGCACGCTGGGAGTCCACCCAGGCCCGGACGTCCGCCGGGTCGAAGCGCAGATGTCGGCCGACACGGAAGCCCCGAGGCCCGGTGCGCTTGCGGCGCCACTGATAGACCGTCTCGACACTGGGCAGGTCGAAGACCTCCACCAGGTCGTCAGGAGTGAGGTACCGCGAAGGCAAGGCACGTGGTGCGTCGGCCAGTTCCGCGACCGCGAGGCGTCGGTTACCCACGGGTGGGCTCTCCTTCTGTTCCGGGGGCGGGTTCGAGGGTTTCGGCGAGCCAGGTTTCGGCGTCGGTGAGGCCGGTTCCGGCGTAGACCCAGTGGGCGAGGACGAGGGTCGTGTCCGGGCCGGTTTGGGTGTCGGTGGCGGCTTGGGCGCGGCGCCATTCGGCGCGGGCGGTGCGGAGCGCGCCGAGGGTGGTGGAGTAGCGGCGGGACTTGGTGGAGAAGTGGCCGCGGAATCCGAGCATGTGGGCCCAGGTGCGCAGGCGGAGGTGTTCGAGTTCCTTGCGTGCGCCGAGGGTCCAGGCGGTACGGATCATGCGGCGGGCGTGGTCGCTGATGTCGAGTTGGGCGAGTTCGGCGAGGAACTTGAGGGGGCGGTCGAGAGCTCCCGTGGCGGTCTCGGCGCCCTTGGTGGCGTACTTGGCGATGTAGGCGGCTACGGCCCGCTCGGTAAGTTCCTGGCCGCCGTCGAAGTCAGCGCTGCGGATGGTGCGGACGTCGAGCTGTCGGCCGAAGGTGAAGGTGTGAGCGCGTCCGTCGATGACCGGGCCGTCCACACGGACAGCGGCAGCGGCGGTCTCGATGGAGTCGGTGAGGAGTTCGGCGGTGGCCCAGGCAGGTGGCGGGGTGTCGCCGCCTTCGGGGCCGTCGATGCGGATGACGGCGTGGAAGTGGACGGCTCCGCGCTTCTGGTACTCGGCGACCTTGGCGAAGGACACCCGGGCGTACTCGCCAAAGGCTCGCTGCGTGAGGCTGGCCCGCTTGGCGACCTCGCGGCGGAGGTAGGTGGAGAAGCGTCGCCACAGCGGACCGGCGTGCGCGTTCCAGAGCACGGCCGCTTCGTAGTCGTAGGTGTCCGGGTCGAGTGGGGTGCCGAGGGCGGGGTCGTCCTGGTCGTGGAGGGTGCCGCAGCGGCAGGGGCGGGCCGTTCGGGCCGGTCCGGTGGGGCGGTTGTGGACCGGGCCGAAGCCGGGGGCGGTGAAGGTGGCGAAGACGCGGGGGTGGGCGGCGACGCGTTCGGGGACGCCTTTGCCGCCGCGCAGGCCGGAGGTGATCAGGTGGAAGGTGTCGCGGCGGTAGACCTCGGCGCAGGCCGGGCAGCGGGTCGTGCGGCGGTTGTTGCAGCGGACGAGGAGGTGACCGGCCGGGAGGCTGGTCGAGTCGAGGTGGTGGAGGGCGTTGCCGATCTCGCTGGTTCGGGTGTTCAGGTCGTACTCGGTGCGGTGGCCGTCGAGGCGGATCGGGTGGGTGCAGCCGCCGAGGCCGGAGAGCTGCCGCAGGAGCGCGGGCATGGTGCCGAGGGCGGCCAGTTCGCCGAGTTCGTGGAGCGGGGGCGGGGTGGCGCGGGTGAAGATGGTGGTTCTCCTTCTGGCTTCGTCAGGAGGGGTAGGGCCCCCGGGGCGGCGGATGCTTGGCGGTATCAGGGCCGTCCCGGGGGTCTGGTGTTCAGCGGCGGTGCTGGTCGCGGAGCATCGAGCGCAGGACCAGGGCGGCGACGGCTACGGAGATGGCCGTGACGGCGACGGCGGCGAGGAGTGCGGTGAGCACGACGCCGCCGACGAGGACGGCCGCGACCGCTCCGGTGCTGATGGAGATCTGGGGTGCCGGGCGCCGCACGGGTGCGGGGTCGGCCACGGTGTGGGTGTGTGCGGGCGGCGGTGTCGGGCTGTCGGGGTACTTGGGCAGGAACACAGCAAGTTCTCCTTATCTACTCGTCTAGTCGTGTGAGCCGTTTATGACGTCGACTCCGGAGCGCGTGCCGGACTCGATGGCTGGGGCCATGAAGGTGTGCGAGAGCCAGAAGCCGAAGAGGGCGACCAGGACGACGATCCAGGTGCGGACGCCGAGGAACTTGACCGCTCCCCAGGCGAAGAAGCCGAGGACGAGGACGAGCGGCAGGCTGACGGTCACGGCGTGCGGGTCCTTTCAGCGGACGGGGCAGCGGTGGGTGCGGGCGGCGAGTTCGGCGGCGGCTCGGCTGTCGTAGTCGGCGGAGAAGCCGCAGCGCGGGGCGGTGCAGGCGGCGGTGTGCTTCTCGCGGCCGCGACCGTCGTAGGAGGTGCCGACCTGGACGGGGCCGATGCGGGTGACGGAGCGGAAGCGGCGGTTGGCGGTCACGTGGGTCTCCTCTCAGAGGTGGGCGGCGATGGCGTCGGCCATCGGTGCGGGGACGCCGAGCCGGGCGCGGAGGGTGGGAGTGTCGATAGGCGTCCCGGTGCGGGTGTGGTGTTCGGTGGCGACTTTGCGGGCGTGCTCGACCAGGGCGGCCGGGATGGAGACGGCGGGCGGAGGAGTCGGGGCAGGCGTCGGCACAGTGACCGGTGGCGGCGGGAGCTCCGATAGGGGATCGGGCGCGTCCTCCTGGTCCTCGATGGCCTCGCGCTCCTGCGGGAACTCCGTTTCCTCGGTCATGTCGTGCGCGGTTGGTGTCGAGTGGGCGAGGAGGGTTCCGCCGAGGAAGGCGACCGCTGGCCAGCCCGCGACGAGGATGCGGAGCCAGGCCGGCACGGCGTTCAGGTCGAGGAGTCCGGCGGTGGCGACGTTCGCGCCGAGGGACGCGGCGAGGGCGATAACGAACCAGCACCACCCGGAGGCTTTCGCGTCGCCGGTCCGCAGTCGGCGCCAGGCGGCGACGAGCAGCAGGTCGACCGAGATCGGGTAGGCCCAGGCTTTCCATCCGTCCTGTCCGGCCGCCGAGGCGACGTCGTGGAGGTGGGCGAAGGACAGGGCGGCGGCGATGACGGCTTGGACGAGTACCGCATCGATACGGGCCAGTTGGGCGCGCATGCTGCGGCTCCTTCCGGGTTCAGGCATGGGAGGGGTAGGGAGTTGGCGCGAGGCAGTCACGCCAGCCGGGCTGGGGAGAGGGAGCGGCTCAGTCGGTCACCGGTCGGGGCTGCACGACCGGGGCCGGGGACTCGACCGGCCGTACGGGCACGTCGGGCCGGAAGGGCTTGAGCGCGGGAAGGTCGGGGACCAGGTGGGCCGTCGTGTGGCAGTTCTCGGCAGCGTCGGCGAGGGAGAGGTAAGGCGTGCGGATGCGGGACCAGCCGCCGGAGGTGTCACCGGCGACGGCGAGGCCGGGCCGTTCGGGGGCGATGGCGCAGGCGGCGGAGACCGCTTCGGGGGCGATGTCGCCAAGTGCCATCTTGGCGGAGGCTTCGTCGTTGACGCGGTGGCAGACGCGGCCGGTGAGCTGGGCCCGGAGCATGGTGGCGCCCTTGCCGAGTTCGGCGCCGAAGCGTTGTGGCCACCTCGTCGACGAACAGCACGACGGGGACCGGGCGTTCGCCCTCGGGCAGGCCCCAGATGTCGGAGGTGATCTCCTCGTCCGGAGTGGTCGTCGCGATGCCCTGCCGGGCCTTGATCAGGTCGTAGCGGTCCTCCATTT
>NZ_JOEV01000023.1 GCF_000721105.1 Streptomyces cellulosae
ACGTGGAACTTTCCGTTGGCCCAGTTCTTCACGTCCGGCGAAGCCCACTCGGACTGCCAGTCCGGCGGCGTGAAGTTCATGAACCAACCCAGGTGGAACTTCGTCATGTGCGTCTGCCTGCCTCTCCTGCTGCCTCCGCTGCCGCGAACGAGATCGCCGGGCCGCTCGGCACCGCTCCCTCGCGTGCCTCGGTTCTTGCTGACCCCATGACATCCCCCGTCGGTGTCACGACGAATGCGCCGCCATAGCACCCGCATTGCGCCGCCGTGTCCGTGGATCGCCCCTGGTCGGCGGGGTGATCCACGCCCAGTCACCCCTCCTTCGCGGGGAGCCTGGAGAGATGACACGAGGCCTCCCGGCCACCGGTGCCGCTGATGGAGTAGAGGAACGGCGCCTCGGTCGAGCAGCGGTCGATCCGTTCGCGGCAGCGCGGGTGGAACGAGCAACCCGACGGCACTGAGAGCGGACTCGCCGGCTCGCCCGGCAGGCGCACGGGGGCTGCCCCAGGGGTGGGAATCGCGGCGAGCAGGGCTTTGGTGTACGGATGCTTGGGCGAGGTGATGACCTCCTCGGTCGGCCCCAGCTCGACGATCTGCCCGAGGTACATCACCGCGGTGCGGTCGGAGATGAAGCGCGCGGCGGCCAGATCATGGGTGACGAACATGACGGCCATTCCGAGCTCGCGCCGCAGATCCTGAAGCAGGTTGAGCACGGACGCGGCCAGGGACGCGTCCAGAGCGGAGGTGGGCTCGTCGCACAGCAGCAGCTTCGGAGGGACGATGACGGCCCTGGCGAACGCGACCCGCTGGCGCTGACCTCCCGAAAGCATGCCCGCCTTGATGCCCGCCACGTCCGGGGGAAGCCCCACCTGAAGCAGTGCCCGGTCGACCAGCTCCCGGCGGTCCGCCCTGCCTTTCTCCTTGAGCAGCCGCTCGCCGACGATCTCGCCGACGGTCAACCAGGGCGTGAGCGAGGCACCGGCGTCCTGGAACACCATTTGGGGCCGGCCGCCGAGCCGCTCGACGGTCCCGCCGTCGGGCGCCATCAGCCCGGCGACGACCCGGAGCAGCGTCGACTTCCCCGATCCGGACTCGCCCACCACGGCCATCGACTCACCGGGAGCGATGTCGAGGATCACGTTGCGCAGCGCGTGCAGCTGGTCCTTCTGCAGCAGCCCGCGCCTGACCGTGAACTGCTTGTTGACGCCGTTGATCCGTAGCGCGGGAGCGCCGTCGTCGACCTCGGCCATGGGCCGGAACGACGGCGAGGCGGCGCGTACCGCCTCTTGGGTCGTCGCTCCGGGCACGATGCAAGCCGCCACACCGGAGTGCGTGGACGCCGGGGTCGGCACCGGCAGTGTTTCGGCGCAGTCAAGGATCGCCGCCGAGCACCGAGGCGCGAAGGCGCAACCGCTCGGATGGGCCCGCGGGTCCGGCGGTTCACCCGCGAGCGCCGGGATCTGCCGGCCCGTTGGCAGACTGAGATCCAGCCGGGCGTTCAGCAGGCCCACCGTGTAAGGGTGTGACGGTGCTCGCAGGACCTCGTCCGTCTTCCCGATCTCGGCCACCCGGCCGCCGTACATGACCGCGATCCGGTCGGCCACCTGGGAGGCCACGCCGATGTCGTGAGTCACCAGGACGAAGGATGTGCCGAGCTTGTCGCAGAGGTCACGGATGAGTGCGAGGACCTGAGCCTGCACCGTCACGTCGAGCGCCGTGGTGGGCTCGTCGGCTATCACCAGGTCAGGCTTGCCGGCGACCGCCATGGCGATCATCACGCGCTGCCTGAGCCCGCCTGAGAGCTCATGGGGGAACGCTTTCATCCGCCGTTGTGGATCCGGGACGCCCACGAGGTCCAGCAGCCGCAGCGCCTCTTCCTCCGACCCGGCCGCCTCCACCACCTGGCGACCGATGCGCATCGTGGGGTTGAGCGAGGTCATGGGGTCCTGGAACACCGCACCGAGGTGCAGCTTGCGTACGCGGCGCCGCTCCCCTTCCGACGCCGACACCATGTCGACGCCGCACACCTCGGCCTTTCCGGTGATCAGGGGCATCGGGTCGCCGGCGAGCAGCCCGAGCAGGGCCAGAGTCATCACGCTCTTGCCCGAGCCGGACTCACCGACGACGGCGAGGATCTCGCCGGGGTGGATGTCGAGGGTGACGCCTCGCAGGGAGTGAACGGGAACTCCTCGTCGCTTGAAGGTGACCGTGAGGTCCTCCACCCGAGCGCGGGACGTGGTCGGTGGTTCGGCGATTGCGGCGGCGCTGCTCCCGTGAGTGCTGGTACTGGTCATGATTCGTGCCCTCCTCAACGTGTTGGCGTGCAGGTGCAGGTGCAGGTGCAGGTGAGCTGGGAGCTCCGCTCCAGCCCCCAGCCACTTGTGCGGGACAAGGTCGTCAGGTCGGGGCGGAACGGGATCCGCAGCTCTTCGTCGAGCAGGATCCGCTCGGTCTCCTCGGGCGTGGGCCCGCCTGTCCGGCGGCCGGACGACCAGGCCCGTGGCGCTCCCGCCGCGGGGCCGTGCGACGTGTCCGCGCCCAGGCCCGGGTACACCTGCTGGGCAGATGCGCGACAGTCTCGGGCGTGTACCGTCCCTGGTCGGATCGCACCCTCCGAGCGCCCCTCTGCCGGCCAGCACGCCGCCACCGGGTCACACCCGTTTGATCTTCGCGGAGTCGAAGATGTAGGGAAGGTACGAATCGAGCTCGACACCGCCGATGTCGGAATGGGTGACGAAGTTCTGCGGGATACGGCACAACGGGACCCACAGGGCCTCGTCTGCGATGATTTTGGTGATCCGCAGATAGACCTCGTTGGTCTTGTCCTCGGTGCCCTTGGTGATCGCCTCGTCCATGAGCTTGTCCACCTCGGCATTGCCGTACTGGAATGCGTTCAGGGGCTTCGCGCCCGTGCGCAGGAAGATCCGCAGCGCGGTGTCCAGGTGCAGCGCGTCACCTCCCATCGTCGCCAGGAGCAAGTCGGGCCGCTTGTCAGCCGGCTGGTTGCACAGGTCGAACCATTCCGCCGAGGGCATCGCCCGGATGCTGATCTCCAGCCCGGTCGGGGCGAGTTGGGTCTGGATCAGCTCGGCCATCTGCTGGGCCGGTGCGCCGTTGGACGACACCCAGGCGAAGTCGACCTTCTTGTTCGACAACGAGGCGATCTTCTCGGTCAGCCCGCTCAGGTCGACCTTCGGATTGAAGGGCGCGAGCCCATCGGGGAACATGTCCTCCGGCCAGAAGTTGTGCTGGACCGTGGTGAGCCCCTTGAAGGACGTCGCGACGGCCGCGGCGCGGTCGATGGCGGTCATCATCGCCTGTCGCAGGGCCTTGTCCTTGAACATGCCGGCGTCGGGGTTCATGTAGAGCGCCATCATCGACGCGCCGGTGGTCGTGGTGACCGAGAACTTCTTGTTCTTCCGGTAGTCGAGCACGTCCGCGATGGCGAACCCGTGGCTGACCAGGGTGAACGCACCCTGGTCCAACTGGAGTTTCTGGGTCGCGATCTCGGGCGTGATCTGGATTCGGATCGACTTGAAGTAAGGCTGCTTGCCCCAGTAGCCGTCGAATCTCTCCAGGACGTAGTGGCTTCCCGGCACGAACTCCTTCATGACGTAGGGGCCGGTGCCCGCGTCGTGGGTCTTCAGCCACTTCTGCGCGAGGTCGCCGCCCACCTCCTGCTTGGCGACCGCCGTCGGGCTGGTCACCAGCATCTTCCACGGGCAGGCTGCGTAGTGGAGAAAGGCGTTGTTGGGCTCCTTGAGCTTGACGACGAGGGTTGTCGCGTCCTTCGCCTCGGCCTTCTCGATCCCTTCCACCATGTAGGCCGGTCCCTGCTTGACCCCGGCCCGTCGCTTGAAGCTCTTCACCCACGCCTCGGAGTCGGCGGGTGTCCCGTCGTGGAACTTGACGTCCGGCTTCAGCGTGAAGGTGTAGGTCAGCTGGTCCTTGGACACCGTCCAGGAGTCCGCCAGCTGCGGGATTATCTCGGCGGTACCGGACTTGTAGGTGACGAGGCCGTCGTAGCACGCCTGCATGACCTGGACGCCCTCGCCTTCGTACATGATGTCCGGGTCGGGGACCTGCATGTCCTGCAGGAACGGCATGCGCAGGGTGAGGTTGCCGGCGCCGTCCTCCTCGGTGGCTCCATCGCCACACGCCTCGAGCAGGCTCAGCAGGCTGACGCCGCCGAGCGTGATGCCGGCTGCTTTGAGCAGGCTGCGACGGCTCAGCTGGGTGCGCGGCTCCGGCCTGCGCTGGGTTTTGATCTCGGTGGGCAAGGACGCCTCCTACGGCGGATCTCACAGAGCCACTGGGACAGTGCGGTGAGGAAGGAGTCGAGGCGTTCGGCTCGTCTCCACGCTGGTTGACCAGATCAAAGCGGCGGTGTGTGACACCGCAGCGTCATCACCGTGGCTTTACTATTGCGCCTGGTTCTCCACACATAAGGGCTTTGTAACGAAGGCTCCGATGCGAGGAGGACGCCCGGAAAAGTCAAGATCGTGAATGTCGCAACGGGGCTCGCGTACGCCCTGTGTGCCCACGGGCAGCCGCCGCGGCCGGAGGGGTGTTCAGGCCCCGGAAGCGGGTCGGAGAGCGGTCTCCGGAGCGGCGGACAGCAGGTCCCGCAGGCGCAGCACGACCGTCAGCACCGCGGCCATCCCGACCAGGGACGACAGCATCAGGGCGTTCCGGGTGCCGAGCAGCTCGGCACCCGCTCCGATCACCACCATCCCGATCGGCATCGCGCCGATCGCGGTGCTGAGCACCCCGAGAGCGACGCCGCGTTCGGTCGGGTGTGCCGACTCGATCGCGAGCAGACTCTGCATGGACCCGAACGCGGCCTGGCCCAACCCGGCCACGAACAGCGCGAGGAACGCGAGCTCGAATACGGGTGCGATGGAAAAGCAGAACAAGCCGAGCAGGGCGATCATCGAGCCGACCGCGAAGACCAGCCCGCGCCGGTGCAAGGGCCAGGCACTCAGGACGGTTCCGCACAGGATCTGACCGCACCCCGAAGCGGCGCCGAGGGCGCCGGCGAGCACGGCGTCGTGGGAGAACTCACCGGCCACGAGAGGTACCAGCGGGATGTAGCCGAACATGAACAGGTTCATGGCCACGGTCACGCCCAGAGTGGCCATCAGGCGTCTGCTGCGCCGGGCGAACCTGATGCTGGCGGCGGCCTGCGCGGCGATCGACACGCGTGCGGCGGGGGCGTGCGGGGTGGCGTGGCGAGGCCGGGGGACCAGCCACAGCAAGGAAGCCGAGACACAGAGCAGTACGCCCATGCCGGCGAACCCCGCCCCCATGCCGACGTGGTCGATGAGCGCTCCACCGGCGAGCGTGCCGAACATGGCCGAACCCGCCTGGGCGGTGGCCTCGATCGTCATC
The DNA here is from genome assembly GCF_000721105.1 of Streptomyces cellulosae. Taxonomy (GTDB): domain Bacteria; phylum Actinomycetota; class Actinomycetes; order Streptomycetales; family Streptomycetaceae; genus Streptomyces; species Streptomyces cellulosae_A. Next base: position 5,391 of record NZ_JOEV01000023.1, read on the forward strand.
GCCTGACCGGCGAAACGCGGACCGACGGTCTCGTAGATGAGGGGACGCTGTGCGGTCATGTTCACCAGGCCGCCGATGCCCAGCGCGAACATGAAGGGGAGGGTCATCCAGATCTCGACCCGTCCGGACTGGACGAGACCGAACATCGCGAACTGGACCGGGATGAGTACCAGTTGGACGCAACGGACGAGCTTGCGCCGGTCCAGCCGGTCGCTGATCACCCCGGCCACGAAGCCGCCGACGAGCATCGGCGCGAAGACGAGCGCGCCGACAAGCTGGTTGAGGATGGGCGAACCGGACATCTGGGTCAGCAGGTAACTCGTGGTGAACAGGCCCCCCCACCGCGTGGTGTGCCAGACGACGGAGCTGACACAGAGGTAGCGGTAGCCGGGGACCTGGAACAGCGCCCGCAGCGCGTTCGACGGCGCGGGGCCGGCCCGGCGCGGAGTGGATCGTGCCTCGTCGGTGGTCATCCGGCCCCCACCGCCGCCTGCTCCCGTCGCCGCTGACCGGATACCCCGAGCAGGATCAGCAGGCTCAGGCCCGCAGAGCCCAGAGCGAGCGCGGGGAACCCGACCCAGCTGAGCAGGAACCCGCACAGGACCCCGGCAACTCCGCCGGACACGGCGGTGACGAAGTCCACGGCGCCCTGAACCTGCACCCGGTCACCGGAGGTGACGGTGTCCACCAGAAGCGTCGACGCGCCGATGAACACGAGCGCCCAGCCGAGCCCCACGGTGAACATCGAGACGAACATCAAGGTGACATTGCCCGCCACCGTCCCGGTACAGCCGGCGAGGGCGAGCACGAGCGCGCCGTTCCGCATCGTCACCAGCCGCCCGAACCGGTCCGCGAAGCGACCGACGAGCGGACTGAAGGCGAACATGCCGGCCATGTGGGCGGAGACCACGAAAGGGATGATCATTTCGTGGTGGTGCGTCTTCATCTCGATCGGTGACATGGCCATCACGCCGACCATCACCGCTTGGGCGACCACCATGGTGAGCAGGGCCAGCCGGGCCGCGGATGCGGTGGCGATCACCCGCAGTGAGTCGGTGACGCGGACCTGCCGGGCGGCTTCGATCGCGATGTTGCCCTCCGCCCAGACCGCCAAGGGATCGGGGCGTAGCCGTACGCCCACATTGACCATCGCGCAGACGAAGAAGAACGAGCTCAGGAGCCAGGGGCCGGCGTACTTCTCGAGCCCGAACACTGATTGACCGAGTGCCTCGGCCGGTCCGACGAGAGTCGGGCCGAAGATCGCTCCGAAGGTGGCCGCGAACAGGATCCGGCCCATCGCCCTGCTTCGCTGGTCCGGCTCGGCCAGGTCGGTCGCCGCGTACCGGGCGAGCAGGTTGGTGGCAGAGCCTGCGCCGTACAGCAGGAGGCCGCACAGGAAGACCACGAGGGACGAGATCTGCACGCCGGTACAGGCGACAAGGCCTCCCGAGGCGGCGAGTCCGTAGCCCAGCTGCATGCCGACCCGCCGTCCGCGTCGCGCCATGACCCGGGCGAGCACCTGCGCCATGACTCCCGAGCCCGCGGTGACAGCCGCGGTCGACAGCCCCACCCACGGGGTGGCAGCGCCGACGATTCCCTCGACCACGAAGCCGCCGATGGTGACAGCCGCGCCGAGCGCACCGGCACCCACAACCTGTCCCAGAGTGAGCACCCGCAAGCTCTTCCGTTGGATTTCCGCGCGCTCGACCGGGGATCGGGGCACCCCGCAGGACGGCGAGGCCACCTCAGAACTCGAGCAAGTTGTCGCGGAACATCTCGTAGGTGTACGAGGTCCGTGTCAGCCCGCGTTTCTGGAGCTCGGGTACGAGACCGTCGCAGACCTCGCTGATGGAGCGCCGCGTGAGGACGTCCTGGGTGAGCAGGAAGCCGTCCCCGCCCACCGTGGCCATGACATCGCCCATCTGGTCGGCGACCTCAGAGGGCGTTCCCAGCAGCTCGACGCGCTGCCCAGCGCTGGTGGACGACTGCGCGGCGACCTCGCGCAGAGTGCGGTCCCCGTTGTGGGCGACGAACTGCTGCAGCGAGCTCTGGTGGCCGTTGGTCACCAGCTGGGACGCCAGGTCCTTGACCGGGGTGTCCAGGTCGAAAACCGAGAAGTCGATGTCCGTCGCATAGCCCATCCCGGCAAGGCGCGTCACCGGGTTGGCTGCCGCCTCCTCCTGCGCCTGCTGTCGACGGTCCACGGCTGCCTGATGGGTCTCACCCAGGACCGGCGACACCAGGAAAAGCACCTTGACGGAGTCCGGGTCGCGACCGTGCGCCTCGGCACGGGCACGGACGTCGTCGCGGTACTCCTTCATCTGTTCGACCGTGGTCGCCGAGGCGATGATCGAGTCTGCGTACTTCGAGGCGAAGGCACGGCCCTTGGGCGATCCGCCCGCCTGGACGATGACCGACCTTCCCTGCGGGGAGCGGGCCGAGTTGATGGGTCCCCGCGACTTGTAGAACCTCCCCCGGAAGTCCACCGGGTGGACCTTGGCCGGGTCGGCGAAGACCCCGTCCTGGTCGACCACCATGGAGCCCGGCTCCCAGGACTCCCAGAGCCTGACGACCAGCTCGGTGAACTCCTCGGCCATGTCGTAGCGGACGTCGTGATCCGGCTGGGCGTCATGGCCGTAGTTCTGCGCCGCACGGTCCGAGCTCGCGGTGACCATGTTCCACCCGGCCCGGCCACGGGAGACATGGTCCATCGTCGAGACGAGCCGTGCGAGCAGGTACGGCGGGTACTCCGTGATCGCCAGCGTCGCGACGATCCCCAGGCGCGAGGTGTTCTGGGTGAGGATCGAGGCCAGGACCGACGGGTCGAACTTGGGGACCGCGTACGCGTTCTCCAGGTAGAAGTCGTGCTTGCCCTGCCAGGCGTCGGGCACGAACGACGAGTCCTCGAGGATGAAGTAGTCGAAGCACGCGCGTTCCAGGGAGCGCGCCATGTCGACGTAGAAGTCCGGGAGCATCCCCTCGGACTTGTGGGTGCCGATCCACTGGTCCCGCCAGCCGTGCACGCGGTAGCCGTTCATGAACCAACCCAGGTGGAACTTGTCGGCTTGCAACCCGGCCTCCCGCTCACTCCGTGCGACGGCGGCACTCCGGTGCTGCCGCCGATCTTGCTAGGGGAAGCTAGCCAGGTGGCGTGTCACCGGCGGATCACGACCGTTCCGCGGCGATTGCGCCGCTCTGGCGGTCCTGGCGACGGGGCGACAGCGGCGCAATGGAAGGTTTACTGCGCGCACCTGACCGGGAAATCCGCCGCTCCTTCACTGACGGGGTCAGCATTCGTCTGATGCTATGGAGGACTCATATGACGGTCGTCGTGGTCGGTAACCCCAAGCCGATGTCGCGTACCAGGGCCGCCGCGGAGCTGATCGCTCACGAGCTCAGCGGGAGAGCGCCCACCGCAGTGATCGATGTGGTCGATCTCGGGGCCGGACTGCTCGGATGGGGTGACCCCAAGGTGGCCGAAGCCAAGGCCACGGTGCTCGGTGCCGACTCGCTCGTGGTGGCGTCACCTACGTTCAAGGCCACGTACACGGGTCTGCTCAAGCTGTTTCTCGACCAGTTCGGGCAGGGCGAGCTCGGCGGGATCCCGACCTTCCCCGTCATGCTGGGGGCCGGCCTCCAGCACGCGCTCGCGCCCGAACTGACCCTGCGTCCGGTGCTGGTCGAGATCGGAGCCAGCTGTCCCGCGCCGAGTTTGTACCTGGTCGACTCGGAGTACGCGACCGCGCCGGAGCTGGCCATCTGGCTCGAGTCGGCCAGGAAGTTCGTCCCGGCGGTGACGCCGTGATCCGAGCATCGGACAGCCAGTTCGACGGCGTCCTGCTTCGGCAGGCGTTCGGCTGCTTCCCCAGTGGAGTGACCGCCTTCTGCGGGATGGTGGACGGCGCCCCGGAGGGGATGGCCGCCAGCTCGTTCACCTCCGTCTCGATGGACCCGGCTCTGGTATCCGTCTGCGTGGCGAACAGCTCTTCGACCTGGCCGCGGCTGGCCGGGGCAAGCCGCCTGGGGCTGAGCGTGCTGGCCGGCGAGCACGGTGCGGTGGCGCGTTCGCTCGCATCGAAGAACGGTCGACGCTTCGACACCGTTGACTGGGTCGCCACCGACAGTGGGGCGGTTTTCGTGCACGGCGCCACGCTGTGGCTGGAGTGCTCGATCTACGAGATCGTCGAGGCGGGCGATCACGCGATCGTACTGTTGAAGATCGAGGCGCTCGACATGTATCCCGACGTCCCCCCGATGGTCTTCCACCGCAGCAGCTTCCACGAGCTCGCATCGAGCGCGTGAAAGCGGGGCTGCCGATCCGAACTGCGGGTCGGCGGCCGGGCGTTGTGCGGATACGGTCGGCGGCGTCCCCTGGTAGGGGGATGCCGCCGTCTCGTATGTGGTCCCTGTTGCTTCTGTGCCTGAGGTGAGAACTCCCGCGTCAGGCGGTGAGGGTGCAGGTCCGCACATCGAAGGCCTGGCCCAGCACCAGGGCCCGGAATCCGTCCTTCCCCAGACTTTGAACTGCCACATGGCACATGGGTGGGGCGGCTCGCCTCGGGGCTGAGTTGCCGGGTCTTGGGTCCCACGGTCACGAGGCCGTGATCACTACTCTGCGTCTGGGTTCGGAGAAGTTCGAGGCCGCCGGCTGGTCAGGTGACGGCGGTTCGGGCCCGGTGCCTGCGGACGGCGTCCCGGTTGGCGCAACGTTGCGAGCAGTAGCGCTGCCGTCCCGTGCGCGAGGTGTCGGCGAAGGCATTGTCACACTCGGTCACCTCGCAGCGTCGCAGACGGTGCATGCCCCGGCCCGCCAGATGCAGTGCGGTACCGACCGCAAGCAGCGTGAACAGTACGGCGCCGAGCGGCTGTTCGGCGTCCCGGTAGTGCAGGTGCCAGCCGGTACCGGGGTGGCAGATCAGACGCGGGTAAGCGGCGGCTTCGGCCAGCATCCGGTTCAGCAGATCGGCGCGCTCCTGTTCCCCGACGGCGTTGACGATCTTCTCCCAGGTGTTCAGTGCGGCCTGGGCGTGGTCGAGGTCGTCCGCTGTCACCGGGCGCTCCAGTTCGAGCCCGGCGGCTCGGCAGCGGTCTGCCAGCTCACTCGCACTCTGAGGCCGGCGGTTGGCCAGATCCGCGGCCAGGTTCACCGCATCTTCGCCGTAATGGTTGAGCTGCATAAGGTCATTACAGCAGTGTGGCCGGCATGACACAACAAACCGCCGGACGCGCCGGATCCCAGGCCCGTGACCCGTGGCGCTATCGCTGGATCGTGCTGGGCATTGCCACCTTCACCCAGGCTGCGTCCGGCTTCTTCGTGGGCGGCATCGGAGCGCTCGGCGTCCACCTTCAGCGAGCCCTGGACCTGAGCACGGCACAACTGGGTCTGTTGATATCGGCAGCCCAACTCGTGCCTCTGGCCGGGCTGCTGGTGGCCGGCGAGCTGCTGGACCGCTACAGCGAACGCTGGGTGGTCGGAATCGGGGCCGGCGTGGTCGCGGTGGCTCTGGGCGCGGGGAGTCTGGCGCCGGGATATGCGGCCCTGCTGATGGCACTGCTGGTGGTCGGCGCGGGATACAGCACCGTCCAGCCGGGTGGGAGCAAGTCGGTGGCGTCCTGGTTCGATGCGTCACAGCGAGGCTTCGCGATGGGCATCCGGCAGGCCGGACTGCCGCTGGGGGCGGCGCTCGCCTCGGCCGTACTGCCCCTTGTTGCTGAAGAGCTCGGCTGGCGGGCGCCACTGCTGGCCGGCGGCTTCGTCGCGCTCCTTGGAGCCGGGCTCTTCATGGGCTGCTACCGCCGGCCGCCCGCACTGTCCGCCCCGGTGGACACAAAGCCGTCGGACTCGTTCGCTGCACAGCTCCGCGCCCGGCTCCGAATGCTTCGTGAACCCTCTGCGGTGAAGATCATGCTGTCGGGGACCAGCCTGATCTCGGTGCAGTACGGCGTGAGCATCCTGACGGTGCTCCACCTCCACCAGACGTCATCGGTCGACGCCGGGCAGGCAGCCCTGATCCTGGTGGCATCCCAGGGTGCGGGCGTTGCGGGCAGGATCTGCCTGGCGGCCTGGAGCGACCGGAGCAGGTCCGGGCGCTATGTCATCGTGCTGGTCTGCATGGCCGCCGTCATCGCCGGGCTGACTGTGTTGATGACGCCAGCCGGGCGGTCACCGGTCGTCGCTTCCGGCGTCTTCATCTGGCTCGGCTTCTTCGGCTTCGGCTGGTACGGCCCCTGGGTCGCCTACGTCACCGAAGCGGCCCCACCGGGCAAGACCGGCTTCGCCCTGGGTCTGGCCATGTCCGTCAACCAGATCGCCATCGTCACGGTGCCGCCCGCGCTCGGCCTGCTGGTCGACATCACCAGCAGCTTCACGCCGGCCTGGGCACTGCTGTCCCTGCTGACCGTCGTCGCTCTGGCGGTCACAGCCGACGCGGAACGCCGCACTCGCTGACGCGCTTCAGAGCGCTGCCCACTTCGCGCGCTCCAGCCGTGGCCCGCGACCACGTCCTTGACGACGTGCGCCACAGCGTTCTTGGTGAACGGCCGTCGGCCTTCGCTGTGTGGAGACATGCCGAAGGGGCGCGCGGTGAGACCCCTTGGAGTGTCTGGAGAACCTGGAACGACAGCCCCAGGCCCTTCACCTGGACACAAGACCACCGACGAGATCCTCAACTCCCTTGCCGGCTACGCGACCAAGTCGGGTGCCCGGCGGGAACGGCCTTGGCCAGGCGGGCAAAGACCACGACGTTCGCCTGGTAGCCGGTCGCCCTGGTATACCTCCCGCCGCAGGTGATGACGCGAAGTTCCGGCTGCTGCGTGGCGCCGTAGACGAGCTCGTTGGGGAAGGCGTTCTTCGGGTGGACCTCGACGCCGTATACGGAGAACAGCGCCGTGCTGCGGTCGGCACGAGTGACGGCGATGGTGTCGCCCTTGTGCAGAGCGCCCAGGGCGTAGAAGACGGCCCGGCCCCGCGGGGTGTCGACATGCCCGGTGATGACGGCGTTCCCGGTACTCCCCGGACGTGCGCCGTCCTCGTACCAGCCGGCCAGGTTGTCGTCTGCTTCCGGCGGTGTCTCCAGATGCCCGGTCCGGTCCGCCTCCAGGCCGATGACCGGTGCGTCGACGCCGATGCTCGGGATGCGGATGGCCGTAGGCGGCGAGGGTGCCATCGGCGTCGCGGACGGTGCCGGTACCTGGACGGATCGCACGACGGCCTGCGAGGCATCGGGCAGGGGCGGGGCCTCGGTACGTGCACCCGCGTAGATCATCCAACTCCCGGCCGCGAGCGCGGCGGTGGCCGCAGCGAGGCCTGCGCGGGTGCCGTACGAATGTGGCCTTGCGCCCAGGGGGCGCCTGTCCGATCGCACCCCCTGCCTTCGGCCCGTCAGAGCCGGGCGCCGGCGGCGGTACCGCGACGGCGCAGCAGAACCGCACCGCCGACAAGCCCAGCCGCGACAAGCCCGCCGCCACCCACCAGCGTGGCGGTGCTCAGTCCGGACACCGCGCCTCCGGCGCCGGCCTTCACCCCGTCTTTGAGACTGGTGGGAGGCACGAAAGCGGTGGTGGTGGGGAAGAGTTCCTTCCCGCACGTGACCTCGGCGCTGACCCGGTCGACAGTCACCTTCACGGTGCCCTGACGGAGCGTCACGACCAGCGTGCCCGCCGGCGTCGTGAACGTCGTACCGGCGCCATCGGCGTCGCGGATGACGCCGTTCGTCTGGACGACCTGCAGTCGGGCGACATCCGCGCAGGCGATGATGTCGCCGTCCTTGAGGATGAGGCTGCCGCCCTCGGTACGGCCCGTGAACGGTGTTGCCTTCGTGCTCGGGGTTCCGTCCGCGTATGCAGGGCTCGCGAACGTCATGGTCGCCGCGAAGGCTCCGGCTGCTGCCATGGTGGCGGCGTACCTCGCTCTTTTCCTCCTGGTCACCGCGGACATGGGTCCTCCTGGTAGGTGGCGAGGTCAGCGCGATTTCGCTGACACCTTCACCCCATGAATCCCCCGGGTGCATCTGGACATATATAGACCGATGGGGTGTTTCTGTCTGCCACTTCCGCGTGTCGCGGTGACATCGCGGTCAGGGTCAGCCCTGCGACACCGCGCAACGTCGTCACTGTCACCGGGCCGCCTCGGCGTCCCTCAGCCGGCGAGCCGGGGCCCGCCCCGAAGACAGTAGCCATGCACCGTACCCGACGTGAGCGACACTTCCGCCCTCTCGGTCCCACTCCCGGCTCCCCGGGCAGGACACCATCCTCCTGGACGGTGACGGGGCCTGCATCGCCGAGGCGCGTCACCGCGCGGTTGACTTCCTCGCCCGCGTTCAGGCCGAGCACGGCCTGGACGTGTCCGCAGGCGCGTTGGACCTGAACAGCTGGTGGTCAGCGAGCTGGTCACCAACGCCCGCAAGTACGCTCCCGGGCCGGTGCTGATGGAACCGCGCATCACCGGCTCGCTGGTGGAACGACCTGCAGTCGGGCGACATCCGCGCAGGCGATGATGTCGCCGTCCGGTTCCCCTGGTTCCACCGTCCTTTCCTGCCGGTCTGCCGTGAAGCGGCGGCCCACACGGGGCGACGACGGCAATGGACGGCGTGCGGCGGTGGCGCCGTCGGCCTCAGTCGTCGCGGGCGACGTCGCGCCAACGACGGCCGACAAGGGAATCCTCGAACGTTCGGGCAACTCGCGGACGGCAGCTCGCAGTCTCCGCCCCGGGCAGCCCTTGGCCCGCGGTCTGCGTCCTTCGGTCACCATGTGCGACTCCTGCCGGTTCCTCCCCGAGCGGCTTGTCGAGACGATTCCTCTGCATCCGCCGGCAGACCGAGATGGTGGGGGAGTGGGTGCAGGATGAGGGGGTAGGCGGTGCGTCGTCGGCCGCTTCGGCCGGCCGCGGTGGCGGGATCGACCTGGGAGGGGAACAGCATGGCGCCCATGAGCATGGCGGCAGCACAGACGCGGACGGCCGAGCTGCCGGAGGTCGCCGATCCGTCCCGGGTTGCGCCCAAGGATGCCCGCGAACTGTCGAAGCTGTTCTTCCAGCAGCTGGCCGTGCTGGAGGAAGGCACGCCGGAGCACCAGTACGCGCGGAACACGCTGATCGAGATGAACATGTCCCTGGTCCGCTTCGCGGCCGGCCGGTTCCGCAGCCGCGGGCCGGAGGAGATGGAGGACATCGTCCAGGTCGGCATGATCGGGCTGATCAAGGCGATCGACCGTTTCGAGCTGTCCCGGGAAGCGGAGTTCACCTCGTTCGCCATCCCCTACATCGTCGGCGAGATCAAGCGGTTCTTCCGCGACACCACCTGGGCCGTGCACGTCCCGCGGCGGTTGCAGGAAGCCCGCGTCCAGCTGGCCCGCGCCACCGAGGAACTGCGCAGCCGGCTGGGCCGCACGCCGACGGTCAAGGAGCTGTCGGTGCTGATGAGCCTGCCCGAGGACGAGGTCCGCGAGGCCCGCCTGGCCGCCAACGGCTACAACTCCGCTTCCCTGGACGCCACGATCAACAACAGCGAGGACGGCGAAGCCGCGCTGCAAGACTTCATCGGCACCCAGGACACGGACCTGGAGCTGGTGGAGGACTTCCACGCCCTCGCCCCGCTGATCGCTGAACTCGAGGAGCGCGACCGGCAGATCATCCACATGCGATTCGTCGAGGAACTCACCCAGGCCCAGATCGGCGAACGCCTGGGCGTCTCCCAGATGCACGTCTCCCGGCTCCTGTCCCGCACCCTTGCCCGACTGCGTGAAGGCATGCTCACCACCCACTGACGCCGAAGGCATCCGGAAGTGCTGAGCAACCGGACCAGATCGTTCGGGGATCGCGAGGCGGACGTGTGCGTTGCGGCGGCGGCGCCGATCCTGTCGTCCGCTTTGCATGCGGGCCAACTGTCGGTGGTCGTGCGTTCACAACAGCAGGTGGTCGAGGCAGAGGTTCAGCCCGGCCTCCAGATGTTCTGCGGAGCCGGTGAAGAGCAGGACGGTGACACCGCCTTGGACCGTGGTGATCACGGCCGCGGCCGTGCGGTCGGCGTCGAGGGCTGGGTCGGCCTCGCCGGTCGCTTTGCGTGGCCTCGATACCGGCCCGGACGCATTCCTGCCACCGCCGCACCAGTTGCGCTGTGACGGCCTGCGCGGCCGGGCTGTACCGGCCTACGTCAGCGATCAGTACCCCCCGAGCGGGCAGTGCAGCCCTTGGTCCCGGTAGAGCTCGACAACGTGACGCGAACGGTCGAGGGTGGACACGCATGATCGACGGGTTCCTGATGCGCCGGTCCGGACACCAGTCATCCAAATACAGCGCGCCAGCCACGGATGGGAATGCCCCCGTCCGGAGCAGGCTGAACCCACGGTGCGGACTGAGCAGCACAGTTGGCGGGTGAGTGCTTCAGTTGGCGGATCCGAGCATCACAGGTGGCAGGATCGGGTCTCATGGGCCACGTGCCGATGATCGTGGCGGAGCCCGTGCAGGTCTCCGGTGCGGGCAAGGGCTCCGGCCGGGTCCGCCCTGACCGGCGTTGCCCAGGTGACAGTTGAGGGGGACCGCGCCTACGGTTCGACGATGTGCCGCAGATAGGCGTGCGGGTCGGCGAGATAGCGGCGCCAGTGATCCACGACGCCGAGCTCCCGCCAGGCGACCCTCCGCATGCCGTGTTCGCCGACCTCGACGATGTCCGCGCCCGGCAGGGCAGTCAGCAAGGGTGAGTGCGTGGCACAGATGACCTGGCCGCCCTCCTTGGCCAACCGGTCGATGTGCCCGATCAGTTCGAGGCACGAGGAGAAGGAGAGCGCCGCCTCCGGCTCGTCGAGAACATAGAGCCCGGGGTGCAGGAACTTCCCGCGGAACGCCGCGAGAAAGCCCTCGCCATGGCTGACCGAGTCCGGCGACAACCCCTCCCTGCCCAGGGCGTCCAGCGCGGTCTCGGCCCGCAGGAAGAAGCCCTTGCGGGCCGACCAGCTGGTGGCCATACGGCGCCCGCGCGCGGCCGCGTCGAACCTCATCCGCTCGCCGAGCACCGACTTGCCACGCGGGGAGGCGTAGCGCCAGTCGTGGGAGCCGCCATAGGAGTCCAGACCGAACCCCTCCGCCAGCGCCTCGACCAGGGTCGACTTCCCCGAGCCGTTCTCACCGACCAGAAAGGTCACCGGCGCGGTGAAGCGTAGCCCTTCGTCGAGCAGCTGCCGGACGCAGGGTACGGACCAGGGCCAGGCGTCCTCGTCGTACGAGGAGAGGTGGGCATACGCGCGTTCGACAATCACTCCACCAGTGTCGCCCAGGACTCGGACGACGTACGTGCACCCAGGTCGTCGCAACCAGCACCTCTTGCTGTGGGTGTCGACGCCGAGCACCACTGAACGCGGCGCAGCCGGAGCCTCAGCAGCTTGGACGGCACGGACGGCAGCGGTCGGGCATGCTGAAGGTGGTCACGGCGCTCCTGTTCGACGACGCAGTACCGATGGCCAGCGCCGGTCGGTGGAGCGGTCAGGACTGTGACGGTGCCTTCTAGGCCAAGGCCCCTATCGGGACACACTCCGTCGGCCCGGTGCTGGTACACGTCGCTCCGGCCGGGCCGACAGATCAAACACAAGGCACAAGCAGTCAGCCAGAGTACGAGTCAGGCCACGGCCGGAACGACGCGGCCATCATCCTCACAGCCTGAGTGGAACGGCCGGTCGGCGGCGATCCTGTTGATCGGCAGAAGGGTCCCGTCCAGGACCAGGTACGCCTTCATGGATGCGGACCGTACTGCTTCGGCGAGCGTGGGGGTGAGAGCGGCCAGGGGTTCGACGGCCTCGGTGATGTACCGGTAGACGGTGGTGCTGCCGATCCCGAAACCGGCCGCGAGCTGGGCGTACGGCTGGCCGTTGCGGAGGTGGGTGAGCGTGGGCAGGGCCTGTCGGCCCGCACTCAGGCGCCGCCATCGGGTGCCGAGAGCGTGGCGATGTTTCCTCAGGCGGGCGGCGAGGAAGCGGAGGGCAGAGCTGGACACGTCGACGCCGGACGGGTAAGCAAGCATGCGAAGCCTCTGGTGGAGAGGGGTTCTCCTGGTCGAAACCATCTACCAGGGGCTTCATCCGTTGTCAGGCGAACTGAGCGGCCCCCGCGCGAGGATCGAGTTGGCAGACGGGTCGCCGGTGACCTGGGCGGTGGACCTCAACGCAGGAGGAGCCGCACTTTTGATAGCCCTGCTGGCCAGCCACGTCAGCGCCTGCTCTACATCCCCGGCCGCACGGTGCACCACGCTTCCGGCTCCTACCGCGGCGACGGGAAGACCGACGCGAAGGACGCCTGGGTGATCGCCGACCAGGCCCGTATGCGCCGCGACCTCCAGCTGCTGCAGGAGGGGGACGAGATCGCCACCGACCTGCGGATCCTCACCACCCGCCGCTACGACCCGGCCGCCGACCGCACTCGAGCCATCAACCGACTGCGTGTCCAACTGCTGGAGTTCTTCCCTGCGTTGGAGCGTGCTTTCGACTACAACGCCTCGAAGGGCGCACTGGTTCTGCTGACCGGATATCAGACCCGCTGCCGCGGCGCATCGGGAGGAGCCGTCTGGCCGGCTGGCTCGCCAACCGCAGCGTGCGCAATGCCGCGGTGATCGCGGCTATTGCGGTCGAGGCCGCCCACGCCCAGCACATCCAGGTCCCCGGCGAGAAGACCGCGGCCGCCATGACGCACACACGGGCCCGCGCGGTCATGGACCCGGACGCCGAGATCACGCGCGTTGACGCGCTTATCGAGGACCGGTTCCGCCAGCACCAGCACGCCAAGACCATCGTGAGCATGCCCGGCATCGGCACCCTTCTGGGCGCCGAGCTGATCGCCTGCACTGGTGGCAACCTGGCCGCATTCGGCGCCCAGCCCGCCTGGCCGGCGTCGCCGGCCTCGCTCCGGTTCCCAAGGACTCGGGCCGGATCAGCGGCAACATGCGCCGTCCGCACCGCTACCACCGGCGCCTACTGCGGGTCTTCTATCTCTCCGCACAGGTCACTGCCCGCTGCTGCCCCACCTCCCAAGCCTTCTACCAGCGAAAACGCAGCGAGGGGAAGACGCACAAGCAAGCCGTCCTCGCTCCGGCGCGACGCCGCCTCGACGTCCTATGGGCCCTTGTCCGCGACCAACGGACCTTCACCACCGAGCCGTCCGCACGCCGCCACGCAGCGGCCTGACGACACCACAGAACGTCAACTCATGCCTTGACAAACCACATGGGGCATCGCTGAATGAAACTGCCTGAGGACTGTCCTGACGGCCGGCGACCACTCCGGAGCACGAGCGGCACGGCGAGCCTGGGTCCGCCTGCAGCGGCGGCAGGGGTGGCGCTCGACATCGTCAGCGTCGCTCGGCGAAGCCTCTTGAGGGACCGCCATGCCCGTGGATGCTGGCGCGAACGATTCTCAGAAGTACCTCGAACCCACATTTGGATGAGAACGGGTTCTGCGAACCGAACCGACTCTTCGCGATCTCTGCGACTCGCCCTGATGTTGCTCGGGCAAAGGACCGTTTATGAGAATCAGGCGGGGCGCGCTGCGCCATCCCGGAGAATCGAGACCAGGCTGCCGCTCACTGGAGGAAGTTCGTGCGTCTCGCCTTCCCGGCGGACACTGACAGGCGAATGCCGTCACGCGCCAAGGTGGCGTGAGACGGGCTGTGTGGCGGGCGTTGCCGGAGCGGCCGCGCCTTCCGGGTCTCTCGCGTGATCAGCAGGCCGTTGACCACCATGAGCGTCGCGGTCGGGCCGTGGACGCCGAGCGCGGTGGCCATGGAGCCGTGGTGGGCCAGCACGGTGCTCATGTCGCCGTACGCGACGAGGGCCTCCACCATCATCACCCAGCCCAGTGCCCGGCGGTGGCCCGTCACCAGCAGGATGCCCAGGACCGGGGCCAGGACGACGTCGCGGATTCCCTTGATGATCAGGAAGCCGTCGCCGTCGCCGGACGGCCAGCTCGGCAGGCCGAAGCCCGGCGCCGTCGTCTCCGGGCTCAGGATGAACTCCCCCCCCCGAACCAGGGATGAAGAGGATGAAGGCGGCGGCCAGGACCGTGTTGATCTTCTTCAGCGACATTCGTCTTCTCCTCGCGAGTCTTCCCCAGCTTGGTGAGCTTCGTGGAGCTTGCTGAGTCATGTGGGGCTTGATCAGGCCGCGCGGAGGTGGCTGGCTGATCGGGGGGCGCGGTTTGCCGGGGTCGCAGTTGTGGGATCGGAGCGGCAGTTGCATTCCCGCGATCTCGGGAGTTCGGTGGCCCGCGGCCGCCCGGGGAGCGGGGATCGTGCGCCGCCGGCGCGGGGCCGGCCCGCGGGCTCAGATGAGGGCGGCGACGAGCAGGGCGAAGGCGCCGATGATGACGGCGACGCGGACGTAGTGGAATTGTTCCCAGCGGCGTATCTGCTCCTTCCAGTCCTCGGGCCGGTTCTCGGGGGTCCACGTCTTGTTCCGGTTGTTGATCGGGACGAGCAGCAGGAGCGACATGACCACGCTGAGGAGCAGCAGCGCGCCGGCGGTGACGACGAGGCCGGTGCCGTGGTGGTGCCATCCGCCGATGGCCCAGACCGCGGTGAGGACGAGCGAGCCGATGTACCAGACCGGCATCACGGCGCCGAGCATCCGGCCCCGTGGGCGTGGCCGAGTTGGCCGCTGTCCTCCGGGAGTGCGTTGAGGATCGGGTTCATGACGAAGGCGACGGAGAACTCCACCCCCACCATCACGCCGACGACCACGGTGGTGACGACCTCGAGTGCGTTCAGCATGACGACCCCTCTTGGAAAATAGCGGCGCTAGATGGCAAAGCGACGCTAGTGCTGCTGCCGCTCGATTGTCTAGCGGTGATAGGATCGAATCATGTCGGTACAGGAACGCAAGGAGCGCGAACGAGCAGGCCGCCAGCGCCTCATCGTGGCGACGGCCCGCGAACTCGCCGAGCAGCAGGGCTGGGACGCGGTCACCACACGCCGGCTCGCCGAGCGCATCGAGTACAGCCAGCCCGTCCTCTACAGCCACTTCCGCGGCAAACGGGAGATCATCGGCGCCGTCGCTCTGGAGGGCGCCGCCGAGCTGGCCGCGGCAGTGCGCGCCGCGACCGCCGCCGCAGACGGCCCGCGCGAGCGCGTGTACGCCCTCGCCCGCGCCTACCTCGACTTCGCCGCAGGCAACCCGGCGGTCTACGACGCCATCTTCCAGCTCGACGGCGGTCTCGCGTACGCGCAGGAGGACACCCCCGAACCTCTCAAGGACGCCTTCGCCGCGCGGAGGACACCGAGTCGAGGGTGGAGCTGCTGGTGGACCGGCTCTGCATGGTCTGACGCACCGTCCCGGCGGGTATGGGGCCGAGGTTCGCGGGCCCCGCTGCCTGCGTGCGGTAGCGCCTTTGGCCACTCGCGTCCGCACGGCGCGCCGCAGATCGCCGGGCCCCGTACCCCAGACGGGCACCCGCCCCGGAAGCGGCGATGCTCAATGATCACCACCTGATACGCGCCTGGCGCCGCGTCAGTCGCCGGCACCCTCGTCGTCCTCGTCGAGGTGGACGGTCGCCGGGGCACGCAGTGGGCGCAGGCCCTCGCGCGGCGGGCGGACGGCGAAGCTGTAGCGGCCCGGGTAGTTGTGGTGGGCGTGCTTCAGCGGGGGGACCGGGCCATGGCCTCGTCCAGGACGTCGAGCTCCCGCTACTCGGGCGGCAGGGCCCGCGGCTCCGAGAGCCGCTTTCCCTCCGGTACCTCCAGCAATGCGATCAGGTCCCCGTGCAGTGAGGTGTCCGAGCGGCGGGCCGCGTTCGCCACCTATGACTGACGAGCAGGCAGAGGCGTTCGGCAGGTTCGCCGAGGAGCCGACGAGGCCCGACCTGGAAAGGTTCTTCTAAGCGCTGTCCCGTAACCGCTGCTTGAGCCCGCTGGTGGAGGGCGCTGTGGCCCCTGAGCTGTGAGTCTCAACCGGATATTCCCGCGAATCGGACCTCGCAACTGTGGCAGCCTGCCACCATGCCAGCAGAGCTGCGAGAACATGCAGGCCGTCACTACGCCATCCAGTTCCACTACGCCTTGCCCGACGATGCCTGGGCAGTGGAGCTGAGCGAGGCTGTGCCTGCGCCGGCCGCTTGGGCCGAGAACCCCAACGCGGAAAGGCACCTGCCTGGAGCCGCTTTCTTGGTGGCTTTTGTCCCCGATGAGGATCCGAATCTGGAACCGACCGCCCACATCCACAGCCATGACGAGCACGTCATCCCCTACGAGATCATGCGCTGGTTCATGGAGCAGGTGGCCGAGCAGGTTGAACGCTGCCGCATCGCGTTCGAAAAGGGAGAGTCCGAAGCAGTGGAATGATCACGCGGTGACTGGTGTGATCACGGCGTCGGAGCCTTCCTGGACGACCCTGTTCACCGGACGAAGCCCCCGGCAGTTCGGCAAGCTGATCACCGCGCTACGAGGCGAGGGCGCTGACCCCGTGCGCAAGGGCCGGTCCTGGAGTCTGCCACCGGAGGACCGGGTGCTGCCGGTCGCGGCGTACTGGCGCACCAACTTGACACTGCGCCAGCTCGTGCCGCTGTTCGGCATCTCCAAGTCTGCAGCCGACCGCATCGTCACCCATCTCGGGCCTCTTCTTGCCATCCGGGCCCGCAAGCGGTTCCGTAAGGACGCCGTGCTCATCGTGGGCGCAATCCTGGTCGCCGTGGACGCAACCCTGGTGTCCACCCGTGACCACGCGGTGGCCGAGCAGTCGAAGAACTAGTGGTACTCCACCAACCGCCAGGCCGTCATCGACGCCGACACCCCGGCTCGTCGTCGTGGTGGGCCGACCGGTGCCAGGCAACCACAATGACTGCAAGACTTGGGAGCTGTCCGGCGCACAGGCCCCGTCGGGGACACCACGGTGATCGCCGACGGCGGCTACCGCGGCACGCCTCCCACCGCAAGGCGCCCGCGTCGAGCATGCCTTCGTCCGCATGAGACGCTGGAAGATCCTCCGCGACTGCCGCCTGACAGGCGACGGCGTTCACAACGCCATGCTCGGCATCGCCCGCCTGGACAACGGCATGTCCTCGGAGGCATCCCCGCTGTGTGCGACGGCCCCGCGCCGTGCGGACTGGGACAGCCAGCGAGCCGGAACCGCACGCGAGATGGAGCAGTTGGGTGCCGTCGGAGACGCCCAGCGGTCCAGCAGCGCGTCGTCAGCTTGCGGGCCAGTGCCCTGGTTGCGGTCGTCGGCAGCGACTGCGGCTTTGCTGCCCAAGTCGATGCCGACCGCGCATATTCGAAGAAGTATCAGACGGGGCGGGGGATATGTGGTGTCGCTTCGTGGCATGCCCCGTTTGTCGACCGCTGGATTCTCCGATCCGCGGTGGACGACGAGGACGGGCAGTGGCGCGACCGACGGAGAACGGTGCGGGCTCAACCGGCCGCGGCTGGCGCCCCGCATGGGGCGCTGGCGTCGGTTGGTGACCGAGGTAGATCGGGTCGTTGTGGATCTTCGGCAGTCTCCAGGGTCGCTCTTGTTCCACACTTGGTGTGCAGTGAACAAAGGGGTGGGTAGCCGCGCGTGCTGTGGAGGCGGTCGTCGGGATGACGGGCTCTCGTGGCAGGGGTGGGGGGCGGCATGAGCGGCAAGGGCTCGGGGGACTGATGGGCGGCACGGAACGTTCGGCAGTGATCAGCGGCGGTGGCACCGGGATCGGCCGGGCCATCGCTGCGAGGTTCGCCGGGCAGGGCGACAGGGTGACCATTCTGGGGAAGCGAGCGGATGTCCTGCGCGCGGCGGCCCAGGAGATTGAAGGGGCCCACCCGGTGGAGGTCATCGCCGTCGACCTTTCTGTGCCGGAGGAGGTCGAACAGAAGCTGGGTGAACTCCCCGAGCGCGTCGATGTCCTGGTGAACAATGCGGGCAGGCGCGGCACACCGGTGCGGGAGGGCGGCCTGAAGGAGGTCGCCGAGCGGTGGCGGCGGGACTTCGACAACAACGTTCTGCCAGCGGTCCTGCTCACCGAGGCGCTCCTGCCACGCCTGACCCGCCCGGCGGCAGGGTGGTCACCCTCAGCTCCCTGGCCGCCCTGCGGGGAAACGGCGCCTACGGGGCAGCGAAGGCGGCCCTGCTGGCGTGGAACCACACGTTGGCACAGCAGTTGGGGCCGCATGGAGTCACAGCCAATGTCGTGGTGCCCGGCTTCGTCGCAGGCACCGAGTTCTTCGGCGGGCCCGCAGACGAGGAGGAGCTCGCCAGACGGCGAGCTCAGACCCTGGTCGGCGGGGTCGGAGAGCCGGACGACGTCGCCGCCGCTGTCGCCTTCCTGGCCTCGCCGGAAGCGCGCTACATCACGGGCGAATTCCTGAACAGCAATGGTGGGGCGATGCTCGGGCGTTGAACAGCCGTCACGACCGCTCTTTCGTCACCGCAGCATTCGTCAGTGGCTCAAGGTGGGGCACGAAGGTGAGCAGGCCTGGGGGAACTCCATGCGCATTCCTGGGGAAGTTCGAGGCTCTGGCCGCAGTTACGGAAGCCGGGATCGTGCAGCAGCACGTAGGCCGGTACTGCCTCGAGCGCGGCGTGTGCGTGACGGGCCGGATCGGCGGCGATCCCCCCGGTCAGCAGGCGGCCGCAGAACAGGGCCGCCCCGGACAGCCCACCCCGCGGGGAGAGACCGTCCCCGTCGGCCTGGGGCGGGTGCTGGGTGAGGTGCGCGGTGTCCACTGCGCGGCCGGGCAGCTGGACGAGGTCGGGCCGGCCCCAGGTCTCGCACGGGGTGTCGGGTCGGGTGGTGGCCAGTCGGCCCCATCGCACCGGCAGGACCTGTTCCGGCAGGCCGCCGACTGCGGCAACACCTATCCGCTGGTCGAGGTGGCCCACAGGCGCGAGGAGGCCGGGGATCAGAAGGGTGCCGAAACCCTTTACCAGCAGGCCGCCGACCACGGCAGCCCCCACGCGCTGGACCGCCGCAGGATGGAGGTGACGCTCAAAGCCTGTGGCCGTACGGTCTGGGCCCGGACGGTACGCCAACGCTCCGTCGGCAATGACCCACGCGCTGCCGGCCAGGGCTCAGGCAGCTGGTTCACGGGTGCAGGCAGTTTGCGTTGCCATGCCCGAGGAACGTGGTTCGACCGAAACAACTCCCTGCATGTTTGTGACAGGGTGAAGTAGAGCCAGTGGGTCAGCGAGTGGGGGAGCCACTGCTCCGGCAATGAGGTTGGGAGCCACTCGGAGTGACGATCTGTCCCGTGGGCGAGAACCGACCGCCCCCACGTCACCTCGTCCGTGACCGGACGACGGCGTGACCTGGGTGGCTACCCGGGTGGAGCCCCCGGGCTGAACCGCTCCCTCGGCGGCGTGCCGGATGTCCTTTGAAGGGTCATGATGAAACTGCCCGGCCGCCGCGGGAGCGCCGGGCGGGAAGGAGCAGGCGATGGAGCTGTTCCCACCGGTGCCGCTGGCGGAGTGGCGGGACACCAAGGAGACGCTGCACCGCTTCGCGCAGATCGTCGGCAAGATCCGCTTGGCCGCGAGCGCCCGGCGCAACCACTGGTGGAACGTCCCGTTCCATGTCACTGGGCGCGGTATCACCACCCGTCCGATGGGTCAGATCGACGGGAATCCGATCTTCACGATCGACTTCGACTTCGTCAACCACCGGCTCGTCGTCATGGCGCTGGACGGCGAAGAGCGCTCCTTTCCGCTTCCGGGCCAGTCCGTCGCCTCCTTCTACGACGAGACCCTGGCCGCTCTGGCCGCCCTGGGCGTCCGGGTGGACATCGCTGTTCCCAGGCCCTTCGATCTGTCCGACGCAGACCGGCCGTTCGCCGAGGACACCGAGCACGCGGCCTACGACCCGGTGGCCGCAAACCGCTACTGGCGGGTCCTGAGCCAGGTTGCGTTCGTTCTTGAGGAGTTCGCAGCGGGCTTCTCCGGGAAGGCCAGCCCGGTGCACCACTTCTGGCACACCTTCGACATCGCCCACAGCCGGTTCTCCGGACGCCGGGTCGATCAGCCCGGGCACGTCGACCCGGTCACCCGGGAGGCGTACTCCTCGGAAGTGATCAGCTTCGGCTTCTGGTTCGGCGACGACACCTTCGCCGAGCCCGCGTTCTACTCGTACACCGCGCCCGAGCCCGCCGACCTGGCCGAAGCGCCGCTCAGCCCGGCATCCGCGCAGTGGGTTGCGGGCGGACACAGCCACCTGGCCGTGCTGCGCTACGACGCGGCCCGTGCCGAAGCCGATCCACGTGCCGCGGTACTCGCCTTCTACGAAAGCGCCTACCAGGCCGGGGCCGCACGCGCCGGATGGGACATCGCGGCGCTTGCGTGCCCCGGCGGAATCACCGACCCGGTCCGTCGCATCTGACGAATTTCGGTCAGCAGTGCAGTGGTCAGGCTTCCGTATCGGTGCGCGCCAGGATGCCCTTGAGCAGGCCCGTGGACTGGCCGACCTCGATGAGATAGTTATCCGGGTCGCGCATGTAGCAGCGCAGTTCGGCGCGCCGGTCGATGGGCGTGGTGAGGAACTCGGCTCCCTTGGCGCGGGCTGCCGCGTAGAAGCCGTGGATGTCCGCCACCCGTACGTTCAGGAAGCTGGAGACGGTGTGGCGGTCCTCCGGCGGGCGCAGGACGACGTCGGGCTTGTCATCGGTGGGCCCGCCGCCGGGATTCATAATGATCCAGCTGTTGGCTACCTTGATGATGCAGGGATTCTCCTCCAGCACCACCTGCCCGCCCAGCACATCGGCATAGAACGCTCGCGAGCGAGCGACGTCACCGACCGTGAGAAAGTGCGTGAGCAGCAGACCCTCGGCCGGTGCGGGAAGGTCGTCGGCTGTGGCACCGGCGGCGATGAAATCGGACATACGGCGAGCGTAGGGCGGGAGCCCCCGCCCGGCATCCCCAACGGGCACCGGCGTACCCTCCATGCCTCCCCGACTCTGCCACGGCGCAACTAGTAGGTATGCGCCTGCCCGGCTGGCGAGGAACACGCCGACACCCGCCATGTCGTCGTCGCGGCCGATCCGGCGTAGTGGGGCCGACGCCGTGATCGCCTCGCCGAACTCATCGAGGGTTGCAGCCATCATCGTCGACGGGAACGGCCCTGGCGCCACGGCGTTCACGGTGACGTGCTGCGGTCCTAGTTCCTTGGCGAGCACTCTGGTGAGTTGATGCAGCGCGGCCTTGCTGCTGGAGTACGAGTAGTTGGGCCACTGGGGGATGTGGATGGCGGCGATGCTGCCGATGTTGATCATCCGCGCGGGATCGTCGGCGGTGCCCGCCCTGCGAAGTGCCGGCAGCAGAGCCCGGACCAGCCAGAACGGCGACTTCAGGTTGAGGTCGACGACCGTGTCCCAGGCCGCGTCTGGGAACGTCGCCAGCGGCTCGTCCCACATGGCGCCCGCGTTGTTGACGAGGATGTCGAGACGCTCCGAGGCGGCGGTGACGAGGTCGGACAGTCGCCGACACTCGTCGTGGCGGGACAGGTCGGCGGGGATGGCCCGCACCTCACCGATTCGGACAGCTGTTCCTGCGCCTGAGTGCACGCTTTTGCGTTGCGTGAGCTGATGACCACGCGGACGCCCGCCCGGAGAAGGCTACGCGCGATCATCATCCCGATGCCTCTGGTGCCACCGGTGACGAGCGCGCGCTTTCCACACAGATCGAAAAAGTTCTGCATGCGTTGTTAATTGGTTGTCTACCACTTGCCGCCTTTCTCGTTGGTCGTGCGGGATGATGCGTCGACGCGTCGGGTGTTCGGTTCAGCTGTCGGTGTTTGAATCACGACTTTGCCGGGGCCGCAGTGGCTGACCGTAGAAGAAACTCATGCCCATGCAGCCGATCCCGAGAGCCGAGACTTCGAGGGTTTTTCTTAGTTTGCGTTGTTGCATTAGAGATGCCCCTGGGGTACCGGTCGTCTGGCTCCCGCCTATTTCGTGTTTAGCCGGGAGCCGGGAGCCGGGAGCCGGGAGCCGGGAGCCGGTATAGAGGTTAGGCAGCCTTCCGGGACACCGGCGAGACCCTAGTGATACCGGCATGCACCAACGCTATGGCCTTGGCGTGCACTCCAAGCAAGCGGAACAGGTAAGAAATCGGCAGGGTGCTCCCGCGGGGCGGCGGCCGCACCCCTGGGTGCTGTCGAGCTGCGGAGCCGCGCGGGCATGGCCTCGACGGCCTGGGTACAGCTGTGCGGCATGAGCCCCTGCCCGACGAGCAAGGGGCCATCCGTGACGCTGCGGGCATCATCGCGGAGAACAACGCTCGGGTGGAGGAGCAAGCCCGGCGTACGAAGAGGGCCATCACTGAACCGGACCAAGGGCTCATACCGCTCCTGGCGCCTCACCCTCATCGGTAGAGGCATCAGGAAATTCCTCTTGACCTGTCACGCCGCGCCGGATCCGCTCACGCTCAATATCGGTTACGGTTCGTGTACGCCCCGTCGTGTGCTATTCCTGGATTACCGTTCGTTGGTCTCGCGTTCGCTTCCGCGACTCGACACCAGCGACTTCGCACCACGGAATCGAGCGCCTGCTGACCAAAGTGCGGAACTGCATTCCCGTTTCCGTCGGTAGCACCCGGCCGTAGATGCCATGGGCCATGCCGAACAACGCGGTCATCGAGAAAGCGCCGAAACCGCCAATCCACCCCTGGTCCGGTGCCGGCGCCGGACGAGGCCACGGTCAAGGTCCTGCGCCGGCAGGACGGGCAGGTGTGGCTCATGCCCCGCAACCTGGCCTACGAGGCGATCCCCGGCGACCAGGCGCAGATCCTCGGCAAGGTCGTCGGAGTCCTGCGCCTTCTTTGAGTGACGGAAATCCCCTGGAGGCGAACCCGTTGGTCATGCCAAGCTGTCACTCGTCAAAGGGGTGTAGCTCAGATGGCCAGAGCGCCGGCCTCCAAAGCCGGATGCCGCAGGTTCGACTCCTGCCGCCCCTGCCACCGATCCCCGTCAGGCATCTGCTGCGGGTCTCGAGCGCGAAAGCGCACATTCAGCCCAGGTCACGGCTCCCAGGTCATCGAGGCCTCCGCCGCAGCCCGCGGCCACCGGCGGGGCGACTCCGCGACCAGAAATGACCCTATGTACGGTCCTCCAACGGTTCACCGGGCGACGCGAGACCTATATCGAGACCCACCTCGCGATCGCCGGACTCGTCTTCGACCGCTCCGACCGGCGGGCGACCCCCTACAAGTTGAGCACCGCATGATCGGCCAGCTCTACCACTGCCTCCAGCAGGCGCGAACGTATGACGAATCCCTCGCCTTCGGTCCTGCTCCAGCTACGGCCGCCGCGAACGCGGTCTGAGCTCGTCAGCGGCGGGTGAGGCAGGCTTCGAGGGCAGCCCGCTGCTGCGGGGGTAGGTGGTCGCCCAGGGGGACCTTGCGGGGGCTGTGATCACCTTCGCAGATCCAGCTCCGCTCATCCGTGTCGAACAACCAGACCTCGCCGCCCCACATCGGGTGCCCTTGGAGAAGCTGCCTGGCCAACGGTTCGCTCGCCTCGGGAGCCCCTGCAGCAACGAGGGCCTGGACGACGGCAGCCACCGCGTCCTCCGAGACCGCCGTGTCGCCCAGAACGGGCAGGAGGAGAAGGAGCCGGGCATGGGGGTCGGTGATGCCAACAGCGGCCGCCGGCGCCTCCACCAGTGCGGACAGCTCGGGCCAGCACAGCCCCGGGCCGATGCGATCCTGATCGTCACTGGCCAGGACGAGATCCTGGCTCCAGTCGGGATGTGTGAGGAAGTAGTCCGTGGTCGTGAACTCCTCACCGCTGTTGAAGTGCACGACGATCGCGAAGCCGCCGGCCAGCGGCACCGTGAACATGGGCCACGCCGACGGGTCGTGGAGCGTGCCCAGCATGGCGTCCGCGTCGCCCGCGTCCGATCCGAAGGCTTCCGGCACGAACCCCTCAGCCAAGTCCGCCAAGTACGCGGGCCAGAAGCCCGGCTCATCCAGGAGCGCGTGCCCGTCCACGACGGGCGAGGAGGAGTACCAGTGCCGTGCCATCACCATGCCGGTATTCTCTCCAAGCCCGGTCAGCTCTGTTCGAACACCCCGGCCCTCACGGCCGGCCGACCTGACGGCATAACAACGTGAGGCGTCTTCGCCGTGGGCAGCGGCAGCTCCTTCAACTCCGCGTCCGAGATCGGGACGACCTGCCCCTGGCGTACTCATACCCTTTGCCGATCTCCCCTTGGCTGACCTCGCGGTCTTCCAGCTCGCACGCCTTCTCATCACCGATGCGATCCGCAGCGGCCTGCCACCTCATATCGCCCAGGTCATCGCCGGACACGCCGATATCAACACCAGACACTCCAGCTCCTGGCGCCGCCGCCGCGTGGCCGAGTTGGCCTCGACCTACCGGAGCGCGTTCCTGTGACTCACGGGGCCGGCAAGCCCGGACCGGTCGACAGGGTGAAGTTCCCCGCCGAACTGGACAGCCCGAACCAAGGCGTTCGGGTCCAGGAGGTGCAGTCCAGGTTGAGTGGCAGGAGCACATGAGCAAGCGTTACAGAGAGGTCCGGGAGGTCGCGTGTCGGTAACGCTGGAGGATGTCGCGGCCCGAGCCGGCGTATCGCGTCCTTGGCCAGCCTGGTGATGCGGAACGACCCCCGAGTCTCCGCACGGCGCCGGGAGGCCGTGCTGAAGGCGGCGGCCGAGCTGGGCTACCGCCCCAACGCCCATGCCGCCCAGCTCGCCAGCCGACGCACCATGACGGTGGGGGTCGTCCTGGCCGAGTTGCGCAATCCCGTGTACACGGAGATCTTCACCGGCGTCCAGGAACAGGCCGAGCAGGCCGGCTACGGAGTGCTCCTCACGGGGGGAGAACTTCTGACCACAGACACCGAGCGACGGGCCATCGACGGCCTGCTGGAGCACCGAGTGGACGGCATCGTCCTCGTCGGTCCCCGTCTGACAGCGACGGACCTGCGCGAGCTCGCCGGCCGCGTACCCCTCGTCGTCGTGGGCCGTCATGTACAGGGCGTCGACTCGGTCCCACAATGCCGTACACCCGGGTGTAGCCCGCGGTACGCAGGGCGGCCAGGGTCTGGTGGGACGGGGGCTGGTGCGACCCGGCCCTGGAGTGGCTCCGGTCATCAGGGTGATCGCCGCCCAGATGATGTGCGCCTCGGAACACTGGGTAAGCCCCTCGTAGTCGCGGACGTTGCGGCGCGCGCACAATCCCCGACAAGGACCGCTCCTCGACCCGGCGCCGGGGCAGCATGACGAAGCCGGGGTGTCCGGGTGGGCGGGAGACGACGTTGACCGTCAGCTTCGGGGTGTTCCTGGCCAGTCGACGAACTGGCCGAGGTAGGCGGAGCCGGGCCCGGACCACGGTGATCTCTGGGTCCATGAGCCTCAGGCGGAAGAGCACTTCCTGGGTGGCGTCGTGACCGGTTGGGTCGGCCGGGGTGACCAGGACCCGCAGGGGTGAGCCTCGGGTGTCGACCACGAGGTGGCGCTTGCGGCCGTTTGAGAAGACGCTCTTCGGGCAGCTCCGCGATCGGCGTCTGCGGGATGCCGGCCTGGTAGGGGCGCCGGGCCGAACAGCCGTCGCAACCGAGCGGCACGGGCGGCTCTGGCGAAGGGCCCCGACGGTGGCGACGGCAACTGATGTGTGTCGTCGAGCAAGCGGCGCAGGTGGAGCACTTCAGCGGTGCGCGGCCGCGAGTTGAGCGCCTTGCCTGGACACGGCGTTCAGACGGTTTGGGCCGGCACCACCGTGTCGATGCCCGTAAGGGCCGGCTCACCGGCGAGCAGTAGCCCGAGAAGGCCCGCCAAAAGTATGGACCTGGTCATGCCAATCGGCTACGGTCCCAGCCCGCCTCAGAAGTGCCCCAGAAGGAGCTGACATGCCTATTCGACCCATGACACGTCGTACGAGGACGCTGTTGTCGGCGTTACCCGTCGGCGCCGCCGTCTGCCAGCTCGCGCTCGCATGGCCGGCTCAGGCCGCTTCCATCTGGACCGGCGATGCCTCCGGCGGCACCAGCGTGTTCGGACTGCTGAACTGTGACGCCCCCGGCACCATCACCACGGTGAACGACGCACAGCGGGGCACGATCTGGAAATACAGCAAGCCGAGCGGCAGCAACCGCTGCGAGAGCCACGGCATCAAGGTCGACGGCGCGAAGTACACCTTCCAGAACGGGAAGACCTACTGGTTCGGCTGGTCGAGCAAGCTGTCCAGCACTGTCGACAACAACGCAAACTTCCAGTGGAAGTCCTACGGTGATCACATCCAGAACTGGCCGGTCGTGCTGAAGATGATCGGCGGCCGCGCCACGGTGATCCAGCGTCAGCCCGACGGCAACGTCTAAACGATCTGGTCGGCGCCCGTCTCGGCCGGCCAGTGGAACCGCTACGCGATCGGGCTGCACCTGTCCGACGCGACCAAGGGCGGATGGGTCGAGCTCTATTTCAACGGCAGACACCAGACATTCAGCGACGGCACCACTCGATGGGCCTGCCGCACCTTCGACAGCAGCAATGACCCGAAGTGGGGCACCTACGGGGCAGAGGGAAGCAGCGTCGTCAACTACATCGACGACCTCAGGGCCGGAACCACATACGGCGACGTCGACTGAGCCACAAACATGACTCACGATCGCTGTCCCGCAGGGCGGACCCAGACCCCTCCCGTCTGATGTTCAACCAGCGCGGCCCCGAGGGCAGCGCCAGGGTAAAGCTGCGGACTTTCGTGGACGTCGATCGGGCCACCGCTCCGGAACCCTCCAGGGGCTGGCCGCGGAAGGCCTTGAGCTGTTCGTCCAAGTCTCCGCATATGTGAGACCTCGCCCTGAGTTGCCGCTGCGCAGCTTCGGAATTGCCAGGTCCAGGTCGTCGGCTGAGCTCCATCAGCCGTCCGTGGCCCCAGCCTGCCCGGAGTCCTCGCTCGCGTGAGGAGCGAGCCGAAGGCTCTGGCCCATGGGGAGGTGACGCTCGGAACGGCTTGAATCACGGCAGGGTACGGCGACTGGAGTCGACTTGGCGGGGCTAAACGGCGCCCGTCTTGTCGAATCACTCCAGGCGCTGCCGCTACCTGAGCCGACGCAGATCAAGCACACCATCCCCGAACCGAAGGGCCAGCGGGCCAACCACCAACGCCGAGGCAGCAAAGGCGGCCGACCTGAACGCTTCGACAAGGCGATCTGCAAGCGGAGGAGCGAAGTTGAGCGAACGATCAACGCCCTCACGAACTTCCGGGCCATGGCCACGAGGTTCGACAAACGCGCCCACGTCCTTAACGGCACCGTCACCCTCGCTTCGATCAGGCTCTGGCTCCGCCCATGAACGCAGGCAGCAGCTAGACGCCGGTCTGTCCGTCGACGAGTTCACGCACGACATCGAGGTGACCGTTGTGGCGGGAAATCTCTTCGATGAGGTGGAGGACCACCCAGCGCAGGTCCACGTGGCGGCCGTCGCCGATAGGACGCACGGCCGTTGAGTTCAGGTCGCGCTCGGCCACCAGGGGGCGATAGCGGGCGCTCTGTTCCTCGTACTCGGCGAGAAGCTGGGGCAACGGGATGTCGGCCGCTGTCCGCATCTCGGGGTCGGGGTCGTCGTCGGTCGCCGCCGTGAGCGGCCCCTCGGGCTCCTCACCGAGAAACATCACCTGGACCCAGTGATGCTCGACCCATCGAAGGTGGCTGATCAGCCCGCACATCGTCATCAACGGTGAATGCGGGAGCGGTGCCTTGCGGGCATCTTCCTCGGACACGCCCTCACACTTGGCTCGCGCCGTGTCGCGGGCGTAATCCAGAAAGGTGGCCAGCTGCGTACGTTCGTCCCACGTGGGAGGTGTATCGGTTCGTCGTGTCATCGCCGGTGAGGATCCCACGGCTCGCTGGCGGTGTCGCGTGATTTTGATCCCGCGCAGGCAAGCGTGCAACCACCGCCTCGCGCCGGCACGGCCTGCAAGATCCGCCGGACGGATCCTCGGGGCTCATCGGCCGGGCGGTCCTCGGTGCCGGGGCTCGAGTTGCGACGTCGTCGGCGGCCTCGTCCAGGGCGCCGTGCTCAGCGCTGGGCGTGACCGAGCCCGAGGTGGTCGAGGTGGCGCTGACGGCCACAACGGTGCAGCGGCTCGGGGCGATCCCCGAGGACCGGGTGGTGCTGACGGGATACGGGAGCGATCTGATCAACGCGGGCCTCTACCGGCCGTACGACCACCGGGACGAACTGATCGAGCAGGTCCTCACCCGCCGCCGACCGCACCCGGTACAGCAGCGAGCCGTCCAACCGGATGCCGCTGGCGTGCGGCACCACCACGCACCACCCGTTCTGGTCCTGGCCCGTGATGCGGGTCGCCCTGGAAACCGCGCGCGAGTGCAAGGTCAGGGGGATGCGAGAAGTACCACCTGCGGGCCGCGATGGGCACGCGGCCCCCCGAGTCGCTCGCCTGGCGCGGGAAGATCGCCGTGCACCACGGTGGGGGCCTGCACCAGGGGGTGATCCGCCGCCTGGAGAAGGAGACGGGCACCGAGGAGCGGGGTCGGTTCTACGCCGCCTTTTTCGCTGAGCTGCTGCTCCGGGCGGTCGGGTGCGAGCTGGAGCCAGCCGGCCCCTGGTCCCTGTTCCTTCGTCTGGGAGGAGTTCCCCTGGGGCTACGAGTTCTACGAGCGCACCGGCAAGATGATGGACGGCGACGGCCTGGAACAGCTCAAGGACTTCGACGCGATCTACTTCTGGTGGACTGTTGAGCGCACCGTGAGCTGGCTGGGCGGCTTCCGTCGTTCGCACCACCGTTACGAGCGCAAGGCCGAGCACTTCCTCGCCTTCACCGGCATTGCCGTAGCCGTCATTTGCTACCGCCGCCTTGCCGAGTGACGGCGCACCGCCCGGACAGGACAGCGCGCTGTCGTAGCGTCAGGCCGGCCGGTGGGGCCACAGTGCGGTGATCACCGGCCGGGGTGCCAGTCGGTCAGCGGAGGGCACTGCCGCGGTGGGGGCCGCCACCGCGGCCACGGTCGTGGTCGTGGTCGTTGCGCCGGGTGGCGGTGTCGGAGTGGTTGTCCCACATGTAGTTGCGGCTGTCCGGGACGAGGTCGCTGTCGGGGTCGCGACAGCGACGACTCGCTTCGCCGCGCATCAGGTGGCGCAACGGATTCAGGTGGCAGAGGGCGGCTGGACAGGATCGACGCTCTGTTCCGCCCAGATCGTCTTGCCCGTGGGGGTGGGGCGGGTCCCCCAGCGTTGGGTCAGTTGGGCGACCAGGAGCAGGCCGCGGCCTCCTTCGTCGTAGGCGCGGGCTCGGCGCATGTGGGGGGCCGTGTTGCTGGCATCCGAGACCTCGCAGATGAGGCTTGTGTCGTGGATGAGGCGTAGTTGGATGGGCGGCGTGGCGTGTCGGATGGCGTTGGTGACCAGTTCGCTGACGACCAGTTCCGTGGCGAAGACGGCGTCGGACAGACCCCAGGAGGCCAGCTGGCCGACCGCGTTCTTGCGGGCCTCGGCGACGGCGGAAGGGGCGGCGGGGACGTCCCAGGCGGCGACGCAGTCGGCGTCGAGTGCCCGGGGGCGGGCGATGAGCAGGGCGACGTCGTCGGTGGGCCGTTGGGGGAGTACGGCTCCCAGCACTGTGTCGCACAAGGCGTCCAGGGATGCGGCGGGAGCCGCGAGAGCCAGACACAACCGGGAGAGGCCGACGTCGATGTCGTTGTCCCGGGATTCGACCAGGCCGTCGGTGTAGAGAGCGAGCAGGCTGCCTTCCTGCAGCTCGATCTCGACCGACTCGAAGGGGAGTCCGCCCAGGCCCAGTGGCGGTCCCGCCGGAAGGTCGAGGAGTTCTACGGTGCCGTCCGGGCTCACTACGGCCGGCAGCGGGTGCCCGGCGCGGGCGAGGGTGCAGCGGCGGGAGACGGGGTCGTACACGGCGTAGAGACATGTCGCTCCGACGTCACCCGCGGTTTGGCCGGCCCCGGCGTTGTGGTCCGTGCCTTCCGCCTCGGTGGCGAGGCGAGCCACCAGGTCGTCGAGATGGGTGAGCAGTTCATCGGGGGGCAGATCGATGTCGGCCAGAGTGCGTACGGCGGTCCGCAGCCGTCCCATGGTCGCGGAGGCGTGGAGGCCGTGTCCCACGACGTCGCCCACCACCAGCGCCACCCTGGCGCCGGACAGCGGGATCACGTCGAACCAGTCTCCGCCCACGCCTGCCCGGGCGCCCGCTGGCAGGTAGCGGGAGGCCACCTCCACCGCGGCCTGCTCGGGCAGCCGCTGTGGCAGCAGGCTGCGCTGCAAGGTGACCGCCGTGGCGCGTTCGCGGGTGTAGCGCAGGGCGTTGTCGATACAGACCGCCGCCCGGGCCGCCAGTTCCTCGGCCAGTACCAGATCGTCCTGCTGGAACGCGTCGGGGTGCCGGTGACGGGCGAAGACGGCGACGCCCAGGGTGGTTCCGCGCGCCGAGAGAGGCACGGCCATCATCGAGTGGAAGCCGAAATCACGGATACGGGAGCTCCGGAGCGGATCCCGGGCCACCCAGCCCGCGATCGCGGGCTCGGTCACCTGGCGCAGCACGGCGCGTCCCGAGCGCAGACTCTCCACCGGCGGGGAGCCGTCCGGGTACTCGTCCACCTCGCCTGGCGTGACAACCGCCTCGGGACTGTCCGGATACACGGACTTGTGGGCGATGCGCCGCAGTGCCATGGAGCTGCCCGACGCCGGCATTGCCGGGAACTCCTCCTGCAGCCCGTCGAGGGACGCCAGCAAGTCGATGCTGATGAAGTCGGCGAGGTCCGGGACCGCCACGTCCGCCAGTTCCTGCGCGGTCCGCCTGACGTCAAGGGTGCTGCCGATGCGCTTGCCGGCCTCGGCGATCAGCTGGAGGCGTGTGCGGGCCCAGTACTGCTCCGTCATGTCGTGCCCGGTGGAGGCCACGCCCCGGACGCGGCCGTCCGGGTCCTCCAGGCGGTAGAGATGGACCGCCCAGGCGTGCTCACGGGTCTCACCGGGGGCACGCGCGTGGTTTTCCATGTACTGCGGCTCGCCGGTCTCCATCGCCCGCAGCATCAGCCACTCGACCTCCCTGACCATGGGGTCGTCCAGCACGTCGGACAGCCGCAGCCCGCGCATGTGGTCGTCGCTCAGGCCCAGTGCAGCCAGCGCGGACCGGTTCGACCGCCGGAAGCGCAGGTCCGTGTCGTGCACCGACGTCGCGCAGAACGGGGACAGAAGGAAACCCTGCCTCATGAGCGCGTCGTCGTCCGAGTGGGGCTGCGACCCGGTCACGGCGGAGACCAGGAGCCAGTCGCGGGTCCCCGCGTCCGGCGACCTGTGATGGGCCACGACCTTGGCCTCGATGCGGTGGCCGTCACGGTGACGGAGAGCGAGCGTGCCGTGCCACCTCGGCAGCTCCGGGAAGGGCGGGAGGTCACTCGCCGTAGGCTCATCGGCGAGAAGTGAGCCGGCCGGTCGGCCCAGGATCTGCGCCGCCACGTACCCGAGCAGGTGTTCGGCACCATCGCTCCAGCCGGTCACGGTGCCGTGCTCGTCGACGGTGGCGCGCGCGGTGAGCGCATCAGTGGCGACACCCAGGCCGGCGATCATTCCCGGGCCGTCGACGTCATGCCGTTCCATGACCGCTCATCTCGCTCTCGCTGAGCTCTACGCCACACCCATTCCATCCTGTTTCACTGTATTCCGCCGCCGATGCCCGAGCATCAGGCATGCAGGTTGCGCTGGCAGGTCACGTCGGCCCGTGAGCATGTCCATGACCGACCCACGGTCTCGCGATGCGCATGTGGCCCCCGATGACCCGCGCTGACCAGCGAGTCACCCGGCCTGGCGGCCCTGCGCCGACCGGCCACCCGAACCGTGACAGACCCCGCCCACCCAGGACCCGAAGAACCCTGGACACCCGACCCAAGTGTCCGGCCACAGCCCTGCCCGCACGGCGGCCGGCAACCGACATCCCGAAACACCAGCCGAAGGCGAGCCGCCCCCCACACGATCATCTCGCCGTTCATGCGGCTGACCACACCTGTCTCAACAGCCGCCGGCTGTCGGCAGATCACCGGCGTGAGTGGTTTCGAGGCGGTGTGCAAGGTGGAGCAGATCTTCCAGGTGCAGCACCCGTCCGTCGAATCCTGGGAGGGGAACATGGAGCGGCTGGGTCCATTGGGCGGGGATTGCATCCAGCCCGTAGTACGCCCCCGCGAGGCCTCCGGTCACCGCGGCGACGGTGTCCGTGTCACCACCGAGGTCGATCGCCGCGCGTATGGCGTCTTCAAAGCTGGTGGTGGTGCGCAGGGCCCAGACGGCGGAGCCCAGGCAGGGCCAGACGGCACCGTTGAACTCGGTCGCCTGATCGGGGTGCCAGTCGGGCGCGAGGACGGTGGCGTAGCGGCCGCGGTGGTCGGGGTGGACAAGAGCCAGGATGTCCGGGAGCGCGGTGAGGGGGTCGGTGTCCTCGAACGTGACGCGGATGAGTTCGTGGAAGATCGCGGTGCCTTCCCAGGCCGCGCGGTCGCCGTGGGTGAGGGCGGCGATGCGACGAGCCGCGTCCATGGTGGCTTCTTGGCCGGCGGCCGCGAAGTGGACCGCGGAGGTCGACGCCCGCATCAAGGAGCCGTTTCCGGCTGCTCGCTGGTTGACCTGGAAATGGATCGCGGCGGCGAGGTCCCAGGGCATGCCGTGGGTCAGGACGTCTTCGGTCTGCAGGCCGATGTCCTTGGGGTCTGAGGCTGCCCACCGCTGGAAGCGGGCGAAGATGTCCGGCAGATCCAGCCCGCCCCGCTCCAGCAGCGACTCCGCGACCAGGACGGCCATCTGCGTGTCGTCAGTGGCCTCGCCAGGGTCCCAGCCACCGCCCCCGCACATCTCACCGCCGGCACCAGGCGCGGGAAACCGCGCTGAGAACGCTCCCCGGGGACCGAACTCGAAGGGGCCGCCCAGGGCGTCACCCACCGCTGAGCCGACGACCGCGCCGGCGGCCCGCTGAATCCGCTTCATTCGCGCAGGTTATCCGTGCCGCGCCGACGGCCGGGCGAACCATTCCTTCTTCAGCTCCCCGAACCGTCGGCGGCCAACGCGTCTCGTCTGCGGAGGTGCGTCACCTGGGACACCTTGGGTCTGAGACACCCGTACAGGTCACATACTGATCTCGGCCCTTCAGAGTGAACGGGTGCGAGTGGTTGCAGTACAGGAAGTGCGGCTGAGATTGATCATGGCCGGCTGGGCGGTGCGCCGACTTTCCGCGCTCCGGCGATCACCCGACAAAGGCGGTGCGGAGAATGTCGGGTGAGCAGGGCCGGTGTCGCTGCACGATGGGGGCATGGATGACACGACCTTGGTATCCCGTTTCCTCCGGGACGGCTTCGTGAAGCTGGAGGGCGCTGTCGCGTCGCGCGTGGCCGCGGACTGCGCGCGGCTGCTGTGGCGAGAGACGGGCTGCGACCCGGACGACCCTTCGACGTGGACGCAGCCCGTGCACTGGGTGGCGGGCATGGCGCAGGGGCCGTTCGCCGCCGCACCCAACTCCCCGTTCCTGCACCGCGCGTACGACCTGCTCGTCGGCGCTGGACGCTGGGAACCGCGCTACTCGCTGGGCACGTTCCCGCTGCGCTTCCCGCACCAGGAGGAGCCGGACGACGCGGGCTGGCACATCGAGGGGAGCTACCTGCCGGAGGGCGAGAACTGGTACTTCACCAATCTGCGCTCCCAGGGCCGGGCGCTGCTGATGCTGTTCCTGTTCAGCGAGGTCGGTGAACAGGACGCCCCGACCCGGATCCGGGTCGGCTCGCACCTCGACGTGCCGAAGGTGCTGGAGAAGTACGGGGAGGACGGGGCGAGCGGGCTGACCCTGGCGCCCGATCTGGTGGCGGCGTCCGACAACCGGCCACTCGCCCTCGCCACCGGGTCCCCGGGCGACGTCTTCCTGTGCCATCCGTTCCTGGTGCACGCGGCGCAACCGCACCATGGGGTGCGACCCCGCTTCATGGCCCAGCCGCCGCTGATGCCGGCCGAGCCGTACGAACTGGAGCGGGCCGACGGCACGTACTCACCCGTGGAGATCGCGATCCGCCGGGGCCTGGGACAGGACACCCCCGGTCCGGACGGGGACGGCACCGACCGCGGCGCAGCGTAAACGTGCCTCACGGCCATCGCTGGCAAAGGTGGTCCTGAGGCAAGAGGAAGGAGGCGGGCATGCTGGAACGGCTGAACCAGGCCATGGAGCACATCGAGTGCCATCTCGACCAGGACCTCGACGTGGAGGAGGTGGCACGCATCGCGGCCACCTCTGAGTACCACCTGCGCCGGATGTTCTCCGCGCTCGCGGGCATGCCCCTGTCGGAGTACGTCCGGCGCCGTCGGCTCACCCTCGCGGGCGCCGAAGTACTCACGGGACGTGAGACGCTGCTCGAGATCGCGGTGCGCTATGGCTACAGCTCCGGCGAGGCGTTCGCTCGGGCGTTCCGTGCCATGCACAGCATCGGACCGGGCGAGGCCCGACGTACCGGCGCAGCGCTCAACTCCCAGTCCCGGATGGCCTTCCGCCTCACCGTCGAGGGGAGCAGCAGCATGCGCTACCGCGTCGTGGACAAGACGGACTTCGCCGTCGTCGGACTCAAGACCCGGGTACCGCTGGTGCATACCGGGCCGAACCAGTTGATCATGGACTTTGTCCGCGGGATCCACCCACAGACCCTGGAGCGCCTGGAGAAACTGTCGGACCAGGAACCGCACGGCATCGTCGCGGCCTGCGACGGCATGGACCCCAGCCGCGCCGAGGGCACTGAACTCGACTACCACCACGGCGTGATCACCTCTGCGGCCGCTCTGGAGGGCACGACCACGTTGGCCGTCCCGGCCGGCACCTGGGCAGTCTTCACCACCTCCGGGCCGGCACCGCAGGCCATCCAGGAGCTGTGGCGGGACGTGTTCACCGAGTGGTTCCCGTCGAACCCGTATCGCACCCGCACCGGCCCTGAGATCCTGCGCACCCGCCTGTCGCCGGAGCAGACCGAGGCCGACGCCGAACTGTGGCTCCCGGTGGAGCCCGAGCACCGCTGAACACAGCGGCAAGCCCCCGGGCAGGCGCGTGCGAGCACTTCAGTCGGCCGCGCCAACCGAACCGGTCGAACCCAGGAAAGATCAATTTCAGCGGCACTTCTTGTACCTCAACTGCACACCTGGTGAAGTCGTGGCGGCCAGGGGACAGGCCGGTTCCGGCTACGAAGCCGTCAAGGACGCCGAGCCGGTACTGGAGGCGTTTGAGTCGGTTGCCGACGAGCGCCTCCAGGCGGTCGAGGGCCATGACGGCGAGGTTGGCCAGGCTGCGGTTGACGTGCGCCCACACCCACTCGACCGGGTTCAGGTCGGGCGAGTAGGCCGGCAGCAGGAACACCGTCAGCCACTCCCGCTGGTCGACCAACTGCCGCATCCCGGAGGAGACATGGGTGTTCAGCCGGTCCCACACCAGGCCGAATCGGCGCCTTGACGAGCTGGTGGGCGCCGTCGATCAGCGCGATGAAGTCACGCTCGCTCATGCTGCGGCGCTTGCCCTTGCCCGCCGGGTGAGCGATCAACCGGTGGCACAGGCGGGTCCGCGAGCCGGGCCGCATCGCGACCAGCGCCGGCCGCCGACAGGCGTCCCGAGCGCCGTCCGCTGACGGGTCACGACCGGCGTGATGCCGCTCCGGCCCCGGCGCGGAGCCCTGGGCGGACGTCGGGTGAAAACCGCCTCGTCCTCGAAGCAGATGTAGCCCCGCAGGCCGCCCGGGCTCTTTTACCTCCGCCCAGGTCGCCTCCTTCCACACCTTCACGGCCTGCTCGTCCCGCTCGGCCACCCGCCGCGCGGGCACCTGCGGGCAGAAGCCGAGCCGGCGCATCAACCGAGTAGCACCCGAGACGCGTAGGTGACGTGGAACTTCCTGCCGATCAGCGTGGCCACCCATGCCGCGGTCCGCACTCGGCCCTCCACCCCGCCGTGCACGGCCGGCCCCTGCTCCAGGTACGCGGCAAGCCTCTCCAGGCAGCATGGCGACAGACGGCACCGTGACCCGCTCGCCCCACGCGAGACCAGGGACCGCACGCCGCCGTCCCGCCACACCTGCTGCCACTGGTAGGTCGATTTCCGGATCACCAGCAGCCGCCGCGCGACCTCCGGCGGCTTGACCTTCTGCTCGAACAACTCGGCCGCCTGCATCCGTACCGTCTCGCGGCGCTGACGCCCCGGCGCAGTCAGCCCGCCCCATCCGCACACCTCACACACCATGGACTACTACCAACGCCCCAGCCACATCAGCGACTTCCATAAAGGTCACCCTCACGAGCCGAAGTCAGTAACGCCGTCCAACGCAGTCGCGTCCGGCAGTTGCCCGGCCCCGGCCGCGAAGGACTCGGCGACGCCCCTGAACGCTCTTCCCCTCAACAACGCGACCGTGGCGAACCCCCTGGCCGGAACCCTCGAGAAGGCGTTCTGCGGCAAGCAGCCCTCATTAGGTGAATGGTGATTCACTCAGTATGGTGAATCACCATTCACTTGAAAACAGGATCTCTGGAGCGGCCATGGCGTCCGTGCCGATACCCGACCGGGCGACGCCCGCCGGGCCCCCCGGGCGTCTGCGCGAACGCCTGACCGTGCCGGTGCTCGCCTTCGGCGGGATACTGATGGCCTTTACGCAGACCGTGGTGGTGCCGCTGTTGCCGGACCTGCCGCGGCTGACCGGCGCCTCGGCGGGCACGGTGTCCTGGATGGTGACCGCGACACTGCTCACGGGTGCGGTGCTGACCCCCGTACTGGGGCAGGCCGGGGACATGTACGGCAAGCGGCGCGTGCTGCTGATCACCTTCGGGCTGATGACTGCCGGCTCGGTGACCTGCGCCCTCACTTCCGACATACGGGTACTCATCGCGGCTCGGGCGCTGCAGGGCGCGGCGTTGGCCGTAGTACCGCTGTCGGTCAGCATCCTGCGCGACGAACTCCCACCGGAACGTACCGGATCGGCCGTCGCCCTGATGAGTTCGACCGTTGGCATCGGCGCCGCCCTGGGCCTGCCACTGGCCGCGCTGATCGTCCAGTACGCCGACTGGCACACCATGTTCTGGGTCACCAGTGCCCTCGGCGCCTCGGGCCTCGCTCTCGCCTGGTGGACGGTACGCGAATCCCCGGTGAAGCAGCACGGACGCTTCGACACGCTCGGCGCACTCGGCCTGGCCGCCGGACTGGTCTGTCTGCTACTCGGTGTCTCGCAGGGTGGCCAGTGGGGCTGGACCAGCCCGCGGATCACCGGACTGTTCCTCGGCTGCGCGGCCGTCCTCGCTCTGTGGTGGTGGCAGCAGCTGCGCGCCGCGCGGCCCCTGGTCGACCTGCGCCTGGCGACCAGCCGCCGGGTAGCGCTGCCGCACCTGACCGCCTTCCTCGTCGGCTTCGGCTTCTACGCCAACATCCTGGTGACGGCCCAGCTGGTGCAGGCGCCTCGGGAGACCGGCTACGGCCTCGGACTGAGCATCGTGGCGACCGGCCTGTGCCTGCTGCCGGGCGGAGTCACCATGCTGCTGTTCTCGCCGGTATCGGCGCGCATCTCCATGGCCCGCGGCCCGCGGGTGACGCTGGCCCTCGGAGCGGCCGTCATTGTCCTCGGATATGTCGTGCGCATCGTGGACAGCCGCGACCTGGGGGTGATAGTCCTCGGCACCACCGTCGTGTCGACGGGCACTACCCTCGCCTACTCGGCGTTGCCCACCCTGATCCTGCGCGCCGTCCCGGCCGGACAGACCGGGTCCGCGAACGGCGTGAACGTCCTGATGCGCACCATCGGCCAGGCCGTGTGCAGCGCCGCCGTCGCCGCCGTCCTGGTCCGCCACACCAGCAGCGTCGGCTCGGCCCGGATCCCCACGCTGCACGGCTATCAACTGGCCTTCGCGATGGCGGGTATGGTCACCCTGGTGGCCTGCGCCGCCGCCCTGGCCATCCCGGGGGACCGCGCCGTCACGCACCAGCGCAGGGCAGGCCGGCAGTCCGCCCGGGACATGGAATCGGAAGGAGTATGAACCCCATGCCCCCCGCCCCGACCACCCCGCGGACCATCTCCGGGCGCCGCGATGCAGAGGCGACCAAGGCGGCGATTCTGCGCGCCGCCCGCCATTTCCTCGCGCACCACGCGCACGCCGACATCACGCTCAAGGCCGTCGCCGAACGGGCCGGAGTGAGCGCGCCTTTGATCCTCAAGTACTTCGGGAACAAGGAGGCCCTCTTTGCCCGTGTGATGTCCTTCGAAACGGATGCCGACGCCCTGCTGGACGCCCCGCTCGACCAGCTGGGCCGGCACATGGTCCGGCATGTGCTGACCAGTCAGCGCGACCGGGGCGTCGATCCGATCCTGCGCATCGTCTTCGCCCCCTTCCACGGCGAACAGGGCGACATCCTGCGCGCCAACTTCCGCACCCAGGTGAGCCAACGGCTCACCGAACGCCTCACCGGCCCTGATGCGCCCCTGCGCGCGGAACTCGCGACCAGCATCCTGCTCGGCCTCGGCGTGATGTACGGCATCGCCCGCGGCACGCAGGTGCGCTCGACCACCGTCGAGGAGATCGTCGACCGTTGCGCACCCGCGGTGCAGGCCCAGCTCACGCCATCGTGAGCAGACAGTGTGAGGTGGTGTCGGCGGCCGGGGCAGTGGCCGGGAGCGTCCGCGGCCCGGTCCGCAGAAGCCGTCAGGGGAAGGCCGTCACGGGGCACACGCCCCTGGCGCCACGTATAGCCGGGGCATGTTCGCGCCGCGCCGTCGTCCATCCCTGGCGCGGCGCCTTCCTGGTGTGCACGCCGGCCCGGCTGCCCGTGACCTGGGCCCTGGCCGACCCGGAGACCGGCGAACACCAGGTCTGGCCGCCGTGATCGACGACGCACCGCATCTGGCAGCCGCCCGCCCGGGCCTGCTGATCCTGGCTGACAAGGGCTACATCGCAGCCGACCTCGACCGCTTCCTCGCCGCCCGCGGCATCAGCCTGCTGCGGTCCTCCTACCGTAACCGCGGCACCTCACGGCCCGGAGAAGCCCTGCTCAAAGACGGTGCGGCAGCTGATCGAGCGGCCTACGACACCCTCAAAGGCCAACTCGGTCTGGACTAACACGGCGGACGCACCATCGAGGGCGTCGGTGTCCGTGCGGCCCAGCGGATCCTGGCAATGACCTGTGCGCTCTGGCACAACTGCAACACAGGGTTTCGTCGTGCTGCCTCGATCGTTGAAAGTGGAGGGACCATCGGCTGGTGGATGAACGCCCGCCGCAACGAACGCGATTATGAACAGCTGCCCCAGCACTCCGAGGCCCACCTGAACTGGGCACTCATCACCACGATGACCAGGCGCCTCACCCGCAAAACTCCCGCACCGGCCAGTGGGCGAAGTCCGGGTGACCGAGGCCCAATGGGCATCGCTCAGTCGGCCGCGTCGACGTAGCCCATCTTCCGGTTCATGGCAATCGCGCTCGCGTTGGCCGGATGATGAAAGGTGCGGACCGTGCTCGCTCCGCACTGCTGGGCGAAAGTCACCCCGAACGTCTTCATGGCGATGGAGACGCCCTGACCTCGATACGAGGCTCTCACACCAGTCATTTCGTTGAACATGAAGTCCTCATGCCTCGACGTCGCCGCCATACCGACCCAGGCCTCGCCGTCCAAGGCGATCACGACACCTCGCGGGTCGTAGGAGGCCACCTCGAAGCGCTGCTCGACATACTCGTCAAAGGAGTAGAACTCTCCTCTTTCCGGTATGTCGGCAGCACACTCCTTGTTGAGCTCGTACAGCGCCCGACGATGCTCCGGCGTGTCTCCCAGATCGGCGAGAGTCGTAAAGCGCAATCCCTGGGACTGGCACTTGGTCACATACCTCTCGAAGTGGTTCTGATTGAACTCGGCAACGTCAAGTTCGAGTTTCACCCAATGACCAGCCACACCTGCCTGCCTTCCGCTGAGCTCTGCCATGCCCATCCTCCAGGCAGTCTTCAAGCTGCACAAGATCACCGATCCTTGGCCGTGTCCCTCGTCAGGATCGCTTCTCGGCTCCGGATCGAAACACCTGCTGAAAGAGTGGTTTGTCCTGGTGGAGTGTTTGATTCGAAGTCAGGTGTCGCGCCAGTTCAGGGTGTATTCGCGGGTCAGTCGTCTGCTTATGAGGTCGATCATCGCGAGGCGGATTATGGCTTCGGAGCAGTGCGGGTGGGTCTCGTAGTCGCGGGCGAGGCGGCGGTGGTGCATGAGCCAGCCGAAGGTCCGCTCGACGACCCAGCGCCGCGGTATCACCTTGAAACCCTTCGTGGCAGGACCTCGGCGGACGACTTCGACGTCGATGCCCAGGCGGGCGCCGTGGTTGATGGCCTCGGTGCGGTACCCGGAGTCGGTCCAGGCCTTTCTGGCCTGCGGGTTCGCGGTGGCGATCCGGGACAGCAGGTGGATGCCGCCGGCGTTGTCCGAGTCGCTGGCGGCGGTGACCCAGACGGCCAGGAGCAGGCCGAGAGTGTCGACGCCGATGTGGCGCCTGCGGCCTGCGATCTTCTTCCCCGCGTCGATGCCAGCCTCGGGCTGCAGCGAGCGAGAGTCCGTGCCTTCGCGCTCCGCGCTGACGACCTGCTGCCGGAGCGGCTCGATGCTCGCGGTGCTGTTCTTCTTCTTCGGTATGTTCGCCGTCTGACCGGTGGCCGGCGCGTTCGCGGAGGTCATGACACTCTGGGCGTCGAGCACGCAGGCACTAGGCTGGGCGTCCCGGCCTTCGGCTGTCGCACCAACTGGCGCAGGACGCTGTTGAGTTGGTCGAGGAGGCCGTCCTTCTGCCGCGCGGCGAAGTACCCTTAGACGGTCTCCCACGGCGCGAAGTCGTGCGGCAGACAGCGCCATGGGATCCCGGTCCGGTCGACATGCAGGATGGCGTCCATGATTCGGCGCAGGTCATGCTGGGGCGGGCGCCCGATGTCAAGGCCCTTGCCCCTGCGCCCGGCTCGCCAGGCTGTCAGGGCGGGCCCGATCAACTCCCAGCGTGCATCGGACAGGTCGCTGGGATAGAGGCGCTGTCGCGTCATGTTTCGTTAGTGCCGTCGCGAGCAGCCTGCCCCCAGGGCGCAAACGGCGTCATGCGGGGGCGCTTTGGGATCAGACAGGAGCGAACTGCCTAAAACGGTCCGTCCGGTGACATCCTTCGCCACATACGCCCCATGATGCGCCATGGCTCCAACAGTCCCAGGCTGACGCACCACTGAAGTATCACCAAACATACCCACCGGGGCAAAACGCTCTTTCAGCGCTGTCCTGAAGGAGCCCATTCACAAGGGGTCGCGATCACCCTGACAACACGCCGCCTTGCTCGCCAGAACAAGAGCTTGACCATCACTCCACCCCCACAGACAAAAGCTGCCTGACCAGCCCGGTCACAACAGGCGGCCCACCAGGTCCCCGCCGGGATCGTCGGCCAGCACGATCGCGGCCTTCACGCACTTGCCCACCGGCTCGCGCCGGACCTCGAAGGTGCGGCACACCGCCATGGCGATCTCCAGGCCGTGCTGTCCCACCCGCACCGGATCCGTCGAGCAGGCCGCCGGCAACGTCGGATCGGTGTCCCACACGCTGATCTCCACGGCACCGTCGGCAATCTCCAGGTCCAGCAGGCACGGTCCGGGAGCGAATTTATAGGCATTGGTCACCAACTCACTCACCACCAGCTCGGCCAGGCCCATCGCACGCTCCGACACCGGGAGACCGTGAACGGCCTGAACAGCGGCCAGGAAGCGGCGGACAGCATGCCGGGCCTCAGCGATCGGCTCACTCCCCTCGAAAGCAACAGTCGCCAGGATCGGGCGGCCGGCCAGCAGCTGATACTCGTTTTCGCGCATGGCTCAGCCACACCGCCACCCTTGTCCTGAGTTCTACGGTCAGATCGCGGATACCCCTGAATCGTTGCCGCACACCAGGCGTGCTCTCACGGCCGCAGAACGCGGTGACCTGCGTGGTCGGAGATCGGCCGGCCGCGTCCGGCCCCATGGCGGGGTCTCCCACGCAGCGAGAGAGTTCGCCTCACCTGCCCGTGGTTCAGGCTCTGCGTGGAACTCGCCACCGGAGGCACGACCTGTGAGGGAGGGGAATTCGAATGCGGGTACGACGGGTTCGTCGCGAGCGTCCGGGATCGCGGCGAGTGCCCGACGCCAAACAGAGCCGAGCAGGTCACAGTGGCGGTGCTGAAGGTGCTTGCTTCCCGCCTCACTGCCGGGCAGGCCAAGGAGATCTCGCCGCGCAGAGAACCTTGGCTGGCTGGCAGCAAGCTGTCGAGCCCCGCTCTGGTAGGCGGTCAAGGCCGCCGCGTCGTTCTTGGGCAGCGACGCAAGAAGCTGCGCGCCGCCGTCAGCGACCCCGAGCAGTTGCGCAGCGCTCTGCGCGAGACCGGACGGATCGACTGCCTGGGCGACGCCGTCTCCGTCTTCCACTTCGACCCGGATGTGGCGTGGGGTGGCGGTAGTGGTCGAGGCGACCCTCGACCACTACCGCACGTGGGCCGAGCTGAACACCAGGCACGTGGTCGTGGTCTTCAGCGAGGCCGCGCGGGCGCTGGTGGCCCAACAGCGCCCGGCAGCCATCCTCCAGGTGACCAATGGCGGCACGCGCGAGGCGACCTCCGGTACGGGACTGTGGGCGGCCGGCTGGCACGGCGGCTTGTGCGCGCCGGCCACCGCTGCCGGGCAGGAACCGCAGCCGCACGGCATCCATGTCGCCCAGCTCCTGGTCAACGGGGTGATCGAGTCCCCCAAGACCCAGGCCATCATCCAAGGGCTGCCCGCCGACCAGAGCATCGACCCCGCCGAGGTGGCGGCGGCCGTCGCCTTTCTGGCGGGCCGGAGCCCCCCGCGGCCGCAGTCACGAGCTGCCTCCCACTCCTGCAGGCAACTGGCCCGCTTCCCGGCGGTCACGGGCCGGACCGGCCCAGTGAACGGCATCCCTGAGCTGACCGGACGCGGGGATCGACATCACTACGACCACGGTGACCCCAGCCTGCCATGCTGGGGCTATGAAGCCTGAGCGCTTTCACCTGACCCTGGCCTCTGCCGGCCACCCGGTGATGCAGGGCTGGTGGGGGAACGAGGCCACTCCACGGCGGATGATTTCCGTGTGGTTGGGGAACTGGAGCGCGCTTCCTGGCGCCCGGGTCACCCTCGTCGACGAGGAGACAGGCGAGACGTTGACGAGCTGGCCGGACGAGACGCAAGGGTCTGCCATCCTGGCGCCATGAGCGACGAGCGGCCCCGCAGGACGACGACGGCTTCGGGGAAGTGCTCGCAGACGTGGCGGAGAGGTTCATCGCAAAATCCGGCACAAACCATGTCGGGTTTCTGCACCCCTGTCCAAGCGTGGAACCCTGGCCGGGGTGCGCTGCTGTCAGCCCTCACGCCTGGTGCCGGATGTAAGTCGGATCCGACCTGGCGCTGAGACGTGCAGCCGTGCCGGGAACAGCGGGTCCGGCCGGCACTGTTGCA
Organism: Streptomyces cellulosae; assembly: GCF_000721105.1. Classification (GTDB taxonomy): domain Bacteria; phylum Actinomycetota; class Actinomycetes; order Streptomycetales; family Streptomycetaceae; genus Streptomyces; species Streptomyces cellulosae_A. The sequence goes on from NZ_JOEV01000023.1 coordinate 48,789, forward strand.
TCGACCGAGGGACCGGCGCTGCATGGGCGGGGAACTCGGACACCACAAGGTCGTCTACCCTGCCAGGATCCGGGCCCCCGGGATCGCGGTACGCCCGCCGCGCACTCGGACCAAGACGTATTTCTGCAGGAGGACTGCTTGATGACTGACCGGCCCTTGACGCTCATGGCGGTGCACGCCCACCCCGACGACGAGGCCACCGGAACCGGAGGGGTCCTCGCGCGGTACGCGGCGGAAGGCATCCGCACGGTTCTCGTGACGTGTACCGACGGCGGTTGCGGTGACGGACCGGGGGGTGTCAAGCCGGGTGATCCCGGGCACGATCCGGCGGCCGTCGCATTGATGCGCCGTCAAGAACTCAAGGCGAGCTGTGACGTCCTGAACGTCAGTGATCTGGAGATGCTGGACTATGCCGACTCCGGGATGGCGGGCTGGCCGAGCAACGACGCCCCCGGATCCTTCTGGCAGACCCCCGTGGAGGAAGGCGCGGCCCGACTCGCGGAACTCATGCGGCACTACCGACCTGATGTAGTCGTCACCTACGACGAGAACGGCTTCTACGGCCACCCCGACCACATCCAGGCCCACCGCATCACGATGGCGGCGCTGGAGATGACCGCGCTGACACCGAAGGTGTACTGGACCACGATGCCCCGCTCGATGATGCAGCGGTTCGGCGAGATCATGCGCGAGTTTCATCCGGACATGCCGGAGCCGGATCCTGCCGAGGCCGCCGCGATGGCCGAGATCGGCCTTCCCGACGATGAGATCACCACGTGGGTGGACACCACCGCGTTCAGCGGCCAGAAGTTCGACGCGCTGGCCGCGCACGCCAGTCAGGGCGAGAACATCTTCTTCCTCAGGATGGGCAAGGAGAGGTTCGGAGAGTTGATGGGCATGGAGACCTTCGTACGTGTCCAGGACTCCACCGGCGCGGCCGTACCCGAGAATGATCTCTTCGCCGGACTGCGCTGACGCCGGGCCAGCTGCGTCGAACCCGACGCGATCTACATCCGGGACGGCTCCACCTACACCTCGGCGGGCGTGACCGCCGGCATCGACCTGGCACTGGCGCTGGTCACCTCGTCAGCGTGTTCGGCACCCGAGGCTTGGTCGAACGCCGGCGTGCTCGGGCGCAGCGGACCACTGATCCGGGCCCATCTCCCAGCGCCGCACCAACTCCGGTCCGGTGGTGAGGTGTTGCAATATGGCCTGTCCTGCCGCGAGGCACCCACCGGAACGCCGGTGGGCGGCGGAGGACGAGCCAGCGGCCGTTGCGTCGCCGGTGGGTCGGAGACGCGGCACCGGGGACCCGGTGCCCGTGCGTCAGCCGCGGGCGAAGTCCAGCAGATCGGCGTTGAACCGCTCGGCGAACTCCGGAACCATCGAAAGGCCGTGCGGGGCGCCCTGGTAGACCTTGTAGACGGCGTCCCCGACCAGCTGGGAGGACTTCTCGCCGGAGGCCACGATCGGCACGATCTGGTCGTCGTCGCCGTGCACGATCAGCGTCGGCACGTCGATCTTCGTCAGGTCCTCGGTGAGGTCCGTCTCGGAGAACGCCTTGACGCAGTCGTGGGCGCCCTTGAGGCCCACGGACATCGACCAGAGCCAGAACTGGTCACGGGTGCCCTGGGCGACGTTCGACCCGTCGCGGTTGGCCCCGAAGAAGGGGGCGCTGAGGTCCTCGTAGAACTGCGAGCGGTCCTTCAGGACCCCGTCGCGGATCTCGTCGAAGACGTCGATGGGCTGGCCCTCGGGGTTCGCGTCCGTCTTGAGCATCAGCGGGGGAATCGCCCCGAGCAGGACGGCCTTGGCGACCCGGCCGGTACCGTGCCGGCCGATGTAGCGAGTCACCTCGCCGCCGCCTGTCGAGTGGCCCACCAGGATGACGTCCCGGAGGTCGAGGGTCTCGATGACGGCGGCCAGGTCGTCGGCGTACGTGTCCAGGTCGTTCCCGTCCCAGGGCTGGCCGGAGCGCCCGCCGCCGCGCCGGTCGTGAGCGATCGCCCGGAAGCCGTTGTCCGCCATCAGCTTCAGCTGCGGGTCCCAGGCGTCGGCGACGAGCGGCCAGCCGTGGGAGAAGACGACGGGCTGCCCCGATCCCCAGTCTTTGAAGTAGATCTGCGTTCCGTCCGTGGCAGTGGCGAAGGGCATGGTGCGTTCCTTTCGAACCGGTCCGCCCCGTGGCGCTCGGTGCCCGGCCGGGCTGCTATCGCGCCACGCCGGCACTGCGACCTGTGGGGCTGCTGGGACGTGGGCGGCTGACGGCGGCCGGAACGAGCACGTCCTCACCCCACGCTACCCGTGGAGCCCCACTTCAGCGCGTCGGCCGAACGACGGCGACACCGCCGCCCCCATCCCGGGCTACGCGTCCCCTGCGTGCGGGCGATGCCGACCCTCCTTGTGCGCTTTGGCCCAGTGGTTAGTACAGGGCCCCGATGCCCGGGGACCCCGGCGATGGCGGTCGCCGGCAGACCGAGGTCGATGAGCTGACCGGGCAGCTGTCAGGACCTCCTCAGACCAGTCGCCGTGCCGGGCTCCGGCGGATGAGCCAGCCGGGCAGGTGCTGGGAGCTGAGCTGGGAGAAACCTGGCACGGGGGCGGGTCGACGACCCTCCCAATCTATCCGGACAGGTTAATTGAAGTGGTTAAGTAAACGGGATAAAGCTGCCATGTCTGGGGTCGAGGCAGACCCATATGGCAACCAGCGAGCAAGAGCTGTTCGCGTCCGTCGACGCCATGCTGGGCGAGGAGCCGCAGCTCCCGCCTCCGGCGGAGCGCGCCCGGTTGCGTGAGGCCGCCGGCATCAACCAGGCCCGCCCAGCGACCGCCCGCCCAGCGACCACGCTCAAGACGTCGACGCAGAGCATCAACACGTGGAGCTGGACCCGCGCCTGCCGTTGCCGTTCACGCCGACCGGGGAGCGGCTGACGGGCCCGGCCTGGTACCAGACGCACACCGTCGCCTACGCCCAGGAGCTCGGCTACGACGTCCATCCGATCGAGGCGTACCTACGCCGCGAGACCGGCGCGTACCTGGACCCGTGGCACGACGCCTCAGGGCGGCGTACGTCGACACCCTCGCCGACCTCGGCGCCACCCGGGACCTGGACGACCGAGCGTTCCTGGCGGCGATGGAGCGGCACAAGGACGTCGACCCGGCCATGGCCGCTTTTTGCTCGCCGCCATCAAGGCCACGGTCCAGGGCGGCGTCGGCAAGCTGCGGGAGCGCCCGCAGGGCCGCCACTACAAGGACGGGAACCGGTGGCCGGCGCTGGAATGCCCGACCTGGCGCGCCGACATCCGGGCCGCCGTCATCGCCAAGGCGCGGGTGAACATGCACCGCAAGCTCAGCAACATGGCGAAGATGACGGGCCTGTTCCCGCTCGCCGTGCTGTCCGACTGCGTCGTCTATCCCTCGCCGGGGGAGAGCTTGCTGGACTTCCTGCCGTACGCCGCGTTCGACAAGCCGCAGCCCCGCCGGCTTCCGTCTCGGACCGACGCCGGGTCTGGCGAAGCTGGAGGGTGTCCAGTCGATGCTGTGGGCGGTTGACCTGATGGAGAAGTGTCTCAACCCGGCCCGCCACATCAAGGGCGGCGACGCCGTCATGGACGAAGGGGAATAGAGCCGTGGGGGAGATCGACGACGCGATCGAGCGGGCCGACCGGGAAGCGTTCACCCGCCGGCCGCCGAAGACCCTCAAGGGCCAGATCGCCTACCTGATCCGGCAGTTGCAGCGCGAAGGCAGTCGCGCAGGAGATCGGTGTCACCGCCGACTCCGTCAACCGCTACCGGCGCGGCGCCCGCAAGCACGCCCCGGCCGACGTCGCCGCGAAGATCGAGGACGCCGTACGGCAGGGGTGGCAGCCGCAGGTCCGCAAGCGCCGGCAGCAACAGGCCGCCACCACGACCGGGATCACGGTGGAGACCAGAGCCCGGTTCGGGGTACACCAGCCGGTCGGCACGACCGACGACGGACGGATGAGGCGACTGACCGCGCACCTCCCGCCGGAGTAAGCCCGCCGCCTGTTCGACGCGCCGCGAAGCCGGGGCCAGCGACCAGCAGATGCCCTGGATCATCGCCGAAGGGTTTAAGGACGTCTATTTCCAGGGCGGCCGTGGTCGCGCTCTGGGGCTGTTCAGACCTGGAAATCAATGGCATCGACCACCTGGATCTCGACTACTGATCCGGGGCCTTGAGCACCGCTGTCCCAGCAGCCGGTTGAGTCAAGGCACGACAGTTGTCACCAAGGCAGGCGGGTTGTCACCCCAGGGCCGTCGGACCGGGGCACGCCGAGCTAAAGGTTGTCCCGCGATCTCTGGCTGGTTGTTCCAGACGGCGCCCTATGGTGCGGCGGCCGACATGCTTGTTGGGTTGGGAGGCGTAGTTGCCTGGCCCTGGATGTCCAGCCATGCGCCGATTCGAGTGACTGCGTCTTCCACGGTGGCGCGCGGGGCGCCGGAGGCTTCGAGCGAGGTACGGGCCACGGCGGCGAGTTGGGGGTCGGTGAGGGCGAGCGCCGCGCGGGCCGTTTCGTACTCCTGCAGCAGACCCGGACCGAACAGGAGAGGGTCGTCGGCGTTGAGGGTGCACCGGACGCCTGCTTGCAGGAGCCGCGCCAGGGGATGCGCAGTCAGGGATGCGACGACCCCGAGGGCGACGTTGGAGGTGGGGCAGACGTCGAGGACTATGCCTTCCGCGGCCAGGCGGGCAAGAAGAGCCGGGTCTTCGACTGCCCGTACGCCGTGGGCGATCCGGCGGGCGCCGAGTACGTCGAGTGCGGCGCGCACGCCGGCCGGGCCGGCAAATTCCCCTGCGTGCGGGGCGGGAATCAGCCCGGCATCGCGGGCAATGGCGAACGCCTCAGCGAACGGCTCAGGGGCGTGGCGGGCCTCATCTCCGGCCAGGCCGAAGCCGACCACCCCATTATCTGATCGTCTAGCCGCCAGGCGGGCGGCCTCGACCGCTTCCGACGGGTCCGCGTTGCGCCGGGCGAACATCAGGATGCCGAAGCCGACGCCCAGCCGCGCGCCCGCGCGTCGGCCCTCGTCGATCACCGCGTCCAGGACGTCGAGCGCGGCGTCCGGATCGCCCTCATAGGTCAGGGGGTTGAAGTGCGGCTCGATCCATACCGTTCCGTCCGCGGCGGCGTCCTCGACCACCTCGCGTACCAGCCGCAGAAGGTTTCTGCGCGGGCCCTCGCGCACCACCCGGGCAGCGGTTCCGTACAAAGCGCCGAAGTCCTCAAACGAGGTGAAGCCGTTTGAATCCGGCGGTCGTTCGCCACGCTCGCCTGCCAGCTCCGCGAGCGTGGCGGGACGCATCGCACCTTCGAGATGCAGATGGAGATGGGCCTTCGGCAGATGGTCCAGGCTTCGCATGGCGCCTCACTCTATGGCTACCCTCTTGGCGGCCGTTGGGAGATGCAACCATCACTGCGTGGCTGATGTGATCACGGCGTCGGTGCCGTCATGGATAGAGCCCTTCACGGGTCTGACCCCGCGCTGCTTCGCCAAGCTGGTAGCCGAGGTTCGACGCGAGCAGGCTGCGGATCAACAGCGCGGGCGTCCCTGGAGTTCGGGGCCCTGCAGTCGTGACATGACCCCTCCCAAGATTCTCTGTACCCATACTTCGCTGATGGACAAGAGCCGTTCTTCGCCTGCATACACGCTGACGTAGGCATCGTTGAGCCAGGGCGTCGCCGCGAATTGGGTGAGCTGAGCAGTCAGTGTGGCTTCATGCACGAACTGCTCCAAGAGTGGATGGAAGCCGGCGTAGGGCGGGATCTCCCACGGCTCGGAGGCATGCTCGTACCTACCGCGATATGCATCCGATTCCACGAACTCCTCGTACGCCCACTCATCGACGGCGTAACGGGCTGGCGCGGTGCAGTGCGCGGAAGAGCACCACACCGGGTGGTCCATGGCGCGACCAGTGAAGACTTGTGACTCATGCATGTACCTATCCTCCGCCACGCCCACCCTTGAAGCTGCCGAAACGGTGTACAGCTCTGATGGCCGGTCCGGCGAACGGGCCGGTGACAGCAGCCGTGCTTTACGTGCTGTCGGTGACAGGTAGCGCGCCGACCTGGTGACAACCGCTCTGCTTTGCGTCCTGGAAGCCGCAGGCCGGCTGGTACCGACGATGACAACTACCGCCCCTCGGTTCACCGGTGAGCCGAAGCACGGTAGTTGTCACATAGGGCAGGCTTGTTGTCACCGTGAGTGGCCGTTGAGAGCGAAGCAACGCCAGGTTTCTCCGGCTGTGTGACGAGGCGGGCGTTCAGACTGCGGGGCGGATTCGGCCACCGGTTGCCCGTCGCAACGCGGCTTCCAGCCGGTCGCGGGCCTCGGTCTGGGCGGCGATCCGTTGGTTGAGGACCGCCAGCCGTTCCAGTGCGACCCGCAGGCCCTGGTCCGAGGGCGGTGCGGCGGCCACATCGCCATCGAGACAGGGCAGGAACACCCGCACGTCGTCCAGGGTGAGCCCGGCGGCCAGCAGGTGGCGGATGTTGCGGACCCGCACCACGGCCTGCTCGTCGTAGACGCGGTAGCCGTTGGAGGCCCGTTCGGAAGAGATCAGCCCTGCCTGCTCGTAGTGCCGCAGCGCACGAGCGGTCGTCCCAGTTGCCGTGGCCAGCTCACCGATCCGCACCCATCCCACCTCCCGGGCCACTCCTATCACGCCACGACCGCTCCGCCGTCGACCGGGAGTACCACTCCGGTGACGAACGATGCAGCCGGTGCAGCAAGCTGGGTGATCGCCCAGGCCACCTCCTCGGGGCGACCGATCCGGGCCAGCGGGGTGTGCGCCAGTTGCCACTCCCGCACTGCGGCCATCCGCTCCGGCGTCAGGCCCTGGTGCTCGCCGATAGGGGTGTCGATCGCGCCGGGGGCCACCGCCACCACCCGGACCCCGCGAGGTGCCAGCTCGACCGCCCAACTGCGGGTCAGCAGCTCCAGAGCGGTCTTGGTCGCTGCATAGACCGAGCTACCCGGCCAGGCCCGCTGTCCCACCGACGTACTGACATTGACGATCACCCCGCTCGACGCCTCCAGGAGCGGCAGCGCTGCCTGAGCCAGCAGCGTGGGGGCGACGAGGTTGGTGGCAAGCTGAGTCTCGATCATCTCCGGTGTCAGCGTGCCGAGGGCGCCACTGCGCACGATGGCGGCATTGTTGACCAGCACGTCCAGCCGACCGTGCCTCTCCAGCACGGCCTGAAGAATTCGAGAGGACTCGCCCTCGGCGGTGATATCGGCGGTCAGCGCTGTGATCCGGTCGTTCTCGGCAGCGGTCTCCATGAGCGGCTCGGCTCGCCGCCCGATCGCGACCACGTGGGCGCCTTCGGCGGCGAAGGCGCGGGCGGTCGCCCGGCCGATCCCGGTGCCGGCTCCGGTGACAGCGACGATCCTGCTGGTCTGCGGTGCGGTGCTGTTCATGCCGGTCATCGTTCAACCCTGCCGCCAGCGGCAAGGTCAAGCAGCGCCTGGCGAGTGGTAGTCACCGCCGGTGGTCGCCGCGAACGCAGCGACGCCAAGTTCTTCCAGCCTCGGCGGCGAGACTCGCCTCACGGTAGGAGGAGGCAGGACGAACGAGCGTTTGTGACAAGCCGCGTGTCTCGCTGGCGACAACCATGTCGCTTCGGCCGTTCTCATTGACCGGCTCAACCGGCTCAACCGGCTCAACCGGCTCAACCAGCTCAACCGGTGACCGGTGACAAGCACCGAGCTTCGGCTCAGCCGGTGAGCCAAAGCGCGATAGTTGTCATAGGCAGGCTTGTTAAACGTCGTTGCATTTGGCGTGCTGGGGAGTGTTCGGGCGTGACGATCGTGGAGCGTCTGGTCCCGGACGGGTTGTGGGAGTTGTTCCAGCGGGTGGTGCCGGTGGCGCCGGTGCGTCCGCAGGGTGGCGGTCGTCGGCAGTATGGGGCCGGGAGGTGCTGGCAGCGATCTTGCTTCCGGCCGCCTCCGGGTGCACCTGGCGGCAGGCACCGGAGGGGTCAGGGCCGTCTTGGTCGACGGTGTACCGGCGCTTTGTCGAGTGGAGCGAGGCCCGGGTGTGGGCCAAGCTCCACCGCTTGGTCCTCGACGAACTCGGCGCAAGGGGCGACCTGGACTGTTCGCGCTGCGCGATCGAGTCGGTGAACATGCGGGCGATGAAGGGGGGCACTGACGGGTCCGAATCCCGTGGATCGCGGCAAAAAGGGATCGAAGATCCATCTGCTCACCGAGCGGACCGGTCTGACCCTCTCTGTCGGGATCTCCGCCGCGAACACCCACGACGGTTTGGGACTTGAGCCTCTGGTCCGGGGAATACCGCCGATCCGGTCCCGTCGCGGGCCCCGGCGGCGCAGGCCCGCCAAGCTCCACGCCGACAAGGGCTACGACTACCACCACCTGCGCCGATGGGTGCGCTCCCGCAACATCACACCCCGTATCGCCCGCCGGGGTTCGAGTCCTCCACCCGCCTGGGGCAGCACCGCTGGACCGTCGAGTGTACGGTGAGCTGGCTGGGCGGCTTCCGCCGCCGGCACCGCCGCTACGAACGTAAGGCCGAGCACTTCCTCGCCTTCGCCGGCATCGCCGCAGCCCTCATCTGCTACCGCCGTCTCGCCAGGTAACCGCACCCGGCGTCCCAGATCAGCGCCACTCGGGCGGAATGTTGGCGAGCTGTTTCAGCAGATCCCAGTCGGCTGGCCGGAACTTCGGATCGTGCCACAAGGCGCCGCTGGCAACCCAGTATCCGCGCAACTCACGAACCTGCGAGACGTTGTCATCGCCGATACCGGACTCGTTGTAGCAGCAAGGACAGATGACGTACTGCGGGACTGAGTACTGGTTGAACACCGTTTCGCCATCGTCGTATCCGCAGATCCGGCAGGCGGTCTCCGTCTTGTCTTCCATGTTCATCTCGACCACAGCCTACCGACCAACGCCAAATGCAGCGACGTCTTAACAACTACGAAGCTGGAAGCCGGAGTCGGGGGTGTCGGCCGACTCCATGGTGGTGGGGCGGCGTCCGCCGCAGCAGGCCACCACTACTGTCGCCGTGGAGTTCAGGAAGATCGTGAACCAGGATGACCCGTCCACAGCGTCGATGGATCCGGTACGAAGCGGCTCTTTCCCGGCTCGCAGAAGGATGTCGACACTGTCGGCCAGGCCATCGATCGTGTGGCCACGCTTCAAGGAGTGGTGCATTCGAATCCGGAAGACGCCCGCGTGCCGGTTGGCCGGGACCAGGCCGTTCCAGACGACGAAGTCAGCCCCGGCGATCAAGGCGTTACGTGCAGGCCCGCATGCCGGAGTCTGCTCGCGGAGCATGGCGATGAGGTCGTCGCGAGTCACACTGTGCCCCGGGAACAGGAAGACCAGTGATCGGCTATGTGTGACAATTCCAGCGCCTCTCTGGTGACAGTCCCGCTGCTTCGACCTGGTTTCTGTGCAGCCTATGCGGTGGTGCCGTCGGTGACGACTACCGAGCCTCGGCACAATTGCAGCTGCGGGGGCGAGGCGTCCCCCATCATACGGAGCCGGACCGTAGCCCCGCCTGTCTCAACGGATACGAGCCCTCACCTTCCGCCACCCTGAGGTGTCACTGCTTCAATGCCGAACGGCGTGACGATGGGTATCCCACCAGCAGCCGAGGAACTGGTGGGATACGTATGGCCCTTTCCCAGCCGATCCCACCGTCGTTGCCATGGCTCTTCGACGGACAGCACAGGCCTGCGAACTTGACTGATCTTGCGCCTCGCAACATCACGGTCACGCACGGGACCGGCTCGGGAAAGACCGTGGCGATGGGCGTGCTGCTCCACATCAAACTGCTTTCGACCCGGCGACGGGAACAGATTGAGAAGGAACCGCGGCAGGAAGAGAGCCTTCGCCGCATCGAGCTGCGAACGCGCAGGCGGGACCTCATTGTCTGCCCCCGGGACCGTGTCCCGCTCGTCTTTCAGACCTGGGAGCCACCAGAACTCCCCGTGGACTTGAGGCCCAGCGACTCGCCGTTGCCCTGGGGCGATGTCGAGCGACCCGCAGCGCATTGCTGGACTCCCGTCTGAGCCTGGAAGAGGCCTTTCTCCGGCTCATTTATGAGATCCCGGACACGCTCCTGACGCGGGCCCTCTGCGGCCGCCGCCATGAGTTCCTTGAGGCTGTGCCGCCGGTCTCAGACGAAGCCGGGCGGCACGAAAACGGCGGCCTTGCGGCTGGGCGCTGTCGTGCCGTCGGAGACGCTCCGGCCGTAGGCGTAGAGGACGTTGCGGTGCTCGAAGTCCGTGGCGCCGTCCGGGTCGTCGTAGTACGTGTCATCGCCCACGGTGATGTTCGGTGAGACGACCAGCGGGTTGAGGAACACCACGCGGTCGTGGGCGGGCAGCGGGTGCACGGTGGTCGGGTCAGGCGACAAGCCGGAGTCCTTTACGTGGTGGTTGCGGGGTGGTGCACTCGGTCCTGGCGGGGCGTCACCACGGCAGGGTCGGCACCCTGGTGCAGTGGGATTTCGATCAAGACGGTTGATGTCAACGGCTGTTCACAGATGCCTCGTTCGAGGCGGTGACCGCATCTGAATCGGTGGCACGTTGCGTCATCACGACTTTCGCGGGTTCGGACTTCGCCAGCCACAGGCCGGTGAACACGGCGATGGCCAATGTGAGGGCGCCTGCCGCGACGAAGGCACTGTTCAGGCTGGCCCCGAAGGAGGCGCCGCCGGATTGCCGGGTGCGGACGATGGCTCCGAGTACTGCCACCCCGAGCACCGAGCCGATCTGCCGGGTGGTGCTGCTGATGCCGGAGGCGAGGCCGCCTTCTTGCGGGCTGACGGCTTGGATGGCGGCGCCGGTCAGTGGGGACAGGGTCAGGGCGAAGCCGGTGCCGGCGACTCCCAGCCGCCACCACACGTTCGCGTAGCCGGTGTCGGCGTGCACCATACCGAGCGCCAGCAGTCCCAGGCCGGCCAGGACCAGGCCGGTGGTAACCACGATTCGGAAGCCGCACCGGGCGGCGAGTCGGCCCGCGTACGGGCTGACGATCACCATGGCGAGGGATACCGGCAGCGTCTGTAGGCCGGCGCGCAGGATCGAGCTGCCCTGGACGTACACGAAGAACTGGGAGAAGAAGAACGACGACCCCATGAGCGCGAACCCCACCACGACCATGGCGGTGTTGGACACGGTGAACAGGCGCTGCCCGAACAGCCGCAGTGGCAGCATCGGGGAGGTACGACGGGCTTCGACGGCAATGAAGGCGGCGAGGAAGATCACCGCGGCGGCGAAGCTGCCCAGGATGACCGGTGAGGTCCATCCGCGGGCACCACCCTCGATCAGCCCGTAGGTCAGCACCCCCACCCCCAGAACGGACAGCACCGTCCCCGGGATGTCGATCGCGGGGGCGCTCGGATTGCGGGACTCGCCGAGGTGACGCAGGCCGACCAGCAGCAGGACCAGGCCGATGGGCAGATTGACCAGGAAGATGGCGGGCCAGCCGAAGGCTTCTGTCAGCACGCCGCCGGCCACGGGGCCCGCGGCCAGACCGATCCCGCTCAATCCGGCCCACAGCCCAATCGCCTTCATGCGTTCTTGCGGCATGGGATGGGCGGCGGCGAGCAGGGCGAGCGAGGCAGGGCTCAGCGCCGCGGCCCCGATGCCCTGCAGCACCCGGCCGGCGATCAGCCAGCCGAGCGAGGGCGCGAGGGCGCACACCAGGGACGCGGCGGTGAACACCGCCACGCCGGTCAGGTACACCCGCTTGCGGCCGAACCGGTCGGCGAAGATGCCGCCGGACAGCAGGAGCATGGCGACCAGCAGTACGTACGCGTCGACGATCCATTGCAGACCGGTCAGTTGAGTGTGCAGGCGGTGCTGCATGTCGGGCAGCGCCGCTCCGACGATCGTGTTGTCGAGCAGGACCATGAACTGGCCCAGACAGGTCACCGTGAGTAGCACGGCCCGGTTTGATCGACTGCCTGCGGTCGCAAGCGATGCAGCCATGGGGACCCCCCGATCGGTAGTTGCACCCGGCCACGGTCGACGCGGGCGGCGATGCGCCTGAGCGCTCTAAGGCAGTCGGCAACTGCGTTAGATGACTGTAAGGAGGGCGCCCCGTAAACGCAAGTACTGACTGCGTTAAGGTGGGGGCATGAACGAGCGACAGCGAGCCCGCAGGCCCGGCGGGCGCAGTGCCCGCGTCGGCGCGCAGGTGCACCAGGCCGTCACCGAACTGATCAGCGAGCGCGGCTACGGCAACTTCACCGTCGGCGAGGTCGCTGCCCGCGCAGGTGTCGCTGACAGCAGCGTGTACCGTCGGTGGGGCAGTCTGGAAACCCTGCTCAGCGAGGTGGCGCTCGCCCGTCTCAATGCGCAGTCGCCGATGCCCGACACCGGGAGCCTCGCCGGCGACCTGCGCACTTACGCTGCCCAAGTGGCCCGCGAGATCACCGGACCCGACGGTCCGGCGGTGCTGCACCTGGCCTTCGCCCTGTCGAGCAGCGGTCAGCAGGGCCTGCAGGCGAGCGAGCACCTGCGCGCCGAACGCACCCGGCAACTGCAGTCCATGCTCGATCGCGCCCGCGACCGTGGCGAGCCCACACTGGACGCGTTCGACGTGCTGGACCACATCCTGGCACCGATGTACATCCGCGTCCTGTTCGGCATGGTCCCGCTCACCCCGGACTACATCGACGGGCTGGTCGACCGATTGCTGTGACCGCACCCGGTTTCCTATCTGACCACGGAGGTCCCTGACCGGGTACACCTTTCGTCCCGCTGGTCAGCTGCACTCTGCGGAGAAGCCATCACCTGCACCGGACGAAGGACAGCGACTCAGTGGCTGCGGCCTGGATGTGGCTGGGTCGGCAATGCCCGGACCGGCAAATCCGGGCTCGACAGGACGCGGAGCAGCTGCTGGTTGTGCGCCGTCAGTTGGTTCACGACGTGCACCAGCTGCTCGACATCGGCCCGCAGCTGGGCGAGCTCGATGGCGTCCTTGGGCGTCCTTGGCGCGAGTTCCTTGACTCTGACGACCTGCCGACGAGGAGCATCTCGGAGTCCGGCGTCTGTCCGCGAGCCCTGACCTGCCTATAGAAGTCGTTCTTGAGGTCGAGGGGGCGCTGGGTGAGCGCGTTGCGCGGTACGCCGGCTTCCTGGGCCAGGGCGACAACTGTTCCAGGGTGAGCTTGTCCCGTCTCGATTTGGTTTTCTATACCCATACGCCCGGCCACCGGCTCCGCTTTGCCGTGGACCGTGGGCTGTTCGCTGTGGCTGCGCGGGACCGGCCGCTGGCCTTCCCGGGTCGACCCGTCGAGCGGCCAGGGGCCGTTCCAGTCCGGGTCGATCGCCGTCAGCTGCTGCGCGCTCCGCCGCCCGCTCCGCGTCCTTCCCGAGGCCGCCCTTCCGCCGCAGGTTGGCCATGTGCTGCCCGACCGGTACCATCGCCTCGCCTTCGCCCCACACGGCGTCCTGGCGGGGTGCGAGGTGTCCGGCGGCCCGCCGGTAGGAGCGCAGCGCGGCGAGCTTGTTCTCCCAGGCTTCTTCGCCCGATTCCCAGACCATGTCGGCCTCCGGGGCGTCCAGCAGGGTGTTGCGCCGGTCATCCAGTTCACCTGCCCGCAGGGCCTCTTGCTGCTGGTGGACCCACCTGCCCAGCGGGAAATCCTTCGTGACGCCGACTTCGACCTCCGTGTCGCACGGGACGGTGTAGAGGCCGGTGATGTGGTGCTTCTTCCGCCAGCGGAGGAGGACTTGGTAGCCCTTGAGCCAGACCAGGGATTCAGGCCGGTACACCCGGGTGCGGAGGAAGGGCGAGATGGTCGCCGTGTCCCGGGGGAGGAGTGCAGCAGTGCCGACTCGACCGCACCGTCGGTGCCGTCCTCCTGGTCCTCGCCCACCTCGCCGCCGGCCGCGACGATCCGCCCTTCTTCATCGCGCTGGATGTGTACCTTGCGCTTCCCGCTGCTCAGGGCACGGGAGGCGAGCTGCGCAACGAGTCGTTCATCATGACTGCGGGGCCCTATGTCTGCAGTCCATGCACACCCACCCGAGCTAGGTGACGATCACCCTGGGCCTGCACCCGGGAAAGGAAGCCTGCTCGAGGCTGATCTTCCCGACCGAGGACGTCTACGGTTCATCGCCCGAACTGGCTGAGGCCACGTGGAACTCCGCAGCCGCGGGGTCGCCGTCGATGGCCCCGCTGACGCGCCGTTGCCTGTGGGCGCCACGATCACACCTTCCTCGGGAGTGGCGTGATGACAGCGATCCCGAGGCGTACGAGCCGGTCACCACCAGTGAGTGCGCTACCGGTCCTTGATCGACACCGCAATCATCTGAGACCGGTCCCGCGAGCGAGAACCCGGCGGATGATCCGCCGGGGCCCTCAGCGTCTTGTCGTACGCCCTATCAACCACCGGCGAGGGCGGCACGGCGATTGCGCGTCATGCCCGATGACCCTGACCTGCCTTCTTTCGGCCTCATCGAATCTCGTGGACCGGTGGTCGGGTTCCCACGCACTCTTGCTGTCATCACAGGAACCACACACTTCGGGAGAGACGTCATGCGCACCCACCGTTTGGCCCTGTTGTGCAGCACCGTCGTACTCGCCGCCGGCGGGACCCTCGCGGGCGCGACCTCGGCGAGCGCCGTGGCCCCCGCCGAGTCCAACTGCAACTACATCTCCGACTCCTCGCGGCCCACGGTCCGCCCCGGCGACAAGGGCAACGCGGTTCGCCAGGTGCAGTGCCTCATCAACTTCTACAGCGCGTACCCCACCTTGCTCGACGTGGACGGAGACTACGGTCAGAACACGGCGCGGGGCGTCTACTGGGTGCAGACCTGCAACGGCACCACGGGCGGAGCCGACGGCATCGTCGGCTCCAGCACATGGTCCCGTCTCTACAGCCCCAAGGCCGCCTGCGCCATATAGCCGTACAGCCGCACTCCTCCGTTCCACCGGCTGCCCGCTTCCCGACCGACGGAGCGGGCAGCTTCGACCGGCCCGGACAACCCCACAGGAGGAATCACGCGATGACGGTCCCGGACTCGACCTCCGCGGGCTCGCCGAACCCGGCCCACACGGCGTCCCCAGTACCACGACGCGTGTTCCTGGGCGCGCTCGGAATCGCCGCCGCGTTGAGCGTGGTGCCCCGGCCTGCGGCGGCCGCCGCCTCCGCCGCGTACACGCTGCTGTCGCGCGGGGACTGGGGCGCGGACGAGACCCTGCGGTACGCCGCCGACGGTACGGAGCTCTGGCCGCCGGCATATTACCCGGTCCAGACCCTCACCGTGCACCACACCGACGACGGCAGCACCGATCCGGACCCCGCCGCGGTGGTACGCGCCATCTACCGCAACGACACCGTCGGCAAGGGCTACGGCGACATCGGTTACAACTTCCTGATCGACAGGAACGGCCGGGTGTACGAAGGGCGTTGGTCCGGTACCGACGGCACGGCCGCACACGATGCGGCGGGAGGGCTCGTCACCGGCGCGCACGTCAAGGGATACAACACCGGAAACATCGGAATCGCCCTTCTGGGAACGCTGACGACCACGCCCGCGACGGCCGCCGCACGCACCGCACTCATCCAGCTCCTGGCCGAACTGGCCGGGCGTCACGCGATCGCCCCCTTCGGGAAGGTGCTCTACCACAATCCGGTGAGCGGAGTCAGCCGCGCCGCGCCTGCCATCGGCGGTCACCTCGACTGGGCGGACACCGACTGTCCGGGCACGGTCCACGCCGGCCTGCCCGCCATACGCGCAGAGGTGGCCGCGCTGATCCAGGCATGACCAACCGGACGTACACGGCGCCGACCACGCCCTGTACGCGCGAGGAACATCCGTTCCTGTCATTGCCTTCACAGGGGCCGCGCGGCATTCTCTGCTCCATCGGGCAGGAATCACGCATGGGGGGACCGTGCTGCGTATCCATTTCACGCCGGAGGATCTGTCACGCATCCGGCTCGCCGGAGGCCCCGACCCCTTGTGGGAGATCACCGCAAGCCTGCACCGCTTACAGTCCCGGCAGGGGAGATGGGCCCATGCCGCCTGGTACCGCGACGCCCGCGCCACCATCGCCACGAAGAAACTGGGCGCGGTCGTACGCACGTTGCTGTTGCCGCTGTTCCCCCGCGCGGTGTACTTCCCCGACTTCCTCACGCCGGCCGAGGCGGGCCACGGACTGAAGAGCGGACTCGACGCCATCCTCGACACGCCGCCCGCCCGGGTCCGCCACGAGATCGATCTGCTGGCCCAGGTGAGGAACGTACCCACGCACTTGTACCGCCTGACCGACAGGGACGCCCGCGCCGAACTGGTCACCGCGCTGCGCAGGTACCACAGCGCTGTCATCGCCCCCCGCGGCGACATCATGCAGGCCCACGTCGACGCCGAGTGTGCCCGCCGAGGTCGTGACCTGCTGCACGGCGGAGCGGACGGACTGCTCGGGGGACTGGGTCCCGCCCTGCGCTGGAAAGCTCCCGTCCTCGAGGTCGAATACGCGGGCGGCGTCGATCGTGACCTGCGCCTGGGCGGGCGCGGCCTGCTCCTGATCCCCTCGTACTTCTGCTGGCAGAAGCCGGTCTCCTTCGCCGACCCCGACCTGCCGCCCGTCCTCCTGTACCCGCCGGCACCGGCCGACCCCGCGCCCGCGCCCTGCTTCTCGAAGGCGCCGTTGTCGACACTGCTCGGACGCACCCGAGCCGCGATACTGGTCGCGTTGACGCACGGCGCCACCAATTCGGAGATCGCCCGCGCGGTCTCGGTGTCTCCCGCCAACGCCAGCCACCACACCACGGTGTTGCGCGACTCGGGGCTCATCGCCAGCCACCGCCACGCGAACACCGTCCTGCACACCCTCACCCCGCTCGGAGCCGCACTCCTCCGCCTCCCCGATCAGGACCGCCGGGTCACGTCGCACGACGGCTGAGGGCCACGGCAGTGGTCCGCGGTTACGCGGTGATCCGCAGTCGTCCGCGACCCAGAGGTCCACTGTCCCGCAGACACCCATCTGCCTGCCCGGCGACTGCTTGAGCTGCTCACCTGGGACCAGAAGTGAACAAGCTTCGACACGGGCCGTCCTTGCAGAGCACCCGTCACTCAACCTTCGCTGAGAATCGCTCACCTTCAGTGCGACAGGTCAGTGCGCATGTGCCTCCCCTTTGGCCAAGGGGTGCGCATTGGCCACACCAGCGCGGCTCACCGTCACCTTGCGTGTGCGCATCGCGGTGCGGTGCACAGTGCCGCGCGCACGGTGATGCGCACTGGTGCGGCGGCCGGGAGTGAACTGCATCGTAGTCGTCGTCCATGTCCTTGAGCAGGTTTTGGGGTGCGGACTGCCCACTGAAAATCTCCTGGAGGCCGCTGAGCATGGTCTGCTGCACCTTGGCCATCGGCCCTCGCCGTAACAGGGACCAGACGCCTTCCACCGGATTCAAGTCCAGACTGTAGGGGGGAAGTTGGACGACGGTGAGCCATTCGTGTTCGGCGGCGTACTTCCTCAGCCCGGCGGCACGATGGGTGTTGAGGTTGTCCCAGACGACAACGATCGGGGCACCGAGTTGTAGGTGCGCGCGGATCAGGAGGTCGCGGTAGTCCTGCCAGGCGAAGCTCTTGCGTGCCCCTTTGAGGAGCAGGTGGAAGCGGGGCCGGTAGATCAGCCGGGACCTCTCGCCGGGCCGGTAGCAGCACATCGCGGCGACCGAGATCCGCCGCCGGGACCGGCCCCGCACTCTCACCACGGGATTCTGTCCGCGCCGGCCCCAGGTGCGGGCGCGTGGCGGCGTCATCGCGAACCCGGCCTCGTCCTCGAAGACGATCCAGGCATCGAGCGCCGCCGCGGTGCTTCCACCTGCGGCCACACGTCCTTCTTCCAGAGTTCGACCGCGTGCTCGTCACGTTCCAGCGCACGGCGGGCCGGGCTCTGCCAGGACCAGCCGTGGCGGTGCAGGAGACGCCACACTCCCGCGATCGAGCAACTGACGCCGAACTGGCGGCCGATCAACGCTCTGACACGTTCCAGAGTCCACCGCTGATCTTCCCAGCCATGCGCGGCCGGACCTTTGGACAGCTCCGTTTCCAGCACGGCGAACCGCTCGTCCGACAGCTTCGGCAGTTTCGAGGGGCCCTTCGACTTCAGGCCCTCCATGCCGCCTTCACGCCAGTTGCGGCGCCATTGCTCCACCGAACGCTCGCTCACCCGCATATCATCGGCAGGCATCCCGCCCACGGCGTCCTGGCCGACGTCACCGCCCCCCTGCTGGACAGGCCGGATTCGTCTACGACGACGCGGACCTCAGTGTGCACCGGGTGCCCGCCGGTACGTCCCCGGGCTGCTGGCCTGTATGACGACCCCGGCGTGATCCGAGGACAGGGGCTTGCTACCCCCGGCGATCCACCGGGTTGCCACGGACAAGGCCCGTCGGGGCAAGCGGCGGCATCACGCCAGTAACAACCTGGTGATGTCGGTGAAGGAAAGGGAAGTTCATTCACGACCAACAGCGCCCAAACTCCTGCACGAAGGTCGCGGCTGGGGCGTTCGTGCCGCCGGCGGGATCTGCGCTACCCGCAACTACGGCCAATTGCATGGTGTTGTACTCCGGGTCCATCATGGTGTCGTGGTGCGCTTGGCTCCGCCACCACCAGCCGAATGCAGCTCGCGGTGTTGCATCCGAGGCGCTCGTGGCCGTGTATGCGTTCTCGCCAACCTTCCATTTGGTGCAATTCTTTGCAAAGCCTTGTTCTTGAGCGCGTTGTGCGGGGGTCGACTTTGTCTGTGGATTGATGTGCGGATCACATTTGAGGCTTTCATCTTCCGCAGTGCGGGGATCATCTTTCCTCGGCGTGCAGGTTGGGTATTGGGACACGGTCCCCCACCACCGCAACTGCGCGGCTGCGCGGGCATGGTCGTATGCGGATCCAGAAAGGCCTCGTGGCCCCCTGTAATTCTTTCCCAACGCGACGTAGGAGTGGACCTCCTGCAAACCGGCCTTGGCTCGGGCTTTGTCGACCAGGCAGAGGACCGAATATTGCATCTTTCTACTCTGCAGCATGAACCGGACTCTCCCTATGGCCGTATCGGGAAAGTCAGACTGCGGCCGGAGCACCATATCTTGGTCAGGGCAGACGTCCGGGAACGGCGCTATACCGGCGGCGCCTGGAGGGGGGAGCTGGCTGGTGATCTTCTGTGCCGCCTCAGATGGAGGCGCCACGACGAAGACAGTTGCCAAGGCCAGAGAAGTCATGAGCGATGAGATCACGGTCCTCTTTGCTTGCATGTTCGACTCCTTGCGAACGAATGCCTTCCTCTTTCCGAAAGAAAGGAATGAGTGCCGCATCACGCGGGAGGGAATGATTAGGTGCGCCGCGATCGCCCAGAGCGCCACCGCACCGATGGCCCTGCGCGGCTCATGCCTACCCGTCAGGAAAGCGGCACCGTCGGGCAACTGAGACGCCAGAACTCACTCGGAATGACGCTAATGCTCCCATGTGGCCGTGCCGCTGCCGCTGCCGCATGATGCTCGGGGAGGCGGCCCTTAAGTCCAGACTGCATCCATTCGCCTTAGGCCGCGAGTCGCGCGTCAAGAACGCCCCGTGCGCCGCGCTCCGGCCCCGACTGGAGGCGATGCAGTTACCCGGGAGTGACCGGAGAAACGAGGCCTCAGAAAGCCGGCAGCCAACCAGCACGGCCCCGGACGCCTGCTCGTGCCGATGCCGGGCTTCGCTTCGAGATCCAGCCGCGGCGACCCAGGCGCTGAAGTGGCCGCGCTGTCCTCCGCGCTCGCCGCGAGCGAGAGCAGATCAAACTCGGCCTTCCTGATCCAGGGCCGTATCCCAAACGTCCCGACCTCGAATTTACGACGGCCTCGCCACCCCTGCACGAGGGAACCCTGCCCGTCGGCGGGGCCCCAGGCTCACCGCCCTGCACTACTTCGCCCGGAGAAGCCGTGCTGGCTCGTTCTACCCACCACCCACCCAGTACACCTGTCCACCCGGGCCGCCGACGTGTGGGTCTGGCCTCCCAGCTCGCGGTCAAGCAGGACCGCACCGAGGCTGCCGGCGCCTACGCGAGCCGGGCCCACTGCCAAGCGGAGAGGGAAGAAGACCACCTCCGGCACCGAGCACACCGGACACCTCCGCGAACCTTCGGCTGGCCGCCGCGCAGCGTGACATCTGGAAGTCCTCGCAGCTGCAGACGATGCTCGCCGACGCAGGCCTGGTGATCAGCGCTGGGAAGATGTCCAACCTGTGGGCCGGGCAGCCGGTCACGATCCGCCTGGACGACCTCGACGTCATCTGCGAGGTGCTCGGCTGCGAGCCCAACGACCTTTTTTGGTCTGGTGACATCCGCTCAGACGGACAACTGACAACCCAAAAACACCGTCAGAGCCATCCTTGCGAAAACCATTGGTGCCCGGCTTGCTCCGCTGATGGACTGACGTCCTACCGTGAGTCTGCCGCGTGACGGAGGTAGTGGTTGTGACAAGCTATGACGTGCTTGCCGAGGTGTACGAATGGCTCATCTCGGATGCAAAGTTGCCTCCAGCCGAGTTCGCTGCATCGTTCGACGACGTCCTCAATCTCCTGCCGTCGAACGCTCACGTCCTCGACTGTTCGTGCGGAACCGGACAGTTGGCGGTTGGCCTTGCCGGTCGTGGCATACAGGTTGTCGCAACTGACGCCAGTGAGGCGATGGTTCGTCGGACTGCAGAGTTGTCTGAGGAGTTCGGGGCATCGGTCCGGGCTGTACGGGCAAACTGGGAAGAGTTGCCCGACCATTTCCAGGACAACACGTTCGACATGGTGTTCTGCGTTGGCAACTCGCTTCACCATGCCGCAGGCGCGACAGGCAGGGGTGCTGCTCTGGAGTCGATGTCTCGGCTTCTGCGCCCCGGCGGGCGCTTGGTACTCACATCCCGCACTTGGGAACTCGTGAGGGCTAGAGGTTCCCGGCTGGAGATCAGTGACCGACTCGTCCGCCGGAACGGTCGCGATGCCGTCGTGGTCTACCGCTGGGAGATTGCGCCGCATTGGGAGGAGGAGCACCACATCGAGATTGCGATCGCGCAAGTTGATGCGACCGGGTTGGTTCTTGTCCGCTCGGAACTGCTGTCCTGCTGGCCCTACCGGTACGAGGAACTCGAAGTCGAGTTGCATCGGGTCGGACTCCAAACGGAACTGAGCACGTTCGATCTTGAGGACGAGAACTACATGGTGGTCGCGAGCAAGGTATAAACACCGGACTCTCAGTCCCTGGCCGGACCGCGCGGTTGCTCGCAGGACGCTTGCGCCCTCTCATCGGTGCGGGTGCAATTGGTCAACGCGACGCCTCGGACGAGGAGTGCTCGTCGATCAGACGGCGGTAGATCCGGGGTGACGGTGTGGCGCTGTTTCCTGGTCGTGTCCAGATCAATGAGCAGGATCTCGTCGATCAGCAGCGTGAACGGATCCAGCTTCGACGGCCGCGCCGAAGCGGTTGTCGTGCGTGGCTGCGGCCAAGCCGAGGTCAGGGCCTTGTTGACCGTGCTCCAGGTGGCGCCGTACTTGCACTGCAACGCCCGGTTCGACATGCCATCGCGGGAGTCGCGCCGCAGCGCGGCGTACAACTCACGCTTCGACCGGCCAGGTTGTCGAGCCACTTCTGAGTCGTGCCGTGGAGCCCAATGAGGTGCTGCAAACACCCAGCGGTGCACCGCACCCGAGATGGCCGGGACATCTGCCCCATTTGCTGGACGGAGGGACGACAATGAGCACCTGCCCGATCAGTACCCCTGCCTGGGCTCGCGTCCTCGTTCGCTCAGTAATCGCGAACTCAGGCGCTTTCCCGGGCGGTTACATCGGCGACAGCACCCGCCGCGAGATCGACTACGCCCGCAGCCTCGGCAAGCCCATCCGCTATACCCACCCGGCCGGTGAGACATCACCCCGCCGATGAGAGGCGATGACCGGCTTGAAGCCCTGCCGCCCGGCGCTTCGTCGGGCGGCAGGGCTTTTGCGTTCGGGCTCAAATCGTCAACGTGCTGTCCGACCTCTGAGACTCAGTACAGCTTGTTCACCGCCGTGACGGTCGTGGCCTTGAAGTCGGCCACCTGGGCGTGTTGGAAGGTGCCCATCCGGCCCCACCGGACGACCGTCACGGTGGCGCCGTCGCGGCCGACCGAGAAGAGGCCGATGTCGGAGGAGCCCCAGGCGGAGGCTGTGTGGATGCCGTAGACGTCGGCGCCCTCCTCGACGTTCAGCCGGCCGTAGTACTTCTGCGTCGCCGTGATGTCCGGGTCCTGCTGCATGAGCTTCTTCGCGCAGCCGGCCAGGTCCTTGCGCAGCAGCGCCGCGAAGTCCTTCGCCCACTGTTCGCTGCGCCCCTCGACCGTGAGCTGCTGGGCGTTCGTGTCGTACTCCGTCCAGTACTCCCGGTGTGTGGTGGTGGACGGCAGCGCGTCGCCCACGCACGTCGGCAGCGGGTCGGGCTGGCCGGCCGTGACCGCTCCGGCGTACCACGGTGAGGACGGGTGGGGCGGCAGGTCGGCCGGCTCCAGGAACCGGGGTGTGTCGGAGTCCGGCGTGGCGGCGGCGGCCGGGACGGCGGCTGCGGCGACACCGGCCACGGCCGCAAGCGCGGCCACGGTGGTACGGATGCCTCGGGTACGGATCTGCATGGTCTCCCCCATTGGTTCCCCGGTCGAATGCGCGGGCTTGTGCCCTTGCCCCCCGTACGACCCACCACCGCCCGTGACCGTTGCCCTGTACGTCCGCTACGGGTCCGTCCCGATTGTCACCGTCCTGCCACCGGGTTCGAGGCCGGTGCTCTCTCTCACTCCCGCCCGTGGTCGGCTCGGGTTCGGCGGTTAAAGATGGGTTACGAGGCAGATGTCTCCATCCGTTCCTTGCGCGTGTGGGGACCCCGGCATGGGAGGGCGGTTACGTGCCGACGGGTTTTGGCGTCGGCCTGGACGCGAGAAGTACCGGACCGAGCCCACCGGCGAGTGTTGACGGTGGACAACAAGGGCATGTCACTGACGTGGCACAGGGCCTCTTCTGCTTGCGGGGTCAGAATTTCTGACCCCGCCGCGGAGACGGTGGGGCCGGCGGCCTCGTACCGCGCCGTTGTCTCGCCGTGCCTCCGGGACCGTGGCGCCGGGGGAGGAAATACAGGAGGGGCCGTCGGTTGGGCCGACGGCGACGACTGCTCCGGAACCCGCGCGGACGATGACGTTCGAAGAGTGCAAGAAGGGCCTGGGCAGTAGCAAAGCGTTCTATGTGACGTCGCGGTTCGCGGTGTGCAACGGGGCCTCGTTCCTGCAGACCTGGGTGCGTAACAACCAGCCGGTCGGCGAGAGCATGTTCAACGTCCGGGTGGTCGGCACGATCGCCAAGAACAGCCGCCGCGACCCCGAGCCGTCGTTCCGTCACGAGGGAGGGGCCAACGTGCCAGGACAAATGACGTCAAGCCGTAACTCGCGTGGGCCGGTATCGCATGGCGACCGCCCCCGACCGGAACTCATTGCGGTCCACGAGCTCGAGTTGGATGCGCTCGCGCAGACCGGCGAGCAACGTCGGCCCGTGTCCGGCAAGGACCGGCTGCACAAGGAACTCGTACTCGTCGATCAGTCCCAGATCTGCCAACGCCAGGGGGAGCGTCACGCCACCCACCCACAGGCCCTCGCCTGACTCCTGCTTGAGCCGTTGAACCGCTTGCCCCAAGTCACCTCGCACCAGCTCGGCATTCCAATCGACCCCGCTCAGCGTGCTCGACACGACGTACTTCTTCGCCCGGTCGATGGTCTCGGCGAACGGGATCTGCCACTCATCCATCCAGTCAGGCCACGTGCCCATGGCCGGCTTCCGCCACGCCGACTCCATCATCTCGTAGGTCACCCGGCCGAATAGCAGGGCATCGGCTCGCTCCATCTCAGCGGTCCAGTAGTGCATCGACTCCTCGTCCGGGGGAAGCCCTGCCTCGTGATGGCAGCAGCCGTCGAGCGTGACGTTGATCGAGTATCGGAGTGGTCTCATCTTGTTGCTCTCCCTTGATGCGTGTCCCGCGTTCACCGGACCGTACTCAGACGACTGTCGACGCCATTTCTCATCGGCGCCCCGAGCGCGCGCACTGTAATGCCGTCGTAATGCGAACCAGACCGCAGACCGAGCGCGCGACCGATTCGGCGCTCGGGGCGTTCAGGTCGCAACGGGACGGCGCCCATAGCGCTTGACTTCGATGCATGGTGCCAGGTCACCTACCGTCGGCTCAGGATCAACAACGAACGTCGCAAACGTTGCCTGATGCGGCACTGGAATCGCCCTCGCAGAGGCTCAATGGGTACCGATCGCAGGGCGACACGATGACCAGTCCGCCCGGCCGCCGATCCACCTCATAAGGCCCGGTGTTGCGCTGAGTGTTGCGGTAGAGGGTGCGCTGGCCTCCCCAGCGCCCTGGAGTCCGCCCAGGTCACCACGGGCGTATGGCGTGGTCGGGCCGCTGACATCCCCGTTGCGCCGCCCTTCGACCATGCCCTAGCTGGAATTGAGGATGAGGGAGGCCGGGATGGGCGGCGCGGACCAGCCGGGGATCGGGGCGCGCTCAGCCGGTTGCGCGTCGGCGGGCCCGCCGCGCCCGGCCGCCGTCAGCGCGGCAATGACGTCAGGCGGGGGACGTCGGCGGGGGAGAGGTCGGGGCGGGCACGGTGCCAGCGTGCGGGGTGGCGCCACCGGCCGGAGGCCGGTGGCGCCACCGGCCGGAGGCGTCGTGGGCGACGTCGACGCCGACTTCCACCACCATCTCGGGTTCCACCAGCGTGACGTTCAGCTTCTCCTGGCTACCCCACCCGGCGGAGAACGAGCAGCCTGTCCACGGATGACCGCGCCGCCCTGCAGCGAGCAGGCCGGCGACCGCCGCACCTGCCACTTGGGCGAGGGTGGTGGTGCGGCCGACGTACTGAGGGCGGCCGTCGGTGTCGTACCTGCCGAGCAGCAGCGTGCGGGGAGCGGCCAGAGGGCCGGTGATCGCGCCGACGATCGGCTCGCTCGTCTCGCGGACCTTGTACTTCTGCCAGCTCCTCACCGACGGGCGGTAGGCGTCGTCCAGCCTCTTGAAGACCAGCCCTTCCATCCCGACCGACGCCCACATCAGCCACTCGCGCACGACGTCGGCATCTGTAGTCGACGGGCACAGCGTCCACGGCGCCGACAGTCGGCGGGCGGCGAACATAGACGCCAACGCGGCCCTGCGCCGCCGGTACGGCCACCCGGTCGTGTCCGTCCCGGACAGCCGCAGCAGATCGAACGCGACGAAGTGGGCCGGCCACTCCTCAGCCGTCCGGGCTGCCCCGGCACGACGCCGGGCAAGCCGGTTCTGCAACCGCTCGAACGCAAGTCGGCCCGCGGCATCCCATACGACCAGCTCGCCATCCAGTCCGGCAGTTGCACGGCCCCGGCCACGACCTCCGGAAATGAGACCGCCATCTCGGTGCCGCGTCTGGAGCGCAGCACCACCTGGCCCCCGTCGACGGAGACGAGAGCCCGAAATCCGTCCCACTTCGGCTCCGCAGCACAGCCAGGCCGCAGAACGGGAGCGGCCACGGGAGTGCTCAGCATCGGCTCCGGCAGCGTCCACGTCACCGTGCATGCCTTCCACCCGGACGATCGGCCGACCGGGTGACGTCTGGGGAGGCCGGCCGCCGTGCCTTGCCGTCAGGCGCTGGGGTCGGCAGCTGTCTTCAGCGTCCAGCCCGCTGCCGCTGCAGCCGTCCTGCAGGGGCGGGAACCGGTGCCCTTTGACGTCGGTGCTGTACTCGTGGCGCTGCCCGCAGTCGCACTCGTAGATCCCTGACACCGGGACCACCTCGCCTGGGCGGTGTACCTGCCCTTCTCGCCGTCCCTGCGCGCCACCAACCAGGTCAGCCGAGCCTGTGTGCCCAGGTCTCCGCGAGCTATCTCTCCCGCGTGCTGAGCGGCGAGAAGTTCCCCACCTGGGAACTCACACAGAAGATCGCCCTGGTCCTGGGCGCGGACACCGACGCCGTCCGCGAGGTGTGGACCGACGAACGCGACCGCATCGGCCACCGCTCACGCCCCCGGCCCCAGCCACCGGTCCGGCCGCCAGGACATCACTCCCGGCCGCGCCCTGCGTCACCTCCACCAGCGCGCGGCCTGCCCCACCCCCTACAGCCTCGCCGTGGCCACCGGCCACCTCGTCAGCGCAGATGACATCCGGAAAATCCTCCACGGCGAGATGCGTGGCACCTGGGAGCAAGTCGCAGCCCTCATCCGCGCCCTGGACGGCGAACCCGACTTCTTCCGGCCCCACTTCGACGACGCCCAGCAGACAACCCCGGCCCAGCCGGTGCAGCTCACCGACACCCCCACCCACCGTCTCAACCGGATTCTGTCCGCCTTCGGTGACACGCTCCACGACGCCCGCACCGTCGCCCCGTCAGCAAGCCTTGCCGTCCGGCGCCGCGAACTGCGTCGCCGGCTGGCACACGCCGCTCCTCCCTCCGCACAGGGCAGGCCGACCGGATAAGAACGACCGGCAATAGGCATCGGGTGTCTGGGAGGATGCAGAGCAGGCGCGGGTCCACGTGATCATGGAGTCTCTACGCTCAGTGATCACGTCGCGCTCGATCACGCCGACCACCGAAGGACGGCCGTGCCCGCGCTGTCGTCCATGCTGCCCGCTCTACGGCTATCCGCCGCCTCACCTTGGACGATCTCGACCTGCCCAACCGCAGGATCGCCATCGCCGGACACGGCCAACGGCTCGGCGAACTGACGTACCAGACACTGCTGGCCTGGCTCGACCAGCGCCGGGCCACCTGGCCGAAGACCCTCAACCGGCACGTCCTGATCACCACGAAGACAGCCCTGGGGACGGGGCCCGTCAGCCCCGAATACCTCAAGCGGCACCTGCTGCACCAGGGCGTCTACCTCGAACGCATCCGCGGCGACCGGGTACTTCACGAGGCACCGACCGTCGGGGCCGACTCGCTGCATCTCGTTCTGGTCTTCAACCTGCCCCACACCACTGCGAGCCACTACGCGGCCATCGCCCAGAACCTGCTCGACGACCAGATCGAGCAGACCGCCGGGGACGAATGAGTCCCCTGCCCAGCAGGCGCTCACGGCCTGCCTCTCACCAATGTCCGGAGGTCATCAGCGGGCGTGGCTTCGGGGCGGTCAGTTGCACTCGATCGGTCTCACAGCTGTGGTGGGACCGGGCGGCCGAGAAACGCGGCAAGGCGATCGATGGCCGGAGCGGTCTCCTCTACGGGTTGCGGCTCGGCGAATCGTCCCGTTCGGGACTGGGTGGAGAGTTGGGCCTGAGCGAACGCCAGGGCCCGCTCGGAAATGTCTTCGGGCAGCCGGGCAGGGATTTGGGTGGCCTGGGAGAGGTCCCATCCGTGAGCGAGCAGATCGTACAGGCGGATCTGCAAGCGCTCGGCGCCCGTGGCACTCCCCAAAGGGCCGCGATAACTCCGCTCCAACACCCCAGGGCCGGAGAAAGCTGCCAGCAGCGCAGCACTGGAGGACCGGTAGGCTCCGACCGGGTCGTCACCGAGGCGGTCTACTCCGCGTTCGGGCATCGGGCCGCCCTCGATCATGGCTGCGAACACCAGGTCCATGCCGACCAAATGGGCCACCACCTCGCGCACGTTCCATTCCGTGCACGGCGTCGGCTCCTTCCACTGCTCGGGGCGGACCTCGGCGAGCAGGTCGCCGACAGATGTGCATGCACGTGCGAGATCTTCGACGGAAACGGTAGTCATCCGGGGAGACTACGGCGTCAACTGCCAGCTGCCCAAGGGATTTGCGTCGGTGCGGAGAAGCCCTGTCGAATCGGGCGACCGGGCGATCGCTGAGCGTCGGTGGGTGGCAGCTGTCGCAGGTACCTGCCCCGCTCACTGAACTCAGCGACGACGAACCCACCGCACTTCCGAGCACACCTGCAGAGGACGCCGTGGTTTCCCGGTGAAAGTCCCTCAGTCACGCTGAACCCACGGCCGTCGTGCAGGTAAGAACTCTGTCACCAGCCGCAATCGGCAGTGATCAGTTCTCTGGCCTGGAGGGTCGGTGCAGTTCTGCCTTGTTGGTCGACTCGGCGAGCGCGAGACGGCCGCCCTTCAGCTCGGGCACGTAGCTGTAGATGGTGTTGCGGGAGACGCCGAGGAGCTGTGCGATCGAGGGACGGTGTTCTCCGGTCGGCAAGCAGGCTTCGTCGGCTTCATCGCCTCCGTGGTCGGGAGCGCGCAGCGGGAGCACAGTAGACGCGACTCACACGGGATTTCGCGCAGAGGCTCGGTGGCGCACGCATGCGCGAGTTGCAGCTCGCTAGTGAAGCCGACTGAGATGGGTGGTCCGGAGTCATTGCAGCTGACTCCGGACCACCTAGAAACGGCGGCGGCGCGGTGAAGCGTCCGAGTTCTGACAGATCGATCGCGCCCTGGTGACGCTCGTTGCCCAAGGCGGTGACCTCGTGAGTCTGACTTCCGGAATTTAAGGTCGCCCTGTCCGAGTTGGTCCACGTCGCCGGTGTCCGTTGGAGCGTCGAGGAGTGCTTCCAGGCCGCCAAGAGTCAGGTCGGCCTGGACGGTGGCGCCGCTTTTGTTCCGTAACCAGCCCGCCTCGTCGCCGGACAGGGTGAAGTAGTCCACCACCCCATCCAGACCCAGATGCCGTCTCGCCGACAGCCCCTTTCGTCACCCGCGTTCCCAGCGTTCGGGCTGGACGGTATGGGCGCCGGTGTATAGCGGGGACGGATATCGGCGAAGGACTCCCTTGCGGAAGGCGGACCTGGCGGATGGGCCGCCGCCGGAAAACTGTCATAGGCGTCAGCTGTGGCCGAAGGCCGCCGCGGTGGCCACGCACGAGAGCGATGTGCTCGACGAGGTCACCGAACGCAGGCTGCTGACCAGGAACCTGCGGACTGTGCACGCCCTGACGGACCCGACGGTCCTCGGGCCAGTGATCGCCGGTGGGACCGCGGGCTCAAAGGGGCAGGCAGAGTGTCGCCGGTCGGGCGCCTGCCCATGGGTGAGTGGGGCTGCCGCATGGACAGGCGTGACCGTGGGCCTCAAGCCGCTTCGAGGAAGGGGTAGTCGGTGTAGCCCTCGGCGCCCGGCCCGTAGAACAGTTCCGGCCGCGGCTCGTTCTCCGGGTGGCCACCCTGCCAGCGCTCGACCAGGTCGGGGTTGGCGATGAGGGCCCGGCCCACGGCCACGGCGTCGGCGTGGTCGGCCTCGATCTGCTGGAGCGCCTGCGCGCGGGTGGTCTGCCCCCCGCCGAGGGGGCCGTTGTTGACGATCAGCTTGCCGTCGAAGCGCCGCCGCAGCTCCTGTACCAGGTCGCCGCCCGGCTCGGTGTGCAGTACGGAGAGGTAGGCCAGGCCCAGCGGGCGCAGTTGGTCGAGCAGGGTGCCGTAGGTGGCCAGGACGTCGTCCCGGTCGGTCTCGAAGACGTCCCCGAAGTCGACTTCCGGCGAGATCCGCAGCCCGACCCGCTCGGCTCCCACAGCGTTCGTGACTGCCGTGACCACATCTACGACGAAGCGGGCCCGGTTGTGCGGCGAGCCGCCGTATTCATCGGTGCGCTGGTTGGCCGCCGGGGAGAGGAACTGGTGGAGCAGGTAGCCGTTGGCGCCGTGAATCTCCACGCCGTCCGCTCCCGCCTCGATGGCCCGGCGGGCCGCGGTGACGAAGTCCTCCAGGGCTGCACGGACCTCTGCGGTGGTCATCGCTTCCGGTACGGGGTAGGGCTGCTCGCCCTTCTCGGTGAACGTCTCGCCGGTCCTGGCGATCGCGCTGGCGGCGAGGACGCGGCGGCCGCCGTTGATGTCGGGGTGGGTTTGGCGGCCGGCGTGCATGATCTGCAGGACGATGCGGCCGCCCTCGGCGTGCACCGCCTCGAACACCCGCTGCCAGCCGGCCACCTGCTCGTCGGTGGCGATGCCCGGCTCACCGACATACCCCTGCGACGCGTGGTCGGGGTAGGTGCCCTCGGCGATGATCAGCCCGACGCTCGCCCGCTGCCGGTAGTACTCGACCATGAGGTCCCCGGGGATGCCGGAGGAACCGGACCGGACCCGGGTCATCGGTGCCATGACGATGCGGTTGGCGAGCTCGATCTTCCCGAGAGAGACGGGGGAGAAAAGTGACGAGACGGGCGAAACTTCTGAAGTGTTGACAGCCATGGGTTGCTTTCTTTCTGCAATACGGAGGAAAACGGGATGAAGGTCTGCGACGCAGGGGGTCCACGCTGTCCCGGTGGATCGGGGTGTGGGTGGTGTCGGCAGAAGGCGCGAGGCTAGCTGAGCGGGACGTCCGCGACACCCTTGAGGTGGCTGAACGTCTCGAGGGAGTACCGGCCGTGGTATCGGCCCATGCCGCTTTCTCCGACGCCGCCGAAAGGCAGGCCGGTCATGAGCAGTTGCATCACCGGCTGGCCCCAGGCGACGCCGCCGGAGGACGTCTCGTTCACGAGGCGCGACTTGGTGGCCTCGGACTCGGTGAAGGCGTAGAGCGCGAGGGGCTTGTCGCGTTCGTTGATGAAGGCGATGGCGGCATCGAGGTCTTCGACTTCGACGACGGCGAGGATCGGACCGAAGATCTCCTCCTGCATGACCGGCGATGAGGGGTCGACATCGGTGAGCACGGTCGGTGCGATGAACAGTTCGTCACGGTCGTGCTGGCCTCCCACCGTCGCCCGGCCGGAGTCCAGCAGGCGGGTGAGCCGGTCGAAGTGCCGCTCGTTGATGATCCGGCCGAAGTCAGCCGCGGTCTGCGGGCTGGTGCCGAACTGGGCGTCGACCGCCGCACGCAGGGCGGGAACCAGTGCGGCGGCGGTGGCAGGATCGGCCAGAACGTAGTCCGGGGCTATGCATTGCTGCCCCGCGTTACCGAACTTGGCGCCGACCAGCCGCTTCGCGGTCTCGTCCACGTCGGCGTCGGGCGCCACGAAGACCGGCGACTTGCCTCCGAGTTCGAGCGTGACGGGGGTGAGGTTCTTGGCGGCCGCGGCCATGACGATCCGGCCGACCGTGCCATTGCCCGTGTAGAAGATGTGGTCGAAGCGTTGTGCCAGGAGGGCCGTGGTCTCCTCGGCGCCCCCTTCGACGACGGTGAGCACGTCGGCGTCGAAGTACTGTCGCAGGAGGCGTGAAGCGACCGCCGATGTGTGCACCGAGATCTCGCTCGGTTTGGCCACCACGGTGTTTCCAGCGGCCAGTGCGCCGATGATGGGGTCGATGAGAAGGTGCAGCGGGAAATTCCAGGGAGCGATCACCAGGACGACCCCGAGCGGGTCGTACGTGGTGTAGGCCGTGGTCGTGGGACCGAAGTGGGCGGGAACCTCCACCGGGCGAGGCTGAAGCCAGCTCTCGAGATTCGCCAGCGTCTCGTCGATGTCGGCGACGGTGAAGTCGATCTCCTGCGTCTTCGCCTCGGCGGGGTTCTTCCTCAGGTCCGCCCAGAGCGCTTCGATCAGCTCCTGCTCGTTCTCGACCAGCAGGGCCCGCAGCCGCTGCAGCTGGTTGACGCGCCAGTCCAGTCCGCGGGTGACGCCGGTGTTGAACGTCGCACGAAGGCGGCCGACCACCTCCGCGGCCGTTTCGCTCTGACGCGTCCTCGACTCGGTCCCCTGTGTAGCGGTCATGGGGTGTACTCCGTTCTTGATGCAAGCCACGCCCCGGATGCCTTCCAGCCGGGCACAGTGGCCAGCGTGCTGGACGATCCGGTATTCACCCAGGTCACGGCTTTGTGTACATCCGCTGTGCCTACCACTGGCTGGGGCAGGCTCGTGTGCGTCCGACCGGAGATACTCGAGGCATGGACGAATACCCCGAACCGGTGCACGATCCCGCCGACGGCGCTCTGGACCCGCGTGCCGAGCTGAGTGAGTTCTTGCGCACCCGGCGGGCCCGGCTGAAGCCGGAGGACGTGGGCCTGCCGGACTTCGGGCGGCACCGGCGGGTGCCGGGGCTGCGCCGCGAGGAGCTGGCGCAGCTGGCAGGGGTGTCGGTGGGGTACTACACGCGGCTGGAGCAGGGCAACGGGCGGCACGTGTCGGCGGAGGTCCTCGACGCCATCGCCCGCGCGCTCAGACTGAGCGACGCCGAGCACGCCCACCTCACACACCTGGCGAAGCCGAAACAGAAGAAGAAGCCGGCGGGTCGCACCCAGCGGGTGCGGGGCTCCCTGCGGACGCTGCTGGACACCATGGAAGGCGGCCCGGCGATCCTCGTGGGGCGGCGGGGGGACATCCTCGCCTGGAACCGGATGGCCGCGGCGGTCTTCGGCGACTGGGCCGAGCTGCCCGCGCAGGAGCGGAACTGGGCGCGGCTGGTGTTCCTCAGGCCCGAGTACCGCGACTTGTTCGTGGACTGGGAGCACAAAGCGAACGACGTCGTCTCTCAGCTGCGCATGGACGCCGGCTCCCATCCCAACGACCCCCGGCTGTCCGCGCTGGTGGGCGAACTCTCCGTGAAGAGCGAGGAGTTCCGGCGGCTGTGGGCCGCCCACGACGTCAAGGACAAGTGCCACGGCATCCAGCGCCTGCACCATCCGCTCGTCGGCGAACTCGATCTGCGCCTCGAGTCGTTCCACCTGGCCGACGACCACGAACAGACGCTGGCGACCTACCACGCCGAACCCGGTTCCCCGTCGGCGGAGGCACTACGACTGCTGGCCAGCTGGGGCACCGACGCGACAAGGGCGGGAGCCGGGATGCCGCCGGCCGCTCGATGAACAGTTGATCATCGGTAGTTGGCTGCGCGCCACGCCCAGCGTCCCGTCGCCCTTGCCGCCCCCGGAGCCGGCACGCGCCGTCTCGCCGGCCCCCGTCGAAGCGTCGGCATCCCGCGCACCCTCGGAACCGCCCACTACCGCCGCACCCGCAGTTCCTCCGCCGGTCGCGCCAGTCACACCGGCCTCGCGTGAACCACGGAAAACCGAAGTACGTGCGCAGATCCCGGGCTGACTGGCTGACTATGGCTTTGGCCAGCTGCCCAACGCGAGGTTCGCGACTTGCAGCAGCTCAGGGCGGGAACTACCACTCGCGGCCTGGACGGCAATCCCGTTGGCGACTGTTCTCAGGTAGAGCGCGAGAAGATGAGGATCTGTGGAAGGCGGAAGGTCACCGGCGTCCACCGCCTGTTGAAACCGGCGCGTCAAGTGGGCTATCCCGTCCTCACGCCATGCGATGAGTGCGTCTCGGACTGGGCGGCTCTCATCCCCGGTGGCCAACGCACCATGCACGCCAAGACAGCCCGTGGGGAATCCCGCCATGGTTGCCGCCTCGACCGTCCCGTGGAGCACGGCAGTAGCCACTGCTGCACTTGTGGGCTCGGCCAGAGCTCGGGCGAAGTAGGCGGTCAAGCCCTCGGTGTAGCGCTCCAGCGCCTTGTAGAAGAGGTTTTCTTTGCTGCCGAACGCCCTGTACAGGCTGGGGCGGCTGATACCCATCGCTTCGGTGAGCTCGTCAAGGCTGGCGCCCTCGAAACCCTTTGACCAGAACACCAGGACTGCACGATCGAGTGCCTCGTCGATGTCGAACGCGCGAGGCCTGCCAGGAGGGACCGGTGTCGTCGAACTCATTTCTTCATCCTACCCCTTCGGTACCGATCGGTACGGATGTGCTAGAGTATTTCGTACCAATCGGTACGCTATACATAGAGGTGGCATCGTGTCACAGACCGTACTCATCACTGGCGGAACCTCAGGCATCGGCTTTAGCCTCGCGCAGTCCTTCGTCGAGCTCGGGGCGTCTGTCGTCGTTTGCGGACGTTCGCAGGCTGCGCTCGACCGATTCGCGCAGGCACACCCGCAGGCGCTGGCCGTGCGGGCTGATGTGACGGACGCAGCTGATCGGGCAGCGTTGCTGCAAGCAGTCGCTGATCGCTTTGGGCGTCTGGACGTGTTGGTCAACAACGCCGGCACGTTCGAGGAGCGAGACTATGCCGCGGGCAAGAACCCCAATGCGACTCTCGATGACGAGGTGGCGTTGAACCTCACCGCCCCCATCCACTTGACGGGTGAAGTGCTCGAGCGGTGGCCATCGCCCGACGCGATCGTATTCATCACGTCGGGGTTCGCTTTGGTCTCGCCCACTCGCGCGCCTACTCACGGCGCGGTGAAGGCCGGCTTGCACGGCTTTGCGGATGGCTTGCGCCGTCAACTCGCCCCGCAGGGTACCCATGTCCTCGAGGTCCTCCCACCGTCTACGGACACGCCCATGAACGCCGAAGCCACGGGGAAGAAACTGACTCCCGAGCAGGTGGCGGCGGTCACGATGAAGGCTCTTCGGCGGGGGCGGAACATGGCATTCCCCGGTCAGACGAAAGTCATGCCCGCCATGCTGCGCATCGCACCGGGCACACTGCGACGCGTCGTCGCCGAGCTCTGAACCCCCAGAGAAATCCTTCCCCCAGCAACACCTCACCGAAGCGGACCAGGTCGAATTCCTGCACCGCCACCTTCTGAACAACTGACCGGCCCGTTCCGGATTGAAAGGATTCTCCATGTCCACATTCCCCCTCCACCTGGTTCCTTCCCGCAGAGCGCTGACGACCGGGCGCTTCATCGTCGCGGCCACCCACTTGTTCACCCCGCGGCTGGCCGCGCGGGTTTTCCAGCTCGCGGCTAGCGGTACCCCCGCGATCCCTTATTCGCGGATGTTCGCGATCCGCAACGCTGCTCTCGGGCTTGGACTGCAACGGATGGACAGTTTCACCCGGCCCCAGCAGCAGCAGTTTCTTGCGGTGAACATCGTCATGGACTCGGTCGATGCCGCCGCTTTCCTGGCTGCGGGCCTGCGGCGCGACGTAAGCCGTACCTCGACCATGCTGTCCGCCGCCGTGGCTCTTTCTGCGGTGGTAGCCGGTACCACGGCCCTCATCGAGCACAAGCAAGCGGCCGCCCAAGAAACGGAGCCAATAGCGACGGCTCCATCGAACAGCGACTGGAAGTGACCGCACAGCCTCCATTGGCTGGAGGCCGCCGAGGACGGGTTGGCGGTCTCTGTCGAGTTCAGCGGTCCCGCCGTCGGTCGGCTCGGGTATGACGTCGCACCCGAATCGCTGGCCGGCGTGAGGAGTAGGGCTCATCTGACCGGTGCCGGTGCCGGTGCCGGTGCCGGTGGCGCGTGCCCGGCAAGGTCCGCACCGACCCGAAGTGGGCGACCACGCTGCTGACGGCCCTGCTGGTCCTGACGAACCGCGAAGTCGCCCGTTGGCCGACGATCTTCACGAGCGTCATGCCCTCGTGACCAGTCCGGGCCGCCCGAGCCCACGCACATCAGCCCACTTGACCTGCGAGTTTCGCGACGCACACCGCTCCATGAGGGAAACCGGGCGGCCGCATGCGGCTGAATCCGCGCTGAGGGCCGCCGACAGACGGTTT
The DNA here is from genome assembly GCF_000721105.1 of Streptomyces cellulosae. Taxonomy (GTDB): domain Bacteria; phylum Actinomycetota; class Actinomycetes; order Streptomycetales; family Streptomycetaceae; genus Streptomyces; species Streptomyces cellulosae_A. Next base: position 84,157 of record NZ_JOEV01000023.1, read on the forward strand.
GCCGTCAGGCCGCAGGCGGTTGCTTGGAGGGCGTGGCCTGGTCGGCGGGCTGGTCCAGCTGCTGCTGGCGGCGGCGCTGTTCGTTGCGGTGGTCTTCGACGCGCTGGGGGAACAGCTTCAGCACCTCGACTTCCCTGTCGTCGCCGAACTCGCTGTAGGGGCCGATGCCGAGGTGACGGCGTTGGCCTCCTGCTCGATGGCGTCGGCAGTCTGCTGGAGGAAGTAGCTGCGCTCGCGGAACTTGTAGTAGCCGGTGAACATCGCGGCAACCGTGATGGCGAAGCTGATGACGGTCAGGGTGACGCTCTGCCAGGTTGGCTTCCTGCCGGTGTCCAGGGCCGCGATCGTGGTCGTGGACGCGGAGCCGATCATGATGAGGGACTGCAGGCTGTTGTGGATCCGCCGGTACTTACGGCTGTCGGCCTGGTACGTCTCGATCGCGGTGGCGACTTCCTCACGGTAGAGGTCACGCCGGTCGTCCAGGGTTGGGCGCCGGTCGACCTTCTGCTGCCACAGCGACTCCTGTGCGGAAGTGAGTTGTGCCTCGAGGCGCTGGACGGTGGGCAGGCCCCGCCCGGCGAAGTGCACGCCGACCAGCGCCAGCAGGGACATCAGGAGCAGGCTGCCGCTGGTCAGATCGCTCAGGACGAACCGCGCCGGGTCGCCCGTGGTCAGCGCGGCTTGCCCGTGCCGATGATGGCTGTGAGTAAGGAGAGCCAGATGACGACCGCTCCTGCGCGCCAGATGCGGTCCAGCCGCCGGCGCCGGGCGAGCTTCTCCTGTGCGTCGATGACGAGGTTGGTGGTCACCACGTAGATCCGTTCGTCGGCGTCCCGTTGGCGGGCGGGGGCCAGTTCGTTCGCGTCCTGGATGCGGCGGGGCGCGTCGTCGTCGAAGTCGCGGGCCACGGGATCAGCGGGCGAACGTTTCGGTCAGGCTGATGCGGTAGCCGTCCTCTCGGGTGCGACCTCTCAAACGCCAGCGCCCAACTGGCCCACTCGATGAGCGATCCATGCGCGAAGGAATGAGCGATCCAGTGCGCGATTGATGTAGGTGTCTAGTAGGGGTGAGCTTGTGCCCACTGAGAACGAGCTGCTCAGCAACGTGGACGCGTTGCTGGAACAGGTCGCCAAAGACGACCTGCCGCCGCCTGCCGAGCGAAGGCGTTTACGCGAGGCTGCCGGGCTGAGCCGGGTGGCGGCGTCCTTGAGCGCCTGGGTGAGCGCGTCACGGTCGAGTACGTCGCGGGGAACGCGGCGGCGGTGATGCCGTCGGCGGTCAGCGTGCCGACGAGACCGTCGAGCTTCTCCCAGTTGCGGGAGATCAGGGCGACGTCGAAATCCTGGGAGCCGAAGGTGCGGGCGATGGCCAGGCCCAGCTGGGGGCCGGATCCGACGATGGTGATGCTGGTCACGGCAGAATCCTCGGGAAGGCACGGCACGGGAAGGCTGGCTCCAAGATCTGCATGGATCTATCCGATTCTTGATTTGGATAGGCCTTTCCGGTTACCGCGGAGCGGGACAGGGTGATCCGATTGCCGGGTGGGCGGCAAGCCGGCGTTCATGGTGCGACTGCCGCCGAGGGGTGCCCCAAGGGCTGGGTAAGGTTCTCGGGTCGCAGGATCGTGTCCAGCTGGTCGGTGGTGAGCAGGCCGGCCTCGGCGGCGATGTCCTTGACGGTGCGGCCGGTGGCCAGGGCCTGGCGGGCGAGAGTGGTGGAGGCGGCGTAGCCGATGTGCGGCGCGAGCGCGGTGACCAGTCCGATGGAGCGGTGGACGCTGTCGCGGAGGTGTTCGCGGTTGGCGGTGATGCCGGGGACGCAGCCGGTGGCGAGGGTGTCGCAGGCGGCGCGCAGGTGAGTCAGGGAGCGCAGCAGGCTGTAGGCGATAACGGGTTCGAAGGCGTTGAGCTGGAGCTGTCCGGCTTCGGCGGCCATGGTGACGGTGAGGTCGTTGCCGATGACCTCGAAGGCGACCTGATTGACGACTTCAGGGATGACCGGGTTGACCTTGCCGGGCATGATCGACGAACCGGCCTGCACTGGCGGCAGGTTGATCTCGCCGAGTCCGCCGGTGGGGCCGGACGAGGTCAGGCGCAGGTCGTTGCAGGTCTTGGAGAGTTTCACGGCAACGCGCTTGAGGACGCCGGAGAGCTGGACGAAGGCGCCGCAGTCCTGGGTGGCCTCGATGAAGTCGCCTGCCGGCCGGACGGGTTCGCCGCTGATCTCGGCGAGGTGGGCGCAGGCGAGTTCGGCGTAGCGGGGGTGGCCGTTGATGCCGGTGCCGATGGCTGTGCCGCCGAGGTTGGACTCCAGCAGCAGGGCTGCGGCCTCGGTGAGGCGCTGGCGGTCCTCCTCGATCATGACGGCGTACGTGGTGAACTCCTGACCCAGCGTCATGGGCACGGCGTCCTGGAGCTGGGTGCGGCCCATCTTCAGGACATCACTGAACTCGGCCGCCTTCTCGGTGAAGGTCGTGGCCAGTGCCCCCAGTGAGTCGCCGAGTCGGCGCAGCGAGGTGACCAGCGCCAGGCGTACGGCGGTGGGGTAGACGTCGTTGGTGCTCTGGCCGAGGTTGACGTGGTCGAGGGGGTGGATCACCTCGTAGCGGCCGCGGGGGTAGCCCAGGATCTCCAGGGCCCGGTTGGCGATGACCTCGTTGGCGTTCATGTTCGTGGAGGTGCCGGCGCCGCCCTGGACGGGATCCACGACGAATTGTCCCTGCAGCCGGCCGGCGCGGATCTCCTCGCAGGAACCGATAACCGCCTCGGCGATGTCCGTCGGCAGTAGGCCGAGCTCGCGGTTGGCCCGCGCGGCCGCCTGCTTGACCGCCGCCAGGGCCGCGATCAGGTCGGGGAACTGGGCGATGGTCGACCCGGTGATCGCGAAATTCTCCACCGCCCGCACCGTGTGCACGCCGTAATAGGCGTCCGCCGGGACCTCCTTGTCTCCGACCAGATCGTGCTCGATGCGTACGGCCATCTGCTGCTCCTCGCTCTGCTGCGGGCCCCTTGACAGGTCACCGCCTCCGGCCTCAGTGTTGCCCACCAACATGCAGAACGCAATATACTGCGTACGACAGGAGCTCCCATGAACACCGCTCACCCCCGCCCCAACAGCGCACCAGCCTTTTGGCGGCGATGCCTTCGGATGCCGATCGGCATCCAGTCGGTCATCGCCGTCGGCCTCGGCGCCCTCATCGGATCCCTCGCCCCGTCCGCGGGCGAGCAGATGAAGATCCTCGGAGACGTATTCCTGAACCTGGTGCAGGTCGTCGTCCTGCCTCTGGTCTTCCCGCTCATCGTGCTGGGCATCGCCCGTATGGAGTCGGTCAAGAAGGTCGGCCGGATCGCCGGCAAAGCCATCCTCTACTTCGAGATCGTCACCACCGTCGTGCTGCTGATCGCGGTGGGGCTGGCCAAGCTCACGGGGATCGGCAAGGGCGCCCCCGTTCATGGGGCCGACGCCAAGGACCTGGACGGTCTGAGCCAGGGCATCGACTTCCACGAACTGGTCCTGCACGCCGTACCGAAGAACATCTTCGCCGCGTTCGGCCAAGGCAACCTGCTCGGTGCGATCGTCTTCGCCATCCTCGTGGGCGTCGCCATGGCCGCGATCGGGGAGAAGTCCGAGCCCTTCGCCTCCGTCCTGGAGTCCGTCGCCGCGGTGATGTTCAAGGTCGTCGGATACGTCATCCGGGTCGCGCCGCTGGGCGTGCTCGGCTTCATCTCGTACGACGTCGCGTACTACGGCTTCGGCAACCTGCGCAGCCTGCTGGGCTTCATCGCCGTGGTCTACGCCGGCCTGGCCATCGTCGTCGGCGTCCTCTTCCCGCTCATCGCCACGATCTACCGCATCCGCTACGTCGAACTGCTCAAGTCCATCGCCGGGCTCGCCGGGATCGCCTTCGTCACCCGCAGCTCCGAATCGGTGCTTGCGCCCCTGATGGGCAAGCTTGAGGCGTTCGGCGTCAGCCGGTCCACGACCTCCTTCGTCGTCCCGCTCGGCTACTCCTTCAACACCGACGGCTCAGTCCGCTACCAGGCCGCCGCCCTCGTATTCCTCGCCAACGCCTACGGCGCCGACACCTCCCTGCCCGCCCTGCTGCTCATGGTCGGCGTGCTGGTGATCCTCTCCAAGGGCATGGCCGGCGTCGCCTCCGCCTCGATCGTCGTCCTCATCGCCGCCGGGAACTCCATCGGCCTGCCCGCCGAGGGCATCGCCCTGCTCCTCGGCGTCGACTTCATCGTCGACATGGCCCGCACCGGTGTGAACGTTATCGGCAACTCCCTTGCGGCCGCGGTCGTCGACAGCTCCGAGAAGCGGCGCGAGGCCAAACACGGCAGCCGCGAACACCCCCACACCCTGGCCATTCTCCAGAAGGAAACCGCACAGTGACAATCGGCACCCGCACGGCCACCGGCGAGATCATCGGTATCCTCGGCGGCATGGGCCCGGCGGCCACCGCCGACTTCTACGCCAAGCTCGTCGCGGCCACCCCAGGTACCAGCGACCAGAGTCATCTCCGTACGGTCATCTGGTCCGACCCCACCATCCCCGACCGCACCGAGGCCCTGCTGGGTGATGGACCCGACCCCACCCCCTGGCTCCTCGACGGCAGCCGCGTACTTCGCGAGGCCGGCGCCACCGTCATCGCCATCCCCTGCAACACCGCCCACGCCTTCGTCCCGCGCATCGCCGACCACATCGGCCTGCCCATCGTCCACATGATCGGCGAGGTCGCCCGACACCTCACCAGCCTGAGCCCTCGCATCCATACCGTGGGACTGCTCGCCACCACCGGCACCGTGCGCGCGGGCCTGTACCAGGAGTGGCTGGACCGCTCCGGCATCCGTCTCGTGCTCCCCGACATCGACGGCCAGGACCGCGAGGTCATGACCGCCATTCATGCGGTGAAGGCGGGCACTCACGACGACAGGACGACCGCGCTCCTGACACGCGCCGCTGGACGCCTCACCGAACAGGGCGCCCAGGCGGTCGTCGCCGGGTGCACGGAAATCCCCCTCGGCCTCCCCGTCGACGCCGTCGAGGTCCCCGTCGTCGACCCGGCGCTCGTCCTGGCCCGGGCACTGGTCCACCGGGCCACGGCTGAGAACACGGCCGCATAGGAAGGGAAAGGGCGATAGGAAGAAGGGCGATGTACTGTACGCAATATGTCACTCGACCAGCCAGTCTCTCGCCGCCTCCTCAGTGACGAGGTGTTCCACCGGCTGCGCGACTCCATCGTGCGTGGCGAACTCGTCCCGGGCGAGAAGGTCAAGGACGGCGAGCTCGCCGAGCGACTCGGGCTCAGCCGCACGCCGGTGCGGGAGGCGCTCGCCCGGCTCGCCGACATCGGTCTGGTCGAGGCCAAGCCCGGTGTCTACACCCGCATCACCACGGTCAACCGCCGTGATGCGGAGAAGACCCTCGCCGTCCTGCGCTCCCTCGACCAACTTGCCATCGAGACAGCCGTCCCGCTCATGACCGAGCAGGACTTCGGGCGCATGCGCGAGGCCAACCGCGACTTCGAACGGGCCGTCGCCGCCAACGACACCACCGCCGCGCTGGGCGCCGACGACCGCTTCCACGGCATCCCCATCGCCGCCGCGGACAACCCCGTACTCAGCCGAATCGTCGAGCAGCTCCACCCGCAGATCCACCGCATCCTCTACCGCAAGTTCTCCACCCTCCTCGGCGGCCGCAACACCATCGAGCACCACGACGAACTCATCGCCATCTGCGCCGGCGGCGACGCCCGCGCCGCCGCCGAACTCTCCGGACGGCACTGGTCCGAGCTCGGCGGACACATCAACGAACTCTTCGACACCAACCAGTTCGCGGAGGCGGCCACCGCCTAGAGACCAGCCTGTTGAGGATCTCGACAGGAGGAGCACGGGCGTCACGGCTGCTGTGTCGCCGACCTGGTCCGATTCCGGGGCGTCACGCCTGCGATTACAAAGCCGCCCGGAAACCGTCCCCTGACGCGAGACCACAAGCTGTCTTTGCCCGCCTCAAGAACTGGCGCGTCCTCGGCAAGGTGCGCACCGACCCCGCCTGGGCGACCGCCCTGGTCAGGACCGTGCTGGTCCTCACGAATCACGAAGTCGCCCGATGACCGACGATCTTCACCAAAGTCACCTGCCAGCGACCAGCGCGAGCATCTCGATGCCCACGCACACCAGCGCTGTGACCAGCAACTTCAGCAGCTTGCACACCTCCCATTCTGGGAGGGGACGGGTCGTACGACCTGTAAGCTTGACATTTATCGTCCAGCGCCGAGGTCTTGCTTGGACGTCAGTCCCACGCGTTGAAGAGCACTCCGCCCAAGGTAGTGATGCCGTAGAAGCGAACTTCGCGCCATTCGCCCTGGTTTAGGGACGAGGTGTCGATGTCCGAGAGCGGCAGAGTGAGCTGCGCGCGATCAAGCACTACAAACCCCAGGTCGGTAAAGGCATGGGCCCACGGTGGCGGTGCGAGGAACTCCTCGGTGTACCAGCCCCGGCGTTCCTGAGCGAATGCGATCCAGGGGTGGTAGGCGTGACACAGGATGACGTACTCGCCTGTGCCCTTGAAGACCGTCGCGGTGTGAAACGTACGAGGGTACGTCTGTTCCTCTATCTCCCCCACATGACCTTTGGCCACCCGGGCGGCTGCATACAGCGCTGCCCGGAACGTCCGCTGGTCGGTTTCCGGTAGTGGCCCGTCCTTCGGCTGGAAGAAGCCTGTGGCGCCTCGCGGCAGTCTGAACGCTGCGTCCTTGTCTACGGCCATGTGGCCCCTTCTGCCGAGAAGAAAGCCTGCCGACGTCTCACCTGCGCTCTGAGCTGCTGCTTTATGCAGTTCGCCGAGGCTTCGTCCTCTCTTGTGGTGGGACGGGCGAGTATAGGCCTCGCCCGTGGCGAGGACCCGGCCCACATCGTGACGGATGGCCGGGCGGCGGTTCTTCGAGCCGGCTGGCCGCCCGGGACCGGGACGCATCGGTTTGGGCGCAACGGCTGGAGAGCCGGTCTTCGTACGGAGGTGCCTGAACCCCCGCCGAACGCGGGCGGGTGTGAGTCTGTTCGGTTCGGCCGGCTTCTCCCAGGGCCGCCGCAGGTCTGCAGCGAGCGGACGGGCGAGCCGGAGCTGGGCATAGGCGGCGATCACCAGCCAGGTCCACCGGTCAGCCGCCTCCGGACTGCGAAGCTGAGGCTTCGTCCACCCGGGTGTCTGCTTGAACAGACGGAATGTGTGTCCAGGTCGAAGCGGCGGAGGAAGGACTGCCAGCAGCGGTCCACGTCGTCGGTGGTGGCGCCGGTGCCCGACCACCACAGCCAGACCGGCTTGTTCACCCCGCCGCTGGGCAGCTTCTCCACGACCAGCCGGATGACGGTGCCTTCGATGATGGGCAGTGGTCCGTCGTGGTTGAGCCAGGCAGCCCGCCGGGTCAGCCTCGGGTGCAGCCGGTCCCACGCCTGGGCGGTCGCCTTCCCGTCGAGGCGGGTGTCCGTGACCGTCACGGCCTGCTCGGTGCCCCAGGTGACTCGGCCACCGAAGACGAACTCTCCGCCGTGCTTGGGCGGTCGGCCGCCCTTGGGGCCGTAGACCTGCGGCGGTGCCGGCCGTCGCATGACACGGTCTGAGCGGAGCCGGCCGAGGATCTCGACGGGCCGATCATCGAGCAGGTGGGCGATGCGGGGTGCGTCGTATCCGGCGTCCAGGACGACCAGGACTTCGGGATCGCCCGGCTTCCACTGGCCGCGGCGACGAGTTGCTCGACGACCTCGCGAACCTGGACGGTGGTCACTGCGGCGACATCAGCGCCGGGGTCCAGCCGGACCGCGTCCAGCACTGCCGTCCAGGACGTGCGGCCTGTCTCCAGCGCGGCCACGATCGAGTACGGCCAGCCCGGCACCATCTGGTGCTTGCCCTCGCCCCGGCCAAAGGCGTGGCAGAAGGACCGGTCAGGGCAGGCGTTGGCGTCCGGCCGCAGCCATGGGGAGACGTCCGCAGCCAGCACGATTCGACCGTTTGCCGCCCTGGGTAAGGGGATCGAGGCCAGCGCACGACGCAGCCGGGCGAAGTCGATCCGACCCTGGTTGAGGCCGCCATAGAGAGCCCCGTGGCCTCGACGGTGTTCCGGCGCAAGCGCCAGGTCCACCAGCGTCCGCACCGGCCCGTCCGGCAGGGCGGTGAGCAGTTCGGCTACGTGGTCCGCACGGCGGTCGGGGTCGCCGGCCTGATCACCCCGTGGAACACCCCGTTCATGCTGGAGAGCTGGAAGCTCGCGCCTGCCCTCGCCTCCGGCTGCACGCTCATCCTCAAGCCCGCCGAGTGGACGCCCCTGTCGGCTTCGCTCTGGCCGGAGATCTGCGCCGAGGCGGGCGTGCCGGCCGGAGTCGCATTGTCCACGGCATCGGCGAGGAGGCCGGCCAGGCCCTCGTCGACCACCCGGACGTGCCGCTGATCTCCTTCACGGGCTCGACCGACACGGGCCGCCACATCATCCGTTCCTCGGCCGAGCACCTCAAGACCACGTCGATGGAGCTGGGCGGCAAGTCCCCGGTCGTCGTCTTCGCCGACGCCGACCTCGAGGCGGCCCTGGACTCCGTGGTCTTCGGCGTGTTCTCGCTCAACGGCGAACGCTGCACGGCGGGCTCCCGGGTGCTCGTCGAGCGTCCGCTGTACGAGGAGTTCACCCGCCGCCTCGCCGAGCGAGCCGACCGGGTCAGGGTCGCCCTGCCCTCCGACCCCGCGACCGAGGTGGGGGCGCTGGTCCACACGGAGCACTATGAACGCGTCCTGAACTACGTCGAGATCGGCAAGAAGGAGGCCCGGCTGCTGGCGGGCGGCGCCCGCCCGGACCACCTCACCGAGGGCAACTACCTCCAGCCGACCGTGTTCGCCGACGTGTCCCGTGACGCCCGTACCTTCCAGGAGGAGATCTTCGGCGCCGTCGTGGCCGTCGCGCCCTTCGACGACGAGGCGGAGGCGATCGAGTTGGCCAACGCCACCCAGTTCGGCCTGGCCGCGTACATCTGGACCTCGGACCTCAAGCGCGGTCACCGCATGGCGCACGCCGTCGAGTCCGGCATGGTCTGGATCAACTCGCACAACGTCCGTGACCTGCGCACCCCCTTCGGTGGTGTGAAGGCTTCCGGCGTCGGCCGGGAGGGCGGCGCCCACAGCATCGACTTCTACACCGAGTCCAAGATCGTCCACGTCGCCCTCGGCGACGTCCACACCCCACGATTCGGAGCCGTTTGATGACTGGGACAGCCGCACCGGACGTCGTGCGCTCCGCCCACGCCCAGCTCGCCGTCACCGACCTGGCCAGGGCCCGCTGGTTCTGGGTGGACATGCTCGGATTCCACGTCCAGTACGAGGACGCCGACTCCCTCTACCTGCGCGGGACCGATGAGCTCACCCATCACTCGCTCGTGCTGCGCACGGGTGAGGTCGCCGCTCTCGACCACATCTCCTACCGCGTCCGCACCCCTGAGGACGTCGACAAGGCGGAGAAGTTCTTCCGCCGACTCGGCCGTGCCGTCCAGCGGTTGAAGAAGGGTGAGGGCACGGTCGGAGTCGGAGACGCCGTACGCGTCGTCGATCCGCTCGGCTTCCCGGTCGAGTTCTTCCACGAGATCGAGCGTGGTGAGCGCCTCATCCAGCGTTACGACCTCCACCGCGGCGCCCAGATCGCCCTCCTCGACCACTTCAACATCTGCACCCCCGACATCCCCGCCGCCTACGCCCACAACCAGTCCCTCGGCTTCGGCTGCTCGGAGACCATCGAGGGCGACGAACACGAGCTGTACGCGGCCTGGATGTACCGCAAGCAGACCGTCCACGACGTCGCCTTCACCGGCGGGGCCGGCCCCCGCCTGCACCACCTGGGCGTCGCCACCCACGAATCCCACCAGGTGCTACGCACCGCCGACATCTTCGGCGCGCTGCACGAGGAGAAGCACATCGAGCGCGGGCCCGGCCGACACGGTGTCTCCAACGCCTTCTACGTCTATCTGCGCGATCCCGACGGCCACCGGGTGGAGATCTACACCTCCGACTACCACACCGGCGACCCGACCACGAGACGTATCGGTGGAACGTCAACGACGACCGCCGCCGCGACTTCTGGGGCAACGCGGTGATCGAGTCCTGGTACAAGGAGGCGACCCCGGTTCTCGACCTCGACGGACGGCAGCAGCCGGTGAGCAGCTCCCTGCTGGACGAGTCCGCCGTCCAGGTCGGCGCCGACGGACTCGGCTGACCGCGCGAACAGCTCCGGTGCCGCGTGCGGCACCGGAGCGGCCAGCACGGCGGGGTCAGAGCGCGAATCCGGCCCCGCTGGCCGCCAGAATCTGCATCATCCCTGGTCAGCAGCGGTGACTCGACCTCGGAACCGTTCGGGGGCTGCGTCGATTGCCGCGTAACCTGTAAAGGATCAAGGAGCCGCCCAAGGCTTCGGCTTTCTTGAGACCATTGCCGGGACTGTAAATCGTTCGGTGTAACTCCCGATCATGGAAGATGCATCGATGACCAGTGAGAACGTGGCCGAGGACGAGGCTGTCGAGTCGGCAGCGGCGGTGTCGACGAAGGCCGTGGACGACAGAGCTGATCGACGAGCTGGTGAGCCGGGCCCAGGCCGAGGGCCTGCGGCTGACGGGTGAGGCGGGCTGCTGCAGCAGCTGACCAAGCGGCTGCTGGAGTCCGCTCTCGAAGGCGAGATCACCGATCACCTCGGCTATGACAAGCACGATCCGGCGGGCAAGGACGGCGGCAACTGCCGCAACGGCAAACGCTCCAAGACCGTGCTGACCGACGTGGGACCGGTGGAGATGGCCGTGCCCCGCGACCGGGACGGCTCCTTCGAGCCGAGGATCGTCAAGAAGCGGCAGAAGCGCTTGACCGGGGTGGACGAGATGGTGATCTCACTGGCCGCGAAGGGCCTGACCACGGGAGAGGTCCAGGCCCACCTGGCGGAGGACTACGGTGCCGAGGTTTCCCGGCAGACCATCTCCACCATCACCGACAAGGTCCTCGAGGGCATGGCCGAATGGCAGAGCCGCCCTCTGGACGCCGTCTATCCGGTGGTCTTCATCCCCGCCGCCGGGCAATGTCCATCCGACCCGCGGCCAGGGCGTCATACAGCCCGCCGTGTCCGCGGCGATGCTCGCGCATCAGCGAGAGTTCCACCAGCGAGCGGACCGGGCCGTCCGCACACAGTACGGCGTCGGCCAGCTCGAACAGAGCATCCGAACGCCTCATCAGACAGGCGTAGAACTCGCCCCGGAAGCAAGGCAGTTCCGCGAACGGTTCCTGCCGGACAGCATGGCGCAACAGACTCATCCCCACGACCTTCGCGCTGATCACGTGTATTCCTTGGTCGGAGCACATGGTCAGCCGAAGGCCGCCTGCACATAGGGCAGTTACCGACGCGAGTGATTAAGTACGACGAGCCGTTCGAGGCCCGAGATTAAAGATCAAGCTAGTCCTTCGGGATGCCGAGGGTCTTGTCGGGCCGGCAGTGCTGGCAGGGGTGGTGGAAACCGGGGTCTTTGATGAGCGCGTACTGGGCTTTGGTGGCGTCGAGAGTGGCGACCGGCTGGCTGATCTTGGGGCAGTCGGCGGCGTGGATGGTCACTCCGACGGCCTGACCCGCGCGCCGCTCTTGTTCGGTGATGTAGCCGCCGGCCGCCCGGGTCTGCTGTTCGGCCTGTTCGATCTTGCGCTGGGTGTCGCGTAGCTGCCAGCCGAGCCATACCTCCAGCGTGCGGAGTTTGGCGAGGCGCTCGGCAGGTGGCAGATCGGACATGTGTTCGATATTAGGGGGTAGGCTGCACGCCGACCACCCGGGGGCCGAGATGATCTCTCGCATCCAAGTTTGAGCGGTTCTCACGAAGGCTGGTGACCGGCGGTTTTTCGCACCGAAGGTTAAGCGGGCAGGTCAGAGCGCCGCATTCGGACGCCGGGAGAGGGAGGTCGCTACGGCTCCAGGGGCTTGCCTGCCTCTGCCGCCGCCGTCCCGAGACCCTCTGCAGAACCCCGACCTTCTGCATGTCCCTCGCTCAACGTTCGGTGAGAACACTCAACCTTCCCTGCGAGAGGTCACCCCGCCTCTGACCCGTCGCATCGAAAGCTGAGCGATTCTCACCCGAAGTTTGAGTGCCGGATCGGCAGCTGAGTCTGGTACGACGGCATCAGACAGAGCATTCTGGGCGTACCGGCCTTGCCCGCTCGTACCGTCAGGCCGGCCGGGAGGGGGAGCAGGATGGACGCCGACGACCGTACGGGGTCACACCCGTGGTCCACCACATCACCTCAACATCTTGACCAGATGGCCTTCGGAATGCTGCGGGCTGCCTGTCGAGCGCACCAGGAGCTGCGGCGCGACCCTCCGGATCCGGCTCGGCGGGTGTCGGCTCTCCATCTGCTGATGCGGCAGACACAGGCGATGTTGGGGCTCAATCTGCCGGATTGCCCTCCGGTCGGGACCGCAGCACAGGAAAGGCTTGTCCGTACTGCTCTCGCTCTCGCCGTACATGTGGGGGCGCACAGCTGGGCCGAGGCCGACCTCGGCGCGCCCAGCGCGCCGGGACGGGACGATGTACCGCACGCCGGGGAGCACCGGATGGCCAACGCCTTCGATGCCGCCGGGCGGATGATGCTTCCGCACGCCTCGCCCGAAGGCTGGGCCGCCACCGTCGCCACCGACTTGGCCCGCGGCGACAAGACGCTGGAGACGGCGGTCAAGGTGGGCAAGTACATCCTGCACCCCACCCCCTTGGCCCTCGCCGACGACGCGACCCGCATCGTCGGCGAGGCGCTGCACGACCTCAACGTGCGCCGTCTGCAGGAGTTGGCCCACTCGCTTCGCTGCTACGCGAGCGCCACCGGCCCCTCCCACCCGGTGGCGGGAACGGTACCGGCCATCGACGTGCCGGTGCGCGCGAAGCCGCACAACATGTCAGCTGAGCACGACCGTCCGTCCGTGAGGGGGCCGAAACAACCGGAACGTCCTGACTCGAAACCGCGCGTCAGCGTAGGAACTGCCCGCCAGCCGGTGACGACGCCGGAAGGCCCTGACTCGAAACCTCGCATCAGGCTGGGGGTTCCCTGCTCGCCGTCGACCCGTCGACCGGGGAACTCCGGACCGGTTTCCGCCAACCCTGCGACGCCGGAGCGCCCTGACTGGAAACCGCGCGTCAGCGTAGGGACTGCCCGCCAGTCGGTGACGACGCCGGAAGGCCCTGACTCGAAACCTCGCATCAGGCTGGGGGTTCCCTGCTCGCCGTCGACCCGTCGACCGGGGAACTCCGGACCGGTTCCCGCCAACCCTGCGACGCCGGCGTCTGCAGAGCCCGCATGCCATCCGCGCTCTTCCAACCCACAATCGTCAGGCATCCCAGGACCGCACAACCTTTGGTGAGAATGCTCAACCTTCGCTGCGAGAGGTCACGAGAGGAGCGAGCGTGAACGATCAGCGCTACCACCTCACCCTGTCGTCCGCCGGCCGGCGATGATGCAGGGGTGGTGGGAGAGCGAGGAGACCGCGCGCGGCATGCTGCCCGTGTGGGTGGGGGACTGGGGGGGGGGAGAGAGCTCCTGGAGGCCCGGGTCACCCTCGTCGACGAGGAGACCGTCAGATCTGGTGGCGCCGAACACGGTGAACGCCATGCCGGAGGCGACCCTGTTCGCCACCGAGGACCACGGGCAGATCCGCGGCAACGCGGTCGCCGGTACGTACGAGCAGGCCCGCGCCCACCTCGACGCCGTCGAGAAGCTCGGGATCTCGTACGCCGGGGTCGTGCAGTCCCTGGAGACCGAGGGAATCCAGAAGTTCCAGCAGTCCTGGGACACCCTGTTGAACGCGGTCCGCGCGGCCCGATGAGGCGGAACCGGTACGCCGCGCGTCGCCGCATCTGCCGAACGAGCGGCCTCGTCTGACATTCGGTGCGAACCACCCTGGCCCGCTGGCACCAGGTCCACGACCTGCACAATCAGGGCGGGGACCTGCTTGATGCGCCCGCCGTCTGCAACTGACCCTGAACACCGTCAAACGCCACGCATGAGCCGACCGGCCCGAGCGGACGCTCCGCCGGGGCGCACGGGCTGACCGGGTGACCGGGGGGAGGGGATCTGCCCCTTCCCCGTCTGCTCGCTCGTCAACTGCTGAAGTAGCCGTTCAGGTCGGCCACGACATGCACATCCCCAGCGTGGTTGGCGAGGGTCACCCTCCCATCGACCACGGGCACGACGACCAGGTTGGAGATCGTCTCTCCGGTGGTGAAGTTGAGGTTCGACACCGCTGGCAGCGGCCTGCCGTGCGGGTAGACGGTCAGGTAGCTCCCGGCCGTGGGTCCGGTCACCGTCACGTTGAGCACCACGGCGGTGACCCCGGAGGACGGCACGCCGTCCACCCCGCCGACCTGCAGGCTGACGATGCCGCCTGGGCCGACCGTGCCGATGCGGGCGCCCAGCCCGCTGCGGGTGTCCAGCAGCCGTACGGGCCCGCTGGAGGTGAACGTCGACCCGGTGGAGGAGAACCAGCCGGTGACGTCGGCGACCAGATCCACCGTGCCGGAGGCGTTGCGCAGGTCGACCGTGCCATCGATCACCGGGACGATCACCAGGTTGGGGATCGTTTCGCCCGTCGTGAAGTTGAGGTTCGACACCGCGGGCACGGGCTTGCCGTCGGGGTACACGGTGACGTAGCCGCTGGTGCTGGGCTTGACCGCGGTCACGTTCATGACCACCGCGGTGACCCCGGAGGTCGGCACGCCGTGCACACCGGCGACCTTCAGCTTCACCACGCCGCCCGCGCCCACACGCTGCTTCGGCGCCCCGGTGCCGTTGCGGGTGTCCAGGAACCGCGTCGGCGTGAGGGGGGTCAGGGCCGACCCGGTGCTCCCGGCGGCGTAGTACCCGGAGACGTCGGCGACGAGGTCCACCGTGCCGTGGGCGTTCCGGAGGTCCACCGTGCCGTTCACGACGGGCACGGTCACCAGGTTGGGGATCGTCTGCTTGGCGGCGAAGTTGATGTTGGACACCGACGGCGGTGTCTGCCCGTCGGGGTAGACGGTGACATACCCGCTGGTGGTGGGGGCGACGACGGTGACGTTCATGACCACCGCCGTGACGCCGGAGGTCGGCACGCCGTGCATGCCGGTGACCTTCAGCTTCACCACGCCGCCCGCGCCCACACGCTGCTTCGGCGCCCCGGTGCCGTTGCGGGTGTCCAGGAACCGCGTCGGCGTGACGGGGACGAGGCGGTCCGGTGTCGCGGCCGGAGCGGCGGTGACGGTGTAGGCGCCGGTCAGGTACGTGCCGGGCGCGTACCCGGTGCCGGGGACCACCACGTCGTACGTTCCGGGGGCGACGTCGTACGTGCTGATCCGTACGGTGAGCGACGTCCCGTCGGGGCTGACGGACACCGGCTCGCTCGGGTAGGCGCTCGCAGTCGTATAGTCGCTGGCGAGTTCCACCTGGGTGCCCAGTGTCAGGTTCGCGCCGTGGAGCACCACCTGGTTCTCGGTCCCGGTCGGTCCGCTCGCCGGACTCACCGATGTCAGAGCGGCCTGCATTGATGGGGTGGAGCATCCCTGCTGGCAGACGCCCTGCATCGAGTACTCGACGGGCGTGTCCGCCTGGGCCGGGGTCACCACCAGCGCGTACTGGCCGGCGGTGGCCGAGGCACTGGTCAGACACGAGAAGTTGAAGGCCCCGACGTTGTCCTCGAAGCATTGGTAATTGTTGTCGATGCCCGATCCGCTGGAGCTCGCGCTGCTCAGCAGACTCACCCACGGCGTGTGCGTGGTGGTGCTGCTGTCCGTGCCGTACACCTCGAAGCGCTGCGACGGCTGCATCTGGATCACCGCGCAGTACGCCGTCGTCGATTCGGTGAGGGTGCCGCTGCGCAGCGAGAACCCGTCCGGCGACACCGTGTGCGCGGTGCACTGCGGGGCCCAGCCGGACGCCGTGCCGATCCGCCAAGTGTCCACGGGCGCGGTGATGGGTGTGCCGGCGTAGCCGGAGGCGATGACATAGACGACGTACGAGGTCGATCCGGTGGCGCGACAGGGCAGGACGCCTTGCTGCCGGCACACGACCTTGCCCGAGGCGTCGACCACTCCCAGTGCCACCCCGGCGCCGTCGGCGGCCGCCGGGGTGCGCACGGTGAACCACAGCTTGTCGGTAGTCGCCGCCGTGACGCGCAGGCAGCGGCTGTCGAGCGCGGATGTGAACGTATAGGGAATGGAAGGCCCGCCGACAGTGAGCGAAGCCGGAGCGGGGCAGCTCGCCGTCGCGGAGACGTCCCGCCGGACCAGCTTGTATGTGTCGGCGGTGCCGGTCCCCACCAGCAGGGCCGCGTAGGCGGTACCGGGCGTGAACGTGCAGGTGGTCGTGGAACTCCCGAGCGTGGCGCACACCTTGTCGCCCGCGCTGTCGTACAGCTGCACCGACGCGTTGAGCTGGTGGGTGGTGTTCGTGAAGTCGAACAGCTCGGCGGCCGAGTGCTGGTCCGCGCCGATCGCCAGACATGCGGTCTGCTGGTCCGCCGTGAGCGGCACCTGCACGCCCCACGACCCGCCGAACGCCGACTGAGGCCAGGCCGTGCAGCCGGACGTGTCACCAGTGCGCTGGATGGTCACCCGGTAGGCACCCGCGTCAGGGGCGGTCAGCATCACCTGGAACGGCGCGGTGCCGGTGAGCTTGCAGACGCTGAAGGCGTAGGTGGTGTCACACTGCTGGGCCCCCTGGGAGTCGAAAACCGTCAGCTCCGGCGTCACTCCGCCGGAGGGCGGTTCGTTGACCAGGTACAGGCCGTTGCCGGTGGCCGTCGGGAGGGTCAGACACACCACGTCGCCAGCGGCGGCGAAGGTGCCCGTCGCGGGGCCCGAGGCGTAGTCCTCGTCGCGCGCCGCCGCGCAGTCCGTCCCTGGCTCCACGGCCGCCGAGACCCGGGGCTTGGCCTTCGGCGAGGCCGTTGCCGCCGGTTTTGTCGTCCCAGGCTTCGACGTCACGGCGGAGGCCGTGCCGTTCAGTCCCAGGAACACGGCCATGACGGTGACGATCAGTACGACGAGCGCGGCGGCTCCCGTCGGTCGGCGTCTCTCCCGACGCGGCCTGCACACGGGCAGCGGTGACATGCGTTCCCCCTGGTGACATCGCGGGATGGGTTCCCGTGACGATGACGGGTACCGCACAAGGCAGGCGGAGCCTAACGAGCGGTTGATCCCCTACTCGTCAGCTTTGCCACGCCTTGTCATGCTGGGGAACAAAATTGGAACACGCCGACGCCGATGATGGCGCCACAGATGTGATGTGCCGGTTTGGTGTCAGTGTGCGGATCTGGGGGTGGGTAGTTGGTGGAGTGTGAGTTGCGGGGTTGAGTGTTGGTGTGCGGATTGTTTGGGAACGGCCGTGGTGTTGCGGGTGTCTTCTGCGTCTGACTGGCTGTTCTATCCGCTCGCGCGGTCGGTCCGATTCGAACGCGCTCCTGGTCGGGTGAGTTGGCCGGTGCGGCGGCATGAAGGAAGACACCTCACGACGCCAACGCGTCAAGCTGCGGCGGCGACTTCGGTGGGGAACGCGGCGTGTTCGTCGAACAGCTGGCCGTGCTGCAGGCAGTGGTAGAGCTGCCCGATCATGCGGTTGAAGAGGTTGCGCTGGGCGGCGGCGTGCCAGTCGCCGTGCTCGCGTCGTCGCCGGTAGTGGGCGTTGGCTCCGGCGGATGCCCGGAGTGAGGCGAAGGCCCAGAGGTAGCCGGTGTGGTTGAGCCGGTCGTTCTTCACCCATCGCCGTGTGATGGACGACTTCTTGCCGGAGGCCCTGGTGATGGGTGAGGCGCCGGCGTATGCCTTCAGGCCGCGGGCGTCGGCGAAGCGGGTGCGGTCGTCCCCGATCTCAGCCAGGATCCGGGCGGCGAGCTGGATGCCGAGCCCGGGGAAGCTCAGAAGGATCTCGGCGTCCGGGTGCTGAGGGAACGCCTCTTCCACCGCCTCGGCAAGCTGGTCGGATGCGGTGCAGGCGGCTTCCAGCTGGATAAGGAGGGCGAGCATCTGCTTGCCGAGCGCGTTCTCGACCAGCAGTGGCTGATGGACGAAATCGGCTCGGAAGACGTCGCGGACGCGGTCGGCGTCCGCCTCGATCCCGCCCTTGCGGCCAGCTCGCTTGAAGGCGGCCTGGAGCTGGGTGCGGGTCAGCCGCGCGGCCCGAGAGGGAGTCGGTGCGGCCTTGAGGAGTTCGCGGGCTTCGGGGCGGCACAGGCCGTTGGTCCAGGCGACGAAGGCTTCCAAGGCGGCGGGGTAGTACTCGCGCAGCAGGGAGCGTAGCTGGTTGGCGATCTGCTGCCGGTTCCACAGCGCGTCCTGCTGGGCGCGGGCCACGACGGCTATCGCGCGGCCGAGGTCGGAGTCGCCCGGCAGCGGCCGGTGAGCGCGCATGTCCGTGCGCAGGATGTTCGCGAGCACGAGTGCGTCGCCGGGGTCGGATTTCTTGCGCGAGACCGAGTGGCGGTCGCGGTACCGGGCGGCGGCCAGCGGGTTGATCGCGTACACCTTCCGCTTCCCGGTCCGCAGCACGGCAACCAGCAGGCCGCGGGAGGTCTCGATCGCCACCAGGATCGGGTTCTCCTCGGTGTCGCCGTGCTCGGCGAGCAGCTCCAGCAGCAGTTTGTAACCGGCCGCGTCGTCGGTGATGTGCCGCTTGGCCACCAACGCCCCGCCATCATCGACCAGGGCGACATCGTAGGTTCGTTCCGCCCAGTCGATTCCGCAGTAGATCAAGGTAGTTCCCTCCCCGATGTGCAGGTGTTTGCGCTGGTCACGAGCGCATGCGGGCCACGCGAGCGACCTGATCCCAGGCAGCAACCGCACTGCGGATGTGCCTCCACCTCACTAGCCGTTCGTGGCACCAGCGCACCTCACGGGCCTCGGTCTGCGCGGGAGCTGGGACGGCTCGGGCGTATCAAGAGGTCTCCGTGCGGCGGGCTCGCACCACCAGCACCAACGAGTGATCAAGAATCGGTGTTACCGCTCGACGACCCTGGACGTCACCGCTCTGGCTGGAGGCCTCAAGGCCCAGAGCTGCACAGGTGTCCGTCCAGTGCCGACGAGCACCAACACCCGTCAGCGGTGGCGGCGGCCACGCCGCACCGCAAGTCGCCGCTCTGCCTTGAGGCATCACACGCCAGGGCCTCTCGGGGCATCCGTACGGCACCCGCGTGACCGCCACCACCATGAGCACCACGACCGTGCACGCTGTCCAAAGCGAGGCGTCGCCCGCCCGGCAGCCACCAGGTGTCACGGTTCGGCACTCGAACATCCCGGGAACCAACCGCTTCCTCGGAACGCCCTTAGCAACGGATTAGGGCCTCCCGGTAGCTCGCGGATGTCGAGTCCAGCGAGAAGCAAGAGGCCCTGTTGTCGAAGTGTCGCGTGGTCGTGGTTGCCGGGTCCAGTCCGTCCACTCCTGGGTGTGACTGTCTCACCCATAGGTTCGGGAACGCGGCCGACCGGCCGGAGCGCCGGCCCCGGTACGGCTCGGACATGAGCGATGCCGAGTGGGAACTGGTGCGGGATCTGCTGCCGGTTCCGACCTGGATGGCGGGCCGGGGAGGCAGGCCGGAGGGCTACTGCCACCGGCAGATGATCGATGCGGTGCGCTATGTCGTCGAAAACGGCATCAAGTGGCGGGCGATGCCCTCGGACTTCCCGCCCTGGCCGCGTGTGTATGCCTTCTTCGCCCGTTGGCGGGATACGGGGTTGGTGGCCGAGCTGCACGACCGGCTGCGCCATGCCGTCCGCCGCTCGGAAGGCCGACAGGCGGAGCCGAGTGCGGCGGTCGTGGACTCACAGTCGGTAAAGGCGGACGCCACCGTCACCCACGCCTCCCGGGGGTTCGACGCCGGCAAGAACATCAACGGACGCAAACGGCACCTGCTCACCGACACCCTCGGACTCCTGCTGGCCGTGCTGGTCACGCCGGCCTCCATGACCGACCGGGACGCCGCCCGCATCCTGCTGCCCGTGGCGAAGAACCGCTTCCGGCGGCTGGCGCGCATCTGGGCCGACGGCGGTTACACCGAACACCTCACCGACTGGACCGTTCAGCACCTCGGCCTCGTTCTCGACATCGTCCGCCGCAGCGACGACGTCCAAGGTTTTCAGGTCCTGCCCCGCCGCTGGGTGGTCGAAAGGTCCTTCGCCTGGCTCCCGCGCAGCCGGCGTCTGGTCCGTGACTACGAGCGGCGCACCGACACCAGCGAGAGCGTCGTCCTGTGGTCGATGACCCTGCTCATGAGCCGCCGCCTGGCCGCCCGGCACCAGCCTGTTCCCGCACGGGCAGCGTGAACCTGCCTGGTTTCTCCTCCACCAGCCAACCCCGCTCCACCAGCCGCTTCAGCCGGGCCCGCGCCCCCTCGACACGGGAGGCCAACGCGCTGTCCCAGCCCAGCACCACCGCTGCCCGCCGGGCACCGAGCCCGTCGGATCCTGCCTACGCAGCGGCGGCCATCAACGCCTGGTAGTCCACCGACAACACCTCGGCGCCGGTCGCGTCCTGGCGGCGAGGCACCGCCCGGCGCGGCCCCACCGGCTTGCTTGGCGGCACCCCGCCGACCACCACGGCGGGCACATCCGCCTCGGCCAGCGCCTCCAGATACTGCTCCAGGCCGATCACCCGGCACCGGAGCACCTCCTCCGCCTCCACCAGAGCCGCCCGCACCCGCTCCAACTCGGCCTCGAGTTCCTGCACCCGCACCGCGGCGCCCTTCTGCCGCGCTTCCAAAACCACCCGCATCGATGGCACCCGCCACCCCCACGACATCTCGGCCAACCACAGACCGAGACTCCCGCAGCAACCCCGATCCCATGCCTGACCAGCAGAAACCACACACGAGGTTCGGAAAGAGAACGACCTCTAACTGCTGGCGGCAGGAACTGGCCCAAATTGGCTTGTCCCACCAAACCGACGCGCCCTAGGGTGAGATCACTTCGACGAGACGTTCCCCAGAAGCACGCCGCAGAGCGGGAGCGTCCCACCTCGCTGAGGTGCCGGAGGGGCGGCAGCAGTCTT
Organism: Streptomyces cellulosae; assembly: GCF_000721105.1. GTDB lineage: Bacteria > Actinomycetota > Actinomycetes > Streptomycetales > Streptomycetaceae > Streptomyces > Streptomyces cellulosae_A. Next base: position 105,214 of record NZ_JOEV01000023.1, read on the forward strand.
TGTCGACCCTTCCCTTCGGAGGTCTCCTTCATGAACATCGGTATCGGTCTGCCCATTGGCGACCCTGCCACATTGCTCACCTGGGCCCAGCGCGCCGACGCCGGGCCCTTCAGCACGCTCGGCCTGCTCGACCGGCTCGTCTACCACAACCCAGAACCCCTGGTCGCGCTCGCCATCCTCGCGGGCGCCACCTCCCGCATCCGCGTCCAGACCGAGGTGCTGCTCGCCCCGCTGCGCGACACCGCCCTCCTCGCCAAGCAGGCCGCCACCCTGGATCGGATGACCGGTGGCCGCCTGGTCCTCGGCCTGGGCATCGGTGGCCGGGAGGACGACCACCAGGTCACGGGCATCGACAAACGCACCCGAGGCCGACGCCTCGACGAGCAGATGGCGGTAATGCGCCGCCTGTGGTCCGGCGAGCCGTACGGTGACGGCATCGGCCCGATCGGTCCTGCGCCCGCCCGGCTCGGCGGCCCCGAGGTGCTCTTCGGAGGCTTCCAGCCGGCTGCGATCGAACGCGTCGCGCGCTGGGGTGACGGCTTCCTCGCCGCCGCGGCGCTCTCCTGGGCAGGCGGCCTGTTCGACACCGCCCGCAAGTTCTGGAAGGAGTACGACCGCGACGGCGAACCGCGCATTGTCGCGCAGGTCAACGTTGCGCTCGGCCCTGAAGACGTGGTCCACGACGCCCAGGCCAACATGCACGCGTACTACACCTTCACCGGCATGGCCGACCGGATGGTAGCCGGAATGCTCACCACGCCGACTGAGATCCGCGATGCGATCACCGGCTTCGCCGACCTCGGCGCCGACGAGGTCATGCTCTACTGCTACGGCCTCGACACGAACCGGGTAGACCGCCTCGCCGATGTTCTCTAACGGTGGCCTGACCGACAGGCCTTCCCTCAGACCAGGCTGCTGATCTCCACTCTCCTGATCACCCTGCTGTGACCTGTGGTTTCTGATGAGGAACCACAGGAAGCCCAAGGGAAACCGGGCCGCTCCGGGCAAAGCGACGGGCCTGCTCGCGCTTGCCTCTCAGGAAGGCGAGGGTGAGGTCGAGTCCGTCGATCTCACCCCGCCAGTCCTCGGCGACAGCGCGTTCGCGGCGGGCGAGGAGGTCCTCCTCCAGTTCGTCCAGGCGGGGCAGCATCTTCGGGTTGATGCTCAGCATCGGACAGCGGATGCAGGCGTGTTCGTGCGCGCAGGGGGTGCCATACGGCCGACCGCATGAGCCAAGCTCGACACGGCGTTTGTCGAAGTGCTCGTTGAACTCGCTCCATTCCGTCTCGGACGGTGCCCGGTACCGGAATGCCCGCGACAGATGCCGTGCAGCGACCCGTGCGGAGCAGGAATCTCCAGGCCGCCACACCGTCGGTGACAACCAGCCTGCCTATGTGACAACTATCGTGCTTCGGCTCACTCGCCCAGCGAACCGGCCCGGGGCACGCTGGAAGGCGTGACCAGCGCGCCTATCGTCGTGCACCGGCCCTCACATTTGGGCGGCCGGAGAGTCACTGTGCACAGCTCAGCAGCGGCCGGGACGAGATCCTCGGCACCGCCTACAGCGACCACGACCTGGTCGTGTTCCCCGAGGGCGCCGGCGTAGCCGAACCCGAGGCCGTCTTGGACGACCCGCAGCGGGTGGAGTGGCGCGGTGGCCACGCCCACGAGTTCCACGCCGCCTGAGGGCACTGTCACGTTGGCTGACCGGTGGGATGATCTTCGGGTCGATCAGTCTGGGAGGGCTCGTCCGTGGGGAGTGCGTCGCTGTCGTACAAGGGTCACCGGTACCCGGTTGAGGTCATCTCCCATCGCGTGTGGCTGTACTTCCGCTTCCCGCTGTCCTTCCGCGAGGTCGAGGAGCTCATGCTCGAGCGCGGAGTGACCGTCTCCTATGAGTCGGTGCGCCGCTGGTGCGCCAAGTTCGGGCAGAGCTACGCCAACGCGCTGCGCCGCCGGCAGCCTCGGCCTGGGGACAAGTGGCGTCTGGACGAGGTCTTCGTCAAGATCAACGGACGGTTGCAGTACCTGTGGCGGGCCGTCGACCAGGACGGCAACGTCCTGGACATTCTCGTGCAGGACCGCCGGGACAAGGCCGCGGCCAGGCGTTTCTTCGGCAGACTTTTGAAGAGGACCCGCACGGTGCCGCGGGTGGTCGTCACCGACAAGCTTCGCTCTTACGGCGCGGCCCTCCGCGAGGTCATGCCCTGCGTCGAGCACCGTCAGTCGAAATACCTGAACAACCGGGCGGAGAACAGTCATCAGCCCACCAGGCAGCGCGAACGGGCGATGAAAGGCTTCCGCTCCGTGGGCGGGGCCCAGCGGTTCCTGTCCGCGTTCAGTGGTATCTCGCCCCACTTCCGGCCCCGCCGCCATCTGATGCCTGCACACGACTATCGAGCCCAGATGACCGTCCGCTTCGCGATCTGGGAGCAGATCACCTGCGTCGGCGTCGCCGGCCCTGCCGCCACGGCCTGAGCACAGCCCGGAACCGGGCTCCACCAAACCACGACGCACCACCAGACACCCACCCGCCCAACAACGTGACAGCGCCTCTTTCAGCTTTTGGCCCAGCTCGGTACCTCAGCTGTCGATTCGACCCAAGCCAGCAGGTGCCCGATGATCCCATCAACTTCGCCCTGTGACTCGGGGTGAACCTCTGCCTGCCAAACTGCTTCGGTCAAGTCATCAATCCCCATGAGACGGCCCCAGCCCTCGGCACACACGGCGGCGTTGCCCCACCGGCTGCCCGCTTCGGCGGTCACCCTCACGTCAGCAGTCGGCTTACGGCCCCGACGGTCAGGGGGCCCATCGGCAGGCCTAAGCCACAGCACCATTTTGGTTCCACGCGCTCGACACCCAGCCTCGTTCTCTGCGAACCACAGCTCAAGCCACCGTGGCAGCCCGCCCATGTCGCCCCCTCATTACGGCGTCTGGCACAAGCCCATCCTGGCATCAGTCCGGACTTGAGCATCCACCGGCATCACAAGATCAGCGCCAGAGCCGAATTGCGTGACCGTCGACAGGCTGCTGCTCGGTTGCTTTTGCAGCGGCCGGGTGCTGCTGCTCGCTGTTTGTATCGGTGTGATGCGTACGCCCGTCGCAGCGGCGGTCACCTGGCTGCCTCTATGCCGAGTTCGGCGAGCAGGCCGCGGATGCGCTGCTCGATCTCGTCGCGGATCGGCCGGACGGCTGCCACGCCCTGTCCGGCTGGGTCATCGAGTTTCCAGTCCAGGTACCGCTTGCCGGGGTAGTAGGGGCAGGCGTCCCCGCAGCCCATCGTGATCACGACGTCGGAGGACTGCACGGCCTCCACCGTGAGGACCTTGGGGGTCTCGGCGGAGACGTCGATGCCGACCTCGCGCATGGTCTCCACCACGGCCGGGTTCACGGCGTCGGCGGGGGCGGAGCCGGCGGAGCGGACCTGGACCTTGTCCCCGGCGAGGTGGGTGAGGAAGGCGGCGCCCATCTGGGAGCGGCTGGCGTTGTGCACGCAGACGAACAGCACGGACGGGGCGGCGGGAGTGCTCATGAGGCCAGGGCGCTTTCTTCAGCAGGTCGGGTGGGGTCGGCGGGCTGCTGCTCGCCGTGCGGGAGGACAACCTCGTCACCGCTCCTGCGGGCCGGGCGGCCGAAGCAGGCCGCGACCAGGGCCAGTCCGATGACGGCGCCGGCCAGCTGGGCGGCGAGGAACGGGGCGACGGAGGCGGGGGCGATCCCGGCGAAGGTGTCGGTGAACGCGCGGCCGATGGTCACCGCCGGGTTGGCGAAGGAGGTGGAGGAGGTGAACCAGTACGCCGCCCCGATGTAGGAGGCGACCGCGACCGGTGCCAGGTGCGCGCGGCCGGCGCGGGCCAGGCCGAAGATGAGCCAGACCAGCCCGGCGGTGGCGACCACCTCTGCCAGCCACAGGTGACCGGCGAAGCGGTCATGAGTGGAGAAGTGGACCAGCGGTTTGGCGAACATCGCGTCCGCGAGCACCGCGCCGCTGATGGCCCCGGCAATCTGCGCAGGGATGTATGCGGCGACGTCGCGCAGCGTCGGGCCGTCGCCGCTTCTACGGCCGGTGGCGCATGCGGCGAGGGTCACGACCGGGTTGAAGTGCGCTCCGGAGACCGGGCCGAGGAAGGCGATCAGGACGCCCAGGCCGAAGACGGTGGCCAGAGAGTTGGCCAGCAGCTGCACGCCGACGTCGTGGCTCAGCTCGGTGGCCTGGATGCCGGAGCCGACCACCACCGTGACCAGCGCTGCCGTGCCCAGCGCTTCGACCGCCGCCCGCCGCATGAGTGGCGCCTCGGCGCTCATCCGGTGGCCTTCGCCGCTACGGCAGGGGTCTGGAGCAGAGCGGACAGCTTGGCCAGGGCCTCGGGCAGCACCCAATAGTACACCCAGGTCCCGCGCCGCTCCGAGCCGACCAGCCCGGCCTCCCGCAGCACCTTCAGGTGGTGGGAGATCGTCGGCTGGGAGACATCGAACGGGCCGATGAGGTCGCACACGCACGCCTCGCCGCCCTCGTGCGAGGCGATCAGCGACAGCAGTCGCAGCCGGATCGGGTCGGACAACGCCTTGAACATCCGCGACAGCTCGGCCGCGGCCTCCTCGCCCAGCGGCTCGCGGACCATCGGCGCGCAGCACGCCGGGTCCTGGCCGAGTCCGAGCAACGGCAGACCAGCTTGTTTCGACATCTCTCTATGTTGACAGCCGTCTAATCCAATGGCAACGTCGCCTGTATCGACAGACATCGAAACAAGATGCTTCCGGATGGGAGACCGCCATGTCCCGAGTCCAGCTCGCCCTGCGCGTCGCCGACCTCGAAGGCTCGATCGCCTTCTACTCCAAGCTGTTCAACGCCGAGCCCGCCAAGCGCCGCGACGGGTACGCCAACTTCGCCATCACCGAGCCCCCGCTCAAGCTCGTCCTCATCGAGGGCCAGGCGGGCGAGGAGACCCGCCTGGACCACCTCGGTGTCGAGGTCGCCTCCACCGAGGAGGTCACCGCCGCCACTACCCGACTGAAGGAGTCAGGCCTGGTCACCTTCGAGGAGAACGACACCTCCTGCTGCTACGCCCTGCAGGACAAGGTGTGGGTCACCGGGCCCGGCAAGGAGCCGTGGGAGGTCTACGTCGTCAAGGCCGACGCCGGCACTCTCGGCAAGAGTGCCGACACCACACCGGAAGCGTGCTGCGGCACCACCGCCTGCTGCACCCCCGACGAACAGGCCTTCGACCCCACCCAGACCCCGGCCGAGGCCAGGACCGCCGCCGGATGCGCCTGCACCAGCTGACCGTCAGACCACGGGCGCCCGGCCGATCGCCCTACGGTGCGGGCCCCGCCCTGTGGACAGAGGCCGGCCACCAGAAGGGCGGGAATCCCCTTTCCGCGTTGATCACCATGAGGTCACGACCGGCAGGTTTCTCAAGATCAGCATCACACGCGAGCCGAAAACCCAACCTGTAGAAGGTGCACGGCGGGATCAGCCCGCCCTACCACCAGGAGCACTCCGCGGCGAGGACTGCCGACGAGCCGGAACAGACCCCTCCGTAGCCCCCTCCATCACCCCCTCCGCACCCCGTCGCCAAGATTCGAGCGTTGTTGCAAGTCAGTCCCGGCGGACAGGGGGTCGCCGCAGGTCCGACAACCCTCATGTCCAAAGGCGTCCCACTCACCGGAAGAACTCGACAGAGCCCAGGCGGAGGGAACTGCTGCAAGCGCTGGGGATCTTCCAGAGGGCGACGCCCGACCAGTTGTGGAAGCTGACCCGTCCGGACAACCAGCACGACAAGCTCACGCGCGACAACCTCCTGGTCTGGAGGACCACCGCCTGGTGAGGATCGAATCGGTTCAGGACGACCAGCGGCAGGTATGGGTGCTCACCGACCGAGGACACCGCGAAGGAAAGCAGCTGCTGGAGCGGAAGAACATACGGGTCTCAGCGCTGCGCAAGGAGAAGTACGACCCGGTCACCGGAGAGCTGCTCGCGGGCACCTACGACGACCACGCCGCGGCGGTCATCCGCCGAACTGCACCGGTGCCGGGATCGGGCACCGGATCGGCTTCCAGACCGAGATCCCGCACCGGCTCGGCAACGGGTACGTCCAGCGGGCAGATCTGGTAGTGCGGGCGCCGACGGCCGGGGTGCCGGTGCTGCTGCTGGAGATCGACCGCCGTACCGAGGACGCCGACGACCTGGTGCACAAGCTGCACACCGTTCGATCCAGGCGTGGGTTCTCAGTTGGCGGCCGGGCCGCCGACCAGGACCGACCAGCCGCCGTCGACCCGCAGAGTCGTGCCGGTGGCCGCGCCGAGTGCGGGGTCGGCGGCCAGTGCCACCGCGGCCGCGACATCTTCGAGCTCAAGCATCCGGCCCAGCACGGACTCGCGGGCCAAGACGGCGCCGCGCTCGCTGGTCAGGACTTGTGCGGTGGCCGGCGTCCGGACTGCCCCGGGGGCGACAATCAGCACACTGACGCCGTCGCGCGCGTTCTCCGCAGCGACGTGGCGGGCGAAGGTGGCCAGCGCGGATTTCGCTGTGCCATGCGCGAGCCGGCCTTCGCCGACGTAGTCCGCAGCGGTGCTGCCGATGAAGATGATCCGGCCCGCGCCCTGCGCCCGCATCGGCGCGAGGACGCGCTTGGTGATGTGGAAGGCACCGGCAAGCTCGCCAGTGACCTTGGCCGCGAAAGCCGCCCACGACAGGTCGGCCAGCGCGGCGAACGGCGGCGGAGCGGTATTGGCGTTGATGACGGTTGTGTCGATCCGCCCGTGGGTGGCGAGGATCCCGGTCACCAGCTCATCGACGGCGGACGGGTCGGTGACGTCGCCCCTGGCGCTGGACGCGAGGCCGCCAGCGGCCTCGATGCCACGCACGGTTTCGGCCGCGTCGGCGGCACCGGTGCGGTAGTTGACGATCACGTGGTGGCCGCGCGTTCCCAGGTGCCGCGCGATGGCCGCCCCGAGGCCACGGGCGGCGCCGGTGATGAGTGTGGTCGGTGGCACGCTTCCTCCTTGGTCGTCAGCAGGTCACTAACCTAGGGAGAGCGCAGGTGCGGCGGAAGGCGCTCACCACGTGGTGCGGTGCTCACCCGGCGGTGAGCTCGCAGTCCAGGAGCCCGGGAGAGGCGTGATGGGTGACGTGTTCCACAAAGACTGCCCGGCGCGCGAGGTACTGGGGCACCTCGCCAGCCGGTGGGCGATCCTGATCCTCACGGCACTGCTGTCCGAACCGCTCCGCTATCACGAGCTCCGCACGGTGGTCGCGGGAATCAGCGACAAGAGCCTCGCAGCCACGCTCCGCTCACTCCAGCAGGACGGCCTGGTACACCGCCAGGTCGGCACGGGACAGCCGCCATCGGTGACGTATTCGGTCACCAACCTGGGCCGCGGCGCGGCGGCGGCGCTGGACCCCCTGCTGCAATGGATTCGTGCCAACGCGACGGAGATCACGGCACGCCGCGAGAAGTGACCCAGCCGTCGAACGCCGCGGAGGAAGACGTACGCGGCCTCACGCGAACCCGGACATCCGCAATCGAAGGGGTGACTCTCCGCAGCTACTCCCCAAGATCTGTGCCAGAGTCCGTTTCTCATCGAGATTCGTGATCCAGGTGATCACCGACTGCCTCCGGAACCGGTCGCCAAACGCTGTTCCCAGTGATCGACGAAGCCACTGTGCTCCTCGCGGTGACGGCGGATGATCTGCGCGAGGACGTGGAACAGCTCCGCGGACATCGGGATGACGCGCTCGCGGTCGCTCTTGGACGGGCTGACCACCAGCAGGGCGACGACCTCGCCGTTGGGATGCTGGTCTTGCCGGTCGCTCAAGTGGGTCAGCTCGACGAGTTCCTCGCGGCGCAGGCCGACCAGGCGCAGGGTCTCCACCACGGTCCATTGCCAGAAGGCGCTGTTCTCCTCATAGGTCAGGCGCACCAGCTCGCCGGTGTCCCTGTTGATGACCCGGACCGGCTCGGACTCGAGGAGTTCTGGCCGTCGCACGGTATCCGCGAAGCGCTCGGCGCTGATGCCGCCGACGGGGACGACGACGCCGATCCACGTCGTGTCGTGGATCTGGTCATCGTTGACCAGGGTGTTCTCGTCCACCGGCCGCTGGTGATCGAGAAGATCGGCGCGGGAACGTGAGCGCTGCGGGCCGTGTCCGGCCCTGCGGAGGGCCGACCGGACAGGGGCTGGGCCCCCACCGGATCAGTGCGAGTCGGCGGGGACGGGCGAGAGCCGGTAGGCGCCCTCATGGGCGACGACACGGCCGGCGGTGGGCGGCGCGAAGTGGGTGCCCAGGACGAGGGTGTCCGTGCCGGCGAGCGAGCCGAGCAGCGTGCGGCGCGAGGCCTCGGACCGCTCGGGCTCGATGTCGACGCAGGCGCCGATGGTGGGGTGGGCGAGCTGGACAGGGTGGTGGATGCAGTCGCCGGTGATCAGTGCCGTATCTCCGCGGCTGGTCAGCTCGAGGGCGATGTGGCCGGGGGTGTGCCCGGGGGTGGGGATCAGGCGCAGGCCCGGGACGATTTCGACGCCGTCTGCGGGGACGCCGACGAGGTCGAGCAGTCCCGCCTCCTCCACCGGGATCACGGAGTCGCGGAACATCTGCTTGCGCGCCTCTTCCATGTCGTACCCGGCCCAGAACTCCCGCTCGACGCGCGAGGTGATGTAGCGGGCGTTGGGGAAGGTGGGGAGCCACTCGCCGTTCACCTCGTGGGTGTTCCAGCCGACGTGGTCGGCGTGCAGGTGGGTGAGGATCACCAGGTCGACCGAGTCCGGGGGGAATCCGGCGGCGGCAAGGCGCTGCAGGTAGTCGGTGTTCAGGTTGTGCCAGGCGGGGTTGGCCCGCTCCTTGCCGTTGCCGATGCCGGTGTCCACCAGAATGCGCAGCCCGCCGACGGTGAACGCGAAGCTGTGGCTGTCGAGGTACAGGATGCCCTCGTCGTCGGCGAAGTGGGGGCGCAGCCAGGCCTGTTGGCTGACGACGTCCGGGGTGGCGCCGGGCAGCAGCCACGGTCCGGTGGCGGGCGGCAGGAGGACCTCGTCGATGCGGTGGACGGTGACGTCGCCCACGGTCCAGGAGGGGACGGCGGCCGGGTCGGTGGCCGGGGGAGTGCTCATGATCGGTCGTTTCCTCATGTCTCGTTACGGAAGGTCGTTGTGTGCGCTGTGGGCTGGCCGGCGTCTCGACACGGCGAGTGCTGCCAGGGCCGCGGCGGCGAGCAGGACGGCGGCGATGGCGTAGGCGTGGGCGGCGGTGCGCAGCCCGTAGTGCTGGGTGGCGGCGCCCGCTGCGATGGCCGGCAGGCTCATGGACAGGTAGCTGAGGGCGTAGTAGGCGGCCAGGGTCGCGGCGCGATCCTGCTCGTCGAGCGGGGCGAGCGTCATGCGCAGCGCCCCTTGGGAGACGGCCCCGAAGGCGACGCCGGCCAGGGCCGCGCCGCCGTAGACGGCGGGCAGGCCGCCGCCGTGCAGACCGAGCAGGCTCAGGGCCGCGGACGGGACGACGGCCAGGCTTCCGCCGGTGGCGGCGGCGCGTGGCGCCGTGCGCCGCAGCGTCCACACGGTGAGCGTGGCCGCGGCGGTGAGCACGAAGAAGACCATGCCGCCGACCGCCTGCGGGGCGTCGGGGGCCACGAGGTGCACGAGCGCCGGTCCGAGGGAGGAGTAGAAGCCGCCCAGGGCCCAGACGGCGACGACAGCGGTGCCGACCGCCAGCAGGGCACTGCTTGCCGACGGCGGCACGGCGAGGTGAGGGAGCAGGGAGCGCAGGGCACCGGCGTGCGGGCGGGCCGTCTCCGCGGTGAACGTGACCGCGATCGCCTGGGCGGCGAAGAGGACCGCCAACAGGACGTACACGGTGACCGTGGGCGCTGGGGCGAAGCGGACGAGGAGGGTGGAGGCCAGGACACCGGCGGCCATGCCCGCCACCGGGGCGATGCTGTTGGTCAGGGCGGACCTGCCCGGACGCAACGGGTCGTGAAGGTCGAGGAGGGCCGCTCCCGCGGCGCTGGTGGCCGCGCCGGTGGCCGCTCCCTGCAGGATCCGGGCGGTGATCAGCGCTCCGGCGCCGTCCGCCGAGGCCAGCAGCACCATGGATGCGGCCTCCAGTAGCAGAGCGCTCACCAGGACGGGGCGCCGTCCGAGGTGGTCGGAGAGCGCACCGGTGGTGAGCAGAGCCAGCAGCAGCGTCAGGGAGTAGGCGCTGAAGACCACGGTGATGGTGAGCGCGGACAGGTCCCAGGCGTCCTGGTAGTGGGGGTACAGCGGCGTCGGCGCACTGGATGCCGCGAGGAGCGCGGCAAGGATCGAGGCGTCCAGGACGAAGGACGCCGCGCGGTGGGCGGGCTGGGTACGGGCTCCCGGGTGGCTGGATTGCGCAGGTGCGCGGGGTGTGACGGTGGACATGGGACTCCTCAGAGCTAAACGCAATCGGTTTGCTTTAAGTCACCGTAGGCTCTACAGTCGACTAACGCAAACGCTTAGCTTTTGATGCCGAGGGTGGCCCCGCCCCTCCGGCCCCGAGGAGAGAGAAGTCCATGTCCTTTGCTGAACTCACCCCGCCGGAAGCGGCCCTCTGGGCCGCCCGCACGGGGCTCCCGCTGCCGGCCGACCGCCACGCCGCGGTCGCAGCCACCGCCAACCACATCCACTCCGTCGTCGCGGTCCTGCGAGAGCTGGACTTCGGGGACACCCCGCCCGCCCCCGCCTTCCGCGCGGAACAGGAGATGCACGATGCAGCCGTATGAACTGTCCCTGAGCGCAGCCGCCGACGCGATCCGGGCCAGGCAGCTGTCCCCCGTCGAGCTGGCCGACTCCGTCCTGGAGCGCATCGAACAGGTGGACCCGCACCTTCAGGCCTACGTCACCGTCACCGCCGAGCACACCCGCCGGGCCGCGCGCGAAGCCGAGAACGACATCGCGGCCGACCGCTACCGTGGTCCGCTGCACGGCATCCCGATGGGCCTCAAGGACCTGATCGACGTCGCCGGCGCGGTGACGTCGGCCAGCTCCCGCGTCCGAGCCGACCATCGCGCGCAGGCCGACAGCACCGTCGCCGCACGCCTGTCGGCGGCCGGAGCCATCCTGGTCGGCAAGACCCACACCCACGAGTTCGCCTACGGGCTGACCACCCCGCAGACCAACAACGCCTGGGACACCAGCCGGGTCGCCGGCGGCTCCAGCGGCGGGTCCTCCGTCGCCGTCGCCGCGGGCACCGCCACCTTCACCCTGGGCACCGACACCGGCGGATCGATACGGGTGCCCGCCGCGCTGAACGGGTGGTCGGGCTCAAGCCGACCTACGGCCTCGTCCCCCGCCACGGTGTCACGTCCCTGTCCTGGTCCCTGGACCACGTCGGCCCGATCACCCGCACCGTCGAGGACGCGGCCCTGGTCCTGACGGCCCTGGCCGGACACGACCCGCGCGACCCCGCGTCCCTCACCACTCCCGTCGTGGACTACCGGCCGGGCGCGGGCACGGACCTGACGGGGCTGCGCGTGGGCGTGCCGCGCACCTACTACTTCGACCACGTCGATGCGGAGGTGGAAGCCGCCGTACGGCGCGCCATCGACCAGCTCCGGGCCCTCGGCGCACGCCTCGTCGACGTCGAGATCCCCATGACCCGCTACATCCAGGCCACCCAGTGGGGCTTGATGGTGCCCGAGGCAACCGCCTACCACGAGAGCACCCTGCGCACGGTTCCCGAGCTGTACCAGGCAGACGTTCGCATCCTCCTCGAGGCCGGCGAACTGATGCCCGCCGGGGACTACCTTCGCGCCCAGCGCGCCCGCACCCTCATGCGGCAGGAATGGGCGCGCATGCTGCAGGACGTCGACCTGATCGCCGCCCCCACCGTCCCGGCAACCGCGGTCAAGGCCGGCCAGGAGACGATCACCTGGGCCGACGGCACCGTCGAGGGTGTCTCCGACGCCTACGTACGCCTTTCGTCCCCCGCCAACATCACCGGGATGCCGTCCCTGTCGGTACCGGTCGGCCACGAGGCGGCGGGTCTGCCGATCGGCATGCAGCTGCTCGGGCGACCGCTCGGAGAGAGCGTGCTCCTGCGAGTCGGCCACGCCTACGAGCAGACCCAGCCCGCCCGCGAGCTCGCGCGCGCAGCATGAACGAGCGCTTCCGGCCCGGCCAACCATTCCATCCGGGCCAAAGGCGCCGCTCCTCGCAGGCGTGCACGAAGTGGCGGTGCGTACACGGCTGGCGGCGAGAAGGTCGTCGAGCGAGTGGCCAGTTCGTCGCACGGAGGTGGACGGGTCGCCAGACGCAATGATTTTGCTTTAAGGTGGGTTCCATGAGCAGGCAGATGGTGCGCCCTGGTGGCCGCAGCGCCCGGGTTCAGGCATCGGTCCACGCCGCCGTACGCGAACTCGCGTCGGAAGTGGGCCGGGACGCCCTGACGGTGCCGCTGGTCGCCCAGCGTGCGGGTGTGACGCCGTCGACGATCTACCGCCGCTGGGGGGACCTGCAGGAGCTGTTGTCGGACGTGGCGGTCGAGCGTCTGCGGCCCGACACCGCGCCGGGGGACCACGGTGCTCTGGCATCCGACCTGACGGCCTGGGCCGAGCAGTTCCTCGACGAGATGGCCTCTCCCGGCGGTCGCGCCTACATCCGCGACGCCCTGCTCGGCGACCCGGACGGCAGCAACGCCGGCCAGTGCTCGGCCTATGCCGCCGACCAGATCGACTTCATCCTCACCCGAGCGGCTGAACGTGGGGAGAAGACGCCCGACGTCGAGACGGTCATCGACCGCGTCGTCGCGCCCACGATGTACCGCATCCTCTTCCGTCCGGACGGACTCGACGCCGCGTACGCGCGCCGACTCGTGGCAGAGATTCTCGGCCTGACCGGCCCGTGACGAGGTGATCGCACCGGCGTGACCCTCTGGGCAGCGCCTGCGACGCCCAGGCCTCGGAGTCCGGCAGGACCTCGCCGGGTCTCCAGCCCTCCGGCGGACGACCCAGAGGGCGTACCCGGAGCACTTCCCGAGCACGCCGAGGCAAGTCACCAGCCGGTGACGCGACCGCCCCATGTCCCCGCAGTTAATGGAGGTGCCGCGGCCTTCGAACCTCTACCACCTGGCTTCCCAAGTGCCGTCTTGGGATTCGCCCCAGGTCACAGCACGCGGCGCGAATGCGGATGAACTCGAAGCCCTCGGCTTGCCCAGGTACACCATGTCTCCAGTCGTGGTCTACCAGGCCAATCAGTACGACCAAGACGGCAACGTCCTGGCGGCCACGACCACCGTCGTCCCGTCCCAGCATCCGAGTCCCCTCTGTTCAACGAGCCAGATGAGGTGCAGTTAACACACCACCCGCGAACCGACGTCTCATACCTGCTCTCCAGCCGTTTGAAGACGAGCTCGAACCCGCTCGGTCGGCCGTTCAGCTCTGGAGGTCTTCGCGCGTGTCGGGTGCGGGGACGGGTGCGGTACGTGCGGGACTGGACTGATGCGGCATCAGCCGTCATGATGACGCTGCCATGACAAAGATGTCTCTTGGATGGTGACCCGTGCGCGGATCCTTCGTCAGAGCCACGCTCGCCGCCGTGTTACTCCTGGCGCCCCTGACGCCCGTCCCCGCGGCCGCACAGGATCCCGCCCCCGAGACCGCCACTCCGTCCGAAAAGGCCGCGCCCGCCGTGTCCGCCGCGGCGGACTGGAAGGCACCGCTCAGCACGCGAGGCCGCTGGATCGTCGACGCGGACGGAGACCGCTTCAAACTGCGGTCCGGCAACTGGCATGGAGCCAGCGGAACTTGGAACGGTTCAGGAAGCGCTGACGAGGACGCCAACCACCACGCGGGCGAGAACTCCGGCCGTATACCGCTCGGCCTGGACCGCGCCCCCATGGCGGAAATCATCGCCGGTTTCCGGGAGATCGGGATCAACAGCATCCGACTGCCTTTCTCCAACGAGATGATCCACGACAGCGTCCCCGTCACGGACCACGCCGTCGCCGCCAACCCCTCCCTGCGCGGCAAGACCCCACTCCAGGTGTACGACGCCGTCGTCCGCGAACTCACCGCTGCCGGCCTCGCCGTGATCCTCAACAACCACACGAACACGACCCGCTGGTGCTGCGGAGTCGACGGCAACGAACGCTGGAACGCGAGCCGGTCCACCGAGACCTGGGAGAGCGACTGGCTCTCCATGGCCCGCCGCTACAAGGCCAACCCGCGTGTCGTCGGCGCCGACCTCTACAACGAGGTGCGCCGCGACATCTGGGACGACCCCAACTGGGGCCTTGGTGACAACCAAGACTGGTTCGCCGCCTCGCAGCGCGTGGGCGACCGCATCCTGACAGAGGCCAATCCCAATCTGCTGATCATCGTCGAGGGCATCAACTGGACCGGCATCCCCGTTGACGGCCTCGCGCACGAACGTCCCACCCTGGAACCCGTACGCCGCCTCTCGCACACGCTCGTCGACTCCGGCAAGCTGGTGTACTCCGCCCACTTCTACGACTACACCGGCCCCAACCACAGCGGCGCCACCGGAACGGGCGAGACCACCGACCCCCGCTACCGCGACCTGACCCCCACCGAACTGATCGACGTACTGAACCGCCAGGCGTTCTTCGTCACCGCCGAACAGAACCAGCACTTCACCGCCCCCCTCTGGATCAGCGAGTTCGGTATCGGGGGCCGCGAGGAGACCGGCGCCCGGCAGCGCGCCTGGTTCGAGAACTTCGTCGACCACCTGATCCGCACCGACGCCGACTTCGCGTACTGGCCGCTCGTCGGCTGGCACGAGAACCGCACCGGCAACGGCTGGGCCCTGCTGCACTGGGACGCGGCGGGCAACCGTATGGGCCTGTACGACGGTGATGACTGGCGTGCCACCGCATGGACCAGGCTCATCGGGGGCCAGAGCCGCACCGGCCGCATAGCCCCCGTGGCGGACTGGTCGATGCTCAGCCCCGACCACGGCGACTACGTCCAGTCGCGGCGGATACGCGCCCTGCCCGACTGGGACTCCGGAGCCCGCAAGGCCGTCTGCCCCGACGGCCAGCGCCTCCTCGGCCTCAGCCACACCGGCAACCGCGGCCTGTGCTCGGACGTGTCCGCCGGTCCCATGTGGGACCCGGCCGCCGGATACAAGGCGATCGTCGACGAGCGGTACGTCACGCCGGGCCGGGACTGGGCGACCGGATACACCAAACTCCAGTGCCCCGACGGCCACTTCCTGACCGGCTACAGCGCCCGTGGCGCCGCTCTCTCCGCCGTCCTGTGTGCAGCCGCCGCGCCCGGCTCGATCACCGGCACGAGCGGCCGCACCGTCTGGTTCGACCGCGGCGACAGCAGGGGCCCGGCCCCCAAGGGCGGCGACTTCGCGCAAGGCCACTACAAGGGCCAGTGCGCGGACGACGAGTACGTGGCCGGGATCGCCTTCACCGGCCGGGTGGGCTCATCGCGCACCCCCGACGCGCTGTACTGCCGACAGCGGAGCTGATCCGCTGCCCACCTCGCCTCGCACCACTCGTCGGCAGCCAGGTAGCTGCGAGCACGGCTTGGAGTGGGGCGCCCTGCACACCGTCGCCGCTGCCGCCGACTGCAAGTGGCCTTGGGCCAGCCGTCGTCGAGGTGGTTCTCGAGCCGATGGAGGGATGCTGCGGCGTGGCGAACACTGACGGTGCTGCTGAACGCTGGCGTGGGGTTCCACAAGAGCTGCTGACTTGCCGGTGCCGGAGTCGCCGATCAGGCAGAGCGGCAGGCCCTTCTTGACCCAATCGCAGGTGGCCAGGGTGTGGATGACAGCCGGGTCGATGTGCGGGTTGGCCTCGAAATCGAAGCCCCGCAGCGACTTCTCCCGCGGGAAGGCGGCGGCCTTGATCCTCCGTTCGGAGCGCCGGCGGGCCCGGTCGTCACACTCGGCCATCAGGAGCTCGGCCAAAAACCCGCGATACGACATCTGGTCCCGGGCGGCGGCTTCGGCCAGGTCGGGGAACTGGGCGCGGATGGTCGGCAGCCGCAGCATGCGACATGCCTGGTCAACGGCAGCGTCGGCGGCCTGGTCGGTCAGCCCGCGGTCCGGAGCCGCGTCCGACCTGGACAAGGGGTGCTGAGCGCCCTCCGGGCGGCCCGGAATCCAGTGCCGTGAACGGTGCCGTGAACGATTCCAACGTCGTGCCCATCACCGCAGCTCACACCACCCGTCAGGGTGCCTCCCGGCACGCCGACACCTCTCTCCCTTCCTCTGAGACGTCGGCGAAGGGGAAGAAGTCCACTCCCACGGCCGGGAAGGTACGGGCCGATGCGCTGCGGATGCTGGGGTGCGTTCGGATAGCCACGGTGCGGCAGATGGCTGAGGTGATCACGGCGGAAATGTCGACGGCCTGTCGTACGTGCGCAGGGCGATGAAGGAGCTGGCGGGGCTGGGGATTTCACATGTCCTCTCAATTGCGTACGGCAGTGATCTGGAAAATAGCAAGAAAACGATTCTTCTGATCGCCTGTAATTCTCTGGCCTGCACCAATCGCTACCTATGTGCGCTGCTCGCGCTACTTCCCGCCCTCCCTGCGAGTGAATAGCCGACTGATCGGTAAGAGGTACGGGAAAAAAATTTCCTGAGAAGCATTGCGGAAAGCGCTCACCTCTGCAGAAGCCGCGCTTCTCGTCGTGCCGGCGCCTTCCAGCGCATCCCGTCACGCACTCCGTGGAAGGAAGAGCGCCCTTCCCGCGGGCCGACGGCGGCGCGGGCCAGTGCGCCGCTTCCCGCCCCGCCCTACCGATCTCCCGGAGCTGCCATGCCTGCACAACCGATCGAAGTGAAGCCGGACGACCGCCGCTACGACGCGCTGCGCCGCGGTTTCAACCAGCGCTGGGTCGCCCGACCCGATTACGTCGTGGTCGCCACGTTCACGGGGGACGTGACTGCAGCGCTCACCAAGTTCCTGAGCAACCCGGCCAGCAAGGCGCGCCGGGTCACGGTCCGCTCTGGCGGTCACTGCTACGAGAACTTCGTGTCCGCTCCGGATGTCGGGGTGATCATCGACGTCAGCC
Organism: Streptomyces cellulosae; assembly: GCF_000721105.1. GTDB lineage: Bacteria > Actinomycetota > Actinomycetes > Streptomycetales > Streptomycetaceae > Streptomyces > Streptomyces cellulosae_A. Next base: position 122,220 of record NZ_JOEV01000023.1, read on the forward strand.
AGATGAACCGGGTGCACTTCGACGAGAAGATGAACGCGTACTGCGTCGAGGCGGGGGCGACGAACTGGAACAGCACCAGCCAGCTCTACCGGCTGAGCGGCCGTGTCCTGCCTGGGGGCTCGTGCTACTCGGTGGGCAGCGGCGGCCACATCTCGGGAGGCGGGTACGGTCTGCTGTCCAGGAAGTTCGGCCTGACGGTGGACTACCTGTACGCCGTCGAGGTCGTCACCGTCGCCGACGGCAAGACCCCAAAGGTCACGGTGGCCCGCAAGGACTCCACGGATCCCGCGCTGCGCGATCTGTGGTGGGCGCACACCGGCGGCGGCGGAGGCAACTTCGGCGTGATCACCCGGTACTGGTTCCGCGACCTGCCTGAACCGCCCGCCCAGGTGCTGCTGAAATCGGTCGCCTGGAAGTGGGAAGGCTTCCGCAAGCATCCACATCTCTTCAAATCCCTCGTGCGCCGCTACGGGGAGTTCTTCGCCCACGAACACGCGGGCACAGGCCCGGCCTTCATCCGCAAACACGACTACCGCGACATGTTCACCCTGCTCAAACTGACCCATGTGAGGGCGGGGAAGGTCGGCCTGGTCGTCCAGATGGACGGCACCGGCAAGGACGCGCACAAACGCCTGCAGGCGTTCTTGGACTACGTCACCGAAGGGTTCTCCTCCGGCAGCGAGCTGTACATCGCCGAGACCGCTCTGGACCAGCAGATGGGCGAACACGGCCCGCAGGGGCAGCTGTTCACTCCGACACGCCTCCCGTGGCTGACCGCCACGCAGAGCCTGAACGACTCCGGCCCCAACCGCTGCGGCAAGTACAAATCGGCCTACCACACCCAAGGGTTCACCGAGGAGCAGATCGACGCCATCCACCGCCACCTCACCGACAAGAGCTACCGCCACTCCGACGCCCTGCTCCAGGTCGACTCCTACGGCGGAGCCGTCAACGACGTGGACACCAAGGCCACGGCCGTGCCGCAGCGCTCCTCTGTCCTCAAGCTCCAGTACCAGGCGTACTGGACCTGGGACACCGACGCGGACAACAACGGCGTCTTCGACTACCGGGACGCCGAGCGGGCCCCGAGCATCGCCGCTCCCCACCTGAAGTGGATCCGCGACTTCTACCGGGACGTCTACCGGTCCACCGGCGGCGTGCCCGCGGTGCCTGATCCGGCGCTGCCCGCGTCCCTGACCTCGAACACCGACGGCGCCTACGTCAACTACCCCGACATCGACCTCGGCGACCAGGAGTTCAACACCTCCGGCCAGCCCTGGCACCAGCTCTACTACAAGAACAACTACACCCGCCTGCAGAAGACCAAGCAGCAGTGGGACCCCCACAACGTCTTCCGCCACGGCCAGTCCATCCAACCTCCCAAGAAGAAATAGAAGTCGTCCAGCCTCTCAAGGGCAGGCGGCAGCTCGCTGTACGGCCTGCCCTGGGTGAGAGGGGACTTGCTGCTTCCCAGCCGTCTACGCGCTCACCAGCCTGGCCCGCCCCCAGAGCAGCTTCAGCGTCGCCGCCGCCCTCGGCTGCGCCGCTGCGGCCGGCGCCGGGTTCATCTACTGGGAGCAACGCACATCCCAACCGCTGCTGCAGCCGGCCCTGACACACTCGAAGTCCTGGCACACCGCCGTGATCGGCATCAGCGGCCGGGCTTTCGCCTCCACAGCCCTGGTCTACACGGCACTGCTGTACTTCCAACAGGTCCGGCATCTAACCCCGCTCCAGGCCGGGGCGGCCTTCCTTCCGCTCAGCGGCGCCGCCGTGCTGGCCGCACCCCTGGCCGGCCGACTGCTGACCATCTGCCCGTGGCGGGCGGTCGCCGCCGGCGCCCAGATCGTGTGCACAGCCGGACTCTGTCTCCTGGCGCTTGGCGCCACACACTCCCACGGCTATACCTTCTTCTTTTTGCCCGGCCTACTGCTGCTGGGCATCGGCATCGCCTCAGCCGCCGTCAGCCTGAACCTGGCCGCCGGCCTCGAAGCCACCACTGATGACCAAGGAGCCGCCTACGGCGCCTTCGAAACCGTACGCAACACCGCCGGAGCCCTCGCCGTCGCCACGCTGGCCGCCATCACGACATCCCTCGCCCCCGTCGGCCTCCCCACCCCCGGCAGCTACCAAGCCGCCTTCGCCGCTGCAGCCGCAACCACGGCTGTCGCCGCAACAGCCGCGGTCATGAGCCGCTGCCACCAACTGAGAAAGTCACCCGATTCGAAGAGCAGCGGCAGCTTCCGGTGAAAGGAGTGCCGTCCCCGCGCTGCCGCCCTTGGCAGTCGCGCGGTCTCGGCCACCACTGCTTGGGGTGCGCGAGGGCTTGCACAGGAGATCGGACGATGCCCAGGCCTCACGTGCGGTGCTGTGCGCTCCGTCGGCTGCCAGCACATGGCCGGCGTGGATGGTCAGTTGCTCCCCGGTGGCGTTGACCTTCGCCGTGACAGGCGGCCTTGTCCTGGTCCTGCTCCAGGTCGATCATCTGGGCGCCGAAGCGACCATCCGCGCCGTACCGTCGCGCGTGGCTCAGGAGCAGGCGCTCCAGCTGTGTCTGGGGGAGTGGGCCCACAAGACAGGGCTCTTCCGTGCTCCCAGGCCGTCAGGGTCCCGGTCGACGTACCGGACCGTCACAGAAGCCGACTGGTGGGCGGCCTGGCGCGGGGGTGCCGCACTGCTGCAGCCTTCTGGGCCACGTCCCCTGTCCATCACCCCGGCGTGCTCGACAGGCCCGACCGACATCAGTCGGGCACCCCACGTCACCGCAAGCCCCGTCTGCGCCGGCTGGGACGCCGCCTCCTGCTTAGCCGAAGCCAGCGGGGCAGCCCACAACCGCGTCTCGGCCTTCGGCGCGTTGAGGTGAGCGGCGGCCCTGTCCACGCCGCGTACACGCATACGTTGGCGTTTTGCCGGACGGGCCCCTGCATCGGACCAGGGTGTGTGCGAGGACGTGACGGTGCGTGCTGCCGGCCCGGCAGCGCACGCGGCGGGTTCTGTGCCCGGCAGGGTCCTGGTGCACGGCGGTGGATGCCGCATGTGCCGCGGCACTGGCCATAGTTCGGGCAGGCCGGGTCGTGCCGGCCTTCACCCGGACGTGGCGTGACCGGGAGGGCGGGCCGGACGTTGGCACAGCGCGGGTACAGGCTGTCATCCGCGCGGCGGCCGGCGGAGGCGAACGGATATGGATCTTGCGGCGGTCCGGGCCGTGCTCGATGCGCGCGAGGGCGTGCGGTGGCAGACGGGGGATGCCTGGCTGGCCGGCGGCACCTGGCTGTTCTCCGCACCTCAGCCCGACTTGACGCGCTTGTGGGACGTGACCCGGATGGGCTGGCAGCCGCTGGTAGTGGGGGAGGGGGGCCTGGAGATCTCGGCGACCTGCACGGTGGCCCAGTTGCTGGCCTTCGCCGCGCGGCCGGACGGTCCCTGGCCCGACGCGCGGGCGCTGATGGCGGGATGCTGCCGGGCGTTCTCCTCCTCGTTCAAAGTGTGGAACACGGCCACCGTGGGCGGCAACGTATGTCTGGCGCTGCCGGCCGCGCCGATGGTGTCGATGGCTGCCGCGCTGGACGGCACCTGTGTGCTGCGCGGTGCCGATGGACGTGAGCGGCAGCTGCCGGTGCGTGCCTTCGTCACCGGGCCCGGCCGGACCTGTCTGCGGCCGGGGGAGATGCTGCGCTGTCTGAGGCTGCCGGCCGCAGGCCTCACGCAGCGGACGGTGATGCGCCGGGTGAGCCTGCGGCCCCACGGGCATTCGGCCGCCCTGGTGATCGCCGCTGTCGCCCCCGAGACCGGGCGTTTCACGCTCACACTCACCGCAGCCACCACACGTCCCTTGCGCTTGTCCTTCCGCCAACTGCCCACGGCCCGTGGGCTGTGCGGGGCGATCGAGCAGGCTGTCGGCCCGCAGTTGATCGTGCATGACATCCATGGATCCCCCGCATGGCGCGCTCACCTCGTGCGTCACCTGGCCGAGCAAGCACGGCAGACACTGATGACGGAGGACTGACATGGCCTTCTCGATCATGCTCAACGGCCGGCTGGTGTCCGAGCAGCCGGCGCCCGGGCAGTGCCTGCGTACCTATCTGCGCCAGCGCGGCTGCTTCGGGGTGAAGAAGGGGTGTGACAGTGGTGACTGCGGTGCCTGCACCGTGCAGGTGGACGGCATGCCCGTGCACAGCTGCCTCTACCCGGCCCTGCGCGCTGCGGGGCGGGAGGTGACGACGGTGGAGGGCCTGACCCGACATGGTGCGCTGCACCCGGTGCAGCAGGCCTTCGCCGCCGCCCGCGCCTTTCAGTGCGGATTCTGTATCCCCGGGTTCGTCATGACGGCCACCGCCCTGGACCAAGTCGACAGCGCCGATTTCGCCGAGGCTCTCAAGGGCAACGTGTGCCGCTGCACGGGCTACCGGTGTATCGAGGAGGCCATCCGGTCGTCGCAGGAGGACCGCACCGCTGACGAGCAGGCCGCCGTCATGGCAGGGGAGGACTGCACGACGGCATCGCCGGAGCCCGAGGGTGTTGTCACGGCAGAAGCCGAGGACGTGGTCACAGGCCGGGCCCGCTTCACTCTCGACCGCCCCGATCCACCCCGATTACTCCACGTCAAGCTGGTGCGCTCCGAGCACCGGCACGCCCGCGTCACCGCCATCGACACCACCGACGCTCTCACCGTGCCGGGCGTCCACACCGTCCTGACCCACCGCGACGCGCCCGCCCTGCGCTTCTCCACCGCGCTGCACGAACGCGCCGGGGACGATCCGGCCGACACCCGTGTCCTGGACGACGTGGTGCGCCATGTGGGCCAGCGCGTCGCGGCAGTCGTCGCCGACAGCGAAGCCGCTGCCGAGGAGGGCTGCCGCCGACTGCGCGTCACCTACCAGCCCCTGCCCGCCGTCACCGGGCCGGAACACGCTCTGTCCGCACGCGCCCCGTACGTCCATCCCGGCGGGAACATCGCCGACGAGGTGCACCACGCCATCGGGGACATCGACGCCGGGCTGGCCGAAGCCGACCACGTCTACGAAGAGACCTTCCACACGCACCGGGTCCAGCATGCCGCGCTGGAAACCCACGCCACCCTCGCCTGGGAAGACGACGACGGACGTCTGCACGTCCACACCACCACCCAGGCCCCCCATCTCACCCGCCGGCTCCTGGCTAAGGTCTTCGGCCTGCCGCTGCAGCGGCTGCACGTCACGGCCGCACGGCTGGGCGGGGCGTTCGGCGGAAAACAGGAGATGCTCACCGAGGACATCGCCGTCCTCGCCGTGCTACGCACCGGACGCCCGGTCAGGATCGAGTACACCCGGGCCGAGGAGTTCACCGCCACCACCCGCCACCCCTTCCAGGCCCGGGTGAAGATCGCCGCCCGCTCCGACGGCTCGCTCACCGCCCTTCGCCTGCACGTCCTGTGCGACACCGGCGCCTACGGCAACCACGGCCCCGCCGTCCTGCGTAACGCCTGCACCGCAGTCCTGAGCCTCTACCGCTGCCCGAACATCACGGTCGACGCCTGGACGCTCTACACGCACAACGTCCCCGCAGGTGCCTTCCGCGGCTACGGCATCGGGCAGATCGCCTTCGCTGTCGAATCCGCCCTGGACGAACTCGCCCGCACCGCCGGCCTCGACCCCCTGACCCTGCGCCGCCACGCCTACCCACGCCTGGGACAAACCGTACCGGTGACGGCGGACAGCGGTACGGCGCCTGTTGCCGACCACGGCATCGCCGGCTGCCTGGACCTCATCGAGACCGCCCGCGCCGAGCACAGGATTACACCCCCCGTGCTTCCCGGCCGGGCTTGGCTGGTGGGGGAGGGCATGGCCGTCACCGTCACCCAAACCCTGCCCTCCGACGGCCACCTTGCCCAAGCCACCGCTGCCCTGCGTGCCGACGGTCATTACGAGGTGCGCACTGGGGCACCGGAGTTCGGCAGCCGGGCCACCACCGTGCACCGGCGCATCGCCGCCACCACCCTGGCCACCACCCTCGACCGCATCCACATCCGCCAGGGCGACACCGACTTGCTCGACCACGACACCGGCGGCTTCGTCTCTACCGGCTCCACTCTCACCGCCCGCGCCGTCCACAACGCCTGCCACCGCCTGCACACCGCCATCCTCACCGCCGCGGCCACTTACACGGGCACCGCCCCGGAGGACTGCCGTCTGACCCGGGACACCGCGGACTGCGCCGGCCACCCGCTGCCCCTGGCCTCCCTGTACCGAGCCGCACGCGACACCGGCCGCCCGCTCACCGCCACGGCAACCTGCGACGCCACGATCGGAAGCCCGGGCCTGGCGGCCAACGCCCAGTGGATCCGCCTCGCCGTCGACCCGGCCACCGGCCTCATCACCCTCCTGAACTCCGTCCACGCCGCCGACGTCGGGACCGTCCTGGATCCCCGGCAGCTGCGCGGCCAGATCGAAGGAGCCGTCGCCCAGAGCATCGGAACCACCCTCATGGAAGACCTGCGCACCGACCACCACGGCCGCGTCACCACGACGCAACTGCGCACCTACCCCGTCCCGCACGCAGCCGACGTACCCCGCACCCACGTCCGCTTCGTCCCCGTCCCCGGCGTCCCCGGCTCTGATGACCTGCATTGCGCCAAGCCCGGCAGCGAAGCCGCCTTAGAGGTCCTAACAAAGGCGTTGGACGTGTCTGTGGGTGATGAGGCAGGTGGCGAGGCCGAGGAAGGCTTCGTGGATGTCGTCGCGTCGTTCCCAGC
>NZ_JOEV01000024.1 GCF_000721105.1 Streptomyces cellulosae
TCATCCTCGCCCCGCACATCACCCCGACCGGCCTCGACGTCTTCGCCGACCAGGTCGTCCCCCTGCTCCAGGAACGCGGCGTGTACCGCACGGAGTACGAGGGCACCACCCTGCGCGACCACCTGGGCCTGGCCCACCCCGACGACGTACCCGGCCAACGGGCGGCGTCATGACGCCCCGGCATCGGCGTTGTGCCGGGTGTTCCGGAGGTCACTCCGGCCAGTCGAGCTGATGCTCGGGAGTCCCCGCCGACCGCCCGTAGGCGATCGCCTCGGCGCGGGCCGCCGCGTCGCCGTGCCGGTAGCGGAACACCTTCCCGGCGAAGGCGACCACCCGCTCGTCCCCGACGGTGAAGTCGGCGTACCAGCCGTTCTCGGGCTCCAGCGCGTCGGCCAGCGCCTGGGCGAGCCCGTCGATGTCGTCGCCGTCGCTCTCCCACTCGACGAACGTCCATATCCGTGGCTGCGCGTCGGTCGCGGTGTCCGCGGAATCCACCCGGCTCACCTTGCGCAACCGCAGTCCCGGCGACTCGAACGCCGCGCCGGGGCGGAGGCTTTCGCCGATGACGTATCCAGTGATCATGTGGTGGCTCCCGTCGACTCGCCGCCGTGACACAGGAATTGAGGCTACTGCGCCGTCGTACGGGACACGACGTGGCGTGGCCGGGAAGCGTGGCGTTGCGCGGGATGCCGCCGTCGTCCTGGCCGGTGAGGTAGCGGGGCGCCTGTCGTGGGGGGGGGCTCCACGCGAAGGCGATGGCCGGAGACCAGAGACCGGAAGTCAGCCGGTCACGGCGTCGACGAGGGCGGCCAGCGCGTGGGCCAGTCGCCTGAGCCCGGGCCCCGCGGGCCCGCCCGGCTCGCTCATGTACGTGTCCCGGCGGATCTCCACCATCAGCGCGCTCACCCGCGAATCCCTGCCGTAGAACTCCAACGGCACATACGCCCCGCCGAACGGGCTGTCGAGCCCGATCTGCCCGCACCCGGCGAGCGCCTCCCGGGCCGCGTCGAGCAGCTTCCCGGGCGTGTGGAAGGAGTCGGTGCCCAGGCAGACGGGCGGCCGGGGCCCGTCGCCGTGCAGCTCGTAGGGAAGCGCCACGGTGGGATAGGAGTGCACGTCGATGATCACGGCCCGCCCGGCCACGGCCAGCCGCTCGGCCACCGCTTCGGTCATCGCGTCGGCGTACGGCCGGAAGTACCGCGCGAGCAACGGCTCGGGATCGGTGTCCGAGGGCCGCAGCGGCTCCCGGTGCGTGGTCCGCGTGTACACGGCCCCCATCCCCACGGCGCGCATCTCCTCCCGCTCGTCCGGAAACCGCTCCGGATCCACGACCAGCCGGGACAGCCGGTTGACGAACCGCCAGGGGGTGACGCCGGACAGCTCGGACGCCGCCTGCGCGAGCTCCGCGGTGTGCGCGTCGACGATGTGGTCGAGCTCCCGCTCCAGGGCCTCGTCCCCGAGCACGATGCCGGCCCGCACCTCGGCCGGTATCTCCCGCGCGGAGTGCGGGACATGAAGGATCACCGGCGATCCCGCGGCACCGGGCAACGACTCGAAGGGCGGCAGGGCAGGGCGCACGGGCTGCTCCAAGGGGCGTTGTCAGTGGCGTGGTGCACGATCAAGATGCCACATCGCGACGACGAGGAAAGGCGGGGGAGCAGCGTGCCCGTCAGCAACCAGCAGGTGAGCGCACACCCGTTCCTCAAGGGCCTCTATGACGACGGCTACTTCCCCGACCGGGTGGTGGACCGGGGCAAGGAGATCCTGCTGCGGCTGTGCGCACGCATCGAGAGCCGGCCGCCTGCCGACCTGGCGGCGCTCTACGTCCTGACTCAGGCCGCCACCGAGGAGTTCAACGACCTGCAGACCGCCTTCGAGGAGGCCGACAGCGAGATCGAGACCGTGGCCCGCGAGGAGATAGCCAAGGACTTCCGGTTCGTCGCCCACGCCTACGGCTTCCCGGACGCGGACGTCGAGGACCTCATCGCCACGCGGGACTGGTGAGACACGGCTGCCCGGGCCCCCTGGTGGCGGGGCCCGACGCCCTGCCCCCGACACAGCCCCGCCCCGGCCGGGCAGGAACGCCGGTCGGGGCGGGACAGAAGGGGCCGTCGGGCCGCCGGCGTCAGCTCAGGGTCGCCAGGGCCTCGTTCCAGGTGGCCGACGGGCGCATGACCGTCGCGGCCTTGGCCGGGTCGGGCCGGTAGTAGCCGCCGATGTCGGCCGACTTGCCCTGGACTGCGTTCAGCTCGTCGATGATCTGCTGCTCGTTCGCCGCGAGGGTCTCGGCGAGCGGGGCGAAGGCCTTCGCCAGGTCGGCGTCGTCGCTCTGCCGTGCCAGCTCCTGCGCCCAGTACAGGGACAGGTAGAAGTGGCTGCCGCGGTTGTCGATGCCGCCGACGCGACGGGTCGGGGACTTGTCCTCGTTGAGGAAGGTCGCCGTGGCGCGGTCGAGGGTGTCGGCGAGGACCTTGGCGCGGGAGTTGCCGGTGAAGTCGGCGTACTGCTCCAGGGACGGGACCAGCGCGAAGAACTCGCCCAGGGAGTCCCAGCGCAGGTAGTTCTCCCTGACCAGCTGCTGGACGTGCTTCGGCGCGGAACCGCCGGCGCCCGTCTCGAACAGGCCGCCGCCCGCCATCAGCGGGACGACCGACAGCATCTTGGCGCTGGTGCCCAGCTCCAGGATCGGGAACAGGTCGGTGAGGTAGTCGCGCAGCACGTTGCCGGTGACGGAGATGGTGTCCTCGCCGCGGCGGATGCGCTCCACCGACAGCTTGGTCGCCTCGACCGGGTTCAGGACGCGGATGTCCAGGCCCTCGGTGTCGTGCTCGGTCAGGTACTGCTTGACCTTGGCGATCAGGTTGGCGTCGTGGGCGCGGGTCTCGTCCAGCCAGAACACCGCCGGGTTGCCGGTCGCGCGGGCGCGGGTGACGGCCAGCTTCACCCAGTCGCGGATCGGGGCGTCCTTGGTCTGGCAGGCGCGGAAGATGTCACCGGCGGAGACCGTCTGCTCGATCACCACGTTGCCCGCCTGGTCGACGAGGCGGACCGTGCCGGTGGTCGGGATCTCGAAGGTCTTGTCGTGGCTGCCGTACTCCTCGGCCTTCTGCGCCATGAGGCCGACGTTGGGGACGGAGCCCATCGTCGACGGGTCGTAGGCGCCGTTGGCGCGGCAGTCGTCGATGACGGCCTGGTAGACGCCGGAGTAGGAGGAGTCCGGCAGCACGGCGAGGGTGTCGGCCTCCTGGCCGTCCGGACCCCACATGTGGCCGGAGGTGCGGATCATGGCCGGCATCGAGGCGTCGACGATGACGTCGGACGGCACGTGCAGGTTGGTGATGCCCTTGTCGGAGTCGACCATGGCCAGCTCCGGGCCCTCGGCGAGCTCGGCGTCGAAGGAGGCCTTGATCTCGGCGCCCTCCGGCAGGGACTCCAGGCCCTTGTGGATGCCGCCCAGACCGTCGTTCGGGGTGAGGCCGGCCGCGGCGAGCGTCTCGCCGTACTTCGCGAACGTCTTGGGGAAGAAGGCGCGCACCACGTGACCGAAGATGATCGGGTCGGAGACCTTCATCATGGTCGCCTTGAGGTGCACGGAGAACAGCACGCCGTCCGCCTTGGCCTTGGCGATCTGCGCCGTGAGGAACTCCCGCAGCGGGGCCACGTGCATGACGGAGGCGTCGACGACCTCGCCCTCGAGGACCGGTACGGACTCGCGCAGGACCGTGGTCGAGCCGTCGTCTCCGACCAGTTCGATCTTCAGCGAGCCGGCCTCGGAGATCACCACGGACTTCTCGGTGGAGCGGAAGTCGTCGACGCCCATCGTCGCCACGTTGGTCTTGGACTCGGGGGTCCAGGCGCCCATGCGGTGCGGGTGGTTCTTGGCGTAGTTCTTGACCGACGCGGGGGCGCGGCGGTCGGAGTTGCCCTCGCGCAGGACCGGGTTGACCGCGGAGCCCTTGACCTTGTCGTAGCGGGCCTGGATGTCCCGCTCCTCGTCGGTCTTCGGGTCGTCCGGGTAGTTCGGCAGCGCGTAGCCCTGGCTCTGCAGTTCGGCGATCGCGGCCTTGAGCTGCGGGATCGACGCCGAGATGTTCGGCAGCTTGATGATGTTCGCCTCGGGCGTCTTGGCGAGTTCGCCGAGCTCCGCCAGGGCGTCCGGGATCCGCTGGTCCTCGGTGAGGTACTCCGGGAACAGGGCGACGATGCGGCCGGCCAGCGAGATGTCACGCGTCGACACGGCGACACCCGCCTGCGACGCGTACGCCTGGACCACCGGCAGGAAGGAATACGTCGCCAGGGCCGGGGCCTCGTCAGTGTGCGTATAGATGATGGTCGAGTCAGTCACCGGGTGCTCCGCTCCACGTCTGCAACATTGCTCGACATCAAGATATCTCGTGGCCGCCCCGGGCTCGACAGCGGTCCTCGCCTCCTTGTGGCGAACCCGTGCATCCCTTGAGGCAACCGATGCGTCTGATCCTGTGGTCATGCATGTTGATCGCCCTTTGACCGACGGCCGGACCCGACCACCCGGCCGCCCCAGCGAAAGCGGACCATGAGATATCGCACCAGAGTGACGGCCCCGGCGACCGCCCTGATCGGCACCGCGGCGGCGCTGACCGCGGGTTTCCCGGCCCACGCGGCCCCGGCGGCCTCCTCCCCGGGCGCCGAGACCCTCGGCGACCCCGTCTTCCCCGCCCTCGGCAACGACGGCTACCGCGTCTCGGCGTACTGCCTGGACCTGGCCTACGACGCCACGACCAGGCTCGTCACCGCGACGGCCACGCTGAAGATCACCACCACCCAGGCCCTGAGCCGGTTCTCCCTGGACGCCCTCGGCCTGGACATCACGTCCGTCCGCGTCGCGGGCCTCGGAGCCGAGTTCGAGCAGGTGGGCGAGAAACTGCGGATCACGCCCGTCCGCAGCCTGCCGAACGGGAGCGCGGCCACCGTCGTCGTGGCGTACACCGCCGACCCGCGCAGGGCCCTCGCGCACACCGCCTGGGTCCCCACCCCGGACGGCTTCGCGGTGTGCCCCCAGCCCGACTCGGCCCACACCGTCTTCCCCTGCAACGACCACCCGCAGGACAAGGCGGACTTCACCTTCCGCGTCACCGTCCCCAGCGGCCTGCGCGGGGTCGCAGGCGGCCTCCTCGTCGGTACCGAGACCCTCGCCGACGGCCGGACCAGGTACACCTACCGGTCCCGTGAGCCCATGGCCACCGAACTGGTGCAGATCACGGTCGGCGACTACGTGGTCAAGAACCGGCAGGGCCCGAACGGCCTGCCCCTCAGGGACGTCGTACCCGCCGCCCGCGCCGCCGCCCTCGAGCCCGCGCTCTCGCTCACCTCGGGGCTGGTGAGCTGGATCGAGCAGCGGCTCGGCGCCTTCCCGTTCGAGACGTACGGGCTGCTGCCCTGCAACTCGGACGACCCGAACGCCTTCGACTTCACGGGCCTGGAGACCCAGACCCTCACCCTCTACAAGCCGAACTTCCTGCTCCAGGAGGAGTCGAAGATCGGTTCGCACATGATGCACGAGCTGGTCCACTCCTACTTCGGCAACAGCGTCAGCCCCGCCACCTGGGCCGACCTGTGGCTGAACGAGGGCCACGCCGACTTCTACGGGCTGCTGTACCGCTACGAGCGCGGCTGGACCGACTCACTCGGCCTGACCACGATGGAAGCCCGGATGAAGGACACGTACGCGCGCGGCGACCAGTGGCGCAAGACCTCCGGCCCGGTCGCCTCGCCGAACGCGGCCAACCTCTTCGACAGCCAGCGCTACCTCGGTGGCGTGCTGGTCCTGTACGCGCTGCGGCAGCTGGTCGGCGACACCGTCTTCAGCTCGATCGAGCGCGCCTTCCTGGAGCGCCACCGCAACGCGACGGCGAGCACCGAGAACTACATAGCCCTCGCCTCCGAGGTCTCCGGCCAGGACCTGTCCGGGTTCCTGCGGGACTGGCTCTACGGCACCAAGACCCCGCGGATGCCCGGCCACCCCGACTGGACGGTCACACCGGTGAGCTCGTCGCTCGTCGCCCCGAACAAGCGGGTGGGCGGGCACCACCACGACAACTCGGCCACCCTGTAGGGGACCGGCTGAGGCAGGGCTCAGTCGAGCCGGGCGGAGGGGACTTCGTCCGGCTCGTTCTCCGTGCCGCGCTGGTGCGGTATGACCACCGTGCCCTGCTGCAACGCCACCGTGCGCGCGGGCGCCGGGATACGGATGCCCTCCTCGCGGTAGCGCCGGTGCAGGCGCTTGATGAACTCGTGCTTGATCCGGAACTGGTCGCTGAACTCGCCGACGCCCAGGATCACCGTGAAGCCGATCCGGGAGTCTCCGAAGGTGTGGAAGCGCACCAGCGGCTCGTGGTCGGGCACGGCACCGGTGATCTCGGTCATCACCTCGGTGACGACCTCGCAGGTCACCTGCTCGACCTGCTCCAGATCGCTGTCGTAGGCGACGCCGACCTGGACCAGGATCGTCAACTGCTGCTCGGGACGCATGAAGTTGGTCATGTTCGTCTTCGCGAGCTCCCCGTTGGGGATGACGATCAGGTTGTTGGAGAGCGCGCGGACCGTGGTCTGACGCCAGTTGATGTCCTCGACATAGCCCTCCTCGCCGCTGGCCAGCTTGATGTAGTCGCCGGGCTGGACGGTCTTGGAGGCGAGGATGTGGATGCCCGCGAAGAGGTTGGCGAGCGTGTCCTGGAGGGCCAGGGCGACCGCCAGACCGCCGACGCCCAGGGCGGTGAGCATGGGCGCGATGGAGATGCCCAGGGTCTGCAGCACCACCAGGAAGCCGATCGCGAGGACCAGCACCCGGGTGATGTTCACGAAGATCGTGGCCGACCCGGCGACGCCGGATCGGGACTGGGTGACCGTCCGGACCAGGCCGGCGATGACCCGGGCCGCCGCCACGGTCACCACGAAGATCAGCAGCACGGTCAGGACCTGGTTGACGGTGCGCTGGATGGCCGAGGTCAGCGGCAGCGCCGCCGCGGCGGACGCGGCACCGCCCGTGATCGCCACCCACGGCACCACCGTGCGCAGCGCGTCCACGATGACGTCGTCGCCGCCCCAGCGGGTGCGGTCGGCGTGCTTGCCCAGCCAGCGCAGCAGCATGCGGAGCAGGAACGCCGCCAGCAGACCCGCGATCACGGCGATTCCGGCGATCACCAGATCGTCCATGGTGAGGTCCCGCTTCACCGGTCACCGCCGAAGAGAAGTACTGCGGCGAAGGCCTTCGCCGACGGCCTGATGTGAAGTTGCGTCACGTTGCCACCTGCTCGATTCCGGGATGTGCGATCGCGCCGCCGGACAGCCCCCCGTGGTCGGCGCGACCGCTCATCCTGCCGTATCCGGCACGGGAGTTCGTACCGCGAGCGGTGTCAAAACGTCTGGTTTCAGACGATTTACTCGGCCAGTTCGGCCTGTTCCCGGTCGGAGTACGCGGCCGTGGTGGGCGTGCCGTACGAACGGCGGGCGACGAACCACCACACCGTGGCCAGAACCAGCACGGCGGCGAGGGCGACGGACGCGTAGTTCATCGTGTCCACCGTCACCGGCGCGGACTGCGGCAGGCAGAACAGGACGGTCACACAGGCCACCCACGCCACCGCGATCCCACCGATCGGCCTGCTCCGCCGGCCCAGATGCCAGGGACCCGGCTGAAAACGATCGCCCGCGCGCAGACGCAACAGCACGGGGATGGCGTACGCCGGTGTGATTCCGATGACATTGATGGCGGTCACCGCGCCGTACGCGGTCGCCGAGTACAGGGACGGCAGGGCGAGCAGACAGGCGACCACCACCGACAGCCACACGGCGGCGACCGGGGTCTGGGTGCGGAGCTGACCTTGCGCCACAGGGCCGAGCCCGGCAGGGCCTTGTCCCGGCTGAACGCGAACACCATCCGGCTGGCCGCCGCGACCTCGGCGTTGCCGCAGAACGGCTGGGCCACGATCACCACGAGCAGCAGCGCGCTCGCGCCGGTCGTGCCGAGACCGTCGAGGAGGATCTGTGCGGGCGGCACCCCCGTGTCGGTGGCCCGCGTGGCGTCGTAGTCCTGGATCGCGAAGGTGAGGCCGGCGAGCAGTACGAACCCGGCGAGCCACGACACCCAGATGGACCGCACCGCACGATGCCTTTGGCGGCGGACACCGACGCGTTGGAGGTCTCCTCGGACAGGTGCGCCGAGGCGTCGCAGCCGGAGAAGGTGTACTGGGCGAGCAGCAGGCCGATCGCGGCGACGTGGACCGGGTTGGACCAGCCGGTGTCGTTGACGAACTCGGTGAACACGAAGGACGGCGACCGGTGGCGGTCGGGGACGACCGCCAGCGCGCCGACGATGACCGCCACACCCGCCAGGTGCCACCACACCGATATCGAGTTGAGCACGCTGACCAGCCGTACCCCGAACAGGTTCAGTACGGCGTGCAGCAGCAGGATCGCCACGAAGATCAGCATCGTCTTCCCCGGCGTCGGCTCGAAGCCCCACCGGAGGTTGGCGAACGCCCCCGCGCCGCCCGGCTCGTGCCCGGCACCCGCGCGGCCGGTGTGTACACGACCGGGGAACTCCAGCAGGCCGTGCACCTGTACGGGCAGCACATCGGAACCCGCGCGGTGGTCGTCGGCGCGGAGGACGTGTCGTACGCCGCCGCCGGCACCGTACGGAGCGCCGGAGCCCGGGTCGTCGCGATGGTCACCGACCTGCCGCGCCCCCGCACAGCTCCCGTCCGCGCCCTCGACTCCCGCCTCAGGCACGGCGTTCCGCTGCTCGCCGACACCGCCGTCACCGAACTCCTCGGTCACGGCCGGCTGTCGGGCGTGCGCGTACGCCACCGCGACGGCAGGACGGCCGTACTGCCCTGCGACACCGTCGTGTTCACCGGAGACTTCGTACCCGACCATGAACTGGCCCGGCGCGGCGGACTCACTCCCGACCCCGGCACCAAGGGCCCCGCCGTCGACGGCACCCTGCACACCTCGCGCCCCGGTGTCTTCGCAGTCGGCAGCCTGCTGCACGCCGTGGAGAGCGCGGCCACCGCCACCCGCGAGGGCGTTCACGCCGCCGACGCGGTCCTGCGGACCCTGGCCGGAGGGGAACGGCCCGACGGCGTCCCGCTGCTCGTGGACGCGCCCCTGCGCTGGATCGCGCCGAACCGTGTCACCGCGGGCGACCGGCTGCCGTACGTCCTGCGTACGACGGTCCCGCTGAGCCGCCGGGTCGTGCGGATCACCCAGGACGGCCGTCTCCTGCACCGCGCCCGCCTCTGGACCGCCGTACCGAACCGGACGGTGACCCTGACGGCCCGCTGGACCGGCCGCGTGGATCCGGAGGGCGGCCCGGTGCGGATCACGGTCTGAGGCATTCGGACCAGACGGCCGGACCACACCCGACCAGGGCGGTCAGATCACCTTCAGCCGGACCAGGGCGCCCAGAGTCAGTGCCCCAGGCACCAGGGGCACCCAGACGGTGATGATCCGGTAGGCCAGGACCACGGCCGTGGCGACCGCGGCCGGACCTCCCGCCGCCACCAGGGCCACGACCAGCGCCGCCTCCACGGAACCGATCCCGCCCGGGGTGGGCACCAGCGCGACGGCGACGGTCGCCGCCAGGTACGCCACCGCCATGTGCGCGGGCGGCACCGGCAGTCCCATCGCCTGACCCACCGCGGCCAGTCCGGCCGCCTGCAGCGCCGGGAAGGCCAACGAGCCGCCCCACAGGGCGAACGCCCGGGCCGGCCGGGTGTGCACCGAGCGGGCCTCGCCCAGAGCGGTCCGCAGGAAGGAGCACACGGCCGCCCGCAGGCGCGGTACGCACGCCAGCACTCCGGCGGCGACCAGGGGGACCGCCGCGACGGCAAGCAGGAGAGGGCCGACCGCCCCGTCGGGCAGGAGCGAGCCCAGCCGCAGCGCGTCCGGGAAGACGACCAGGAGCGCGGCCAGCAGACTCAGCCGGCCGACCGTCTCGGCCAGCAGATACAGGGCGAGCGCGGCGGACGAGCGGGCGAGCGGAAGCCCGCACACCGTCAGGAACCGCAGATTGACCGCGCTCGCGCCCAGACCGGACGGCAGGAGATGGTTGGCCGCCCCCGCCGCGAACTGCGTGGCCAGCAGTCGGCGCTTGGGCAGGGCCTCCACGACGGCGCCCTGCCGGGTCAGCGCGGCGGCCACCCAGGTCAGACAGGTGGCACCGGCGGCGACCACCAGCCAGGGCCACTGGGCGTCGCGCAGTTGGCCGAAGCCCTCGGCGAGCACCGAGCGGTGCTGGACCGCGACGACGGTGACGAGCAGGAGCGGGAGCATGCACAGGATCTGGCGTATCCGACGGACGGGGACGCGACGGGGGAGTCGTCCCTGGGAGCAGTCGGGGAGGTCGGGAATCCGAGGGATCTCGGGGAGCTCGGGGATGTGTACCGCTGTCACAGTGGGAGAGGTTGTCCACCCCGCGCCAACTGCGGGTTGCGGAAGCGGGGACAGGGGCTTACGTACGGTCATCGGATCCTTCGCAGGAGCGGGCTGCGTCAATTTTTGTTGACCTCAATCTTGCTTGAGGTTCTAGTGTTCCTCTCATGAGCATGGAGACCACGGCCTGGACACAGCTGCACAGTGTCATGAACGCCGAGCAGGAGCGCCGACCCCTGGCCCGCGCGACGCTGCGCCGCATCGGCGCGTTCGCCCGACCGCACCGCCGCCGCATCGCCCGGTTCGTGGCCCTCGGGGTGGTGACCGCGCTGCTCGCCGTGGCCACCCCGGTCCTCGCCGGCCGTGTCGTGAACGCGATCGTGGCAGGCGACGACGAGGGCACGGTCGTCAGGCTGGCCCTGCTCATCGCGCTGATCGCGGTCGTCGAGGCGGCGCTGGGCATCCTCGGCAGACGGTTGTCGGCGTCGCTCGGGGAGGGGCTCATCCTCGATCTGCGGACGGCGGTGTTCGATCATGTGCAGCGCATGCCGGTGGCGTTCTTCACACGCACTCGTACGGGAGCGCTCGTCTCCCGTCTCAACAACGACGTCATCGGCGCCCAGCGCGCCTTCAGCAACACCCTCTCCGGAGTGGTGAGCAATCTGGTCACGCTGGTGCTCACGCTCGCCGTGATGCTCACCATCTCCTGGCAGATCACCCTGCTCGCGCTGGCGCTGCTGCCGGTGTTCGTGATCCCGGCCCGGCGCATGGGCCGCCGGATGGCCCGTATGCAGCGGGAGGCGGCCGCCCTGAACGCGGCGATGGGCACCCGCATGACCGAGCGCTTCTCCGCACCCGGCGCCACCCTGGTCAAGCTCTTCGGCCGCCCGGAGCAGGAGTCCGAGGAGTTCGCCGTCCGCGCCGGACAGGTCCGGGACATCGGTGTCCGCACGGCCACGGCCCAGTCCGTCTTCATCACCGCCCTGACCCTGGTCTCGGCCCTGGCGCTGGCCCTCGTCTACGGCCTCGGCGGCTGGTTCGCCCTGCGCGGCACCCTCGACCCGGGCGCCGTCGTCTCCCTCGCCCTCCTCCTGACCCGTCTGTACGCCCCGCTCACCGCCCTCGCCGGAGCCCGCGTCGAGGTGATGAGCGCCCTCGTCAGCTTCGAGCGCGTCTTCGAGGTGCTCGACCTCAAGCCCCTCATCGAGGAGAAGCCGGACGCCCGCGAGGTCCCCGACGGCCCGGTCTCCGTCGAGTTCGACGACGTCCGCTTCGCCTATCCCTCCGCCGACAAGGTCTCCCTCGCCTCCCTCGAAGAGGTGGCGTCCCTCGACACCCGGGGCGGCGCCGAGGTCCTGCACGGCCTTTCCTTCCGTGCCGAACCCGGCCAGACCGTCGCCCTCGTCGGCTCGTCCGGCGCCGGGAAGTCGACGATCGCGCAGTTGCTGCCGCGCCTCTACGACGTCGACGAGGGCGCCGTCCGCATCGGCGGCGTCGACGTCCGCGACGTGACCGCCGCCTCGCTGCGCTCCACCCTCGGCATGGTCACCCAGGACGGCCACCTCTTCCACGACACCGTCCGCGCCAACCTTCTCCTGGCCCGCCCCACGGCGACGGAGGAGGACCTGTGGGACGCCCTGGGCCGGGCCCGCCTCGACGATCTCGTACGGTCCCTGCCGGACGGACTCGACACCGTGGTCGGCGAACGCGGCTACCGGCTCTCCGGCGGCGAACGCCAGCGCATGACCATCGCCCGGCTCCTGCTGGCCCGGCAGCGCGTCGTCATCCTCGACGAGGCCACCGCCCACCTGGACAACACCTCCGAGGCCGCCGTCCAGGAGGCTCTCGCCGAGGCACTGGAGGGCAGGACGGCGGTCGTCATCGCCCACCGCCTGTCCACCGTCCGAGGCGCCGACCAGATCCTGGTCGTCGAGGCGGGCCGGATCGTGGAACGCGGCACCCACGACGAACTGCTGGCTGCGGACGGGCGGTACGCCGAACTCCATCGCACCCAGTTCACCCAGCGCGCGGGCGGCGTGCCGGAGATCGCCCCGGCGGGGGAGGCGGCGGCTTAGACGGGGACGCGCCGGCGCACCCCGACGGGCGTCGGCGCGAAGCCGTCGGGTGAGCCGCGCCGCCGCTTTGCCGACGACCGCCCCCGAACGTCATCCACCGGGAGGGCCACACGTGACCCGCCCCGGCCGCATCCGCCGGCGGCCATGAACGCCGTGGGCATCGCCCTGCAGGCGGGAGGCGGCGCTGGATCCGCTTCTGGAGGACCGCGGATGGGCCGCCGGCGCTGAGGGCGCCCCCTTGCGAAGCCCGAACGCCGCGGTGCCGGAAGCGGTGTGCCGCCCGCCCGCACCCGAAGGGATGAACGCCGAGCGAACTCCGTCTGCGGCCGCGATCGGTCCCCCACACTGCCAGATGCGTAGTCACATCCGTGCTGTTGGGCGGGCCTGCGCGGCGCAGCACCTACGTGGCGCCGCACGGGCCTCACGAGAGTGCGGAGCGGCGGGAGGGGGGAAAGGTGGCGCAGCGGCGCACTCCGTTCGGTGACAGAGCCCGTTACTGGTTCGACAGCACGCTGGCCCGGGGTGCCTCCGCTCTCGTCGGCTGGATGGCCCTGTTGTGTCTGGCCGTCGTCGTCCCGGCCAGCGCGGTGCTGGTGTGGACCGACCCCGGTGCCCCGGCGGCCCTGACCGACCGGCTGGCGCAGGTATGGCATCTCACCGGGGAGACACTGCGGCTGGGCGGTGCGACGGACACCCCGCTGCGCGTGACGATGTCGGTGCTGCTGGCACTGGTGGCTCTGCTGTACGTCTCGACGCTCGTCGGCCTGATCACGACGGCGCTCACAGAGCGGCTCACCGAGTTGCGACGGGGCCGTTCCACCGTGCTCGAACATGGGCACGCCGTGGTCCTGGGGTGGTCGGAGCAGGTCTTCACGGTGGTGAGCGAACTGGTGGCCGCCAACGCCAACCAGCGGCGGGCGGCGGTGGCCGTGCTGGCCGACCGGGACAAGACCGCCATGGAGGAGGCACTGAGCACGAAGGTGGGTCCCGTCGGCCGCACGCGGCTGATCTGCCGCAGCGGCCCCACCACCGACCCGGCCGTGCTCACCCTGACCAGCCCGGCCACGGCCGGTGTGGTGCTGGTCCTGCCGCACGACGAGCCCGACGCCGACGCCGAGGTGGTCAAGACGCTGCTGGCGCTCAGGGCGGCCCTGGCCGGGGAGGGACCCCGTCCGCGGGTCGTCGCAGCCGTCCGGGACGACCGCTACCGGCTGGCCGCGAGTCTCGCCGCCGGACCGGGCGCTGTCATCCTGGAGAGCGACACCGTCGCCGCCCGGCTGATCGTCCAGGCCGCGCGCCGCCCCGGGCTCTCCCTCGTCCACCAGGAACTCCTCGACTTCGCCGGTGACGAGTTCTACCTGATCGGCGAACCTGCCCTGGCCGGCCGCCCGTTCGGCGACGCGCTGCTGTCCTACCCCACGTCGAGCGTCGTCGGAATGATGCGAGGAGACACCCTTCTGCTCAACCCGCCGTCGCAGACACCCATGGCCGCGGACGACCTGCTCCTCGTCATCTCCCGTGACGACGACACGGCATGGCTCGACGACTGCGCCGAGTCGGTGGCACCGACCTGACCGTGACCCTGCACCACGGGGACATCACCCGCCCCGAGACCCTGCGACGTCTGGACGTGCACTCCTACGACAGCGTGATCGTGCTCGGCCAGGACCCCGCCCCCGATCAGCCGCCGGACACCCCCGACAACCGCACGCTCGTCACCCTTTTGCTTCTGCGTCAGCTGGAGGAAGTCACCGGGCGCGAACTGCCGGTCGTCACCGAACTGATCGACGACCGCAACCGGGCGCTGGCCCCCATCAGCCCCGGAGCCGACGTGATCATCAGCGGCAAGCTCATCGGCCTGCTCATGGCGCAGATCTCCCAGAACCGGCACCTGGCAGCGGTGTTCGAGGAACTGTTCTCCGCTGACGGCACCGGGGTTCGCCTGCGGCCGGCCACCGACTACGTGCTGCCAGGGCACGAGACGCCCTTCGCGACCGTCGTGGCCGCGGCACGTGAACGCGGCGAATGCGCCATCGGTTACCGAAGCCACGACGACTCGTCGACGACTCCCGGCTACGGCGTGCGGATCAACCCACCCAAAGCCGAGCGGCGCCGATGGACGGTCGAGGACGAGGTGGTCGTCGTCGGCAAGGACTGACGGCCAGGAGCGGGTCCACCGGTTGCTTCTGCGTGCGGATGATCCTGCACAGCTGGGGGCGTGCGTCCGGCCGGCGCAGAGCCCCACGGGGTGGGCCCTGGCGAACATCATGATGAAGACCTCGCGGCCTTGCACAGGGCGCAGGCGCAGGCGATGACGCCGGACCCAGTCGGCGTGTGCGCTATGCGCCTGGCTGGTGCGCGGAGAGCGCGGTCAACAAGAAGCCGGTCAGAACGGTGAGTTGCTCGCTGTCGAGGACGAGGCTCAGGTTCTTGTCCGATGACGCATAGGCGCGTTTGCCGGCCTCGAGCAGGTCGTGCCCCTTGTCGGTGATGTGGAGTTCCGCGGTGTGGCCGCGGCCGGGGAAGCTTCTGCGTTCGACGGCTCCGCGCTGCTCGAGCTGGCGGACGGTGGCCTGTGCGCTCTGGGCGGTCACTCCGGCTCGGCGGGCGAGTTCACTGTAGGAGATCCCCGGCTCGCGCTTGAGGTGCCCCAGAGCCGACAGGTGTCGCAGTGTGTATCCGGTGGGCCTCAGTGATTTCTCGATGTCGTCGCGGATGTGGCGTCCCAGTGCCGCCAGGAGGAAGGCAGGGCTGGTCGGCGGCATGGGGCCGGTGTTCGGCCTCGGCGTGTGGTTCGTCATCGTCAGACCTTGGATCCACCGGGAGAAGTTTCAGTTTGACTGTAACCCATCCATGGGCTCAACATGAATGAAGCCGCCGAGCCTTGGGTGGCGGCCCCTCCTTCCTCTTTCGCCATGCCTCCACGCATGCCACCTGTTTCAGTCAGACTGAAACTGAGAGATACGGACGAGAACGTGAGCGAACCGGTCGTCGGGTCCTTGGCCCCGGGTGTCGGCACTGTCCCCCGGGATACGGAACCCGCCAGGCGCAGGGCTCCGGCCCCGCTCGTGATCGCGACCGCGCAGCTCATGGTCATCCTCGACGGATCGATCATGAACATCGCACGGCCGGCGGTACAGGGGGACCTCGGCCTGAGCGACAGCGGACGCTCCTGGGTCATCACCGGCTGCACCCTCGCATTCGGCGGGCTGCCGCTCCTCGGGGGCAGGGTCGCCGACCAGTGGGGCCGCCGGCGGACGTTCGTCATCGGCTCTGCCGGATGTGCCGCTGTCTCGGCAGTGGGCGGCCGCGCGTCCAGTGGCGGAATCCTCGTGGCGTCCCGCGTCCTGCAGGGCGGGTTCGCAGCCCCGCTGATGCCCTCGGCGCCGGCTTTGATCGCCGTGACGGTCACCGGTCCGAAGGAGCGCGCGCTCGCGTTGAGCGTGTTCAGTGCGGTGGCCGGCGGCGGGCTGGCACTGGGGCTGATCATGGGCGGGCTGCTGACGCAGTATCTGAGCTGGCGATGGTGTCTGCTGGTCAACATCCCGCCCGGTACGGCGGCGGCACTTGCCCCGTACGCCACCCTGGCGGAAAGCCGCAGCGGTCGGCGTGGCGGCCATGACCTGCCGGGAGCCCTGCTGTCCACCGCGGGCGTCTCGGCCTTGGTCCTGGGGCTGACCAACGGGGCAGAAGCGGGCGGTGACTTGGGCTCCCGGCGCGTCGGCGGGGCGATCGCATGCGGAGCGGTGTTGCTCGCCGCCTTCGTCGCCTGGGAGGTGCGGGCGTCGTATCCGCTGCTGCCTCAGACTCTGCTGACCAACAGGGACAGGATCGCCGCCTTCACCGGTGCCATGCTGACCTCCGCCGCTCTCTTCGCCGTCATGCTGCTTCTCACCTTCAACCTGCAGGAGCTGCGCGGTCACTCACCCGTGCGGGCCGGCCTCGCCTTCCTGCCTCTGAACGTGGGGATCGGTGCGGCTTCCGTCCTCGCAGCCCGTATGCGGCGGGCACTGGGAGCGAAACGCGTCATGCTCCTGGGCGGAGCGCTGGGCACAGCGGGCCTGACCTGGCTCGGCTTCATCGGCGAGAACTCCACGTGGGCGGGAAGGATCCTGCCCGCCGAGATCCTGGTCAGCCTGGCCATGGCCCTGGTCTTCGTGTCGGCCTCCGGACTGGTCCTGCACAGAGCAGGCGACCGCTCCGGTTCGGCCAGCGGCCTCCTCGGCGCCGCGCAGCAGATCGGCGGGGCGTTCGCCATCGCGGTGACAGCGGTTATTGCCCCCGCTGTATGCGACTCCGGCTCCTCCCAGCGGAGCATCGATGCCGAGACCGTACTTCAAGGAGACCGTGCCGGGTCTGCCACGACGGCTGTGCTGTTCCCGCTCGCTTGCGGCGTCATCGCCGCTTTCGCCCGCCCGCGCCCTGCCACACCATCCGCGTCCGACACCGGCACAGCCCTGACGCCCTTGCCCCTCCGGCCACTTGCCTGAGCCGGGCAACCCGAATGCACCTGACGAAACCGCTTGAGACCGCCCTGCCCCCTGGCAGGAAGCGCACGGTCCTCGCCATGACATGACCGTGCGGTCACCGATCACAACGGAAAGAAGGCCAAACCGGATGCTCGCTCAATTCGTACTGTTCGAAGGGTTCGACCCCCTGGATGTCATCGCGCCCTACGAGGTCCTGATATCGGCAGGCGCTCTCACTGGCGGCGCGCTGCAGGTGGAGCTGGCCAGCGCCGAGGGCGCACGGGACGTGCCCAGTGGACTGACGGGTATCACACTGAAAGCGACCACCGCACTGGATCCGGCGCGGGCAGACATCGTCATCGTCCCGGGGGCCGCCGGTGACCTGCGCCCTCCGGAGGGGCTGTCCCCGGGCGAGCGGGAACAGCTCATCCCCGCCATCCTCCATCGTGCGGCGCAGACCAGCCTGCCCAGCCTTGTCGGCGAGGCCCTCAACGACGGCCGGACGCTGGTGGCGGCGGTGTGCGGCGGCTCGATGATCCTCGCCATGGCCGGTCTGACCAAGGGACGCCATGTCACCGGTCACCGGCTCGGTCTGGCCGACATGAAGGCCAATTTCACGGAAACGCACGTGATCGACGCACGTGTGGTCGTGGACGACCGCCTCATCACCGCCGGTGGGGTCACCTCCGGTCTCGATCTCGCGCTGTATCTCGTGGAGCGTGAGATCGGCCCCCGGATCGCCAACGAACTCGAAAAGCTCTTCGAGCATGAACGACGCGGGACCGTCTGGGCACCCACCGGCGCCGGCCCCGCCTTCGACCTCTGACCGGAATCCAGACCCCCACCGGTCAGACTGCGCGGCCCAACGAACGATGGCTGGGCGGTTCATCGACGCGTCGGCGTGGGGCTTGTGGCGGCGGGCTCTCGTCGAAGCAGGCCCGTGGGACGGCTGAGGCCGGGAACGGGAAGAAACCACCCCGGCATCATCGCCTCCGACTTCGAGCGCCGCGTGGGCAAGCGCGGTGGCGTCGTGAAGGCGCTGGCACGTCCCTTCGTCAACGCCCCCAGCCACCGGCCGTCACAGCAGTACAGGACGGTGAGCCACCCCGCACATCCACGCCGGTCGGCAACACGTGCGGCCGTCCGAGCACCGATCGCACCTCGTCACGTCAAAGGCAGTTTCATGAGCAAAATCCTCCTCGTCCTGCACGTCCTGGCCGCCATCATCGCCATCGGGCCGGTGACCGTGGCCGCGAGTATGTTCCCGCCGGCGGTACGCCAGGCAGCGGGACCATCCGCGGCCGCATCACCATCCGCGACCACCGTCCGGTTGCTCCACCGCATCTGCCGCCGCTACGCCGGTCTCGGGCTGGCCGTGCCGGTTCTCGGCATGGCCACAGCAGCCGTCATGGGCGTCCTCGGCAGCGCCTGGCTCATCACGTCCATGCTGTTGACCGCAGCGGCCGCCGGCATCCTCGTCGCCCTCGTCCTCCCGCGCCAGGAGGCGCTGCTGGACCGACTCGGCAGCCACCAACTGGTCGATCGCAGTCACACGGCGCAACTGGGGATGTACACGGGTCTGTTCAACCTGCTGTGGGCCACGGTCACCGTCCTCATGATCGTCCGACCCGGTTCGACGACGGGAGCGTGACCATGCCGAACAACACCGTCCGACGCCCTCTGCGCGCGGCGGCCACCGTGGAACTCGTCTCGCTGATCGCCCTGTTGACCAACGTTTTTACCGTGCACGTACCCACCATCGCCTCATTGACCGGCCCCGTCCACGGCTGCGCCTATCTCTTCGGCATCGGCGCCGTCCTACGTGACAGACAGCGCACCACTGCGGCCGTCGCACTCTCGGTCATCCCCGGATTCGGCGGCATGCTCGCCCTGCGCAGCCTCCCTGCGCCACAGGCCCAGGCACGCGCCGCCACACAGATGTCGTAGCACCATCACCCCTGCCAGAACCCGAGGTCACTCAGATGCCCCCACCCCGAACCGATACGAGCGGCCCCACACTCGCGGCGCGGATCCAGAAGACCGTCATGCGGCTCATGTTCCGGCTTCCCGAGCCCGTCAAGAGGCGCATGGCAGGCCCTGCCATCAGCCTCGACGGTCAGACACTCGCCCTCGACGCCCAGCTGCTGGCCGAGATGAGCCGGCGCGGCGGCGTCTCACTCGTCGTCAACGACTCGCCAGGGGAGTCCCGGGCAGCCCTGGAGAATGGCCGGCACGCGCTGGAAGGACCTCGCTTCGAGGACGTCATCAGCGAAGACCTCGCCATCGACAGCACCGGTGGCGACCTCCACGCAACGCTCTACACGCCGAGCCGCCTCAGGATGCCGGTCCCCCTGCTGGTGTTCTTCCACGGCGGAGGGTGGGTCATCGGCAGCCGAACCTCCTACGACTCCCTTGTGTCCTTCCTCGCGCACCACGCACAGGTGAAGATCATGTCCGTCGGTTACCGTCTGGCCCCGGAGCATCCGTTCCCGGCCGCCCTCGAAGACGCGCTGGCCGCGTTCGAGCACGCTCACCGGCACGCCGATGCCCTGGGTGTCGACCGGGCGCGCATCGCCGTCGGGGGCGACAGCGCCGGCGCCCACCTCTGCGCCGTACTCGCCCAGCTCACCGCTCGCCGGGAAGGCCCGCGCCCCGCACACCAGTTCCTGTTCTATCCCGCCACCGACTTCACCAGACGCCATCCTTCGCGGGATCTGTTCGGTGAGGGATTCCTGCTCACCGACCGCGAAATCGACTGGTTCGAGGACCAGTACGCCCAAGCAGCCGACCGGTCC
Source organism: Streptomyces cellulosae (assembly GCF_000721105.1). Classification (GTDB taxonomy): domain Bacteria; phylum Actinomycetota; class Actinomycetes; order Streptomycetales; family Streptomycetaceae; genus Streptomyces; species Streptomyces cellulosae_A. The sequence goes on from NZ_JOEV01000024.1 coordinate 19,750, forward strand.
GACCCGCGGCTTTCGCCTCTCCTGGGTGAGGTGGACGCGTCGATCGCGCCCGCCTACATCGCCACCGGCGGATTCGACCCGCTCCGCGACGAGGGCGAGCGCTACGCGGAAAAACTGCGGCAGGCGGGCACGGACGTGGTCCTGCACCACGAAGCCGACCTCGTGCACGGCTATCTCAGCTTCTTCGCCCTCTCAACTCGCTTTCGTACAGCGGCACTCGAGGCCGCTGAGGCCATCCGCAGCCATCTGCGGACAGCCTCCGACACGAAGAAGTAGGCAACATCTTCGTCGAGTTGGCAGCCGGTGCCATCAACCGCGCACTCGCACCGCGCCGAAGTGGTGGCGAGCTCGCTGGTCTTCGCCCTCGGACAGCGGCGTCGGCCGGCTGGCGCCCACCCGGCTGGTGCTGGCGAGGGCACGCGTGCCGCTGCCGCCGGGGTGTACAAGGAGGTCGAAACGACGGCGCGCGGTCACGGCGTGATCGGCGACGAGCCCTCAGCCCCTTGGACCCGCGCACCACTGCGTCGGTGATGCTCGCGGCGCCGTGCTCGGTGTGGGGCCGCGGGAGCCCGACGCGACGATGTGACGATGAACGGGTTGAGGGACGCGTGTGCGCAGTCGTACCCAGCACGCGGCCTGCGCCTGGTCCCAGGATCGAATGACGCCCCCTCAGGCAGTCGTCGAAGGGACCTGTCTGGTTCCCCAGCGCACGTTGAAGCCGAAGCACCGGGGGTGCACCGGCGCGTGGTGTCTCAGGACCGTGCTCCGGCCGCTCCGCACGTTGGCGCGTCGTGCCGTGCGCCCGGGGGTATGCCCAGGGCAGTGCCAGGCCCCAGGTGGTCGACATGCCTCCGGCCGCGAGACTCCCCGAAAGGCGGTGCACCATGAGTGACAGCAACGGTCTGGAACCGCTGGCGACGTTCTGCGGGAACTGCAATTGCGGTTGCCCGCAACTCTTCGTCGATCCGAGCGCTCCCGCGGAGCGTCGCGTTCTGCTCACCGACGACTTCGGCCAGCGCGTCCAGATGAGCGCCGACCAGTTCGGCTCCCTGCTGGAGGAGGCGAAGGCCGGCAAGCTGGACGGCATAGCCACCGCTTGACCGATGCACGCACCCGGCGTAGACCAGCGCGCACGGTGTGGTCCTGGGACGGGCACCCACGCGCCGGCCGGGTACGGCAGGAAAGGGAGCGGCCCTGCGCGGCTGCTGCCGGTACCGCCACGGTGGCGGTAGCGGCCGGAGGCTGAGGCCGGCTTCGGCGAGGTGGTCGCGGGCCCGATCGGCGTCGTCGGCTGCCTGGCCTGTCTCTGGTCAGTGGGCTGCTGTACCTGCTGATGGACCGGGTGTCCGGTCGCCCGCCAGGCCTGATGTCACCGCCCTCGCCGGACCGGCCCCGTGCGCTTCCGGAGCGTAGGGCGTTGACTACGAAGCCAGTTGGACCACCCGCGCGGTCGGCGTCAGGGGAAGGACCAGCGGGTTCAGAACGCGTCGGGATGCAGCACCCTGGCGATCTTGTCCACGGCCAGGTCGTTGCTGGGGCCGAGGTAGGCCGAGTCGGACAGGACCGTGTAGGCGTTGTTCTTGGCGGCCGGCCACTGGGGGAACTCCTTGAGCAGTTGCCTGGCGTAGGCCGTCGGGTCGGGGGAGTTGGCGCTGATGACGACGAGGGCGTCGACGTCGGTGGCGGCGGCCTTCTCCTTGCTCAGGTCGGCGAACATGGTCTTGGATGCCGATTCGAAGGCGTTGGTGCCGACGGCCTTGGTGAGGATGTCCTTGAAGATGCCCTTGGCCGCGGCCCGGCTGAAGGCGTTGCTGTCCGTCGAGGTGCCGGCGAAGAGCACCATCACCTTCGGCTTCTTCGCGCCCTTCACCTTCGCGGACACCGAGGCGATCGACTTCTCGGAGGCGGCGATCAGCTTCTCCGCCCGGGTGCTGACATTGAAGACCTTGCCCATCTCGCGCAGCAGCGTGTAGCTGTCGGAGATGGTCATCTTGGAGGGGTCGTCGTCGCAGCCCTGCGGGGAGACGTAACTGTTCGCGCCCACCGTCTTGAGCTGCTGGCGGGTGGCGAAGCCATTCTTCGCATCGAAGCCGTAGGTCGTGACAGACAGTACGAAGTCCGGCCGCAGGCTCAGCATCGCCTCGCAGGGGAGCCCGCCGGCCGTCTACCTCCACTTCGCCTCGAAGAGGGAACTCGTCCATGCGACGTGCCTGCGGGTGTGGAGTTCCCTGTTCATCGAGTTGGAAGCAGTGTCCCGGGACATCGCGGACCCTGTGACGGCGCTCCGTGAAACCTGCGTCGCCTACATCGCGTTCAGACTGCGTCATCCTTCCCAGTACCGATTGGTGATGGCCGGTGAGGCCACCGAAGCCAGCCGTCAGAACGAGGACGCATGCTTCCGCCATTTCCGGGACAAGGTCGCAGCCTGTCGTGATGCCGGGGTACATGTGGAGAGCAAGACCGAAACTGAACCGGGGGTGCCCAAAGGCGCGACGATGGGTCCATTGCGGGGTTGTCGTCCGGTGAGGCAGGAGGAATCAGCGGCATGACCATGGTGAAGGACATCGATGTCCGCGGCATGCAGCACTGTGAGACGACGGCGCTGGGTGTACTGCCAGGAACCTGTCCGCCACACTCGGTCTCGAGCCGGTGGTCGAGGAGACCACCCCCTCCGCGCAGGGCATGGCAGAACGTGGCGGCCCCCATCGACGCCGGTCGGCGCAAGTTGTCGTCGGCCGCACCACGCTGATCGTCCTGGCCGTACTCCGTCACGGGCGAAGCCGGCATCGGCGCGATCGCCGACCTTGGCTTCCTCGGCCTCGACGACGCCCCCGACAACCCGGTGAAGGGGGACGCTTCGCGCGTCAGTCAGTCACTTGTAGATCTTGCCGGGCTCGGCCTTGGCCGGAGCGAGCAGCTGGGAGACGGTCACGAAGGCGTAGCCCTGCTTGCTGAGCGCCTTCAGGATGGAAGGCATGGCCGGCACGGTGCCCTTGTGCAGCGGGTGGAGCAGGATGATCCCGTCGCGGCCGGCGCCCGCCAGTACGCGCTCGGTGATCAGCGCGGTGTCGTCCGTCTCGTAGTCCTTCGCGGTCACCGTCCACAGCACCTGCGCCACCCCCAGTTCTTTCGAGACCTTGGAGACGCGGTCGTCGGTGCGGCCCTGGGGCGGGCGCATCAGCGTCGGCTCGCTGCCGGTGATGCTGGAGATGGCCCGTGCCGTGCGGCGCAGCTCGTCGCGGATCTGCGCATCAGAGACCTCGGTCAGCACCGCGTGCGTCCAGGTGTGGTTCCCGATCTCGTGGCCGTCCTTGGCGATCCGCCGCACCACATCCGGGAACTTGTGGATGCGCCGGCCCTCAAGGAAGAACGTCGACGGCGCCTTGTAGTCCTTCAGGAGGTCCATCAGTCGGTCGGTGGGTTCGCCCGGGTTGCCGTCGAAGGTGAGCGCGATGCACTTGGCCTTCCGGCAGTCCACCTGTTCCGACGATAACTCTGCTCTGGACGCGGCCCGGTCACGTTCCTTGCGCGGGGAGAGCGTCTCCATCTTGTTCGCCTGGATGACCATGACGACGGTCACCGCCACGACCGCCACCACGGCCAGGGTCAGGAGTATGAGTAGGTGAGGCCGCCTCTTCAGGATCTTCATCCCTAGGAGAAGATTTCAGCGCCGGAAGGGTTGCCCAGCGGCCTCGATAGTGAGGCAGGCCACATGTGCAGCGCGTTTCAAGTGCGCTGCGGCGCCACCTCGGCTTGCGCCGTTGGCCACACCGACGCCGCAGCCGCGGGCACCAACGTCTACCGAGTCGCCGGACTCGGCTGCATCGGCATGCTCGCAGGCGCCGCCGTCCTCGGCTGGTTGACCCACCTCGTGACCCTCAACCACACCTTCCTGCTGCACCCTGTTCCGCGAGACCACCACTGTTGCGGCCGGCATCCTGCGCCCCGCTCCGGACCGGCCACGCACCGTCGAGCTGACCTCCTGACCTCCTGACCTCCTCACGGCCTGCGTGGCGCGGCCCGACCACGTGCCGCGCAGGCTGTGGCGAGCGTCACGAGAGTCTTCCGGGGCCGTTGCGTACGCTGATTGACGCCATTCGTGGGGGACACCTCCGGGGACGTGAGGTCGACCCCGGGAGTCCTCCCGAAACCTGCTTACCGTCAGAGAAGTCAGTCTTCGGTCAGCGTGGGCCCTGAGAAACCTGGCGGCGCTTGCTGAACCTCCGCCCGCTACACAGACGTGGTGCTGGGTTCCCGACGCCGGCACGGAAGATTCGATACTCGGCCCGACAGCTCGCCCACGACATGGGGTCCTTCTTCGAGTGCTCCGAGTGCTCCGAGGTGCTCCGGGCCGTCGAGGAACACGGCTGTCGCGGGGCGGCACGATCTTCCCCGAATGGTCGCTGGTCGGCAGCCTACTTGGGATCGCCTGAGCCGGAACCGGTTTCTCGCCGCGACGGTGAACCCGTGCCCGGCCCCGTGCGCGTCCGATACCAGGCGGGGCCCGCGGATCACCGACTGAGGCGTCAATTCAATTTGACGGCATCGCTGGTTCGGGCGCACAGGGGTGACCCCGTGCTTAGCCGGTGCATCTCCAGAGAAGGATCATTTCGACAACACGCTCCCGAAAGGACCAATTCATGTGCTGCGCCCGTGTCTTCATGCTCGCTGCCGCCGGTGCGCTGCTCGCGGCAAGCGCCGCCACCGGCACCGCTGTCGCGGCGGAAGAGGGCGACGTTGTGGTGTTCAGTACGGAAGTTGCCCCCCTGGCTGAGTATCACGATCCGCACGGGTGTCAAAAGCTTCCGCCCGACGCGCATGTACTGACGAACCACACCGATCGTCCGGTCACCATCTACGCCGACCCGTTCTGTCTGACTCCTGGGCTTACCGTGCAGCCCGGATACGGCTCGCACGTGGCGCCCGGCAGCGGCAGTTTCTCCGCCTGAGCCACAGCTGTTCCCGTTCAGCCCCCACACTCAGGAGAACATACGCACATGGCCGCCGATCTCGTCGTCATCGGGCTGGGGCATGTCGGGCTGCCGCTCTCCAGCGCCGCGGTCGCGGCCGGATTGGCGACCGTGGGGTACGACGTGTCCGGCACGGTGGTGTCCGGACTCGCCGCAGGCAGTTCCCATGTCGGCGGCGTCCTCGACGCCGAGGTCGCGGTCATGCTGGACGCGGGATTTCATGCCACGACCGACCCAGCGGTCCTGGACGGCGCGCAGACCGTGGTGATCTGTGTGCCGACCGGACTCACACCGGAGGGCTTACCCGACCTGTCCGCGGTGGAGGACGCAGCCCGGGCCGTCGCCGCCCGGCTGCGCCCCGGCATGCTGATCGTCCTGGAGTCCACCAGCTATCCCGGCACCACGGAGGACGTCGTGCGGCCGCTGCTGGAGCACGGCAGCGGGCTGCAGGCCGGCGCGGACTTCCACCTGGCGTATTCGCCACAGAGCATTGATCCCGGCAACGAGACGTGGACCATCCGCAACACGCCGAAGGTCGTGAGCGGTTGCAGCGCTCTGTGCGCCAAGTACGCCGTCGCGTTCTACTCCCGGTTCGTCGACCACCTCGTCGTCGCCCGCGGCACGCGGGAGGCGGAGATGGCCAAACTCCTCGAAAACACCTACCGGTACGTCAACATGGCCCTGGTCGACGAAGCGGCGCTGTTCTGCCACGAGACCGGCATCGACATCTGGGACGTGCTGCACTGCGCCGCGTCGAAGCCGTTCGGCTTCGCACCCTTCAGGCCCGGACCCGGTGTCGGCGGGCACTGCGTTCCCGTCACCCCCGCCATCTCGCCGCGCGGGCCGAATCCCAGGGCTTCGCCTTCCATACGCCGGCAGCCGCACACGAGGTCCTCGGCCGTATGCCGAACCATGTCGTGGACCGAGTGCCTGCCCTGCTCACCGAGGTCCGGGGCCGCCCTGAGGGCGCACGCGCCCTGCTGCTCGGAATCACCTACAAAGCGGATGTGGCCGATGTCCGCCAGATGCCGGCGCACCCGGTGGCGGCAGGACTGCTCGCCGCAGGTGCCGAGGTGTCCTACCACGACCCGTACATAGCCGAGTTCACTGTCGGCGGCCGGTCATTGCCGCGCGCCGAAAACCTCCAGGAAGCCATGGCCGAGGCCGATGTGGCGATCCTGTTGCAGGACCACGCCTGTTACGCCAGGGAGGCACTGGGCCAGGCTCGCTGCGCCCTGCTCGACACCCGCGGCAAGGCCGTGGGCAGCCGGGTCACCCTTCTCTGATCCCCGCGCACCGGCCTGAGCTGGTGCCTCCCCGCGCCGGCCTGAGCCGGCGTCTCCCCTTGCCGGCCGTCGCCGGCCCCAGAGCCCGCGCAGCGGTACCGCCCTGCGCGGTCGCGGCCCTGCCCAGGTGCCGCGGTCCGTCATCCACCCGACACCACCCGACACCATCGGACACCGTCCGAGACTAGGAGAGACACATGAGCACCGCTGTCGCCAACGACCGCCTGGTGAAGCGCTTCGAGAAGTGGGACACCGACGGCAACGGCGTCCTGGAGGCGAGCGACTTCCAGGGCGAAGCCGCCCGGATCGCCCAGAACCTCGGCAAGAGCGCCGACTCCCCGGAGGTGCAGGAGCTCCACAGCGCCTTCCAGGGGCTGTACGAGCACCTCGCCCAGAAGGCCGGCGTCCCCGGTGGCGCCATCAGCCGGGAGCAGTTCCTCGCCGCCACGGGTGAGTTGCTGTTCAAGGAGGGTGAGGCGAGCTTCAACCGCGCGCTCTCTCCCATCGTGAAGGCGCTGATCAGCCTGTGCGACGACAACCACGACGGCGAGATCGACGCCCGTGAGTTCCAGGCCTGGTTGTCCGCCGTCGGCGTGCCGGTCTCCCAGGCCGGACAGATGTTCCAGAAGGTGGACAGGAACGGCGACGGAAAGCTGTCCGAGGACGAACTGCTGCAGGTCGTCCGTGACTTCCACTTCGGCCGCCTGGAGGTCGACCTGCTCGGCTGACCTGCCGGAGCGGCAGCTGTGACCCGGGTGGGCGACCACCCGGGTTCCACGGCCACCGGATGGCGCCGCCCGTTCAGCGGGCCGGCGCCATCCGGTGCGCGACCGCTGGTCCGAGGAATTGCCCGTCGGTTTGTGCGCAAGCGCTGTCCGGAACCGCCTCTGCGGAGGTCGCTGCAGAACCCGCATCTGCGGATGCCCGCATCGGAGACCGCTCTGCGGACCCTTCCGGAAACCGCTTCGCGGATTGCCCTTCAGGCACCGGGCGTCGCGGGAGCCGTGCCGCGGTTCCCGGCCCGGCCCTGGACGAAGGTGACGACGGACTCCGGCCGCAGGCCCAGGTCCCGGCCGCTGACCGGACGCGCCGCGTGGATCAGGATGTTGTAGTGGTTCGGAAGATGACAGGCGTCGAAGCCGAGCACCGTGCCGACCGTCGTGTCCCCGATCCGCACCAGGTCACCCCGGTCGATCACACCGCCACACAACAGCTCGGCGAAGCCCAGGAAACCCACCCGGTCGATCCGGGCACCGGAGCGTGGGTCCCACTGGTCGGTGGTGACCAATTCGTGCACCTCGCCCCGGCGTACGCAGCGTGCCGCGTGCTCCTCCAGCCGCATGCCGCGGTCCGTGCGGCGGTGCACGAGCACCTTCACCAGTGATCCGCGCACCACGCGCTTCGGGCCGTCCTCCGCCGGATTCACCGGTCCGCCTCTGCTGCCGTCGCATGCGGTGCGGGCCGGGCACAGCGATAGGCCGCCTCGACCAGTTCCAGCGCCGGCAGGCCGCCGTGCGCCCCCGGGCCGACCGGGGCACCGGTGCGGACCAGCGCGGCGAACTCGGTGAGGATCGCCTCGTACTCGTGCCACAGCGACGCCTTGAAGCCGGTGTGTCCGGTCAGCATGTCGGCGTGCAGCACCTCTCCGCCGGCCAACTCCACCTCGAGGTCCTTGCGTTCCCCGGGGTACGACCAGTCCAGCTCGACCGAGGCCGTGGTTCCCGTGCGGCCACGCAGGCGGATCATCGCCTGACGGTCGACGCCGGAGCCGTCCCGCTGGATCTCGCAGCCGATGACGGCGAGTTCACCGAGCAGCAACCGCACCAGGTCGAGGGCGTTGGGACCGTTGTCGGACACACAGCCGCCGCCGCAGCGGGCCGGGTCCAGGTACCAGTCCTCACCGCCGAGGTGCTCCTCGATGCGCTCCAGATAGCGCACCCGCACGGAGCGGATCTCCCGGCCCGTCGTCCGGTGCACCAGTGCGCGGACGGCGTCGTTGTAGCGGCGGTGGAACGCCGTCATCAGCGGGACTCCGCCGCGCTGTGCCAGCTCCACCAGCAGGGACCCCTGGGCTGGGGTCAGGGCGAGGGGCTTCTCGACGCAGACCGGGACGCCGACGGCCAGGGCGTCCCGGCACAGGGGCAGGTGCACGTCGTTGGGCACGGCCACGACGAGGGCGTCCGGTCGCGCCCGGTCCAGCAGTGTGCGGAGGTCGCTGAAGCGTGCCGCCCGGCCGGGGAATTGCTCCAGGGCCTCGGCACGGGCGTCGCACACGGCGGTCAGCTGCCACTCGGACAGCCGTTCCGCGGCGGCCAGGTAGTAGGGGGAGATGGCGCCGAGACCGACGACGCCGAGCCGCAGGGGTCGGGTCATCGCGGGCTCCCGGGGCCGTCAAGGAGACCGAGGGCGGTCAGTTCCGCGTGGAGGTGCGGGGGCAGGGGGATGCCGTGGCGGCGGCGCTCGGCGGCGAGTTCCGCCTCCCGCCAGCCCGGATAGCGCACTGACTGCCCGCCGGGCACCGGCGGGCAGTCGACGAGCGTGCCGAACAGGGACCGGGTCACGGCGGCCACGTCCGCGTCGGGTCGCAGCACCTCCGGGGCGATCGTGAGGAGGAAGAAGCCGATGTCGTCGTCGGTGCCGCCTGCCCGGCCGTCGCTTTCCAGTGCGGCGGGCGCGGGCCCCACGGCCGCGCCGGACACCACGGCGGCCAGCAGTTCCACGGCGATGCCGAGCCCGTAGCCCTTGTGGACGCCGGTTTCGGCCGTGCCGCCCAGCCAGCGCAAAAAGGCCTCGCCGCGGTCGAAGGCGGACGGGTCGGTCACCGGGTCGCCCGCCGCGTCCTCCAGCCAGCCGACGGGCACCGGGGCGCCGCGGCGGGCGGCGACGCGGACCCGTCCGGTGGGCGCGACGGTGGTGCTCATGTCCAGCAGGAACGGGTGTCCGTCGAGGGCCGGCGCGGCGACGCTCAGCGGGTTGGTGCCGAGCATCGCCACCGCACCGCCCGGGGGGCGCGCGATGCGCTGGCCGCCGCAGTTGCTCGCGACCACGCCGATCATCCCGGCGTGCGCGGCGCGTACGGCGTGGAAGCCTGCGCACCCGAAGTGGGTGGCCCCGCGCACCGACACCAGTCCGACCCCGTGCCGGCCGGCCCGTGCCACGGCGTCGTCCATGGCCTCGGCCGCGGCCCACAGGCCCAGGGCGCGGCGGGCGTCGACGACCGCGCAGGCGCCCAGGTCGGTGAGCGTCTCCGGTTCGGCGCGGGGGTCGCAGCGGCCGGACTCCAGCAACGGCAGGTAGAGCCGGGTGAGGTTGAACACGCCGTGCGAGTCGAGCCCGGTCAGGTCGCCGTGGCACAGCGCGTCCGCGGCGAGCCGGGCCCGCGCGTCAGGGATGCCGTGGCCGGTGAACAGGCCGGTGAGCGCGGCATGCAGCTCCGCGTGGTCGACGAGGACGGGTGCGCGCTCGACCGCCGCTCGCGGGGCGGTGGGTGCCGTCATACGGGATTCCTTACAGGGCGGGCCAGTTGTCTTCGAGGTCGTTCGGTTGGGGGTGCGGTGCTCTACGGAGGTCGCTGCACTGACGCAGCCGGCACCGCTTCGGCGAAGAACATGACGAGCCGGCGGACCACGCCGGCGAACTCCTCCAGGTCGGCGAGGTCGACGAACTCGCCGGGCGCGTGGGCGCGGTTGGCGGCCAGACAGCCGGGGCCGAGCACGGTGGTGAAGGCGTCGTCCAGGTCGGCCGCCCAGATGGCGTCGCACGTGAAGCCGGGGTCCTCGGCCGCCGGCCGGGCCCCCGCGCGGGCCAGGAGTTCCTCGGCCCACGGATCGGAGTCGTCCAGCGCCGGCAGGCCCTGCTTGTCCCAGCCGAGCCGGGTGATCCGTTCCGCGTCCCGCGCCGTGCGGGCGAACTCCCGGGTGTGGGCGAACTGTTCGGTGAAGTGCCGCAGGGCTTCGGCGACGTGCCGGGTGACCTCGGTCTTCAGGCGGTCGCCGTCGGAGGTGCGGCGGTACGACAGGTTCATCAGCAGGGTGCCGGTGCCGTGGACGCGGTTGTGCGTGCGGCCCGTGTGCAGTCCGGCGACGCACACCCGCGTACCGGGCACGGCCCCGTCCAGGCGGGTGGCGAGGTGCTGTGCCAGGAATCCCAGCAGCACGGTGGCGTTGTGTCCGGCGTCCGGACGGTCGTCCACCGAGTCCGCGCCCTCGACGGTGATCCGGGCGGTCATCGCGGCGGTGGCCCGGGGCAGCGCGCGCAGTCCGGTCGGTTCGCAGAACACGTTGAGTCGGCCGTGGTGCCCGGCCTCCAGCAGCGGGCGGGTGCCGTAGGTGCCGAGGGCGCCGCCTTCCTCCCCGGCGACGGCCTGGAGCAGGATGGTGACGTCTCGTCCGACGGCGGGGTGGGACGCGGCGGCCCGCAGCCCGGCGAGGAGGGCCACGGCGGGCCCCTTGGCGTCGATCGCGCCCCGGCCGGTGAACCGCACGCCGTCGAAGGCGGGCGGCGCGTGTCCGGCGACGGTGTCCAGATGGACGTTGAACATCACGGTGTGCGCACGGGAACGTTCGGGTCCCAGCCGCAGCAGCAGACTGGGCTGGTCCGCGAGGAAGCGCGGATCGCGGGCGGCGGCGCGGACCGTGGACGGCACGCCCGGACGGTCCAGGCAGGCGGTGGGCGGACTGGCGAGGCGGACGGTGCGAAACCCCGCTTCGGCGGCGGCCGTCGCGTACCGCTGGAGGATCTCGGGCAGCCGGGACGGCGGATCGCCCGGGGCGGCCTCCAGGGGGTTGACGCTCGGCAGGCGCAGCAGGGCCAGCAGCAACTCCCGGTGCGGGTCGGTGAACAGGCCGCTCACACCGAGCCGTCCAGCGGGCCGGTGACCGGCTGTCCGGCGCCCAGCAGCCCGGCGAGCGCCTGCCCGGCCCGTACGAACAGGTCGGCGGCGTCCTCACCCGCCCGGGCCAGTCCCTCGTGGGGTCGAACCGCGAGATGGGGTTCGAGGGACAGCGCTCCGGTGTAGCCGTGGGCGGCCAGCAGCTCCAGGCATTCCCTCACCCCGGCTTCGCCCTCGCCGGGCAGGGTGTAGGCGGTGCCGCCGTCCGGGGTGCGGACGGCGTCCTTGATGTGGACGTGGGCGACGTACGGGGCGAGGTCACGGAGCATGTCCGGAGCGCGGTAGCCGTACGGGACGCCGTTGCCGGTGTCGAACAGCAGCCGCAGGGCCGGGCTCTCCACGGCGCGCAGCAGTCGTAGCGCGCGGTCGGCCCGGTCCCCGGCCCAGCCCGCGCAGTTCTCGTGCACCAGCACCAGGCCCGCGCGCTCGGCGCGATCCGCCAGGACGGCGGTGCGGGCCAGCACGCGGTCGGCCCACTCGGTCTGCGCCAGACCGTCGTTGGGGTACGACATGATCCGCACCAGACGGCAGCCGAGGCCGGCGCAGCGCTCGGCCAGGACGTCGAGTTCCGCCAGGTCGTGGCCGAGGTCGCCGGTGATGGGGCGGGACCAGTTGCCGATCCGGGACGCGACGGCGGTCACGGTGACGCCGGCCTCCGCAAGCCGTCGGGTCAGCGTGCCGAAGGCGGCCGCGGAGAGGTCGGCGAGGGCCGTGCCGTCGACCGTGCGCAGTTCGATGGCGTTCCAGCCCAGCCGTCGCAGCGCTGCCAGCTGCCCGGTGGTGCCGGGCGCCGCCTCGTCGCCGATGCCGGCGAGTGGCCCGAACCCCCGGACGCGAGGTCCGGCGGCGCAGTGCCGGGACATGTCAGCGGCTCCCGGCGCGGGCGCGCGCTGTGTCGGCGCAGTGCTCCCGGGCCGCGCACAGCAGCCGGGCGGTCGCGCAGGCGAGCGGGAAGTTCCCGACGCCAGCCGTGCCGGAGGCGAAGCCGCGGTAGACGCCGTCCAGGAAGTCGGTCAGGGCGTCGTCCCGGAAGACGTGGTGTCCGGTCCCGGGCGCCCCGTCCGCGTCGAGGACACCGGTCGGCGGGGACGCCGTACCGGGATCGAAGGGGGCGACCACCAACTGCGCGTGGTCGTCGTCCTCGCTGAGCGGGAAGTGGGCCGTGGCCGTCCCGCCCTCGAACTCGCAGACGACGCTGCGTTGCCGGACGGGTGCGCCGAGGTCCGAGCGCAGCAGCGTCACCACACCCGAACGGTGCTCCAGTTCGAGGTGCGCGCCGCCCAGGCGGGGCAGTCCGCGGTCCTCACAGCGCAGGTCCCAGCAGCGCGCGGCGCGGAGTTCGGCCGGACCGGCCAGATCGAGCGCGAGCGCCAGGGAGTGGGGGATCTCCACGTCCAGGGCGGACGGATGCCCGTCGGTCGCCAGGGACCGCAGGAAGCGGGGCTTGTGCTGGTCGACGGTGATACGGCGCAGGGAGCCGAGCCGTCCGCCGCCCACCAGCCGACGCAACCGGCCGGCCAGCCGGGAGGTGGTCCAGTGGGCGACGGCCGCGAGCTCGAGGCCGGCCTCCTGACGCAGCCGGATCAGGGCGTCGAGTTCGTCCACGGACGCGGCGAGGGGTTTCTCCACGATCATCCGGCGGAAGCCGTGTCCGGCCAGTTCCGCGAGGACGTCGTAGCGCAGCCGGGGTGGTGTGCACACGTGGACCACCGAGGTGGCGGGGTCCACGTACCGCAGGGCCTGTTCCAGCGTGGCGACGGCCGTGACCTCGCCGGGCATGCCCAGGGGCCGCAGACCGCCGGCGCGCGGGTCGCAGCCGACCGCGGGCAGGGTGACGAGCGGATCTCCCGTGGCCGCGGTCCGCCGGGCCAGACGGACGAGCGTGTTCAGATGCAGTCCTGATCCGGACCGGCCGAGCCCGACCACGAGGGGCTGCAGCACAGGGCCTCCTGAGAGGGAACGGGAAGGAAGGGGGCGCGCTCAATTCGCTGCGCCGAGCACAACTCCGTTGCGCCGCACCACTGTTGCGGCCCCGCGCGGAAATGGTCAAGACGTCCGGAACGCCATTACCCAGAACGTGTGAAGATGATCCTTTCCTTTCCCCGTCGAACCGGAAGTCCCCTTAGCGTGGGCATTCCGCAGACATGACGGGGACAGGTGAGAGATTGCTTTCCAGTGGACAGATTCCTGCGCGCGCCGAGGGCGCTTTACCGACTGCGCAGGGAACGGCCGATCGAATTCCCTTCTTCTCTCAGGCCGCGACTTTCGAACGACTGTGGCCTTCCATCGAAAAGGCGTTGGGTGAGGTTTTCCACAGCGGCAAGTTCTCCCACGGTAAACAGGTCGGGCAGCTCGAGGCGGCGCTCGCGGACTACACCGGCGCCCGGCATGTGATCGGCGTCAACAGCGGTACCGATGCGCTGGTGTTGCTGCTGCGCGCCTGCGGAGTGCGCCCCGGAGACGGTGTCCTGGTGCCGGCGTACTCGTTCTTCGCCACCGCCTCGGCCGTCGTACTGGCAGGCGGGACACCGCAGTTCGTCGACATCGACCCGCAGACGTACGCGATGGACCCCGTGGCGCTGGAGGCGGCCGTCACTCCGCGGAGCCGGTTCGTGATGCCGGTGCATCTGTTCCACACCATGGCCGACATGGCGGCCGTCACCGCCGTCGCCCGGCAGCACGGCCTGACGGTCGTCGAGGACAGCGCCGAGGCGATCGGCATGCGCCGACGCGGAGTGCACGCGGGCCTGCACGGGGTCGGGGGCGTCCTGTCCTTCTTCCCCTCCAAGACGCTCGGCGCGCTCGGCGACGCGGGAGCCGTGCTCACCGACGACCCGGAGGTGGCGGCCACCGTCGCGGCGCTGCGCCATCACGGCAGGACGGGCCGCACGCTCAACAACTTCCCGGCCATCTCCACCGAAAGCGCCCTGCCCGGCGCAAACAGCAAGATGGACGACATCCAGGCGGCCGTCCTGCTCGCCAAGCTGTCCCTCCTGGAGGACCACATCGTGCGCCGGGCCGAACTGGCCGACGCGTACACCGCCCGTCTGCGGGACGCGCCGGGGATCGTCCGCCTGCCGCGGACCACCGCGGGGACAGCGGACGACCGCGACGTGTACTACGTCTACCTGATCGAGACCGAGCACCGGGACGCCCTCGTCGACCACCTCGACCGGCACGGCATCGGCACCGAGGTCTACTACCCTGTGCCGCTGCCCCACCAGCCCGCCCTCGCGCACCTGGGCCACCGACAGGGCGAATTCCCCCAGGCCGAGGCGGCGGCCCGGCACGCCGTCGCCCTGCCCTTCCATCCCGATCTCCGGTCCGACGACCTGGACCGCGTCTGCGACGCCATCCGCTCCTTCCTCGCCGGAACGAGGACGACCGCATGACCGCATCGCTCCCTCCCGCCGTCCCGTTCTTTCCTCCCGCTCTCTTCGAAGCCGACCGCTCCGCACTGATCGGGCTGGTCCGCGAGGTGGGCCTCGACCCGGAGCAGCGGTTCATCCTGGGCAGGCGCACCACCGCCTTCGAGGATCTGCTGCGCGAGGACCTGGGGGCCGCCGACGTGGTCGCCTGCTCCAGCGGCACCTCGGCGCTCTCGCTGGTGCTGCGGGCCATGGACGTCGGTTCCGGCGACGAGGTGATCGTGCCCGCGTTCGGCTGCGCGCCCCTGGCCGCCTCGGTGGTCGATGTCGGGGCCACACCGGTCTTCGCCGACATCCGGCCGGACACCATGACCATGGACCCGGACGAGGCGGAGCGGCTCGTCACCGAGCGGACCAAGGTGGTGATGCCGGCCCACATGTTCTCCGTCATGGCCGACATGCCACGCTTCGCCGAACTCGCCCGGCGGCACGGGCTGCGCCTGCTGGAGGACTCGGCGGTCGCCCAGGGCGGCGTACTGCGGGGTGTCCCGGCCGGACTGTGGGGCGAGGCGGGGCTCTACTCCTTCGTGCAGGTCAAGACCTGCGGCATGCCCGGCGAGGGCGGCGTGGTCGTCACCCGGGACCCGGCACTGGGCGAGAAGGTGCGGATGCTGCGCAACCACGGCCAGTACGCCGGACGGCGGTTCGTCCACCACGCCGTCGGACTCAACAGCCGCTTCGACGAGATCCAGGCCGCCTTCCAGACGCATCGCTACTCCGGTTTCCCGGCGCGGCTGGCGCGGCGGGCGGAGATCGCCGCGTACTACACCGAACGCTTCACACCGCTGGCCGAGCGTGGTGTGGCACCGCCGCCGCCCGGCCCGGACGGCCGGTGCTTCTACGTGTACGCGGTCCTGGCCGAGGACCGGGAGGCTCTCGGCGCCCACCTGGCCGAGTGGGGGGTGGCCACGCACGTCTACTATCCGCACCCCCTGCCCGCCCACCGTGCCTTCGCTCCCTACGCGCCGCCCGGTGCCCGCTGGCCGCGCGCTGAACAGGCCGCAGGCCGCCATCTCGCCCTGCCGGTGCATCACCTGCTTTCCGACGCACAGGTCCAGCACGTCGCCGACCTCGTGTGCGCCTTCGCCACCGAGCACCGCTGACGCCTGGCCGCCCGCCTCGGACACCGTTGACCCGCGACCGCCCGCCTCGCCCATCCCGCTGCCGGGGCGAGCGGCACCCCCCTTCGGACGCAGACACCCCCAAGAGGTCACCCATGACGGACAGCATCGCGGCCGGCCGTCCCGCCGCGACCGCCCACGGCCACAGTCGGCTGCGCACGTACGCGCGGCTCGGCAAGCTGGACGTGTACGACTACTACCTCGGCATCTTCCTCGCCCTGACCGCCGCGCTGTTCCCGGTCGGCGCCTTCACCGCCCGGCAGGCACTGGTGCTGGCGGTGTTCCTGGCCGGCGAAGTCGCGGTCCTCATGGCGATGGTCGCCCTGGACGACGTCACCGGGTTCCGGGACGGCAGCGACCTCGCCAACTACGCCCCTGACAACCCGCTGCGCAACAAGGCACGCAAACCCCTGGTCGCCGGGGCGCTGACGGTGCCCCAGGCGCTGCGCTTCGCCTGCGCCTGCGCGGCAGCCGGGGCGGTTCTGTGGGCGGGCGCCGCCGCGCTCGCGCCGCACCACCCGCTGTGGGCTCCGGTGACTGCGGGCGCGCTGTTCGTGGTGTCGCTGCAGTACTCGTACGGCCTGAAGATCAGTTACCACGGTTTCCAGGAGGTGTTCCTGGTCGCCCTCGGCGCCGTGCTGGTGATCGTTCCGTACGGCCTGGTGACGGGGGGCTTCTCCGGATTCCTGATGGTGCAGGCGGTGCTGTTCGGGTTCGGGCCGCTGATGTTCGGCGTCTACTCCAACACCAACGACGTGGCCGGCGACCGGGCCGTGGGCCGTCCGACCGTGGCCGCCCTGGTCTCCGAGCGGGGCAACGCCGTCTTTATCGGAGCCCTGTCGGCCGCCGAGTTCCTCATCGGCGCGGTCGCCTCGGCCACCGGGGCGGCCCCCTGGTGGTTCGTGCTGCTGATGCTGCCGGCGACCGCGCTGCGGGCCCGTCAGTACCTGACCGGGTTCGTCCGCGGCGACATCATGACCGCCCGCCGGACGGGCTTCGCGGTACACCGGCTCAGCGTGGTGCTGATGACCGTGGCCAACGTCGTCGTCGGAACGGGAGCCGCCCGATGAAGCCCGAACTCGACGTCGCCGTCGTCGGCGCGGGCATCGCCGGTCTGACCGCCGCCCACGAACTGCGCCGCGCCGGGCTGGCCGTCCGGGTGTACGAGCAACTGCCGCACGTCGGCGGCCGGATGCGCAGCATCCGCCAGGAGGGCTGGACGGTGGACACGGGCGCCGAGCAGGTCCCCTCCCGCGGCTACCGCGCGACCTGGGAACTGCTGCGCCGGCTGCGGGTCACTCCCGCGGACGTGCCCAGGGTCGGCGGCGGGGTCGCCGTCTGGCGCGGCGGACGCGCCCACCTGGGCGTCGGCGAGAGCACGGCCGTGGTCACCGGAGCGGGCCTGTCCCCCCGGGCGCGGCTCGACCTGGCCGCCTTCTCCGCCTGGACCGGCCGCCGCCGCGCCGGATTCGACGGCGACCGTCCCGAGCACAGTCCGCTGGGCGCCGCCACCGTGCGGGAGGTGGCCGCCCGCTACCACCGCGACCTGCACGACTACCTCTTCCAGCCGGTCGCCGGCTGCTTCTTCGGCTGGGACACCGCCCGGTCGACGGCCGCCCCCATGGTCAGCCTGCTGCTGGAGGCCGGTTCCACCGCCGCCTGGCGCACCTACCGCGACGGCATGGACCTCCTGGCCCGCCGGCTGGCCACCGGCACCGAGGTCGTCACCGACCGCGCCGTACGCGAGGTCATCGACGCAGGCGGGCACGCCGTACTGCGGTTCGACGACGGGCAGGTCACCGCGCGGGCCGCCGTGCTCGCCGTACCGGCACCCGTCGCGGTGGCGCTCCGCCCGGACGCCCCCGCCGACGAGCAGCCGTTCCTCACCTCGTGCACCTTCACGCCCATGATGAAGGTCAGCTGCCTGCTGGACCGCCCCCTCGCTCCAGCCGCCCGGCGGCCGGTGCACATCCTGCTCACCCCGGCCGCCGAGGAGGACGTGCTCTCCGGCGTCGTCGTCGACCACGCCAAGCACCCCGGCCGGGCCCCCGCAGGCCGGGGCCTGGTCACCCTCGTGGCCGGTCCGCACCGGGTCCCCGAGCTGCTGGACGGCCCTCCCCACGAGGCCGCCGACCTCCTCGTCCGCGCGGCGGAACGCTATGTCCCGGGCATCGGCGACGCCTGCCGCCACCGTCTCGTGCACGCCTTCCGCCACGGCCTGCCGGAAGCCACACCCCAGGCCCTGCGGGAACGCGCCGGCTTCCTCTCCCGGCCGGTGCGCGCCGTGGAGTACGCCGGCGACTGGCTCATGCTGCGGCCCGCCTCCGAGGGCGCCGTCCGGGCGGGCGCGCTGTCCGCGTCCCGCGTCCTGAGCAGGCTCGGACGGAACACTCCGGCCGGCCACGACCGAGCGGAGGAGACCCGTGCGACCGCATGACATGGGCACCTTGTTCGACGAGGCGGCGGCAGGCGGCGCCCGGACCGTGGTCCACCTGGACCGGCCCTTCGACATCGCCCCGCGGTCCGGCACCCGGTGGACCGTCACCGAACTCGCCGGCCTGGTCCGCGCCACCGCGGCCCGCCTCGCCGACGCCGGAGTCAGGCCCGGGGACCGCGTGGCGATCGTGAAGGACAACCACTGGGACTACGATCTGCTCGCCTGCGCCGTGGTCCGCCTCGGAGCCGTACCCGCGCAACTGTCCGCCCGGCTCGACACCGCGGACCTCGTCACCCTGCTGGAGCGGCTGCGGCCTGCCGCGCTGGTCACCACCTCAGCGGTGCTGGCCCGCTGCCGGGACACCGCCGTCGGCGAGCCGGCCCGGATCCTCGTCACCGTCGACTCCGCCGCGCCCGGCGCGGTCCACCTGGCCGCGCTGGACGCGTCCCGCCCCCGCGTACCGGTGCGGCGCCACGACGACGAACCCCTGGTCATCCATCACACCTCGGGGACGACCGGCGTGCCCAAGCTGGTGGTCCACTCCACCCGGACACTCGTGCACAAGCTGGCCCGCTTCGAAGCGGTGCGCTACCCGGGCATCGGCATCCGACCGGACGACGTCCTGGCCAACGCCAGCGCGTACGGACACGGACGCACCTTCTGCTGGACGGCCGTCGTCGTGTCGCTCGCGCCCACCGGGATCGTGGTCCTCAGCGGCGACGAACCGGAAACCGCCGACCCGCTCCTGCGGGCCCACCCGCCCACCGTCGTCGAGGCCCTGCCCGCCTCCTACATCCGACTGCGGCCACTCACCACCCGGCTGGACAACCCCTTCCGGGACGTCCGCCTGTACATCAGCACCTACGACGCCGTGCACCCGCCCGCCCTGCGCGCGTACCTGACCGCCAGTCGCCGCGCCCGCCCGCTGTGGATGCAGGGCTGGGGCCAGACCGAGACCGGACCGCTGACCTTCCGCTTCCACACGCGGCGTTCCGCGCTCGCACCGGACGCGGAGACCACGGCGCGCCGGCTCGGCCGTCCCGTGCCGGGCCGGACCCGGCTGCGCGCGGTGGACCCGGACACGCTGCGCCCGGTGCCGCGCGGCCGCCTTGGCCTGCTCCTCGTCCGCACCCCCGCCCTCGCCCTGGGCTACGTCGGCGAAGAGGACCGCTGGGACGCCAAACGCGTCGGCGACTGGTGGTCCACGGGCGACATGGGCGTTCACCACCGCGACGGCAGCGTCAGCATCCTGGACCGCGCCGCCGACGCCCTGCCCGGTATGAGCTGTCTGCGGACCGAGGACCTACTGGAGCAGCGACTGCCGCAAGCCCTGGAATGCGTGATCCTCGGCGCCCCGGACGGCGATCCGCTGCCCGTCGTGGTCACCGCCGACGGCCGACTGGACCCGGACGCCTGGAAACAGGCCACGCACGGACTGCCGGCGCTGCACGACCCGGCCGTCCTCACCTGGGACGAGGTGCCCCGCACCGGCACCGGCAAGGTCCGCCGCGCGGCCCTGGCACGGCAGCTCACCGGTGCCCCACCCGCCGGCACCGGCCGGTGGACGTGACCGGGTCGCCATGCGATGAGGCCGGCCTGTGCGGGCCGCCGTTGGACGGCGCCGGGCTGTCCGGGCCGGTCCCCGGCGAGAGGAGTCTCACCGTGGCGCGTTCGGCCTTCCACCTGGGCGCGCGCCCGCGCCGCACAGTGCATGGCGGTGGCATCGAGCTCGTCGTTGTCGGCGTCGGCCGCCGGGCCTGTCCGGGCCGCACATGACGCCGCCGGGCCTGTCCGGGCCGCGTTCTCCGGGCCTGTCCGGGCCGCCTTCTGACGAGAGGATCAACACCGTGTCCCAGCCCGCTCCCGCCCGGGAGGGCACCCAGACGGTCTTCGGCAACGGCACCGCGCACAGCCGCGACCAGCACCGCTGCCTGGCCGCCGCCTACGACCCGGTGACCCTGCCCCGCCTGGCCGCCGCCGGTGTCGGTCCGGGCTGGCACTGCCTGGAGGTCGGCGCCGGCGGCGGCAGCATCGCACGCTGGCTGGCGGACCGGGTGGCACCGGGCGGCTCGGTGCTCGCCACCGACCTCGACCCGCGCGACCTGGCACCCGGCCCGGGCCTGGAGACCGCCGCCCTCGACGTGGCCCGCGACCCGCTTCCGGAGGCGGCCTACGACCTCGTGGTGGCCCGCCTGGTTCTGCAGCACCTGCCCACCCGCGACGCCGTCCTGCACAAGTTGGTGCGCGCTCTCAAACCCGGCGGCCTGCTGCAGATCGACGAGATCGACGCCTCCTACGAGCCACCGCTGCTGACCCCGGACGCGGAGGCCGAGGCGCTCTATGTCCGGTTCCTGCGGGCCAAGACGGCCGCGCTGCGCGCCGCGGGCGGCGATCCGCACTGGGGACGGAAGGTGCCGGCGGCACTGCGGACGGCGGGGCTGACCGCCATCGACGTCCACCTCCACATCGGCGTACGGCACGCCCAGGACCCCGGCCTCGGACTCCAGTCGAACCACACCCGCAACCTCCGGGACCGGCTGACGGAACAGGGCATGACCCAGGAGGACCTGGACCGGGTGGGACGGCTGATGCGGGACCCGTCCTTCCGCGCCGCCTCCAGCGTCCTGTACTCGGTGCAGGGCCGGCGACCCGGCCGGGAGCGACCGTGACACCGCGCCCGCCCGCCACGGCCCGGCCGGCCGTCGCCGCCACGATCGCCGGCCGGCTGCTGCGGCACGCCGCGCCGGGCCCGCAGGATACGACCGGCCCAGGCCGGGACACGGAGCGGTACATCGTCGACTGGGCGGGTCCGGTCGACGCCGACCTGCCGGACGAGCGCGCCGTACAGGCCGCCTGCGGGCTCATGCAGGTCCACGGCCGGGCGACGGGCGGGCCGCTCCCACTGGCCGTCGACTACGCCTCGGTGGTGGCGGGGGTGCTCGCCGCCCAGGGTGCCACCGCTCTCCGCATCGCGCGGGTCCGTGGCCTGGACCTGCGCGAGGTGCGGACCTCGGTGGCGCAGGGAGCGCTGCTGACGGTCGGCCAGTACCTCGCCGCCGAGACGGCCCGCGCCCAGTCAGGTGCGCCCGAGCCGGACCTGACGCGCGTGCCGGTGGCCCCGTCCGACGTACCCCGGGCAGGTGGCCTGGCGACCCTGGAGACGTCCGACGACGCCCGGGTAGAGGTCGAGACCCTCGACCCCCTGGCGTGGCGGGAGTTCTGGGCCCGGCTCGGTGTGGCCCCCGCGCTCGCCGGCCGAGGCTGGCTGCCCTTCCAGCAGCGGTTCGCCACCGCCGTGTGCCCGCTGCCCGACGAACTGCGCCAGGCCGCCCGCCGCCGCACGCCGGCTCAGCTGCGGGCCGCCGCCCACCACGCCGGCGTCAGTCTCCTCACGGTCGGCTCCGACCCGGCCCCCGCCGTCCGCCCTGCCCCCTGGTGCCTCACTCCGGGACGGGCACCGTTCCCCGGCGCCCGGGCGCACCCGGACACCGCCGTGCCCGGCCCACGCCCGGCGATCCCGGTCTCCGGTGCCGTCCTGCCTCTGACGGGTCTGCGGGTGGTGGAGTCCACCCGCCGGGTGCAGGGCCCGCTCGCCGGGCACGTCCTGCGGATGCTGGGTGCCGAGGTGGTCCGGATCGAACCGCCCGGCGGCGACCCGATGCGCTGGCTCCCTCCGCTGGCGGGGGACTGCTCGGCCCGGTTCTCGGCTCTCAACGCGGGCAAGCCGGTGGTCGAGGCCGACCTCACCGCCGGGCAGGGCCGGGACACGGTCCGCGCGCTGGCCGCCGAGGCCGACGTCTTCCTGCACAACTGGGCCCCCGGGAAAGCCGCGGGGCTCGGCCTGGACGCGTCCGACCTGCTGCCCGGCCGCCCCGCCCTGGTGTACGCCTGGGCGTCCGGCTTCGGGGACGCCTTCGGCGGCCGGCCGCCCCTGGGCACCGACTACCTCGCCCAGGTGCACAGCGGACTCGCCGCAGCGGTACGGCCGGCCGACCAGCCCCCGGCCCCCTCCCTGATGACCCTCACCGACGTGCTCGGCGGACTGGTGTGCGCCCACGGGGTGCTGGCCGCGCTGGCTGCCCGGGAGGTGACGGGCCGGGGCAGCCGTGTCGACTCCTCCCTGGTCTCCGCGGCCGCTCTCGTCCCCCGTCCCGCGCACCGGGTCCGCTGGACGGCACTGGACCGGCCGCTGCGCACCGCGGACGGTCATCTGTGCCTCGGTCCCGAGGCCCGGGCGTGCCCCGAGGCGGTGCTCCGCCTGCTGGACGGCGTCGGCCCCACGGCCGCAGAGGACCTCGTGGCCCGCTTCGCCCGCCGCACCACCGAGGAGTGGACGGCACGGCTGGCCGAGGCCGGTCTGACCGCGACCCCCGTACTCAGCGACCTGACGGCACTGGCCCGTGACCCGGCCTTCCGGGCGGCCGTCGCACCACCTGATCCGTCCACCGGGCACGCACGCCCGAACGCTCCCTGGGAGTTCGCATGACAGCTGCCCCCGCGACCCGGCACGGTACCGCCCCGGCCGCGAGCCGGGACGGGCAACCGGTGTGGACCTCACGCGCCGGAGTGCGCTTCCCGGATCTGGTGCCCCGCGCCCGACGACGTGCCTGGGTGACGGCGGGCCTGTGCCCGGACACCGACCTCTACGCACTGTTCACCGGCCGGGTCCGCGAACACCCGGACCGGCAGGCGCTGGTGGACAACGCCGGAGTGCTGTCCTACGCGGCGCTGGGCGCCGAAGTGCGCCGGATCGCCGCCCTGTTCGCCCAGGAGGACCTGGGAGACGGGGACGTGGTGGCGATCCTGCTGCCCGACGGACGCGACGCCGTGGCCGCGGAACTCGCCGTCTACGCGATCGGCTCGGTGGCCCTCCCGATCCCCCCGGGCGGCGACGACCGCGACGTCCGGGCGCTGCTCGCCCGCTCCCGGGCCCGCGGCGCCGTCCTCGCATCGGCCCGCCGGGCACAGGCCGTTGCGGACCTTCCGCATCTGCGCACCATGTTCGCCCCCGGCCCGGGCGACGGACGGACGCACGGGCTGCACTCCCTGCCGACCCCGGCCCGGCGTCCCTGGCGGCTACGGCCGGCCGATCCCTACGGACCTGCCCGCATCCTGGTGTCGTCCGGTTCCGAAGCCGAGCCGAAGATGGTCGCCTACAGCCATCACGCCCTGGCCGGCGGCCGTACCCGGTACGTCGGGAGCCTGAACCCCGACACCACGGTGCCGCCCCGCCACCTGGTCCTCGTACCGCTGGCCTCCTCTTTCGGTTCCCTGGGCACACCGGTCACCCTCGCCGTCCTCGGTGGCACCCTCATCGTGCAGTCGCCCTTCGACCCGGCCGGAGCGCTGCGGATGGTCGCCGAGCAGCGTCCCACCCACCTCTTCGCGGTGCCCACCATGCTCCGGCGCATCGCCGACCTCCCGGCGCGGCCGGACGAGGACACATCGTCGTTGCGTGCCGTCGTCTCCAGCGGCGCCCCTCTGCCGGCGGCCACCGCCCAGGCATGCCGTGAACGGTTCGGCCGACCGGTGGTGACCGTGTACGGCTCGTCGGACGGCGTGAACTGCCACACGGCCGGAGAACGCCACCCGCCGGGCGACAGCGTTGGCACCCCGGACCCCGCGGTGGCCCGCATCCGGATCACCGGACCCGACGGCACGGCGCTACCCGCCGGGCGGACCGGTCAGATCGAGGCCCTGGGCCCCATGACGCCGCTGTGCTACGTCAACGCGCCTGAACTGGACGCCCGTTACCGCACCTCCGACGGCTGGGTGCGCTCGGGCGACCTGGGCCGGCTGGACGAGCGCGGAAGGCTGCACGTCCTGGGCCGGCTCAAACGCATCGCCGTGCGCGGCGGTCTCAACATCAGTCTCGCCGAGGTCGAACGCGAACTGGGCACCCACCCAGCGGTGGCCGAGGCGGTCTGCGTCCCGTTGCCCGACCCGGACCTCGGGGAACGACTGTGCGCCTGCATCCGCCCGGTCCCGGGCACACCCGTTCCCACGCTGTCCGACCTCACGACCCACCTGGGGGGTCGTGGCCTGGCCCGCCGGAAACACCCCGAACGTCTCCTGGTCCTGGACGAGATGCCCCTCGGCCCCAGCGGAAAGGTCTGCTACCGCACCCTCATGTCCCGAGCGACCAGGGGCCCCGCTCGGGAATGACCACGACCACATCCCGCAGCTCAGCAACGATCTGCTCGTAACGGGACTGGCTGACGCTCCCGACCCTCTCTGCCGCTTCGGTCCCCTGGGCCAGCCACAAGTCGCCGCCCGCCGCGATGCGGTTGCGTGACCGGGAGGCGAACAGTTCGTTTTCTCCCGGGGCATGTAGAGCTGCGGCGAAGGTGGTGGCTGTGACGGGTCGCGTGTGGGTGGGCCGGCCGTTGGCGGCGGGCGGGGTGACGGACGAGTACGACGCGGTGGTGGTCGGGTCCGGGGCCGGCGGGCTGACCACCGCGGTATGCCTGGCGCGCCAGGGTCGGCGGGTGGCGGTGTTCGAGCAGCACTACACCGCGGGCGGCTACACCCACGCTTACCGGCGGCACGGCTGGGAGTGGGACGTCGGCATCCACTACGTGGGACAGCTGACGGAGCGAGAGCCGGTCCGCGTGCTCTCGGACTATCTGACCGGCGGCACGCTGCGATGGGCCCCGCTGGGGGACCCGTACGACGAGTACCGCCTGGCGGGGCAGGTGTATCAGGCGCCGGTCGGCTTTTCGGCCTACCAGGCCGGTCTGATCGCGCGCTTCCCGGCCGAACAAGCGGGCATCGGGGCGCTGTTCGGGCTGATCGGGCGGTGCCGGGCGGTCCTGCCCACGCTCGCCCTGGGACGGCTGACAGGCCCGGTGGTGCGGCGGCTGGCGCGGGTCCTGCGGGCGACTGCCGTGCCGCCCCAGGCGCTGCGGCCGGCCCGGGAGGTGGTGGAAGGGCTGGTTCGCGATGAAGGGCTGCGGCAGGCTGTGCTCACCCCGAGCGCGCTGCTGCTGGCCGATTCCACGGCAAGGCTGCCGTTCTTCCTCCTCGCAGTGCTGTTCGAGCACTTCCGGACCGGCGCCTGGTACCCGGTGGGCGGCAGTGCCGCGATCGCACGCGCGATGCTCGATCCGATCCGATCCGCCGGCGGTGAGGTCTTCGTGCGGGCGCCGGTGGCCCGGATCGAGCTGGACGGGTCGCGCGCGACGGGCGTGGTGCTGGCGAACGGCACCCGCGTGCGGGCTCCGGTGGTGGTGAGCGCGGCAGGCGCCCAGAACACGTACCGCACCCTGCTGCCACGCCAACCCGACCGCAGCGCGGGCCGGCTGGACGGCATGCGGCGCGGATTCCCGTTCGTGGTGCTCTTCCTCGGACTGGACGGCGACCCAGCGGAACTCGGGCTGCCACGGCACAACCTGATGGTGACCGACGAGGACTGCGACGCCCTCTTCGACGGCACGGGCGGGCGGACCAGCGGCTACTTCTTCTCGTTCTCCTGCGCCAAGGACCCGACCTGGACCGCACGCCACCCCGGGCGGTCGACCGGAGAGATCCTGACCTACGTACGGCCAGAGCTGTTCGAGCCGTTCCACGGCTCACGATGGCGGCACCGGGACCCTGCCTACCTGGCCCTGAAAGCCGAACTCACCGCACAGCTCCTTGACCAGCTCCACCGCCAACTGCCCCGCACCACAGGCCGGGTGGCCTACCACGAGCTCGGCACCCCGCTGACAGCCGAGCACTTCGCCGGCTGGCCAGGCGGCAGCTTGTACGGGCTGGCCAAGGACGTGGCCGGCTTCGGCGACGGCAACCGCCCCGGCCTGGCGGACTGGCTGCGCCCACGAACCGAGGTCAAGGGCCTGTACCTCTCAGGCCAGGACTGCCTGGCCGGCGGCTTCCTCGGCGCGGTCACCGGCGGCCTGCTGGCCGCCCACGAGGCCCTGGACCTGGCCGGCCGGGCTCGCCTGTGGGCAGGGTTGTTGCGCCATGGCGTGCGACCCCCATCGACCAGTTCCGGGCGTACCCCGGCTGTCCAGGAACGGTGATGCGCTTGCGTCACTGGGCTTGGTGGCCGGCCCGGTCGTCCTGCTGGTCAGGGTCCGCTCGACCGATTGACGCCTTGGGACCCGGATGAAGACGATGTCTCACGTGGGTGGGCCGTGAGCTGCCTGATCGGCCGGCACGAACTGGCCTGGGTCCTGGACGCCTTGGCTCGCGACCTGGTGCTGGAATTCGACGACTCACCCAGCGGCAGCGAGCACATCCAGGGGTGGGACCCGTGCTGGTGGAGCCGCTACCCCGGCTGGTGATGTCCACCGGCTCGCTTGCCCACCGGCCGGGTCGCGTCCTGTTCGGGAGTAGGTACAGTGCCAGGCGTTCGAGCGGTAGGGGCACAGGATCCGGACACCGCTCGTGTTCGTGGTTGAGGCTCCATGATCGCTGACTGACGGAGACGTACAGTTCGAGCACCCTGTAATGGTCAGGGCAGTATGGAGTCGATCCACCCCACTGCCTGCTCTGGTGTGGTGAGGGTGTCGACACCGAGGACGTGGATGATGCCCAACAGGCCTTGGGCACCACGCACCTTGAGGGTTCGCTGGGCGTGACTGCCCGGCTGGGGATGGACGATGACGGCCGTCGGGGCGTCGGCGGACGCGTAGCCGCTGCTGTAGGTGAGGAGCTGGTGGACGTCGGCCGCGCTCACGCCGTGGCGGTCGTAACGCTTGTACTTGGCGTCCACGGGCAGCAACGTGCGGTGTGCGGTGTCGTGTCCTGGAAGGCTGAGCAGGAGATCGGGCCGGAAGGTCGAGGCGTTGCCCAGGTCTCCGCGGACGGTGATGCCGACGGCGCTTCCGCCGGGTACGGCGTGGCCGCCGTGCGGGCCGGCTGCCTCGGTGCCGAGACGGCGGACGACGGCTTCCCAGAGCGCGGGCATGGCGAGCAGGAGACCGTCCGCCGTGGTGCCGTGGTCGGTGAGCAGGTCGGTCACGCCTCCTCCGCGCAGTATCAGGCGGGCCCAGGTGTGGGCGGGCTGGTAGCGGGCGTTCAGGCGGGTGTAGTGGGTGCGGTCCAGAGCGCGGAGCGCCGCGGCCGGGGCCGGGGCCTGCGGAAAGGTGTTGGCGGCGCTGTGCAGGGCGCGCGCAAGGTCGGGACTGGCGGCCAGGGTGAGTGCCGCCTTCAGCGCGCTCCCCAGAACGCGGTTGTCCCAGATGTCCGCCTCCCGGTCGAAGGTGCGGACGTGCAGCTGGTCC
Organism: Streptomyces cellulosae; assembly: GCF_000721105.1. Lineage (GTDB taxonomy): Bacteria > Actinomycetota > Actinomycetes > Streptomycetales > Streptomycetaceae > Streptomyces > Streptomyces cellulosae_A. The sequence goes on from NZ_JOEV01000024.1 coordinate 47,110, forward strand.
AGTTGCCCGTAGCGGCGGGTCGCCTGGGCGGCGACGTCCAGGCGACCCCGGAGCACCGGTTCGACACTCCGACGGCGTACGTAGTCCCGGCGCAGTCCATCCCGCAGCAGGCCCTCGCACTCTTCGAGCAGGGCGGCGGCGACCAGATCGGGGTAACCCTCGGGGCCGGTGGCCCACCGCCTGGCCGTCGCCGGGACGGGCGTGCCGAGGGCGTAGGCGAGCCAGCTCATGAGCTGCTCTCCCGGAATGCCGAACTTGGGCGTGATGACCACGCGGACACGGTCCAGGACCAGGATCCCGACGGTCGCGTCGGCCTTGAGCCGCCACCCGGTGTGCTCCCTGGTCAGGGTGAGGCAGCCCCGTGCCTGGAGGGCGTGCAGGCGGTCGACGTCCCGGGAAGTGAGCTGACCGGGCTCCAGCGGGGCTGACTCGTACTCGCCGAGCTGGACCGGGGTGGGGTCAGGCATCCGGGCCGGGAACGCCGCTGGTGAACTCGGTCGCCAGCGCGTCCGCCAGGTCCTGCGGAGGCATGAGGAGCGGACGCCCGGTCTCGGCGTCCACCAGGCCGCCGAGGATGCGGTGCAGCAGTTCCGCCCGGCCGAGGCAGTAGTCCTCCAGGAGCGGGATCACCTCGTGGTGGAAGGCCGAGGCCAGGTCCTCCTCGGTGGCGATCGGCTCGCCGTCACGCAGCAGGTAGGCGTGCCCGATCTGGTGGTCGGCGTCGAGATGGCGGGCGATGCGGGTGTTGAGGGACTCGAAGAACGCCGCCAGGTCCAGAGGGCCGACGGTTCCGGAGACCGCGTCCGGGTCCGGACCCACGGGGAGGAAGGCGAAGCGGCGGCGGACCGCGGCGTCCAGGTGGCTGATGCTCCGGTCGGCGGTGTTCATCGTGCCGATGACCCTGACGTTCGGCGGTACGGAGAAGCGCCGCTTGCTGACGGGCAGGGCGACCGGCAGGTTCCGCTTGTCGAGTTCGAGGAGCGTGATCAACTCGCCGAAGATGCGCGGTAGGTCACCGCGGTTGATCTCGTCGACGACTAGCAGAAACGTCTGGTCGGGATGGGCGGCGGCCCGGCTGCACAGGCTATGGAACAGGCCGTCCGTGAGGGCGAGGGTGAGTCCCGGGCCGGTGGCGCTCAGGTCCGGCTTGAAGCCCTCGACGAAGTCCTCGTAGCTGTAGGACGGGTGGAAGGTGACCAGGCGGACACGGTCGCCGTGCAGCATCTCGGCCTGGGCCTCGGCACGTTGGCGGGCGTCGGCACCGAGCACGTCCGCGCGGCCGTCCAGGGCGAGGGCGGCGCCGAGCGCGAGCCGGGTCTTGCCCGTACCGGGCGGCCCGTGCAGGATCACCTGCCCCTTGCGCTCCAGGGCGTCCAACACGGCCTGTACGTCCTCGGGTAGAGCGACCGGCGTGCCCGACTGTGCCTGGCCCGTACCCGGGGCGGAGCCGGTGCTGTGCGTGGTGAACCTGGCGAAGAGGGACGGGTCGACCTTGGCGAAGGTCGACCGCCACCCGTGCTGGGGCTTCGGCAGTTTCTGCGCGTGAGAGAGGTCCCAGGCCACCGGGACGACATGGTGGAACTCCGGCCGGTCCGGGTCGTAGCGGTAGCTTCCGTCGACCCTGCCGGTGGCCAGGACCTCGTCCGTCCCGCGGTTGGCGACGACGCGGTCTCCCGCCTCCAGGTCCCGGAAGGCCAGCAGCCGACGGGCGAGGGTCAGGCTGCCGCCGCTGCTGCGCGGCCAGTGCGCGTCCAGGGCCTGCTTCAGTTCGGTGTCGCTCTGGTACTGGCCGAGATCGCCGAGCTCGTCCCACCCGACGCAGATGAACTCGCCGTCCCGGCATTCCTCCCACAGACGGCCACGCTCGCCGGGGGCGATCTTCCAGATGGCGCGTTGCCGGGGATTGAAGTGCTTGTACAGGAAGCGCATCACCTCCTGTCCCGTCCAGCCCTCGAACTCCTCACGAGCCCGGACGATTTCGCGCAGTTGACGGTTCGTGCGCGACGCGGGTACGCCGGCCTGCGGCTCGCCGCCGAGCAACGTGACGAACGTCCGCAGATGTTCGGCCGCGAAGATCGGAAGGAAGTGCTGTGGGAAGTAGGTCGCCAGGGACTTCGTCACCAGGGTCGGCCCGTACCGCAGCACTTCGAGGTCGTCCAGGGCCTCGAAGTCTTCTGCCCCGACGGCGTCGAAGGCCCGGACGAACTGTCCGCGCAATTCCGCCCAGGCGTCCTGCGGGTCCATACCCCTCAGCGGAGCGGCCAGCCGCCATTCGCCGGAGTTGTGGTGGTACATGATGTGCTTCGCGGCACTGCCGCCCTTGATACTGCCCAGGTGGGGAGTGCCGAACTCCATGAGCCGGCAGTACGTCGACCCCGACTCGGGCGGCGCGCCCTGCCCGAGGGCGTAGCGCTCCAGCGGCAACTCCGCCCACTCCTCCAACGGAAACTGGGACAGTACCTGCTTGCGTTCGTCCTCGGCAGCCGCCTCGACGTCCGCCACGGCGGCCCGGTCGAACTCGGCCGCCGCAGTGCGCAGATCCACCCCGTTCGTCATGGAGGCCATGATGCCGGAGGGCGAGGTGGCGTTGCCCACGCGCGGCGAGACTGGGCAACTGGCGTTGGAGATCCTGCTGGCGCGGGCCGGTCTGTGTCGCGACCGTCGCGGGCAGGACGGCTACCAGGGCTCCAGCCCTCGCTCCGCCGGGTTCGTGTGGGGCAAAATGGCTTCCCCGGCACGTGAGTTCAGGCCCATCAGCTTGTCCGCTGAGCGGTCGACGAAGAAGACGAACGCCTTGGCGGTGTCGGCGAAGGCCGCTGCCGGGCGACTGATACCGGCTGTCGTGATGACGATGAGCCGCTTGGGTGCGTCCTCACCGGCCGCCGCGGCCAAACCGTTCAGCCGCTGAACCTCGGAAGTGGACAGATTCTTGGCCCGGTCGTGCCACTCGATGTGGAACGCGTCGGACCGGATGGGGACTTCGGCGTCTCCCTCTTCGAGGTCCCCGAAGCCGAATGCCGTCAGCTGTTCGAGAACCGTGTCGGTGATGTGCCGGGGGCTGGGGGAGCGACGTGAGGTCCTCGGCTCGGCTTCCTCGTCGAGCTGACCGATAGCGACGCCGACGTCCCCCAGCCAGTCGGACGGGGCGGCTTCATCTGCGAAGAGGGACTCTTCCAACGCGGACCGGTGGCCGGCGGGGGCCGGTTCCCCGCGACCGGTCGGCTCGCACGACACCTCCACGTCCCAGGCCTTCAGGCCCCTGCCGAGCACGTCGGCGATGTCCGCCACCGACGCGTCCGCACGGGGTACCCCTGGCGTGGGCCGCGTGCTGCCCCACAGGTTCCAGGCCAGATCGACACGGCCCCAGGCTCCGCATTCCGCGAGGTACACATCCACCAGCCAGCCGAGGGCGGGCTTGAGCGAGACGCGCACGAACGCGTCGGGGAACTCGGCCTCGACGAAATTGCCGTCACGTCCGCCCACGATGTCGAGTTTCAGCGAGTGGCGGGGGCCGTACGGGAAGTAGCCATTCCCCGCCGCCACACGCCGCACTCGCACACCCTGGGCATCCAGGAGGTCGGCCAGCTCGGTCATATCGGACGGCTCGCTCTCGTTCCAGCGCCACGGCGAGGGAACCGGCACGTCCGTGAGGTGCGACGACGCCACGGCGTGCAGGGCGTCGACCAGCACCTCATCGGGCGTGTCCAACGGCCAGACCGACGGCTCACTGTTCAGTACCGGATCCAGCACTGCCCAGACGATCGAGTGCCCCATGCGTACCTGCGCCAGAGCGACCGAGCGTGTGCCGGACAACCTGACCTTCAGATGCATCAGGCGGTTGACGTCGTCGAAGTGCACCCGGTCGGCCAGCTCGGGATGACGGTCGCACAGGGCCTGTTCGAGGCTCTTGAAGTGCAGGTGTCTGCCGAAGGCGGCGACCATGTCACCGGGCGGGAAAGGCAAGGGAAACACTCCTGTCGAGTAGTGGCGTGGCCGGGGACGCCGTGATCCGTTGACGGAGCGTAGGTCGACCGGATGACGTCACTCAAAGGGTTTGGCCGTCCTCAACGGCATTGGCTGCCGGATTGACCGGAAACCGCCCTTGGCTGCTTGTCGGGCTGGTCGATCTCCGCCCAGACCGTCTTTCCGGAGGGCGGGCGGGGCTCCGTGCCCCAGCGGTCGGCCAGTGCGTCGAGCAGCAGCAGGCCGCGGCCCGACTCGTCGTCCGGGCTCTGCTCCGCACGGGCCGTCGGGGCTGGTGTCGGGAAACGATCCGGCTGCCTCCTCGTCAGCGAGGTGCGGGTACTTCTCCAGGAGGAACCGCCGCCGGTATGCCACCTCGGCGGCGTTGACGATCCCCTCCGGAGTGGTCCAGTTGAGAGTGCTTCCGACGACGATCCCGAATGCGGGTACGGCCTTGCCGAGCCCCTTCTTCGTGAGGCGGAAGCCGAACGCCTTCGCGAACTGCTGGGAAACCTTGGTGACAACCGGGTCGTTCAGGACCTCCCACGTCTTGCCGCGGAAGAGTGCTTGGGTGAGACGCGAGATGTCGGCCATCGCGGCGTTCTTGGCGGTGGCCGAGCGTGCCGTCCCGACGTTGACGACGGACATCACGAAGAGCTTCTCGGCGGGCCCTTCGGGGTCGTAGCCGTAGAACAGCGAGACCTGGCCGACGGCGCGGGAAGCGAGTCCGAGGACAACCGCGGTATCGGCGACGAAAGCGCCCGCAATCGCACCTCCCGAAGGGGCTGCGGCGGCACCGGCGGAAGCGGCGATGGCGAGTTGCCCTCCGGAGATCACCAGCCCCGCACCCGCTCCCGAGAGCGCCGCGGCCGCCGGGTAGTACAGGCTCGCCGCCGTCCACGGACCGCGTCGACCTGCCCAAGGTCGAGGCGGCGCAGATCGAGCAGCGATTCGACGCCGTGCCCGCGCTTCTTGTGGAGCGCCACCACGCGTTTGGATGAGCGGCCCGCCCGCGAGGCCCGCCCGACCGTCTTTCGCAGGGACTGAGCGGCAGTGCCACTCCAGTCCGGTAGGGCGTCAGCGGCTCCGCGCGCGCCCGCGCCGACCTTCTGAGCGCCCTTGGCTACGGCCTCCTGTCCCCGCGCAAGCGCAGACTTCGCCCGTGGGTGATTCTCCAGCTGCTTCGCGGCACGCTTGCCGAGTTCCGAGACGCCGTTGGCCACTTGCTCGCCGGCGTTTCTCATCGCTCGGGACAGTGGGCGGCCCTTGAACTGCTGGACGGCACGCCAGCGTCGAGCTCGTACTCCGAGGGCGACTGATCGGGCTGCTGCGCGTACTGCGGGTTGCTCATGATCCCCCCTGGGACGTGGATGGTGCTCGGCTCGTTGGTCGGCGATCCGACCGCGCACAGCAGCTTCCGTACAGGACTCCACCATGTGGGGCTGCTCTGCGCCCTGCTGTGGGCGGCAGCCGCACTGCTGACTGTTCTGACCGTCGCCCGGCAGCAAAGTGAAGGACACCTCGGCACACTGACCCGGCGGTTCCCGGAGGTCGGCTACGGGTTGATGTGGCAGAAGCTGACCGCGGCACAGGCAGATGCCGGGCTGGAGACCGCGTGGCCTACCGCGAAGGTCCTCCGCGACCTGCGCCGACGAGTCGGTCCGGCGTCCGTCTGTTCGAAGTCCTGGCCGGTCAGCCGGCCCAGCCGTGCACGCCCGGCGTGAGGTTCGGTTCCTTCCGCACAGTCTCCTTCGACGGCTGCAGCTCGATCAAGCTGCCCAACAGCGTCCGGAACGTGGACTGCTTCGGTCCGCAGAGCCGTGGCGGCCAACCGATGCTGGAGCTCATGACTCTGGTGGAGACCGGGACACGTGCCCTGACAGGCGCGGTGTTCGGAGCCACCAGCGAGTCAGCATCCTCGAGGCCGAGCCACAGCTACCTGCTGCCTCACACGACGACCCTTCCGGGCTGGATCAGGCTGCCGGAGATGGTGCCAGCAGGTCTGCGGGGATGCCGCCCTTGTCAGGGGCGTAGAAGCTCTTGATCTCGGCTTCCCAGACATCCACCCCGACCCGGTCGGCATCATCGGGCCCGAGGGCCTCGAAGAGGGCTTCGATGTTCGGCAGGTCGAAGCCGACCCCCCTCAGCATGCCGGTGAACACAGGTCGTGTGACCATACCGCTGCCGTCCAGGTCGCCGAGGCGCGCGAAGCCGGCCGCGAACTCGTCGATCGCCCCATTGAAGCGCTCCGGCGACAGGACGCATGCCTGGTACTCGTCGTAGGTGATCTGGCCGTCGTGATCGGTATCGAGTTCGCCGGCCAGCGTGTTCCAGTAGCGCGTGAAGCCGGCTTGCATGGCGTGCTTCCGTGTCTCCTCGGCTCCGGGCACGGCCGCGGCAACCCGGCTGCTCATCAGCCTGAAGTCGTCGGATACCAGGACCCCGTTGCCGTCGGTGTCGAACAGGGTGAAAACGAGTTTCACACGGTTGACCGCTTCACTGCGCATGGGCTCTTACCTTTCGTCAGGCCAGGAGATGGGACGGCCGTGCGTGCCGGCCGCGCCGGACGGCGCGCGACGTCACGGCGGCGTACCGGTGAGCCGCCGACGGGTGCGGCGAACACCGCGCGGGGCGGAAGCCGTGTCTGCGGCGGGCCGGTCGAACGGCCGTTGCTCCGTCACTATGCGGGCTGCGGAATCCGGTGTCCCGGGGAGAGCAGGCTTGTCAACAGAAAGAGCGAAGATGGCGCCGATCCGGCATGAACCGGCTTCTTCGCCGCCCAGTCGACGCCACGCCCCATGTGCTCCTCGATGGCGGCCGAGGCTCCGCCCGTGCCGTCGGCCGAGCCGCTGGAGACCACCTGCGCGTGCGTGACCCAGCCGTGGCGGAGCTCCACATGTCGAGCCCCCTCTGCGGATCGGACGGGAGCTGGTTCGAACCGGCGCGCACGGCGCACTGGGTAGACCGGCAGCACCCCGTTCGGTCTCCGCACGCCCTACCGGTGGTCACGGACCGCCCCCAATGATGTGCAGACCGCAAGAAATCCAAGCGACTCCGCACCCCTGCCTCCTGGCCAGGTGGATACGCGGGGAAGGAGCCCACGTTGTTACTTCTCATCTCCCCGGACAGCGTCGAGGAGGCCCTCGACTGCGCGAAGGCGGCGGAGCATCTCGACATCGTGGATGTCAAGAAGCCCGACGAGGGCTCGCTCGGCGCGAACTTCCCGTGGGTCATCAGGGAGATCCGCGACGCGGTCCCGGCGGACAAGCCGGTGTCCGCCACCGTGGGAGACGTGCCGTACAAACCCGGCACAGTGGCCCAGGCGGCACTCGGTGCGGCTGTCTCCGGAGCCACCTACATCAAGGTCGGCCTCTACGGATGCACGACACCCGACCAGGCTGTCGACGTCATGCGGGGGGTCGTCCGGGCGGTGAAGGAATATCGGCCGGACGCCTTCGTCGTCGCCTCGGGTTACGCCGACGCCCACCGGATCGGCTGTGTCAACCCGCTCGCACTGCCCGACATCGCCCTGCGCTCCGGCTCCGACGCGGCCATGCTCGACACAGCGGTCAAGGACGGGACACGGCTGTTCGACCACGTTCCGCCTGAGATCTGTGCGGAGTTCGTGCGGCGGGCTCACGAAGCCGATCTGCTCGCCGCACTTGCGGGCAGCGTGCGGGTGGGAGACCTCGGTGCGCTGAACCGTATCGGCACGGACATCGTGGGTGTGCGCGGCGCGGTCTGCGAAGGCGGTGACCGCAACACCGGAAGGATCCAGACGCAGTTGGTGGCCGCCTTCCGGGCGGAGATGGACCGGCACGCCCGAGAACACGCGGCTGCCGTAACCGCCGCGAGCTGACCGCCGGCATGGCCACGCATCAACCCCGGCACGCGTCCGTAGTCCCCGCCGAGCGCTTCGCCGTCCTCGATCCGGCAACCGGCGAGACCTTCGGCGAGGCTCCCGACCAGCAGCCGGAAGAGCTGGACGCCGTCGTCGGCCGGGCCCACGAGGCATGGATCAACTGGCGGGCCGACCCCGGCGCCCGCACCACCGCTTTACTCGAGGCAGCCGACGCCGTGGAGGCGGCCGGGGCGGACATCGCCCCCCTGCTCACCCGTGAACAGGGCAAACCCCTGGCCGAGTCGTACGAGGAGATCGCCCGTACGGCGGCCCGCCTGCGCTACTTCGCCGGGCCGGCCCCACAGCCCCAGCCGATCACGGACGGCCGGCCGGTACGCAGCGAGATCCGCTGGCGTCCGCTCGGGCCCGTCGCCGCGATCATCCCGTGGAACTTCCCTCTCCAGCTCGCGTCCGCGAAGTTCGCGCCCGCGCTCGCCGCGGGCAACACGATGGTGCTCAAGCCCTCCCCCTTCACACCCCTCGCCACACGGCTGCTGGGATCCGTTGTCGCCACCGCCCTTCCCGAAGACGTCTTGACGATCGTCACCGGTCACGAACCCCTCGGCGCCCGCCTCGCCTCCCATCCGGGGATCCGCCATGTGACCTTCACCGGTTCGATTCCCACCGGACGGGCCGTCGCGCAGGGGGCGGCGGCTTCACTCGCCCGCGTCACCCTTGAACTGGGCGGCAACGACGCGGCCATCCTGCTGGAGGACGTGGAGGTGGAGCGGATCGCGGACCGGCTGTTCTGGGCGGCGTTCCGCAACTGCGGGCAGGTCTGCATGGCGGTCAAGCGCGTCTACGCCCCGGCCCGGCTCTACTCCCACGTCGTCGAGGCCCTTGCTCAGCGCGCGAAGACCGCCGTCGTCGGAGCCGGTCTCGACCCGGGTACGCAGCTGGGGCCGGTCAACAACGCCCCCCAACTGGCCCGGGTCGAGAGCTACACGGCGCAGGCCGTGGCAGACGGCGCCCGAGCCGTGGCCGGGGGCCGCCGGCTGGACCGGCCGGGCTACTTCTTCGCCCCGACGATCCTGGCGGATGTTCCGGCCGACAGCCCGGTGGTGACGGAGGAACAGTTCGGTCCCGTCCTGCCGGTGCTGCCGTACAGGAGCGTCGACGAAGCCGTCGAGGCGGCCAACGACACCGGATTCGGACTGGGCGGCTCGGTATGGGGGACCGACCTCGACCGGGCCGAGGAGGTGGCCGACCGGCTGGAGTGCGGAACGGCATGGATCAACCACCACGCCGAACTGTCCCTCGCCCAGCCTTTCGCGGGCTCCAAGGAGAGCGGTGTCGGTGTCGCGGGCGGTCCATGGGGGCTCTACGGCAACCTCAGACCGTTCGTCGTGCACCGTCCGCAGGAGGCGTGACGATGAGGTTCAGCGCGGCGGTACTGCGTTCGTACGAGGACCGATTCGCCGTCGAGGAGGTGCACCTGAACGCGGGACCGGCCGACGGCGAGATCGTGGTCAAGATCGCAGGCTGCGGGATGTGCCGGACCGATCTCGCGGTCCGGCGTTCGGCGGGCCGCTCACCGCTGCCGGCGGTGCTCGGCCACGAAGGCGCCGGGGCCGTGGTGGAGACGGGCGGCCCGCACACCGGCCTGCGCAACGGTGACCACGTCGTACTGAGCTTCGACTCCTGCGGCCACTGCCGGAACTGCATGGACGCTGCCCCCGCCTACTGCGACTCCTTCGCCTCGCTCAACCTCTTTGGAGGGCGCAAGGAGAACGCCGCGCGGTTCACCGACGGGGCCGGGGACGAACTGGCCCCCCGGTGGTTCGGCCAGTCCTCGTTCGCCGAGTACGCGGTGGTCCCCGCCCGCAACGCCGTACGGGTCGACCCCTCGCTGCCCATCGAACTGCTCGGTCCGCTCGGCTGCGGGTTCCTCACCGGCGCCGGGGCGGTCTTCAACTCCTTCGCCGCCGGGCCGGGCGACACCCTCGCGGTCTTCGGCGCGGGAGCGGTGGGCCTGGCCGCGGTGATGGCGGCCACCGCCTCCGGAGCGGTGACCGTGGCGGTCGACCGGCACCCCGGACGGCTGGCCCTCGCCGAACGGTTCGGCGCGACCCCGCTGCACGCCGCATCATCTGACCTGCCCGGCCGCATCCGGCGACTGACCGATGGCGGCGTTCACTACGCGCTGGACACCACGGCCTCCGCCCAGCTGATCAACGACGCGCTCCGGGCTCTGCGCCCGACCGGTCACCTCGGCCTGGTGGCACGGCTCCACACCACGTTGCCGCTCGAACCGGGGGCGCTGGACCGGGGCAGGAGAATCTCCCACATCTGCGAGGGGGACGCGGTACCGGGACTCTTGATTCCGCGGCTGACCGGGCTGTGGCAGGCCGGGCGGTTTCCGTTCGACGAGCTGATCCGTACCTATCCGCTCGCCGACATCAACGAGGCCGAACACGACTGCGAAGCGGGCCGCGTGGTGAAACCCGTCCTGATTCCGGAGGGGAGGAGCGTATGAGCGCGACCTTCAACGCCCCTTGTCCGCCGGTCGCCCCTCATCGACCGTCACCTGATGGGCCGCCGCCTGACGCAACGCCCCTGGACGCCGCTTCGCCGTGGCCGGCCCGCGCGGCGCCCCCCCATGCCGGGCCGGCCCGACGGGGGAACCGGGTGACCGCGGGTCTGTGCGCCATCGGGCACCCCTCGGGAACAGGGAGTGCTGAGCGGTGTTGTCGCGCGTCCGCCCTCGATCCGTCAGTCGCATCGCTCGCTGTTCGTGGTCCCCATTCGCCAACGGAGGAAACGTGGTCGGCGCAACGCATCACAACACCGGCGGGGAAGGCGTGGAAGGAGGTGTGGGGGTGACCGCTCTCATGGTCGCCGCGGCACGGGCGATCGAGACGCACCGCCACGACACCCTGGCACGGGACGTCTACGCGGAGCACTTCGTGCGCGCCGCACCGGCGTCCGCCGGATGGCCGGTCCGCATACAACAGGTCCCGGACGGGGACGCGAATCCCCTGTGGGGACGATTCGCGCGTTACTTCGGTCTGCGGACGAGGGTCCTCGACGACTTTCTCCTCCGGTCGGTGCACACGGGTCTCGCCCGCCAAGTGGTGCTGCTCGGGGCGGGGTTGGACTCGCGGGCTTTCCGGCTCGACTGGCCTCCCGGGTGCGTGATCTTCGAGATCGACAGGGAAGGAGTGTTGGCGTTCAAGCACAGGGTGCTCGACGGACTGTCGGCCACCCCGAAGGCAGCGCGCGTACCCATCCCGATCGATCTTCGCGCCGACTGGGTCGGAGCACTCGCCGACGCCGGCTTCGGCACGACCGCACCGAGCGTCTGGCTGGCCGAGGGGTTGCTGTTCTACCTGCCGACCGTCGCCGAGACGTACCTCATTGACATGGTGGACCGGTTGAGCACGGCAGGGAGCGCTCTGGCGTTCGAGGTCAAGCTGGACAAGGACTTGCTGGAATACCGCGACAGCCCGCTCTACACCTCGACGACACAGCAGATCGGCATCGACCTCCTCAACCTGTTCGACAGGGAGCCGCGGCCCGACTCCGCAGGTGACCTGGCGAGCAAGGGCTGGTCCACGTCGGTCCACACCCCCTTCGACTTCACCCGCCGGCACGGACGCGGCCCGCTGCCCGAGCAGAACGACGCCCTGGCGGGCAACCGGTGGGTGTTCGCGAACAAGCCTCGACCGTAACGCTGCAGCCGGGTGACCGGGCCCGGACCCGACACGTCGCTGTCCCATGCCCGACTGGCGGCCGGACACATCGGTGCTTCCTGTCGCATACCAGGCGCTCGCTGCACACGCGGCGGGACAGCAGAATCCGCGGAACGAGAAAGTGAACACACTTTGCAGGGCACTCGTCTCCTCGAACAGCGACGCGGTGGTCGGACACGTCGCCGAATCCCCGGACGAAGCCGTCGGCCGTTTCGCCCTGCTCCCGCGTCGTCGCGAAAGGGGGGCCCGTCATCGACGGGCCCCCGTGGCGTTCCGCGTCACGGTTCAGCCGAGCGTGCTCAACCCCGGGTGCCGGCCGCGGGCCGGTTCAGCGAAGGCGGCCCCGCCTCGGCGGCCGTTCCCCATCCGGACGGCTCGGTGCCGACCGTGAACGCGAGTGTCCGCAGGTCCCGCAGGGCGTCGGTCGTCAGATACGTGCGTCCGTACGGGGAGCCGTCGACACGGGCCGACTGGATGTAGTGGCGGCTGTCGGATGTGCCGGGCGCCGTCACCGTGAGCGCCCCACGCGGGTAGTAGCGTCGGTCGAGTGTGAGGTCGACCCGTTCGAAGACGGGAGTGGACAGACCCCAGGTGTCGTAGCCGGGCTGCACCGGGAAGACGCCGATCGATGACAGCACGTTCCAGGCGGACATCGTGCCGAGGTCGTCGTTGCCCGTCATGCCGGTCGGGGCGTCGGTGAAGAGCGTCAGCGCGGCGTGCACCACGTCGGTGGTCTTCCAGGGCTGCCCGGTGGAGAGATAGGTGTACGGGGCGATGAGGTCGGGTTCGTTCTGCGGGTTGTACTTGTCCGCGTTGTAGTAGGCGTACGGGCCGTTCACCCACACCTCGCGGGCGGTCTTCGCGGGATCCCGCACAAGTTGCTCGTAGGCGAAGAAGGAGTCCAGCCGGTCGTTGGCCGCCTGCTTGCCGCCTATCAGGTCGACCATGCCCGGCAGGTCCTGCGGTACGAGCCACTGGTACTGCCAGGAGGTGCCCTCGTGGAACCCCTCGCTCTGGGCCGGGTCGGCCGGCCCGGTGAAGGCGCCGGAGGCGTCACGTGCCCGGAAGAAGCCGGTCGAGGCGTCGAAGATCTTGCGGTAGTTCTGGGCCCGGGCGGCGTAGCGCGCGGCGTCCGCGGTGTGGCCGAGATCGCGGGCCATGGCTCCGAGCATCGCGTCCGACAGGGCGTACTCCAGTGTCGCGGACGCGCCGTGGTCGTAGTCGGAGTCGCCGGGCTTGGCGTGCGGGCGATCCTGGATGTAGGGCGCGAAGCCGTCGGCGACGTACTCCCGGTTGGCCTCGCGTCCCACGGCCGGCGAGTCCGCGGGCGGCACGCCGTCGGCATTCTTCTTCAGGGCGCGGTAGGCCCGCTCCTCGTACCCTTTGAGCAGGCCTTGCTGATAGGCGTTGGTGAGGAAGGGGGTGACCGGGTCGCCGGTCATGATGTTCGTCTCCACCGTGCCGTAGCCCCACTTGGGCAGCCAGCCGCTCTCCTCGTCGATCTTGATGACGGATATCGCCATGTCACGCGCTTCCCGCGGCGCGAGCAGGGACAGGAGCTGTGACTGGGTGCGGTAGGTGTCCCACAACGACCAGTTCTGGTAGTACGTGAAGCCGCGCGCACGGTGGATCTTCTGGTCCCAGCCGGTGTAGTGGCCGTCGACGTCGCTGCCGATGTTGGGCGCGAGGAAGGACCGGTACAGGGAGGAGTAGAAGGTGCGCCGGAGCGCGTCGCTGCCGCCCTTCGCGCGGACGTCGTCGAGCCGGTCCTCCCAGGCCCGCCGGGCGGCACCGCGGACCTGGTCGAAGGAACGACCGCCCTCGGCACGGAGGTTGACGGCGGCGCCGTGGGCGTCGACGTACGACAGGGCGGTCGTCGCCTCGACGGTCCGGTCCTTGGTCGTGTCGAAGCGGACGTAGGCGCCGTCGCGCCCGCTCTTCGACCCGCCGGTGACCGTGGAGGCGTCCCAGGTGCCGTACGTGGTGAACGGACGGTCGAAGCGGGTGATCGTGTAGACCGTGTACGGCTTGGTGTCCTGGCAGAAGCCGCTGCCGGTGATCGCGGTGCGCACGGTCCGGCTGTCGAGGACCTCGACCTTGGTGGAGACCGTCCGGTGCAGTGACTGGCCCGCGTTGAGCAGGACGTTGGCCTTGTCGGTGGCGGGGAAGGTGTAGCGCTGCACACCGGTACGCGCGGTCGCGGTCAACTCGGCGTCGATGCCGGTCTTCAGGCCGACCTTGTAGTAACCGGGGCTCGCCTTCTCCGTGTCGTGGCTGAACTCGGCCTGGTACTTGGCGTAATCCGTCTCGGTGACGTCACCGGTGGTCGGCAGCACGGGCAGGTCGCCGCCCAAGCCGCAGCCGACGCCGGAGAGATGGACGAGTGAGAAGCCCCGGATGTGGTTCTGGGAGTAGTCGTAACCGGTGTTGTGACCGGTGTCCGGTGAGAACTGCACCATTCCGAACGGGACGGCCGCGCCAGGGTAGGTGTTGCCTTCGTTCTGGGTCCCAATGAACGGGTTGACAAGGTCGGTGAGGTGGGCGTCCTGCGCGGCGGCCGCCTGGGCCGCGGGGGTGACGAGGGCGGCGCCGAGCAGGGCGGCCGCTGCGACCACCGCGCCCGCACCGCGTATCCGTTGGGTCCATCTCATGGGCGGAAGCGCCTCCCCGAAAAAATCAGACAACGTTGTCAGATTGAGCGGGCCCAATTCTTTGCGCTGTGTGTGTACTCGTCAAGTGCCGTGGCGGACAGCGGAGTTCCGGATGCCGGAGATGAGGCGCTCGGGGGAGGGCTGCCCCGAACCGGGCGGCCGGGCTTGCGACACCCGGGACAAGCGGCCGGTTCGCGACATCTGGCCCGGGCAGCCGGTCTCGGGCAAGCGGCCGGTTCGCGACACCTGACACGGGCAGCTGGTCTCGGGCCTCCGACATACGCGGCGGACTGGGGAGTCCAGTCTGTTCGGCGACTCCATGGAAAAGCGCCCGGGGCGGCGGCTCCGACGCCGCCCCGGGCGAGACCAGGTACCAGCTCCTGGGGGCTACTGGGTGGTGAGGTAGGCGCGTTCGATCGTCTGGAGCAGCGTGTTGCCCTGCCGGTCGGTCAGCTTGGCCCGCAGCGAGACGGAGCCCGCCTTGGCCGGGTGCTTCAGCGTCAGGTGCGTGCCGCCGACGGCCTTGGCGGACTGCCAGGTGGTGCCTTCGTCGTACGAGACCTCGAAGGTGAGCGTCTTGGGCCGCTGTCCGGCGGCCGCACCCTCGATGCTGAAGGGCACCTCGAACGGCTTGCCCGCCTTCGCCGTGCTGGAGAGCGTCAGTTCGGGGGAGAAACGGATCACCGACAGGGGCAGCAAAGTCCTCCCCTCTTCGGGAGTCTCGGCGGAGCGGAAGGTCCACTCCGCCCTGACGCGGGTGCTGACCGGGTACACCGCGGGATCCCTGGAGTTGTCCACGGTCAGCTGGTAGGCGCTGTTCTTGGCGGGGACGGTGAACTCGGTGAGGCCGTCGGTCGGCGGGGTTTCGTAGGTGTCCGGGATCTCCTTGCCGTCCGCCTGGAGCGAAGTCTTGAGCGTGGTGTGATCGCTGGTGCCCCAGTGCCCGGCGCCGTCGCCGAACAACGGCAGGTAGGCCCTGATGGTGTTGCCGTACCGCAGGACGCCGGGGAATCCCTGCTCGGGTCCGGCGTCTTTGGCGGCGGGCAGCGCCGGGCCGAAGACGCCGACGTTGAACCGCTCACGGTAGCTCTGACCGGCCTTCCAGGTCCTCGGCATCCTCATCAGGAAGTTCTCCCAGACCTTGTCGTCGTCCTTTCCGCTGGTCTGCCAGGCGCGGAAGGACCACTTGACGCCGCTGTCGAGGACATAGTCGGTGGTGCGCAGGGGCAGAGCCCCTCTCAGGTCGTGGTCGCCGAAGACCAGGCCCCCGTCGGCCGTGTGGGGAGACACCTCGACCTGGACGTTCCTGCCCCCGACGGGTGCGCCCACCTGGAGGTCGACCTTGGCGAGCTGCTTGCGTTCGACCGAGGCGGCGAAGCCGCCCAGGTCGCCGGCACGTTCCCAGGCCAGGTGGTAGGTGACCGGCCGGCCCTCGTCGTCCTCGCGGGTCCAGTCACCGGCGAACAGGGCGGACGTCTTGTCCGCGGCCGAGACGGCTCCGAGCTGCCCGAACCGCGTGCCCTGGAAGGTGGGCAGGAGGTACTCGAGTCTGCCCATGCCCAGCTCTCCGCCCCGGTCGTAGTGGAAGACGGCCATGGCCTCGGTGTTCTCGGCCGCCGCGTCAGGCACGGTGATCTTCAGCGGCTTCGCCTGCCGGGCGTCGACGGTGACGGTGGTGTCCGAGTCCAGCCGCAGCTTCGGCTGCACCAGCACGGCGTGGGTGGCGGACTCGTAGGAGGGGTGGATCACACCGCTGAGGTTGTAGTCGCCCTTGGGCAGCCGCACCGTGAGCTCGCCGTCCTCCTCGTCGGCGTACTCGGCCCAGAACCCGTTGCCGAGGCCGCTGACGGAGGTGACGGCGTCGCCGGTCGGCTCGCCGTTCTCGTCGGTGTGCTTCAGCGTCAGTTCGTACGACTCGACCTCGCGCTCCGCCCCGACAGCGGTACGCACCCGCACCTTGCCGTCGGCCGAGGTGGCGGCCACCGAGCCGCCGAAGGTGCCGTCGGCACTGCCCACGCGGGTGTCGGCGGTGACGTTCGCGCTCGCCTCGCCGCCCGCCGGGACGGTGAGCCGCTGCGGCGACACGGAGAACATGCCCTCGGCGGCGCGCTTGCCGTCCACCGAGAACGCGTCGACGGACAGGTCCAGGGTGACCGGGTCCGTACCGAGGTTGCGGTACGTCAGCTGCTTGGTCACCGGAGCGTCGTCGCCGTGCGGCCACTGTTGCTTGCCGAAGTTGAGCGGCTGCTGCTCGGTGACGACACTCTGCCCGATCGCCCGGACCAGGTCCGTGCGGCCGGTGCCCTGCTGGAAGGAGCTGTACGAGCCCGACTTCGCCGAACCGGTGAGGACCGCCTTGATCCGTTCACCGCCCCAGTCGGGGTGCTGCTGGGCGAGAATGGCCGCGGCACCCGCCACGTGCGGGGCCGCCATCGACGTGCCGTCGATGGTGAGGTACCCGGGTATGTCGGAGGGGTACTCGTCCTCCAGAACGCTGCCGGCGGCCGCCGCGGCCGTGATGGAGACGCCGGGCGCGGTCAGGTCGGGCTTGACCCCGCCGTCACCGACGCGAGGGCCGCGGCTGGAGAACGAGGCCAGCTCGTCGGACTTGTCCACCGCGCCGACGGTGAGTGCCGCGTCGGCACTGCCGGGTGAGCCGACGGTCCGTTCGCCCAACTCGCCGCTGTTGCCCGCCGAGATGACGAAGAGCGTGTCCGACTCGGCGGAGAGCCGGTTGACCGTCTCCTCCAGCGGGTCGATGCCCGGCGTGTCGTCGCCGCCGAGGCTGAGGTTGGCGACGTCCGCGCCTTGGGCGACCGCCCACTCCATGCCCGCGATGACGCCGGAGTCGTAGCCGGAGCCGGAGTCGTCCAGCACCTTGCCGTTGAGGATCTTCGCGCCCGGGGCGACGCCCTTGTACTTGCCCTCGGACTTGGCCCCGCTCCCGGCTACGGTGGACGCCACATGCGTGCCGTGGCCGAACGCGTCGCCGGTGCCGGAGGAGCCGGAGAAGTCCCGCGCCTCGGTCACCTGGCTCGCGAGATCGGGGTGGGTCGTGTCGATGCCGGTGTCCAGTACGGCGACCTTGACGCCGGTGCCGTCATAACCGGCCTCCCAGGCCGTCGGCGCGCCGATCTGCGGGACGCTCTTGTCGAGGCTCGCTGTGCGCCTGCCGTCCAGCCACAGCTTCTCGACCGCGGTCGACGCGGTGAACTCCGCTGCTCCGTCCGCCTTGTCGTCGGCTTTCGCGCCGGTCACGGCGTCCCAGAAGTCGGCGCCGCGCTTCTTGACGGAGCGCATCGCCTTCCCGTTGACGACCGGAAGGGCCCGCCCGATCCGCGCCCCGGCCCCGGTGAACGGGGTCATCGCGGGCGCCTTCTTGCCGCGGAACGTGACGATCAACGGCAGGTCGGAACGGCCCGCGTCGTCGTAGCCGTCCGCCACCAGTTGCGTCACATCGAACAGCCGGGCATCCAACTTGCCCTGCGCCAGGAGCAGTTCCGCGTCACCGGGCACCACCTGGGTGTGCCCGGAGACCTCCCGGACCGAGAAGGGCACGCGCTCGCGGCCCTGTGCCCGCCGCACCCCGGTGACCTGGCCGGTGCCGTCCACCAGGACCCGGTCGCCGGTCACCAACGTCACCGTCTTCACAGCCCCGGCCGTACGGGCGCCCACCGCGCTCCGGGCCGCCGCCCCGGAAACCGCGTCGGCCGGCTCACCGGTCAGCGCGGCATGGGCCGCTCCTCCCGGAAGGCCGGCCAGCAGAAGGGCCGCGGAGGCCACCCCCGCGGCCGCGACCCCACGTCTGCGTCTGGCACGTAAGTCCATCTGAACTCCTCATGATTGCGGATTCGAAACAGGACGTCCTCAACCCGCGAACACACCGAACGCCTCGCCCCTCGAAGCGGCACGTCCGACCGGTCACGGGCCACCCCTGCCGTGGTGGCCCGCGGGCGGCCGGCCCGCGCCGCGCGGACCGGCTACGGCTCTCCTGGCGCGGCGGGATGGACCAGCTCATCGGCGTTGGCGGAGCGTCGGTGACGATCCCCCGCGGGCTCGGGTGCGTGCAGGGGAGAACGAGGACGGACACGCCCGTTCGTGAAGTGACCTGCGGATCCCGGGGGTTGGCCGCAGTGACGACTTCATCGCACGCTCGACGATGAGTGACCGGCACACGGTGGCGTCCATCGTCTGTCCGGGTGGTGCCCGGACCAGCCCTTGCCCGCCTTCGCGCTCTCGCCGGCCGCGGCCACACAGGCGACCGCGGCGGCCACCACGGTCAGGTCCGCCATGGGGGCCGCCTTCCCGCCCCGGGAGGCGGAGCACGCGGCGCTCTTCCGGCGGCGGCTGGTGCGAGGAGGCTTGACGTCGTGCATGGTCACGGTCGTTCACCCTGTGACCGCGATGTGATCGGAACTAGCTCAAACAATCACAGATCGATAACGCCCGCTTCGGTCACGTGGGAATCCCTCGAACAGATCGCCTTGGACGAGCGGTCCAGCTTCAGGACCCGTCGGTGGGGTGCCGGCCGTTCCGGCCACCGCCCCGAAGCTCCGCCGGGAGAAGCCGACCGGGCGGTGTCATCCTGGAGAGCGACACCGTCGCCGCCCGGCTGATCGTCCAGGCCGCGCGCCGCCCCGGGCTCTCTTTCGTCCACCAGGAACTCCTCGACTTCGCCGGTGACGAGTTCTACCTGATCGACGAACCTGCCCTGGCCGACCGCCCGTTCGGCGACGCGCTGCTGTCCTACCCCACGTCGAGCGTCGTGGGAATGATGCGAGGAGACACCCTTGTGCTCAACCCGCCGTCGCAGACACCCATGGCCGCGGACGACCTGCTCCTCGTCATCTCCCGTGACGACGACACGGCATGGCTCGACGACTGCGCCGAGTGCACCTCAAGACCGTCTTGGACGCGCCGGAGAGCACCGCCGCGTTCGCCTACGGGACCTACGCGGCCACCATGACCGTCGGCAGGCTCCTGGCAGACCGGATCTCCGCGCGGTTCGGCCGGTCGCCGTCCTGCGGTACGGCGCGGCCCTGGCCGCGCTCGGCATCACCGTCGTGGCCCTCTCACCCTGGATCTGGGCGGCGCTGACCGGCTGGGCCCTGTTCGGCCTGGGTCTGTCCGGCTGCGTCCCCCAACTGTTCAGCGCCGCCGGACACACCGACGCCGCAGCCGCGGGCACCAACGTCTCCCGAGTCGCCGGACTCGGCTACATCCGCATGCTCGCAGGCCCCGCCGTCATCGGCTGGTTGACCCACCTCACGGCTCTCAACCACACCTTCCTGCTGCTCACCCTGTTCTGCGCGACCACCACCGTCGCGGCCGGCATCCTGCGCCCCGCTCCGGACCGGCCACGCACCGTCGAGCTGACCTCCTGACCTCCTCACGGCCTGCGTGGCGCGGACCGACCACGCGCCGCGCAGGCTTCTCGCAGCGGACGCACCGGCACCCCGGCGATGCGCGACTGTCTCGCGCGCCGCCGGATCAGGCGACGGATCCTGTTCACCTGATGGTCGGGGGCTGGTTCGGATGCGGCGGTACCGGAGCGGTCTTCCCCGCGACCACGCGCCGTGCGCCTCGCTCCAGACGACTGCGTGGTGATCGGTCACGTGCGGCTGATTTTCCGCAACCACTTTCCGGAGTGTCAGTGACGGTCCGTACCCTCGACGGCATGGAGGGGAACGAGCGGAAAGTGCCACACGGCGAGGAAGCCGACGCCGAGGCGTGGCAGCGGCTGAGCGCGTACGCGTACCTCAGTGCGCCCGAGCGCCTGGAGTACGTCGCGGTGATGCGGGTGTTCTGCGGCACGCTGCTCGCCGACCTGTCCGTACCCGACCTCCTCGCCAGGCTTGCGGAGAAGGACGGCCCGGGGGCGGCGCTGGACGCGGAAACGCTCACACGCAGGCTCGAAGAGCTCGTACGGTGGGGCAATCTGCTGCGCAGCACGCACACCGTCACAGCGACGAGCATCGCCGAGTACCAGCGCTCGCGGTCCCGCTACCAGCTGTCGAAGCTGGGCGAGCGCGCACAGCGGGACGCGGACGAGGTGCTGGCCGGGGCCGACGCGGCACGCGAGGTGAGCAGCGAACTGCTGGCCCTCGTCGACCGAGGACTGGGTGAGATCGCCGCCATGGCCGCGGCGCCGGGTGGCGCCGATCCGCAGCAGGCGCTGGAGCGGATCAGTACGCTCTTCGTGCAGTTCGCCGAATTCGCCGAGTCCGTCCGCGACTTCTACGCGTACCTGGGCCAGGTGCTGGCGCGCTACGACCTCGACTCCGCCGAGTACCAGGGATTCAAGGAACTCCTGCTCGACTACGTGGAGGCCGTCACCGAGGACATATCCTTCCGGGCCTCGCGCATCGCGGCTCATCTGGACGCGGTCCGGCCCCACCTGCCCGGGCTGCTCGCCCGGATCGACGCACACGCGGCGGGCATGGGAGCACTCGCCGACGGGCTGACCGAGACGCGGGTGCAGCGCAGCCGCGGACGGGACATCGCGGACTGGGGGGGGGCTGCGCGAGTGGTTCACCGACACCGGAGGGCACTCCAGCCAGGTGGATCAGCTCCGGGACGCCACCCTGCGGGCCCTGCAGTCGCTGCTCGCCAACGCCAAGCGGATGCTGCGTTCGGCGTCCGGTGAGATGTCCCGTCGCAAGGACCTGCTGCGCCTCGCGGCCTGGTTCGACGCGGCGGAGCCGGAAGCGGCCCACGACCTGGCGGTCGCCGCCTTCGGGCTCTACGGCGCGCGCCACCTGGGGGTGGCACCGGACCCCGACGGGTCCGTTCCGGCATATGTGAGCTGGTGGACAGGACCCGTGGTGGACGTGCCGGTGGCACTGCGCGAGCGCGGCAGCAGGGCTCCGCGCGGACGGGCCGCGGCGGCCGAGGACCACTCCGAACAGAAGCGCCACCTCATGGAGCAGGCGCGGCAGCAGGCCGAGGCCCGGGAAGCGGCCGCCGACGAACTGCGCAGCGCCTCGGGCAGGTTCGATCAGGTGCGCCTCAGCGCCCCGGCGATGCGACTGCTCCTGGAGCTCCTGACGACCGCCCTCGGCAACGCCCGACTGAACAAGGACGCCCACAACTTCCTGCTCGACGGCGCGCAGACGGACGACGTGGACCTCGGCATCCGGCTGACCGCGTGGCGCACACCCGGGCGGTCCACCGTCCTGCGGTCGGTGGACGGCGACCTGACGGCGGACGATCTCACGCTGGCCGTCGAGAGCCTTGCTGTCGAAAGCGCATCCGCACCGGCGATGAGAGAGGCGAGCGCCTGATGCCCCTGCCCTCGACGCACGATGTCGCCCTCGCGGCCGAGCGCCGCACCGCCGCCCGGCTCCTGCTGGCCCACCCCCTCGTCACCAGCACCGGACCGCACAGCGACACCTTTCCACTGATCCGGCGCCACGCCGACTGGCTGGCCCAGCGCTTCCAGCAGGTGTTCGGATACCGCCTCTTGGTGGAGTCCTCGTACGCCCGGCTGTTCAAGGCGGGCCTCGGCCCGGGCTCGGGCCACCGCCTGGAACGACCGTCGACCGGAACGCCGTTCAGCCCGCGGACGTACGCCTACCTGGCCCTCGCACTGTCGGTCCTCGTCACCGCACCGGAACAACTCCTGCTCTCCCAACTCGTCGCCGACCTGCGGGCCGCGGCCGTCGACGCCGGCATCGAGATCCCGGACACCGGGCGGCAGGCCGAGCGGCGGACCCTCGCGGCCGCCCTGCGGCAACTCGTCGACTGGGGCGTTCTGATCGAGACCGAGGGGCATATCGCGGCCGTCGCCGAGGAACGGGCCGGTGAGGCGTTGCTGACCGTGGACCGCGAGATCGCGCGAGCCGTCGTCGCCGGCCCGCTCGCCCAGAGCCGCGACGGCGCGGACCTCGTACGCCGGGCCGCCGACCCCGGTTTCGGAGGGCCGCGTACGTACGTGCGCAGACGTCTTGTCGAAACCCCCGTCGTCCACCTCGACGACCTCACGGACACCGAGCGTGAATGGCTGCGTACCCGTCAGCGACGCGAGGCGCAGGCATTCTCCGAACTGCTCGGCCTGGAGGCCGAGATCCGCGCCGAGGGCATCGCCCTGGTCGACAGCGAGGACGAACTCACCGACCTGCACCTGCCGGGCACAGGCACGGTGGCTCAGGCCGCACTGCTCCTCGTGGAGCGGCTGGTCGACCGGTTGCGTCCCGAAGACCCGGGCCACCCGGCGGTCGGCGGACGGCTGGTCATCGGCGTACCCGTCCCGGACGGGCTGCTCCCCGAGCTGTTGGACGAACTGATCGAGGAGTACGGCAGACGCACCAACTGGCAGCGCGGCCACCTGGAGGACCGGGACGGATTCCTCACGGCCGTACTCGACCTCCTCGTCCGCATGCGTCTTATGGCTCCTGCCGGGCCCGTGCGCGCGGACGGCCACGGCGTGCCCGAGGGATACGAGCGGACGGTGGCCGACGGGCGCTCCGTCACCGATGTCTCTCAGGCCCGTGGCCAGGACCATCCGGACAGCGGCTGGATCCTGCTGGCCGTAGCCGCCCGGTACGCCGCCACGGTGGCGGTCAAGCCCCGTACCGACCAGTCCACAGCGGACGACGTCTTGGAGGAGTCGCCCCGATGAACCGCCCGCCGACCCTGCACCGCTACCGACTGCACCGCGCGGGCATCCGGAACGTCTGGCAGTACGACGAGCAGGAGTTCGCCTTCGGCGAGGGCCGTCTGCTGCTGCGCGGCAAGAACGGCGCCGGCAAGTCCAAGGCCCTGGAGATGCTGCTGCCCTACCTCCTCGACGGCGACGCGCGTGCGCTGGACGCCACGGGAACCGGACGCACCACCCTGGCCTGGCTGATGCTGGACGGCATCGAGCAGACCAACCGGCTGGGCTACCTGTGGCTGGAGTTCGCGCGGACGGACGAGGACGGGAGCGATCACCATCTGACCATCGGCGCGGCCATCCGCGCGTCCCAGTCGACCAGGACGGCGAAGCCGTTCTTCTTCACCACCCGGCTGCGGATCGGTGAGGACCTCGACCTCACCCCCGCCGGGCGCCCCCTGTCCATCGACCAGCTCAAGTCACTCGTCGGCTCGGAGAACGTCACCGACCGCGCGGTCGAGCACCGGGCCAGGGTCGCCCGCGAGCTGTTCGGCCTCACCGACCCGGCGCGCTACCGCAACCTGCTCCACCTGCTGCACCGGCTGCGCCGTCCCACCATTGGTGACCGCATCGACTCCGGCGGACTGGTCTCGGTCCTCGCCGAGACCCTGCCCGCCCTCGACGACGAGGTCGTGGAGAAGGTGGCCCGCAGTCTGGACGACCTGGACTCCGTAAGGGCCTACCTCGGGCGCCTCGAACGCACCGACCAGGCGCTGCGCACTTTCCTCACCGATTACCGCGGCTACCTGCACGGGGCGCTGCGCCGCCGCACGGACCAGGTGACCGGTGAGCTCGAGCAGCTCATGGAGCACCGCAGGTCCGCCGGTGACGCGGCGCGCAGGGCGGAGGGGTTCCGCGAGCGCGAGCGAGAACTCGACGCCCGCGTCGAAACCCTCACAAGCGAGTCGAGTGCCGCCGAGACGGACCTGGCCGCCCTGCACGCCGGCGCCGGATACCGCAGCCTGCAGGAACTCGGGGAGAAACGCACCACGGTCACCGCCCTGCACAGCGCGGCTGCCACCGCCTTCAAGGCCGTCCGCCAGGCCCACAGCAACCAGGAGGAGGCGGCGCGGCGTCTCACCGCCGAGGCCCGACGACTGGGTGAAGACCTGGTCGAACTGAGCACCACACACGGCGAGTTGGTGCGGGAAGCAGAGCGGTCCGGGATCGACCCCGTGCACCTGGGGGAGCCCGTGGCGACGCCCGTCGCACCGGTCACGCCCGCCACCACGGCCGAACTGACCGCTCCGGAAGGCGACTTCCACCTGGTGCGGCACAGTGAGGTGCTGGCGGTCGACACCGAGACCTGCACGACCGCGCTGCAGGCCTGGGACGCCCGACTCGACGTCGCGCAGCCGGTGATCAGGAACCGCGTCAGGTTCGTCACGGAACTGAGCGCTCTCATCGAGCGGTCGAGAGAGGCCGGGCGGCAGGCGGACGAGGCCGACGCCGCCCGTGAACGTCTGGAGGAACAGGCGGACCACGCGCGGGCCCGGGCCGACCGACGCCGACAGGAAACCGCGCGTGAGTCGGAGGCGTACGCCGTCGCGGCCAGAGACTGGAGCGAGAGGTTGCGGACCTCCACCAGGGTGTCCCTGGACGCCGTGTCCGCCCTCGTCGCGCATGACCTCGCCGAAGGTCCGCTGCCGGCGGAGACCCCCGACGAGGTGGCCGAAGCAGCCCGGTCGGCCGTCGACCCGTGGTTGGCGGAACTGGCCGCGGAGCGTGACGACGTCGCCCTGGCCGTCCGCGGACTGGAGGCCGGACAGGACCGCCTCCGGCGCCGCCGCGAGGAATGGGAACGCCGCACCGACCCCGAGCCTGCGCCCCCGCCCCACCGCACGGCACCCCGCGCGTCCGGCACCGGAGCGCCCCTGTACCGGCTGGTGGACTTCGCCCACGACCTGGAGCCGGACGCGCGGGCAGGCCTGGAGGCCGCGCTGGAGGCGAGCGGCCTGCTCGACGCCTGGGTGCGTGCGGACGGCGCGGTCCTCGACCCGACCACCCAAGACACCCTGCTGGTCCCGGGAGGACCGGTGTCCGGGGTGACACTCGCTCGGGTGTTGCGACCGGTTGTCGCGCTCGACAGCGGAGTGACGGCGGACCAGATCGAACGTGTGCTCGGGGCGGTGGCTCTGGTCGGGGTCGGGGGCCGCAGCAGCGATGCCGGCCCGGGGGACGAGGCGGCAGAGGCAGGCCCGCAGACCGTGATCGGTACCGACGGCTCCTGGAGGCTCGGCATCGCCCACGGCCGCCACACCAAGGAGGTCGCCGAGTACGTGGGCGCGCAGGTGCGTGCGGAGACACGCCGTCGCGCGCTGGCGGAACTCGACCGCGAACTGGCCGAACTGGAAGGCGAGCTGACGCAACTCCGAGATCGTCTGCGGATCCTCACCGAGCACCGCGACCGGATCGGCGACACCCTGCGCCGCCCGCCCTCGGCACGTGGGCTGACGGATGCGTGGGCCCGTACCACCGAGGCCGACCGAACCGCCGAATCCCTCGCCTCGCAGGCCTCCACGGCCGCCCGCGCAGCGGAGCAGGCGCGTGCCCGCGCGGTCGCCGCCCGACGCGAGACCGAGGCGACGGCGAGTGCCCACGACCTCCCGGCGGACCCGGCCGCACTGGAAACGGTCCGTGTGGCCCTGGACCGCTTCGGGCAGGGTACGCAGCGACTTCGTCGGCGCGTGCACGCGGTCCTGTCCGCGGCTGACGGCCACCGGGGTGGCCGGACGGACTACGAGCGCGCCGAATCTGCCCGCCGCGAGGCCGAGTCGGACTACGCCGAGCCGCTCGGCCGCCTGGAGACCGCCCGCCGAACCGTCCAGGCCATGGAAGAGGCGCTCGGAGCCACCGAGCAGGAGATCCTCGCCCGCGAGGCCGCGGTGACGCGCCGCCTGGACGCCGTGGGACGCCAACTCCTGCACGCACGAAGGGACCTGGCCGAGGTACACGACCTGCGCGTACGGGCGGAAGAGGACGAGAGGGTGCGGCGCGAGACACTCGCCGGCCAGGAGGCCGAGGTGCTGGCCCGCGGCAGGAGACTGCGTACGGCCCTCTCGCTGCCGGGCGTGCTGAGAGGAGCGGGTCTCGCCCCCGACGCGGACGACGGGGCCCTCAAGTCCCCGGACCCCGTCCACCACGACGTCAGGGAACGCATCGCAGCGCTGCGCCTGCTGGCCGACGCCGTGCGTCGCGGCCTGGACGCCGAACCCCGTGACGTCTCGGACACCACTCTCCTCAACCGCCACACCGACCTGCGCGACCAGCTCTCCGGCGGCTACGACGCGACGATCGAGGAACACGACGGCATCAAGCTGTGCCGACTCGTCGACGACCACGGCCCGCACGACATCGCCGTGATCGGCGAGCGCATCGCGGCCGAGGCCGCCGAGGCACGTGACCGTCTGACGGAGCGCGAACGCGAGGTCTTCCAGCGCTTCCTGACGGGTGAGCTGGGTGACCACCTGTCGGCACAGGTGCTGGCCGCAGGCGCACTGGTCGCCGCCCTCAACAGCACCCTCGCCACGGTTCGTACGTCGCACGGCCTGGGCGTCACCCTGGACTGGAAGCTGGCGGACGGTGTCGAAGCCGACGTCAAGGCGGCCGTCGACCTCCTGCCCCAGTCCCTCCGGGCTGCGCACCCGTGAGCAGTCCGAGCAACTCCGCGACGTTCTCCAGCGCCGTATCGAGGACGCCCGCCGCGCCGACCCGGCCGCCGGCTATGCGGCCCACCTGCGCACCGCCCTGGACTACCGCGGCTGGTTCGCCTTCACCCCCTGGGTGGTGAACGACGCGGCACCGGGCAGTCGCCGTAAGCTCTCCGGCCGCACGGGCCTGAGCCAGGGCGAACAGCGGGTCCTGTCCTACCTGGTCCTCTTCGCCGCCGCGGCAGCGCACTTCACCAGTCTCGCCGACACCGCCCCGCACACACCCCGCCTGATCCTCCTCGACGACGCGTTCGCCAAGGTGGACGAGCCCACCCACGCCCGCCTCGGCCGCATCCTGGTCGACCTCGACCTCGACTTCGTTCTCACCAGCGAGCGCCTGATCGGCAACTGGCCCGACGTGCCGTCCCTCCACATCTATGAGTGCCTGCGCGACCCGCACCTGCGGGGCGTGGCCACACTCCACTACATGTGGAACGGTCGGCACCGGAGGCTGATGTCGGTATGACAGGACGCGATGGTGCCCACGAAGATCCTCCGACCGCCGAAGCCCTCGCGTTTCTCACCCGGCCGGGCCTCACCCGCCTCTGGACGGCGGCACGGACCCGGCTCGAACGCAACGGCCTCCAACCGGCCGGAACCATCAGACTCGAGCACCTGGACACACAGGAGCGCGAGGCACTGTCCCTCCTCCTGGCCAGACCGATCACCGGCCTGGCCGCCACGATCCGCCTGCCCGAACTGGACACCCGCCTGCGCGCCAGCGCGGTCGGACGCGGCCTGGCCTCGACGCTGGAGGAACTGGGTCCGTCCCTGACGGACCGCCGGGCGGTCCGCGACGCGGCGGCGGCCGAAAGAGCCTGCCTTTGGTCAGCGGCTCAGACCGAGGTGGAAGCCACATCGCTGTCGGACCAGCCCTGGACAGGACAGTGGCTGCAGGAGATACGACGCGGCGGCACACTTGCCCGCCAGAATCCGAGGACAGCGGCGACCGTCATCACCCAGGCCGTCCAGATCCTGGCCATGCTCTTCTCCGGCGCGGAACCGAGCCCCACCCTGGCCTCCTGGGGCCGCGGCGAACTGGCCACCCGCGCCACCGGCTCCGCCCACGGCCTGGACGACGGAACACTGTTGTCCCGGCTGGTCCTCCGCGGCATCGCGCTGGCCCGGGGTGTCGAGTTCCCCGTCGACGCGCCGGCGCGCCGGGCCCTGTGGCGCATGGCCTCCGTCACTCCGGACGAGGTCTCCAGCACGGTGCTCACACACGGCTTGCGCCCCGTAGCGGGCACCTGGCGGGAGGCGGCCCTGCGTGAGCGCGCCGACCACCACATGGAAACCCACCTGACTCTTCGCGAACTACGCGAACTGCGCCTGGAGATGCCGCCTCGCACCCGCGTCCACGTCTGCGAGAACCCCCGCGTGGTCGAGGCCGCGGCCGACGCCGGCCGTACGGCGCCCCTGGTCTGCACCTCGGGGAGCGCGACGACGGTCGTTCTCACCCTCCTGGACGCGTTGGCGGCGTCCGGCTGCACCTTCGCTTACCACGGCGACTTCGACTGGCCCGGCATAGCGCTGGCCAACCGGATCACGCATCGGTACGGAGCCGAGTCGTGGCGTATGGGAGCGGCCGACTACGAGTACCTCGCGACCCGCGCGCAGGTGCGCGGCACACCGCGGATCGGCCTCAGCGGCACACCGGCCGAGGCCGCGTGGGACGCGGAACTGGCCCCCACCATGAACGCCCTGGGCATCGCCCTGCACGAGGAGGCGGCGCTGGATCTGCTTCTGGAGGACCTTGGGTGAAGGCCAGGCCGCACGTGCGGCCTGGCGGGGTGGAACTGCTGCCGGCTTCAGGCCAGGGCTACGGCGACTCACGAGGCAGGGGCGGCTTTCTGTCCTGGCTGGGGGGAGCGGCCGTAGGGTCCTCCGGCGCCGTGCGGAGGATCCACAACTGCAGTGAGAAGCTGTGCGGTTGGGCGCTACCGCAAGGCAGGGGCAGGTTGGAGAGCAGGGCCTCAGGTTCGATTCCAAGGGCGATCCTCAGCCCAGCCTGTCCGGAAACTCGCCCTCAACGGCGTCCAGCATGGCCTTCGCGGTGGGGACCATGCCGATAACCTGTGTACATCGTCAACTTACTTTACTGTAGATAGAGGAAGGTGATCCGTGTACGCTGGGGCTATGACAGACAAAGCCGCTTCATCGGTTGGCCCTCTTGTCACCGGTTCCGAGATCGCTCGGCTGGCCGGGGTCACGAGGGCTGCTGTCTCCAACTGGCGTAGGCGCTACGACGACTTCCCCGCGCCGGCGGGAGGTGCTACGAACAGTCCGCTCTACGCACTCGCCGAGGTCCAGGAATGGCTGGACAGGCAGCGCAAAGGCCAGGAAGTGGCACCCGAAGTCGAGCTGTGGCAGGCGATGCGGGCCGCGTACGGGGAACAGATGGTCGCGGGACTGACAGAGGTGGCCGCAGTATTGGCGGGCGAACAAGGACCGAGACTGCCGGATGACGTCGCCACCCGCGTACGGGAGCTGGCCCGAAGCGACGCGCCTGTCGACCTGGTCAATGGACTGACCGAACGGTTCATGGACTCCGCACGGCGTGCCGGATCGGACCAGGTGACTCCCGAGCGCGTGGTGCGTGCCGTGTGCCACTTCGCTCCCGAGCTTCCGGCCGGCTCAACGGTCTTCGATCCTGCCTGCGGAATCGGGGTGCTGCTCCTGTCCGTCGCTTTCCGAGAAGGGACGCGCTGCTGCGGGCAGGAGATGGACCACGACAGTGCCCGTTTCGCGCAGCTCCGCGCCGACCTGCTGGCCCGGTCACATGTGCGCGTCGTGGCAGGTGATTCCCTGCGTGCAGACGCATGGCCGGACCTCAAGGCTGATCTGGTCGTCTGCGATCCACCGGCCGGTGTGACCGAGTGGGGACGTGAGGAACTGCTGCTCGACTCCCGCTGGGAACTCGGCACTCCCTCCAAGGCCGAAGGTGAACTCGCCTGGCTCCAGCATGCCTATGCGCACACCGAGCCCGGCGGACAGGTTCTCATGGTCATGCCTGCCTCAGTTGCCTACCGCAAGGCGGGCCGCCGTATCCGGTCGGAACTCGTGCGCCGGGGCATCGTGCGTCAAGTTGTCGCCCTGCCACCAGGGACGGCCACCTCTCACTCGCTGCCTGTACACCTGTGGTGTCTGCGGCGTCCGGAGAACGCTGGAGGGGTGGATGCGAACCACACCGTGCGCATGGTCGACCTGACCGGCAACAGCCCCGATGGCAGCCTGGAACCACGCGCCGATCAGGTTACCGACGTTCCGGTGATCGAACTCCTCGACGACACCGTCGACCTGACCCCTGGCAGCCACCTCCGTTCCCGGCATCGCGACTTTCCCGGTGAGTACGCCGCCTTGCGTAAGGAGCTGGAGGACCAGATCCGCCGACTCGACGCGCTTCTGCCCGAGTTTGCGGCGGGTGGCGGACCGGGCTCGCTGGACGGCGCCACCACCAGCGTCGCGGACCTCGCCCGCGCCGGACTCGTCACGTACGACGGTTCGGAACCGGTCTCGGCCAGCGAACAGCTCGACACGGACTATCTGCAGGGCTTCCTGCGCAGCTCCGCCAACGTCCGTCGAGCCACAAGTGCCAGTGGGACCTATCGCCTTGACGGCCGGGGTTCACGCATCCCCCGGATGGGCATTGACGAACAGCGCCGGTACGGTGCCGCCTTCCGGGCCCTGTCCGCGTTCGAGGAAGGCATGCGAAAGGCCGACGAACTGAGCCGACAGCTCGCCGAAGTGGCCCGTGACGGCCTCGCGACGGGCGCTCTGGCACCGGAAGAGTGACGGACCACGGTGCGGGGCATTCCGGGCTCATGCCCCGCACCGGTCTGCGCCCGGAGGCTGATCAGGTGGCGCGTGGCAGAAACGGGCTCGGAGCTCCGCTCCACGTCATGCTCAGGGCTTCGCGAGCGCGGGTGCAGGCGACGAAGAGCAGGCAGCGCTCCCGCAGCAGGTCGGCGTCGTGCTGCAACGGATCCGCCTCACGCGGGGTGATCTCGCGTGCGAACGGAACTGCGCCCTCGCTGACACCCATGACGGACACCGCCCGGAACTCCAGCCCCTTCATTGCGTGCATGGTCGCCAGCCGAACCCCTTCGGTACCCTGCGCGGTCTGCCCTTTGACCCGTAGAACCGGGATGCCGGCCGCCTTCAGCTTCTCCTCGGCCGTGTCCAAAGACAGGTTGAAGCGTGCACACACGCCGATCTCGTGCGGTGCCAGGCCCTCGGCGAGCAATTCCCGGACCCTGTCCACCAGGGCCTCGGTCTCCTCCTGCCGGGTTGTGAACCCTTGCGCCTGGGGGCGACGCCCGTGCAGCAGGGAGCGGTACCCGGCCAGCGAGTCCGTTCCCTCGCCCTCGAGCGCGTCGACGGTGACGGGCGCGAGGAGCCGTGCCGACCAGGTGAGGATCTCCTCGGTGGAGCGGTAGTTGACGCGCAACCGGAAGCTGCGGCCGGTCGTGGCGATGCCCAGGGAGGCGAGCGACACCCGGGAGTCGTAGATCCGCTGGTGCGGGTCGCCGGTGACGAACAGGTCGTCGGGGCCGGGCGAGACGGCAGCGCGCAGTACACGCCACTGTGCGGGGTGCAGGTCCTGTGCTTCGTCGACGACGACATGGGCGTACGGGACCGGCTCGGCGGTGAGGAATTCGGCCGCGCGGGCGCAGACCCGCAGGTGCGTGGTCTCGCCGCGATCGTGCAGGAACTGTTCGAACCGCTGCACAGCGGTCCATAGCTCTCGGCGACGCGCGCCACCCAGGCCGGTACCGCGGCCGCGGCGGCTCGCACCGAGATAGGCGTCGAGATCACGCAGGTTCTGGCCGAGTATGACGTGCCGGTATTCCTGGGCCAGGAACTGGGCGGTGAACGGCAGACCGAGCTGCTGGACGGCCTTCTCCCACAACTGCCGCTGTTCGCGGTCCCCGATGGGCTTGGGCGGGGCCGCCGACTTCGCGCGCACGATGCCGTTCGCATAGGCGTCGACCGTCGTCACGTCGACCCGCGCCAGCAGCTTCTCGTCCTTGTCGAGGAGCAGGCAGAGCATCTCGCGCAGTCCGGCGGCGAGCGCGTTCGTGTACGTGGTGAGCAGGATGCGGCCGTCACCGGAACGGCCGAGCAGGTGCTTGACCCGGTGCAGCGCCGCCACCGTCTTGCCCGTCCCGGGTCCGCCCGTGACCTGGACGGGACCACCGTACGAGGTGCGGTAGGCGACACGCCGCTGGGAGGGGTGGAGGAAGACCCGCCAGGCCTCGAACGGCTGCTCAAGGATCTCTTCCAGCTCCTGTGACCCGGTGACCAGGCGGATGCGTGCGGGAGTGTTGGCGATCACCGTGGCCAGGTCCTCGACCGGCTCGGCGGGAGCGTCGGCGGGCCGACGGACGGCCACGACGTCCCGGTAGACATCTTCCGGGCTGAACCCTTCGGCGAGGTACTGCAACACTTCCAGCTGGTCCTCCGGCAGCAGCGTGGCGAAGGCCTCCAGCTGGGCCTTGTCCACGAGGGAACGCGCGGCGCGCAGCACTTGGTCGTCGATGCCCAGTTCGCGCAGCGTGCCGTCGGAGATGTCCGCGAACAGCAGCCGAGGAGCGGTGCGCGCGGCCCTCTCGTACAGCGGTGTCAACTCGTCCAGGGCGACGGCGTTACGTACCTCCAGGGCCCGGGTCGCGGAGTTCGCGCTGTACATACGCTTCGCCGCCCAGGTGTAGGCGTCGTCATGCGGCAGGACATTGACAAGGAGGAACACATCGCTACCGTCGTCGGGGGCGAGGACGACGCCCCGCCAGAAGTCGGTGATGCGAATGGTGCGCATCCGCCGGTCACGGGCGTTCTCGACGGCCTCCAGGTGCAGTCCCTTGTCCGCGTTGAGTTCGGCGACGCTCAGGGCATGGAATTTCCCCATGGCCTTGCGCACTCCGGCTCGGACCGGCTTCTCCAGGGTGTCGTAGCCGTCCCAGAAGCTCTGGGCGAAGGCGAGCCGGGGCATGAGGCCTCTTCCTTTCTGCCTGACGTTCTTTCATGATCGGGGATACCCGGCTGCTTCGGCCAGCCGTGCGGCGATCTCCCGGAGTGCCGACATGAGTTGTCCCGGTTCGCAGGAGAGGTCGAGGCTGTGCTGGTGCAGCCGCACTCCCCGTCCTTGCGGCCCTGCCGTCGTTCCGCGCACCTCATGGAAGCGCTCGGGCCACCGCCCGGCCGCGTAGACCAGGTGCGCCTCACGCAGGCCGAGCACGGTGGCGTAGGCGAGTGCCTGGTACAGGTCGGCGTTGAGGAGCCCGTCGGCCTTCTCGACCTTGTACTTGGCGTCCACGACGGCGAGCGGAGTGCGTCCGTCGCCGGTGCGGACAACGAGATCGGGGCGCATCCGTACGAGACCCGCGGTGTCGAGGTGGTGGGGGGCCTGGAGGCGCGCGGTCAGAGTGTGCTCCTGGAGAGCCTCACGCAGAGCGACCGTCACGAAGTCCTCGAACAACTTGTTCATGTCGAGCAGGTAGCCGTCCACAGCGAGCGGATCGGCTCCGGCCGGCCGGTGTTCCGGCGAGGTGCCGCGCAGGACGGCCTCAGCGAGCCGCAGTGCGGGCTGGTAGCGGGAGTTCAGCCGCGAGGGCTGCCAGCGCGGCAGCTCCTGCCCGCGTATCAGCGGCGCCGCGTCCATGAGACGTACGCGCTGATGGGCGAGGCGTCGCCGGACGGGACCGGGAACGCCCGGTAGCCGCAGCAACCGCTCGGCGGCGGCGCGCAGGATGCGGTTCTCGGTGGTGTCGGCGGTGTAGGCGTCGTAGGCGATCTCCACGGGCGGGGTTCGGCCGAAGTGCCGGCGGATCTGCTCGGCCTCGCGCAGCCGTCCGCGCACGACCAGCGCGGACTCCTCCACTTCCCGGTAGCCCTGGAGGACGCCCTGCCGCAGGGCCGCGTCGATCTGCCGTTCCACGGCGTGCGCGAGCGCGGGGACGACGTCGTCGTACGCGCCGGTGTCGACGGTGCCTTCCCGGCTGTCGCGCCAGGCGCGTGCCGGGTCGAGGCTGAAGCCGAGGAGGAAGAACAGTCGGCTCACGGGGGTCTTGGGCATGATCCTTACGACCGGACCGCCTGGCGTACGCACGGCGCCGACCCGGCTGCCCGCTCGCAGCAGCCAGTGCCCGTCCCGGGCGGGATCCGGGGTCGCGCTCTGCAGGATGCCGGAGGCGGCCAGGGCTCGCCCGGCCTCGGGGCGCAGTGGGACGGAGAGGGCGGGTCCGTACTCGCGCAGTGCCACCTCCTGCACGGTCACGGGCGCTGCTCTCGCAGCGAGTCGAGGCCGTAGCGGGCGGACACGTCCAGGCCCTCACCGTAGTGGTGCTCCTCCAGCAGAGGCAGGATCTTCGTGCGCCACGTCCGTTCAAGGCCGCCGTCGCGGTAGACACCGGGCTTCATCAAATACGACGGGCCGATGGCGAAGTCGGCGTCGTCGATGCGGGCGTTGAGGGCATCGAGGAGACGGGCGGGCTCCAGGTCCCTGTCCTCGCGCTTCAGCCAGCGCGCGAGCAGTCCGGCGGTCGGCTCAGTGCGCGGGGACAGCTCCACGAACGCGAAACGGCGCCGCATCGCCGCGTCGACCAGGGCGATCGACCGGTCGGCGGTGTTCATCGTGCCGATCACGAACAGATTCGGCGGCAGCGCGAAGTCGTCCCCGGAATAGGTGAGACGGACTGACCTGGTGCGGTACTCCAGGAGGAAGTAGAGCTCGCCGAAGACCTTCGCCAGATTGGCGCGGTTGATCTCGTCGATGATCAGAAAGTGCGGGACGTGCCGGTTGCCTTCGCGGGAGGCGAGATCGGCGAGCTCCCGCAGCGGGCCCGCCGTCAGCCGGAACGCCACCTCTCTCGTTTCGGGGTCCTCCACGGGCCTGAACCCCTCGAAGAAGTCCTCGTAGGCGTACGAGGGGTGGAACTGCACGATCTTGACCTGCTCCGGGCCGCCGCCGAAGTACTCGGCCAGCTTCATCGCCAGGTACGTCTTGCCAGTGCCTGGTGGGCCATAGAGCACCAACTGGCGTTCGTCGAAGAGGAGTTCACGCATCTCTTCCAGCCAGTCGCGACCGTGCACGAGGAGGTCGGCGACGAGTTCCCCGGTGATGTCCGGCAGCGACAGCTCCCGTTGCGCCGGCCGTTCGGCGACGAGGTACTCACCGGTGCCGCCGGCGGCTGCCGGGTCAGTACGCCCGGTGAGTCCGTCCAGCGCGTCCAGGACACCGGTCAGGTCGACGACATCATGCTGCACGGAAAGCTTCTGCTGCACTTCCTCCGGCAGCTCCTCGTACGCGTGGCTGTCCGCCCGCCAAGCCACGGTCCGCCGCAGATTGGACAGCCCGCCAGGGGAAGCGGTCTGCACGGCCTCCCCGGTGATTCGCCCGACGTGCAGCCGGCCGTCGCCGATGGTGGCCACGGTGTCGCCGACGCGCATCTGCGTCAGAAAGGAGTGCAGTTCGTCGACGAGGCCCCGCTTCTGGTTGTACGAGGCGGCCCCCTCGTACCCCTCCTCGACGAAGCGGCGCAGTGCGCTCTTGGTCGGATCGGTCTCCTCCAAGGGGGGCACGTGTGCGCCCGCGAGGGAGACGAACCCCTCCTGCAACCACAGTTGCCGTACCAGGTTGTGCCCCGAGACGTTGGAGCCGCGCACCAGCCACGCCTTTCGCGGCGCGCGCCAGCCGGTGGACAGATAGTCGGCGAGCGGGTGGCTCTCGGCGGTGCGCCAGGACTCCGGGCCGGAAGCGTCGTAGCCGTACACCAGCGCGGCGGCTGCCGATGAGGAGTTGCACTCGATGTCCCGGGTCGTCACCCAACGCGGTGGTGCCTGCGGCCGGTCGGGATCGGCAGGCGCGTCGACGAGCCGGCCGTCCGCGCGCAGATCCGCACGGAACCTGCGTGCGTGGTCACCGAGCCCGGGCCATGCCTCGGCGGCCACCATTGAGCCCTCCTGGAGGAGGAACTTGTGCGTGCCGTTGCCGCCGAACTCCATGAGCAGATGCCCGCGCGCCTCACCACCGTCCTTGGGCAGCTTGATGCGGAACTCGGGTGTGCCGGGGAGGCGGTCGGGCTGCGGCATGGGTGACCTTCCAGATAGGACGAAGCCTCGGAGAACAGCGCACACTCTACCTGTTGACACTGTCAATCGATCTGCAGCCTAAAAGAAACAGATTCGATCAGTGTGTTGACGGTGTAAACGGGCTGGTCGTAGGGTTCCGGTATGTCCGGCTGACTCTTCCAGGCGGAACCGGCGTTTGATCGCTGGAATGGGGGGCGTTATGGGTGGGGGATCGATGACTGAGGCCGAACGGCGCACGATCGAGGCCGAGTTGCCGTCCGTCATGGAGAGGTTGAAACGCTGCGCCTCGCGTGCGGGAGTCGTGAGTCAGCGCGCCTTTGCAGTGGAAGCGAACCGACTCGGGCTCACGACCGAGGATCAGCAGCGCAGGCTCCGTCACGGGCTCGCCGCCGTCGGCATCCATGTGAGGCCCTCACGCCGAAAGCAGGGGAACCACCACTCTGCGCCCGTCTCCGCCTTCGAGACGCCGGCTGTGGTCCCATCGGTGAAGGCGACAGCTCCAATAGCCCTGTCCGCCGTCGCCCCTGAATCCCGGCTCGTCGCCACTGAGGCCGCCAGGCGCCTGGCCCAGGCCCGGCGTATGCTGGCCCGCTATGCCGACGTCGACGGAACCGTCAGCAGGCTTGCCCACGACGGTGTTGTACGGCTCCACGGGCTCAGCCCTGGCGAAGCGCGCGAGCTGACCGTGGACTTCCCGATCACCCGCCCCCGCCCGCTCATGCAGACGGTGGCGGGCGGTCAGGCCCGGCCCTCGGCGCCCGCATCCGCCTCGTCGAGCGCCGTATCTCCGAAGTCGCCGACAGGCAGGCAGCGTGCCCGCACTGCCGTTTCCGTTATGGACGCGAGCATGGCCGACGCCGTCAGCGCGGCCCGGGCGGTGCTGGAAGAGGACCGGTGGCGCCGGGACCCGGGCACGGTGATGCTGCGGGCGGAAGAGGAAGTGGGTCTGGCCGCTCTCCTCCGCGGCGGTGCCGATCTCCTCACGTGCGATGTTCCGTCGGAGGAGATCAAGGCGTTGCCCCGCGACGGCGAGCGGTGGCGTGCTTACCAGTGCCTCGTCCTGCACAACCGGGGGCTCGTGTGGAAGATCGCGCTGGGACACCAAGGGCGCGGACTCGACATCGACGACCTCGTCCAGCACGGGAACATCGGACTGATGCGCGCGGTCCGCAAGTTCGATGCCACCAAGGGTTACAAGCTCTCGACCTACGCGACCTGGTGGATCAAGCAGGCCATCACACGTGCCATCGCCGCCGAGGGCACCCTGATCCGGGTGCCGGTGCACATGCACGAAAAGGTCAACAAAGTCGCCAAGGCAGAGCGCAAGCTCCTGAACGAAGGCCGTGCCAGGACCATCGACAACGTGGCCTACGCGACCGGTCTCACCTTCGCCGAGGTGGAAGAGGTGCGCAGGATCAGCCGACCCACCGACTCACTGGACCGGATCATCGGCGACGACACCGCACTCGGTGACCTGATCATCGGGCCGAGCCGACTGCCTGGACCCGCCGCCGTGTTGATCCGCAAGGAGTTCCAGGCGCGCCTGCGGCACGTACTGGAACACTTCGCCGAACGTGAGCAGCACGTCCTCATTCGGCGCACCGGTCTCGACGGTGACGAGCCGGACACACTGGAGGACATCGGGGTCGTCTTCGGTGTCACACGCGAGCGCATCCGCCAGATCGAATCCAAGACCAAGGCGAAGTTCCTCGGCGAGCTGGCCCGCCACGGGCTGGTGCCGAAGCCCCGCTGAACCCGACGGAACTTTCCCGACTCACCCCCCTGATCCGAAGGAAACCGCGCATGGACCCGCGCCAGGAGCTGGTCGACTACCTCACCCGCCAGCTCGTCGGCCCCGTCGGCGGTGACGACGAGGTGCTCGACGCGCCGCCGGACCGGCAGTACCTCATGGGCACGCTCTACCCGCAGCAGGCGGACCGCCGGCGCCGGCTCGACCTCGCCGCCGATGACCCCGAGGCACCCGGCGCCGAGCAGGATGCCGCCGACGTGGACCCCGCCCCCGACCCCGTGCCCGAGACCAACAGCTGGCTGCCCGCGTCCCTCGGTATCAGCTTCTACACCGATGCCGTAGACGTCGAGGTGAGCTGTGCCGCCGCCCGCTACGAGACGCAGCGGAACGAACCCGGGCGCGGGCGGAGCTGGAAGCGTGTGCCCCTCACGCCCGAGACGCACACGATCGGCCCCGACCGGGAGGAGGTGCTCGTCCTCGATGGCCGCGCGAAGATCCAGCTGACCCGCCGCTCCTACGGCGCGGGCACTCTCATCACCGTGGCCCTGGTCAACGAAAAACACCACGAAGGTGCCGACGACAAGGCGCCGGACTGGGACGACATGCTGTTTCAGTGCCGGCTCAGCGTCCGCCCCGCCGATGGCGCCGTGCTGCCGTATCCCAGCGTCCGGCTCGCCAGTCGTGATCCCGAGGAACGCGAACTGCGCCTTCAGTACCGGCACGTCGTCACCCACGCCGTCGGCCACGGCTGCGCCGTCCGCGAGGACCGCGGTGAGGAAGGCGGCGTCGAACTCCTCGCCTGCGAAGTCCTGCCACGCGCCGAGGTACCCGCCATCCGAGCCGGCGGCCCGCTCGACGCCCCCGCGCTCACGATCTCCCACCTGGCCGACCCGGCCGTCAGCAGGGACCAACTTCGCGAGGAACTCGCCGAGTTCGCCGTCTCGTACCACGCCTGGTACGTGGGCCAGCGATCCGTCGAGGTGCCGCCCTGGGGCCGGGAAGCCGCGGAGCGGATCCTCGACCGCGTCCGCCAGGCGGTCACCCGCATCGAGGCCGGCGTACGTACCCTGTGCGACAGCGACCGGCCCGAGCTCCTCGACGCCTTCCGCATCGCTCAGCGCGCCATGCTGCTGCAGATGCGGCACTCCGCCCCCGACCAGGCCGGTCAGCGGCACCACCGCGCGGACCCCGTGGCCCTCGACCCGCCCGTCGACCCGAAGGCCACCTGGCGCCCTTTCCAGCTCGCCTTCTTCCTCCTCGCCCTCGACGGCGTCGCCGACCCCGGACACCACGACCGCGAGACCACCGACCTGATCTGGTTCCCCACCGGTGGTGGCAAGACCGAGGCGTATCTGCTCCTGGCCGCCTTCACCATCGCCCTGCGCCGGATCCGCGGCGAAGGCGGCGGGACCACCGTGCTCAGCCGCTACACCCTCAGTCTGCTGACCACCCAGCAGTTCCAGCGTGCCGCCACCACGATCTGCGCCCTGGAGCACCTTCGCCGCACCGAACCCGGACTCGGCCTCGGTGGCGAACCCATCACCATCGGCCTGTGGGTCGGCGACACCACCACTCCCAACAAGTTCCAGGCGGCCAAGGACGCCTTCGACGAGCAGCGCGAGGCCAGCCACCCCGAGGACGTCTTCATTCTCGACCGCTGCCCGTGGTGCGGCACCCGCATCCTGCCGCCGACCCGGTCCAGCGTCCGCTCCGACTACGGAGTGCGCGCCGAGACGGACGAGTTCGCCTTCTACTGCACCCGTGACGAGTGCGCCTTCCACGACGTACTGCCCGTCGCCGTCGTCGACCAGCACCTCTACGAGGATCCGCCCACCTTCGTCCTGGGCACCGTAGACAAGTTCGCCCGGCTCGCCTGGGAGCCCGACTCCGGCAGCCTCTTCGGTGCGGGCACCGGCAACCGGCCACCCTCCCTGATCATCCAGGACGAGCTGCACCTGCTCACCGGACCGCTCGGCACCACGGTCGGCCTCTACGAGGCGGCCATCCTGGAGCTGTGTACCGCCGGGGACGGCCGCCCGCCCAAGATCGTCGCCGCCACGGCCACCATCCGGCGCTCCGCCGAACAGGTCCGCGCCCTGCACCAGCAGAACGTCCAGCTGTTCCCGCCGTCCGGACTCGACGCCCGCGACAGCTTCTTCGCCGTCCCCGACACCGGCCGCCCCGGACGCCTCTACCTCGGTGTCATGGCGCAGGGCCACACCGCGGGCCGCGGCGCCGTCGCCACCACGGCGGCCATGCTCCAGGGCGTCCACCAGCTCCCCGAGGAGCACCGCGACGACTACTGGACGCTCGTCGCCTACCACCACAGCCTGCGCGAACTCGGCCGTACCGTCACCGCCGCCGGCGACGACATCCCCGCCCAGCTCCGCGGCCTCGACGAGGGTGCGGGCACGCGCGAGCTGGTCGGCGAGCAGGTACAACAACTCGACAGCAGCGTGAAGCGCGCCGATCAGCCCATCCTCCTCGACCGCCTCGAAAAGCCCCGGACGGACCCCCGGTCGGTGTCGTTCCTGCCGTGCACCAACATGCTCTCCGTCGGCGTCGACGTGAAGCGGCTGGCGTACATGCTCATGCAGGGCCAGCCCAAGACCACCGCCGAGTACATCCAGGCCACCAGCCGCGTCGGCCGCCACCACGTGCCCGGACTCGTCGTCACCTACTTCAACGCAACGCGCCCGCGCGACCGGTCCCACTACGAGACCTTCATGGATTACCACCGGGCGCTCTACCGCTACGTCGAACCTGCCAGCGTCACCCCCTGGTCCCTGCCCGCGCGACGCCGCGCCCTGCACGCCGCGCTCGTCATCCTGGTCCGCCACCGGCTCGGCCTGGCCGCCGAGAACCGGGCCGGACGGATCACCGACCACAAGGAAGAGGCAGGGCGGATCGCCGACGCCCTCGCTGAGCGCGCCGCGACCGCCGAGCGCGGCGCCACAGGAGCGCACGCCGACGCCGTGCGCGCCGACGTACGAGAGGAACTCGGCTACCTCCTGGACGACTGGTACCGGCAGGCCGACACCGCGGCCGCCGAGGGCAAGGACCTCTACTACCGCAGCCAGGGCAAGGGCCAGCACAACCTGCTCAAGGCCTTCGAACAGCGTTTCGGCCTGTGGGAGACCCTCAACTCCATGCGCAGCGTCGACCGCGAGTGCCAGATCACCGTGACGGGAGCAGGAAAGTGAAGCGCAAACTCCGGGTCCGCCAGGCGCAGACCGTGCTGCCGTTCGGCGTGGGCGCGGTACTCGACGTCCAGGGCGAGTCCTTCGTCGCCGCCGGCATCGAGAACTGGCCGGGGCTGAAGACCCCCGTCCCCGCCGAACGACTCGCCGCCCGCCTCGCCGTGACGGGTTTCTTCGCCGCACCCCACACCCTCAACGACCGTTACGACAAGCCCGACCGCCCCGGCGTCCCCTATGTGCGCTTCCCCGGCTGGCTGTTCTGCGGGTCCTGCCGGGCCATGGTCCGCTTTCTGCGCGAGAACGAGAAGCCGGGCGAGCCGCCCGTCTGCACGTCCTGCGCCGCCGCACCGCGCCTCACCCCGATGCGGTTCGTCCGCATCTGCCCGGACGGACACCTCGACGACGTCGACTGGTGGTATTGGGCCCACTCCAAGCTCGCGCCCGGACTACGGGATTCCTGCTCCGAGTCGAAGCACGCCTGGAAGGCACGCCGGCTCAACTTCCGCGTCGCCGACCGCGCCTCCGGACTCGAAGCGCTCTCGGTGCGCTGCGGAGCGACCAGGGAGGGCGGCAAGCCTTGCGGCGCCGAACGCGACCTGCTCGACGTCCTCGGCCCCCAGGGCGGACACTGCTCGGGCCGCAACCCCTGGCAGCGCTGGGACGCGAGGGCTTCCTGCGGCCAGCAGGTGCACATCGTGCAGCGCACCGCCGGCAACGTCTACTACCCGGTCGTCTACTCGGCCCTCGACATCCCCCAGACCGCCGAAGCCCCGCGGGCGGAGCAGAACATGGCGGAGACCGTCCTGGGCCACGGCTACTGGCCGATCCTGCTCGACGCACTCG
The DNA here is from genome assembly GCF_000721105.1 of Streptomyces cellulosae. Lineage (GTDB taxonomy): Bacteria > Actinomycetota > Actinomycetes > Streptomycetales > Streptomycetaceae > Streptomyces > Streptomyces cellulosae_A. The sequence goes on from NZ_JOEV01000024.1 coordinate 88,560, forward strand.
GCACCTCCAGAGCCGGCACCTTCCGCGACATGATCAAGGAGGACACCGACGCCTCCGACAGCCTCATCGACCAGCTCGTCGCGGAGGCCACAGGCACCCCCGCACCGCCGTCCCCCGACCGGCCGGAGCCCGGAAAGTCCGGAAAGATCGACCTGAGCCGCGACGAGTGGTATGCCTTCGACGCCACCAAACTCCCGGAACCCACCAAGGAGTTCGCGATCCGCCGCGGTGGACTCGGCCTCGACGGCGAGAAGGAGGAGCCCTGGGCCACCCTCGACGCGCACATCGACGGCGTCGTCCTCGTCGACCGCCTCCGCGAGGTGCGGGCGCTGACCGGCTTCCGTCGCCACTCACCGGGCGGCACCTTCGTACCCGCCGACACCAGCGGCCGCCTGCGCTGGCTCCCCGCGACCGAGGTCTACGGCGAGGGCATCGTCCTCACCCTCGACGAACAGCGCCTCACCACCTGGGAGAACGACCTCCGCGTGCGGGCCCACGTCCACGGTGTCCGTACGGACCTCGACGCGTCGTTCCGCGACGAACAACTCGCGGAGACGACCGGCAGCGAACTCTCCCCTCGTTTCCTTCTCCTGCACACTCTCGCCCACCTGCTCATCCGTCAGCTCTCCTTCGACTCCGGCTACACCACCGCAAGCCTGCGCGAGCGCGTGTACGGCCGTCCCGAGTACGGCCAACGCGGGCTGCTGATCTACACGGCCGCCGGCGACGCCGAAGGCACCCTCGGCGGCCTGGTCCGGCAGGGCGAGGCACCGCACTTCGCCGAGACTCTCATCCGGATGCTGGAAGCGGCCGCCTGGTGCTCCGCCGACCCACTGTGCGCCGAGCACACCGGCCAGGGCTTCGGAAACCTCAACCGGGCGGCCTGCCACGCCTGCACCCTGCTGCCCGAGACGAGCTGCCAGACCGGCAACACCCTCCTCGACCGCGCCCTGGTCGTCGGCTCTGCCCGCGTCCCCGGCTATTTCACCGACGTCCTCACCGCGAGCCGCGAGTACGCGGCCGCCATCGCCCTGGGATGACGCCCATGACCGCTGTGAACACCCCCGTTCTCCACCCCGACCTCACCCCGGCCCAGCGCGACTGCCTGGACGCCCTGCCCCTGTCGGGCAACCATGTCGTCAGCGGCCCGCCCGGCAGCGGCAAGAGCCTGCTCGCCGTGCACCGCGCCGTCCACCTCGCCCTCACCGGCCGCCCCACCGTGCTGCTGTCGCGCTCCAACCTCTTGCGCCAGATCCTGCGTGACACCCTCCAGGGCCTCACGGTCCCGGGCGCTCCCGTCGAGGCGGCCACCGTCCACGGTTGGATCCACCGCCGATTCGGCCATGACGCACCGCGCACCGAGGATGGCTGGTTCGACTGGACGGCCCTCACGCACCGGGTTGCCGCGACCCTCGGTGAGAACGACGCCGCCACACCCCACCTCGTCGTCGACGAGGGCCAGGACCTGTCGTCGGGCTATTACCAGATGGCCCGCCTCGGCGCCGCCTCCGTCACCGTCTTCGCCGACGAGTGCCAGCGCCTCACCGAGACCAACTCCACCCTCACCGAGATCACCAATGCTCTCGGCCGTTCCACCGGACTCGTCGAGATCGCCGGCAACCACCGCAACACCCGCGAGATCGCCTCTCTCGCCGAACACTTCCGAACCAGCGGCACTCGTCCCGACATCCCCTTCCACAGCGGGATCCTGCCCGTGGTCCGCCACTACTCCGGCACCAAAAACCTCGCCGACGACATCGCCACCCTGGCCGCCCGGCACCCGCGGGACCGCATCGGCGTCATCGTCAACTCCCTGCGCACCGCTGCCGATCTCATGCGGCGCCTGGAACGGGCCGGCCTTGCCCACGAGCCTCAGCTCTACAGCTCCGCGGCCTCCTCCGGCCGCTACCGCGACCTCGACCTGGCCCGCCCCGGTGTCGTCGTCGTCCACCGTGCCAGCGCCAAGGGCCTCGACTTCGAGACCGTCGTCATCGCCGACGCGGAGTCCGACTCCGCCACCGACCCCACGGCAGCGACACTCCGCATGGCCTACTACGTCATGATCACCCGCGCCCGGCAGCGGCTGGTGCTGGGCTGGCAGGGGAGCCGGTTGCCGAGGCATCTGGAGGGGCTGGACGGGTGTGTGCAGATGCGGCGATGACGCGCCCCCCGCCGTCCGCCGCACCCACGCCCATCCCGACCGCTCCGCGATCTCCGCCGCTCGCCACCGCCTCCACACCCACCGGCCTGAACTCCTCACCCTCGCGGAGACCGTCGAGCAGTGGGGGTGGCATCGAACCTGCCTGGCCACCGGGATCACCGATGCCTGCGCGCACGCCGCGCTAGCACACGGCGGAGCCGCCGCATTCGAGAACCGACGTTCCCACCCCCACCATCAGCAGATCACTTCAGGCTTGACCGTCCGAAGACGCCCGCGAGGCGCTCGCGATCCGAGAGGACCAGAATCCCAATGAGCAAGGCCGATGACGCAAAAAGCCCGGTCCAGCAGGCTCTCCACAAGGGGTTGGTCGCCCAGCAGGCGTTGGCGAGGGAGAACGTCGAGCGCCTGCGGCGAGTAAACCCCAGCGATACACCACAGGAGCTGATCCGTCGGTTGGATCGTTCCTACCGTCTCTGCATTGCCACGTCCGGAGGAGTATCCGGCGTGACAGCGATCGTGCCAGGCGCCAAGATCCCGACCGCTCTGGCTGATGTCATGGACTTCACCGAAGCGTCAGTGCTTTACCTGCTGTCGCTGGCCGAGGTTCACGGCCTGCATCCTGAGGACTTCGAGCAACGCGAGCTCCTGGTCACGACCGTCCTCCTCGGCCGCGAAGCGGTGCGTGGCTTGGACAAAATCATCGAGCACGCCGGCCCCCATTTGGCACGGCGCAGCGTCGGTGCGATCCCCATGGACCCGATCAACCAGGCCAACAAGGTGCTGGGTCCGCGGTTCATCACCAAGTACGGGACCAAGCGAGGGGTCCTGGTGCTGAGCGACCTGGTGCCACGTGGTGTCGGTGCCGCGCTCGGCATCACCGGCCGTCTCACCCTCGGGCGACTGACGATCAAGTCCGCACGTGCGTTCCTCGGACAGCCCCCGTCGAGCTGGGCCGACGATGATCGTGGGGACGAGGTGTCCTTCGGTCCTGGCTTGGGGGAATCGACTCCGTGACATCGGTTTTCGATCTGGCGTCAGTGGCGGTGAGCAGGCCGTTGGACCGCCGTCCGCAACTGGGCGGGGGCGTCCCGGCCGGTCCGGACGTCCACGGCGTGCAGCAGGTCGGTGATGCGCCCGAGCAGATGGCGTCGGGCCTCCTCCCAGAGCTCGTCGGGCACGGGAGCGCCGCGCCGCTCGGTGAGGAGCGCGCGGAAGCAGCCCGGGCGTCCTCGTTCAGGAGATGCGCCAAGGCCTCCGCCCCTAGGAGCGATCTCTCGGCTCCCTCTATCCTCAAGGAGGCTTTCTGGGGCCCGCCCGCCCAGACGACGAGTTCGGCCGTGACGATCTCCGTGACCGGCTCACGGGTGCGGACTGGTACGAGGACGAGGACTATGCCGCGTACGGGTTCACCTCCCGGCAGATCGAAGAGCTCACGTGGGCGCTGGAGTGGGCGGAGGACCTGGGAGCGCGGATCCACGACGAGAACGCCTGACGAGGCCGTACTCCTCTCCCGGCGGCGTGATCAGGCGCTGGTCGTACTGTCGACGAGCTCGGCCCGGAGGGTCTTGTCGCCGGGCGGCTACGGGACGGTGCCCCAGTGGTCGGCTGGAAGGGCTGCACCGGTGAGGCAGGGTGACCCGAGGCCCCGTGGGATGCGCGGTGCAGGACCGACCAGCCCGCACCGCACCGGACCCCGAAGCCTGTCACCGCCTGGACGGCAGTACGCTCCCGGCGGAGGGCATGCTCACCTCCGCGAACTGGCCGCGGCCTTGTTCGGCAAGGCGTCCAAGGCGTACGAACTGGGTGTCCTGGGCGGCCTGGTCGCCGCGGTCGACCGCGCTGCGCAGGGCGTCACGGGCGGCCAGGACCTCCTTGCGGAGGGTCACCGGGTAGGAGTCCTGTTCGGCAAGTCGGATGGTGAGGATCGAGGTGCGGACCGCCGGGTCGAGTCCGGTCCAGAGGTCCTCGGCCCGCTCCGTGGCGGCCCGCATCGCGTCCGCGTCCATGGCCCTGCGCGCGTCCATGACCGCCTCCGAGGCGTCCCTCAGTTCCTCCAGCAGCGGTGGCGGCAGCAGTCCGCGTCCACCTCGGGCGGCGACCGTCGCCCGGGCGGAAGCATGTCGGGCCCGTGTGCACAGCTCCAGGGTGTCGCGGGCCGAGTCCAGCAGCCCGTCCAGGGAACGGCCCACGGTCTCCCCCTTGCCGAGGGCGGCCAAATCCGCCATGGCCTCGGTGAGGGCGTCGCGTTCGGCACGGGTGACCTCCGGACCCCAGGTGTCCAGGAAGTCGGTGTAGCGGGCGTGGAGTTCGGCCGCCTTCCGGCCGACGGCGGCGGAGACCATGCTGCGCCGCAGCCGGGCACCGTGCCACTCGCCGGAGCCGACGCGGTACTTCAGGTCGATGGTCCGGTCGGCGTCGAGCCGTACCTGAAGGGTGAGCGGTACGTCTCCGCGGTGTCCGTCGGTCCGCTCGTGGACGAAACCGCCGCAGAACTCATTGCGCTGGGCTGAGCGAAGGTGTGGCCCTTCCCAGACGTTGAACTGCACCGATCCGCCGCTGGCGTCCCGCACCGCGAGGGTGTCCACCCGGTGCCATTCGGTCGGGTAGTGCGTGCCGCCGGGGAAGAGGACCTCCACGGTGCCGTCCGTGAGTTCGAGTCCGATGTGCTGCGCCGTGACCTGTTCGGCGACGGCGGTGCCGAAGTCGCCGCCGCAGAACGAGCAGGCGCTGAGACCGGCGGCGTTGACCATTCCGCAGCCGGGGCACTTCAGGCCGCCGGCGTCCAGCGGCGCGTCACAGTCGAGGCACGCGATTGCCGTGGCGGGGTTGTCGGCCCGGCCACACTCCTGGCACTCGCTCACGGTGGTGGCCGGAGCGGCCGCGCACAGTCCCGCTAGTTCCGTGGCGCACACGGGGCAGGCGGCGGTGCGCTCGGGGGCTGGGACGTGGCAGACCGGACAGTCGACGGTGGCTGTGCCGAGCAGCGGCGCGGCGCAGCCCGGGCAGAGGTCGGCGGTGACGGGAATGCCCACGACGGTGCAGGTCTCGGCGGGGCAGTCGAGGGTGCCGAGGAGACCGGCCTCCACGGCGGCGCCGTGGGCGACGGCCATCATGGGATCCACCGTGTGCGACACCGTGTCGTCGCCGAAGAGGCCTTCGAGGTCGCGCCGGACGGCCGGGATGCGGGTGGATCCCCCCACCAGGAGGACGTGCTGGATGTCTTCGGGCAAAGCCTCGCCCTCCTTCAGCACCGACTCGACCGTCTCCCGCATCCGTCGCAGGTGCTCGGCGAGGAGCCCTTCGAATACCGTGCGCCGCACCGACCCCGACCAGGATCCGCCCTGGTGGCCGAGCGGAGCGAGGACCACCTCGGAGACGTCCCGTGAGGACAGTTCGACCTTCGCACGCTCGGCGGCGGCCCGGATCCGGAAGGCGTCTGTCTCGCCGTCGTGGTCGCGCCCGCCGAGCTGGTCACGCAGATGTCCGTCGAGCAGCGCGTCGAAGTCGGCGCCGCCGAGCAGGTTGTCCCCGCCCAGCCTGTCCACCGCGAAGTAGCCCGGACCGATCGTCAGCAACGACACGTCGAAGGTGCCGCCGCCCAGGTCGAAGACGAGCACGGTGGAGTACTCCTTGGTCCCGTTCTCGCCCGGCCTGACGCCGAAGGCGTGCGCGGCGGCGGTCGGTTCGGGCACGATCCGCGCCACGTGGAGACCGGCCAGTCGCCCCGCCTCACGCACCGCGTCGTACTGCGGCTCGGCGAAGTACGCGGGCACCGTGATCACCGCACGCCGGAACGGCACCCCCGCGGCTCTCTCGGCGTCCTCCCTGAGCCGGCGCAGCAGGATGGCGGACACCTGCACCGGGGAGAGGTAGTGCTCGCCGAGCCGGATCTCCACCGAGCCATCGACGCTCGCCCGGACAGGCGGCGCATCGTGGGGCCGTGCCGTGAGCGCCTGTTGTACGAGCTCGTCGTCCCAGCGCCGCCCGATCAGCCGCTTCACCTCCGTGATCACGGAACCGGGCGCCGCGGCACGCCAGTTGAGAGCCTCGTGTCCGACCAGCAGGGAGCCGTGGGAGTCGATCCCGAGGGCCGAGGGGGTGGACTGGTCGCCGTGCCGGTTGGGCAGCACGACGGGGACGCCGTCGTGCAGCCAGGCCGTGACGGAGTTGGTCGTGCCGAGGTCGATACCGAGGGTGCGGTGCATGGAAGGTTGCTTCCTGATCGTCGTGGCGTGTGACGTGGGAGGTGTGGTGCGGGCGCGGTACGAGCGTGCGGAGCCGGGCGGGGGCGTCGGGTGCCCGTGACCCGTCCGGTGTGCTGCGGACGGTGGCGGGGCGCGCCGCAGCCTGAGCGCGCCGGGTCAGGCGCGACCGGAGCGGCGGGAGCGACGCCCCCGCCCGGCCGAGGGCTTGCGCGGCAGGCGCCGCTGGGAACGGGTGGTACGCCGTGGCTGTGCCCGCCCGCGGTCGGACGGTGCCGCCCCGGACGCCGGATCCGGGCCGTCCTCGGCCGGCACAATCGGCTCCAGCTCCGGCTCCGGCTCAGGTGCGGGGCCCGGCACGGCGACGACCACCTGCGCGGGGCGCAACATGGCCGCGCCCAGGCGGAAGCCGGTGAGCCTCTCCCGTAGCACCGTGCCGCCCGGGGCGGACGGATGACCTTCCGTCCCGACGACACGCATCTCCGCCGGGTCGGCGGCCCTGCCCACCGCTTCCATCGGTCTGACGTCGTGCCGGGCGAGCTCGCCACGCAGCATCAGATGCGCCGCCTCGATCTGCTCGCTCAGCGCGACGGCGGCCGAGGTCGCCTCGCGGGCGGATCGCGCCTCGTGCAGGGCACCGGCCCGGCGGCGCGTGTCGGAGAGCAGGTCGTCCAGCGGCAGCAGCGAGGACAACAGGGCGTGCAGCCGAGCCTCGGCCTCGTCGCGTTTGCGGGACAGCGCCTCGACCCGGCGCCGCAGTTTGTCGACTTCGGACGGCGGGCCGGCGGGAGCGGCCGGGACGGGACCGTTCACGGGAGTTCCTCGGTGTCGGGGCGGGGCAGGGGCGGGGTGAGCATTTCGGCCACGAGGGCGGCTACGGCACCGCGGGAGGCCTGGTCGGCCCGGCGGATGCGCTCCTGCCTGACCGGATCCCGCCGGGCTGCGGCAATGGCCTGCGCCGTCTGCTTGCGGAGGACCGGCGCCCGGGTGCCGGGCGCCGCGCCGGGGACGAGTTCGTGGAGCGTGGGGCCGAACCAGGGAACCGGGGGCGCTACGGCGCCCCCGGCGCCCGGATCGGGCTCGTCGACGGTCAAAAGAGGGCTCCCTGTCCGGAGTCGTGGTGGCGGCGACGGCCGCGGGCGGGGCCGAACAGCAGGCCTTGGTCCGGCAGTCCGGCACCGATCCGTTCCGCGCACACGCGGTCGCGCTGCGCCCCGCCGATGTCGCCCGCCTCCTCGCGTGCCGCGGCGCGGCGCAGATAGGCGGCTCGCACGGTCTGGTCGTAGCGCGCGCTGACGCCGGTCCGCATCAGGTCCCGCAGGTACAGCTCGATGACGTCCGACGGGGACGCGGTGGCCTCCAGATGCTCGGCGAGTTCGCGTACCGCAGCGTCGTGTTGCTCTTTGACGTCGCCACGGTCCGGGCCCGCGACACCGACGGCCGTGCTCAGCAGGTCGACGCGGCGTTCCATCCCGGCCCGCGTGCTCTCGGTTCCGCGGGCACGGGCCGCGTCGAGCAGCAGGTCGACGAGTACACCGTCGACGCGTTCCTTGACGTACGGGCCTTCGCCGTCGCGGTACCGGAACATGTTGTGCACGGCGGCCCGCGCCGCTGCCGTACGTCCTTCGGACGCGGCAGCAACGGCCTGCCCTGCGTAATGATCCGTCAGCCACTCGCGGGCCGACGCACAATCCGGATCGCGCCGCAGCAGGTCTCGCACCGCGTTGGCGTGGATCCTCTCCCGAGGCTGCGCCCCGTCGAGCGCTCGACGCAGGTCCGCTCTCAGATGGTCGTCGAGGCCGCGTCTGGCGTCCTGGTCCTGGGGCGACACGGCCAGGGCCCGCGCGAAACGGCTCCTGCTCTGCCGGAAGTCGGTGTCGAAGACCTTCAGGCCCTGCCGCACCAGCTCGGCGGTGAGCTCGGTGGCCAGCGAGCCGTCCTCGGGCAGCAGCGTGTGGGCCTGCTCCAGGCCGTGGATACGTGTGACGGGGGAGTAGCCGTACCCGTTGCGGCTCCGCCCGACGTTGTTCCCCGCGCGGAGCACGGCTTCCCGTTCCGCGGCGCTGAGCGTGTTTCCGAGCCGCGCCGCCGTGCCGAAGTCCGCGAGCGCCTCGCTCCATTCCTGGGCCCGCACCCGGTCCTGGCCCCGTTCCGCGAGGGCTTGGGCGAGAGCGTCGGCACAAGAGCGGTGGTCGGGCGAGTCCGCGGTCCAGGTGCCGGGGTCGGGGTGGCGTGCGGTGTAGGCGTCAAGGAGGGGGAGGCGGCGGCCGTGGTCCAGGAGATGCCAGGCGGCATCCTCGAGCGGGATCAGGCCGTCGGGCCCGGCGTCCTGGGGGACAACCACAGCGTCGGTACGCTCGGCTTCCCAAGCCGTCTCCCAGGCGGCGAGCACGTCCCGCCCGCTTTTGACGTCCAGGGCATGCAGCAGGTCGGTGATGCGCCCGAGCAGATGGCCGCGAGCCTCGTGCCACTGCTCGTCGGGCACGGGAGCGCCACGCCGGCCGGTGAGCAACGCGCGGAAGCCGCCGGGGTCGTCCTCGTCCAGGAGATGAGCCCACAGCACGATCGCGAGCGCCGCGGTACCGGAATCGGTGTGTCGCCCGCCCTCTTCTCCCAGCCTGCGCACGGCACCCACCGCAAGGGCGTGCACGACCCCCGTCGCCGCCAGATGAAGGTCACTGTCGGGACACCGCCGGACCGCCTCCGGCCAGTTCCCGACCCGCGCGGCGAGTGCCGCGCGGAGCACGGCGTACCGTACCGCGGCGTCCTCGGCGACGGGTGTGCCGAACGTGCGCTGGAAACGCTGCAGAAGCGGCCGCACGACGTCGAACTCGGCACGCACAAAGGCACGTTCGGCAGCGTCCAGCAGGTGGCCGACCGTGACGGTTCGGCCGGGTTCACCGGTGTCGTCCACCTGCACGCTCTGTTGCCCCCCTGAGCCCCTTACGCAACAACAGCCACCGTAGGTAGACGTGTTGGCGACGTCAACACGCTAACGGGAGGGTTGGCTGGTTCCTTGCGTGATGTCTCTCCGACGTCTCATCTCGCCTTCGTCCCGCCCGCTTCGGCCCGTGCGTGTGTGGGCACAGGCCCCAGCCGTCGGGGAGCGCCAGCGGATCTCAGTAACGGGCAATTGAGTGACCCGCGTCGGGCCTTACGCCCCGCGCCGGGAGTTGATGCAAGATGGAATGGTGTCAAGTCTTCGAAGCGACCCCCGCACCTCCGCCGCTGTTCGCGGCAGCGGCTGGTTGGGCAACTCGCCGCAGGCTGAACAGTTGTTGACGCAGCTGGCGCCCGATGAACGGGTCGAGATGCTGTTCACCACTCTCCGGTTCCAGGGCGCACTGACCCGTCGACGACTCCTCTTGTGGCGGGGCACGTTCAAGCTGGAACAGCTTGAACTGCGCCGCCCGCTCACCGTCCTGAGCCGCGGGAGTCAGTCCCGGTTGGTCGAGGCAGTCGTGCTCGACGGCCCCGAAGGCGCGATAGAGCTCAAGCCCCTTTCGGCAGCCGTGGCACGCGCTCTGGTCGGCGCCGGCCGGCAGGGCGATGACAACGCCCCGGCTACTCCTCCGCACACCGCGCAGGACGACCGCGATGACACGGAGACGCCCGAAGCGCACCGAACGGTGGCCGGTCAGGCATCCACACCTCCGCGTGCGGAAAGAGGCGCCGGCTCACAGGAGAAGGTGTTCCGCGCGAGAGCCATCCGCACATGGCAGGACGCCGAGCTCGCCGCCGTCGACCACATGCGGAATCTCGGCTTCACTGACGCGCGGGTGACGGGTGACGGCGCGGACGGGGGCATCGACGTGATCGCCCGCGACGCCGTGGCGCAGGTAAAGCACTACAGCCAGCCGATCGGTGTCGGCCCCATCCGAGAACTGCGGGGAGTGGCGGATCCGCACCATCACCTGCTGTTCTACGCGTCCGGCGGCTACACGGCCACTGCCCGGCAGTTCGCCGACGAGAGGAGGGTCGCGCTCTTCTCTCTCCTGGAACTCGGTCACATCACTCCACTGAACGATGCAGCGGATCGCCTGTCCGCCCGCCAGCCCCCGACCACCGGATGGAGCTGGTCGACGCCCGGCTGGAACCAGGCGGCTTCGGGGCGCGGCCAGGCGCCGAACTCACGCGCGAGCCAGCGTTCCGCAGAGCTGGAAGCCCAGCGGCAGACCGTGCGCCGCCTGATCACTCGTGTCCGTGCGCACACGAATGAGGTCCACGCGCTGCCGTCCAACCGGTACACCAAGGACCTCATCAAGGCGCTGAAAGCGGCGCACAAGCTGACGGAGCGCGCGGAATCCCTCCTGGCCAAGTCGCAGACGGACTTCCAGACCCACGGCGGGCGGAAGCAGCTCATCGCCATGGCCGACGAGAAGGCCCGCGAAGCCGCCCTCAAGCTGGGGATGCGTGCCTGACGGAACAGGCACGCCCGCGCGAGGCGCGCCGCATCCTCGCCCCCGCAGGTGTCACCACGCGCCGATGTCCTTGGTGATCTCCCGGATCTCGCGCCACGACGCGTGCCGAGAGGACAGGAAAGTATGCCGATCTAATGGCCGATCAGGACTTGCGTGCATAGGGTCACGACATGGTGAGGCTCGAAACACTGCGGGGGTACCTTCTCGAAGAGGTCCTCGCCTGGCTGCTGCGGTCCAGTGGGTACCGTCTGCTGACGGAGAAGGACGACCCGGCCAGGCCGCCGTGGAACGTGTTGGAGAAACGCAAACACGGACTGGTGGTGCGGGGCCGCGGGGCCTGGCACCAGGCGGACACCCTGGGCGAGTTCCAGTACGTGCCCCCGTTCTCACTCCCGATCCGCCTGTTCGCCGAGGCGAAGTTCACACGCATCAAGGTCGGTCTCCCCACCGTGCGCAACGGCCATGGTGTCGTGCATGACCTCAATGAAAACGTCGTCACCACACTGAGCAACGGCTCCGGTCCGCACCGTCCGAGGGCGCGCTATCACTACAGCTACGCGATCTTCTCCACATCGGGGTTCACCCAGGATGCCCAGGAGTTCGCGCTCGCCCATCAGATCTCTCTCATCGACCTGTCTCTGCCCGACTTCCGGCCGCTGCGCGACCTGGTGAGGGTGGCGGCCAAGTCGGTCTACGACGCGATGAAGCCGATGCCGCCGAGTCAGCGGCCCACCGTGTACGAGATCCGCAACTACTTGCGCCGGCACCTGCTGGACCTGTGGGACGGACCGGCAGCCGATGCTCCCTCGGTGACCGATCCGCTCGACACGTTGGCGGCGGGCCTGCGCCGCCGGTCGTCGCTGGGACTCGTGCTGGCCTTTCCCGCCGCTCCTTTCGTCCTCGGGCTCGTCTCCAACGATCTCCATGCCTTCGTCAGACACGCGCGCGAACAGCCCAGTCACGCCGTCCGCGTGCACAGGATCCACCGGTCGGTGGGGCATCCCGTGTGGCTGATCGAACCGCGCGAAGGCCATGCCTACAGGCTGACCTTCAGCCTGCCGGAGCAGGTCGAGGCATGGATCCTGGACCAGGAGGAGGGAACGCGGTCCCGCGCTCACTGGATGACGCGAAACCTGCTTTCCGCCATCACCATGTACTGGGTTGACGAGGACCACACCCACACCTTCCAGCTTCACTACAGCCCGGACGAGTTCCGAGAGGTCAGCGGCAGGCCGATGAGCGACTTCGGTGAGGCGTCCGATCTCTTCTGATCCCGGAGGCGTGGCCATCCCGTCGCCGCGGGCCGCCGTCCCGCGTGGCTGACGCCGGGTGGGCGCTCCATTCCCTTGTCTTTCGAGGCAGTCGTCTCACGTGTCCATCGGAGGGTCAAACGTTGGGGCCGATCGACACCCGTCTCATCCAGACCGCGGTCATCGGAGGCCGCGACTCGGACCAGCCGGTGATCCTTCCTGAACAGCCGCACAATCTCGACGAGTTCCTCCGTCAGTTCGGGAGGGACGACTTCTGGTGCGGCACGCTTCTCGGCGGCTGCGGGGAACCGCTGCGCCCCAAGCGGTATGTGACGAGGGTCTGTCACTTCGCCCACGAAGCCGACCCCGGCCGTGGTGAATGCCACCGGACCACCAACAGTGCGGACGGCGCCGACCACTTGTTCGTCAAGGCCCATGTCACTCGCTGGCTGGCCGGGCAGGGATACGCGGCCCAGGGTGAACTGCGCAGCTTCGGGCACTGCCATGGCGATGCCGTGGACTTCCGGCTGCGTCGCACGAAAACGCACCTTCGGTTCGAGCTCCACCCGGAGGACTACCGGAGCTGGCGCAAGGCGGCGGACAGCCTGGGCGCGAAGGAAGGCCGCATCGAGTGGGTCTTCGGCCGGGACGACGCGCTCGCACGCGACATGGTGGCGCGTCGAGGGTACGCGCTCCTTGTGCGGTGCGAGACCGAGGGCAATGACCGTCGAGTGTCCATCGGCACCATGACCGACGGGAAGAAGACGCCCTGGGCTCCCTTGGAGCACTGCCGGATGACCGAAAGCGGGCTCGTCACCCCCGCGCTCGAGGAACTGCGTGCCGAGGGAGCGGTCCGCGACGACGGCATCGGCTCTGAGCCGTTCCCCAGCAGCGTGGCCCTTCCCGGCGGACAGGTCGTGTTCGCGGTGGACGCGGAAGCCGCACCCCCGTCCTCGTCGCCGTTGGACGTGCCCGGCAGGCGTCTGGTCCCCGGCTTCGTCAAGCCGCCGGGAAGCCGCATCGTCCGGGCCTGTCTGTCCCTGCCCGACACGGTGCCGGATCCCATGGACCAGTACGTCTACCGCCTCACGGGCTCGGTCCGGCTGCTGGTCACGGACGTCGTCGAGGGAAACGGTTCCTCCTGGGCGGTCCGGGCCGATGCCCTGGTACGGCTCAGCGGCCTGGAGGCAGAACGCACCGGCTTATGGCGTCCCAGCGTCGCGCTCGACGAGAAGTACGTCCCGGCGCCTCGCGCCTCCAGCACTTGTGAGCGGACCCCGCTCACCGAACCCCCGTCGAGCGCGCCGAAAGTGCCGCAGACCGCACCAGGGAAGACGGCCGACGCGCTCAGGAAAGCGCTGGAGGAGGTCGCGGCGAAGGGCGCCACGATCACGTGGAGCGAGCTGAGCGAGCGGCTCGGCAGGTGGGTCTACGACGCGCCGAACCCCAAGCGCCAGGAGCTGCTGGTCGAGGTGGACAAGCCGCGGGTCCCCGACCGCCCGCTGCTGAGCGTCCTGGTCGTCACCCACTTGGGAAGGCCCCTTCCGTACCTGGGTCAGGTACTGAGCCGGCTCGGGGCCGCCGAGCCGGCCTCGGAGTTCGCTTTGCAGCAGTGGGCGGCGGCCGAGACCAAGAAGACGCACGAGGCGTACGGACACCGGGGGACACGTGCGTCGGCCGCTCCGCAGCCCGCTGCCAACCGGTCGGCCGCCGCGGAGCGAGCACCCTCCGGGAGCGACCTGAGCCATGCACACCGAAGACGTGCGGAGATGCAAGAAAAGCTGGAAGAGGCGGCGAGGACCCGAGCCCGGACGAAGGGGACGCGTGCCCAGCGCCTGTCACAGGCGATTCAACAAGGAGAAGCGCATCTCCGACGGTATGAAGAAGTCCGCTCCCAGGGGCGGGCCCTCCGTGTCTGGCTGGGCGAGGGGGACCGTGTTCTGGACCTCCTCGACCGTCTGATCGGCCGCCCGATCACCGTCACCCCGGCCAAGACGCAGCATCGGACCGTCTCTCCCGAACCGAAACCGGCCAAGGCCCTCGAACCGAAGCCGGCCGAGAAGAAGGATCCCAACCTCAGGAAGATCCGACGCCTGCTCGGTGAGATGGACCGGACCCATGGGCACCGGCCCACCCAGGACCTGCTGCGGCTGCTCGACGAGATCGGGAAACATCGCGATCAGCTCGCCCAACCGCTGCCCGCCGCCGAAACCAATCTCGTCGAACGGTGGCGGAGCAGGCTGGAAGACCGGAGGTCCGCCGAGCGCTCCGCTCAGGCGGCGGCCGCCTCGCGGAACGCATCGGCGGGGACGGGCCGCAGCGCCGAGCCACCGCAGGACGACCGCCTGCCGACCGAGAGGATCGACAAGCTGGCCCCCACGGTCCGCGACATCCTCGAGGAACTGGCCCGCGCCGACGGCACCCCCCTGAGCTGGGGCGACCTCCGTCTTCGGGCGGGTGGGCAGCTCCCGTTCCTGCACCCCGACGACCAGGTCGCGTTGCTCGTCGCGGCGGACCGGGGCACACCGGCTGACGAGCCGCTCCTCTCCACACTGGTCGACAATTCCGTAGCCGCCCCGCACCGGCTCTACCGCCAGGTGCGCCTCGGTCTCGACCGGGAGCCCGTCCCTGATGCGGAGCTCGAGACCCATCGGGCCATGGAGGCCCTGCGGTTGCGGCAGATCTGGCGTTACCGGCGGTGAGCAGGCCGCTGGACCGACATCCGTGGCGAGGCGACGGCGAAGCCGTGTGCGTCACCCTCCGACCGGCGTCGTCAGCACCGCCCGGACGGTCTTGCCGCCGGGCGGGTGGGGGACGGTGTCCCAGTGGTCGGTGAGGGCGGCGACGAGCGCCAGGCCGCGCCCGCCGGGGCGGAGTGCGTCGGGTCCTGCGGCGCCCGTCGCGATCTGTGGGTAGACGTCCCCGCGGGCGTCGCTGACCTCGACGCGGAGGCGGTCGGCGGTCGGGTCGAGGGCGAGCGTCAGCCGGAAGCAGCGGCCGGGCACGCGGCCGTGCAGGACGGCGTTGGCGGCGAGTTCCGCGACGACGAGTTCGGCGCGCTCCGCGAGGTCCTGCGGGGCGTCCCAGGACCGCAGTTCGGTCACCGCGAGCAGCCGGGCGAGACGGGCGCCCCGCCGCGTGGACGACAGCAACTGAGTGAAGGTGCGGACGGGGGCGCCGACTTGAGGTGTCGCGTGGTTCATGACGCCAGAGTGGCGGCCGAGTGCCGGTGGGGACGAGTGCCGCGCCCCGTACGCTGAGTCAACGTACGGACACGAAGAGTGGACGGTACGACGGATTTTCCGTCACGCTGGGCCGTGAGAGCGCGGGCGGTGCAAGGAGCCGTCGCCGTGCGGTACGGAGGGAAAGGGGCGGCGGATGGAGCACGTCGAAGTCGAGGGGGAGGCGGAGGGGGTCGTCGGCGCGCGGGCGGTTCCGGCGGGGGAGTGGGAGCGGGAGCCTCATCCGTCCGACAGTCTGCGCACGTTCGGCGCTGTCGTCCAGGCACTGCGCGAGCACGCGGGCCTCAGCCGAGTCGAGCTCGGTGCCCGGGTTCAGTACTCCAAACACACCGTGGAGTCGGTGGAGTTGGGCCGCCGTATGCCGGACGAGGCGTTCGTGGAACGTGCGGAGGAGGCTCTCGGCAACACGGGTGCGCTGCGGAAGGCCGTCCGGCATCTGACGCGGGGTGAGGCGGGGCTCGCGGTGTGGTTCCGGCGGTGGGCTCGGCTGGAGCGGGAGGCGGTGAGCCTGTGCACGTACGAGTGCCGGCTGGTGCCGGGGCTGTTGCAGTCGGAGGCGTACGCGCGGGCGGTGTTCGAGGGCACGATCCCGCTGCGGACCGACGAGGAGCTGGAAGTGCAGCTTGCCGTGCGGATGGAGAGGCAGGCGGTGATGCGGGAGCGGCCTACGGTGCCGTTCAGCTTCATCGTCGAGGAGCATGTGTTCCGGCGGCGGTTCGGGGATGCGGAGGCGATGCGTGAGCTGGTGGACCATGTGCTGGAGCTCACCGCCCCGCGCAACGTGACGCTGCAAGTGGTTCCGTTGGAAGCTGGGCTGCACGCGTGCCTGGATGGGCCCGTACAGGTTCTGGAAACCCCGGAGGGGCGGCGGCTCGGGTACTCCGAGGGGCAGAAGAACGGGCGGCTGATCTCCGACCCGAAAGAGGTGAGTGTGCTCTGCCAACGCTATGAAACACTGCGCTCGCAGGCCCTGAGCCCCAAGGAATCCCGGGCCCTGCTGGAGCAACTGCGAGGAGAGCTATGAGCAGCGGTAGGACGGAACTCGCCTGGTTCAAGTCCAGCTACAGCGGTAGCGAGGGCGACAGCTGCGTGGAGGTCGCGATCGCCGAACAGGCCGTCCACGTGAGGGACTCCAAGGACGTGACCCGCCAGGCCTTCGCCGTCGGCCGCGAAGGCTGGGGGCAGTTCGTGCGGTTCGCGTCGGAGCACTGAGCTTGTGGTGTGCCGTCCGCCGTGTGCAGTGACGGAGCGGCGGACGGCACACCTTCTTGAGCGCGGAGGCGTCAGGTGAGGGTGTTGCGCAGGTGCGGACCCAGGTAGCCGACGTACACCTTCCCGGAGCGGGAGCAGTCGTCGTAGAAGTGGAGGCGCGGGGCTATGGTGTTGCCCCCGCCGATCTTCAGGTGGGCCTGCATGAAGACCCGGCCGTCGAAGTCCACCGCCTTCGGCACCGGGAGCATGCGCTCACCGCGCAGTTTCGCATTGCGGGCGACGGTGTCCGACTCGCGCATGGCCACCTTGGCCGCCGGGAAGGGAAAGGCGCTTGAGGCGTCGGACTTGCAGCAGCTCAGGAAGTCGCCGGAGGTCGCGCCCTCGGCGGCGGACCGGGCGAAGTGATCGAGGGCCAGTAGACCGTCCCAGGCGACGTACAGCCAGTTGTCCACCGACTGGCTGTCGAGGGACCGGGTGATCTTGCGGTTACCGGTGAACGAGATGCCGGGCAGCTCGTCCAGGCGGTCCAACAGCTCGGAGAAGGTCGTCGGGTAGGTGATGTCCGCCGCGACGGCCGTCGTGTGCGCGACGGAGAACTGCCCCGCCTCCTGGAGCTGTTCACGCAGGAAGCGTATGAGCCGCTGGGACTCCTGGACCTTGTCGTATAGTTCCTCGTTCTCGCCGCGCAGTTCGTTACTGGCCTGGTCTGCCTTCGCCAGCTCCGCGTACAAGCCGTTGATTTCGTCGACCCGGATGGCTTCCGCGCGCTCCGCCTCGTCCAGCAGGGCCGTCAGTGCCGCATTGTCGGAACGCAGCTGAACGACGTCCGTTCCGTCCGGTGTCGAGCGGGGGCGAGTCCGTTGACGCGGGATGCTGAGCAGCGCGGCGGGCAGCGGCTGTCGGGAGGACAGCCGCTGGGGCAGGGCCGCGAGTATGGAGGCGGCACGACGGGTGTCGGCCTCGATCGTGCGGCGCGACATCACGGGGTGACGTTGGGCGTCGGGTTTCCAGGCCGGATCGAGCCCCGGAAGGTAGGTGCGGACGCCACCTCCGAACACGGGGTGGTACTCCAGAGCCGCGTTGAACTTGGCCTGTGCTTCTGGGGTGAGCACGTACAGCACGGCCAGCCCGTGCAGATAGCGGAAGAGGGGTTCGACGACCGCCTGCGACCAGTCGTCGGGATTCTTCCCGTGCGGCACCGTGGCGACGACGGTGGGCATCCGCCGGTTGCTGTCACACAGCTCCTCGATGGCGTCGTCGACGTCCTCGGCCTCGATGAAGACGGGCGCGGCGGCGACATCGGCCTGCGCGTCACGTGCCTCCAGCGCGTCCAGGAGAGAACGGACGATGTTCGGAGTGTTGGCGCGTTTGGGGGCGTCGCCTTCGCGGGCCGGCTGGTGCTCGATGTCGAGCTGCACCCACGTGCGGCCCCCGTCCTCCTCAAGGCCGGAGCGCACGAGGAGCGTGGACTGCCAGGTGCCCGAGATGGCGGAGGGCGTCTCGCGCATACGCCACCGGCTGAAGGCGCCCTTGCGGCCGCCTTCCGAGTCACGGTCGAGGGTGGCGTGAGGGGCGATCTCGGTCCGCCCCTCATCCAGCCCAGACGGGGCGTAGCCCTTGCTGCGGATCCACTCGATTAACTGGCGCTCTGCGATGCCGCATGCGTTGACGTAGTTGAATTCGGTCGAGACCACCATGCGGTAACCAAGTGGTTCCATGGGCGCTCCTCGCTGGGAATCGGTGGCGGTTCTGAGTTCGGGGCGGGCGGCCTTACCGCTGTCTTCATGCCTTGTCGGTCGGCTCGTAGCCGAGGGCCGTCCGGTTGATGAAACGGTCACCGAGGTCGCGCATAGGCACGGGCTTCGGCTTCTGTACGGCGTTTCTCGCCGTGGACTTCTTCGGGGCGGGCTTCTTGCCGCCCGCACGCCCGGTTGGGGTCGGCTTCGCCTGCCTTGCGTTCTTCGCGGCCGGCGTGTTGCGCGCCGCGTACTTCTTGCGGAGCGCCGAGAGCTGCTCGCGTTCCTGGACGGCCACATTGGTGGGCAGGGCGTTGGCGAGGGCGCGAGCCCGGCTGAGCGCGTAACGCGCCGCATGCCAGCGCTTGCTGTTGATCGCCGTGCGGGCCACCCCGATGGTCTGCTGCAACGCCTTGATCTTCGCGGGCTGCCGCCGGGGTATCGGGGACTCGGCCCCGCTGCTCCGCCGCTGCCCGGCGGCACGGATACCCCAGTCCGTACCCGAGGTCAGGACGACGACCGAACGGGGGTTGCTGCTCTGGCTTCGACGTACCACGTGCGTTGGTTCCTTGAATGAGCGAGGGGCACTCCTGGGTGACCGCAGTTGCGGCCACCCAGGAGCGGGTCAGTCGTGGCGGGGACCCTGGCCGGGGGGCGGGTTGAGGGTGGAGCGGTAGGTGCCGGACTCGCCCTCGGTGAGCGGGGTCTCCAGGGTCAGGCCGGCGGCGGCCATGCGGTCGTACTCGGCAAGGATCAGGTCTTTGGTGCGGTATGTGCTGTACCGCTCTTCGTCCTTGCGTTTGACGATGGGGAAGGTGTCGAGGATGTACGACACATCGTCGCGGTCGATGCCGTAGAGATGGAAGAAAAGAGCGTCCAACTCGGCGCGAATCACAGCGCGGCGGTATTCGTCCCAGACGAAGGGGGTGCCACTATATCCGAGGTGTACAGCAAAGGGTTTCATGTCGTATGCGGTGTAAGTGAGTTCGAGGGTGCGGGGAGTAATGACTTCCATGTGAGGTGCGATCTGCTGCGGGGTGAGTACGGGGAGTTGTTGGGCTGTGAAAAATGAGAGGTGTGTTCCACCAACCTTTTGCCGCGCGGTGAAGTCCAGAATGAAGGATGAAAGGTTGGCTGCGAGACCAGCAACTGGTTCCTGTGACGGAAACATCAGCAGCGTTGCGTTAGGCGCGGCAGCGCGCGGGATCACAGCATTGATCATGGTGCGCTCATCGGTAGCTCGGCAAATGTCACGCCAGCAGATGAGCCAGTCGTGAGTCCAGCCGCGATTCGCCAGCCGTTGACTCACGCCATCAGCTTTGACCTGAGCGCCGTTTTTGTCCACCATCCCGGTCGGGATGTCTTGCGCGGCAGCCCAATAGCGGGAGTGTGCAACAGTCTCCGCGTTCTTTTTTTCAGCAAGACTGAGATCTTGGGTTTCACCCTCGCGGGTATAGGTGGCCCAGCGGTGGTCGTAATGATGGAACATTTTCGCTTCGTACAGAGGTAGCAGTTGATCGGTGCCGCGAACGAGGGAGCTTCCGCTAAATTCCCACCCGTCGGCGAGCATCGATTCAACTGTCTCTCCATTAGTAAGAGAGGGGCGGAAGAGGTGGGAGTCGTGCGACATGTTGAACAATCCTTGGTTAAAGGATACGCCCCATGGATTCCCGCTCGACTTCTCAGACTCATTGAGGAGGACGGATACGCGTTGATGGATACTGAGGGTGATTTCGGCGTCCCGACGGGACCGGAAAATCGGGCAAGTTCCAGTATTGGGGTTGAGGATTTGGATCTCCTCGGGCGTAAGGGAGAAAATCTTTTTAGGAGAATCCAATTCGACTGGATCTTGCAGGAAGAAAGCGAAACGGGTTTCCGGCATGCGAAGATTGCGACCGGTGAGGGAGAGGATGCAGTATTTCATGCGGGAGTCCACTGACGGAAATAGGCCGCCGCGGTTTTCGAAATCGAACAAAGCCGCCAGTGATCCTGCTGACACCAAGTCTTTGAAAAAGTACTGTGTGCGTGAGTCCGTCGCAATACCCGTCGGGGCGATGACGCCGGTGCGGCCGTGATCCGCTGTGAGGATGCGATCATTTTCAGCGAAGAGCGCGTACAGGTTGAGGTTTCCCTGCCCTGTTAGCGGGTAGCGGCCGGAATTGCGCAGGAAGTGACTCTCGCCGAGTACCTTGCGCTTGGCGGCCTCATGGTCGTTGTACAGCTGGATGGTCTCAGGGCTGTCTTTGAGCGCCCGGATCTTTTTTGCCCGTGCGGCCGTGTTGTTAGTTGCCGCAATCTCCGGAGCGCGTACAGCGAAGAACTCGACCTCCGGGAGACTGACACTGTCCCACGGCGGATTCCCCACCACCGCGTCGAATCCGCCGGCCCACCCCGTCCCCGGCTGCACGCGAGCCCCTGACTCCGGGACCGTGAATACCTCCGGGAACTCCAAGTGCCAGTGGAAGAAGCGGTACTGCTTCCGCAGCTCCCGGATTTTGGCGTGGGTGGTCTCCGGTGCCCCGGACTGGCTGCGGCTCCGCAGCGCGCGGAATACCTGGTCGGTCGGGGCCTCGGGGGCGCCGTCATGCTTAGGCCATACGAACGCGGCGCACCACGCATCGGCAGCGTGCAGGTCGTCAGCGTAGGCGGACGATTCCCTGTGGGCACGGTAGGCGGACTCCTGCGCCCGCACCTGCTTCAACAGATCAGAGGGGGCGGTAGTGATACGGGCGAGTTCGGCAGCGTAGATCTCATTGCCCGGTAGGACGTCCGTGTCAAACAGGAGCTCGTCTTGACCACCGCGCTGGGCTTTGTTCCGCTTGACGAGCCCGGCCGCGTACTTCTTGTCGTCGCCCTCGATCGGCTTGAACGCGTCGTCCGGGACGCCCTCCGCCAGCAGCTTCGGTGTCGCGCCGATCAGCCCGTTGCCCTGCTTGACGTGGGCGTCGAGGAACCCGAGCGGCTTGCCCGGCTCCAGGGCCTCCAGCCACAGCGAGACCTTCGCCAACTCCACCGCCATCGGGTTGAGGTCGACACCGTAGACGCACCGCGCGACGACCTCGTGCAATGCGTGCCGCACGGCGTCGACCGTCGGCTCCGGGTTGCGCTCGCGCACCGAAGCCACCCGCTTGGCGATGCGCCGGGCCGAGGCGACCAGGAAGTGCCCCGAGCCACAAGCCGGGTCACAGACCGTCAGGGAGAGCAGTTCCTCCACGATGTCGTCGGCCGGGTCGGGGTGGCCGGCCGCCGTGGCGCGCTCCTCGCCGCGCTTGACGGCGTCGTCTATGACCGGGTCGAGTGTCGTGTCCAGCAGGCACTCGATGAGCGAGGACGGGGTGTAGTAACTGCCCGTCGTCTTGCGGCTGTTGCCCGCGACCTCGATCAGCTCGAAGGAGCGGTCCGTGGCGGAGTGCTTGGGCTCCAGTTCCAGCAGGGACTCGTAGACCGAGCCCAATTCCTCTGCGTCCAGGTGGCGGTAGTCGACGGGCCGCCAGCGGCGGGCGCCCGGGTCGCGGACCTGGGCGAGGTGGCGGACGGCGGCGAGCAGCGACTCGTTGGACAGCTTCAGGCCGTCCAGCGGGGCGTCGGTCTTCGTGGGGGAGAACAGGCCGCCGAGGCCGGGCAGGCCCAGCTCGGGACGGCCACCCTCCTTACCGAGGGCGTCGAGGACGATGCGCAGGGCCTCGTACTGGTCACCGTGGGCCGTACCCTGACGCCGGCGGGCCCGCTCGCGCAGCCGCGCCGAGGAGAAGTACCGCTCGTACGCCCCCCGCTGCCGCTCATCGGCCTCCGGGGCGAGCAGGGCCTCGCGGTCCTCGGCGACGAAGACGAACAGCAGGCGGTAGACGAGCCGCAGCAGGGCGTCCCGGAGCGCCTTCGGGTCGACGTCCTCCCGCAGCCGGACGTTCTCCGGGTGCCGCAGGAACCCGGTCCCGAGCACGGTCAGGGCGTTCTGCACCCCCAGCCGGAGCTGATCCAGGGCACGGGCCCCCGAAGTGACGGCCTCCGCACGCCATTTCTCAAGCCAGCACCCCGAAGCCGCCGCCCCTTCCGCCACCGCGAACCGGGACGCGTGCAGCACGCAGTACAGCAGCACGAACTCGCTGAACAGCTCGCCGTCGAAGATGGCTTCGAGGTCGAAATCGACGTAGGCGGCCGTCGCGAAGGACGACGAGTCGCGCAGCAGGCGCAGGCGGCGGCCGTTGGTGAGGACCGCCCACAGGTGGGCCTCGGTGCGGTTCAGGCAGTCCTGGAGCATCGACTGCGCGGGGACCTGCCCAGCGACCGGGCGCTTGTCCAGCTCCTGGTTCCACGGGATGAGGTGGACGAGGGCCGGGCCGTGGCGGTGGGAGACCGGGAAGCGCTTCTCGGAGTCGGAGTCGGCCGGGATGCCTGCCGTACCGACCTCCGTCAGCGCACCGAAGTCCAGTTTGCGGAAAAGTTGGGCCAGCCAATCGGTGCCGGCCCGGCCGGTGGGGTCGGCGGCGGGCGCCCCCGTGGTCGGGTTCGAGGGCAGGGCGGTGCGCAGGTCGCGCCAGAGCGGCTTGAGGTACTCCCAGGCGCGCTCGGCCTCGTCCCGCACGGGCACGGAGGCGGGCAGGCCGTAGTCGGCGGATTTGGTGCCCGGCAGGTTCCGCGCCTCGGCGATGCGCAGCAGCATGTCGGCGGGGAGCAGCCCGCCCACCGTGGTGACGGCGGTGAAGGCCAGGGCGGTGCGGGTGGCGGCGGACATCAGGCTTCGGCTCCGGAGGAGAGGGGAACGGGCTGCTGCGGCAGGTAGACGTACACGCCGAGGACATCGGCGGGCTCCTGCGGGACGACCTTCAGACCGCGGACGATCTCCTCGTTGGCCTTGCGCACGCGGCGGTGCGAGGCGTCGAGTTCTGCGGCCAGGCGGGTGCCGTACTCGGTGAGGTGCGCGGCGAGGTCCGGCAGGGCGTTCAGGTCGCGGGTGATCTGGTTGCGGGCGGTCTGCTCGTGGGTGTTGGCGGTGGCGCGGGCCGCGAGGAGCGCGGCGGCCCTGTCGTCGTCCAGCCAGCGGGCGCGCTGCGGCAGGCCCTCGTAGGCGAGCAGGCGGGCGTCCTCGGCGACGAGCTGCCGCTCGCCGGTGCGGGACGGCAGGGTGAGGTGGAAGCGGTAGCGGACCAGCAGGAGCGTGGTGCGGGTGGTGACCGCGTCCGTGGTGACCACCCCGCAGCGGCGGGCCGGACGGGGACCGAGCGCCTTCACGTCCAGCGCCGAGTCCAGGACGTACGAGGCGACCGCGCCGATCGCGGGGTCGGTGCGGACCAGGGCGGCCTCGCCGCGGCCGATCGCCGGGGTGGTGCGGAACGGGATCGCGCGGTCCTCCTCGACGAGCCGGTTGCCCAGCGTGGCCGCGAGCGCGTCACGGAGCCCCGCCGGGGTGCCGCCGACCTGCGCGGTGAAGTCGCCGCTGCCGTCGCGCCCAGAGGATGGCGCAGTGCGGACCAGGGCGTCCAGGTCCCGCAGCGCCTCCAGCGCGAAGTCACGGACCTCCTCGGCGCCGCCGAGCGCGGCCCGTACGGCGGCGACCTCGCGGGCCACCTCCTCCGGGTGGATGGCGCGCTGGGCGTACTTGGAGCGGGAGGTCTTCTCCCGCTCGGCGGCCGAGCTCCATTCGCGGTCGATGCGGTCGAAGGCCTCCTGGTTGCCGTCCAGGTCGAACAGGCTCTCCTGGCTGCCCTGCCGTCCGTGCAGCAGCAGCCACTCCACGACGGCGTCGGTGACGCCGGATGCGGTCTCGTCGGGGACGGAGACGGAGATGCCCAGGTCCTTCTTGATCTGCCGGTGCTTCTTGAACAGCACCTCCAGGACCTTGCCGTCGATGCCGTTGTCCTCGCCGTACATGGTGATGACGCGGACCTGGTCGCGTTTTTGGCCGTAGCGGTCGACGCGGCCCTCCCGCTGGTCGTGGCGGGTCGGGTTCCAGGCCAGGTCGTAGTGGACGACGGCGTCGAAGTGGTGCTGGAGGTTGACGCCCTCGGAGAGGCAGTCGGTGGCGATCAGCACGCGGCGGGCGGCCGGGTCGTCGCCGTTCTCGGCGGCCTCGGCGGCGAGCTGCTCGATGCGGTCCAGGCGCTGCTGCGGGGAGAGGGTGCCGGTCACGGCGGCGATCTTCGTCTTCTTGCCGAGCTTGCCGTCGAGCTGCTCGGCGAGGTACTCGGCCGTGGGGATGTAGCGGCAGAAGACGATCGGGTGGTAGCCCTCGGCGATCAGGCCCTTCAGGTGCCGGGTGAGCGCCTTCAGCTTCGCGTCCTCGGCCGGACCGGTCAACTGCTGTGCGCGCTGCGCGAGTTCGAGCAGCCGGGCGCCCGCGTCCTCCGACTCGGCGGCGCCCGGCGCGACGTCCATGCCCTCCAGCCGGTCGTTGTCGGCGGAGTCGGCGGCCACCGGGGCGCCCAGTACGTCCGCCTCGTGCGCGGTGCGGGCGGCGGCGGACTCGGAGCGGGTCTTCAGGGTCTGCGCGGCGGCGGCCGGTGAGGAGACCATCGAGCGCAGCAGTGCGATCACCGACCACCAGGCGATACGGGCCTCCCGCTTGCCCTGCTCGCCGGCCGTCTCCACGCGGTCGCGGGCGTATGCGATGGCGTCGTCGAGCAGCGCCCGGTAGGCGGGGGTCAGCTTGTACGGTTCGTCCTTCGTCCAGCGGTCGGACGGGAACGCGGTCCGCTCGGCCAGGGAGTCGTCGGCGAGGCCGTCCTCCTTGGTGAGATAGGTGCGGACGTCGGCGCGCTTGCGGGCGACGAAGTGCTCGGCCAGCCTTGCCCGGCCCGCCGCCGACTCCAGGTCCAGGTGCGCCAGTTCGGGCCGCACCAGGCCGAGCAGGTTGCGGAACGCGGACTCCTTGCCCGAGTGCGGGGTCGCGGTCAGCAGCAGCAGGTGGCGGTCGGCGTCGGCGGAGACCTTCCGCAGCAGCTCGTAGCGGAGCTGGTTCGTCGCGGAGGACGCGCCGCCCTGCGCCGCGTCATCGGCGGCCACGCAGGTGTGCGCCTCGTCGACGATCACCAGGTCGGGGCAGTGCTTGACGAAGTCCTCTCGGTGGCGGGTCGACTTGATGAAGTCCGTCGAGATGATCGTGAACTGGTGCTTGTCGAACAGGGACTGGCCCAGCTCCAGGGCGCGTTCCAGGCGCGACACCGTGGAGGCCAGTACCAGTTCGGCGTCGATGCCGAACTTCTCCCGCAGCTCGCCCTGCCACTGCTCGGCCAGGGAGGGGGAGCACAGCACGGCCAGCCGGGTCGCCTCGCCCTGCGCGAGCAGTTCCTTGGCGATCAGGCCCGCCTCGACCGTCTTGCCGATGCCGACGTCATCCGAGATCAGCAGCCGCACGGTGCGCTGCCGCAACGCCATCAGCAGCGGCACCAGTTGGTAGGCGCGCGGCTCCACGGCGATCGACGCCAGCGAACGGAACGGGCCCGCGCCCGACCGGAACCCGACGCGCAGCGCCGTGCGCAGCAGGCCGGCGGCGCGCTGGTCGCCCAGGTCGTCCGGGCTGGGAGCCGCGAACTCGGCGGGACGCACTTCCTCGAACGCGGGGAAGACGGCCGCTATGTCGTCCTCGCTCCCGCCCAGCGGGCGCAGCACCAGCATGTCGGCGGCGCTCTCGGGCAGCACCACCCATTCCCGGCCACGGGCGGCCACCAGCGAGCCGGCTGTGTACGTGAGGCTCATGAGATGTCTCGGTTCCTAGAGGTCAAGAGGGGCGAGGCGGTCAGCGAAGACGGAAGTAGCCGGAGTTGTGGTCGACGATGGCGTCCCAGTCCGCGTCGGTGGGGAAGCGCACGACGTCCCAGCCCGCCTCTTCCAGGCGGTAACCGGCCTCGACGTCACGGGTGGAGTCGGCCGGGTGGCCGGGGAGGTCGACGAACACGGCGAGGCTGGCGCCGTCCAGGCGGAAGACGAGGTCGGGGCGCGCCCCGGCCGTGTCGACGAAGGCGTCGACCTCGTCCGGCAGTCGGTGGCCCTTCGCCCTCAGCCAGCCGAGCAGGTCGCCCCGCGTGACGAGCGCCGCCAGGTCCGCCTCCACCGGGGTCGGCGCGGACGCCGAAGCCGACGCGGGGGCGCTCCCGGCCGCGTCCGGTGCGGTGCGCGCGCCGTCCACTGCCGGGACGAGCCTGCGGAACCGCTCGCTGCGGGACTCGCCGCGGTCCTCCCGCTCGGTGCGGGCACCGGCCAGACTGAGCAGCAGTGGGCGGGCGGCGTGCCGGCTCAGCCTGCGGTGGTGCGTCTGGTTGGCGTACGTCAGCAGGCAGGCGTAGCAGCCCCGGGCGCATTTCTCGTCGCCCGTCGGACCGCCCTCGTCCTCGCCGGTGTCCGGGTCGAAGTGGCAGATCTCCAGGGCGGTCCGGGCGGCCCTGGAGAGGGCGTCCTTCTCGTGCTGGATCCGGCGCAGCACACCGGCGCCGCCCTCGGCGGCCTCCGTGAACAGCATGCGGCGGCGGGGACCGTCGTCCGGCGGCAGCAGCTCAGCCGTCAGCTCGGAGTCCTCCAGCTCGAACGCCGCCTCGATGCCCCGCTCCAGCGCGTACAGGAACGACAGGGCCACCGGCTCGGGCTGCGGCTCGTCCAGGGTGACCACGAGGATGTTGCGGCGGTCCTCGACATAGGGCAGGACCCGCTTCTTGCGGCGCTTCTCGTTGCCGTCCTCGTCGACCACCGGCATGCCGGTGCCCTCAATGGCGTCCGCGGCGGCCCGGTCGTTGAGCCAGCGGCCGTCGCCCAGGTCCAGCCAGTAGCCGTCCGGCTCGCCCTCCTTGTCGCGGACGCGGCCGAGGTTGGTGATGCGGACGGTCGCCGAGTCGCCGTAGTCCAGGTCGAGGACCGGCGCGCCGTCGGTGTCGGTGACGTGCGAGGTGAGGCGTCCCTTGCGGGCGCCGTGGTCCTGGAACGCGTACGAGGTCTCCAGGCGGAAACCGGCCCGGCGGCGCTCCTCCTCGTCGGAGGAGATCCGCTCGCGCGGCGTGGTGTACACGGTGTGCAGGTGGAGCAGACCGGTGCGTTTGCTCCCCAGTTCCTCTCCGCACATCGTGCACTTGTCAGCGCCGGGCTTGACGGCGTAGTGGTAGCCGCAGCCGTCGCAGCGCCGCGCCTCCGCCGTCGCCAGGTCGCCCGATGCGTCCGGCGGCAACTGCACGCGGGTGACCTGGTAACGGGCACCCTCGTGGTAGATGAGCGCGCCGGGGCCGAACTCACGGATCGCCAGGAACCGGGGACGCTGCAGATAGTCGCCGTCGGCGTTGCGGCGGTTGCCGGAGCGCGGGATGTAGGCGGCCAGCGGCAGCCGCGGGAAGCTGTAGCCGGGCAGGAATCCCTCGGACGCCAGATAACGGTACGGATTGAAGTCGCTCATCACCGACTTGCTGTCGGAGGAGCGGTTCAGCAGCAGGTTCGTCTGGGTCTCGGCCTCCCGGCGCCGGGTGCGAGCCCGGCTCTGCTCACCCGGAGTGAGGGTGTGGTCGACGACGCGCTTGTTCTGCTCGTACTGGTCGATGACGGCTGCCCGGAACAGCTGGCGCCACCGTTCGAAGGAGGCGTCGAACTCCTTCGGGGCCCGCTCGATCCGGTCCTCGATCCACTCGTCGTACCACCAGGTGGTCGACTCGAAGTCCGCGATCAGCGGGGCGAGGACGGTACGGGCGGCGGCCGCCGCGCGCCTGCGGGCGTCCTCGTCCCAGGACTTGTCGCTGATGTGGGAGAGGAGCGGCAGCTGCATCTGCGGATCGGGACGGTCGCCGCCGTCGGGATCGTAGGCGACATCGATGACGTCCGGGATCGCGGTGCCGAGCTTCATGTCGGTCTCCGCCAGCCAGATGCCCTGCAGGTGGGAGCGGACCAGATCCTCGTTGGCCAGGTCCAGGCGCGGCGGGGCCACCTGCCCCGACACCATGTCCTGGGAGCGGCGGAAGTAGTACTGGTCGTGGCTGTTGCCGGTCGCGCAGTACGTGGTCACCAGCGCCGGCTGACCGGAGCGGCCCGCCCGGCCCGAGCGCTGCGCGTAGTTCGCCGGGGTCGGCGGGACGTTGCGCATCATCACGGCGTTGAGCGAGGAGATGTCCACGCCCAGCTCCATCGTCGGCGAGCAGTACAGCAAGGGCAGTTCGGCGTCGCGGAACTGCCTCTCCCGCTCCAGCCGGTCCTCCGGGGTGACCTGAGCGGTGTGCTCCCGCGCGTACAGACCGGCCAGCTCGGCGGCCGC
This sequence comes from Streptomyces cellulosae, assembly GCF_000721105.1. Taxonomy (GTDB): domain Bacteria; phylum Actinomycetota; class Actinomycetes; order Streptomycetales; family Streptomycetaceae; genus Streptomyces; species Streptomyces cellulosae_A. The sequence goes on from NZ_JOEV01000024.1 coordinate 117,000, forward strand.
GGTGCGGTACAGGTCGCGGAAGAACGGGTTGACGCGCGGGCCCTCGCCGCTGCTGTAGGTGCGCGCCAGCGGGTCGACAGCGCCCCGCTCGCCGTCGCCGGCCCGCCAGACCAGGGCGGCGGCCGACACCCGGTAGCCGGTGCGCTTCTCCGCCGCGCGGCGACGGAAGGCCGGACCGGAGCGCTCGGGTGTCGCCTCCACCTCGCGCACCAGGTCCGCGGCCTTCGCCACGCTCAGCAGGTCCTCGATGACGGCCTGGACGTCCTCCAGGGGCAGGTCGCGCAGTTCGGGCATGTTCCGCCGCAGGTACTTGCCGAACTTGCCGCGCGCCGACAGGAACAGCGCGGAGCGCTCCATGCCCGGCCGCGAGCCGTACGGGTAGGCGGTTCCGACGGTCGGCTGGTCGGAGTCGCCCAGCACCCACGGCCCGGTGAGGCGCTCCTCGCTCGCCCGCTGAAGGGTGTCGAAGTCGTCGCGGAAGTACTGCACGTCGATGGCGAGGGCTCGCCGCATGAAGTCGAGCAGCGTACGGGTGATCTCCTCGCGCAGCGCCGGGTCCGCGTCGCGCAGCACGGCGTGCGCCGACTGCCAGCGGTCCTGCCGGGTGGCGATCCAGCCCAGGTCCTCGTAGTCGATCCGCAGCAGTCCCGTCTGCTCCAGGTTCGGCATCGTGATGCGCCAACCGCGCTCCAGGTCGCGGTAGAGGCGGTACCCGACCACGTCCCGGAAGGTCTTCGCCGCCCGCCGCTCCATGGACGGGGGAAGGTCCGCGCCGGCCGCGTACTCGCGGGAAGCGAGGCCCATCACCTCGGTGACGGCCTCGGCGAGGTCGTCGTGGCGCAGCCCCTCCTCGCCCGCCAGCACCGCGGCCTGGTACAGGGCGCCGCGCAACTGGGTCACCTGGGCGAAGTCGTTGAAGTGCCCGGCCTGCAGCGAGGCGTCCTGCCGGTTGTCGACGAAGGTGAGAAGCTTGCGCGCCTCCTTGCCCAGGCTCTCCTCGGGCACCGCCCGCAGGGACTTCACGATCGACGCTGAGATCAGCGAGGTCGCCGAGGAACGGCCCTCCTGGTCAAGAGTGGCCAGTTTGGCGAAGTCCCGGCCGCGGGTCTGCTCGTAGGAGACCTGGCAGTGCAGGCAGAACAGGAACGGCGCCGGGACGAACGCCGCCACCAGCCCCTCGCCCGACTCGTTGCCGTGGGCGTCCACGACGACGCGCTTGGGCAGCCGGGGCCGGTAGGACTTCCTGACGACCATCACGCCTTGCGCGTCCGGCTCCAGCCACGACTCCGGCAACCGCCGGTCGTCCACGGCCTTCTGGGGATCGGCCGGCCACTCGTAGTCCTCGCCGGGCATGCCCAGGTACAGGTAACCCTCGCCCTCGCGGCCCCCGGAGGCGGAGGTGTCCCGGCGCGGCTCGTACCGGAACGCGCCGCCATCCTCGGTGCGCCAGACGGTCAGGTACTCCTGACCGCACTCACGGCAGAACGCCAGCGGGAAGAGCGGCTTGCCGTCGCTGTCCGGCTGCTCCAGCTGGTAGGTGCGGGTCAGCGGGCGGGTGAGCGGATCCTCGAGCGTCGTGTAGACGGTGTCGCCCTTGGAGAGGAACTGGTGCAGCCGGAACGCGAAAAGCGGCCGCTCCGTCACCGGGTGCTTCGCCTGCGCACCCGCCTCCAGGGTTGTCCGGATCGCCTCGCGCACGCTCTCCTCGGCCACCCCTGACTGTGCGGCCAGCTCGGCCGCCGCCTCCTCGACGGTGCCCGGAGCGCAGCGGCGGAGCCGCCCCGTGCCCTCCTCGCGCTCCAGACCGAACCGGGACTCCACCCAACGGGCCAGCGGGTCCTTCGTCAGCGCCTCGTACGAGCGGGGCGCCGCCGGCACTCGAAGCCGCTCGGCGGGCACGGCCTCGGGGGCCTCCTCGGTCGCCCTGACCAGGGTCTCGCCGATGACCCGCTTCGGCAGCACCGTCGTACCGAACAGCCGGCCGGCGACCTTGGCCACCTCGCGCCGCTGGTTCTCCCAGGAGCCCTCCGTGGACATGGTCGCCGAAGTGCCGATGCACTGCAGGGTCGCGGAGGCCCGGCAGGCCTCACGGACCCGGCGGATGAGGAACGCCACGTCCGCGCCCTGTCGGCCCCGGTAGGTGTGCAGCTCGTCGAAGACGAGGAACTGCAGCCCCTCGGCCATGCGGATCAGGCTGGACCGGTCGTCCGGCCGGGTCAGCATCAGCTCCAACATCACGTAGTTGGTCAGCAGGATGTCGGGAGGGTTCTTGCGCAGCTCGCGGCGCTCCTCGGTGGACTCCTGGCCGGTGTAGCGGGCGAAGGTGACCGGCTCGCGGCCCGTCCCGAAACCGTGGCGCAGGTACTTCTCCAGCTCTCCGAGCTGCGAGTTGGCCAGCGCGTTCATCGGGTAGACGACGATCGCGCGCACCCGGCCTCCGGCGTCGGGTCCCGCCGCCTGACGCTCCTTCAGTACGCGGTCCACGATCGGGACGATGTACGACAGTGACTTGCCGGAGCCGGTGCCGGTGGTGAGCACATAGGAGTCGCCCGCCTGTGCGGCCTCGACCGCCTGCCGCTGGTGGAGGTGGAACGTCAGCGGCCGACCGTCCGGGCGGAGCGAGGTTTCCTTCTTGCCGGCCTGGAAGATCTCCGCGCACCTGGGGTGCAGCACTCCGTCCCGCACGAGGTCGGTGACCTGGCCGCCGTCGGCGAAGAAGGGGTTCAGCGACAGCCACGGGTCGGGCCACTGCGACTTCGCCGCCAGGTCGTCCGCGACGAAGCCGTCGATCCGGGCGTCCCGGATCACCGTCGCGCTCTTGGTGAAGTTCTCGTACTCGCTGATCAGGTCCCCGTGAATACCGAAGACGTCCATCGCCTCGGGCAGGCGCGGCTCCCTGCGCGGCACGGGTGCGGGCGCGGCCGGGGCGGGCTCGGGGAGCAGGGCGCGCAGTCGCGCCACTGGGTCCATCACCTGCCAGTGCGGAGCCAGCAGCGTGGCCGTGTCGTCCGGTGCGAACGCGAGCGGGAGCAGCGTCTCACGGACCACGGCGGCGTTGTCGGGCCGCAGTTCGGCGTCCTTCTCCAGGAGGCGGTCCACCAGCCGGACCAGCTCGGCGGGCAGGTCGGGGCGCACCAGGGTCAGCCGCGGCGGCCGCTCGTGCTGGTGCTGTTCGGAGAGTTCGAAGGCAGTCCTGGCGGAGAACGGCGGCCGTCCGATCAACAGCTCGTACAGGATGCATCCGAGCGCATACAGGTCGGCCGACGCGGAGACCCGTTCGGCGCGGAACTGCTCGGGCGCCATGTAGCGGGCCGTGCCGACGCTGACGCCGGTGCTGGTCAGCCGTGTCTGGTCGGGATCGTCGACGACCGATCCCATACCGAAGTCGAGAACCTTGACAGTGCCGTCGCGGGTGAGCATCGCATTGGCCGGCTTCAGATCTCGGTGGACGACGCCGGCGGTGTGCGCTGCGGTGAGACCGGCGGCGATCTGCGCCCCGATGGCGGCGACCCAGGAAACGGGGAGCTGAGGCTCCTCGTCGATGAGGTCCGCGAGCGGATGACCGTCCAGCAGTTCCATGGCCAGGTAGGGCAGGCCGCTGCCGCCCGGCGCCTGGTCCACGCCGCCGTCGATCAGCAGGGTGAGGTTCGGGTGTCCCTGGGAGAGCATGCGCATGATCCGCACTTCGCGGCGGAAGCGGTCGATCTCCTTACCGGATCCCGAGGCGTCGACCGCGATTCCGGTCCGGCCGCGCAACACGGTCTTGACCGCGACATCCCGGTGCGGGGAGTCCGGGGCGGCCTGAAGGTCTTGGGCCCGATGCACCTCGCCCATGTTCCCGCGCCCCACGATCCCCGTGATCAGGAACCGTCCGTCGACCGTCTCCAGGCCCACTTGCCCTCCCCGTTAACCCATCGTATGCAAGGTGGGTACACCCCGTTGAGCGTACACCTTTACCTGTTGACGAGGGTCACATTCCTACGTTGACGTTGTCAACGGATGGTGGGGCGGGCAACGAGCGCATGATGGTTGGCGGGCAACGAGCGCACTGTCGGCGGCTGACCGGGTGCGGCGGCCGAAGACCTGGACAGCAGGATTGGGGGGACCGGGACGACGTCGGCCTGCCACTTGAGGTTCCCCCGACGGCATCGCCCCATGTCCGGCGATAGACCAACGGTGCTGGTGAAGCCGTACTTCGCGCTTTCCCGTGGAGGTTTGTGACGCGCCTTTGCCGTCGGTGTGGCTAAGACTCCGCGGCAGCGCGTCGTTCCTTCTGCGCCCGTGTGCCGGTCACCGTGCCGTATGGCTGGGCGGGGGAGGGACTGGGGACCTTCGCGTCGAGCTGATGGTCCGTTAGGAAGGTCGGCAAGAGGTCAGTGTGAGTCCTCAAACACTCTGCGACAGCTGACCGCGCGTGCGAATCGATGTAATCTCCGGACAACGCCCTTGACCTGCACAGGCAGGCAGGGAGCAGACACACCGGGAGCCTGTCCATGCTGCGCACCATGTTCAAGTCCAAGATCCACCGCGCCACCGTCACCCAGGCCGACCTGCACTACGTGGGATCGGTGACCATCGACGCGGACCTGCTCGACGCCGCCGATCTGCTTCCGGGTGAGCTCGTGCACATCGTCGACATCACCAACGGGGCCCGGCTGGAGACGTACGTCATCGAGGGCGAGCGCGGATCCGGAGTGGTCGGGATCAACGGGGCCGCCGCCCATCTCGTCCATCCCGGTGATCTGGTGATCATCATCAGTTACGCTCAGATGACCGACGCCGAGGTACGGGACCACACGCCCCGAGTCGTGCACGTGGACCGCGACAACCGTGTCGTGGCCCTGGGTGCCGACCCGTCGGAGCCGGTGCCGGGCTCGGACCAGCAGCGCAGCCCGCAGGCCGTGGTGGCCTGACCCCTGACTTTCGACGATCTTCGGACCAGGAGCGTGCCCATGAGTGACATCGAGATCCGCGACGACCGGGCGGCGGGCCGCCTGGAGGCGATCGGCGGCGGCGAAGTCGTCGGCCGCATCGAGTACTTCGTCCTCGAGTCCCCGGCGACCGCGTTCGTCCCCGTCCACACGATCGTCGAGCCGGCGCACGAGGGGAAGGGCATCGCGGGCTCCCTGGCACGCGAGCTGTACGCCATCGCGGGGCGGGAGGGTGTCGTCGTCGCCCCGCTGTGCCCGTACGTCGTCAAGTGGGCCGAACGCCACCCGGACGAGGCTCCCGCCGCCGACCCCGAGCTGCTCCGCGCGGCGAAGAAGTGGCTGGCGGCGCACCCCGGCCGCTTCTGATCCGCCGGCCGCTACGATCCCCGGACCCGGTGATGCTCGCCCTCCTGCACACCTCGCCCCTGCACGTCCCGGTCTTCGAGGCCCTGCGCGACGTGGACCACCCGGGCCTGGAGCTGCGGCACCTCGTCGACGAGGAACTGCTGAGCCGGGCAGTTGCGGAGGGGCCCGAAGCGGTCGCGGGCGACGTGCGCGCGGCCCTGCGGAAGGCGGCCGGCCTCGGAGCACGGGCCGTCCTGTGCACCTGCTCGACCATCGGCCAGGTCGCGGAGGCGGCCGCCGGGATCGGCGTACCGGTGCTGCGGGTGGACCGACCGATGGCGTCCGCCGCGGTGGCCCTCGGCCCCCGGGTCGTCGTCCTCGCCACCGTCGAGAGCACCTTCGGCCCGACGGTCGCCCTGATCGAGGAGGAGGCCCGACGTGCCGGCCGCCCCGTCGCCGTCCGCACCCGTCTCGTCCCGGGTGCCTGGGAGCGCTTCGAGACGGGCGACGCGGAGGGTCATCTGGGCCTGGTGTCCGCCGCGGCCGACGCGGTGACCGACGCTGACGCGATCGTCCTGGCCCAGGCGTCCATGACGCCGGCCCAGCACCTGACGACCACCACGGTCCCCGTCCTGTCCAGCCCTCGCCCGGGACTGGCGGCGGGGGCGGAGGCAGCGGGCCGCCCGGGGCCGGTGCTTCACTCGGGAGAGTGAGTGGCGGCGCTGCCGTCGGGTACGCGGGGGAGTAGTCCAGAGCCGAAGTCGACCGACTGGCCGGAGGACACCATGACCGACCCGTACTCGGACCCCGTCCATCCGGGTCCCACCCCGGACCCCGTTCATCCGCCCGCGCCGGGCCCCGTACCGAGCCCGACCCCCGGACCGGATCCCCAGCCTCCGGACCCCCACCCGGACCCCGTTCCGCCTCCGCCCCCGGCCCCGGACCCGTCCCCGATCCCGCCAGGACCGGAGCCGGTCCCCAACCCGGAACCGGGACCCCCGCTTTCGTAGACGGCAAGGTGGACGGCAAGGCGGTGGGCGACGAATCGACGTCGCCCACCGCAGCCCACTTCAGGGGCGCGGGGCTGTATCGACAGGCGGCTCCGCCGCGTGGGCGCGATCCATCGACGCTGGCGTCCGGCGCCGGCTGTGAACCCCTGTCCACCCGGCCCGGCGCCCCACCGACATCACCTCACGCAGTCGGCGCTACGCCGAAACCTCGGACCGGTCCCCGCCCCACAGCGTGTGGAACGCCCCGTCCTGGTCCACCCGCCGGTACGTGTGCGCACCGAAGAAGTCCCGCTGCCCCTGCGTGAGCGCCGCGGGCAACCGCTCCGCGCGCAGCGCGTCGTAGTAGGCGAGGGCCGCCGAGAAGCCGGGCGTGGGGACGCCCTGCCGGGTCGCCGCGACGACGACCTCGCGCCAGTCGTCCTGGGCGTCCGCGATCTCCCGGGCGAAGGTCTCGTCGGACAGCAGGCTGGGCAGGTCGGCGCGGGTGTCGTAGGCCGCGCGGATACGGTCGAGGAAGGCCGCGCGGATGATGCAGCCGCCACGCCAGATCGCGGAGACGGCACCCAGGTCGATGTCCCAGTCGTACTCCTCGCGGGCCGCCGCGATCTCGTGGAAGCCCTGCGTGTACGACACGATCTTCGACGCGTACAGCGCCTGCTCCACGCGGTCCGCGAAGGCGCCCGCCTCGGACTCGCTCAGTGCCGCCGCCTTCGGGCCCGCCAGCCCGCGCGAGGCCTCGCGCAGCGGCGCGTGCCCGGACAGGGAACGGGCGAAGACCGCCTCCGCGATACCGGAGACCGGGACGCCGAGGTCGAGGGCGATCTGGACGGTCCAGCGGCCGGTGCCCTTCTGCTCGGCCTGGTCCACCACGACGTCCACGAACGGCTTGCCGGTCGCCGCGTCCACGTGGGACAGCACCTCGGCCGTGATCTCGATCAGGTAGGAGTCCAGGCGCCCGGTGTTCCAGGTACGGAAGATCTCGGCGATCTGCGCGGGCTCGTACCCGGCGACGTCGCGCAGCAGCTGGTACGCCTCACCGATGAGCTGCATGTCGGCGTACTCGATGCCGTTGTGCACCATCTTGACGAAGTGGCCGGCGCCGTCGGGACCGACGTGGGTCACACAGGGCGACCCGTCCGCGGCCTTCGCGGAGATCTTCTCCAGCATCGGGCCGAGCGAGTCGTACGACTCCTTCGGACCGCCGGGCATGATGCTCGGTCCGTGCAGCGCGCCCTCCTCGCCGCCGGAGACGCCCATGCCGACGAAGTGGATGCCCTGCTCGCGCAGTTCGCGCTCGCGGCGCCGGGTGTCGGCGAAGTGCGCGTTGCCGCCGTCGATGATCATGTCGCCGGGCTCCAGGAGCGGGGCGAACTCCTGGATCACCGCGTCGGTGGGGTCGCCGGCCTTCACCATGACGACCAGACGGCGGGGCCGTTCCAGCGCGGCCACGAACTCCTTGGCGGTCTCGGCCGCGACGAAGTCGCCCTCGCTGCCGAACTCCTCGACCAGTGCGTGCGTCTTCGACGCCGTCCGGTTGTGCAGCGCGACCGTGTAGCCGTTCCGCGCGAAGTTGCGGGCGAGGTTGCGGCCCATGACCGCGAGTCCGGTGACGCCGATCTGGGCTGTGTTGCTCATGCGGTTGGCTCCTAATGGATCCGGTGAAAGATTCCGGTCGTCGGGGATTCCGGTCGTGCCCGCCAGTATCGCCCCACTGACCATCGTGACGTGCCGGTACGCGGACCGCGCATCCGGGTCGGTCAGCATTCCGCAGGCAGATACGCACGAAAGGCCCCACCTGCCTCAGCCGTTCGGAACGAGCGTGTGTTCCAGGTCGGTTCGACGTGAGCACGGCCGATTGCCGTCTTGTCATGGCCTGTTCGCGGCGCTTACTTTTGCCCCTCCGTGACGCATGTCGAGGGGGCTTTTGATGGCCGTACGCGGCCGGCACCGCCGGTATCAGCCGAACAGGATCAACCGCGCGTCACTCACTGTCACGGCGGGCGGCGCCGGTATGGCCATCCCGCTCATCGGTGCCGGTGTGGCCCAGGCCGCGGACGTGGACACCTGGAACAAGGTCGCCGCGTGCGAGTCGACCGGCGACTGGAGTGTCAACACCGGCAACGGCTACTACGGGGGGCTCCAGTTCACCCGGTCCACCTGGGAGGCGTACGGCGGCACGCGGTACGCGGCCCGAGCGGATCTGGCCACCAAGGACCAGCAGATCGCCGTGGCGGAGAAGGTGCTGGACGGACAGGGGCCGGGCGCCTGGCCGACCTGCTCCGTACGCGCCGGACTGACCCGGGACGGGGACACCCCGGACATCCGTCCCGCCGGCCACGCGGACACCAGCCACGCCGGCGCGACGAAGAAGACGAAGCAGCCGAAGCAGCCGCAGAGGAAGCCGGGCGGCACCTCCGCGCGCGACGTGCAGCCGCAGACCACACCCCAGTCGCGGGCCGGGACGGCCGAGATGTACACGGTGGTCCGCGGCGACTCGCTCTCCGCGATCGCCGACGCCCAGCGCGTCCGGGGCGGCTGGCAGGGCCTCTACACCGCCAACCGGAAGACCATCGGGACGGACCCCGACCTGATCGTCCCGGGGCAGCGGCTGAGTCTGCGCGGCCAGGACGCCCCCACCACGACGTCCCACACCAGCCGCTCGACTCCCGCGCGGACCTCGCCCGAGCCACGGCACACCGAGAAGAAGTCCGCCAAGAGCGGTTCCCTGGTCGCGCCGGTGGGCGCGGCCACCGGCACGGCGTACCGCCAGGCCGGCTCCTCCTGGTCGAAGGGCTACCACACCGGCGTCGACTTCCCCGTGCCCACCGGCACGTCCGTCAAGGCGGTCGGGGCGGGCACGGTCGTCAGCGCCGGATGGGAGGGTTCCTTCGGCTACCAGGTGGTGATCCGGCACACCGACGGCCGCTACTCCCAGTACGCCCACCTGTCGGCGATCTCCGTGAAGAGCGGCCAGGCGGTGGGCGCCGGGCAGCGCATCGGCCGCTCGGGGTCCACCGGCAACAGCACGGGCCCGCATCTGCACTTCGAGGTGCGGACGGGGCCCGGCTTCGGAACGGACGTCGACCCGGTGGCCTATCTGAGGGCCGGCGGCGTCAGGATGTGACGCGCGTCCGCTGCCGGTCCAGGACCGGCAGCGGGACGTACGGGCCACCGTAGAACGACCCGTAGAGGTTCAGGGCGGCTTCGGCCTCGGAGTGCGACGGCTCCGGTGTGTCCTGTCCGCCGGTCTGGGCGGCCGGGGCCGGGATGATCACGCCCTCGGGCACGCCCTCCGCGGCCGCCGCTGGTACGAGGGGCACGTCCTGAGGGGCCGGAGCCGGTGCCGGGACGAGGACCACCTCCGGGGCCGGCGACGGGACGAGCACGCTTTCCCGCACGGCCACGACCTGCTGCTCGGACAGCCGCGCCGGCAGTTCCTCGGCCGGCGCCCGAGCGGGGACCGGCTCGGCGGTCGCGGGCACGGGCAGCGCGGTCGCCACCGCCTCCTCGGCGTGGGTGCGCGCGATCCGCTCCGAGGTCAGCAGGATGAGACCGCCCGCCGCGACCACACCGCAGCCCAGCGCGAGCGCGGTGCCCAGGGTGCCGTAGCGGAAGGTTTCGCCGAACATCGTGATGCCGACCGCGGCCGCGATCACCGGGTTCGCGACGGTCAGCGTGGCCAGCGGGGCCGCGAGGCCCGCGCCGCGGTAGGAGGCCTGCGACAGCAGCATGCCGGCCGTGGCCAGCACACCGATCACGGCGAGGGACGGGATGTCGGCCGCGGTGACCCCGCCGGTCCAGTCGACGGCGACCGTCTTCGTGAACACGGAGGACATGCCGAAAGCTATGCCGGACGCGGTCGCGAGCAGGATGCTGCGGACCGCCGGGTGCCGGTGCGCGGCCCGTCCCGCGATCATCAGCGCGGTCACCGCACCGGCGGTGACCACGGCCACGAGCACCCGCTGGGCGCTGCTGAGCGACTGCGCGTCGGACGCGCCGACGAGGGAGAGCAGACCGGCCAGACCCACCGTCGCCATGATCGCGCCGCGCCACGCGGTCGCCCCGGCCTTGCGGCCCACGAACAGGGCGGCCATCGGCAGGGCGAACACGATGGTCAGCGCACCCAGCGGCTGGACCAGGCTCAGCGGGCCGAAGGCGAGCGCCACCACGTGCAGCACTCCGCCGAGGCCGTTCAGAGCGACCGCCGCCCACCATCCGGGCCGACGCAGCGGTGCGTACTGTCCGTCGGGGGAGGACACCGCGACCTGCTCCTGCACGATCGCTCCGCCCGCGTAGGCGACGGCGGAGACGAGCGACAGCAGCACGGACACCGCGAGGGCACTCATGAACGGCTCCTCTGCGTGAGACCGGGGCGGGTCGCCCGGTGCGACGAACGGTCGGCTTCCATGACCAACACGATGCCGCGGAAAGTTCTTCCCGTCGTCGTCCCTGAGCACGCAATGGGTCCTACTACCGATGGAGTACGAATCGGTCCCCATCATCCCCAAGGTGGGTGACCCGGGGCGGACACCTCCTGGTCGCGGCCCCTAGGGGCCCTGGTACTACTGCTCTTCGTGGACCTCGACCCTGATCTCGCCGCGCTCGGGCCCCTCGGCGGCTTCTTCGCCCTCCGTACGACCGGAGCACCGACTCCGCCGCTGCCGACCCTCGCGCAGGTGTACGAGAACAGGACTTCGGATGTTTATGCGCATCCTATGACTTTCCGCATCGAAAAGGTCGGGCAGGTCCTGCACGCCCCAGAAGTGCGGATCGCGGTCTCGGTCGCCCAGCAGGGGCTCGCCGCCCGCCTGTGGTCGGTGGCCCTCGGCTGCGCCGCCCTCTACGACCGCATCCCCGACCTCGACCCGAGGCTGCTGCACTGGGACCCGGACGGCAGCGCCCCCGACGACCTGTGGCTGTCCGCCGTACGCCCCCTCCCGGCAGACGCCGAGACCCTCGCGGACGTCGTCCTGCGCGGCCACCTCCAGCCGCTGACCGAGAGCCTGCACGCCCGCCACCGCGTCGCCAAGGGCCTGCTGTGGGGCAACGCGGCCTCGGCGCTGGCGGGCGCGGCACGCCAGTTGGAGACGTGGGCACGGACTCACGGCCGTTCCGCGGCCGGCGCCCGTGCCCGGCAGATCACGGCCGGCCTCCTCGCCCACCCCCTTCTCGCCGGCACCGGAATCCTCACCGGCACCGCCTTCCGGCGCCGCAGCTGCTGCCTCTATTACCGGGCCCCGGGCGGAGGCGTCTGTGGCGACTGTTGTTTCCCACGACCCCCGCGCTCTTCCCCACACGCCACATCTGGGTGACCATGAAGACACCAAGCCGCTGAGACAGGGAGTATCGGGTGCGAGTGGGCCTGCTGACCCGGGAGTACCCGCCGGACGTGTACGGCGGCGCGGGTGTCCATGTCGAGTTCCTCGCCCGGGAGCTGCGATCCCTGGTCGATCTGGACGTGCACTGCTGGGGCGAGGGCCGGACGGACGGCGTGATCCGTCACCGCCCCTGGTCGGCGCTGGACACCGCCAACGACGCGTTGCGCACCTTCTCCGTGGACCTGGCGATGACCGCCGGCCTCGAAGGCCGTGAACTGGTCCACTCCCACACCTGGTACGCCAACCTCGCCGGCCACCTCGGCAAGCTGCTGTACGGCATCCCGCACGTGATGACCGCGCACTCGCTGGAGCCCCTGCGCCCCTGGAAGGCCGAGCAGCTCGGCGGCGGATACGCCCTGTCCAGCTGGGCGGAGCGCACCGCGATCGAGTCCGCCGACGGTGTGATCGCCGTCTCGGGGGCCATGCGCGAGGACATCCTCGGCTGCTACCCGGCGCTGGATCCGGCCAAGGTCCACATCGTGCACAACGGCATCGACACCACTCTCTACCAGCCCGACCACGGCACCGACGTGCTGCGCCGCATCGGCCTGGATCCGGAGCGCCCCTTCGTCCTGTTCGTGGGCCGCATCACCCGCCAGAAGGGCGTGCCCCACCTGCTGCGTGCGGTGCGGCACATCGATCCGGCGGCGCAGGTCGTGCTGTGCGCGGGCGCACCGGACACGCCGGAGATCGACCAGGAGTTCCGGGACCTGTTCGAGGAACTCAGCCGGGTCCGTGAGGACGTGCACTGGATCCCGCAGATGCTGCCGCGCCCCGAGGTGATCCAGCTGCTCACCCACGCGGCGGTGTTCGTCTGCCCGTCGGTGTACGAGCCCCTGGGGATCGTCAACCTGGAGGCGATGGCCTGCGGGACTCCCGTCGTCGCCTCCCGGGTCGGCGGCATTCCCGAGGTCGTGGACGACGGGAGGACGGGGGTACTCGTCCCCGTGGACGACGACTTCGAGACAGGCCTCGCGCGGGCGCTGGACTCGGTCCTCGGTGACCCGGAGGCCGCGCGGCGGATGGGCGAGGCCGGCCGGGAGCGGGCGGTGGGCGAGTTCGGCTGGGACGCGGTCGCCCGGCGCACGGTCCGGCTCTACGAGGAGATTCTCAAACAGACGTAGACACATCATTGCGGCGTCACGCGGATGCGGAAACATGATCGCTACGGCGTGGTGATCCTCGACAGGCTTAGTACGACCTGCTCAGGGGCAGGCATGGGTCAACCAGGGTGAGGGGAGCGGCCATGCGTCGTGGTGGTCCTTCGGTGCTCGGCATCGTGCTGGCGGGCGGAGAGGGCAAGCGTCTGATGCCCCTGACCGCGGACCGCGCGAAACCCGCGGTCACCTTCGGCGGCACGTACCGTCTCGTGGACTTCGTCCTGTCCAATCTCGTCAACGCCGACGTCCTGCGCATCTGCGTGCTCACGCAGTACAAGTCGCACTCGCTGGACCGGCACATCACCACCACCTGGCGGATGTCCAGCCTGCTCGGCAACTACGTCACCCCCGTCCCGGCCCAGCAGCGCCTCGGCCCGCGCTGGTACCTGGGCAGCGCCGACGCGATCCTGCAGTCCCTCAACCTCGTCTACGACGAGCAGCCCGAGTACGTCGCGGTGTTCGGCGCCGACCACGTCTACCGCATGGACCCGCGGCAGATGGTCGCCCAGCACATCGAGAGCGGCGCGGGTGTGACGGTGGCCGGGATACGCGTTCCGCGCGGCGAGTCGTCGTCGTTCGGCGTGATCAGCCCCGGCTCGGACGGCCTGACGGTCGAGCGGTTCCTGGAGAAGCCCGCCGACCCGCCGGGCCTGCCCGATGACCCGGAGTCCGTGTTCGCCTCGATGGGCAACTACATCTTCACCACCAAGGCCCTCATCGAGGCCCTCCAGCGGGACGCCGAGGACCCGAACTCCGTGCACGACATGGGCGGTTCGATCCTGCCGCAGCTCACCGACCGCGGCGAGGCCCAGCTGTACGACTTCAGCGCCAACCACGTCCCGGGCGAGACCACCCGCGACCAGGGCTACTGGCGGGACGTCGGCACCCTGGACGCGTACTACGACGCCCACATGGATCTGATCGCCGAGCGCCCCGCGTTCAACCTCTACAACCGGCAGTGGCCCATCTACACCCACTCTGGCCAGCTCTCCCCGGCCCGCTTCAACTCGGGCGGCATCGCCAGCGAGTCGATCATCAGCGCGGGCTGCCTGATCCGGGGACAGGTGACCCGGTCGGTGCTCTCGCCGGGGGTCGTGGTGGACCCGGGCGCGGTCGTGCAGGGCTCGGTGCTGCACGACAACGTGCACATCGGGCGGGGTGCGGTGGTGCGCGGTGCCGTGCTCGACAAGAACGTCGAGGTACCGCCGGGCGCGACGATCGGCGTCAATCCGGAGCGGGACGCGGAGCTGTACACGGTCTCCAAGGGCGGTGTCATCGCGCTCGGGAAGGGACAGCAGGTCCCGTAGGAACGGCCGGCAGCCTCGGTGGCCCGGGTGGCCGCAGGGGCTGTTGTCATGTCCCTGGACGCGAGGCGGAATCCGTGTTGTCATGCCAACTCCGGTCCATGACAACGTTGTTATGGGGGTTCCGTGCCTCTCACCCGCCTCAGAAACCGACTCTCCTTACTCCTCGCCGTACTCCTGGGCATGACCGGCCTCACCGGTCTGACCGCGGTCCCGGCCCTGGCCGACGACCCCGCCGAGGCCCACGGCCTGAAGGGCGAGTACTACACCCAGTCCGCTCCCGGCGCCTTCGACTTCCACGAGCTCAAGGCCACCACCTTCGACCCCGTCCTCGACTTCGACACCCTGGAGCCGCGGCTGGCCGCCGCCACCGGCCGGTCGGACGACGTCAGCGTCCGCTGGACCGGCCGGATCGTGCCGGAGAAGACCGGCGCCCACACCTTCTCGGTCATCGGCGACAACGGCTTCCGGCTGTGGGTCGACGGCCGGCTCCTCATCGACCACTGGGTCGACGACTGGGACCGCGAACAGAGTGCGCAGCCCATCGACCTGACCGCCGGCACGGCCTACGACATCAAGGTCGAGTACTTCGAGCACTACGGCGGCTCCAACCTGCACCTGCGCTGGACCCAGCCCGGCGGCAGCAAGGAGGCCGTCCCGCAGTCGGCGTTCCGGCTCCCCGCCGGGTTCGACTACGACGGGCCGATCGCCACCACGGTCCTCGGTGACGGCCGCACCCTGAAACTCGACTTCGCCCAGCGCCTCAGCGCGCCGCCGGCCGGTCTCACCGACCACCTCCAAGCGGTGATCGGCGGCGCCGCCTGGCCCCTCGGCGCAGCCAGGCCCGACCCCGCCGACCCGAGGACCCTCCTCGTCGCCCTCGACGAACCCGTCGTCGGCAACAAGACCGGCACCGCGCGCGGCACCGCCGACGTCCGCTACGACGGGGCAGGCGGCCTCACCGACGCCGAGGGCAACGTTGTCGGGGCGTTCTGGAGCAGCGGCGCCAACCACTCCACGTACCAGCTGCGCACCCGCTGGGCCGACCAGGTCGGCCCCGGCAACGCCCACCCCGAGTACCCGCGCCCGCAGCTGACCCGCGACGCCTGGCGCAACCTCAACGGCCGCTGGCAGTTCGCCGCGGCCGAGGCGGGCGAGCAGCCGCCCGTCGGCAGGACCCTGGCCGAGCGCATCCTCGTTCCCTACCCGGTCGAGTCCCAGCTCTCCGGCATCGAACGGCACGAGGACCGCATGTGGTACCGGCGCACCTTCACGGTCCCCGCCGACTGGCGCATCGGCTCCGCTCGGCGCCTGCGGCTCAACTTCGGGGCGGTCGACTGGCGGTCCGAGGTGTACGTCAACGGCACCAGGGTCGCCGCGCACGAGGGCGGCTACGACAAGTTCAGCGCCGACATCACCGACGCGCTCGAGCCCGGCCGCACCCAGGAACTGATCGTCGGCGTGTACGACCCGACGGACGCCGCGAGCGGCGAGAACCCGCCGCTGGGCAAGCAGCGCCTGGACCCGAGCGGCATCTGGTACACCCCGTCCTCCGGCATCTGGCAGACGGTGTGGATGGAACCGGTCGCCCCCGACCACGTCGACTCCCTCAAGCTGACTCCCGACGTCCCCGGCGAGCGGCTCACCGTCGAAGCGCGGGGAGTCCGGCCGGGCCTGCCGTTCACCGCGACGGCGTACGACGGGAAGCGCAAGGTCGCCACGGCACGCGGACGCACCGGCGGCCCGCTGACCCTGGCCATGGACAACCCGCGCCTGTGGTCGCCGGACGATCCGTTCCTCTACGACCTCGAGGTGACCGTCGGCGCCGACCGCGTCGGCAGCTACTTCGGGATGCGCTCCCTCGCCGTCGAACAGGTGAACGGCACCCCGCGCACGGTCCTCAACGGCCGGCCGGTCTTCATGATGGCCACTCTCGACCAGGGCTTCTGGCCCGACGGCCTGCACACCGCGCCGACCGACGACGCCCTGGCCTACGACCTGAAGGTGCACAAGAAGCTCGGCTTCAACGCGGTCCGCAAGCACATCAAGGTCGAGCCCGACCGCTGGTTCTACTGGGCCGACCGGCTGGGCCTGATGGTGTGGCAGGACATGCCCGCGATGACCGCGGGCGTGAACCCGAGCACCGAGGCCCGTGCCCGGTACGAGCGCGAGATGAAGGAGATGATCGACGAGCACATCAGCAGCCCGTCGGTCGTCATGTGGGTCACCTTCAACGAGGGCTGGGGCCAGTACGACGTCGGACGCGTCGCCGAGCAGGCCAAGGCCTGGGACCCGACCCGCCTGGTCAACAACCAGTCGGGTCTCAACCTCGGCGCCGACGGCGACGCCGGCGACATCATGGACGAGCACGGCTACCCCAGCCCCGCCCTGCCGCCCCGCCCGGACGGCAGACGCGCCCTGGTCAGCGGCGAGTACGGCGGACTGGGACTGGCGGTTCCCGGTCACGCCTGGTCGGTCCAGCAGTCGTACGTCGACGTCGACCCGGCGACCTACACCGACGACTACCTGGCGAAGCTCGACGAGGTGCGGGCCCTGGTCTGCCGGGGCGGCAACGGCGCCGTCTACACCCAGATCTCGGACGTGGAGGGCGAGCTGAACGGGTTGCTGACCTACGACCGCGAGGTCCTGAAGCCCGACGTGCGGCGGGTACGGGCCGCACAGCAGGCCCTGATCCGGGACGCGTCCCGGGCGACGCCGACGGGCTGCCCGGCGCCCTGACCGACCGCTGATGTGACCGCAACGGCTCACAGGTCCCGCCTCTCACGCCGAGAGGCGGGACTTCGCGGTGGATGCCCGCCTCTCCTGCGCGGCGTCCCAGGACACGAAGTCGCCAGGGGGAGCCTTCTGCAAAGACCCTTTAATCTGGTGTTAACTGTGCGTAGCTTGATCGCACTTGACCGTAATCGCTTGTGGGCGATTGACTGCTGGCACCCCCTTCCTCGACGCGAGGCAAGCCATTGACTGCTGACCTGCTCGCACCTCTCGACCTGGCGTTCTGGAACATGGAATCCGCCGAGCACCCGATGCACCTGGGCGCGCTCGGCGTCTTCTCGGCGCACTCGCCCACTGCGGGCGCCCACGCGGCGGACCTGCTCGCCGCCCGGGCCGCCGCGGTGCCCGGACTGCGGATGCGGATCCGGGACGTGTGGCCGCTGGGCTTCCCGGCCGCCTTCGGCGGCGCCGCCCGGGAGGCCACCCCCGACTTCGACCCGCTCGACCACGTCACCCTGCACGCCCCCACCGGGGACTTCCAGGCCGAGGCGGGCCGGCTCATGCAGCGCCCGCTCGAGCGCGACAGGCCGCCGTGGGAGGCACATGTGCTGCCGGGGGAGGACGGCGTCTCGTTCGCCGTCCTGTTCAAGTTCCACCACGCCCTGGCCGACGGACTGCGGGCGCTGACGCTCGCCGCCGCCATCCTGGACCCGATGGACATGCCCGCGCCCCGCCCCCGGCCGGCCCAGCCCCCGCGCCGCCTCCTGCCGGACGTGCGCCAACTGAAGGAACGGGTGCGTGGCGCACTGTCGGACGTGGGGCGCGCGCTCGACATCGGTGCCTCGGTCGCCCTCTCCACCATGGACGTGCGCACCTCCACCGCCCTGACCGCCCCGTCCACCGGCACCCGCCGCACCACCGGCGTGGTGCTCGACCTCGACGACGTGCACCGGGTCCGCAAGGTCGTCGGCGGCACCGTCAACGACGTCCTGATCGCGGTCGTCGCGGGCGCCCTGCGCCGCTGGCTCGACGAGCGCGGCGACGGCAGCGAGGGCGTCGCACCCCGTGCCCTGATCCCGGTCTCCAAACGCCGCCCGCGCACCGCGCACCCGCAGGGCAACCGGCTCTCCGGCTACCTCATGCGGCTGCCCGTCGCCGATCCGGACCCGCTCAGCCGTCTCGCCACGGTCCGCCTGGCCATGGACCGCAACAAGGACGCCGGGCCCAACCGGGGCGCCGGCGCCGTCGCCCTGCTCGCGGACCACGTCCCGGCGCTCGGCCATCGGCTCGGCGGACCGTTCGTGAGTGGGGCCGCCCGGCTCTGGTTCGACATCCTGGTCACCAGCGTGCCCCTGCCGGGCATCGGTCTGAAGCTCGGCGGCAACCCGCTCACCGCGGTCTATCCCTTCGCCCCGCTGGCCCGGGGCCAGTCCCTCGCCGTCGCCGTCTCGACGTACCGCGGGCAGGTCCACTACGGCCTCGTCGCCGACGGACACGCCGTGCCCGACCTCGACCGGCTGGCCCGGGCCCTGACCGAGGAGGTGCGGACGCTGATCACCGCCTGCGAGCCCTGATCGGCACGGTTTGGCGGTGCGGCCCGGCGCTGACGTAAAATTCGCCGTTCGAAAGCGGAGCCGTCGGAGCGCCGCGCAAGAGGACCCAGGGAACGGCAGCGGCCATGACGGTGACAGACAACGGTTCGGCGACCACGGACGAGGTGGTGTACGGGCCCGGCATCGACCCGGAGCGGCTGGCCGTCTGCCTGAGCGTGCTCGACGAACTCGACAAGCTCGACGTCGACCACCCCGACGCGATCGCCGTACGCCGGGCCACCGCCGGCATCTACCGCAGCGTCAAGCAGCGCCGCCGCCAGGAGCGCCGGGCCGCCAAGACCGCGCACGACAAGGCGGTCACGGAGGCCACGGCGACCGGTTCGGCCCAGCGCATCGACGACGAGACCGAGGGCATCCTGCCGTCGTCGGTCACCGAGCAGGGCAGGATCGCGGGGATACTCCAGCGCCCCCGCTCCTGCTACACCTGCAAGGCCCGGTATGTGGAAGTCGACTACTTCTACCACCAGCTCTGTCCCGACTGCGCCGGCGTGAACCGCGCCAAGCGCGACGTCCGCGCCGACCTCACAGGCAAGCGCGCGCTGCTCACCGGTGGCCGCGCCAAGATCGGCATGTACATCGCGCTCAGGCTGCTGCGCGACGGTGCGCACACCACGATCACCACGCGCTTTCCCAAGGACGCCATCCGCCGCTTCAAGGCCATGGACGACTCCGCGGACTGGATGCACCGCCTGGAGGTCGTCGGCATCGACCTGCGCGACCCCGCCCAGGCAGTGGCCCTCGCCGACCAGGTCGCCGAGGCCGGCCCGCTCGACGTCCTGATCAACAACGCGACGCAGACCGTACGCCGTCTGCCCTCCGCGTACGCCGCCCTGGTCGAGGGCGAGAGCGCCGCGCTGCCCGCCGGGGAACTGCCCGCCCACCACGTCATCGGCGCCTTCAACTCCGGCGCGGTCGACGGGCTGGCCGCGCTGCCCGTCGGCATCATCAGCCTCGACGCACAACAGGTCGCCGACCTGGCCCTGGTCGCGGGCAACGCCAGCGTCGCCCGGCACCACGACGGCACCGCCATCGACGCCGGCGGCCTGGTCCCCGACGTCGTCGACTCCAACACGTGGGTGCAGACCATCGAGCAGATCTCCCCGGTGGAGCTCCTCGAGACCCAGCTGTGCAACTACACGGCGCCGTTCATCCTGATCAGCAAGCTCCGCCCGGTCATGGCCGACGCGGCGAAGAAGGCGGCCAGCGGGCGCTCGTACGTCGTGAACGTCTCGGCGATGGAGGGCGTCTTCGGCCGCGGTTACAAGGGCGCGGGACACCCGAACACCAACGCCGCCAAGGCCGCGATGAACATGGTGACGCGGACCAGCGCCCAGGAGATGTTCCAGACCGACGGCATCCTCATGACCTCCGTCGACACGGGCTGGATCACCGACGAGCGCCCCCACTACGACAAGCTGCGCCTCGCCGAGGAGGGCTTCCACGCCCCGCTCGACCTGGTGGACGGGGCCGCCCGCGTCTACGACCCGATCGTGCGCGGCGAGGCGGGCGAGGACCTGTACGGCGTCTTCCTGAAGGACTACGCACCCGGGAAGTGGTGAGCCGCGGGCTTTGCGTGTGGCCCGGGCCCGCGCCGGGAACCCGGGCACCGGTGGTCAGTGCACCGGGAGGTTGCCATGAGTGAGCCGCATGGTATCGATCCGCGCGCGCAGAACGATCCGCGCAACGTCTATCCGAGCGACCAGGAGTTCTACGCGAGCGACCGTCCCGACGATCATGTACTGCCTGAGGACCGGCCCCGAGGCGGGGGTGAGACTGCGCACCCAGGCAGGCTCTTCACGGTTGTCATGATCGTCTTCGTCGTTCTGGTGGTCATGGTGTGGTTCCTGGCGTTTCCGTGACCAGGACTGTCATGGCCGAGGCGGCGCCGACGAGCGAAGACGATCGTGGACGGCGTATCCGCCCGTTCCGGCCGCTTTGACCCGCGTCCCCCCGTCCACCAGCAGATCTGCACCAGTGATCCACTCCGCCGCGTCCGAGACCAGCCAGACCACGGCCCGCGCCACGTCCTGCGGCTTCCCGATCCGCCCGAGCGGCAGCCCGGCGGCCAGCTCCTCCTCGCCCCGCTCCCACACGAACCGCGCCATCTCGGTGCGGACGAGGCCGGGCGAGACGGAGTTGACCCGGACCCTCGGCGCGAGTTCGCCCGCGAGTTGCCGTGTCAGGTGCAGGAGAGCCGCCTTGCTGGTGTTGTAGGCGCCGACGTTGGGGCCGACGTGCGTGGCGCCCTCCGTGCAGATGTTGACCACCGCCCCGCGGTGCTCACGCATCCAGGCCCGCCACGCGCACTGCACCAGCCGCAGCGGAGCCTCGACGTTGACGGTGAACGCCTCCCGCCAGGCGCCGGGGTCGGCGTCCATGAGCGGTCCGTACGGCCGGTTGGTCGCCGCGTTGTTGACCACCACGTCCAGGCGTCCGAAGGCGCTCAGCACCGACTCCGTGACCTCCCGCAGGTGGTCCGGATCGGCGACGCTGCCCGCGACACCGATGCCGCCCAGCTCTCCGGCGGTCCGCCGCACGTCGTCGGCGTTCCGCCCGGTCACGCACACCAGCGCCCCGGCCGCCGCCAACCGCCCGGCGACCGCCCGTCCGATCCCCCGCGTGGCCCCGGTGACGACGGCGGCCCTGCCCTCGAGTCCGTACGACGACCTCATCGCCGTACCGTCTCATGACGGACCGTCAGCGAACAGCCCCAAGGCGCGAGCTGCACGCCGCGACCAGCTCCAGTGCCGTGCGCCGGTCCTCCGGGCGAGCCGGGCGGGGCGACCGGCAGATCATGGCCGGTTCGCGATGCGGCCAACGGGAACTGAACCGCTTCGTGTGTTCGCGGACGTAGGCCGAACGGGCGACAGGTACGGCGACAGGCAAAACGTGCGACAGGTGGGAAAGTGGGGCACAGTATTCCCGGCTGTACACGGGTTGACTCCGGATAGTTACCCTTTGTTTTCAGCCCTATCGAGCGGAGCGCCGCTCATTTGGTTAATCTGTACGAGACGGACAGCATGACGGGTTCCCACCCACACCCACGGTCCGTCACGGGACACGCTCGTTCACCACGGCTTGCTCTCGTAGGAGAAACCGGCGCCACCGCGTCCGAACTGACTCTAGCCAGACCCGAGCGGGACGTCGGGAACCAGGTCGCAGACTGGGCAGGGCGCCCCCGAGGGTGACCGACACATAAGGAGTGCGCGGTGACACCGGAGAAGACGAATCGCGATCAACGTCCCAAGGAACGCCCGGAACGTGCGGGCCGCAGGCCGGGAGAGCTCGGCAGCCTCGACGTGTGGGCCCGGTCCGCCCCCATCCGTCTCGCGGGCTACGAGGACGACCTCGCCGAGGACCACATCCTGCCCAGCGTGGACTGACCCCGGGACAACCCGTCGCGATCGCCGACCGCATGGGCGTGCGAAACTCACGCCCATGCTGATCAGAGAAGCCGTGGCCGAGGACTGGCCACGGATCTGGCCTTTCTGGCACCGGATCGTCGCCGCCGCCGAGACCTACGCCTGGGACCCGGACACCTCCGAGGAGGCGGCCCGCGCCCTGTGGATGGCCCCGGCCAAGCGGGTCTACGTGGTCGAGGACGACGGCGGAGCCGTCGTCGCCTCCGCCTACCTCACCCCCAACTACGGCGGCCCCGCCGCCCGCATCGCCAACGCCGGCTTCATGGTCGACCCCGACCGCAGCGGCCGTGGCCACGGCCGGGCCCTCGCCGAGTACCTCCTGGCCGCCGCCGAGGCCGCCGGCTACCGGGGCATGGTCTTCAACGCGGTCGTCGAGACGAACCCGGCCGTGAAGCTGTGGACCTCCCTCGGTTTCACGATCCTGGGCACGGTCCCGGAGGCGTACGAGCACCCCCGGCACGGCCGGGTGGGGCTGCACATCATGTACAAGGCCCTGTGAAACACCGCCCGGCACAAAAGACCCGGTCGCCCTTGCCCTTCGCGGGAGGACGTCAGTCCATGGGCGCCGTCCGCTCCCACGGGCGCCGCTCCTCCAGCTGCGCCGCCACCTCCAGCAGGTCCGCCTCCGACCCCGGACGCCCCACCAACTGCACGGCGCAGGGGGCGCCGGAGGGCAGGAGGCCGAAGGGGACCGACATCGCGGGCCAGCCGGTGAGGTTCCACGGCGGGGTCATGGGCGAGTAGTTGGTGTTGGCGAGCACATTGCGCAGCCAGCCCCGCTCGTGCCAGGGCGCCGACCTGGGGGAGCGGCGGGCGAGAGCCGGGGTGAGCAGCACGTCGTACTCCTCGAAGAACGGCTCCAGGCGCCGGCGCAGCGCCTGCCGGCCCTCGCCGGTGCGCACGGACTTCGCGAAACGGCGTCCGACGGCCGCGTGGACCCGGGTGCGCCTGGCCAGCTGCCGCCGGTCGAGCCCCTGAGCGTCCTCGGCGGTGCCCGCCGTCCAGTGGGCGAGCGAGGTGAAGCTCAGCGACAGCGGGTACGGGGGATCGGCGCGGCGGACCTGGTGACCGGCCTTCATGAGGACCCCGGCCGCCTCCCGGGCCGCCGTCGTGTACGGCTGGGCGACGGCGACACCGGCGATCGGGCTGCGCAGGGAGACGGCGACCCGGTGGGTCGCGTCCGCGTCCGGTCGTACGAACGTGGTGTCCGCGAGGACCGACAGCATCAGGCGCGCGTCCTCGACCGTCGTCGCCAGCGGCCCGTTCTCGGACATGCCGAACCAGTCGCCGTCACTGACGCCGGCCGGCACCACGCCGTGGCCCGGCTTGATGGTGACCAGGCCGCAGTTGGCCGCAGGGATGCGCAGGGAGCCCATGCCGTCGTTGCCGAGGGCGATCGGCACCAGTGCGGCGGCGACCGCGGCCGCGCTGCCGCCGGAGGAGCCGCCCGCCGTGCGGGAGGGGTCCCACGGGTTGCGGGCGGTGCCGTGGACGCCCTCCGTGGTACCGAAGACGCACAGCTCCGGCACGTTGGTCAGACCGACGACCACCGCGCCCGCCGCCCGCAGCCGGGCCACCGTGACATGGTCCTCGGCGGCTGGCGTGTCCGGGGTGGCGGCCGAGCCGACGCGCCTGGCCTCGCCGCGCACCGCCAGGTTGTCCTTGACGGCCACCGGCACCCCGGCCAGGGGGAGTTCGCCCAGGTCGTCCCGTGCGGCCACCGCGTCGGACTCGGCGAGGGCCGCCTCGGCCCGCACTGTCCGGAAGGCTCCGACACGGCCGTCGAGCCGCTCGATCCGGGCGAGGTGTTCGGCCACCACCTCGCGGGGCGTGGCCCGCTTCTCGCGTACGGCGGCGGCGATCTCGGCGGCTGTCCGGCCGACCCAGCTGGTCACGGGCGCTCCCTGGAGGCTACTGGCGGGTACGTAGGGAGAACTCTGCCCGGCGGCGGCCGCCGCGTCGAGAGCACTCGTGCTTGGACATTCGGACCGGTCTTGTTGGACTTTTGGCGGTCCGGGAGCCGGCGATCCTGAACTAGTCGGCAGGTCATCCGATCAATGGTCCAACCTCCCTCGCACTGGCCCCCATTGACAGGCAATGAGAGCGAGCCAATCATCAGGCCTCCGATGAATGGGGAGTCGCTCATGAGAAAACGGCTGAGACTGGTCGGTGTCATGGCGGTGCTGGCGCTGTTCCTGGCACCGGTTCCGGCGATCGCGCGGCAGGAGCAGAGCCCGCCGGTCACCGTGCCTGCTCTGAGCGACTGGGCGCCCGAGACCGGCAGTTACCTCTACCGGACCGGGGCTCGGCTGGTGGCGGACGGAGCGGCCGAACGCCGGATCGCCGGCACACTCGCCGACGATCTCGAGGCGGCCGGCCACGGCAGGGTGCCCGTGGTGCCCGGCGGTGCCCGCACCGGTGACATCGTCATCGACGTCGAGCCCGCCAAGGCCTCCCTCGGCACCGAGGGCTACGAGCTCCACGCGGGCAGGCGGCTGTCGGTGACCGGTGCGACCGAGACCGGCGCCTTCTACGGCACCCGGACCCTCCTCCAGCTCCTCGCCCAGGACGACCGGATCCCCGCCGGACGCACCGTGGACGTCCCGCGCTACAAGGAACGCGGGGTCGGCGTCTGCGCCTGCTACGTCCACATCTCCCTGCCCTGGCTGGAGAACCTGGTCCGCGAGATGGCGTACAACAAGCTCAACCAGCTGCTCGTCGAGCTGAAGGTGAAGAGCGACGCCCACCCCGAGGCCGACACCTGGGGCTACTACACCAAGGACGAGATCCGCCGCCTGGTCGCCCTCGGCGAGCGCTACCACGTGGAGATCGTCCCGGAGATCAACTCCCCGGGGCACATGGACCCGTGGATCGAGAACCGGCCGGACCTCCAGCTGACCGACGCCGACGGTGCCAAGCAGCCCTCGCGTCTCGACATCACCCAGCCGGCCGCCTTCGCCTACTACACCAGTCTCATCGACGAGTACGCGCAGGTCTTCACCTCCACGTCCTGGCACATGGGTGCCGACGAGTACATGCTCGGCTCGGACTTCGCCAAGTACCCGCAGATCCTGCGGTACGCGCGGCAGAAGTACGGTCCGGACGCCACCCCGCAGGACGCCTTCATCGACTTCGTCAACCGCGTCCACGCCTACGCGGCCGCCAAGGGCAAGAAGCTCCGCATCTGGAACGACGGGCTGACCGGTGCCAACACCGTGCCGGTCGCCGCCGGTACGACGGTGGAGCACTGGCTGAACGTGGCCACCAAGCCGAGTCGACTCCTCGCCGAGGGCTACCCGTTGATGAACGCGGCCTACTCGCTCTACCTCGTGCGCGGCGGCTTCCACAGCGACACCGAGGGCCTGTACGACCAGAGCTGGGACCCCCGCAGCTTCGAGGGCGAGAAGCTCGCCTCCTCCGACGGCGTCACCGGCGCGAAGATCAGCCTCTGGCCCGACAACGGCCGCGGAGAGACCGAGAACGAGGTCTCGGAGGAACTGTGGCCCGCCCTGCGCCACATCGCCCAGGCCACCTGGGGCGACCCGCACCCCGACACCACCTACGCCGAGTTCACCGCACGCGGTACGGCCGTAGGGCACGCGCCTGGATGGCGGGACCTGACCCGGGTGCCGGTGTCGGACGGGACGTACACCCTCACGACGAACGGCCGGTCGCTCGACGCAGAGGTGCGGCGCACGGCGGACGGCTATGTGACTCTGCGGACAGCCGACGGCTGTCTGGAGGTGCGGGGCGGCAAGCTCACGCTCAACGTGCCGCTCCAGCCGGGTGCCGAGGCGACCCCCCAGACCTGTGACGCCACGAACACCCTGCAGCGCTGGGAGTTGGAGCCCGCCCGGGGCGGCTACCGGCTCGTCAACGCCATCACGCGGATGACGGTGAGCCCGGACGGCGGCCGGCTCGTCCAGTACCCGCCCGACCAACGCCCGCCCGCCGTCTGGCACCTGAGCTGAGGAGCCTGCCTCATGACCGTCTCCCGCCGTCTGTTCGTCACCGCCGCCACCGCACTCGCCGTGACCGGCCTCCCTGCCCTGCCGGCGTCCGCCGCCCCGGCCGACCCCCGCTACCGCGTCCCCGTCACCCCCGAAGACACCGAATCCGACCTGGTCCGCAAGGCCTCCCAAGTCAGGCCCACCGCACGGCAGATCGCCTGGCAGCGGCTGGAGAGGACCGCGTTCCTGCACTTCGGGGTGAACACCTTCACCGGCCTCGAATGGGGCACCGGCGACGAGGACCCGGACGTGTTCCAGCCGGCCGGCCTCGACACCGACCAGTGGGCCAGAGCCCTGCGCGACGGCGGCTTCAAGCTCGCCATCCTCACCGTCAAGCACCACGACGGCTTCGTCCTGTACCCCTCCCGCTACACCGACCACACGGTGGCGTCGAGCAGTTGGCGTGACGGCCACGGAGACGTCCTGCGCTCCTTCGCCGACTCCATGCGGCGGTACGGCCTCAAGGTCGGCGTCTACATCTCGCCCGCCGACGAGAACCAGTACCTGCACGGTGTGTACGCCAACGGCAGTGCCCGCACGACCCGCACCGTCCCCACCCCCGTCGAGGGCGACGACCGCACACCGACGCGGTCGTACAGCCTCCCCGCCACCGACTACGGCGCCCACATGCTCAACCAGCTCTACGAGGTCCTCACCGAGTACGGCCCCGTCGACGAGGTGTGGTTCGACGGAGCCCAGGGCCGGATCCCGCCGGACAAGGTGGAGAAGTACGACTGGGACAGCTGGTACACCCTCGTGCGCTCGCTCGCCCCGGACGCCGCCATCGCCGTGTCCGGGCCCGACGTGCGCTGGGTCGGCAACGAGGGCGGACTGGCCCGCGAGGACGAGTGGAGTGTCGTGCCGGTCCAGGAGAAGGACTACGGCCGCACCGACTACGCCCTCTCCTACGACGCGGCGGACATGGGCAGCCGCGACGCGCTGGTCCGCGCCCAGCCGGTGGCCGACTACCTGCAGTGGTGGCCCGCCGAGTGCGATGTGTCCATCCGGGACGGCTGGTTCTATCACGCCGACCAACAGCCCAAGACGGTCGATCAGTTGACGGACATCTACTTCCGTTCCGTGGGCCGCAACTCGGTGCTGCTGCTCAATGTCCCGCCGGACACGGACGGGTTGCTGCCCGCCGCCGACGTGGCCCGGCTGCGGGAGTTCCGGGAGCGGGTCGACCGGGAGCTGCCCGAGGACCTGGCGCACGGCGCCCGGACCACTGTGGCGCCGGACCGGGTGACCGTCGACCTGGGCGCGGAGCGGGAGGTGGACCGGATCCGGCTGGCGGAGGACGTGCGGCACGGGCAGCAGGTGGAGGGATTCCTGGTCGAGGTGCTGGTCGACGGTGCGTGGACCGAGGTGACCGGGGCGGGCACGATCGGCGCGAACCGGATCCTGCTGCTGGCCGCTCCGGTGCGGGCCCGGCGGTGGCGGGTACGGGTGACCGAGGCCCGGGACACCGTACGGATCGGGGAGTTCGGGCTGTACCGGTCGCGGGTCTGAGCAGGCCCGACCACGAAGGCGGCTCGCCGGGGCGTCTCAGCCCCCGAGCCGCCCCCGTGCTGCCGGAGCGGGGCGGGCGGGCCGCACGGTTGGAACTGCGTGCCGAAGGGGAGCTGTACCTGTCGTCGGCCCCCGTCGCCCTGACCCGTCCCTGGCAACCACCCCGCCCCAGCACACTTACGGAGCACCCCGCATGCATGACGACCGCAACCTGGTCGAAGCCCGCCTCAGGCGCGTCCTCGACGAGCGCATTCGCCCCGCCGTGTACCCCGAGTCCGTGCCGCTGGAGGTGGCGGTGTGGCACGCGCCCGGCGAACCGGTGCCGGTCGCCGAGGGACTCGCCGCCGAGCCCGGGCCCATCGAGGTGGGCGCCCGCTGGGGTGCTCCCTGGGGCACCAGCTGGTTCCGGGTCACCGGGACCGTCCCCGAGGCGTGGGCCGGGAAGACCGTCGAGGCGATCCTGGACCTCGGCTTCGACGAGAACATGCCCGGCTTCCAGTGCGAGGGCCTCGTCTACCGGCCCGACGGCACCCCGGTGAAGGGCCTGAACCCGCGCAACCAGTGGGTGAGGGTCGGCGCCCCCGCCGAGGGCGGCGAGGAGGTGCGCCTGCACGTCGAGGCCGCCTCCAACCCCGTCATCCTCGGCCACCACCCCTTCCGGCCGACCCAGTTGGGCGACAAGGAGACCGCCGGCGACGCACCGCAGTACACGCTCACCCGCATGGACCTCGCCGTCTTCGACGAGACGGTGTGGCACCTGGTGATCGACCTCGAGGTGCTGGGCGAACTGATGGCCGAGCTGCCGGTGGAGTCGGCCAGGCGCTGGGAGATCCTGCGCGCGGTGGAGAAGGCGCTGGACACGATCGACCTGCAGGACGTCAACGGCACGGCGGCGCACGCGCGCTCGCGGCTCACGGACGTGCTGTCCACGCCCGCGGCCCGCTCCGCCCACCGCATCAGCGCCGTCGGTCACGCGCACATCGACTCGGCGTGGCTGTGGCCGCTGCGCGAGACCGTGCGCAAGGTCGCCCGGACCACCTCTAACATGACCGCCCTCCTGGAGGACGAGCCCGACTTCGTCTTCGCCATGTCGCAGGCCCAGCAGTGGGCGTGGGTCAAGGAGCACCGGCCCGAGGTGTGGGCGCGGGTGAAGAAGGCCGTGGCGGACGGACGGTTCGTGCCGGCCGGCGGGATGTGGGTGGAGTCGGACACCAACATGCCGGGCTCGGAGGCGATGGCCCGCCAGTTCGTGCACGGCAAGCGGTTCTTCCTCGACGAGTTCGGCATCGAGAACGACGAGGCGTGGCTGCCGGACACCTTCGGCTTCGCCGCGGGTCTGCCGCAGATCATCAGGGCTGCCGGGTCGAAGTTCCTCCTGACCCAGAAGATCTCCTGGTCACAGACGAACAAGTTCCCCCACCACACCTTCACCTGGGAGGGCATCGACGGCACACGGATCTTCACCCACTTCCCGCCCGTCGACACCTACAACTGCTCCATGAACGGCAGCGAG
The DNA here is from genome assembly GCF_000721105.1 of Streptomyces cellulosae. Classification (GTDB taxonomy): domain Bacteria; phylum Actinomycetota; class Actinomycetes; order Streptomycetales; family Streptomycetaceae; genus Streptomyces; species Streptomyces cellulosae_A. The sequence goes on from NZ_JOEV01000024.1 coordinate 145,928, forward strand.
ATCGCCCACGCCGCCCGCAACTTCAAGGACAAGGGAGTCGCCCGTCACTCCCTCGCGCCCACCGGCTGGGGCGACGGAGGCGGCGGCACCACCCGCGAGATGGTCGCCAAGGCGGCCCGGCTGCGTGACCTCGAAGGCTCGGCGACGGTCGTCTGGGAGACCCCGCGGGACTTCTTCGAGAAGGCGCGGGCCGAGTATCCCGAGCCGCCGGTCTGGGTCGGCGAGCTCTACCTCGAACTCCACCGCGCCACCCTCACCAGCCAGGCCAGGACCAAGCAGGGCAACCGCCGCAGCGAACACCTCCTGCGCGAGGCCGAACTGTGGGCGGCGACGGCGGCCGTAAGGACCGGGTTCCCCTACCCGTACGAGGACCTGGACCGCATCTGGAAGACGGTGCTGCTGCACCAGTTCCACGACATCCTGCCCGGGTCGTCCATCGCCTGGGTGCACCGTGAGGCCCGTAGGACCTACGAGCGGGTCGCCGAGGAACTGAACGGCGTCATCGCCGCCGCCCAGCGCGCCCTGGCCGGCGAGGGCACCACGCCACTCGTCTTCAACGCGGCCCCGCACCTCCGCGAGGGTGTCCCGGCGGGCGGCGCCGGCACCCTTGCCGCCGTGGGCCGGACGGCGCTCACCGACCGCCCCGGCGGCGGCCACATCCTCGACAACGGCCTCCTGCGGGTCGAGATCGACCACCGCGGACTGGTCGTCTCCGCCTACGACATCGAGGCCGACCGCGAGACCGTCGCGCCGGGCGGGGCGGCGAACCTCCTTCAGCTCCACCCCGACTTCCCGAACAAGTGGGACGCGTGGGACGTCGACGAGTTCTACCGTCACACGGTCACCGACCTGACCGAGGCGGACGAGGTCGTCGCCGGGGAGGAGGGGGTGCGGATCGTCCGGTCCTTCGGCGCCTCCCGCGTCACCCAGGTGCTGTCGCTCGCACCGGGGGAGCGGCGGCTGCTCCTGGACACCGAGGTCGACTGGCACGAGACGGAGAAGTTCCTCAAGCTCGCGTTCCCGCTCGACGTGCACGCCGAACGGTACGCGTCCGAGACCCAGTTCGGGCACTTCCACCGGCCCACCCACACCAACACGAGCTGGGAGGCGGCCAAGTTCGAGGCCTGCAACCACCGCTTCGTCCACGTGGCGGAACCCGGCTGGGGCGTGGCGATCGTCAACGACTCGACGTACGGCCACGACGTGACCCGGGCCGTGCGCACCGACGGCGACCGCGGCACGACGACCACGGTCCGGGTGTCGCTGCTGCGCGCCCCGCGCTTTCCGGACCCCGAGACCGACCAGGGCGTCCACCGCTTCCGGCACGCGTTGGTCCCGGGGGCCGGGATCGGGGACGCGGTGCGCGAGGGCTGGCGGATCAACGTGCCCGAACGTCGGGTCAGCGGGGCTCAGGAGGTCGCACCGCTGGTCACGGTCGACGAGGACGCGGTGGTCGTGACCGCAGTGAAGCTGGCCGACGACGGCAGCGGCGACGTGGTCGTCCGGTTCCACGAGGCCCACGGCGGACGGGCCCGGGCCACCCTGACGGCGGACTTCGCCGTCACCGGCGTCACGCCCACCGACCTGCTGGAACGCCCACTGACCGACGTACCGGGACCCGAGCGGGACGGCAACCGGGTGTCCCTGCGGCTGCGGCCGTTCGAGCTGGTGACGCTGCGGTTCGGGCGGGCCTGAGAGGGTGGCCGGCCCGGCGGCGGGCGGCGACACCTGGGTGTCGAGCGACGCGGTGCGCCGCGTCGCCTCACACCCGGCGCCGCAGCCGCCTCGCCGTGCGGCGCCGCGGCGCTTCGCCGGGCACACCAGGCGTCGTGGCGCCTCGCCGATCTCGCCGCCCCCTTGCCCGCCGGACCCTCAACTCCCGATCTGCGCCCGCAGCCACTCCTCGACCTCGCCCACGTGGGCGGCGGCGGCCGCGCGGGCCGCCTCCGGGTCGTGGGCCACCAAGGCGCGGTGGATGGCGGCGTGTTCGCGGCGGGTGCGGGCGAAGGCGCCCTCCTCCTGGTATCCGCGCCAGACGCGGGCGCGGAACGTGCGGGAGGACAGGCCGTCCAGGATCGCCGCCATGGTCTCGTTCCCGGCGGCCGTGGCGATCTCGCGGTGGAAGGCGAGGTCGTGGGAGAGGATGATCTCCGGGTCGTCGGTGTCGTTCATCGCCGTCAGGTGCTTCTCGACCTCGGCGAGCTGGTCCTCCGTGATCCGGGCAGCCGCCAGCGCGGTCGCCGTCGACTCCAGGATGCGGCGCACCTCCAGCAGTTCCACCAGGCGCGGGCCGCGGGAGAGATCGGCGACGACGCCGAAGGTCTCCAGCAGGTCACCGGCCTCCAGCTGGGTCACGTAGATGCCCGAGCCGTGCCGGGCCTCCAGTACGCCCAGCACCGTGAGCGCGCGGATCGCCTCCCGCATCGAGCTGCGGGAGATGCCGAGCTGGACCGCCAGATCGCGCTCGGTCGGCAGCCGCTGCCCCGGCTCCAGCCGGCCCTCGCCGATCATCGCCTTGATCCGCTCGATGGCGCGCTGCGTCACGGTGCCCTTCTGCGGGGCTGTCTCGTCCACGCCACTCCTCCACTCACCAGGTGCGCCGCAGTCTAACCACGGCATTGGTCATACCACTACGGTCTCGACTCGCGAAAAAATGCCGTCTGAGGGTGTTCTTCGGGCCAAGTGGTCTGATAAATATGCGGTCATCTGCTCGAACACGCTCGACGAGGAGCCACCAGATGCCCGGCAGAACAGTGCGCAAGCGGAACAGAATTCGGAGTGTCGGCACGGTGGCCACGGCCGTCGGCGCCTCGATCGTGCTCGCCGCGTGCGGCAGCACCAAGGACTCGGGCGGTGCCTCCAGCGCGGGAGGCGCCGGAGGTGACGGCAAGGGAAAGGTGGGCGTGATCCTTCCCCTGCTGACCTCGCCCTTCTGGCAGTCGTACAACGACTACGTGCCGAAGATGGCGAAGTCCGAGGGCGTCGACGCGCTGAAGACGGTCAACTCCAACAGTGACCCGTCCCAGCAGATCACCGACATCAACAACGAACTCAACCAGGGCGTCAAGGGCCTGGTCGTCGCGCCGTTGGACAGCGCCGCCATCGAGGCCGGCCTGGACCAGGCCGAACGCAAGGGCGTGCCGGTCGTCGCTGTGGACGTGGCGCCCGACAAGGGCAAGGTCGCCATGGTCGTGCGGGCCGACAACGTGGCGTACGGGGAGAAGGCCTGCCAGTACCTGGGCAAGCAGATCCCCTCCGGCAAGGTCGTACAGATCATGGGCGACCTCGCCTCGGTCAACGGCCGTGACCGCTCGGAGGCGTTCCGCGCCTGCGTGAAGAAGAACTTCCCGAAGCTCAAGGTGCTGGAGATCCCCGCCAAGTGGGAGTCCGACGCCGCCGCCTCCAAGCTCGACACCCTGCTCAACGCCAACCCCGACATCAAGGGCATCTACATGCAGGCCGGCGGTGTCTACCTCGCGCCGACCCTGCAGACCCTCAAGTCGAAGGGAATGCTGAAGACGGCCGGCCAGGCGGGCCACATCACCATCGTCTCGAACGACGGCATCTCGCAGGAGTTCGACGCCATCCGCAAGGGTGAGATCGACGCGACCGTCTCCCAGCCCGCCGACGCCTACGCCAAGTACGGCATGTACTACATCAAGGCGGCGATGCAGGGGAAGACGTTCAAGCCGGGGCCGACGGACCACGACTCGACGATCGTCAAGCTGCCCAACGGCATCCTCGAGGACCAGCTGCCGGCCCCGCTGGTCACCAAGGACAACGTCGACGACCCCAAGCTGTGGGGGAACACGGTCAAATGAGTACGGCCGTGACCACCCCCCTCGTCGAGGCGTCGGGAATCGTCAAGCGCTACGGGCCCACCACCGCCCTGGCCGACGGGCGGCTCACCGTGCTGCCCGGCGAGTCCCACGCCCTCGTCGGCCGCAACGGCGCCGGCAAGTCCACCCTCGTCACCGTCCTCACCGGCCTCCAGGCGCCGGACGAGGGCACGGTCCGCTTCGACGGCGAACCCGCGCCACCGCTGGCCGACCGGGACGCCTGGCGCAGCAAGGTCGCCTGCGTCTACCAGAAGCCGACGGTCGTCCCGGAGCTGACGGTCGCCGAGAACCTGTTCATCAACCGGCAGCCGCTGCAACGCGGATTCATCAGCTGGCGGCGGCTCAAGGCGCAGGCCACCGAACTGCTCGACGCCTGGGACGTGCGCGTCGACCCGGAGGCGCGCACCGCCGACCTCAAGGTCGAGGACCGGCAGATGGTGGAGATCGCCCGGGCGCTGAGCTTCGGCGCCCGCTTCATCGTCCTTGACGAGCCGACCGCCCAGCTCGACAACCGGGAGATCGAGCGGCTCTTCACCCGGATGCGCTCCCTCCAGGACTCCGGCGTCACGTTCCTGTTCATCTCGCACCACCTCCAGGAGGTGTACGAGGTCTGCCAGACCGTGACCGTCCTGCGGGACGCCCGCTGGATCACCACGGCCCCGGTCGCCGACCTGCCGCGCACGGCCCTGGTGGAGGCCATGGCGGGGGAGAGCATCGAGACGATCGCCGAACAGGGCGTGCAGGAGAGGGTGGTCGACGAGTCCGCCCCGGTCCTCCTGGACGCCCGCGGGCTCACCTCCGACGCGTACGAGAACGTCGACCTGACCGTTCGCCGCGGCGAGGTCGTCGGCCTCGCCGGATCCAGCGGCAGCGGCAAGATCGAGCTGGCGGAGTCGCTGACCGGGCTGCACACCCCGCAGCGCGGCACGGCTCAACTGGACGGGAAACCGCTGCCGTTCGGTGATGTCACGGCCGCGCTGAAGGCCGGTGTCGGCTGTGTGCCCCGGGACCGGCACGTCCAGGGGCTGGTCGTCGGCATGACCATCGGAGACAACGCCACCCTGAGCGTTCTGGACCGGCTCGGCCGCTACGGGTTCGTCGGCACGGACCGCAAACGCGGCTTCGCCACCGAGCTGATCGAACGACTCGACATCCACACGGAGGGCCCCGAACAGCCCGTGTCCGACCTGTCCGGCGGCAACGCGCAGAAGGTCGTCATGGCCCGCGCCCTCGCCTCCGACCCTCAACTCCTCGTCCTGATCAACCCCACCGCGGGCGTGGACGTGAAGTCCAAGGAGTCCCTGCTGGCCCGAGTGGACAGCGCCCGCGAGGACGGCACCGCCGTACTGGTCGTCTCCGACGAACTCGACGACCTCAGGCGCTGCGACCGCGTCCTCGTCCTCTTCCACGGCCGTGTCGCCGCCGAGTATCCGGCGGGCTGGCGCGACCACGAGCTGATCGCCTCCATCGAAGGAGTGGACCATGGCTGACACGAAGGCTCCGCCGGTCACGACGCTCAGTGTCCCGGGCCCGAGCTCGGCCAGGACCGTACTGCTGCGGCGGGCCCGCGAACTCGCCCTCGTCCCCGCCCTGTTGCTGCTGATGGTGCTCGGTGCGGTGGTCAATGACTCGTTCCTCACCGAACGCAACCTGATCTCGATCCTCGGCGCCTCCGCCGCCCTCGCGATGGTGGTGCTGGCCGAGTCCCTGGTCCTGATCACCGGCAAGTTCGACCTGTCCCTGGAGTCGGTGGTCGGCATCGCGCCCGCCATCGGGGCGCTCCTCGTGCTGCCCGCCGCCCAGTCCGGCTGGGGAACCGAGTTCCCGGCCGCGCTCGCGTTGCTGGCGATCCTCGTCGTCGGCGCGGTGATCGGCGCGTTCAACGGGATCCTGGTCGTCAAGTTCAAGCTGAACGCGTTCATCGTGACGTTGGCGATGCTGATCGTCCTGCGTGGCCTGCTCGTCGGCGCCACCAAGGGCAAGACGCTGTTCGGGATGCCCGACAGCTTCTACTCGCTGGCCACCACCACCTTCCTCAACGTCCCGATGTCGGTATGGCTCGCCGCGGCCGCCTTCGCGATCGCCGGGTTCGTGCTCAAGTACCACCGGGTCGGACGTGCGCTGTACGCCATCGGCGGCAACGCGGACGCGGCCCGCGCGGCCGGCATCCGCGTCGACCGGGTGATGCTCGGCGTGTTCGTCGTCGCCGGTGTCCTCGCCTCGGTGGGCGGGCTGCTGCAGACCGGTTACGTCGGCGCGATCAGCGCCAACCAGGGCCAGAACATGATCTTCACCGTGTTCGCGGCGGCGGTGATCGGCGGCATCAGCCTCGACGGCGGCAAGGGCACCATGTTCGGCGCCCTGACCGGCGTCCTCCTGCTCGGCGTCGTACAGAACCTGCTCACGCTCGCCCAGGTGCCGTCGTTCTGGATCCAGGCCATCTACGGCGGCATCATTCTGGTCGCCCTCATGATCGCCCGCGTCACCACCGGCCGTGCCCAGGACTGATCCCGCCCCGTCCCTGCCACCGACCGAAAGGCCCTCTGTGTCCGCGACGCCCGTCCGCATCACCGCGGTCGACACCTACGACATCCGTTTCCCCACCTCGCGCGAGCTGGACGGCTCCGACGCGATGAACCCGGACCCCGACTACTCGGCGGCGTACGTCGTACTGCGTACCGATGCCGAGAGCGATCCGGAGGGGCACGGCTTCACCTTCACCATCGGGCGGGGCAACGAGGTCCAGGTCGCCGCGATCCACGCACTGCGCCACCATGTGGTCGGGCGGTCCGTCGACGAGGTGTGCGCCGACCCGGGCTCGCTCTTCCGGGACCTGATCGGGGACAGCCAACTGCGGTGGCTCGGGCCCGAGAAGGGCGTGATGCACATGGCGATCGGCGCGGTCGTCAACGCCGTATGGGATCTGGCGGCCAAGCGCGCCGGCAAGCCGCTGTGGCGGCTGCTGGCCGAGGCCGACCCCGAGTGGCTGGTCGGCCAGGTCGACTTCCGCTACCTCACCGACGCGCTCACCCCCGACGAGGCGCTGGAGCTGCTGCGCAAGGGCCGGGACGGCGCCGCGGACCGCACCACGAACCTGCTCGCCACCGGCTTCCCCGCCTACACCACCTCCCCGGGCTGGCTCGGCTACAGCGACGAGAAGCTCACCCGTCTCGCCGCCCAGGCCGTCGCCGACGGCTTCCGCCAGATCAAGCTGAAGGTCGGCGCGGACCTCGACGACGACGTACGGCGCTGCCGGGTCGCCCGTTCGGTCGTCGGCCCCGACATCCGCATGGCGATCGACGCCAACCAGCGCTGGGACGTGAGCGAGGCGATCCGCTGGACCAAGGCCCTCGCCGACTTCGACGTGTACTGGATCGAGGAGCCCACCAGCCCCGACGACATCCTCGGCCACGCGGCCATCCGCCGGGCCGTGGCCCCGGTGAAGGTCGCCACCGGCGAGCACGTCCAGAACAGGGTGATCTTCAAACAGCTCCTGCAGGCCGGCGCCGTCGACGTCGTCCAGATCGACGCGGCCCGGGTCGCCGGAGTCAACGAGAACCTCGCGATCCTGCTGCTGGCCGCCAAGTTCGGGGTCCCGGTCTGCCCGCACGCGGGCGGCGTCGGCCTGTGCGAACTCGTCCAGCACCTGTCGATGTTCGACTACGTGGCCCTCTCCGGCACCACCGAGGACCGCGTGATCGAGTACGTCGACCATCTGCACGACCACTTCCTCGACCCGGTGGTGATCCGCGAGGGTCACTACACGGCACCCACCACGCCGGGCTTCTCGGCCGCCATGCGGCCCGAGTCGATCGCGCGGTACACCTTCCCGGACGGCGCCTTCTGGGCGGCCGATCTGGCAGGACATGACGAGAACAAGAAGGGACAGGCGGCATGAGCGACTTCGAGGGCCTGAAGGCCCTGGTGACCGGCGGAGCCTCCGGCATCGGCCGGGCGACCGCCGACCTCCTCGTCGCGCGCGGCGCCCAGGTCGCCGTCGTCGACCTGGACCCGTCGTCGGTCGAGAAGCCGCTGCTCGCCTACCGGGCCGACGTCACCGACGACACCTCCGTCCGCGAGGCCGTCGCGGCCGCCGCGGCCGACCTGGGCGGGCTCGACGTCGTGGTCAACAACGCGGGCATCGGCGCCCAGGGCACCGTCGAGGACAACACCGACGACGAGTGGCACCGCGTACTCGACGTCAACCTCGTCGGCATGGTCCGGGTGGCCCGCGCCGCCCTGCCTTACCTGCGGGAATCCGCGCACGCGGCGATCGTCAACACCTCCTCCATCGCGGCCACGGCAGGTCTTCCGCAGCGCGCCCTCTACAGCGCGACCAAGGGCGCGGTGTACTCCCTCACCCTCGCCATGGCCGCCGACCACGTCCGCGAGGGCATCCGCGTCAACTGCGTGAACCCCGGCACCGCGGACACCCCGTGGATCGGCCGCCTGCTGTCCAAGGCCGCCGACCCGGCCGCCGAACGCGCCGCCCTGGAGGCCCGCCAGCCCACCGGCCGCCTGGTCAGCGCCGACGAGGTGGCGGGCGCGATCGCCTACCTCGCGAGCCCGCTGTCCGGCGCCACGACCGGCACGTCCCTCGCCGTGGACGGCGGCATGCAGGGGCTGCGTCTGCGGCCGGTGGGCCAGTGAACCGGCTGGGCCGCAGCGGCGTCGAGGTCAGCGCGCTGTCCTTCGGCGCCGCCGGCATCGGCAACCTCTACGCCGAGCTCGGCGACGAGCAGGTCCGGGCGACCGTCGAGGCCGCCTGGGCCGTGGGCATGCGGTACTTCGACACCGCGCCGCACTACGGACTCGGCCTGTCCGAACGCCGCCTCGGCAGCGCCCTGCGCGAGCGTCCGCGCTCGGCGTACACGGTCTCCACCAAGGTGGGACGCCTCCTGGAGCCCACCGACGGCGGCGGCGACGACCTCGCGAACGGCTTCGCGGTGCCCGCGACGCACCGCCGCGTGTGGGACTTCAGCGCCGACGGCGTACGCCGCGGCCTGGAGGCCAGCCTCGAACGGCTCGGCCTCGACCGGGTCGACGTCGTCTACCTCCACGACCCCGACGACCACGCCGAACAGGCCTTCCACGAGGGCTATCCCGCGCTGGAGAAGCTTCGCTCGCAGGGCCTGGTCCGCGCGATCGGCGCGGGCATGAACCAGGCCGAGATGCTCACCCGCTTCGTCCGTGACACCGACGTCGACGTGGTGCTGTGCGCCGGCCGGTACACGCTCCTGGACCAACGGGCTCTCGCCGAACTCCTGCCGGCGGCGCGGGAACGCGGCACGTCCGTCGTCATCGGCGGCGCCTTCAACTCCGGTCTCCTGGCGGATCCGAAGCCGGGAGCGACGTACAACTACGCCGAGGCGCCGGCCGAGCTGCTGGACCGCGCCCTGCGCCTGAAGGCCGTCGCCGACCGCCACGGCACCACCCTGCGCGCCGCCGCCCTGGCCTTCTGCGCCGCCCACCCGGCGGTCGCGAGCGTCCTGGTCGGCGTCCGCTCGGCGGCCGAAGTCCACGACTGCGCCGACCAGTTCGCCGCGACCGTCCCCGCCGCCTTCTGGCAGGAGCTGCGCGACACCGGCCTGCTGCCCGCCGACGCCCCCGTCCCCGCCGAGAAGCCCTCGCAGGAGCCGTCATGAGAGTCGCCCTGCACACCAAGGTCCGCGCCGACCGCGTCACCGAGTACGAGGCCGCCCACCGCGAGGTCCCGGCCGAGCTCACCGACGCGATCCGCGCCGCCGGCGCCACCTCCTGGACGATCTGGCGCAGCGGCACCGACCTCTTCCACGTCCTGGAGTGCGAGGACTACGCCCGTCTCCTCGCCGAGCTGGAGAAGCTCCCGGTCAACGTGGCCTGGCAGGCCCGTATGGGCGAGCTGCTGGACGTGGCGCACGACTACTCCAGTGAGGGATCGGACGCCGGCCTGCCCGTCGTATGGGAGCTGCCGTGACCGTGGACGCGCACCACCACGTGTGGGACCTGTCCGTACGGGACCAGGACTGGATCGCCGAGGGCAGTCCGATCCGGCGCGACTTCACGGTGGCGGACCTGGCACCCGAGGCGCACGCGGCCGGAGTCGACCGTACCGTCCTGGTCCAGACGATCACGGTGCCCGAGGAGACCCCGGAGTTCCTCGCCCTCGCGGCCGCCCACGACCTGATCGCGGGCGTCGTCGGCTGGACCGACCTCACCCGCCCCGACGTCGCCGACGAACTGGCCCGGCTGCGGGAACTGCCGGGCGGGCAGTACCTCAAGGGCATCCGGCACCAGGTCCAGGGCGAGCCGGATCCTCAGTGGCTGCTGCGGGCTGACGTACGGCGCGGTCTGGCCGCCGTGGCCGACGCGGGGCTCGTCTACGACCTGGTCGTGCTGCCCCACCAGCTTTCGGCCTGCGCCAAGGCGGCGGCGGACCACCCGGACCTCACCTTCGTCCTGGACCACCTGGGCAAACCGCCCATCGCGTCCGGTGCGCGAGAACCCTGGGCCACGGCCGTCCGCACCCTCGCCGACCGACCCAACACCGTCTGCAAACTCTCCGGCATGGTCACCGAGGCGGACCCCGGTTCCTGGACCGTCGACGACCTGCGCCCGTACGCGGAGGTGGTGCTGGACGCCTTCGGCCCCGACCGGCTGATGTTCGGCTCGGACTGGCCGGTGTGCACCCTCGCCGCGACCTACACCGAAGTGCTGGACGCGGCCCACGAGCTGACCGCCCCCGCCGACCGCATCCAGATCTTCGAAACCACCGCGACCCGCGTCTACGACCTCTGAGCCGCTCGCCGCGAGCCGGGTCTGCGACTTCTGGGCCGCTCGCCGCGAGCCGGGTCTGCGACTTCTGGGCCGCTCGCCGCGAGCCGGGTCTGCGACTTGTGGGCCGCTCGCCGGCACCCGCGTCTACGACCTCTGAGAGACCCCCGTCAGCCGCGTCGGCGGCAGATACTCGCGCACATACGTCCGCTCCCAGCAGGCCCCCGTCTCCCGCAGCTCGCGCCAGGTCGTGTAGCGGTAGCGGAAGAGGCGGGCGCGGATGTAGCGGGGTGGGGTGTCGGGTGGGAAGGGGGAGCGGCGCAGCAGCTTCAGGGTGTCGCGGTCGTTCTCCAGCAGGCGTTCCACCAGGGCGCTGAACCAGGTCCCGGCGTACGCGGGGGAGAGCGCGGCGAACCACATCATCCAGTCGAGCCGCAGATGGTACGGGGCGAACTGGCGCGGCCAGCGCCGGGGATCGCCCGGTTTGCCCTTGAACTCGTACTCCCGCCAGCCGGAGTCCTCGTGCGGTACGTCGTCGTCCGTGCCCTCGACGACCACCTCGTAGCGGATCCGGCTGACGCTGCCGAACGCCCCGTAGGTGTTGACCAGATGGAGGGGATCGAAGGAGCGGTTCATGATCTGGCGGCGGGAGATCATGTTGCGGACCGGCTGACAGCTCAGGCCGGCGAGCAGGACGGCGACCGCGAGGACCACCACCTCGTACCACAGGGGTACCGGCCCCGGGCCCGGTGACGGCGGATCGCCCGGGAACTCCACGGCCGACAGGGCCAGCACGATGGTGATCCAGTTCAGCCAGGAGAAGTTGCCCGACAGCACCAGCCACAGCTGGGTGAGGATCATCAGCGAGGCCGCCGCCGTGGCGATCGGCTGCGGGGTGAACAGAAGGACGGGCACGGCGAGTTGGGTGACATGGTTGGCGGCCACCTCCACCCGGTGCAGGGGTTTGGGCAGGCGGTGGAAGAACCAGCTCAGCGGGCCCGGCATGGGCTGCGTCTCATGGTGATGGTCCAGACAGGTGAGCTTCCGCCAGCACTCGTCGCCGCGCATCTTGATCAGCCCGGCGCCGAACTCGACCCGGAACAGGATCCAGCGCAGCAGGAACAGCACCAGGACCGGCGGCGCCACCTCGTCGTTGCCGAGGAACACGGCGAGGAATCCGACCTCCAGGAGCAGGGATTCCCAGCCGAAGCCGTACCAGGTCTGGCCGACATTCACGATCGACAGGTACAGCGCCCACGGGACGAACCAGAGCAGCATCGCGGCGCCGAGGGGGAGCCGGGAGTCGAGGCCCGCGAGCAGCGCCGCCGACACCGCGCAGCCCGTCCAGGCACAGGCCGCGAAGAAGCGGTCCGAGTAGTGCAGGTGGAAGAGGCTCGGGGCCCGCCGGAACGGCACCCGCTCGGTGAACCGGGGCACCGGCAGCATGCCGCGCTCACCCATCAGCGCCCGGAACTGCAGGGCCGCCGTCAGGAACGCCACGAGGTACACGGCCGCCAGAGCCCGCTGGAAGACCAGCCGGCTCATCCAGTACTCGGGTGCGGTGAACCAGTCCACGGCTGTGGGCTCCTGTCTCCGTTCTCTCGCCGAACACGCTCGCGCCCGGCCCCTGTGTGACTCTCCGTGTACCTCGCCTCTGGTTGTGTAACCCGAGTGAGTGAAGCGGACCATAGTGGCGATATGTCCGCCCCGCGACCCCCTCGACAGCTGACGGCCCGCCCCGGGCACACAAAACCTGTCAGCCCGGTCGAAGAATCAGACAAATCCTGGCAAGGTAGCCCCATGGTTGATCGGGGAGCGAGCGCCCTGTCACTCCCGGACGACTGGCCCGCCCACCCGGATCCGATCCTGGCGCTCAACCGCATGGGCAGCTTCGACTGGGACCTGGACACCGGGCTGTTCCACATGGACGCCCAGGCCCATGAGGTCTTCGACCTGAGCCCCGACGAATACGACGGCTACCCGTCGTCCCTGTCGGTCCGGGTCCCGCGCGCGGAGGGCCACCGGCTCGACGCCCTGATCGCGCAGGCGATGAAGGACGGCAGCGAGAACTACGGCGCCTACTTCCGGCTGCGCTGCCGCGACGGCTCCCTGCGCTGGACCCACACCCAGGGCTACATCCGGCGTGACGAGACGGGCCGCCCGCGCCGTATCGTCGGCATCCTCCGCGACGCCACCCGTGAGCTCGGCGAGCTCGACGCCCGCCAGGAGCAGGCCGCCCAGGACGAGGCCCGGCGCCGCCAGACGAACGTCGTGCAGCTCACCACCGCCGCCCTCGCCCACGCCCGCACGGTCGACGACGTGATCGACGTCCTCAAGAACACCCACGGCCTCACCCACCTCGGCGCGACCAGCCTGGTCGTGGGGCTGGTCGAGGCCGGGCGGATCCGGCTGATCGCCGAAGGCCCCGCGGGCAGTCTCGTGCCCGGCGCGCGCGTCACCAGGATCGACGAGCCGTACCCGATGAGCGAGGTCGTGCGCACCCTCAGCCCTCGCTTCATCGAGTCGCCGGAGGAGTTCGCCGAGCGGTATCCGCTGCTGTGGCCGCACATCACCGGCCTGCACATCACCTCCGCCGCCTATCTGCCGCTCATCGCCGAGGCCCGCCCGATCGGGGCCATGGGCCTGCTCTACGGCGACCGGCGCGGCTTCTCGTCCGAGGATCGCAACGTCCTGATCGCCCTCGGCAGCAGCATCGCGCAGAGCCTCATGCGGGCGATGCTCTACGAGCAGGACAAGGACCTCGCCACCGGCCTCCAGCAGGCCATGCTGCCGCGCACCATCCCCAGCGTCCCCGGAGCCGATGTCGCCGTCCGCTACCGCTCCGCCTCCCTGGGCCGGGACATCGGCGGCGACTGGTACGACCTGATCCCGCTCCCTGGGGGTGCCCCCTCTGGGGGAGGCCGGGTCGGGGCCGTCATCGGTGACGTCCAGGGCCACGACACCCACGCCGCCGCCGTCATGGGCCAGCTGCGGATCGTCCTGCGGGCCTACGCCGCCGAGGGCCACACTCCGGCCGCCGTGATGGCCCGGGCCTCCGTCTTCCTCCACGAACTCGACACCGACCGCTTCGCCACCTGCCTGTACGCGGAGGCCGACCTGTCGACCGGAGTGGTCCAGGTGGTCCGGGCCGGCCATATCGACCCGCTGATCCGGCGGCCCGACGGCAGCTGCCGCCGGCTGTCCGTCGAGGGCGGCCTCCCGCTCGGCCTGTCCGCCGAGTTCGGGCGCCTGGCCTACCCGGTCGCCACTCTCGAACTCGACCCGGGCGACACCCTGGTGCTGTGCACCGACGGCCTGGTCGAACAGCCCGGCGCCGACCTCGACGACGGCATGCGCACTCTCACGGCCATGATCGCCACCGGCCCGGACGACGTGCGCGACCTCGCCGACCGGCTCATCGACGTGGCCGAGGAACGCGGCGGCGACGACGACGTGGCCCTGCTCCTGCTGCGCCGCCGCGGCCTGGACGCCCCGCGGTCCGGCGGCCGGCTCCGGCAGCACGTGGCATCCGGCGACCCCGAGGCCCTCGCCGAGGCCCGGCACATGATCCGCGCCGCGGTCGGCGCCTGGGGCGCCCACCCTCTCTCCGACGAGATCGAACTGGTCGCCGACGAACTGATCACCAACGCCCTGATGCACACCGAGGGCCCCGCGATCGTCACGGTCAGGGCCCTCACCGGCAGCGACCGCCGGATACGCGTCGAGGTCGAGGACTCCTCCAGCGCCCTGCCCCGCCGCCGCGAGGCGGGCGAGTCGCACGTCTCCGGCCGGGGCCTGCTCCTCGTCGACCAGCTCGCCGACGTGTGGGGCGTGGAGGCGCGGGGCGGCGGCAAAGTCGTGTGGTCCGAGTTCGTCGTACCGGAGCGGAGCTGAGGGCCGCCGAACCGAGCGGTAGTGAACTGTACTGAGCTGAGCAGTCCGGCCTCCGGTGGCACTCTGGACCCATGCCGGAACTCCCCGAGGTCGAAGCGCTCAAGGACTTCCTCACCGAGAACCTCGTCGGACACGAGATCGTCCGGGTGCTGCCCGTCGCGATCAGCGTCCTGAAGACGTACGACCCTCCGCTCACCGCCGTCGAGGGCCGCGAGGTCACCGCCGTGCACCGGCACGGCAAGTTCCTCGACCTCGAAACGCAAGGCGGCCCGCACGTCGTGACCCACCTGGCCCGCGCGGGATGGCTGCACTGGAAGGACAAGCTCCCGGACGGCCCGCCCCGCCCCGGCAAGGGCCCCTTGGCCCTGCGCGTCGCCCTGGAGACCGGCGCCGGCTTCGACCTGACCGAGGCGGGCACCCAGAAACGCCTCGCGGTGTACGTCGTACGGGATCCGCAGGAGATCCCCGGCGTGGCCCGCCTGGGCCCCGACCCGCTCGCCGACGACTTCGACGAGGCCCGCCTCGCCACCCTCCTGAAGGGCGAGCGCCGCCAGATCAAGGGCGCGCTGCGCGACCAGAGCCTGATCGCGGGTGTCGGCAACGCGTACAGCGACGAGATCCTGCACGCCGCGAAGATGTCCCCCTTCAAACCGACCTCCTCGCTCACCCCGGAGGAGACCACGAGGCTGTACGAGGCCCTGCGCGCCACCCTCACCGGGGCGATCGAACGCTCCCGCGGGGTGGCGGCCGGCCGCCTGAAGTCCGAGAAGAAGAGCGGCCTGCGCGTCCACGGCCGGACCGGCGAACCCTGCCCGGTGTGCGGTGACACCATCCGCGAGGTCTCCTTCAGCGACTCCTCGCTCCAGTACTGCCCGACCTGCCAGACCGGCGGCAAGCCCCTCGCCGACCGCAGGCTGTCCCGGCTGCTGAAGTAGCCCCGCCCCTGAGCGGCACCGAGGGGAGGTCAGGAGGGCTTGAGGGTCACCAGGTGCTCACCGGCGCTGGTGCGGACCTCGTAGTGGTCGATCTGGTCCGTGTGCCGGGTCGAGCCGCCGTGCATGGTGTTCGGCCGGGCATCGTGCCGGGGCACGTTCCAGCTGGTGACGGTCTCCTCCGTGCCGTCCACGCCGACGGCGATCAGCCGGCAGGAGCGGGGACCGGCCCCGTCCTTGACGGTGATCTCGACATCACTGCCCCAGGCCTCGTCCTCGGTGGTCAGCTGCGCCCACACACCCGACAACTCGTCGGTCGCGGTCACCCGCACGTCCTGGGGCGCCGAGTCGGCGCCCTTCGCCAGCATCGTGATCCCGGGCCCGGCCACCGCGAACACCACCGCCGCGGCCACCACGTACAACAGCCGCCGACGCCGCGCCCGGTGCCGCGTGGCGACCTCGCCGAGCAGCCGGTCCAGCAGCCGCGGCCCCGGCTGCGCCATGGGGTGCACGACCCGGGGGGTGGCCCGCCGGTACAGCATCATCTGCCGGGTCACGGGCCCGAACTCGGTCACGTGTGCCGCACAGCGGGGGCACTCCATGAGGTGGTCCTCGAAGCGGAAGGCCTCCGCCTCGTCCAGCACGCCGAGCGCGTACGCGCCGACGTCGCGATGCCTCTCCAGGGACCTCATGCCGAATCCTCGTGCCGTTGGGTGCGGGTGGGGTTACTCGTTGCTCCCACCCGTACGCACCAACCAGCCGAATCACTCAAGCCGCACACCGAATCGTAACCAAGGGATTCGGAGCGACCCGAGCCGAGGATTGGTCCAAGGCGAAACGAATCCAAAGAATCTAGAAGAGGTGGATGGCCAGGTGCCCCAAGGGCAATCCCAGCTGCCAGGCCGGCGTCCACACCTTGGGTCCGTCGTCCTCGCCGACCACCGCACCGCCGCCCGGCACCGCGTTCAGATCGGGCGCGAGCAGCTCGGTCTCCTCCAGCCAGCGCCACGCCGCCTGCGCCAGCTCCAGATCGGGCCACGGGCCGTCGGCCGGGGCCGCCTCGGCGGTGAGCGCGGCCATCCGCTCGCACACCCAGTCCTGCCACGGCTGGTCGTACGCCGTCAGCGACAGCCAGTTCTCCAACTGGGAGACCACCTGGATACCGGACAGCTCACCGTCGGTGTCGGACAGGTAGATGGTCAGCGCCAGCGCGTCCCGTCCGGCACGGAACTCGAACGACGTCGGTGGCATCAGATCACCGGACCGTAGCAGCTCGTCGGCGATGTACTCGGCGTACAGCCAGGCCATGGGGACGGTCAGTTCCCCGCCGCCGCCCCCGTCCGTGCTCTCTTGACCTCTGTGCAGCATCCCTTCCTGCCTTCCTCCGGTTGCGTGCGCGTCGCCCGTCGCCGGGTCCTCAGTCCGGAACACGGATGAGGACAGCCGATTACTCAACCGGGGTCAGCGGCAAGGCGCTTTACGGAGGCTTGACTCAGCCATTGGTTTCACCGCAGGTCGGCCGCGTAGCCCGGAAGGACCCGGCGCAGGGCGCGCAGTGCGTAGTACGCGCGGGACTTCACGGTACCGGGCGGGATTCCGAGGATCTCGGCGGCTTCCGCCACACTCGCCCCCTGGAAATACACCAGCACCAGGACTTCACGGTGCTCCGGAGTGAGTGTCTTCACAGCCTCCCGGACGTCGAGCGTGGCCGCCGCCCGCTCGGCGTGGTCCGCGCACACCCGCGCGTTCTCCAGGATCGCGTCGCCGACCTCGGCCGGCCGCGCCTGCCGGGCCCGCCGCGCGTCGATCGCGAGCCGCCTACCCACGGTCAGCAGCCACGGCCGTACGGACTCGAAGTCGTCGGCGCGCAGCGCCTCGGGATGCTGCCAGGCGCGGACGAGGGTTTCCTGGACGAGGTCCTCGGCGCGCTGCCGGTCGCCGTCACAGAGCCGGAGCAACAGCGCGAAGAGGGGCCGGCCGTGCTCGCGCTGCAGTGCGGCGAGCTCGTGCTCGGCGGTCGTCCCGTTCGTGAGAGTGGTTCCGGCCGTCATGGCCGTATGCCACAACAGAGGACCGTTTCTGGACAGGGTGGGCGCACAGGTCTGCGGCGGACGGTCGATCGCGTCGACGAACGGTTCGACGAACGGTCCCCTTCCGCCGCCCGGACGCTCCGGACGGGTTAACAGTGAGGGCCGCGGTGTTTGCGGGCGCCTACAGCTTCGTACCTATTGGTGGGTAAATATGACCACAAGGGGTGAGCTGATGATGGCACGCAGTCGACAGGTGGCCCTGGCCCTCACGGCCGTTCTCGCCGCGGGCGCCGCCTGCCAGGCCCACAAGCACGAGGCGCCGGGGCACCCCGCCCCGTCCGCGAACGGCACCCGGGGCTTCACGCTCGTCGCCTCCGGCGACGTCCTCCCGCACAGCTCCATCATCGAGCGGGCCCGCTACGACGGCGGCGGCACCGGCTACGACTTCCGCCCGATGCTCTCCGGCGTCGAACCGGTCGTCTCCCGCGCCGACCTGGCGCTGTGCCACATGGAGACCGTCTACGGCGCGCAGGGCGACTACACCGGCTACCCCACCTTCAAGTCCCCGCCCGAAGTGGCCAGAGCCCTCGCCGCCACCGGCTACGACGGCTGCTCCACCGCCTCCAACCACACCCTCGACGACGGCGCCGACGGCATCCGCCGCACCCTGGACGCCCTCGACCGCGCGGGCGTACGGCACGCCGGCGCGGCCCGCACCGAGGCCGAGGCCCGCACGGTCACCGTGCTGCGCGCGGGCACGGCGCGGGTCGCCCATCTCGCCTACACCTACGACACGAACGGCTTCCCCCTCCCGACCGGGCAGCCCTGGGCCGTCAAGCTGATGAACGAGAACCAGATCCTGGCGGACGCCCGCTCCGCCCGGAAGGCCGGCGCCGACGTGGTCGTCGTGTCCCTGCACTGGGGCACCGAATGGCAGGACGCCCCCGACGAGCGGCAGTTGACCCTGGCCCGCGACCTCACCGCCGCCCGCACCGCGGGCCGCCCCGACATCGACCTGATCCTCGGCACCCACGCCCACATTCCGCAGGCGTACGAGAAGGTCAACGGCACCTGGGTGATCTACGGGATGGGGGACCAGATCGCCGGCGAGATGTTCAACTACCAGGGCGCCCAGGACCCCCGCGGCAACCAGTCCACCCTCGGCCGCTTCACCTTCGCCCCGCCCGCGCGCGCGGGACAGCGCTGGCGGGTGACGAAGGCGGAGTTCGTGCCGCAGTGGTTCGACGTCGACGCGGGACGGGTGGTGAACCTCAACGAGGCGCTCGCCGCGGGCGCCGACGTGCGCGCCGTGCGCGACCGCATCCGGCAGGTGGTGCTGAGCCGGGGCGCCGCGAAGGACGGTCTCACCATGGGGCGGTAACCGGCCGGTCCGGTTCGCCTCCACGCCGTCGAAGGGCTTCGGCGCCGGCCGGTCGGGCGATGACGCGCACGCCGCTCGCGGCCGGCTGCCACAGTCCGGGCGAGCGGTCCGGCCGCGATCCCCCGCCGCTCGCGGTCCGTGAGCCCCGCGCCCCACTCGCCGGCCTGGGCGCCGAGAACCCGCACGCCCCTCGGCCGACGGCAACGCCGACCCCGCACCCGGCGGCTACGGCACCACCGTCACCGGCCAGCGCCCCGCCTTCACCAGCCGTACCGCCACCGAGCCGACGATCCGGTGGCCGGCCTGCTCCGACGCGCCCACGATCACGGCGTCCGCCTTGAGTTCGTCCGCCGCCTTCACCAGCCCGCCGTAGGGGTCGCCGCGGAAGGTGTGGAATTCCCAGCGCACATCGAATATCCCCCGGCTCTGCTCGGCCGCCTCCCGGATCTGCGCCACGAGGTCCTCGGCGATCTCGTCGGTCGTGTCGGCGACCGGCGCCCCGAGGGCCGCGCTCCCGGCCAGCACCGGCTGCACGTACACGACGGCGAGCAGGGCGCGTTGGCGCCGGGCCAGGCCACCGGCGTACGCCGCCGCGCGGAGCGAGGAGTCGGAGCCGTCCACGCCGACCACGATGACCTTGGGTCCGTCCGTGCCCCGCTCGAACTGGTGCGCATGCTGTTCCGTCACGGCTGCGAGGCTATCGGAAACCGCAGGTCCGCCCTCTCTCGGGCCGCTCTACGGACGGCGAAGGACACCACGGGCCGGACGGGGCCGCCGGGATCCGGCTTCCTCAGCAGGGCACCGGAGGGCTTCGCGGCCCGCTTCGGCCCTCGGCCCGCTCCGCCGCAGCGCACCCGACGGCCTCATGGAGCCGGCCCCGTCCTCGGGCGCTGACCGCCAAGGCTCCTGTTCTTCTCCCCTTGGCACCGGCTGGCGGCCCTGTGCCGCGCCAACGCGCGGTACCAGCCCGCGTGGTACCCCCGCTTCATCCGCTCCGGCGACACCGGCGCCCACGCCCGCGTCGGCCTGGCCACCGGGACCGCCGAAGGACGCGTCTGCGTACCGTCGTTGCGCAAACTCCGGGGAAGGGGGCACCCGTAGGGCGGGCACCGGCCGGCACCGAAGGTCTGCCGTCGCTCTCGGCGTTCGGCCTCGACGGAGGGGACGAGGCCGGGCCCGGCAGTCCGGATGCGGACCTGTTCGCACAGGTCCGCATCCGGCACCGCACCCTCGACCGGCTGCGCGCCGACGGCATCGACCCCTGCCCGGTCGGCGTCCTGGCTGTATTGCCCTGTCCCGCGTACCCTCTGCCGCCCACCGGCGGCCTCGGCGTCGGCCGCCTGCTCTGTTCCTCACCGGCCTGACGGTCCGCGAGACGCCGCTGTTCCCTCCGGTACGCCACCGCCGGCCCCACGGGCTGGGCCGAGCGGGTGTTTTCGTGCCGCCGCTCCGGTGTCGTCGTAGTGCGTCGGGCGCGCTGTGGGCGACTGATGAGTCATGACGAAGGATCAGTTGCTCACACGGCTGTCGTCGACGGCGACGGCGGTGCTCACGCGGCGCCGCGTCCTGCTCGCGGGTGCCGCGGCCTGCGGTGCGGCCGGCGCGGCCGGTCTGCTGGCGCCGGGCTCGGGCGGCGAACCGGTCCCGCCCTCGCCCCCCGCCGCCGGCTCCCAGGCGCGTCCCGAGCTCAAGCCCTCCGCCTACCGCCTGCAGCCCCTGACCGGATACGGCCCGCCCCGGGTCGAGCCCGCCCGGGCACTCGTACGACGCGAACCGTTCCTGCGCCTGTCCGGGCGCGGCAGCACCATGGTGCTGACCTTCGACGACGGGCCGGACCCCCGCTACACCCCGCACATCCTGGACACCCTCGCCGAGTACGACGTCCGCGCGATGTTCTTCGTGTGCGGGGAGATGGCCTCCTACCACCCGGACCTGCTGGTCCGGATGGCCGACGAGGGACATGTCGTCGGCAACCACACCTGGTCCCACCCGCTGCTGACCCGGCTCAGCCGCGGCCGGATCCGCTACGAGATGGAACGCACCAGCGACCTCATCGAAGACGTGTACGGCGAACGCCCCCAGTGGTTCCGCGCGCCCTACGGAGCCTGGAACCGGGCCGCCTTCCAACTCGGCGCCGAACTCGGCATGGAACCGCTGGCCTGGACGATCGACACCCTCGACTGGACCAGACCCGGCACCCGCACCATCGTCGGACGGGTGGAGCACGGAGCCGCCCCCGGTGTCGTGGTGCTCTCGCACGACGCCGGGGGCGACCGCACCCAGAGTGTCCGGGCGCTGCGCGACTATCTGCCGCACCTGCTGGACTGCGGCTACCACATCACCGTCCCGCGACGGCAGCCGGTGTGAAGGCGGGCGCCGGGCCCGCCCGGCCGGGGAACGCTCAGCGGACCTCGACCAGGCGGGCGAAGACGACGACGTTTCCGGCGTAACCGCTCTGCTTGGAGAAACCGCCCCCGCAGGTGATGACCCGCAGTTCCGGCGAGCCCTTGGAACCGTAGACGCGGTCGCCGGGGAAGTTGTCCTTCTGGAAGACCTCGACGCCGTAGATCTCGAAAACCGCCGTCTGTCCGTCCTTGCGGGCGACCTCGACGCGGTTTCCCTTCCTCAGGGCCCCGAGTCCGTAGAACACGGCGGGGCCCTGAAGGTTGTCGACGTGCCCGACGACGACGGCCGTGCCCTTCTCGCCCGGGGAGACCGCGCCGGTGAACCAGCCGGCCAGGTTGGGGTCCTCCGGCGGCGGCGCGCCGACCCAGCCGTCCGCGTCCAGGCCGACGGGCAGGACCGGCGCGTCGACCCGGATCGACGGGATCCGCACCCGGTCGGGCACGGAGTACGTCAGCGGGGCCGGGCCTCCCAGGAAGGTGCCGGGCGTCGCGCGGCTCTCGGCGGCGGCAGCCGAGGCCGGCTGCGGGGGCCCGACGTCGAACTCCCCCGAGCCGTTGCGAATGAGTGCGAGACCGGTCAGCAGAACAAGCGCTATCACGCCCCAGGGAGCGCGCTTCCTCGGCCGCTCCTCTTCTTCGGCCCAGTCGGCCGGTTCGGACGCAAACATTCGACTTCCCCTCTCGACGCGGCCGTCGCCACGTCATTCGCGCATGGCAGAACGCTAAGTCGCGCGAGGGGAACCGGCGACGGGGCGAAAGCGAACGGGTGGCCCGCGCCTCTTTCGGTGCGCCATCCGAGTTGCCGCGGGCAGGAATTTTCTGACGGTCCGTGACCTGCGGTGATATCCGATTGTGTGCTTGTTCCTCGGCGTGTCCGCTCACCAGGACGGACCATTCCCGACATGCGGGCCCGTGCAGGGCATCTGAGGGTTTTTGCGGGAGGCGTTCTCTCGCCGATCCACCGGGGACCGTTCCCGGGGCGCCTCCCGCGGAGGATCACATGCGTACTACTCGTGCCCTGGCGGCCACCGGTGCCGCCGTCGCCGTCACCGTTCTCGGGGTTGCCGCCCCCGCAGCCGTCGCGCGGGACGGCATGGGCGCCCGACCGAGCAACATCGTGGCCCTGCCCAGCGTCATCGCCCGCGGCGGCCAGCTGACGGTCACGGTCGACGGCTGCCCCAACGGCGGCACCATGACCTCGGACGCCTTCCGGAGCGCGCCTCTGACGCCGATCCCCGGCACCAACGGGGCCGCGAGGGGCACCGCGACGGTCGACCGCAACGCGCGTCCCGGTTCGCACAGCATCACCGTCAACTGCTCCGGCCGGACCCTGACCAACCCGGCCGCCTTCACCGTCATCGGCGGTGTCCGCGGCGGCCTCGGCGGCAGCACCTCCACCGGGGCGACCCCGGCCGACATCGCCATCGGCGGCGGTCTGGTGGCCGCGGCCGTCATCGGGGGCGGGGTGTTCTGGATGCGCCGCCGTGCCGAGCGGCGGATCTGACCTTCTCCCTTCGGCGACACCGACGCCCTTCGGGAGCGAAGGGGCGACGGGGCGGACCGCACGTGCCATGCCTGTGCCCCGGCTCCGTTCAGGGAGCCGAGGCACAGGCATGGCACACGCGCGGGCGCGTGGCGGGCGGTGCGGTCAGGTGTCGTCCTCGTCGGTGCGGCGGCGGGCGAGGCGGTGGACGGTCCCGACCGACCCGGCGACGAGCGCGGCCCCGGGGCCGGTCTCCGCGACGTCGAACCCGGCCGGGCCGCCGCGCTCGCCCGCGTGCACCTCCTCGGGAGGGATGCGGCGCCACCGGCGTGGGGGCGACCGGACGGACCCCGGCGATGGCGAGGCCGGTGTCCTGCCGGAAGGTCCCGCGGCGGAACGTCATCTCGTACGGGGTGCCCGGCCGGGCGTCCCGGCCGACCGGCGCGGTCACCGCCGGCATGCCCTTGCGGCTGGTCACGTCGTCGAAGACGCCCGAGGGGACGAACACGTCCTGGTGGCACCCGGTGGCACGCCGAGTCGCGTGCCCTGCGGCCGCGACGGTCTCGGGCAGGGCACTGACGCGGCCGCCCGGGCTCTCGCCGCTCGCCTGCGCGGCGGGGACGGTGAGGGCCCACGCCCAGCAGTGCGGCCGAAGCGACGGGTATCGCGACCACGGTGGTTCCTCCGGTCCCCGAGGAGCAGCCGCGGACCGATTCCGCTTGCGCCGTCCATGCACCTCGATGACCCGAACGCTAGGAACCCGGAGGCGTCCGCGCGATCGCACTCGTGCGAATGGGGCATGTGCGTGCGCCGGTCAGGGGATTCTGTTCCCGCGATCGGGGGACGGGACGGGTGTGTCGCGTCCCCCGGCGGGTCGGGCACGCCCGGGGTGAGGGCCTGACAGTGGCCGAGTCTCCCCCCGGTGAGGGGACGTCAGCCCTTGATGCCCGGGAAGAGATTCAGGAACGGGTCCGCCGACGCCGTGATGCCCCGGCTGTAGGGCGCGTCGAAGTCCCAGATCAGGAAGAGCAGGAACGCGATCAGCGCGGAGAACAGGCCGGCGAGGATCAGTTCACGGGCGGTACGCCGGATCTGCAGCGCGAAGACCATCCCGATGGTGACGGCGGCTCCGGCCAGCAGTCCGAACCAGACCACGCCCGGCATCGTGGGCGAGGCCGAGTCCGCCCGGCCGTTGCGGGCCTGGTCCGCGGTGGCCATCTGGTCGAGGACCGGCTGGTAGGCCTGGGCCTCGAAGTCCGTCCTCGGCCGGTAGTCGGTGACGTCGGCACGGACCCGGTCGAGGAGTTCGGTGCCCCGCTCCGTGACCTCGCCGCTGTCCGCCATGTGCTGCCACTCGGTGTGGACGACGTGTCCGACATAGGCGTTGACATCGTCCCGAATGCGGTCGCGGACGTCGGCCGGGTAGACCCTGACCCGCTCCGAGATCTCGTGCAGCGCCTGGGCCTCCGTCTGTACATGGTCCTGGGCGCTGCTGCGGGCCTCCCAGACACCCGCGATGGCCAGGCCAAGGACGATGGCGTACACCACGCCGATCCACATGGTCATGTACTCGATGACGTCCGGCGTCTCGCTGGGGTCCTCGTCCTCGGGCGCCCTGCGGTGGCGTACGAGGGTGATGACGACCACCACGGCACAGGCCGCCAGCATCGCGAGGGTGAGAACAAGCCATTCCGGCAAGGGATGCCTCCAGGATCGGGTGCTAGCGGGGCCGCAGCGCGGCGACGGCGATCACCGCGGGCGCGGTGATGAGCAGGACGTAGGTGACCGGTGAGGTGGTGCCGTGAGGCTGCCGTTTGCGGGTCAGCGCCTTGTAGCGCGGATACGTCACAGGGGTGACGGAGGGTCGCGGGGTGGGCTTCGCCGACGGTGTCGGTGTCGGTGTCGGTGTCGGCATGAGGGTCGGGGCCGGGGCCGGGCCCCGGGGC
>NZ_JOEV01000025.1 GCF_000721105.1 Streptomyces cellulosae
GGGGTGGGCGTAGGGCTGGGAGGCGTCGGGGTGGGGGTGGGCGTAGGGCTGGGAGGCGTCGGGGTGGGAGTGGGGCACGGCGGAGGAGGGGGCGGCGGGCAGGGCGGGGGAGTCGGCCAGGTGAGGCTGCCGGCGACCGCCACCGCCTGGGTGCCGTCCGCTCCCGTCGAGGCATACGCGCAGGCGTCTGCCCGGGCCACGCCGGCGGGAGCGCCCACGAGCATCCAGGTGAGCGTCAACAGGGCGAACCCCCGTATGGCGCGGGCGGATTGGGTCGGTTCGGGTCGATGCACGACGGAGATCATGAGGCCTGGCGCGCCGCGCCACGCCCGAGTACGGAGGGAATGCCCCGAAAGAGCGAACGCCGGTGTCACCACGGTCGGCCCGGGTGTCGGGGGGTTCGAAGCCCGTTGTCACAGGTTTCGGAAAGAAATATCTGGGGCGATTGAACACAAGCGTGGCCCCCATGCGTACCCATGGTCGTGCGGCGGCGCAGAAGGGCGCTGCAACACCCTAGGAATTTATGGGGAGTTGACGATGAAGACCTCCTGGCGGAGCGCCTCACTCGTGGCAAGCGCTGCGGCTGTGCTGGTGCTGACGACGGCGTGCGGCCAGGAAAGCGCCCCGTCCACCGGCAGTCAGAACGTGGGCGCGACGGCTGCGGCCGGTGGCTACGGGAGCCCGGGTGCCGGTCTCGGAACCGACACCGGCGCCGCCGGCGCCGGCGGGGACGCGCAGGCCAGTCAGAGCCCCGCGACCCAGACGTCGGTCGCGGGCCAGTTGAACGTGTCCGCCAACGGCGAGCTCGGCAACGTCCTCACCGACAGCGCCGGCCTCACCCTCTACCGCTTCGACGAGGACACGGCCGAACCGCCGAAGTCGAACTGTGACGGTGCCTGCGCCACGACCTGGCCGCCCGTCCCCGCGGACGACGCCACGGCCGGCGCGGGCATCGACAAGGCGCTGCTCGGCGAGGTGACCCGGACGGACGGCACCAAGCAGCTGACCATCGGCGGCTGGCCGGCCTACCGTTACGCGAAGGACACCAAGGCCGGGGACGTCGTCGGCCAGGGCGTGGGCGGCAAGTGGTTCGCGCTCGCCCCGGACGGCAAGAAGGCGAAGAAGGCGGGCCTGGCCGACCTTCCGGGACTTTCCACCCGTAAGGACCCCAAGCTGGGTGAGGTCGTCGTGGACAAGAACGGCCACACGGTCTACCGGTTCCTGAAGGACACCGCCTGGCCCGACCCGATCTCCGCCTGCAAGGGTGCCTGCCTGGAGAAGTGGCCGGCCGTGGCCCCCGTCGACATCAACGACACCGAGGGGATCCAGAAGAAGGGCTACATGAACTTCACCCGGCCCGACGGCGTGCAGCAGCAGACCATCAACTGCTGGCCGATCTACACCTTCTCGGGCGACAAGGCCCCGGGCGACACCAACGGTCAGGGCGTCGGCGGCACATGGTACGCCGCGGCACCCGACGGAAAGCCGATCGGAGCGCCCGCGAAGTAACGACGGCGCATCCGGTCCACCGGCCCGCTCCCTCCGCGCCGCACGGAGGGAGCGGGCCGGTTTGCCGTCATTCACCGCAACTCCCCGCGATCCGCCTCCTGTCCGGGAACGCTCCGGAACGTCGCGGGTACTTTTCGTAGTGTTTTCCGGTAATACCGGCACAGGGGCTTCACGGGCGGTGCGCGGGGGAATCACTTGGGCACGTGCCGCAGGCAGTGACCGGGAACGGACGGTCAATTTCCGTTTCTGCTCGCTCCTTTGGCGGGCGATCAGTAGCCTCAGCTCGAACACCGGATCGCCTACGCCTGGAGAGATAGATGGAGCGTCCCGCCTGGGCCCCACGGAGCATCGACATCGCGGTGCCGAGCGTTTCGCGCGTCTACGACTACTACCTGGGCGGATCGCACAATTTCGAGGTCGACCGGGAAGCGGCCCGCCGGGCCATGGAGTTCATGCCGGGACTTCCCAAGATCATGCAGGCGAACCGGGCGTTCATGCGCCGCGCGGTGCGCTTCGCCGTCGACGAGGGCGTCACCCAGTTCCTCGACATCGGCTCCGGCATCCCGACCTTCGGCAACGTCCACGAGGTGGCCCAAACGGCAAGCCCCGGCGCCCGCGTGGTGTACGTGGACCACGACCCGGTCGCGGTCGCGCACAGCGAGGCGGTGCTCGCCGGCAACGCGGACGCGGGCGTCGTCGCCGCCGACCTCCGCAAGCCCCAGGAGATCCTCTCCAGCCCCGAAGTACAGGCCCTGATCGACCTGAACCGGCCGGTGGCCCTGCTTCTCGTTGCCATACTGCACTTCGTGGAAGACACGGACGACCCGTACTCGGCGGTGGCCGAGCTGCGCGACGCGCTCGCGCCGGGCAGCCTGCTGCTGCTCACGCACGCCTCGTACGAGGGAATTCCGTTGTCGGCCGAGCGGGCCGAGGGCGCGGTGGCCGTGTACAAGGACATTCGCAACCCGCTGATCATGCGTTCGCGTGACGAGATCGCGCGGTTCTTCGAGGGGTACGACATGGTGGAACCCGGACTGGTGCCGATGCCGCACTGGCGGCCGGACACCGCACCGGAGGACGAGGATCCGTACGCGTTCTCAGGGTTCGCGGGCGTGGGGCGTGCGGCGTGAGCGCGGAACCGGACGGGCCGGAGGACAGACTGCGGCGGTTCGCGACGATCTGGAGCCGGGCCGTGTTCCCGGTCACCTCCACGTCCGCGACCCGGCCCGAGTTCGAACAGCAACTGCTCCCGCTGGCCCGGCGTCTGAGTGAGGCCCTCAAGGCCAGGATCTTCGACGCGGACGAGGCGAAGGCGGTGGGCGCCGCCCTGGTCGCCGCGCACTGCACCGACCCGGAGGCGCTCACCCGCACCCTGGACTGCGTCGACGCCTACCTGGTGCTGTACTGCGGCGAGGGCGGCGTCCAGGAGGACCTGCGGGCGCGGGCGGCACGGATCGAGCACGCCATGGCCGCCGGCTTCGCGAAGGCGCTGCGCGAGCGCACCCTCGCCGAGCAGGAGGCCATCGCCCAGGCCGCGCTGCGGGCGCAGGGCGTGGTGGCGCAGGCGCTGCACGCGAGCGAGGCCCGCTTCCGCGCGGTCTTCGAGGGCGCCGCCATAGGTATCGGCATCGCCGACCTCGACGGCAACGTCCTGCAGGTCAACGGCGCCCTGCTGCGCATGTTCGGCCTCTCCGACCAGTCATTGCGCGGCCGCCGCGTCCCGGAGTGGACCCATCCCGACGACGCGCCCCAGACCTGGCGGCTCTACGACGAGCTCGTCCGCGGCGAGCGTGAGCACTACCACGTCGAGAAGGCGTTCTACCGCCCCGACGGAACGGCCCTGTGGACCAACCTCACGGTCTCCCTGCTGCGTGACGCCGACGGCAACCCGCAGTACCAGCTGGCCCTCATGGAGGACACCACCGAACGCCGGCTGCTCAACCTGCGGCTGCGCTACGAGGCCACCCACGACGCGCTCACCGGTCTGCCCAACCGCACCTTCTTCTTCGAACGCCTGGAGAAGGCGCTGGGCGCGGGGCAGGACCAGCGGTTCGGGCTGTGCTACCTCGACCTGGACGGCTTCAAGACCATCAACGACAGCCTCGGCCACGCGGCCGGCGACCGGCTGCTCGTCGAGATCGCCGACCGGCTGCAGTCCTGCGCCACCGCGCCCGGCGAGATGGTCGCCCGGCTCGGCGGAGACGAGTTCGTGGCCCTGACCACCGGACCCGAGACCCAGAGAGAGGTCGACGAACTCGCCGCGCGCATCATGAACGCGCTGCTCGCCCCCGTCAGCATCGACGGCCGCGAGCTGACCGTGCGCGGCAGCATCGGCATCGTCGAGGGCCCGGCGGGCGAACGCAGCCCGGCGGAGGTGCTGCGCAGCGCCGACATCACCATGTACCGGGCCAAGTCGGCGGGCGGCAACCGCTACGAGCTCGCCGACCCGGAGGCCGACGCCCGCGCCATCACCCGGCACGGACTGACCACGGCCCTGCCGACGGCGCTGGACCGGGGCGAGTTCTTCATCGAGTACCAGCCCCTGGTCCACCTCGGGGACGGCAGCGTACGCGGCGCCGAGGCCCTGGTGCGCTGGCTGCACCCGCAGCACGGCGTCCTCGGCCCCGACCGGTTCATCCCGCTCGCCGAGCACACCGGGCTGATCGTGCCGCTGGGCCGCTGGGTCCTGGAGCAGTCCGTACGCCAGGCCCGCGCCTGGCAGGAGCGGTACGACGGAGCCGGGCCGCTGCGCATCAACGTCAACCTCTCGCCCTGCCAGCTCAGTCATCCCGGCCTCGTCCAGGACACCGTCGACATCCTGGAGCGCGCCGGTGTCACACCCGACGCGCTGTGCCTGGAGGTCACCGAGTCGGCGCTCATCGGCGCGGACGACGACCTGCTGAAACCGCTGCGGCGCCTCGCCGAGATGGGCGTCGACATCGCGCTCGACGACTTCGGCACCGGCTACTCGAACCTGGCCAACCTGCGCCGCCTGCCGGTGAGCATCCTCAAGCTGGACCGTTCCTTCACCCAGAGCATGCAGCAGTTCCCGGCGGACCCCGTCGACCTCAAGATCGTCGAGGGGATCGTCTCACTGGCCCACGGCCTGAACCTCGCGGTGACGGTGGAGGGCGTGGAAACCGGCGCCCAGGCCGAGCAACTGCGGATACTGGGCTGCGACACCGCCCAGGGCTGGTACTACGCCCGCCCGGGCCCGCCGGAGCGACTGCACGAACTGGCGCTGGTGGACGCTACGGGGTGAGACGGGGCGTACGTACCGGGCGCCGGCCCCACACACGACCCGCGGGCCTCTGAGCGGCCGGGGCGACGCGCTCAGCGAGGGGTGACGGCTGTGTCGACCGGTGGTTCCGCCGCGTGTGCGCGATCGGCTCTCACTGGCGGAGTGGGCGGGGCGGCGCGCTCCGTGAGGGGTGAGGGCCGTGTCGACGGGTGGTTCTGCCGCGTGTGCGCGATCGGCTCTCACTGGCGGAGCGGCCGGGGCGGCGCGCTCAGCGAGGGACGTGGGCCGTGTCGACCGGTGGTTCCGCCGCGCGGGCGCGATCGGCTCTCACCGGTGGAGCGGCCGGGGCGGCGCACTCAGCGAGGGGCGAGGGCCGTGTCGACCGGTGGTTCCGCCGCGCGGGCGCGATCGGCTCTCGCCGGCTCGCGGAGGTGTCACGGCGCCGACCGGCGGAACGTTCAGCTCGCCTGCCGCTCCCGTGCGGCCTCCGCCACCTCCACGGCCGCGCGGACCAGCGCCGCCGTGGCCGTCGAGCGGGAGTGCTGCGGCCAGGCGACGGCCAGAACGGCAGGGGGCGCGTCCAGGACGGGGCGGTAGACGACACCCGGCCGGGGATAGCGGCCGGCCACGGACGCGGGGAGCAGGGGGACGACCTCGCCCAGGCCGACGAGGGTGAGCAGCTGGGCCAGGTCCTGGCCTCTGCCGCGCATCTCGTCGATGTACCGCTGCGCCTCGTCGGGGCGCAGCCCCAGGTCGGCGAGGCTCAGCCCGGCCCGGGCGGCGAGCGGATGACGCGCCGCGAGGGCGGCGACGCGCGGTTCGGCGGTCAGGTACTCCGCGTCGAGGCCGGTGCGGTCGTACGGCTCGTACACCAGGGCGACATCGGCCTCGCCCTGGCACAGGAGCCGGGACTGCTCCTGCCACGCGCACAGCCGGACGGAGACCGGCAGCGCCGCGGGGTCGCTCGCGTAGCGCGCGAGGATGGCCTCCAGCAGACCCGCGTCACCGTCGGCCTTCATGGCCAGCGCCAGCTTGGGCTCGGCGGCGGCCGCGCGGCGCGCTCGCCGCCCGGCGGCCTCCAACGCCTCCAGTGCGAACCGGGCCTCCGCCAGGAGGACTTCCCCCGCCGGGGTCAGGGCCACGGTGTGGGTGGTCCGGTCGAAGAGGACGGCCCCCACCTCCGACTCCAGCCGGCGGATCGCCCGCGACAGCGGCGGCGGCGAGATGCCCAACCGTTCAGCGGCGCGGGCGAAGTTGAGCTCCTCGGCGACGGCGACGAAGTAGCGCAGGGGACGGGACTCCATGGGCCTGCCCTCCGATCGGTATTGCCCTGAGGGTAACAAGCGCGAGCGAACCGGTCCTTCAGTTCCGGACGGCCGGGAACGAGGCTGATGGACATCCCGACAAGCCTGTTTCCAGGAGCTGTTCATGATTGTCATCACTACCCCGACCGGCCAGATCGGCCGCGAGGTCGTCACCCGTCTCCTCGATGCCCGCGACGCCTCCGGTGCCTTGGTCCCGCTCCGGGTGATCGCCCGTGACCCCGCCGCGCTCTCCCCGCGGGTGCGCGACCGTGCGGAGGTCGTGCAGGGGTCGCACGCCGACCCCGCCGTACTGAAGGAGGCATGCCAGGGCGCCGACGGAGTGTTCTGGCTGGTCCCGCCGACCCCCGGCGCCGCCAGCGTCGAGGGCCACTTCCGGGCCTTCACCGAGCCGCTGTGCGAGGTCATCGCGGCGCAGGGACCGGAGCGGGTCGTGGCCGTCTCCACTCTGGGCCGAGGGGTCGCGAGGAACGCCGGGCTGGTCTCGGCGTCCCTGGCGATGGACGAGGCGATCGCCGCCACGGGCGTCCACTACCGGGCGTTGTGCCCGCCGTCCCTGATGGAGAACGTGCTCCACCAGGTGGCGCCGATCCGCGACACGGGGGTGTTCTCCACGCCGCTCGTCGCCGACCGTGTGCTGCGCCTGTGCGCCACCCGCGATGTCGCCGCCACGGCCGCCCGCCTGCTCCTCGACGACTCCTGGACCGGGCAGGAGGACGTCCCCCTGGTCAGCCCCGACGACCTGACCCCCGAGGGCATGGCCGATGTCCTCTCCGAGGTGCTCGGCCGGCCCGTCCGCGCCGAGCTCGCCTCCAGCGCGGAGCAGAAGACGAGGATGATCCGATTCGGGGCGACCGAGGCGTGGGCGCAGGGCTATGCCGACATGGTGGACGCCCAGAACGACCAGGGCTTCTACGGCGCGTCCCAGCCGACCACACCCGACCTCGCCCCCACCACCTTCCGCCAGTGGTGCGAGGAGGTGCTCGAGCCGGCGGTCCGCCAGTCCCACAACTGAGCCGCGCTCAACGCTCCAGCAGCATCCGCTGCAGCTCCCGGGCGGCCCGGGGCGGTGCCACGTCGCTGCGATGTGCGAGGGCGATCGTACGGTTCAGGCCGGGCCGGGCGAGCGGTGTGACCCGTAGCCCGCGCCCGGACCGGGCGGCGACCATGCGCGGTACGACGGCCACGCCCAGCCCCGCCCGTACGAAACCGAGCACCGCGTCCATCTCCCCGCCCTCCACCGCGAAGTCCGGTTCGAAGCCCTCGGCGCGGCAGGCGGCCACGGTCAGCTCGCGCAGGTCGTAGCCGTGCCGGAACATCACCAGGCGCTCGCCCTCCAGGTCGGCGACCCGCACGGTGCGACGGCCCCGGCCGGGCTTGGCGGCGTCCGGGGAGGAGACGACGACCAGGTCCTCGCGCAGCAGCTCCACCGTGGTCAGCGCGGGGGAGGGGGTGGGCAGCGGGAGGACGACGAGGGCCAGGTCGAGGGCGCCGCGAGCGAGTTCCCGTACGAGATCGTGCGAGCCGCCCTCCTCGATCAGCAGCCGGATGCCGGGATAGCGGTCGTGGAAGGCGCGCAGCACATCCGGCAGCAGGCCGGTGCACAGGCTCGGCGTCGCGCCCAGCCGGATCCGGCCGCTGCGCAGCTGCACCAGCTCCAGCACCTCGTGCCGGGCCGTGTCCGCGTCGGCGAGGATCCGCCGGGCCAGCGGCAGCAGGGCCTCACCCGCGTCGGTGAGTGTGATGTTGCCGCGCGCCCGCAGGAACAGGTCCGCGCCCAACTCCCGCTCCAGCGCCTTGATCTGCTGCGACAGGGACGGCTGGGCGACATGGACCAGCTCGGCGGCGCGCGTGAAGTGCCGGGTCTCGGCGACCGCGACGAAGTACTGGAGCTGCTGGAACTGCATACCCCCACGATAGGCCCATGATAGGCCCAGACTATGGAATCAAGCCGGACCATGTCTTGGACCGATCGCTCGTGCGTCCGTAGCGTGCTGACACATGGCACTGGCAACGCGGACGGACCGACGGCCGTCCTTGGCACGCACCGTGTGGGACTCCACCGTCGGCAAGAAGACCGTGATGGCCGTCAGCGGCCTGATCATGCTGCTGTACCTGGTCGCCCACATGATCGGAAATCTGAAGATCTTCTTCGGGGCGGGCGAGTTCGACCACTACGCCCACTGGCTGCGCACCGTCGGCGAGCCGTTCATGCACTACGAGTGGACGCTCTGGCTGATCCGGATCGTGCTGGTCGTCGCCGTGGTCGCCCACGCCACCTCCGCCTACCAGCTCAGCCGCCGCGACCTCAAGGCGCGACCGAGCAAGTACGTCCACAAGAAGGCGCGGGCCAGCTACGCGACACGCACCATGCGCTGGGGCGGGATCATCCTCGGCCTGTTCATCGTCTGGCACCTTCTCGACCTGACGACCGGCACCGTGCACAGCGGCGGCTTCCAGGAGGGTCACCCGTACCAGAACGTCGTGGACACCTTCTCCACCTGGTACGGCAACGTCATCTACATCGTCGCGATGCTCGCCCTCGGCCTGCACGTCCAGCACGGCTTCTGGAGCGCCGCCCAGACCCTCGGCGTCGGCAGCCGCGCCCGCGACCGCGCCCTGAAGACCATCGCAGGCGTCCTCGCGCTGCTGCTCACGGCCGGTTTCATCGCCGTACCCGTGGGCGTCATGACCGGAGTGGTGAGCTGAACATGACTACTGAGTACGTGGAGTACACGACCGGTGAGCCGGTCGTCGACGCCAAGGCCCCGACCGGGCCCGTCCACGAGC
The DNA here is from genome assembly GCF_000721105.1 of Streptomyces cellulosae. Classification (GTDB taxonomy): domain Bacteria; phylum Actinomycetota; class Actinomycetes; order Streptomycetales; family Streptomycetaceae; genus Streptomyces; species Streptomyces cellulosae_A. Next base: position 8,863 of record NZ_JOEV01000025.1, read on the forward strand.
GCTGGGACAAGCGCCGTTTCGAGGCCAAGCTGGTCAACCCGGCCAACCGGCGCAAGCACACCGTGATCGTCGTGGGGACCGGACTCGCGGGCGGCTCGGCCGGGGCCACCCTCGCCGAGCAGGGCTACCACGTCGTCCAGTTCTGCTACCAGGACTCCCCGCGCCGCGCCCACTCGATCGCCGCGCAGGGCGGCATCAACGCGGCGAAGAACTACCGCAACGACGGCGACTCCGTCCACCGGCTGTTCTACGACACCGTCAAGGGCGGCGACTTCCGGGCGCGCGAGTCCAACGTCCACCGGCTCGCGCAGATCTCCGTCGAGATCATCGACCAGTGCGTGGCACAGGGCGTGCCGTTCGCCCGCGAGTACGGCGGTCTGCTCGACACCCGCTCCTTCGGCGGCGTCCAGGTCTCGCGGACCTTCTACGCCCGCGGCCAGACGGGTCAGCAGCTGCTGCTGGGCGCCTACCAGGCGCTGTCCCGGCAGATCGCGGCCGGGAACATCGAGATGCACCCGCGGACCGAGATGCTCGACCTGATCGTCGTCGACGGGAAGGCGCGGGGCATCGTCGCGCGGGATCTCATCACGGGCCGCGTCGACACGTACTTCGCGGACGCCGTCGTCCTGGCGAGCGGCGGCTACGGCAACGTCTTCTACCTGTCGACGAACGCCATGAACTCCAACGCCACCGCGATCTGGCGGGCCCACCGGCGCGGTGCCCACTTCGCCAACCCGTGCTTCACGCAGATCCACCCCACCTGCATCCCGCGCACCGGCGAGCACCAGTCCAAGCTGACGCTGATGAGCGAGTCGCTGCGCAACGACGGCCGGATCTGGGTCCCGAAGGCGAAGGGGGACGACCGGCCGCCGAACAAGATCCCCGAGGACGAGCGCGACTACTACCTGGAGCGCATCTACCCGTCCTTCGGCAACCTGGTCCCGCGTGACATCGCCTCCCGCGCCGCGAAGAACGTCTGCGACGAGGGGCGGGGCGTCGGGCCCGGCGGTCAGGGCGTGTACCTCGACTTCGCGGACGCGATCTCGCGCATGGGGCGGGGGGCCGTCGAGGCCAAGTACGGCAACCTCTTCGACATGTACCAGCGGATCACCGACGAGGATCCGTACGAGGTGCCGATGCGGATCTACCCCGCCGTGCACTACACGATGGGCGGACTGTGGGTCGACTACGACCTCCAGACCACCGTCCCCGGCCTGTTCGCGATCGGCGAGGCCAACTTCTCCGACCACGGCGCGAACCGGCTCGGCGCCTCCGCCCTCATGCAGGGCCTGGCCGACGGCTACTTCGTGCTGCCGGCGACCATCAACGACTACCTCGCCCGCAACCCGCACCACGAGGCCGTCACCGCCGAACACCCCGTCGTCCAGGAGGTGGTGGCGGAAACCGAGGACCGGCTGAACCTGCTGCTCGCCGTCGACGGCGACCGCACCCCCGACTCCTTCCACCGCGAGGTCGGCGAACTCATGTGGGAGTTCTGCGGAATGGCCCGCACTGACAGCGGGCTGCGCAAGGCACTGGAACGGATCCCGCAGATTCGCGAGGAGTTCTGGCGGCGCATCAAGGTCCCCGGCACCGGCGAGGAGTTCAACCAGTCCCTGGAGAAGGCCAACCGGGTCGTCGACTACCTGGAGCTCGCCGAGCTCATGTGCCTGGACGCCCTGCACCGCGCCGAGTCCTGCGGCGGTCACTTCCGGGAGGAGTCCCAGACGCCCGACGGTGAAGCAGCCCGCAGGGACGACGAGTTCGCGTACGCGGCCGCCTGGGAGTTCACCGGCACCGGCGAGGCTCCCGTCCTGCACAAGGAAGACCTGGTCTTCGAGTACGTCCACCCCACTCAGCGGAGCTACGCATGAAGCTCACCCTGCGCGTCTGGCGGCAGAAGAACGCCGACGCCGACGGCGCCATGTCCACGTACGAGGTGGACGGGATCTCCTCCGACATGTCCTTCCTGGAGATGCTGGACACCCTCAACGAGGAACTCATCCTGCGTGGCGAGGACCCCGTCGCCTTCGACCACGACTGCCGTGAGGGCATCTGCGGGGCGTGTTCGCTCGTCATCAACGGCGACGCGCACGGGCCCGAGCGCACCACGACCTGCCAGCTGCACATGCGGTCCTTCGAGGACGGCGACACGATCGACATCGAGCCGTGGCGGGCGTCGGCGTTCCCCGTGATCAAGGACCTGGTCGTGGACCGGTCGGCGTTCGACCGGATCATCCAGGCCGGCGGGTACATCACGGCGCCGACCGGGTCCGCGCCCGAGGCGCACGCCACGCCGGTGCCCAAGCCGGACGCGGACTTCGCCTTCGAGCACGCGGAGTGCATCGGGTGCGGGGCGTGTGTGGCCGCGTGTCCCAACGGGGCGGCGATGCTGTTCACGTCCGCGAAGGTCAACCACCTGAACGTGCTGCCGCAGGGGGCGCCCGAGCGGGAGACGCGGGTGCTGGACATGGTGGCGCAGATGGACGAGGAGGGGTTCGGGGGGTGCACGCTGACGGGTGAGTGCGCGACGGCCTGCCCCAAGGGGATCCCGCTGGTGTCCATCACCGGGATGAACAAGGAGTGGCTGCGGGCCGCGCGGAAGGCCGGGAAGCGGTAGCGCTCCGCCGGTGAGGAAACGTTCGCCGAGGGTGCGGACGGGCGGGGTCGGGAGTGGTGCTCATCCCCGGCCCCGTCTCGCCTTCTCCGGGCGGCGCCCCTGGCATTCAACAAGCCCACATCCGCGCTCCTGGCCCAGGTCACGTCCGCGCCAACCGGTGTCGGAAGAAACAGGGTGTACGCCACCGTCCCCGAGTTGGCCCGTGCCCTGGAGAGAGCCATGACCGGCGTTTCCACCCTGGACCGTCCCCCGCAGTCCGCCGCACCCGTCCGCTACACCGTCACCCTGGCCCGCGACGAGGCCGAGGTGCGGGCCGCGCAGCGGCTGCGGCACGAGGTGTTCGCCGGGGAGCTGGGCGCCCACCTGAACTCCCCGCAGGCGGGCCTCGACATCGACCCCTTCGACGCCTGCTGCGATCACCTGCTCGTACGCGACAACGCGACCGGCCAGGTCGTCGGGACGTACCGGCTGCTGCCGCCGGAGCGGGCCGCGGTCGCCGGACGTCTCTACTCGGAGGGCGAGTTCGACCTCGCCCCGCTCGACCCGATCCGCCCGGGCCTCGTGGAGGTCGGCCGTTCCTGCGTGCATCCCGACCACCGCGACGGCGCGGTCATCGGCCTCATATGGGCCGGCATCGCCCGCTACATGGTCGACCGGGGCCACGAGTGGCTCGCCGGCTGCTGCTCGATCCCGCTCGCCGACGGCGGCGCCCTCGCGGCCGGCACCTGGGACCGGGTACGGGACAGGCACCTGGCGCCGGCGGAGTTCCGGGTACGTCCGCTGCGGCCCTGGGTGCCCCAGGACGTGACCGTCCCGGCCCGCACCGAACTCCCCGCGTTGCTGCGCGGCTATCTGCGGCTCGGAGCCTGGGTGTGCGCGGAGCCCGCGCACGACCCGCAGTTCGGGGTCGCCGACCTGTACGTGCTGCTGTCGATGCGCCGGGTCGACCCGCGCTATCTGCGGCACTTCCTCTCCCTCGTCCCGGCCTGATGAGCGTCTGGCTCCCCGCCGCGCCCTGCACCCCGAGGGCGTGCGTGGAACGCACCGGGTCCGCCGCGGCCGTACCGCCGGCCGTGCTGCGGCTGGCGGCGGTCACGGTCCTGGTACTGGCCGGGGCCCTGCTGTCGCCGGTCGGCGGGAGGATCCCCGCCCCACTGGTCAGGCGGTGGTGCCGGTGGATCGTACGGGTCGCCGGCGTCCGGGTCCGTGTCACCGGCACAGCCGCGCCCACCGGAGGGCTGCTCCTGGTCGCCAACCACATCTCCTGGCTGGACATCCCCCTGCTCGCCGCCGTCCGCCCGGCCCGGATGCTCGCGAAGGAGGAGATACGGGGATGGCCGGTGGCCGGGACGGTGGCCGCGCGCGGCGGTGTCCTGTTCATCGACCGGGACCGGCTGCGCGCCCTGCCCGGCACGGTCGCCCGGATCTCGGCCGCCCTGCGGGACGGCCGGGCCGTCGCCGTGTTCCCCGAGGGCAGCACCTGGTGCGGGCGGGCCCAGGGGCACTTCCGCCGGGCCGTGTTCCAGGCCGCCATCGACGCGGGTGTCCCGGTGCAGCCGGTGCGCATCCGCTACCGGCTCGCCGGGGGAGCGGTCAGCACCGCGCCCGCGTTCGTCGGCGACGACTCCCTGCTCGCCTCGGTGTGGCGGGTGGTGTCGACCCGGGGGCTGGTGGCCGAGGCCGAGGTACGGGAAGCCATCGCACCGGGCGGCCATCCCGACCGCCGTGCGCTGGCCCGGGCCGCGCAGCGGGAGGCGCTGCCCGAGCCGGCGCCGGCCCCGGTCCACGCGGGTCCGGCGTCCTGAGGGACGAGTGTCCTGCCGGACGAGCGGCTCAACGGGCGCCGCGACCCCCGTCGGTCGCGGCGCCTTCGAGCAGGTCGCGCGCCCGGTCGCGGGCGTGCCCGATCGGGTCCGGGAAGATGCGCAGGCCGTGGGCGACCATCGCCCCCTCGTGGAGCAGCATGAGGGTGCGGGCCGACTCCTCGGCCCGGGCCGGGGCGGATTCCCGGACCAGGTCCGTGAACAGCGCCAGCATCCACTCCTTCTGGCCCGTGATGATCGGATGGGCCGGATGGGAGGGATCGCTGATCTCGGCGTGCGCGTTGACCATGCTGCACCCCTTGGGACTGCTCTCGGTCATCCACGCCTGCGAGGCGTCGAACACCGCCAGGACCCGGTCGACGGGCCCACGCCCCGCCTGCTCGAGCCGTTCCGTCACGAACGCCCGCCAGCGCTCGTCACGGTCGGCCAGGTACTCGACAACGATCTGTTCCTTGGAGCCGAACCGGTCGTAGAGCGTCTTCTTCGTGACCCCGGCCTCGGAGGCGATCAGGTCCACGCCGACCGCGTGGATCCCGCGCTCGTAGAAGAGCCGTGACGCGGCCGAGAGAACGCGGCGCGCGCCCGGGGTCATCGTGATCCGCCTGGTGCTCATGGCCTCAATGCTATACCGATCTGTATAGTGGGCGGGATGGAAGGTATACCGATCTGTTTAGTGACCCGGGTCCAGTGGCCCTATGGGCCTGTGGGCCTGGGACTCAGTGACCCCATGACCCTGACCCCTGGTGGGTGACGAGCCGTGAACTTCTTCCTCTCCGTGGCCTTCGTGCTGTGCTGGAGCTCCGGTTTCGTGGGCGCCAAGCTGGGCACGCAGGACGCCGGCGCGCTGACGATCCTGATGTGGCGGTTCCTGCCGCTGGCGGCCGTCCTCGCCGTGGCGGCCGCTGTCCGGAGGAGAACGGCGTGGCAGGGGCTGACCTCGCGTGATCTCGGGCGACAGGCCGTGATCGGGCTGCTCTCCCAGAGCGGCTATCTGCTCACCGTCTACTGGGCGATCCAGCTCGGCGTGTCGAGCGGCACGACCGCCCTGATCGACGGCACCCAGCCACTCGTCGCGGGAGCGCTGGCCGGCCCGCTGCTGCGGCAGTACGTCTCGGGGAGGCAGTGGCTCGGCCTGTGCCTGGGCCTCGTCGGTGTCGCCCTGGTGACCTCGGCCGACGCCGGTGCGAACGGCGGTGTCGCGTGGTGGACCTATCTCGTGCCGTTCGCGGGGATGCTCTCGCTGGTGGCGGCCACGTTCCTCGAACAGCGTTCCCGTACGCAGGTCACGCCCACGGTGTCGTTGACCGTCCACTGCGTCACCAGCGCGCTCGTCTTCACCGGCGCCGCCCTCGCCACCGGGTCGGCCGCCCCACCTGCGGCGTCCTCGTTCTGGATCGCGATCGTGTGGCTGGTGACGCTGTCGACGTTCGGCGGATACGGCCTCTACTGGCTGGCGCTGCAGCGCTTCGGGGTCACCAGGGTCAACACGCTGATGTTCCTGATGGCTCCCGTCACGGCCGTGTGGGGCGCGCTCATGTTCGGCGAACCGTTCACCGCGCAGACCGCCGTCGGCCTGGCGATCGCCGTCTCGGCCGTGGCGGTCGTGCACGCCGCCGACGGATCGCCGGCCAGGTCCGACGACACCACCGCCCCCCACGTGAACCTCGCGAGGGCGGTGCGGGAAGAAAGCCCTAGCCGGAGGTGATCCGCGCCAGCCCCCGGTAGGAGTCCAGCAGGGCCTCGCGGTCGTACGTGCTGGTCGTGACCAGGACCTCCTGGGCTCCCGTCTCCTTCAGCACCGCCTGAAGTTCGTGCGCGACCTGCTCCTCGGTGCCGGCGATGTGGCCGGCGAGCCCGGCCTCGTAGAAGCCGCGCTCCTTGGCGGTCATCGTCAGCGACTCGACGCGCTCGGCGGGCGGCAGGGGCGGGAAGGTGCCGTGGGTGCGCGAGTACGCCATGGACCAGGCCTCGGGAATCAACAGCCGCCGCGCCTCGTCGGGTGTGGCGGCGACGGCGATCGTGCCGGAGATGACGACGTACGGCTCCCGCGCCCACGGGGAGGGCCGGAAGTGGGTGCGGTAATGATCGATGCCGCGCTGCATCTTCTCGCGGCCGCGCAGATCGCCGATGACCATGGGCAGGCCCGCCCGGGCGGCGATGGCGGCACCCTCGCCCATCGCGAGGACGAACGGCGGCACGGTCAGCCCCTCGGCGGGCCGCGCGTGCACCCGGGTCGGGGAGGTACCCAGGAACCAGCCCAGCAGCTCCTCGAGCTGGCCGGCGAAGTCGTCGGCGACGTCCTTGTCGCGTCCGAGCGCCCTGCGGACGCCGTCCGTGAAGCCGACGGACCGGCCCAGGCCCATGTCCACGCGCCCGGGGAAGAGCGACTCCAGCACACCGAACTGCTCGGCCACGACCAGCGGTTGGTGGTTGGGCAGCATCACACCACCGGTGCCGACCCGGATCCGCTCGGTCGCGGAGGCCACGGCGGCGGCCAGCACGGTCGGCGCCGACCCCGCGACCCCGGGCACGCCATGGTGCTCGGACACCCAGAACCGGTGGTAGCCGAGCCCTTCCAGTTCCCGCGCCAGTCGCACGGTGTCGCGCAGCGCCTCGGCGTTCGTGTGGCCCTCGCGGGTCCGGGAGCGGTCGAGGACGGAGAAGCGGGTGTCGGCGATCACGGAACTCACGTCCGTTTCAACGCGTGGCGGGCGGTGGCATTCCCGCCGGGCGCCGACCGGACCGTGCCCGGAAAACCGGGTGACCGCGATCCGGCAGGTCAGCACAATGGAGACGTCTCCGCGGCGGCCGCGCGTCCACCTCGCCCTACCCAAGGAAGGCGGCCGACCGTGACCGTCCAGAACATCCTGCTCTCCGGCATCGTCGGGTCCACCGCGTACGGCCTCGCCCACGCCGGCTCCGACGTCGACCGCCTCGGTCTGTTCGCCGCGCCCACCACCGACCTGCACGGCCTGCGCGGCCCGAAGGAGTCCCACGTCACCACGGCACCGGACCGCACCCTGCACGAGGCGGCGAAGTGGTGCCGGCTCGCCCTCGGCGCCAACCCGACCGCCATGGAGCTGGTCTGGCTCCCGGCCGAGCTGTACGAGACGCGCACCCCGCTCGGCGAGGAACTCATCGGCATCCGTACGGCGTTCCTGTGCGCGAAGCGCGTCCGGGACGCCTATCTCGGCTACGCCACCCAGCAGTTCCGCCGGCTCGAGAACCGCGGCGACGGCTCGCTCTCGGCGGACACCCGCAAGCGCACGGCGAAACACGCCCGGCACCTGAAGCGGCTGTGCCACCAGGGCCTGGAGCTGTACGCCACGGGCCGCCTGGAGATCCGTGTCGAGAACCCCGACGAGTACCACTCCTTCGGCGACCGCGTCGCCGCCGACCCCTCGGCCGCCCTGCCCCTGCTCCGCCACTACGAGACCGCCTTCGACGAGACACGCACCGTACTGCCGGAGGTGCCCGACGAGGCGGCCGCGGAGGCGTGGCTGCTCAGGGTCCGCCGCCACTTCTACCGGGCGGAGACCCGTTGACCACCGGGCGGCACATCAGCGGCGGGACCGCACACGCGCGTTGCGGGGCGGCCGGATGAACTGCAGCTCCAGCGTGAGCGGCGGCTCGGCGATGCCGGGACCGCCGGCGGCCGCCCACCGCACGACCTCCTCGGTGCTGTCGTCGTCCGTCACGAACCCGATCCACGTGGCCCGCCCCCCGGCCCGGCGTCCGGCGGCCGAGGGACGGACGATGATCACGTCGGCCTGGTCGCACGGCCCCAGGCAGTCGGTCGTACGGACCTGGAAGCCGTGCTCGGCCGCACCGGCCCGCAGCAGCTCCAACTGCCAGGCCGGATCGGTGCCGGGCCGCTTGCGGGCGTTGCCGCAGCAGCAGCCCCGGCACACGACGAGCGTGCAGGCTCCGGAGCCGGTCAGGGAGGTACGGGGCGTCGAAGGCATGGGAGAAGCATGCGGCCTCGGCCGAGCACCCGCCGTCACCGGGGTGCCCTTGCGTCAGAGCCCCGCCCCGATACCCGCCCCGTTCCTCGGGACCAGGAACGACGGAGCCGGCGGCGGCGAACCGTCCGCCGCGCCAGCCCCCGTGAGCGGGGCCGGGTCCGTGCTCAGGACGGAGGAGGCGTTCCGGGTGCCGCCCAGATCCCAGGAGTTGCCGCTGGAGACGGTCGCCGAGCCGAGGGCCGCGGCCCGCGCGTCGGCCACCGACAGGTCGGCGGTGAGGACCGCCTTGCCGCCGGAGACGTCGACGTCGAAACCCGTACCGCCGTTGGCGTACGTCGAGTCGCGGGACAGGGCGAGGGCGCCCGTGTTGCCGTTGTCCGTGAGGCCGTGCGCCGCGTTCTTGAACGAGACGCCGCCCCGGACGGTGTGGGCCACCGCGGGTGCCGGGCTGCCGCCACCGAGCTTGAAGCCGTTGCCGTCGCCCGCGAAGTCGGGGAACCCCAGCGGTTGAAGCCGTTGCCGTACGCGACCGTGTTCTCGATCAGCACCGGCGAGGTGAACTTCCAGGCGTCGAAACCGTCATCGACGTTGTTCCACAACCGGGCGCCCCGCACCAGGTGCTGTCGGCCGTCGTGGTCCGCTGACCGTCGTCCGTTGTCCGCACGGCAGTGCCCGCCGGGGGCGTGGAGGTTGCCGGGTGTCTAGGGTGGAAAGCGTGACTGACAGCGACAGCCTTCCGCTCGCCGTGTTCGACCTGGACAACACGCTTGCCGACACGGCCCACCGGCAGCGGTTCCTGGAGCGCAGGCCACGTGACTGGGACGGCTTCTTCGCCGCCGCGCCGCAGGATCCGCCGATCGCCGAGGGCATCGCGCTGGTGCTGGAGAGCGCGCGGGAGTGCGAGGTCGTCTACCTCACCGGCCGGCCCGAGCGCTGCCGGCGCGACACGCTGGACTGGCTCGCCGCACAGGGCCTTCCACGGGGGCACGTGTACATGCGGCGCCCCCACGACCGCAGGCCCGCCCGGCGCACCAAGCTGGAGATCCTCCGCCGCCTCGCCGGCACCCGGGAGATCCGGATGCTGGTGGACGACGACGAGTTGGTGTGCGAGGACGCCGAACGGGCCGGCTTCACGGTCGTACGGGCGCGCTGGGCGGCCCGGTCCGCCGAGCTGAAGGTGGCGCAGGAGCGGGAGGGGCGGACCTGAGTCCGCGTCGGTGTGCCGGAGCCGTCAGTCCGACTCCTCCAGCCGGAAACCGACCTTCAGGCCGACCTGCCAGTGCGCCACCTGCCCGTCCTCGATCTGGCCCCTCACCTCGGTGACCTCGAACCAGTCGAGGTTGCGCAGGGTCTGGGAGGCGCGGGAGATACCGTTGCGGACGGCCTGTTCGACGCTCTCGGGCGACGTGCCGACGATCTCCGTGACCCGGTAGGTGTGGTTCGACATGCGGGGCTCCTCTCCGCGGTGACGGCGATGTCACCTGTGTTCGACGCATCCGACGCGTCCAGCATGTTCAACGTGTCCGAAGCGACGGGTCGTGCCCGGGCGCCTCACTCCACCGTGCCCCAAGCCGTGGCGGAGCGCGAGACGGCCGGCGTCCGCCGTCACCGCGCCACGCTCAGCGAGAGCGCGAAACGGCCCTCACCGTCCGTCCACCAGTGGGTCAGGTCGAGGCCCGCCGAGGACAGTTCCGCGCGTACGCCCTCCCTGCGGAACTTGGCGGACACCTCGGTGCGCAGTTCCTCGCCCGCCGCGAAGTCGACCGCGAGGTCCAGCGAGGGGATCTTCACGCTCTGCTCCGTACGGGAGCGCAGCCGCATCTCGATCCACTCGTTCTCGGCGTCCCAGAGCGCCACGTGGTCGAAGGCGCCGGGATCGAAGTCGGCGCCCAGCTCGCGGTTGACCACCGTCAGGACGTTCTTGTTGAACGCGGCCGTCACCCCGGCCGCGTCGTCGTACGCCCTGACCAGGACCTTCTCGTCCTTGACCAGGTCCGTGCCGAGCAGCAGCGCGTCGCCCGGGGAGAGCAGGGCGCGGACGGAGGCCAGGAACGCGGCCCGCTCGACCGGCAGCAGGTTGCCGATCGTGCCGCCGAGGAAGGCCACCAGCCGGGGGCCGGGCGTGTCCGGCAGCGTCATCCGTGCGGTGAAGTCGGCGATCAGCGCGTGCACCTCCAGCGCCGGCCGCTCGGCGATCAGCGCCTGTCCCGCCTGGGTGAGCGCGCTGTCGCTGACGTCGACGGGGACGTACGTGCGCAGGTCGGTGAGTGCCTCGATCAGATGGCGGGTCTTGTCCGAGGAGCCGGAGCCGAGTTCGACCAGGGTGCGGGCGCCGGTCGCCGCGGCGACCTCACCGGAGCGGGCGATGAGGATCTCCCGTTCGGCGCGCGTCGGGTAGTACTCGGGCAGTTCGGTGATCTGCTCGAAAAGGTCGCTGCCGTGGGCGTCGTAGAACCACTTCGGCGGGAGGGTCTTGGGAGTGCGGGTCAGGCCCCGGAGGACGTCGGCGCGCAGGGCGGCCTCCGTGGCGTCCTCGGGCAGGGTGCGGGTGAGAAGGAACGGACTCACGTGCTGGGCTCCTTCGAAGATACGGGTGCCGCCGCGCGAGCGGAGTCGGGCGTGGGGGCGGATGCCAGTGCGTCGCTCGGGTCCTTGAGCGGGGTGAGCAGCACGTCGGTGCGGCTCGCCGCGAGCAGGGTGCGGTCGGGGACCTCCTGCCAGCGCGGATCGTCGTCGTAGGGCTCGGAGGCCACGACCGTGCGGCGGCCGGGTTCCGAGAGGTACCAGAGGGTGTCGCCCCAGGCGGTCGCGGTGATGGTCTCACCGTTGGAGAGGAGCAGGTTGAGGCGGGCGGCCGGGGCCGCGGCGGCCACCTCCAGGACCGTGTCGGCCAGCGCCTGGCCCTCCTCGTCGCCGCCCCTCAGCCGGGCGAGGACGAGGGCCCAGACCAGCGCCGAGTCGTTGCGGGCCTCCAGCGACAGCACGTCGGTGGCGGGCAGGCCCGCCACCAGGTGGGACAGCGATCCCGGCCAGCCAGGGACCGCGCCGTTGTGGCTGAACAGCCAGGTGCCCGCGGCGAACGGCGCTGCCGCCGCCTCCGCGTCCGCCCCCGCGAGGGTGGCGTCCCGTACGGCGGCGAGCACGGCGCGCGAGCGCACGACCCGGGCCAGGTCGGCGAGGGACTGGTCGGCCCAGATGGGCCCGGCCCGGCGGTACCGGGCCGGCACGGGATCACCGTCGGCGTACCAACCCACCCCGAAACCGTCGGCGTTGACGGTCCCGTGCTGTTGCCGCCGAGGCGCCCACGACTGGCGGTAGAGGCTGTGCGGCGGCTCGACCAGGATCCGGCCGAGCGGCTCCGGCGGGCCCAGATATGCCAAGTGACGGCACATCAGACAGCCGCCGAGCGGGCCGTGCGGAACCCGGAGAAGATCTGCCGCCGGATCGGGTAGTCCCAGTTGCGGAACGTGCCCCGGCAGGCCACCGCGTCCACCGCGAACGAACCGCCGCGCAGCACCTTGCTGTCGGGGCCGAAGAAGACCTCCGAGTACTCCTTGTAGGGGAACGCCTTGAAGCCCGGGTACGGCAGGAAGTCGCTCGCCGTCCACTCCCACACGTCGCCGATCAACTGCCGTACTCCGAGCGGTGATTCACCCTCCGGGTAGCTCCCCGCGGGCGCCGGGCGCAGATGCCGCTGGCCCAGGTTGGCGTGCTCGGGCGCAGGGTCCGCGTCGCCCCACGGGTAGCGCGTCGACCGGTCCCCGGCGGGGTCGTGGCGAGCCGCCTTCTCCCACTCGGCCTCGGTGGGCAGCCGGCGCCCGGCCCAGCGGGCGTACGCGTCGGCCTCGTACCAGCACACGTGCAGCACCGGCTCGTCGGGCGGCACCACCTCGGTCACGCCGAAGCGGCGCCGCAGCCACTGCTTGCCGTCCCGGCGCCAGAACAGCGGCGCGTGGATGGAGTGCTGCCGGATGTGGGCCCAGCCCGCGGGTTCCCACCAGCGTTCGTCGTCGTAGCCGCCGTCCTCGATGAACGCCTGGTACGCGGCGTTGGTCACCGGTGTCGTGTCGATGTGGAACGACGCCACCTCCCGCCGGTGCGCCGGACGTTCGTTGTCCAGCGCCCACGGCTCGGTGGAGGTGCCCATGGTGAACGGGCCGCCCGGGACGAGCACTTCGGCCGGTCCGGTGAACAGCGGAACCGGGTCCGGGTCGGGGGCGGTCAGGGCCTGCGGCCCCTTGCGGAGCTGATGGGTGATCAGCATCGTCTCGTCGTGCTGCTGTTCGTGCTGCGCGATCATCCCGAAGGCGAAACCCGCCTCCGTGAGCCGCGTCCCGTGGAACGCCGCCCGCTCCAGCACGTCCATCACCCGGCCGCGTACGTCCGCCGCGTACGAGCGGGCCTCACGCGGGGCCAGCAGGGGCAGGGAGGGCCGTTCGGAGCGCGGATGCTCGAAGGCGTCGTAGATGCTGTCGATCTCGGGACGTATCGCCTCCTGCCCGGCGACGGTCCGCAGCAGCCACTGCTCCTCCTGGTTGCCTATGTGGGCGAGGTCCCACACCAGCGGCGACATGAGGGGCGAGTGCTGCGCGGTCAGGTCGGGCTCCTCGACGCAGCTGGTGAGAAGCGTGGTGCGCTCCCGGGCGGTGACGAGGGTGGTGAGCGCCCGGTCCCGGAACGCCTCGGCATCGACGGCGTCGTCGACGGCGGGATCGGTGTCGAGGGCGGGGTCGGTCATGTGCGGCTGTCCTTCCCATGAGCGCGGCCGTCCGTGGCGCGCAGGTGGTCGAGCAGGTCGTCGGCGGGACAGCGGCCCGGGACGACATAGCGGTCCCGGTACCCGCGGACGGCGTCCGTCACCTCGGTGGTGGCACCGAGCCGGGGCAGGGCGTCCAGGGCCGTCGCGAAGCAGGCCACGGCCGTCTCGTGCAGTTCGGGGTCGCCCAACCCCTGCCGGGCCGCGTCGAGCCACAGCGGATTGTGCGGCGCGGGCAGCGACAGGCCCCGTTCGGCCAGCGGCTTCACGATCCGGTAGGCGGTCTCGGCGGCCTCCGGATCGTCGAAGAGGGCCGCCGTGACGGCGAGCGGCACGATCCACCCGTCGTCGCCGGGCTGCGCGTCGATCATGCGCAGTTCCAGATGGCCGCGTGGTCTCACCGGCGGGAACAGCGTGGTGATGTGGTAGTCGAGATCCTCCCGGGTCGGCGGCCTGGGCGTCCGCGACCGGGTCCACTCCCGGAACGTCAGCCCCTCGGGTACGTCCCACGGGCCGCTGTCCTGCCGTACGCACATCACCGGGGCGTCCAGGACGTGCCCGGCCCACGCGGTACGCGGATCCATGTCCAGCGGGGGTGCGCCGGCCCGGTCGGGGCCTATCTCCATCCACAGCAGCTGCCGGGTGGAGAGCCAGCCGGTGGGCTCCGCCGCGGCCAGCGGGGAGTTGGCGAACGCGGCCACCAGCACCGGGCCCAGCTGGTGCGCCAGCCACCAGCGCCGCCCGAGCCCCAGCGGACCGGGCTCCTCGTGCCCGGCGTCCAGACACACCTGGACGGAGGCCGAGGTGCACATCATGGCGCGGCCGGCCGGACCGGTGCGATCGAGACAGGTCTCCATGGCGTCGTAGCGCGGGTCCCGCAGGAACCGGCGGGGCGGATGCCAGGGATCCTGGCCGACGCCGACGAGGCCCAGATCGTCTCTGGCCAGAACCGCGCGGACGGCGTCCAGGTCGGCGGAGACGGTACCGATGCACTCCATCAGGGAGGCGGCGGGCGGCGAGCTCAACTCCAGCTGGCCGCCGGGCTCGATGGTGAGCGCCGACCTCAGGGGCACGGCCCGCAGTGCGGCGTAGGCCGCTTCGAGCCGGCGGGTTGTCACGGGGAGCCGCGGTGCGCGCAGCTCCTGGACGATCCATTCCACTTCCACCCCGAGTCTGCGGGGTGGACCGGTCTTGAAGCAGATGCCCCGGACCAGGGCCTCCACCTCGGCTTCTGTGACTGCCGTGTAAGGCTTCGTACAGTCACTTGTTGAATCGGACATGTCGGGATCCTCCTGAGATTCCACCATGCCGCCGACCCGGATTCTGATGGGCCGGGCCGGCATCACCCGTCCCACCCAAGACCCTCATGCGGATCCGCACAAGGGGGCACATCGTCGCGGTCGGGGGCCGGTGATCTCCGTTTCCGTGGTGTTTTCGTGGAGTTTTTCCGGGCGCCCCGGGGCCAGGAAAACGTGTTGCGGCACCTGACCAGAATGGCTCAGGATCCGTCCATGAGCACGACGGGGGTGGCCGCGCGGCACGCGGTCATGGCGCGCACGGGGGTGGCGCCATGAGCGCGCGCCTGCGGGGCATCGCGCGCGAGACGCAGCAGATCGTGGCGGCCGGTACCTACCGCGCGCCGGCCGGGCGCGAGGTGTCCGTCGCCGACGCCGTCGAAGCGGCCCGGCTCGGTACGCGGATGTACGGACCGGGACCGGTCCGTGTCATCCGCGTACCGGCGGTCCCGTCGGCGGACACGCTGTTCGAGGTCACGGGCGAGAGCAGCCTGGAGGCGGCCCGCCGCATCGCCGGACCGGTGGCCGTCCTGAACTTCGCCTCGGCCCGCAACCCCGGCGGCGGCTTCCTCAACGGCGCCCAGGCCCAGGAGGAGGCCCTGTGCCGGGCCTCGGCGCTGTACGCCTGCCTGGTCGGGGTCCGGGAGTTCTACGACCACCACCGCGCCCACCGCGACCCGTTCTACACCGACCGGGTCATCCACTCACCGGCCGTGCCCGTCTTCCGCGACGACCGCGGCCGCCTCCTGGACGAGCCGTACACCGCCGGTTTCCTCACCTCGGCCGCACCGAACGCAGGCGTGGTGCTGCGTACGGCCCCGCAACGAGCGGCCGACCTGCCGCGGGCCCTCGCGTCCCGGGCCGAGCGGGTCCTGGAGACCGCCGCCGCCCACGGCTACCGGCGCCTGGTCCTGGGGGCCTGGGGCTGCGGCGTGTTCCAGAACGACCCCACACAGGTCGCGGCCGCCTTCCGCACCCTCCTCGGCCCGGACGGCCGCTTCGCCGGCGCCTTCGAGCACGTGGTCTTCGGAATCCTGGACCGCACGGCGGGGAGCGTGGTCCGGGAGGCCTTCGTACGGGCGTTTCCGGAGCGTCAGCTCCAGCGGTGACGGGGTCAGGCCACCTGCGGCGGTGCCGTCGTTCCAGGCCGGTCACCGCCGGTCGCGGGGCCCCTGCGGCCGCACCGGGGAGCGGTGGGCGGCCTGAGGCACCGACTCGGTCGACGCCGGTCCGCAGGGGGCCGGAACACGGCCGGGGCGGTGGGGGGCGGGCGGCGTCGATCCGTCATCGTCGGTCACGGCGTCCGGTCGGACCGGACGGGAGAGCGGCCACGAGCCCGTCCGACGGGGAGAGCGGCAGCCGACCCGTCTGGCGGTGAGGGCGTCCTCTGCCCGGGTCGGCCGGGGACAAGGGCGCCGGGGTCCGGGGCAGAGGCGCCGGGGTCCGGGGGTCCGGCGCAGGGGTGACGGGTGTCTGCTCGGTCAGGTCCAGCCGTAGCGCTCCCGCAGGCGGTGACGGACCAGGTTGAAGCGCATGCGGTCCAGGGCGCAGGCCTCGCGGCGCATGCCGGCCTCGTGCAGGCGCAGGACGCGGTCCACGTCGACCCACGAATCCCGGCCCGAGCCGTCCCAGGGGCCGCTGCCGATCGGCACCCACTCGCGGTGGCCGTCGTGGCGCTTGCTCGACAACTGGACGGCGAGGAAGGTGCCGCCGGCCTCGCGGGCGACGACCAGCACCGGGCGGTCCTTGCCCCGGCCGTCGTTCTCCTCGAAGGGGACCCAGGTCCAGACGATCTCGCCGGGATCCGGGTCCCCGTCGTGCGCGGGTGAGTACTCCGTGCGCACCCGGCCCACCTCGCGGGGGTCGGCCTCGGTGGTGGCAAAGGGGCCGGACCGGCCGGGGACGTTCTCATCGGTGAAGGCAGTCACGGGGTCACGTTAGAGCCTGTGCCCCGGACCATTCGCCTCGCCCCCGGCCGGAGGCCGCCCCCTCACCCCTTGTCGGTGTCCACCGGCACCCGTTGGGCGGGCGGCGGCACGGATCCGTTCAGAGACGGCGTCCCGTTCGTGTGCGGGCCGTTCTGGTTCATCGAGGCCAGCAGCTGACGGGCCAGACCGAGCCCCGTACCGCCCATGGTGAGCGCCTTGGCGAGCATGTCCGCCATGCCTTCGGCGCCGTTGAGCACCACCATGTTGTCGACGCTGGCGAACGCGGACGCGCCCGCCTTCACGATCTCCGGCCAGTTCTCGGCCAGTTGCTGGGCGACGACCGCCTCCTGGTTCTCGGCGAGCGCGGCGGCCCGCGCCTTGATGGCTTCCGCCTCGGCGAGCCCCCGCGCCTTGGTGGCCTCGGCTTCCGCGAGGCCCCTGGCCTGCGCCGAGGCCGCCTCGGCCTCACCGGTGGCCCGGGTGGCCGCCGCCATGGCCGTACCGCGCGCCTTCGTCGCCTCGGCCTCGGCACCGGCGGCCGCCTTGACCCGGGTCGCCTCGGCGGCCGCCGCCAGCTCCGTCTCCTTCGCCTTGGCCTGGGCCGCCGAGATCCGCGCGTCGCGCTCGGCCTCGGCCAGCGTCCGCTTCTCGTAGGCCTGCGCGTCCGCGGGCTTGCGGACGTCCGCCTGGAGCTGCTGCTCCCGCCGGTGGGCTTCCAGCTCCGCCACCCGCGTTTCCTGGACGACGACCTCCTGGCGCGCGGCGGCATCCGCCAGCGGGCCCGCCTGCCGGGCCTTGGCGCCGGCCTTGTCACGCTCGGCCTGATAGCCGGCCTGGAGGATCTCGCTGTCCCGGGTGGCCTCGGCCATCCGGGCGTACGACTGCTGCTCGGCCTCGGTCGCCAGCCGGTTCGCCTCCGCCTGCGCGATCCGCGCGTCCCGCTGCACGGCCGCCGCGTGCGGCATCGCCAGGTTCTGGATGTACCCGGTCGGGTCCTCGATCTCGTGGATCTGCAGCGAGTCCACGATCAGACCCAGTTTCTCCATCTCCGTGCCGCAGGCCGCCCGGGTCTGCCCGGTGAGCTTCTCCCGGTCACGGATCATGTCCTCGACCGTCAGACCGCCCACGATGGACCGCAGATGACCGGCGAAGACGTTGTGCACCCGCTCCGACATCAGCTTCTGCTGGTCGAGGAAACGACGGGCCGCGTTGGCGATCGACACGAAGTCGTCGCCCACCTTGAAGATGACCACGCCCCGCACCTTGAGCGGTATGCCCTGGTGGGTCGCGCAGTCCACGTGCAGTTCGGTCTCGTTCAGGTCCAGCGACATCTTGCGCACCGCCTGGACACCGGGCAGCACCAACGTGCCGCGCCCGGTGACGATACGAAAGCCCATCCCCTCCTCGAGCCCCTCGGTCCGGTGCTTGGAACCGGAGATGACCAGAGCCTCGTTGGGTTCGGCGACCCGCCAACACATCTTGAACAGACCGATCAGAGCGAGTACGGCGAGTACAGCCGCCCCCGCAACGACGCCGACAACCATCGGCATACGCCCCCTTTGGATGGTGCCCTTTCGGCACCGAACGAAGGGAGTGTGCGCCTGCGCGAGCCCCGGGTGAAGACGTCGGCGCTTCCTTGTCGAAACCTTGACGCGGAAGGCTCTCACCTGCGCCGCGGTGGGCTCAACTGACGTATGGGGAAGGGCTCAGGCGTCGTACGCCGCCGTGACGTAGACCGTCCTGGGCGGCAGGTACTCCACCACCATCACCACCGTGCCCCGCTCGATGCGGTCCGAGCCGGCGGCGGGGTAGGCGAGGAAGTGCTCGGCACCGCCGCGCACGCGGACGATCACCTCGCCGACCAGCCCCGGCCCGACCGTCCCGGTGACCCGTCCCATGAGCCCGACCATCGGCGCGTCGTCCATGGCCACAGGGTACGGGCCTAATGCCCCGGCGCGGCCGCGGATTCCGAGGCGACCGGCTGCGGCGGCCAGGCCTCGTGCCAGCGCAGTTCCGCCTCCAGTTGCGCGGCGAGCGAGAGCAGCAGCGGCTCGCTGTTCGCCGGACCGAGCAACTGGGCGCCCACCGGCAGGCCGCCCGTGACGAAACCGGCGGGCACATTGACGCCGGGCCAGCCCAGCACGTTCCACGGCCAGGCATAGGGACAGGCCGCGATCATCGCGCGGTCGGTGGCCAGGCCGCCCAGGTTCGCCAGGGCGCCGATGCGCGGTGGGGGAGCGGCCGTGGTCGGCGCCAGGATCACGTCGTACGAGGTGAAGAACCGTCCGATACGACGGTGCAGCACGGCCTCCGCCCGCCGGGCCGCCCGCAGCGGTACCCCGCCGAGCAGCCCGCCCAGCCGGGCGGCGCCCAGAGTGCGCCGGTCGAGGAGTGTCGGGAAGGGCGCCTCGCGCACGCGTTCGGCGATGCCGGCGGTGGCGCGGGGCACGAAGGTCAGCCCGATCTGACCGTACGGCGGATCGGCCTCCTCCACATGGTGCCCCAACCCGCTCAGCCGCTCGGCGAGTTGGACCACCCGATCGCGCACCGCCGGCTGGAGCCGGGCGGGCGCGGCGGTGAACGGCGGCTTCAGGGAGAGCGCGATGCGCAGCCGGCCGGGGTCGCGGCCGACGGCCGCGAAGGCGTTGACGGCGGGTGGCCGGTGCGGATCGAGGTCGTGATTGCCGCTCGCCGCGTCCAGCAGCAGAGCCGCGTCGGCGACCGTACGGGCGAGCGTGCCGTTGACCGTGATCCCTTGGAAGGACTCGCCGCGCGGCCAGGTGGAGACACGGCCGCGCTGCGGTTTGATGCCGATCAGATGGGTCCAGGCGGCGGGGATCCGCACCGAACCGGCCCCGTCCGAACCGAGCGCGGCCGGTACCAGCCCCGCGGCGACGGCCGCGGCCGAACCGCCCGACGAACCTCCGGGCGTGTGCTCGGGACTCCACGGATTACGGGTCGCGCCGAAGGCGGGCCCCTCGGTGAACGGCCACTGCCCGAACTCGCAGGTGTTGGTCTTGCCGACGATCACGGCCCCGGCCGCGCGCAACCGCCGTACCGCCTCGCCGTCCCGCGCGACCGCCGGGAACTCACCCCGGCAGCCGAACGCGGTCGGCTCGCCCGCCACGTCCATGTCGTCCTTGACGGCCACCGGCACCCCGAGCAGCGGCTTGCGGATCCCCGCGGCCAACTCCTCGTCCGCGGCCTCGGCCTCGGCGAGCGCCGCCCGGGTCCGTACGATCCGGAAGGCGTTCAGGGACTCCCGCGAGGCCTCGATCCGCGCCAGGGCCTGCTCCACGAGCTCCCGGGCGGTCACCTCCCGGGCGGCCAGTGCACGGGCGGACTCCGCCAGGCCTGGGGAACGGTCGAGCGTCATGCGGGGAACCTCCGGGAGCGCGTCGTCTACCGAACGGTAACGTGCCGGGGGACGCGGTGGAACGACCCTGGCGACAGCGGCGGTTCGACAACGCGAACGGCCCGCTGCCACAGACCCTCCACAGGCCGCACCAGGTCCTGCGCAAACCATTGACGAGCCCCTGCCTCACCCCTACCTTCTGATCGACTTCCCGAACTTCGTTCGGTAGATCGAACACCGAGCCGCTTGAGGGCGCCCGCCGGTAGCGCCTGGCAGTGCCCTGAGAGTTCCTGAGAATGTCCTGGAGAGAGCCGCCCGTGACCCCCACACAGCCCCCCGCCCCGTCACCCCCGCGACGCACCCTGCTGCGCGCCCTGGCCGCCCTGCCGGCGTCGGCCGTGCTGCTGGGCGAAGGCTCCGGACTGCTCGGCACGGCGCTCGCCGCCGCCCCGCCGAGCGGCTCCGCCACCCGCTACACGATCGTGCCGTTCCTCAACAGCAACGACGGCACAGTGAACGTCTACCAGTCCGACGACGCCACCGACTTCCGGCTCGCCAAGTCGTCCGCCTACACGCCGCCGAGCAACCGCATCCGCGACGCGAGCATCTTCAAGCACACCAACGGCTCCTACTACCTGACCTACACGACCCACACCTGGCAGGACCCGAGCACCACGATCGGCTTCGCCCGCAGCTCCGACCGGGTCACCTGGACGTTCCTCTACGACTACACGGTCCCGATCGCCAACCTGTCCCGCGCCTGGGCGCCGGAGTGGTTCGTCGACAGCGACGGCAGCGTGAACGTCATCGTGTCCTGCTCGACCGCGAGCGACGAGTGGAACTTCACTCCGTACGTCCTGAAGGCCACCAACTCGGCCCTCACGGCGTGGAGTTCACCGGTGGCCCTGTCCGGCATCGGGGCCAACCACATCGACACATACATCGTGAGGATCGGCGCGACCTACCACGCCTTCACCAAGAACGAGACGGCGAAGTACATCGAGTACGCGACGGCGTCCAGGCTGACAGGCCCCTACACGATCTCCCGGACGGGCGACTGGGCCGGCTGGGGCAGCTACCGAGAGGGTCCGGCGCTGATGCAGCTCGACAACGGCGGCTGGCGGATCTTCTTCGACGGCTACAGCGACGGGAACTACTACTACAGCGACAGCTACGACACCTTCGCGACCTGGTCGGCACCGACCGCGCTGCCCGTCGTCTCCGGTACGGCACGCCACTTCACCGTGATCAGGGAGACGGTGTCGGGCGGCCCGAGCCTGGCGAGGGGAGTGACCCGCTCGTTCCGGTCGGCAAACTTCTCCACCCGCTACTGGCAGACGCAGTCCTCGCTGCTCAACCTCCCCGTGGTCGGCGGCTCCAGCACCACCGCCGAGAAGCAGGCCGCCACCTTCACGGTCGTGGCCGGCCTCGCCGACGCGAACGCTTACTCCTTCCGTGACGCTTCCGGCAACTATCTGCGCCACTGGGACTTCCGCGCCCGATTCGACGCCAACGACGGCACGTCGACCTTTGCCAAGGACGCCACGTTCATCGCCCGCACCGGCAGCGCGTCGGGCTCGATGCGCTTCGAGTCGTACAACTATCCCGGCTTCTACCTGCGCCACTACGACTACCAACTCCGCGTGGACCGCACGGACGGCACGGACCTGTTCCGGGCAGACAGCTCGTTCGTGCCGGTGACCGCCTGGGCCTGAGGTGCTCTGTCGCCGACCCGGGAGCGAGGCGGCGACGGTGCGGGAGCAGCCCCGAGGGGCCCTTGTCCGGGGCATCTCGGGGCTGCTTCGGTCCGGCTGGTGGTCAGCGGTGGTCAGTGGTGGTCAGTGGTGTGCGTGGACGACGGCGTGGCCCTTGCCGCGGCCGATCATCCACTTGTTGACCGGGGTGGTGATCAGGAAGGCGACCGCGAAGCCCCCGAGCGGGGCCGACCAGAACAGCGCGTCGGACAGGTGGGCGTCCATCGCGCCGGGGACCAGGGCGATGATGCCGTTGTCGACCAGTTCCATCACGGCGATGGAGACGGTGTCGGCGGCGAGTGCCACCTTGAGCGCGGACTTGAGGTCCAGGCCGGCCCGGCGCACCGCGACCAGGGTGAAGGAGTAGCCGAAGAGGAACGCGAGCGTGATCGCCAGGATCATGGTCGGCACGTTGCCCCACATCAGGGCGGTGCCGATCACCATGCCGAGGATCTCGCCGACGGCGCAGCCGGTCAGGCAGTGCAAAGTCGCCTTGACGGCCGTTGCCCAGGACGCTCCGCCATGCCCGGCGTGGCCGTGGTGGTCCCCATGGGCGCCCTGGTCGTGAGCGGTACCGGCCTCGTGCGTGGTGTGGTCCATGACCTTCTTCCCCCTTCCCGTCGAGTGGGCCCGTTCCGTGGCCCACGAGTGAGAAAGATATACCCCTGGGGGGTATACATGCAACGGCCTTCGGCCCAGTGCTCGACGGAAACCTCCCGTCCGGCCCTCCTGGCGAGTCAGTGCACGTGCGGGACACCGGTCGGCTGTGGCTTGCCGCGCGGTACGAGTCCCAGGGTCACGACGGCGCTGACCGCCGCAGCGAGGGCGCAGACGGTGAAGGCGTCCGTGAAGCCGTTGACGGAGCCGGCCTCGATGCCCGAGGCGGCGACCGTGGAGACGACCGCCACGCCGATCGAGCCGCCCACCTCGTGGAAGGTGTTGACGACTCCGGAGGCGAGGCCGGCCTCGTGGGGTTCCACCATGCCCAGAGCGGTGGTCGTGGCGGTGACGAAGACCGCGCCGACGCCGAAGGAGGCGACGGCGAAGCCGGGCAGCAGGCCCGTGTACACGCTGCCCTCGGCGGACAGCCGGGACAGCGGCAGTGATCCGGCGGCGGCGATCGCCATGCCGACCACGGCGAGGGCGCGGCTGCCGATCCGGCCGACGAGGCGGGAGCCGAGGTGGGCGCCGAGGCCGGTGGCCACGGCCACGGGCAGGAACAGCAGACCGGTCTTCAGCGGGCTGAAGCCACGGACGTGCTGGAGGTACACAGATCCGAGGAAGAAGTAGGCGATCAGCAGCGCGGTGGCGATCAGCATCAGGAACGCACCCGCGAGGACCGGGCGCCGGCTGAACATCCGCAGATCCATGAGTGGAGCCCCGCTCGCCCGTTCGACCGCGGCGAAGCACCCGTACAACAGCACGGCGGCGATCAGCGGCAGCACGGTGGCCGAGTCCCCCCAGCCGGAGTCACCCGCCTCCACCAGGCCGTAGATGAGCGAACCGGTGGCCGCGGTGACCAGCAGGGCGCCGGGTGCGTCGAGCCGAGCCGGTCGCGGGGTGCGGGCGGGAACGAACGCCGGCAGGGCGGCGAGGACGGCGAGGCCGATCGGGACGTTGATGAAGAAGACCCACTGCCAGCCCGGCCCGTCGGTCAGCGCGCCGCCGATCAGGACTCCGGCAGCCGCCCCCGAGCCGCCGATCGCGGCCCACACCCCCAGTGCCTTGTTGCGCTCGGTGCCGTGGAAGGTGGTGGTGACGATCGACAGCGCCGCGGGGGAGAGCAGGGCGGCGCCCACCCCCTGGGCGATCCGTCCGCCCAGCAGCGGCGCCGCGCTTCCGGCGAGTCCGGTGGCCAGGGAGGCGGTGGTGAAGACGGCGAGCCCGGCGAGGAGCGTGCGGCGGGCGCCGAGGGCGTCCGCGAGGCGTCCGCCGAGCAGCATCAGCCCGCCGAAGCACAGGGTGTACGCGGTGACCGCCCAGGTCAGCGTCGCACGGTCCAGGGCGAGGTCCGCGGCCATGTCGGGCAGGGCGACGTTCACCACGGTGACGTCGAGGATCAGCATGAACTGCGCGACGCAGATCAGGGCCAGGGCCGCCCAGCGGCGCGGATCGGCCGGAGGGTGGTGGTGTTCCGGCGCGGGGTGCGTGTGGCTTGCGGAGTGAGTCATGACGCGTCCTTGTCGGCAGGGGGCGGGTACGGTTGCTCCCGCCTGCAACTGAACTGTACGGCCCAGTACATGTGAACTCAACTGTTCAGTTCAGGGATTGCTAGGATCGGCGCATGAGCGTGGACAGCGTCAAGCAGCCCCCGAGCGGGCCTCGCGCCGAACTGAAGCGGCAGGCCATCGTCCGGGCGGCGCGCGAACTCTTTCTCCGGGACGGGTTCGGCGTGGGCATGGACGCCATCGCCGCCGAAGCGGGCGTGTCGAAGGTGACCGTCTACAACCACTTCGGGAGCAAGGAGGCCCTGTTCACTGCGGTCATCACAAGCGCGCTCGACGAACCCCTCGGCCACGCCTCCTCGACCGCGATCGAACGGCTGCCCGAGGCGGAGGACCTGCGCGCGGCCCTGGTCGACGCCGCCCGCGCCTGGGTGCACGCCGTCAGGACGAACAAGGACGTCACCGCCCTGCGCAAC
This sequence comes from Streptomyces cellulosae, assembly GCF_000721105.1. GTDB lineage: Bacteria > Actinomycetota > Actinomycetes > Streptomycetales > Streptomycetaceae > Streptomyces > Streptomyces cellulosae_A. The sequence continues at coordinate 33,000 of NZ_JOEV01000025.1, forward strand.
CTCGTCGCCGCCGAACAGCACCGCTTCCCCGAACTCGGGCGGGCATGGCAGGAGCGCGGTCCGGAGGGCCACCATCCGGCCGTCGCCGGCGCCCTGCGCACGCTCGCCGCCCAGGGCCGACTGGTCATCCCCGACCTGGAGGCCGCGATTTTCCAGCTCTACGCGCTCCTGGTCTTCCCCCACATGGTCTTCAGCACGTACGGCACCCACATCGACGACGACCTGACCGAGCGCCTCATCGGCAGCGGCGTGGACATGTTCCTGGCGTACTACGGCCCGCGGCCCGCGCCGGATGCCGGGAAGTGACGTGCGCTGATCAGTGACGGCCCTCTGTCACGCGGCCATCATCAGCAGCATCGCGGACATGGTCCCGCCCATACCGATGTGGGCGGCCAGTGCCGCGTCCGGGGCGGCTCCGAGCTTGCGGCGCCGGCCGCGTCCCGACCTCTGGGCCACCCTGCTCCTGTCCCACACCGAGATCGTCAGCGACGCCAGGAAGACGAGCACCGTGTCCGGCATGGAGAGCAGCCAGCGGCCCCAGCTGAAGGCCGTGCCGGCCCGTCCACGCTCGCCGGTGCCGGTGCCGGTGCCGGTGCCGCGGACCCTGGCCCAGAGGGACGCGCCGATGGACAGCAGGAAGTACACGGCGAGTGCCGCGATCACGAACCGCCACAGGGAACCGGATCCGGCGGACGCACCCGCGTCGGCAGCGGAGTTGGCCATGCCGGACATGTCCATCCCCGGCATCGAGCCCATCCCCTCCGTTCCCTCCATCCCGTTCATCCCGTCCACGGGCTCCATGCCGGCCATCCCGTGCGCGTCGGTCGGGCTCGCCATGTTCTCCATGCCCGGCATGTGTGCCATGGAGGAGCCGCCCAGGGCCAGTACCGGTCCGGACGGCGTGCTCGTCATGGCGAGGGTCATGATCACCATGCCGGCGCTGCCGACGATGAGATGCACCCAGTGGCGGCCGTGCTTCCACCCGCCCGCGCGCGTGTGCCTGACCGCCATGACCACGCCTCCGAGCCCGAGCACGCCGAACGCCGCCGCCCACCACATGCCGTGGCCCGCGTACCAGCCGACCGTCGCCGGCAGGGCCATCGCCGTCATGCACAGACCCATCAGCAGGTCGCCGCCCGCCGCGTACCGGGCCTCACCGTTCGTGGTGGCCACCCGGACCGCGCTGACGGCGGCCACCAGGGCGGCGATCACGGCCACGGCCCAACTGAGCGCCAGAGTCCCCATGTTCGTCTTCCCGATCGTCCGAGCACGGCGGGCCCGCGCTTACCGCGCCACCTCGTCGTGCGAAGCGCCCAGGGGCGCCGCGTGGGCATGTACTCCTAGTGCCCTTAGTACGTGGCGAGGCTGGACGGTGTTCAGGCGGCTGCTCGGATTCCCCGTCAGGAGTCGGCCGTTGACCGGGTCTCGTGGGTCGGTTCTGCCCCGCGTCCTTACGTTGACCAGGCTTCGACCTTCTTGCCTTGTCCCCAGGGCTGTCTCCGGGCCCCCGATCTCATCGCTGAAGAAACGCCAGCGTGCGATCGACCAGCAGGGCGGCCGCCTCGGGGACGTAGGACGCGAGGGTGTCGTCGGCGAAGTAGTGCTGGTCGCCCGGGTAGAGGAACAGTTCGGCCTGGTCGGCCGACGCGACGAGCGCCCGTGCCGCGTCGATGTCGCCCTCACCGGCGAAGAACGGGTCGGCATCCATGCCGTGCACCTGGACCGGCACGCCGTGCGGCCAGGCGGGACCGAACTCCGGGACCGGCACGCACGCGTAGTACAGCAGGGCTCCCCGCGCTCCGGGCCGGGTCTGTGCCAGCTTCTGTGCCGGCAGCACGCCCACGGAGAAGCCGGCGTAGACCAGATCGGCGGGCAGGTCCTCGACGGACCGGAGGCCGCGTTCGATCACCTCGCCGAAGCCGATCTGCTCGACGTAGCCCATGCCCTGCTCCAGGGTGTCGAACGTGCGGCCCTCGAAGAGGTCGGGCGTGTGCACGGTGTGCCCGGCGCGGCGAAGCATGTCGGCGAAACCGGTGATCCCCGACGTGAGTCCCAGGGCGTGATGGAACAGGACGAGGTCGGCCATCCCGGCCTCCGCAAGTGAGTTGTGCGACACATGATCCATGAAGTGAGTATGGCGGGAGCAGTCACGGCGTGGGGGCGGGTCGGGCGCGGGTACGCCTGGAGGTGAGGCCGACCCGCGCGGCTTGGAACCCGACGGGTGCCAGCCGCGCCGCACCCCGGCTCAGGACCCGGATCCGACCGCGGCGGACCCTGTTGCATATGGGTTGCATATAGTGAACCATCGCATTAGCAACCCGCGACAGGATCCAACCCCGGGGGGAAGCCGCCCATGACCACGCAGACCGCACCCGTCGCCCCGCGGCGCCGCCGGTTCGACCGCGGGGAGATCCGGCGCCTGGCGGCGATGTACGGCTTCATCGCGGCTCTGCACGTGGCCGGGTTCGGGCTCTTCGCCTACTACAACGCCCGCTACCACGACCTCGCCAACAGCCAGGGCGAGTTGCTGTACGCGGGTGCGGCCGGGCTGGCGTACACGCTCGGCATGCGACACGCCTTCGACGCGGACCACATCTCGGCCATCGACGACAGCACCCGGTACCTGCTGCAGAAGGGCAGGCGGCCGCTCGGCGTCGGCCTGGCCTTCTCGCTCGGCCATTCGACCGTCGTCTTCGTGCTCTCCGTGGGCATCGCCTTCGCCGCTCAGGCCGCGAACCGTTTCCAGGCGGGCTTCGCCGACATCGGCGGCGTCATCGGCACGCTGGTCTCGGGCGTGTTCCTGTACGCCATCGCCGCCCTGAACTTCGCCGTGCTGCGCGGCATCGTCAGGACCTGGCGCGAGGCGAAGGAGGGCCGCCACCAGCCGGAGGAGCTGGAGCAGTTGCTGGCCGACCGGGGGCTGATGAACCGGGTCTTCAAGGGCCGGTACAACAAGTTCATCGACCACGGCTGGCAGCTCTACTTCGTGGGCCTGCTCTTCGGCCTCGGCTTCGACACCGCCACCCAGGTCGGCGCCCTCGGCCTCGCGGCGGGCTCCGCCGCGGACGGCACGTTGCCGCCGCTCGCGATCATCGCACTGCCGTTGATCTTCGCGGCCGGCATGAGCCTGATGGACACCACCGACGGGGTGTTCATGGCCAAGGCGTACGAGTGGTCGTTCTCGAACCCCGTTCGCAAGATCTACTACAACCTCACCATGACCGGCCTGTCGATCTTCGTGGCGTTCGTGGTCGGAACGGTGGAGCTGGTCTCCCTGCTCGCGGAGCGGCTCGGCGCGGCCGACGACGCACCCTGGTCATGGTTCGCCGCCCTCGACCTCAACACGATCGGCATCGTCATCGTGGTCACCTTCCTGGCGACCTGGATCGGCGCGGTCGCCCTGTGGAAGCTGCGTGGTTACGACGAGCGCTATTCGGTGCGCGCCGAGGCGGAGCCCGATCCGGCGTCCACCTGATCATCGGGGCGTGCGCTCACGGAAGTCCGGCTTCGTGATCCGTATGGCAAGCGAGTCCGACTCGCAGGCGTCTCACGCGTTGTCAGTCAGCCGAGTCCGGGCGGGCAGGCGACCAACAGCGGCAGCAGCGGAACCGCTACGGCGACGGCGGCGACGGAACTCCACAGGGCGGGGTGGGGCGCCTCCCGCGGACCCAGGACCCGCTGCAACCGGATGAGGACGGTGTGGCCGCCCGCGGCCAGCGCGCCGGCGGGGGGACGAGCCGCGGCCATCTCGTACATGGCGGTGGCCAGCACCTCGTCGGAGTGATGGCGCAGAGCGCGGTCGTCCGCGATCATCTCCAGCAGCAGCGCCGTCTGTTCGCGGGCGTGGCGGGCCAGGGGGAGCCGGCGGAACACCGAGTGGAAGGCCTCCACGGAGGCCAGGACGAGGTGGTGTCGGCCCGCGATGTGGGCCTGCTCGTGCTCCAGTACGGCGCCGAGCTGTTCCGGCGTCAGCGCGCGCACGGCCGCGTCGCTGACCACGACCCTGGGGCGGCGGCCGGGCAGGCAGTAGGCCGCGGGGAGGTCATACGGCAGGACGGTGGCGCTCAGTCGTGCCGAATGCCGGCCCACCAGGTCGAGGGCCTCCCGGTGTGCTGCCCGAGCCCGACGGGCGCGCATCACCTGGAAGGTGAAACTGGCCGCCAGGGCGATCGCGACGGCAGCGGGCACCCCGACGGCCAGCGGGTCCGTCAGACCGGGGTCGGGCCTGCCCACTTCCACATCGAACCCGCAGGAGTGGAGCAGGCCCACCAAGCCCGCGTGCAGGTGCTCGGTCGGCATGGCGAGGTGGTGGGCGAACAGCGCGATCCCGATCGAGAAGGACACCGCCAGGGCCTGCCACACCGCCGCCGCCAGCGCGGGAGCACGGTGTGGCCAGCGGGCTCGCAGGATCAGCCGCGGTGCGGCGAAACCCACCACTGTCGTGTAAACGACCAGGACGGCCGCCACGTTCACGCATTCGCCTGTCGACCGACGTTCCGCAGGGCCTTGCGCAGGGCGGCCACCTCTTCCTCGGACATGTTCTCGACGAAGTGGACCAGGGCGGCGGGACGGTCCTTGCTCGCGCCAAGACCGTCCTCCATGAGCGCGGCGGCGTACGCCTCACGGCTGCGGACCGGCGAGTACAGCCAGGCGCGGCCCTGCTTGCCCCGCAGCAGCCAGCCCTTGGTGTACAGGATGTTGGTGACGGTCATCACCGTCGTGTATGCGACGGGACGGATCTTGTTGATGTCGTCGACGACCTCACGCACCGTCGCCGGACGGTTCCACGTCCAGAGGCGGTCCATGATCTCCGCCTCGAGATCCCCCAACCGTCGCATGACACGTACTCCTTCTCACCATCGAATGCGCAAGCGCATACGTGAGGCCATAGTAGACGGCCCGTCAGCCGGCCCCTCAGGAAGCGGTGAGGCCGTTCGTGCAGGCCGCGCCCGGTTCCGGGGTCTGCGCGCCCTGGACGTACTTGGTGAGGAACTGCTCCACCCTGGGGTCGGACGCCTTGTCGACGCTGAGCTGGTGACCCCAGGCCGACAGCATGATCGCCCCGGACTGGGTCCTGTCCGGGCTCATCAGCGTGTAGGGCGTCTTGGAGACCTTGTCGGCGAGCGTCTTGACCTCCGCGTCCGCGGCCTTGTCGTTGTACGTCACCCAGACCGCGCCGTGCTCCAGGGAGTGCACGGCGTTCTCGTTGGCGACGGGCTTGGTGTAGACGGTGCCGTCGCAGGTCATCCACGCCTGGTTGTGGTCGCCGCCGACGGGCGGGTTCATCGGGTACTTGACCTTCTGCTGAACGTGATTGCGGCCGAGCTTCTTGGCGTCCCAGCTCTTCTCGCCCTGAACCGGCTTCTTCGCGGCGGCGGCCTGCTGGTCCTCCTTCTTGTCGGCGTCGTTGATGGCGTACGCGCCCCACCCGACGAGGCCGACGACGATGAGGGCGCTGACGGTGACGGTGATGATCCGGTTGCGGCGCTCGCGGGCTCTCTCGGCGCGACGCGCCTCCTCTATCTTGGCCCGTCGTGCTTCGGTGGCGGCCTTCTTGCTGGTCTTGCTCATGCCTGTGTGATCCTCGTGATGGGTGCGGGGGTGGACGGGGACGGACGGACGTGGCCGAGCCGCACGCGGCAGCGCACGGCGTCGGGCGTCTCGGCGTCCGCCTAGGTCCGTTGCACCTGGAGGACGTGGAGGTCGGGAGCCCGACAGGCAGGCGAGGGCTCGACGGCGCGCGCGGCCGTGTCCGGCTGCCGGGGCAGGTCCGGCCTGCGCGGCAGCGTCGCCTGGAACGGGTGCGCGGTGGCGACGCGTACGGCTCCCACACCGGCGCCGACCGGGCCGCAGCATCCGTCGCGGGACGGGCAGTCGGCCGGGTGGGTGACCTTCGGCGCCGGATGATCGACCGATACGGCCGTCAGGCCGGCCGCGGCGGACAGGGAGGTCGCCGGGGCGGCGGCGGGGGCACGGTGACCGTGCGGGAGGTACCCCAGGCACACCACCAGTGCGGCGAGCAGGACCGCCACGGCGGGGTGGAGAGCCACGATGCGTGTGGTGCCCCACGCTTCGCGGATCGTGTCCTGTGTCCGGCTCCCCATGACGAGTGATATTAGGCGGTCCGGGTGACAACGCCGTCTGCGGCGCCCGGCACCGAAGCGTCCCGGCGCGGGAAGACCGGCCGTCACCGCTCACGCCGTCCCTTTTGTGCGGAGGGGATCCTCCGCCGCACCCTCTTCGGGCGGCGTACGTTCTCCCAGGTCGGAGGCTTGTTATCCGACATGACAACGGTCACCGGTGCAGCCTTTGGTGATTCGCCCACGGGTGGGTTTCACTGCGGTCAGGACATCTGTCACGAGGGGGAAGGCACAGGCATGCGTCATCAGGGTCAGGAGCACGGCCCAGGGCACGAGCACGGACACGAGCACGGACACGGGCGCGGCGGTCACGGCGGGCACACGCACGGTGTCTCGGCGGACGCCGACCGTCGCTGGCTGGCGATCGCCCTGTCGCTGATCGCCGCGTTCATGGCGGTCGAGGTCGTCATCGGTGTCGTCGCCCAGTCCCTGGCGCTGATCTCGGACGCGGCGCACATGCTCACCGACGCCGTCTCCATCGTCCTCGCGCTCATCGCCATGCGGCTGGCCGCGCGTCCGGCCCGCGGCGGCTACACCTACGGCCTCAAGCGCGCCGAGATCCTCTCCGCCCAGGCCAACGGCCTCAGTCTGCTCCTGCTGGGGGCGTGGCTGGCGTACGAGGCGGTCCACCGTCTGATCGATCCGCCCGCGGTCGAGGGCGGCCTGGTCCTGGGCACGGCACTCGCCGGTATCGCCGTGAACGTGGCCGCGGCCTGGTGCATCTCCAAGGCCAACCGCACGTCCCTGAACGTCGAGGGCGCCTACCAGCACATCCTCAACGACCTGTTCGCCTTCATCGGCACCGCGGTGGCCGGCCTGGTCGTCGTCCTCACCGGCTTCGCCCGCGCCGACGGCATCGCCACGCTCGTGGTCGTGGCCCTCATGTTCAAGGCGGGGTACGGGCTGCTGCGCGAGTCCGGCCGGATCTTCCTGGAGGCCGCCCCCGTCAACGTCGACCCCGACGCGCTCGGTGACCAGCTCGTCGCCGAGCCCGCCGTCGTCGAGGTCCACGACCTGCACGTCTGGCAGATCACCTCCGGTCAGGCCGCCCTCTCCGCGCACATCCTGGTCGAACCCGGCGGCGACTGCCATGCCGTCCGCCGCGACCTCGAAGAGCTGCTGCGCCGCGACTACGGCATCACCCACACCACCCTCCAGGTCGACCACACGGCGGCTCCGGTGCTGCAGCTCACCCTGCCCGGCGACCGTGACCTGCTTGCCACGGATGCCGCCGCCCACTGCGAGGACGCCCACGGCCCGGTCCACCGGGACGTACCGCACGAACACTGAGTAGGGCGGTTCAGCCGGACCGCGGGCCCGGGCCGCTTCGCCAGGCGACTTCACCACCGTCCCGGCGGACGGACGGGTACCTCCCAGCGGCTCAGCGGAGCGGATGCAAGGGAGTGAGCTCGGCGGCGCTCTGCCCGGTCACGATGGACTCGGCGAGGAGTCTGCCGCTCAGTGGGCCCAGGGCGATGCCCCACATCCCGTGGCCGCCGCAGACGTACACGCGCGGTGAGCGGGTCGGGCCGCGGGAGTCTCGGAAGCCACCGCGCGGCGGCGCCTCGGCGCGCTGCGGCGGGAGGGCAGGGTGCGCATCCGCGCCGTGATCGAGCCGGCACTGCTCGGACTGCCGGTGGAGGCGCTGCTCCGAGTACGCACCGCTCCGGCCAGGGCCGAGGCGGTGGCAGCGGCGCTGGCGGACAACGTCCACGTCCGGTACGCCAGTTTCGTCACCGGAGAGCACCAGATCCTGGTGCTGGCGGCGCTGCCCAGTGAGTCGGCCCTGTACGACTTCGTCACCCGGGCCCCCTGGCTGCGGGCCGTGGCGTCCGTGGACACCTCGCTCGTGCTCAGTTCGCTCAAACGCGGCGGCATGCTCGCGCGCCGGCCACGGGACTGAGATCCCGGCGCCGGTGGGCGCTCTGCCACGGACGTCAGTGGCTGATCGGGCCGGTCAGGACGTCCAGGACCGGTCCGCCGCCGAGGCCCAGCCCGAGGGACACGGCCGCGGCGCCGTAGGCGACGGCGCGGGCCGCCCGGCCGCCCTCGGCCAGGGGCACGGATCCGCTCCGGGAGGCTGCAGGCACGATCCAGCGCAGGTAGTAGAAGAGCGACGCCACGGTGTTGACGGCGGCGAGGACCGCGAGCCACGCGTAGCCGCCGTCGAACGCGGCGCTGAACACCTCGAGTTTGCCGAGGAACACCGCCGTCGGCGGGGTACCGACGAGCCCCAGCAGGCAGACGATCAGGCTCGCCGCCAGCAGCGGGCGCTCCTTCGCGAGACCGCGGTAGTCGTCCGGCGACTCGGCTCGGGGGAGGGCGCAGACCACGGCGAACGCGCCGAGGTTGGTGACCGTGTAGGCCGCGAGGTAGTACAGCAGCGCCGGCTGGGCGAGGTCGGCGCGGCCCGCGACGGCCACCGGCATCAGCAGGTATCCGACCTGGCTGATCGTCGAGTACGCCAGCAGCCGTTTGACGTCCTGCTGGAAGAACGCCCCCAGGTTGCCGAGGGTCATCGACGCGGCGGCCAGTACGGAGACGAGCGCGGCCCACGGCAGCGTGCTGTCCGCGAAGACCACGTCCCCGAGGCGGAAGAGCGCGGCCAGCGCCCCGATCTTCGGGATGGTGGTGAGCAGCGCGGCCACCGGCGGGCTGCTGCCCTGCACCGCGTCGGGCACCCAGAAGTGCGCGGGAACACCTCCGGCCTTGAACAGCACGCCGGTCAGCAGCCCGATCGCGCCGGTGGCGAGCAGCGCCCTGGGCGCGTCGTGGAACGCGTCCCCGAGCATCGGATAGCCGGTCGCCCGCCCGGCCGCGTACAGAATCGTGATGCCGGTCAGCATCAGGACGCCCAACAGGGCGCCGACGACGTAGTACTTGAGGGCCGCCTCGGTGCCGGGCCCGTCCTTGCGGAAGCCGGCGAGCGTGTACGCGGGGATGCTCGCCAGCAGGTAGGCGGCGGCCAACAGCAGCAGGTCCTGCGTGCCCGCCATCATCAGCGCGCCGAGGGACGCCAGCTGCACCAGGACGTAGAACTCGCTCTCCCGCGCGTCGCCCCGCAGCGGCCGGAAGGAGACGCCGAGGACGAGGAGGGTGCCGGCGAGGACCACGATCCTGGACGTGCTCGTCACCGGGTCGACGGCGAACGCCTCACCGAAGGCGGTCGTGGCGGGCTCCGCCGCGGCCACGGACGCCGCGACGATCCCCGCCACGCACGCGAGGGCCGCCAGTACCCCGACCGCCCACTGCCGGGCCCGCGGCAGCCAGGAACCGAGCAGCAGGCCGAGCACGGCCGACGCGGCCAGCAGCACCTCGGGCAGGAGGTCGAGGGGGTTCTCGTTCATCTCGGTCATCGGGCGAGCAGCTCCAGCACGGAGCGCGAGGCCGGCTCGACGACGTCGAGCAGGAAGCGCGGTGCCACTCCGAGCACCACGGCGAGCACCAGCAGGGGTACGACGGCGAGGCTCTCGTGCGTGCGCATGTCGGGGAAGGCGCGGGGTGTCCCCGGGGCGTCGGGCAGACGCAACGGCCCCGTCAGGACCTGCCGCAACGCCCGTAGGAACAGCCCGGCCGTGAGGAGGATGCCGAGCACGGAGAGCGCGGTGGCCACGGGCCGGGGCCCGAGACTTCCGGTGAAGATCTGGAACTCGGCGATGAAGCCGGAGAAGCCGGGCAGCCCGAGCGAGGCGAAGGCCGCGACGCCGGTCATCGCCGCGAACACGGGGGCCACGCCCGCCACTCCGCCGTAGGAGGGCATGTCGTACGTCCGTCCCCGCTCGTACATCACCCCTGCGAGCAGGAACAGCGCGCCGGTGAGCAGACCGTGGCTGACCATCTGCGTCACCGCCCCGGTGACGGCCAGGGAGCGGGCCTGCTCGGAACTGTCCGCGGTCGCCGCGGCCGCGCCGACCGCGAGGACGATGTAGCCCATGTGGTTCACGGACGTGTAGGCGACCATCCGTTTGAAGTCGGTCTGCGCGAGCGCGACCAGGGCCCCGTGCAGGACGGACACGACGCCGACGACGACCAGCACGAGGGCGTAGCGCCGCCAGGCCCCGGGCAGCATCGGCATGGCGATGCGTACGAACCCGTAGGTACCCATCTTCAGCAGCACCCCGGCCAGTATCGCCGAACCGGCGGCCGGCGCCTCGACATGGGCCGGCGGCAGCCACGTGTGGAACGGCACCGTCGGCGTCTTCACCGCCAGGCCCACCAGGACGGCCAGCAGGACGAGGCCGCCGTAGACGGACCGTCCGGCGAGCGGGTTCTGCCGGGTCAGCTCGACCATGTCGAAGGTGTGCGGGGACGCGGCGAGGTAGAGCCCGATGAAGCCGAGGAGCAGGGCGAGCGAGCCGATGAAGGTGTAGAGGAAGAACTTCAGCGCGGCGCGGGCCGCCTGCCGGTGACCCCAGCCGGCGATGACGAAGTACATCGCCACGATGGACAAGTCGAAGAAGACGAAGAACAGGATCAGGTCGAGGGCCGCGAACAGTCCGAGACAGGTGGTCTCCAGGAAGAGGAACAGGGCGGCGAACTCGCGGACACGGCGGTTCTCCCGCAGTGAGTACAGGGCGCAGGCCAGGAACAGCAGGCAGGTGAGGGCGAGCAGCGGCAGGGACAGACCGTCCACGCCCACGTGGTAGCCGACGCCCGCGCTGGGGATCCAGCGGGTGCGTTGCTCGTACTGCGTTCCGCCGTCGCTGTCGTACCCGGCCCATATCGCGACGACGAGGGCGAGTTCGACGGCGGACACCGCCACCCAGACGGTGCGGAACACCACTGTGGCCGTACGCCGGGGCAGGACGAAGAGCAGCAGCGCGACGGCCGTGGGCGCGAAGACGAGGGCGGTCAGCATCCGGGTCACCTCACGAGGACGAGCACGACGGCGAGGACGGTGAAGGCCGCGACGGCCTGGGCGAGGTACTGGTGCAGCTGTCCGGTCTGCGGGCGGCGGGCCCAGCGGCCGAGCGTACGGGTCCCGGACGCGACCGCCGTCACCGTGCCGTCCATGGCGCGCTCGACGACGCCGTTCGTCCAGAGCGCGAGCCGTACGGCAGCAGCGGCCGAGCCGTCGACCGCGCGGTCCAGGCCCCGGTCGTCGAAGGCGGCGGCCAGGTGCGCGAGCCGCATCACCGGGGCGACGAGGAGGACATGGGCGGCACGTTCCAGGCCCAGCCAGTTGGCGAGCACCGACGTGGCACGGCCCGGCAGGGACAGCGCGCGCGTGTTCCCGGACCAGGCGAGTGCGGCGGCCACGAGGGCGAGTGCCCCGGACAGCGCGAACTCCCAGGCGGCCGGGGCGAGGGGACCGGGGCCGCCGACAACGCGTCCGACAGCCTCACGCAGCGGCGGGAAGGCCAGGGGCGTCAGGGCGACGCAGGCCAGGGCCAGCGGGACCAGGGGAGCCACGGCACCGACCGGGACGCGACGGGCATCGGGGCGGGGCAGCTCGGCCTGCCACACGTACCACAAGGCCTTGGCGCTGTAGACGGCGGACAACAGGGCCGCGGCCAGCCCCACGCCATAGAGCCAGGGGCTGCTCTCCAGGGCCTGGGAGAGCAGGACGTCCTTGGCGGCCCACAGCGAGAGCGGCGCAAGCCCGGCCAGGGACAGCGCGGCCACGGTGAACGCGGTGCCGAGGACCGCGTGGCGGCGGGCCGCACCGAGCAGTTCGGGAAGTTGCTGCGTGCCCAGCGCCGTCAGCCACGCGCCGGCCGCCAGGAAGAGCAGACTCTTCGCCGCCGCGTGGGCGATCAGCTGCAACGTGCCCCCGGACGTCGCTCCGACCCCCGCCGCCAGCACCATGAAGCCGATCTGCGCACAACTGGAGGCGGCGAGCAGTTGCTTGAGGTCGCTCTGGGCGGCGGCGACCAAGCCGAGGCACAGCGCGGTGGCCGCGCCCGTCCACGCCACCACGTCGTCGCCCCAGCCGGAGGCGCCCAGCAACGGTCCGGTCCGCAGCAGCAGATACGCCCCCGCGACCACCATCGTCGCCGAGTGCAGCAGCGCGGAGACCGGGCTCGGGCCCTGCATGGCCTTCGACAGCCAGAAACTGAACGGCAGTTGGGCGGACTTCCCGAGGGCCGCGACAACGAGCCCCGCGGCGATGAAGGACAGCCACGGATCGTCGGCGCGGGCGAGGGCGTCGAGCGAGAGCGTCGAGTCGCGGCCGCTCGCCAGCGCGGCACCCGCCGCCAGATACAGACCGAGGTCCGCGGTACGGGTGGTGAGGAACGCGGTGTCCGCGGCCCGCGTCCGCCGAGGTTCCCGCCACCAGTAGCCGATGAGCGCCCAGGACGTGGCCCCCATGACCTCCCAGCCCATCAGCAGGACGGGCAGGGTCGCGGCCGTCACGGTGACGAGCATGCTCCCGGCGAACAGCAGCATCAGCCCGAAGAAGCGGGCGCGCGCCTGGTCCGGGCCGAACTCGGCGACGCTGAAGAGGAGGACGGCGAGGGCCACCCCGGTGACCGTGACCACCAGCAGCCCGGACAGGCCGTCCACGGCCAGCCCCAGCGGGAGCCCGTCGAGGAACGGAGCCCGCGCGGTGGGGTGCCGGAAGGCCACCGTGACGGCGAGTCCCGTCGCGGCGACCGTGGCGGCGAGAGCCAGGGCGGGGGCGACCCGGTCGGCCCTGCGCCCCGCCGCCAGAAGCAGGCCACCGGTACCGAGGGGGAGGGCGACCAGCGCCCACAGCAGGGCGCTCACTCCTTCAACTCCGCCGCCATGTCGGTCATGTCGATCTCCCGCGACCGGAACAGGGCGGTGACCACGGCGAATCCGATCGCCATCTCCAGGGCCATCGCCGTGACCGCCACGACGACCAGCACCTGGCCCTCGGAGGTCGCCGGCGCGATGTAGTGCCAGACGGCGGCCGCGGCCAGGATCACCCCGCCCAGCATCAGTTCGAGGCCCATCATCAGCATCACGATCGACTGCTGGGTCAGCGCCCCGAACAAACCGATGCAGAACAGGGCGGCGGCCGGCAGCAGAAACAGCTCCAGACTCACCGGCCGACACCGCCTCGTACCGGATCGTCCGCGCGCGTCGCCCGCAGGTCGTCGCCGAGCCGGTCGTACCGTCCCCGGCGGGTGGCCAGCACCACCGTGGCCACGATCGTCGCGAACAACGCCATGCCCAGCGTCATCATGGTGAGCATCTGCGGCCCCATGAGCGACATGCCGAGATCCATCGTCGGGTCCGCCGGAGCCCTGCCCCGGCGTCCGGGCCAGGGCGCGAGCACGATCCCGGCGGCCAGCAGCGCGAACACCAGCCCGCAGACCACGGCCGCGCCTTTCTTGTTGTGCATCATCGTCATCGGCATGAGCCCGGCCGGGTTCATCATGTACATCACCATGAAGACGGCCATGATGGCCATTTCGATGGTCATCATCAGCACGATGACGATGCCGAGATAGTCGAGCCCCAGCAGCACGACGAGCCCGCCCACGCACAGCAGCGAGGCCAGCAGGGAGAACGTCGCGCGCGCCATGGAGTCGAAACGGAACACCATCGCGCCGCTGACGATCCCGAGGACCGCCAGCACCCAGAAGACGGCGACATCCATGGACGTCCCACCTCGCTCTCGTCATCGATTCAGCACTACGACGGCCACGAACAGGGCCTGCACGACGGCCAGCGGAGTCAGCACGACCCACGCCAGCTCCACGTACCTCTCCATGCGCAGCGTCGGGACCCTGCGCCGGGCCCAGACCAGGACGGCCAGCACGGCCGCCGTCTTGAGTACGGTCCACGCCCAGCCGGGCAGCAGCGGCCCGTGACCGCCGCCGAGGAAGAGCGGCACACTGAACGCCGCGGCCACGACCAGCAGCAGCCACCGGCCGCCGAGGAACAACACGCGGTCCACGCCCGACAGTTCGGCTGCCGCGCCACCGGCCACGTCCACTCCGACGGGCTGGTCGAACGGCCCCCAGAACGCCATCGCCATGGCACTGAGCAGATAGATCCCGAAGGCCGCCGGCATCCACACGGCGAACCACAACCCCGCCTGTGCGTCGACTACTTCACCCACCCTCAGGGACTCCGCCCCGAGCGCGGCCGTGGTGATGGCGAGCATGTGCGGCAGCTCGTACGCCAGGCCCTGCGCGAGGAACCGGTAGCCGCCGATGAGCGACAGTGCCGAGTTCGGCCCCCAGCCGGCCAGCCACACCGCCGCCCAGGCCAGCGCCTCCATGGCGTTGAACCAGACGATGCCTTCCGGCAGATCGCTCACCGACCGGAAGCCCAGCGGCAGTACGACGGCGGCCAGAACGGCCGCGACGGGAAGCAGAGCCGCGCCGATCCGGGCCAGCGGCAGATCGGACGCACGCGTGCGCCGCGGCTGCTGCACGAGATGCCGCAGCACCTCACGGCCGGGCCGGACGGCATGGACGGCTGCCGCACGCAGCGACCCGATACGGCCCGTGCGAGCCCCTGCCGCGAGCACGGCATCGAGACCGGCCACCGCGACGGCCACGACGACGAGGACGGCGGGCAGGACGAAGACCGCCCACAGCGGTGCGCGCTCAGCCATGATGCGTCCTCGCCATCGTGACGTGTCCGATCTCGTCGAGATCCGGGTCGAGGCTCGCCACGATGATCCGCGCGCACGCGAACTCGGCACCGTCCAACAGGCAGGGCAGGACGTCCAACAGCCCCTGTGAGGCAGGCGTCGCACCGTCGGCGATCCGCCCGCGGGGCCCGACGGCCTCCTCCGTCGCGTCCAGGGCCTCGGACACGTCGACCGTCGCCGCGCCACGGCCGACGGCTTCGAGCCACACCAGCATGCGGGCGTGGGCGTCCCCGTCCGCGACCAGAGCCGGGCCCGTGACTCCGTGGTGCCGCGCGTGTTCGCCGGACAGCACACCTACTCCGGCGGTCAGCCCGCGCAGGGTCCGCGAGCGTTCGGCTCGGCGGATCACCGGGCTTACCAGGGCGGTGAGTTCGGCGGCAGAGGTCCCAGCGAGTGCGCGGTCCCGTGCGAACCGGGCACGTGCGGCCAGGTCGCCCCACCCCACCACGGCGAAGAACCTGCCGAGACTGTCCAGATGTGCCGCACACAATCGCCGTGCCGCGTCACCCTGGGAAACCCGTACGCCCTTGGCGGCGAGCAGGAACGGCTCGTCCCAGAAGGGGGATCGCGACGCCGGGGGCGTGGTGGCCTGGTCTACGGCTTCCACGTTTTCTACGACTTCCCCGATTCCTACGGCTTCCCCGATTCCTACGGCTTCCACGGCGGCCTCCTGGACGATGTCGCCCTGCAGGGTGAGCCGTAGCACCAGGCCGGAGGGCCAGTCGGTCAGGACCGGACCCAGCGGGACGTGCAAGCGGTCCAGCCGTAGCCCGTCGCGGTCATCGGCCCGGTCCGCCATGGGAAGCCCGTCCACGAGGCCCATGTCGTGTCCGGCGTGGCCTTGATGCCCGACGTGCATGGCGTGCCCGGCGTGTTCCATCTGGCCGTGCCGGGCATCGTGCCCGCCGTGGTCCTCATGATGTTGGTGGCCCTCGTGGCCCTCGTGGCCCTCGTGGCCCTCGTGGTGCTCGTGATCCCCGTGATCTTGGTGGCCCCCGTGACTCTGGTGGTCCCCATCTCCGTCCCCGTGTCCCCGATGGCGCCCGTGGTCCAGGTGGCCCCCATGGTGACCCTGATCTTCGGGATCCCCGTGCCCGCCGTGGCCCCCGTGCTCTCCCTGACCGTCATGCCCCACGTGCCGGCTCGCCGGACGCGGACCCGACGGCGAACCACCCCGTCGGAGTTCCACCAGGCCACGATCGAGCGCATCGGCGACGTGCCCCGCATCCGTGACCCGGACCCACGCCTTCGGAGCCGATACGGCGCCCCAAATATTCGCGATCCAGTCGCCGCTCCCGCTGCCCCTGTCGTCCCCGTCGCCGGAATCCCCCGCGATCACCAGCAGATCCGCGTCCGCCGGCGCGGCCACGGACGGCCACCCCCTCCGTGCCAACTCCGCCTCGACCGCGAGCCGTTCCCGCGTAGCTCCGGGGTACGTCGCCAGCAGTACCCCAGGTCGGGACAGGGCCGCGCGTGCGAGCCGGGATCTCAGCTCCACCGGAACGCCCCCTCGCGCCAGGCGTATCCGACCCCCGCGAGCAGTACGCCGAGGAAGAGGAACATCTCGACGACGGCACTGGTGCCGACCGCCGAGACCACCTTCGTCCACGGATACATGAACAGCATCTCCATGTCGAAGGCGAGGAAGATCATGGTGACGGGATACCAGCGGACGTGGAACCGGGACAGCGCGTGCTCCTGCGGTTCGAGGCCGCCGCTGAACGGGCCCGTGTGCAGCGGCTCGCGGACCGCTCGCAGCGCGATGGAGGCGGCGTGCAGCAGGACGATCGCCACCACGACGAGTACCAGCAGCGCCAGTACCGGTTGCCAGTCCGAGCCCACCACTCGGCCCCTTCCTGAGGTATCCGCAGCCTCGATCTTCTAAGCAGCTTGGTGTACAGGAGTCGGCGCGGTGGCTGCGTGCCTCTACAGGAAGCCCGCAGCCACCGCTTGAAGGCCCGCAGCCGCTACTTGAAGGCCCGCAGCCGCAAGCTGTTGGTCACCACGAACACGGACGAGAACGCCATGGCCGCTCCGGCGATCATCGGGTTCAGCATGCCGAAGGCGGCGAGCGGCAGGGCCGCGACGTTGTAGCCGAAGGCCCAGAACAGGTTGCCCTTGATCGTGGCCAGGGTCCTGCGGGAGAGGCGGATCGCGTCCGCGGCCACCCGCAGGTCGCCACGTACGAGGGTCAGGTCCCCCGCCTCGATCGCCGCGTCCGTGCCGGTACCCATCGCCAGGCCCAGGTCGGCGGTGGCGAGGGCGGCCGCGTCGTTGACGCCGTCGCCGACCATCGCGACCGTACGGCCCTCGCGCTGCAGCCGCTTGACCACGTCCACCTTGTCCTGCGGGAGGACTTCGGCGATGACCTCGTCGATGCCGACGGCCTTGGCCACGGACTCGGCGACGAGCTGGTTGTCGCCGGTCAGCAGGACCGGCTTCAGGCCCAGCCGACGCAGCTCGGCGACCGCTTCGGCGCTGGTCTCCTTGATCGCGTCGGCGACGGTGAGGACACCACGGGCCTCGCCGTCCCAGGCGACGGCGACCGCGGTACGTCCCTCGGCCTCAGCCACCGCCTTGGCCTCGGCCAGTTCCCGGGGGAGTTCGATGGCCCACTCGCCCAGCAGCTTCTCGCGCCCGACGAGCACCGCGTGCCCGTCCACGACGCCCTGCACGCCCAGGCCGGCGACGTTCTCGAACTTCTCCGGGACGGGCAGACTTCCGGCCCTCTCGACGGCACCGGCCGCGATTGCCTGAGCGATGGGATGCTCCGAGGCATGTTCCAACGCGCCCGCCAGCCGCAGCAGTTCACCCTCGTCCACACCGGGCGCGGTGAAGACGCCCTGGAGTTGCATGCGGCCCGTGGTCACCGTCCCGGTCTTGTCCAGGACGACGGTGTCGACGCGCCGCGTGGACTCCAGCGCCTCGGGGCCCTTGATGAGGATGCCGAGCTGGGCGCCGCGGCCGGTGCCGACCATCAGCGCGGTCGGCGTCGCCAGGCCCAGTGCGCACGGGCAGGCGATGATCAGGACGGCGATGGCGGCGGTGAAGGCGGCCACGGTGTCGCCCGTCGCGCCGAGCCACACTCCGAAGGTGGCGACCGCGATGAAGAGGACAGCCGGTACGAAGACGCCGGAGATCCGGTCGGCGAGCCGCTGTACCTCGGCCTTTCCGTTCTGGGCGTCCTCGACGAGCGTCGCCATCCGCGCGAGCTGGGTGTCCGAGCCGACCCGGGTCGCCTCGACGACGAGCCGGCCACCGGCGTTCACCGTCGCCCCGGTCACCGCGTCGCCGACGGTGACGTCCACGGGCACGGACTCGCCGGTCAGCATGGCGGCGTCCACCGCGGAGGCACCCTCGACGACGGTGCCGTCGGTGGCGATCTTCTCCCCGGGCCGTACGACGAACCGGTCACCGACCGCCAACTGGCCCACGGGGATGCGCACTTCCTTGCCGCCGCGCAGCACGGAGACGTCCTTGGCACCCAGTTCGAGCAGGGCCCGTAGCGCCGCGCCCGACTTCCGCTTGGCACGAGCCTCCAGATAGCGCCCGGCGATGATGAACGTGGTCACCCCGGCCGCGGCCTCCAGATAGATGGAGGAGGAACCGTCCGTACGGGAGACGGTGAACTCGAAGGCGTGCCGCATCCCCGGCATCCCCGCGGTCCCCCAGAACAGGGCCCACACCGACCAGCCGAGCGCGGCGAGCGTACCGATCGACACCAGCGTGTCCATGGTCGCGGCGCCGTGCCGGGCGTTCGTCCAGGCGGCCTTGTGGAAGGGGAAGGCGCCCCAGGCGACGACCGGAGCGGCCAGGGTCAGCGACAGCCACTGCCAGTTGTCGAACTGCAGGGCCGGAACCATCGCCATCAGGACGACGGGGACGGTGAGCGCCAGCGACACGTACAGGCGCTGCCGCAGGGACAGCAGTTCGCCGTCCGCCGCCGGGGCGGTCTGCGCCTCGCCGTCCTCGGCCGTCACGGGGGCGGGCGGGGGCGGTTCCTGGGCGGTGTAGCCGGTCTTCTCGACCGTGGCGATGAGGTCGGCGACCTCGGTGCCGCCCGGGTAGGAGACCTTCGCCTTCTCGGTGGCGTAGTTGACGGTCGCCGTGACGCCGTCCATGCGGTTGAGCTTCTTCTCGATGCGGGCGGCGCAGGAGGCGCAGGTCATCCCGCCGATGGAGAGCTCGACCTGCTGGACGGGCGCAGGCGCGGGAGCGGCGCCGGAAAGAGCCTTTTCGGGAGCCGTACTGGTCATGACATGTCTCCAGGGGAGGCCGGGACGCACGGCGACCGTATCAGCGGTGCGGTACGTCCCGGCGGGAGGGAGTTCACGTGGGCGGGCGGTGGCCCACCGGGTCGTCAGGCGGGGCCGACGAGCTCGTAGCCGGCCTCGTCGACGGCGGCCCGGACGGCCTCCTCGTCGAGCGGGGCGGTAGAGCTCACGGTGACCTCGCCGGTCTTGGCGACCGCGCTGACCGCGGTGACGCCGTCCAGCGCGGAGATCTCCTGGGAGACCGCGCCCTCGCAGTGGCCGCAGGTCATTCCGGACACCTTGTACACGGTGGTCACGCCGACGCCCTGGACGTCGACCGTGGTGCCGGAGCCGCAGGAACCGGAGCCGCAGCAGGAGCCGGAGTTCGTCTCGGTGGTCATGGCTCTTTCCTCGGGGTGTGAGTGCGTGAATGGTCCGTGCGGGAGAGGTGTGACTGCCTGCCTCGCCCGACGCATGACAACACTATACCCCCCTAGGGTATTCCGTCATCTCTGGAGCGGGCCACGTGAGCGTCTTCCGTCGGGGGACCCTGCCGAGCACCCGGTACCCCCTAGGGGTACGATCCAATCCAGCGACGACAGTACACAGGTGGAGCGCATGGCAATTCGGTCGGCACGGAGTGGCCGAACAGTCGCCCGTTGGGCGTACGGGGTGCTTGTCGCCCTCTGCGTCGCGCTGGCCGTGCTCGTCCACCACGAGACGCCGTCGATGGACGTCTCCTCCATGCAGTCCATGCAGTCCATGCAGTCCACGCCGGACCCGGTCCACGCCGTTCACGTGATGCCGGACGGGACGCCGCCGTCCTCGGCCCCCACGGAGGCACGCGTCTCGGGCGCTGCCGCACACGGCGCCGGCGACGGCGCCTGCGACATGCCGGGTATGCAGCACTGCACCTCGGCGAACGTCGGCCCCGTACAGCTCGCGGGACCCGACCAGATCGCGTCCGACCCGCTGGTGAACCTGCGGCACACCGCGGCGGGGCGCACTCCCGGCGCGGCCGTCGTCGGCCGTGCCCCGCCGGACCTGTCCGTCCTCTCTCGACTGCGCGTGTAGGCCGCGCCGGACGGCACGCGACGTGCCGTCCCTCCGCGACCGCATCGGCAGTTTCCAGCAGAGGACACAGCGAAATGAACAGCATCAACCGTCGCTCCGCCCTGATCGCCGGGCTCGGAATCGCGGGCGCCGGCGCGCTCGCCGCCTGCAGCGGCTACTCCGGCTCCGGCGGCGCCGACGCCCTCACCGGCCCGTCCGGCTCCGCGGTCGCCGCCACCGAGAAGAAGCGCGGGCGCACCGGCCGAGAGCGGAAGCTCACCCTGACCGCGGCCCCCGCGAGGATCGATCTGGGTGGCGGCGTCATGCCCAGGACCTGGGCCTTCGACGGACGCGTCCCCGGCAAGGAGGTACGGCTGTCCGTCGGCGACACCCTCGTCGCCGAACTGTCCAACCAGCTCCCCGGCCGCACCGCCACCTCCATCCACTGGCACGGCATCGCGCTGCGCAACGACATGGACGGAGTGCCGCCGGCCACCCAGACCGCCGTCCGGGCCGGGTCCACTTTCACGTACCGGTTCACCGCCGACGCCCCGGGCACGTACTTCTTCCACCCGCACGTCGGTGTCCAGCTCGACCGAGGCCTGTACGCCCCGCTGATCATCGAGGACCCGAAGGAGGCCCTCGCCTACGACGACGAGTGGGTGGTCCTCCTCGACGACTGGGCCGACGGTGTCACCGGCACCCCCGACCAGGTCTTCGCCGAACTCAGGCACGGCATGGGCGGGATGGACATGGGCGGGATGGACATGGGCGGGATGGACATGGGCGGGATGGACATGGGCGGGATGGACATGGGAGGAGATTCCTCGTCGGCCGGCGCCTCCCCCGGCGGCATGTCGATGAAGTTCATGCTCATGGGCGCCGAGAGTGGCCTGCTCGGCGGTGACGCCGGTGACGTGAAGTACCCGCACCACCTGATCAACGGCAGGGTGGCGACCGCCCCGGACGTCCACACCGGCAAGCCAGGAAAGAAAGTGCGTCTGCGGATCATCAACGCGGGCGGGGACACCGCCTACCGGGTGGCCCTCGGCGACCACAAACTGACCATCACGCACACCGACGGCTTCCCGGTCCGGCATCAGGAGGTGGACGCCCTGCTGGTCGGCATGGGCGAACGCTACGACGTCCTCGTCACCCTCGGCGACGGTGTCTTCCCCTTGGTCGCCCTGGCCGAGGGCAAGAACGCGAACGGCCTGGCCCTGGTGCGTACGGGCGCGGGGAGCACGCCGAAGCCGACGGTCCGTCCGAGGGAACTCGACGGCGTGATCATGACGGCGTCGCAGTTGCGTGCCGCCGACGACGTGCGCCTCACGACGGCGAGGACCGACATCACGCACCGGATCGAACTGACCGGCGGCATGGCCGAGTACGACTGGGCCCTCAACGGCACGCCGTTCGACATGAAGAATCCCCAGGCCCACCCGATCCTCGTCGAGGAAGGCCGGCGCGTACGGCTCGACTTCGTCAACGACACCGACATGTGGCACCCCATGCACCTGCACGGCCACACGTACCAGCTCGGTGCCTCCGGGCCGCGCAAGGACACCGCCATCGTGCTGCCGAAGCAGAAGCTGTCCGTCTTCTTCGACGCCGACAACCCGGGACAGTGGATGCTGCACTGCCACAACGCCTACCACAGTGAGGCCGGGATGATGGCCAACGTCGGCTACCGGGCCTGAGGTCGAGGCCCTGTCAGGCGCTGACGCTGTCCGGATGGGCCTGCCCGGATGCGGCGCGTGAGCGGCCCTGATATACCCTGGGCAGGTATCGAACCTCCATGGCCGCCTCGGCGGCGTCCGGGATGCAAGGGGACCATGATCCGTGCTTACGATGAGGCCGTGACCCGCCTCGTCCAGCACCCGCGACCGCACCGCACGGTGCGGTCGTCCGGGTCGTTCGGATTGCTCGTGGCCGCTCTCCTGCTGGGCCTGCTCGGCATGCACGGCCTCGGGCCGGTCCAGGAGAGCCACGAGCCGACAGGTCCCGACCGGATCGTGGCGGGCGCACACCCGGGTGTCGTGATGTCGGAACCGGGTGAGTGCGACCACGGTGAAGGCGGTTGTCCGGGTCACGTGACGCACGCGGACCCGACCTGCGCGTCCGCCTCCGTTCCCGGGACGCCCGTGGTGGTACCGGTGCTGGAGCCCGACGTGGTGGCCCGCACCGGGCCGGCGCCGGACGTGCGGACCTCCCCGGACGGCAGCGGTCCCGACGGTGGTCGAGCCCCGCCCTCACTCTCCGAACTCCAGCTTCTGCGGATCTAGAACGGCCCGCACGCCGCCACCTGCCCACACGGACGTGGCGCCGTGCTCAGGCATGCCCTTCAGCAGATCCGAGAACCAGAACGCAGGAGCTCAACCATGACTGCACAGCGCAGGCTCATCCGTCGTGCCGCCCTCGCCGCCACCACCGGCGTGGCCGCCCTCGTGCTGGCCGCGTGCGGCGGCGACAGCGACAGCGGCAGCGGCGGTCACGACATGGGATCGATGAACTCGGAGTCCGCCGGTCCGTCCGCCTCCGCTTCCGCCTCGGCGAAGGCCGGCGCCCACAACGACGCCGACGTCGACTTCTCCACCGAGATGATCCAGCACCACCGCCAGGCCGTCACCATGGCCAACCTGGCCGCCGACCGCGCCTCGTCCCAGGAGGTCAAGGACCTCGCCGCGAAGATCAAGGGCGCGCAGGACCCGGAGATCAAGACGATGTCCGGCTGGCTCACCGCGTGGGGCGAGGAGGTCCCCGAGGACATGTCGTCCATGCCGGGCATGGACCATGACATGTCCTCCATGCCTGACATGCCGGGCATGATGAGCAGTGAGGACATGGGCAAGCTGGACAAGGCGTCCGGCACCGAGTTCGACAAGATGTTCCTCGAGATGATGGTCCAGCACCACGAGGGCGCCGTCGAGATGGCGAAGACCGAGAAGGCCAAGGGCGAGTACGGTCCCGCCGTGAAGCTCGCGGACGACGTCATCACGGCCCAGACCGCCGAGATCCAGCAGATGAACAAGATGCTCGGCAAGAACTGACGCATCCCGCTCGCCTGAGACGGTGTGGCCGGCCGCGTGTGACACGGTCGGCCACACCGTCCTTCTCGGCGGTGTCCCTCTTCGGCGAACCCCTCCGCATCCATCGCGCCGATATACGGGGGTGGGGTATGCCGGGCAACGGTGGAACGCGTACGGCCGGGGCGGCACATGGACGCCCCGGCCGTACGGTGTTCACCTCATCGCGTCTCGCGCACCTCCCGTGCGTACGGCGCGACCGCGATCCGGTCGATCACCGGCGCGTAGCGGGAGCGCAGCGGTACGCCGGGGAAGGTGTCCGAGGCGTAGGTGGTGCCGTCGAAGTTCGGCAGCTCCTCGCAGCGGAAGGCGATCGTGTTCTGTCCCTTCTTCAGCTGGACGGGGACGGTCAGCTCCCAGAAGTTGTTCTGGTGGAAGCTGTGCGGGAAGCTGACGCGCCGTACCTCCCCGCCGTTGACGCTGATGTCGGCGTGGCGCGCGAGCGGGTCCGGGTTGTAGTGCGTGGCCTCGGCCTGCTCCGGGTTGGAGTAGCGGATGCGCAGCGCGTACAGGCCGGCCCGGTCGGCGGCGACCGTGAACGTCGCGGTGTTGCCGTTGCCGGGGTCGCCGCCGACGCCCGTGATCGCCGTGCCGGCGGTGGCCAGGGACAGCGGGGTCAGCGTCGCCGAGCCCGCGAGCTCGGCGTCGCCCGCCTCGTACGTACGCGTCTTCAGCGTGCCTTCGGTGGGGGTGACGGTGAGGCGGTCCACGAGGGTGGTGGACGAACCCCCGGTCACCGTCACCTTGTTGACGCCGCCCGAGAGGGAGACCGCCACACTGCTGCCGCCCTTGGCCAGGCGCAGGACGTCGTGCCCGTTGACGGAGAGCCGGGCGCCCGTGCCGCCGAGGGTGTCGACGTCGAGGGTGGCCTCGCGGTCGGCGGGGGAGTAGACCCAGAACGTGGCGCTCTGGTCCTTCCCCAGCCGGACCGCGCCCGAGCCGGTGGCCGGGATCCCGGTCTGCTTCGGCAGGTCGTAGACGGGCTGCGCCCCGCCGGCCGGCCAGGCCAGCTCGCCCTCGTACACCTGGGTGCCGGCCGACACCGCGGGGAGGGTGAGGGTGAGGCGGTCGACGATGGCGTCACCCTTCGTGGCCCGCTTGCCGTCGGCGCTCTTCGCGGCGAGCGTGAGGGTGTGCTTGCCCTTGGTCAGCTCGACCTTGGTGTCGGCGTGGTCCCAGACCACCCACTTGTAGCCCAGCGGCAGGAACAGCTCCTGCTCGCTGTCCGCCTTGCCGTCCACCCGCAGGAAGACGTTGGTGGGTCCCTGCTCCTTCACCTTGTCGAAGGTGTTGAGGGAGTTGGCGAAGACGCTCAGGTCGTAGGTGCCGTCCTCGGGCACGTCCACGGTGGTGTCGAGGGTGACGTCCGAGCCGGTGCGCAGACCGCCCACGTCGTAGCCGCCGGAGGTGTAGAACTTCGACACGTCACGGGTCGAGCCCTCCGGGCCGTTCTTGGAGTAGCCGGACCCGGTGTGCGCGGCGTCCTCCGCCTCGTACGAACCCTGCCAGCGCGCGGACGGTGACTGCGTGCCCTTCGCCTTCCCGGCCGGGCTGAGGACGATCTCGTACGCCGAGGACTCCTTCAGTTTCGGCAGCGCGCCGTCGCCGAAGTCGACGACCACCGTGCCGTCGTCAGCGACCTTCAGGTTCCGCTCGGTGAGCAGCTTCGGGCCGGGCGAGTCGCCCACCTGCCCGGTCCACTCGATCTCCCGCACCCAGGCGTGCACGCGGTCCCCGAAGAGCTTCTTGGAGACGTTGCCGAAGGTGATGTGACCCTTGCCGGCGGAGCCGCCGAAGATCAGCCGGGCCTGCTTCTTCCTGGCGTCCAGCGTGCCGACGCCCTGCATGGTGTAGTTCTCGCCGGGGACCGGCGGGGTCACCTTCACGGTGTGCCCGCTCATCGAGGCGTACGAGTTCAGCAGCCACCACTGGCCGTTGCCGCGGTTGGACTGCACCGCGGAGTCGGAGAGGTTGCCGTCGATGTTCCAGTACGCGATGTCGGCGTCCACCTTGGACTCCTCGATCGCGGACACCCACTGGATCATCTGACCGGGGACCGAGGTGTGGTAGTTGAAGGCGTACTCGTTGATGTTGACCGGGAGCTGCGTGCCCTCCCGGGAGGTGCCCTTGAACAGCTCCTTCTCCCACACCCGGTACTTGGCGACGCTCTCGCGCACCGCCTCCGGGTGGCTCAGCTCGTGCCAGGTGATGACGTCCGGGAGGGTGCCTGCGGCCAGCGCGTGCGTGAGGAAGCCCTTCACCTGGTCGTAGAGGACGCTGGTGTTGGGGCCGGCGATACGGGCGCTGGGCATCTTGCTCTTGATGAGCTTGTAGAAGTCGTCCCAGGCGGCGAAGTAGTCGTCGGGGTCGGTGAGCCAGCTGACCTTGTCGTAGCTCCACTCGCCGGTGCCGAACATGTTGCCCTCGGGCTCGTTGAACGGCACGAAGACGATGTTGTCCTGGTACTCCTTCGGCAGCCGCAGGACCTGGTCGACCTGCTTGGCGACCTTCTCCTTGTAGAGCTTCAGCTTCTCCTCGGGGGTGTCGCCCGGCCACTGGTACGGGAAGCCGCGGTGGATGTCCGTCATGTAGATGTACACGTCACCGTCGGTGGAGTCGGCCAGCGGTTTGACCACGTCCAGCGCGTCGGCACCGGGGTGCTGCGGGCCGTCCTGCGCCTTCGTGGAGACGGTGCGCAGGCCCATGCCCTCGATGAGGTTGTTGGTGGGGACGTCCGGTCCGTACACCCCGTACAGGGTGCCGGAGGCTCCGCCGTGGAACGCGCCGGTGTCCGAGCCGAGGTCGACGGTGAGCTGCCCCTCGCGGACCACGGTGACGGTCGCCTTCACCGCGCGACCGGACGCGGTGCCGGCCACCGTGAACGTGCCGGGCCGGGCGTACTCGTCCGACGGTACGGCGTCCCAGGTGACCGGGGTGTCACGGTCGTAGCCGTCGGAGAAGGAGGCGCGGACGGCGGCCGGGAGGGACGGGGCGGTTCCCGTCGTCGTACGGACCTCGAAGGACGTCCGCGAGATCTCCTGGAGGGTGGGGAGACTCCCGACCGTGCCGGCCACCTGGTCGGCGCTGAGCGCCGTGTGCCACACGGTGAAGTCGTCGATCGCGCCCTTGAGCAGCGGGTCGGGATAGAAGGACTTGCCTATGTAACCGGCGGACGTCGCCGAACTGTTCAGCAACTCCTTCGCCTTGACGTCGGTCGCGGTGGAGGAGACCGCCACGCCGTCGAGGTAGGTGGTGACCCGGCCGGCCGCACTGTCGAGGGTGACGGTGACGGTCCGCCACTGGTCCGCGGGAAGCTTCGCGTAACCGTGGACCTGTGCCTCCGCGCCGCCCCCGCCGGTGGTCACGGAGGTCTGCAGCAGCCCCCCGTTGTTGGAGGGGGTGGTGAAGAGGTACTTGGTGTTGTCGGTCCCCAGGTCGAAGATCCGCTGCCAGGCCGACGCGTCGTCGCCCCACTTCACCCGGGCCGAGACCGTCAAGTCCGTCGCGTCGCCGAGCACTTCGCGCGGCAGGCGGACATACGCGCCGTCCGAGGTGGGCGCTCCGCCGGGCAGCGCGAGTGCCTTGCCTCCGTCGGTGCCCGCGACGGACCGGGCGGTGTCGCCGTTCACCAGGCTCGCCGTCAGACCGTTGCCGGAGCTGTCGGTGATCGTGCCCGAGGCGAGGTCGTCCTCGTCGAAGGTGTAACGGGCGACGGGCTGGGGAGCGTCGGCCGCCTGCGCGGCGACGGCCGGTGCGGCCAGCAGGCCCGCGCCGAGCGTCAGGGCCACGGCGGCCGCGGCTCGGCGTCTGGCGGATCTGTCAGCGGATGGCATGGATTACGTCCTCATCCTTGGGGGGAGCTGTTCCGGATCCTTGGGGGAGCGTTTCCGGTTGACCCACGTCGGCCGACCGTCGGCCGGCCGTCTCCATCCGCCCGGCCGGACCGGCGTCCGGTGGTTCGGGCGGTGTCGCACGGCGGCGCATGGTGTTGGTGGGGTGAGCGGGGTGAGCGGGGTGAGCGGGTTGAGTGGGGTGAGTGGGGTGAGTCGAACCGGTTCGGCGAAGCTAGCACCGAGGAAACCCGCCAGCAATCCCCCCGACACACAGAACCTCCGGCGTGTACCGGGGATCGCGGGGACTTTACGAAGACCAGGGTCCGAAGTGTTGACAGGCGCCCGGCTTGTTCCTACCTTCACTTCACGCGAACCGGTTCGACAACCGGCAGTCGCCTCTCTTCCCTCTCAACCCCACGCGGCCGGTCGGCGGTCTCCTCTTCGAGGTGTCGAACCGGTTCGAGCAAGGAGTTGCCGTGAACATCGGTGAGATCGCCCGGCGGGCCGGTGTCTCGCGGAGCACCGTGTCCTACGCGCTGAGCGGCAAGCGCCCGGTGTCGGAGGACACCCGCCGCAAGATCCAACAGGTCGTCGACGAGTTGGGCTACCAGCCCAGCGCCAGCGCCCGCGCCCTGGCCAACGGGCGAACCAGCACCCTCGGCCTCGTCTTCCCGCCCGCCGGGAGCCACTACACCGGCATGCAGCTGGATTTCATCGGCAGCGTGGTGGAGGCCGCGGCGGCCTACGACTACGACGTGCTGCTGTCACCCAGCGGCGTGGACAGCGACCGGTCCTTCCAGCGGCTGCTGGGGGAGCGGCGGGTCGACGGTGCGATCCTGATGGAGATCAGGCTGGAGGACGACCGGGTGGAGCACCTGGCCACCCTCGACTTCCCCTCCGTCGCCATCGGCCGTACCGCTCGCCCCGAGAGCGGCTGGTGGGTGGGCCTGGACCACACCGCGCTGGTCGAGCGCTGCGTCCACCACCTGGCGGACCTCGGCCACCGCCGAGTCGCCTTCGTCAACCGTCCCGAGCAACTGCTTCAGACCGGGTACGAGTCCGCGCACCGGGGCCTGGAGGGTTTCACGAAGGCCGCGGCCGAACGGGGACTGACGGTCCGGACGTACTGCTGCGGTGACGACGCCGCCTCGGGCCAGACCTGTGTGGAACGGATCCTGCACGACGACCCGGCCACCACGGCCCTGGTCACACTCAACGAGGCCGCGCTGGGCGGCCTCTACCGGGGGCTGGCCGAGGCCGGCCGCCATGTGCCGCGCGACTTCTCCGTCACCGGGGTGGTGGCGGGACGGTGGGCGGAGACGGTGACCCCGCAGCTCACCGCGGCGGACGTACCGGCGGCCGAGATGGGCCGTCTCGCCGTCGACCTGCTGGTGGAGCGGCTCGACCATCCCGACGCACCGCCCCGGCACCATCTCCTCACGCCACCCATCTCCCTGCGAGCCAGCACCGGTCCCGCGGGAACCACACCCACCGCGGACGCCGCGCCCGACACGACGGCCTGACCTCCCAGCCGATTCTCTTCCTCCTGTCGCCCTTCTCCTTCCTCACCGGACGCTCGAATCGCCCTCACCGTCGTTCGACGTGCCCCTCACCGTCGTCCGACGTGCCCCGCGCCGCCGTTCGACGTGTCCGCCTCCTCCCGAAACCCCTCGTCCTCGGCACCTGCATGCCAAAACAAAGGAACCCGTGATGAACAGCTCCTCCAGAAGACGCCAGCTGACCGCCGCGGCCCTGACCGCCCTGGCTGTCGCCACCACCGCCACCGCATGCGGCTCCGGCTCGGGGGACGCCGCCGACGAGTCGGCCGGTGGCGGTACCTACACCGTCTGGGACCCCTACCCGCAGTTCGACAACAGCTCGGCGTGGGCGAAGCTGATCGACGGCTGTGGCACCGAGGCCGGCGTGAAGATCAAGCGGACCGCGTTCGACACCAGTGACCTGGCCAACAAGGCGCTGCTGGCGGCGCAGCAGGGCAACTCCGCGGACGTGCTCATCGTCGACAACCCCGTCGTGTCGACCCTGGCGGAGGCGGGGGTACTCACCACGACCGCCGACAACAAGCTGGACACCTCGGCCGTGGACCCCAACCTGCTCGCGGCGGGTCAGGTGGGCGGGAAGACGTACGGCACACCGATCGGCGCGAACACCCTGGCGCTCTACTACAACAAAGCGGTGCTGAAGAAGGCCGGGGTGGACATAGCCTCGGTCAAGGACTGGAAGTCGCTGACCGCGGCGCTGGCGAAGGTCAAGGCGGCCGGCAAGAAGGGCATCACGTTCTCGGCCATCGGGACGGAGGAGGGCAGCTTCCAGTTCCTGCCGTGGTTCTGGGGATCCGGCGCGAAGCTGACCGAGCTGGACTCCGCCCAGGGTGTGTCGGCCCTGTCTCTGTGGAGCGACTGGCTCAAGAAGAAGTACGCCCCGAACTCGGTGCTCAACAACACCCAGACCACCAGCTGGCAGGAGTTCGCGACCGGTGACTACGCCTTCGCGGAGAACGGCACCTGGCAGCTGGCCAACGCTGAGAAGGCCGGCTTCGACTACGGGGTCATTCCGGTCCCCGGCGCCTCAGGAGGCAGCGCCGCGGCACCGACGGGCGGTGAGTTCGTCACCGTCCCGGTGCAGGACCAGACCGGCCGCTACGCCACCACACAGAAGCTCGTGTCCTGCCTGACCAACGCCCAGAACCTTCTCGAGACCGACACCACCCTCTCCTACGTCGCCCCCACCGCCGAGGTCCAGGGCAAGCAGGTGGCGGCCGACGCGAAGCTCAAGCCCTGGGTGGACGCGGTCAAGGCGGCCAAGGGCCGCACCAGCGACGACCTGGGCACCAAGTACCCCAAGATCTCGGAGCAGATGTGGAAGGCCGTCCAGTCCGCCCTCAGCGGCTCGACGTCCCCGAAGGACGCGCTGACCGCAGCCCAGTCCGTCGCCAAGTAACCAGGACTCAGGCCCCGTTGATGAGTAACACGACACAAGTGCGCCACCGGCGACCGGTGGGGAACCACCGCGGGGCGGGGCCCACCGCCCCGCCCCGGGTCCGGCGCCGCCCCGGCTCCCAGCAGTGGGCCGCCTGGGCGTTCCTCGCCCCGGTCGTCCTCTACCTCGCCCTCTTCTACGCCTATCCGCTCTACCGCAACATCGACCTGAGCCTGCGCAACTACACCGTCCGCTCCTTCGTCCGGGGCGACGCGCCGTTCACGGGCCTGAAGAACTACCGGACCGTCTTCGACGACCCGACCTTCGCACCCGCCCTGCTCCACACCGTGGTGTTCACCGCGGTGTGCCTGGTCTTCCAGTACGCCATCGGCCTGGCGCTCGCGGTCTTCTTCAACCAGAACTTCCGGCTCTCGGCCACCCTGCGGGCCCTGTTCCTGGTGCCGTGGCTGCTGCCGCTCATCGTCTCGGCCTCCACCTGGTCGTGGATGCTCAACAGCGAGTCGGGCGTGGTCAACGCCGCCCTGCACGCCGTCGGCATCGGCCCCGTGAACTGGCTGACCTCGCCGTCCTGGTCGCTGACCTCGGTGATCATCGCGAACATCTGGATCGGCGTCCCGTTCAACCTGGTCGTGCTCTACAGCGGCCTGCAGTCCATCCCGGCCGGTCTGTACGAGGCCGCCGCCCTGGACGGGGCGGGTCCCTGGCGGCGGTTCTGGAGCATCACCTTCCCGCTGCTGCGCCCGGTGTCCGCGATCACCCTGCTCCTCGGGCTGGTCTACACGCTCAAGGTCTTCGACATCATCTGGATCATGACCAAGGGCGGCCCGGCGGACTCGTCCACCACCTTCGCCACCTGGTCCTACCAACTCGGCTTCGGCAACCTGCTGCCCGCCTTCGGCCCCGGCGCCGCCGTCGGCAACCTGCTGGTCGTCGCCGCGCTCGTCTTCGGCCTGATCTACATGAGGGTCCAGCGGAAGCAGGCGCTGTCATGACAGGAACCGCCATGAACCGACGCAGCCGTACGTGGTGGAAGACGGCCATCGGCCTCCTGTTGACCGGGGTCATGCTCTTCCCGGTCTACTGGATGCTCAACGTGTCCTTCACCCGCGACCAGGACATGCGCAAGTCGCCTCCGGGTCTGTTCCCGGTCCACGGCACCCTGGAGGGCTACCGGGCCGTCCTGGACCAGCAGTTGCCCTACCTCGGCACCAGCCTCGTCGTCGGTCTGGGCACCGTCGCCCTGACCGTGGCCCTGGCCGCCCCCGCCGGCTACGCGCTGGCCAAACTGCGCCCGCGGGGCGGCGGCATCCTCTCCTTCGTCCTGCTGGCCGCCCAGATGATCCCCGGCATCATCATGGCGATGGGCTTCTACGCCATCTACCTCAGCCTCGGCATGCTCCAGTCCGTCCCCGGCCTGATCATCGCCGACTCGACCCTGGCCGTCCCGTTCGCCGTCCTCATCTTCACCGCGTTCATGTCCGGCATCCCCGGCGAACTGCTCCAGGCGGCGAAGACGGACGGCGCCGGGCCCCTGCGCACCTTCCGGTCGATCGTCCTGCCGATGAGCCGCAACGCCGTCGTCACGGTGTCCCTGTTCGCGTTCCTGTGGTCCTGGTCCGACTTCGTCTTCGCCAGCACCCTGGTCAACGGCGGCGCCCACGAGCCGATCACCCTCGGCATCTACCACTACATCGGCAACAACAACCAGGAGTGGAACGCCATCATGGCCACCGCCGTCGTGGCCTCGCTGCCGGCCGCGGTCATCCTCGTCCTCGCCCAGCGTTACGTCGCCGCCGGGGTGACCGCCGGCGCGGTCAAGGACTGACCGACTCCCCCCCCACATCGTCACGGCCCACCGTCCACACGCCGGACGGCCGCCCGCCCCTGCCCGAGAAACGAGTGACGCTTCATGACCGCCGACCGATCCGGCCCGGCCTTCTCCGCCTTCTCCGTCCACGACATCCCGTTCAGCGCGCACGGATCCTGGTTCGACATCTCGCCCGTGGTGGCGGAGAAGACGTACGCCGAGGACCTCCACCTCGTCTCCCACCAGAACGGCATGCACGCCGTCCTGCGCCTGGTCCCGCTCGACAGCGCGACGGGGGAGCGGGCCGGGACCCGCGTGGAGGCGAGACCGGGGCTGCTCAGCTGGATCGGCGCGGCCGGCCGCACCGACCTCGCCTACGAGTCGCCGGACACCGTACGCCTGCGCGGCGCGGGACTGCCGCTGCGCGTTTCGGCGGCGGCCGGGACGCTGACCCCGTTCAGCGGCACCTACTTCTTCCACGACGCGGCCGCCGGCGCGTATGTGTTCACGTCGTACGAGACCGGGCGCCGCTACCGCGTGACCGTGCTCTCCGGCGCGGTGACCGACACTTCGGGCAGTCAGGCCCTCGGCAGCGCCACCCGCGGCCTCACCGTCGCCGCCGCGGACGGTCCCTGGGAGATCGCCGTCGAGGAACTCGACACGGCCCGCCCGCCGTACACGTCGACGGTGACTTTCGACAAGATCGTCGAGGCCGCGCGGAACTCCTTCGCGGACTTCGTCGACACGGTGGCTCCCTGGCGCTCGTCCGCCACCCCGGCCGCCGAACTCGCCGCCTACGTCCTGTGGTCCGCGACCGTACGCCCGGCGGGCCTGGTCACCCGTCCCGCCGTCCTCATGTCCAAGCACTGGATGGACAAGGTCTGGAGCTGGGACCACTGCTTCAACGCCCTCGCGCTGGCCCCCGGTTGCCCCGAACTGGCCTGGGACCAGTTCCACCTGCCCTTCGACCACCAGGACGAGACCGGCGCGCTGCCCGACTCGGTCACCCACTCCGAGGTGCTCCACAACTTCGTCAAACCCCCCATCCACGGCTGGACGTTCGGCCACCTCCGCCGCCGGCTGGGCACGCCCCCCGGACAGGCCGAACTGGCCGAGACGTACGACAGGCTGGAACGCTGGACCGGCTTCTGGCTCACCGCACGACGCGCCCCCGGCACCGCACTGCCCCACTACCAGCACGGCAACGACAGCGGCTGGGACAACGCCACCACCTTCGACCCCGAACGCGTGGTCGTCACCGCGGACCTGGCCGCCTTCCTCGTTCTCCAGCTGCATCAACTTGCCGATCTGGCGGCGGAGTTGGGGTGGCCGGAGAAGTCGCTCCGGTGGACGCGCACGGCCGCGGAGACCCAGGCGGCGATGCTCGACCAGCTCTGGACCGGTGACCGGTTCGTCACCCGGGGCGTCGACAGCGGGGACACCTGGGACAGCTCCAGCCTCCTCGACCTGATGCCCATCGCACTGGGCGAGCATCTGCCGGACGACGTCAGCGACGTGCTGGCCGGCCGTATCGAGGCCCACCTGACCTCGTACGGCCTGGCCACCGAGCTGCCGACCTCACCGCACTACCTCTCCGACGGCTACTGGCGCGGCCCGATCTGGGCCCCCGCCACGGTCCTCGTCGAGGACGGCCTGCGCCGCGCCGGACACGACCGCCTGGCGGACGAGATCAGCGCCCGCTTCCGCGCCCTGTGCGAGACCCACGGCTTCGCCGAGAACTTCGACGCCCTGACCGGAACGGGCCTGCGCGACCGCGCCTACACGTGGACCGCCGCCGCCTACCTCCTTCTGGCCGAGGCACACGCACACCGAAGCAGCCACTGACCGGCCGCGTTCCGCGCCGGCTGCATTCCGCGCCGCCACATCGGTCGTGGCGAACAGCCAGGTCCGCGCGGTCGTCCAGCGTGTCCCCTACAACGGTGGCGCGGCGGTGGCCGGCCCGGTCACGATCGCCGACACCACCCTGACGGTGAGCGGTAACGCCGCCTCGGTCAGCATCCCTTGGACGAGCGCCAAGGACGGCTACACCGTCACGCTGCTCCCGCCGTCCAACACCACCGTCTCCACGGTCGCCGTGAGCGAGAACAGCGGCCAGTGCCTGGACGACACCAACCTCAGCACCGCCAACGGCGTCCAGTACCAGCAGTACTCCAGCGAGGGCGGCTACCAGCAGATGCTCGGCCTCAAGCCGGTGAGCGGCAAGACCAACACGTACACGGTGGTCGACGAGCTCAGCGGCAAGTGCCTCGACGTCTCCGGGGCGTCCACCGCCGACGGCGCCGCTGTCATCCAGTACACCTGCAGTGGCGCCACCAACCAGCAGTTCACCCTCAACCCTGTCACCGCGCTCGGCAACGCCCAGGACTACCAACTGGTCGCTGTCCACAGCGGCAAGTGCGTCGACGTCAGAGACGTCTCGACCACACCCGGCGCGTTGGTCCACCAGTGGACCTGCGACCCGTCGAGCGCGCTCGGCACGAAGAAGAACCAGATCTGGCGACTGCTCGGCAAGGGCTGAGGCCCGGGGGCCCCTCGCCAGGCCGGTCGGGGGGCCCGGCGGTCGCCCACGGCAGCAGTACGTCTTTTGCCGCCGACTGTCCTCCTGCTGGGCCCGCTGCATCGCGCGCTCCCCGTCCCGCGGCCTCGTTCGGCCCTCACCCCGAGCCGGCGAGGGCCGAACGGGTCGTAAGAGGCGCGTTGGACAGCGTCCGGAGTGCTTGCGAAGCCTTCAGCCGTGATAGTGAACAGCGGCACCGCGGACGCGAAGCCCGAGCCCCCACCGGGCCCGAAACCCTGCGTGAGCACGACCTGCGTGCGCCCTTGGTGACGTCATGAAAAGACCCCGGCAGACCGAGTTCTTCCACGTGCCACGCCGTCGATTGCTGCTCTCGGCGGCCCGGTCCTCGGTGGCCGTGATCCTGTCGGTGGTCGTCTATTGCCTGGTGCCGCTGGACAGGGAACTCGACATCGGCACCGCGATCGCGCTGGTCGTGACTCTCGTGCTGTTCGCGGGCGTGGTCGCCTGGCAGGTCCGGACCATCATGAGATCCGACCATCCCCGACTGCGCGCCGTCGAGACGCTGGCCACCGGCGGGCCGATCTTCCTCATCATCTTCTCCGCGGCGTATGTGCTGCTGTCCAAGAACCAGGCCGAGTCCTTCTCGGAGACGTTGGGGCGCGACGACGCCTTGTATTTCACCGTCACCGTGTTCGCCACGGTCGGCTTCGGGGACATCGTTCCGGTGACCGGCGCGGCACGAATCCTGACCATGGCGCAGATGCTGGCCGACGTGGTCCTGGTGGGAATGATCGCGCGGATCCTGCTCAGCGCCGTCCGGATCGCGGAAGACGCCCGGTCGGACGGTTCCCGCGAGCCGCCGGACTCGGAAGAATCCGGCTCCTGAACCGGGCCAGGGCGACGCGCCCGAGTTACCCGCATGGGCGGCGTCGACATGCCTGCGGGGGAACCGCCTGCCAGGCTCGGAACCGTGCTGCTCGTATCGGGGGCGGGGCGTTGCGGCTGCGTTGAAGCAGCCGCCGAGAGCACCGACGAGGTCCGCGTCGCGAGGAGGCAGTGCGCATGCCGGTCGCCGAGACCGGGTCCGAAGCCGCCTCGCCCCCGGACCCCCTGACTTTTCGCAGCCGCGCGTACCTGGGACTTCTGGTGATGGCCGCGCTCATCGGTGTTCCGGTGTCCGCGGCGGCCTTCGGCTTTCTCGCGCTGGTGGGCAGACTCCAGCCGTTGATCTACACGGATCTGCCCGAGGCGCTGGGGTTCGGCGGCACCCCGGTGTGGTGGCCGCTGCCGCTGCTCGCCGTGGGGGGACTGCTGGTGGGACTGATGGTTCAGTACCTGCCGGGACACGGCGGCCATGAACCGACAGCCGGATTCAAGGCCGCCGGCGTGCCCACACCCCGGCAGCTCCCCGGCATCTTCCTCGCCGCCCTGGCGACACTCTGCTTCGCCGCCGTCCTAGGACCCGAGGCTCCTCTGCTGGCGCTCGGCGGCGGGCTCGCCGCCGGAGCCGTGCGCCTGGTCAGACACAACCCGCCGGAGCAGCTGACCGAGGTGCTGGGCGCGGCGGGCAATTTCGCGGCCATCAGCTCGTTGCTGGGCTCCCCCCTGCTCGGGGCGTTCCTCCTGATGGAAGCCTCAGGACTGGGTGGGCCGGCGATGGCGCTGGTGCTGCTGCCCGGCCTGCTGGCCGCGGGCATCGGCGCACTCGTGTTCGTCGGACTGGGATCCTGGACCGGGCTGGGCACCTACTCGCTGGCACTGCACGACGTCCCCCGGGCCATGACCCCGACAGCGGCGGAATTCGGCTGGGCTCCGGTCATCGGACTGTCAGCGGCACTCGCGGGCGTGGGCGTCCGACGGCTCGCCCTCCGGCTCAAGACGCACGTGGAGAGGCGACGGCCACCGGCCACGATGCTCGCGGGCCTGTTCGTGGCGGGGCTGGCGATCGCCTACGCGGAGAGCACCGACAAAGCAGCGACCGACGTGTTGTACTCCGGGCAGACGGCGCTGGATCCGCTGCTCACGCACAGCGCGACGTATTCGGTGGGCACGTTGTCGCTGCTGGTGTTGTGCAAGGGCCTGGCCTACTGCGCATCGCTGAGCGGTTTCAGGGGAGGCCCGATCTTTCCCGCGATGTTCGTGGGAGCGGCGGGCGGCATGCTGTTCTCCCACCTGCCGGGGCTGACCCTCGTCGCGGGGTTCGCGATGGGTATCGGAGCGATGACCGCCGCGATGCTGAGACTTCCGCTGGTCTCCGTCCTGCTCGCCACCCTGCTGATCGGGGCGCAGGGAGTCACGGTCATGCCGCTGGTGATCGTCGCGGTCGTGGTCTCGTACGTCGCGACGGCGAGACTCACCCCGCCTCCGGAACCAGAACCGCCTCCGGAACCAGAACCGCCTCCGGAACCAGAACCGGCCCCGGAACCAGAACCGGCCCCGGAACCAGAACCGGCCCCGGAACCAGAACCGGCGCATGAACCGGAACGGGTGCATGAACCGGTACAGCAACAGGGGCCACGTCGGCAGCAGCCGTGAACGCGGATGCCCCGAATGGTGATCACTTCCGATCAGCGGTTGAGTGGAGTGTGTCGCCCGGTCAGCCCGCCTCGTGGACAGTTCGACAAGGAGACCCTCATGGCCAGTCATGTGAGCGGAACTCGTTCGGGCGCCGCTCGAAGGACCACCAGTCTCGTCTTCGCGAGAGGACTGCTCGCGTTCGCCGGGGTCATGATGGTCGTCGGCGGCGTCCTCAACGTCCTGCAAGGCATCACCGCCATCGCCAATGACGAGGTCTTCGTCGCCACGCCCAAGTACGCCTACCAGTTCGACCTCACCAGCTGGGGCTGGATCCACCTGGTCCTGGGCGTCCTCGTCACGGTCGCCGGTCTCGCCCTCTTCACCGGCGCGACCTGGGCCCGCGTCGTCGGGGTGGTGCTGGCGAGTCTCCTCATCGTGGCGAACTTCATGTATCTGCCGTACTACCCGGTGTGGTCCGTCGTCCTCGTGGCATTGCACGCCTTCGTCATCTGGGCGCTGTGCGTCGCACCGAGGCGCTCCGATGCCCGGACCTGAGACGTCGCATCAGCCGCCCGCCGAACGGGCCGCCAGGGGCAAGGCGGCCCGTTCGGACGCGCCCCGCTCCAGCCATGCCCGGTTCGCACCGCACCCGAAGCGACCGGATCCGGTGGAGCTCATCGAGGCGCAGTCGCAGGCGCGGCTGCCGGAACTGGTGCCGATCCGCTACGGCCGGATGCTGGAGGCCCCCTTCCGCTTCTACCGGGGCGCTGCCGCGATCATGGCCGGAGACCTGGCCGAAACGCCCCGCACGGGGATCACCGCGCAGTGCTGCGGAGACGCGCACCTGCTGAACTTCCGGCTGCTCGCCTCACCCGAGCGGCGTCTGATGTTCGACATCAACGACTTCGACGAGACCCTCCCCGGCCCCTGGGAATGGGACATCAAGCGCCTGGCCGCCAGCCTGGCCATCGCGGGCCGGGCGAACGGCTATACGGACCTGGAACGCGCCGACATCGTGCGGGCCACCGTACGGTCGTACCGCGAGGCGATGCGCGGATTCGCCGGCATGCGGGACCTCGACGTCTGGTACGCCCGGATCGACGCCGACCGGCTCCAGGCGCTGGCGGCGCGGAAACTGGGCGCGCGCGGCCGCAGGCGGATGACGCGGACACTGGCCAAGGCCCGCACGCGGGACAACCTGCGGGCGTACGGCAAGCTGACCCGGCTGATCGACGGCAAGCGCAGGATCGCCCCCGATCCGCCGCTGATCACACCGATCGACGACCTTCTGCCGGGCCGCGAGCGTGACTCGGTCGAGGCGCAGATCCGTGGGCTCATCGAGCGCTACGGCCGGAGCCTGCAGTCGGACCGTCGCCACCTGCTCCAGCAGTACAGGCTCGTCGACACGGCCCGCAAAGTGGTGGGGGTCGGCAGCGTCGGTACCCGCTGCTGGGTCATCCTCATGCTCGGCAGGGACGACGACGACCCGCTGCTGTTGCAGGCCAAGGAAGCCGACCTGTCCGTGCTCGCCCCCCACGCCGGTGCGAGCGAGTACGACAACCAGGGGGAACGCGTCGTCTCCGGCCAGCGGTTGATGCAGGCCGCCAGTGACATCTTCCTCGGCTGGGAGCGGGTCACCGGCCTCGACGGGCGCCAACGGGACTTCTACGTCCGTCAGTTGCACGACTGGAAGGCGATAGCCGAGCCCGAACTCATGGTGCCCCGCGGGATGCGGGCCTTCGGAGAGATCTGCGGCGCCACTCTGGCCCGTGCCCACGCCAGATCCGGGGACCGTATCGCCATCGCCGCCTACCTGGGCCGCTCGGACGTCTTCGACCGGGCGCTCACCGAGTTCGCCGAGAGCTACGCCGACCAGAACGAACGGGACCACCAGGCCCTGGCCGACGCGGTGCGCGCCGGGCGGGTCGGCGCCGAGTCGGGGTGAGCGTGTGACCTCGCCCAGTCGCCGAAGCTCTTGAGTGCGGGGTCGATGCCCCGGTCGCCGCGGCCGCACCTGAGGTGCGGCCTCTGGTGCTCCAGGCCTCAGTGCTCCACGCTCAGTACTCCAGCTCGGGCCGGAGCGGGCCGCCGACGGCGTGGAGGTGCCGCAGCACCTGGGCGTAGGAGTCGAACAGACCGGTCTCGTGGTAGGCGATGTCGTGCCGGGCGCAGAAGGAGCGTATGAGCCGCTGGGCGGGACGCAGGCTGGGCCGGGGCATGGAGGGGAAGAGGTGGTGTTCGATCTGGTAGTTCAGCCCGCCGAGCGCGAAGTCGGTGAAGCGGTTGCCACGGATGTTGCGTGAGGTCAGGACCTGCCGACGCAGGAAGTCGATCTTGTCGTCCTTGGCGAACATGGGCATGCCCTTGTGGTTGGGCGCGAACGAGCACCCCATGTACAGCCCGAACAGTCCCTGGTGCACGGCGAGGAAGACCACGGCCTGGAGGGGGGACAGGACCAGGAACAGCGCGGCGAGGTAGCCGACGAAATGGGCCGTGAGCAGTCCTGCCTCGGCCAGTTTCGTCGACCGGGAGGTCATGGTGCCGGTGCGCTCCAGCAGTGCCCGTACACCGGCGACGTGCAGGGCGAGCCCTTCCAGGAGCAGCATCGGGAAGAACAGCCACGCCTGGTGACGGCCCAGCCAGGCGTACGCCCCGCTCCGGACCCGGGCCTGGTCCTCGGTGAACGCGATCGCGCCGTCGGCGATGTCGGGGTCGCGGTCGACGTGGTTGGGGTGGGAGTGGTGCCGGTTGTGCTTGGAGATCCACCAGCCGTAGCTCATCCCGATCAGCAGGTCGGTGTGCACGCGACCGAGCAGGTTGTTGACGCGCTTGGAGGCGGCGATCTGGTGGTGCCCGGCGTCGTGCCCGATGAACCCGGTCTGGGTGAACATCACCGCGAGGAAGGCAGCGGTCACCAGCTGCCACCACGACTGCCCGATCAGGGCGAACGCTGTCCATCCGGCGGCCAGCAGGAGCAGGTTCCCCCCGACCTTGAGGGAGTAGTAGACCGGGCGCCGCTTCAGCAGCCCGCTCTTCTTCACCTCCCGGGACAGCGCGGCGTACTCACTGCCCCGGCTGCCGGGCTGGAGTGTGGTCGTCCCGGCGCGATCCGCCGGACCAGGACCAGTACCCCGGTCGATGATGTCAGTCGTCACTTGTCTCCTTCGAGACGGCGAGAAGTCGGACCACGCGCGCTCGCGTGGTCCGGGCTGCTGGTCGTCTGCCGCCGAAGAAAACCCCCGAAGCGACGAGCACCCGCTGTCAGAGCTTCGCGGGCGCTCCACGGTCGCACACTTCAACCACAACCACCCGCTCCAACGGTCGGGGCGCGGGGAAGGTTCCCGGTCGGGCGGGACGGGTCCCGCAGGGGAGCGCCGTCAGGTGGCGCCGGAGGCGTCCGGGGCTCGGTCACCTCGCGGAACGCGTCACCCTGCCCCACCCGCGCGACGAGAACGAGACCTACGACACCATGCTCCGCCCCGCGGGGCGGCAGCCGGACATCGAGGAGGTACGGCTGTCCCGGCGTCGCGCGGCGGAGCAGAGCGTGGGCAGCGGGCCTACCGGACGAGCTCCCAGTCCTGCGAGCCGTCCTGCGTCGCCGTCTGCAGGGTCAGCGGCGCCCCGGCGGACGCGCCGGTCAGGTACAGCCCGGTGTTCTTGACCGCCTGCAGTCTGTAGAACCCGTCGCTGGTCCTGACGAGATTCCAGCTGCCGGTGGCGCTGTTGTCGACCCACTGGCCGATCCGCTGGCCGGCCGTCGCGTTCCCGGTCCAGATGGCGGCCGCGCGGCCGCCCGACTTGTTCAGCAGGGTCGTGCCGCCGTTCGGCTCGGTGACCACATGCCAGTACTGGGTGTCCTCGTTCGCCGCCGACCCGGGGTCCTCCAGGACGACGTCGGGAACGTCCCCGTTGCCGATGTTCGCGTCATTGGTCTTGTTCCCGGTGCCGATCACCTGGTCGGTCTTGCGGTTCACCAGCTGGTAGTAGGCGCCGTCGGAGTGGCCGAGGTCGACCTCGGCGTAGGCGAGCGTCGACGTGCCCTGGTTGTTGAGGATCGCGAGGCGGCCGGTGCCGTCGACGTACTGCAGGTTGCGGCTGTAGCCGGCCGGGGAGGTCGTCTGGTACTCCTTCCAGACCCCGTTGCCGCGTCCGCTCTCGTTGACCCAGACGTTGCCGCTGCCGGCCGCGTTGTACACCAGGCGCCCTCCGGGAAGCCTGATGACGACCGGACTGCCGCCGGTCGCCAGAGCGTGCGAGCCGGTGTCCACCGGCAGCGAGGTGACGCCGTCGCCGGTGGGGGAGCCGGTGTAGAACTTCAACGGGTCGGTGGCGATCCGGTACCTGGTGTTCGCTCCGCCGCCCCAGTACTCGTAGGTGAGGAGCCACTTGCCGTCCGTCATGCGCACGACGTTGGCCATGCCCGGACGGCCACCGCCGATCTCCGTCTTGCCGCCTCCCATGTCCTGGGTCAGTCCGGCGATGTCGACGACGGGGGCGCTCCACGCCGCGCTGCGGCCGTCCCAGGTCTTGTGGACGAGGATCTGGCCCAGGGAGTCCTTCGCCGTGTCGTTCGCGGGGTCCGGAGTCGGGACGCCGGTCGTCGCGTCGAAGCCGGTGTAGTCGTTCTCGTCGGAGTAGTAGCAGACGAGCCGGCCCTTGTAGACCATCAGGTACGGCTCCCACAGCGGATCCGTCTGCTTGCCGGTGTTGGCGTTCGCGATGTTCTGGCCGGTCGCGCCCGCGCTGCCGCCCTGCCAGCCGCCGGCGGCGACGACGTTGACGACCTTCCACGTCACGCCGTCGTCGGTGCTGGAGTACAGGGCGATCGCCAGGTTCTTGCGGTCCCCGTCGTTGGTCGGCGTCCAGTTCGGGTCGGCCGCCTTGTGTTCCTTGTAGTAGTAGTCGTCACCCGACACGACACTCGCCAGCAGCAGCGTGCCCTGCTTCAGGTTCCCGACGTCCTGCGGAAGCGTGTAGAGGTAGGGGTTGGTCCAGTTGCTCGTGTACTTCGCGTACGCGGGGTCGCTGGAGAGGTACGCCGGAGCCTTCACCTCCGACAGCGGTTGCCACGTCGTTCCGTGGTCGTCGCTCTTGTAGACGGGGAGCGTCTGCTGGTCCGCGCTGCCCGTCGCCGGTACGACGGTGGACTTCTCGAACGACGCGACCAGCCGACCGCTCGGCAGCTGCGCCGACTTGGGGTAGATCGCGCAGTTCCCGCGCCCCTTCAGGCACGGATCGCTGCCGAGCTGGTACAGGATCCCGCCCGTCGGGTTGTACGCCTGCGCGCCGGCCATGGGAATCGCCAGCATCGCGGCTGCCGCGGCGAAGGTTCCCAGCGCCTGCCCCAGTCTTCTTCTCTGCATAGCCCCTCCTCGGGGGACGACCACGGTGATGCCTGCAAGGGGTGGATCAAGAGGGTGGATCAAGAGGGTGGATCAAGAGGGTGGTTCAAGAGGCGGATCAGGAGACGAACACGCGGACGTCCCAGGCGCCGAGGTCCAGCGCCGTTCCCGCGGGCAGGGCCGCGTCGGCCAGGGCGTCGGTGAGGCCCACCGGAGCGGGGAGGCTCGCCGGCTCCCAGCTCCAGTTGTGGACGATGTGGACGCGCCGTCCGTCGGGGGAGGTGCCGCTCGTCACGGTGACGGAGGCCGGGAGGTCCCGCCAGGCGCTGCCGGAGGCCGGCGCCAGCCACATGGCGAGTGCCTGGGCGAGGTCGTGGCCGGGGACGGTGCCGACGCAGGTGACACGGCCCGCCCCGTGCCGGCGGGTGGTGACCGCGGGCCAGCGGCCGAAGTGCGGGTGGTCGTACGTGACCAGCACATCGGCGTCGGTGACGGTGAGACCGTCCGCCCATCGCGTCGCCGTCGCGCCCTCGGTCAGGTCGAGCGGCCCGCCGGGCGCGGAGCGCACGGGGATCTCCGCCGCGAGGTTGCTGAATTCGTCGTACGTCACTCCCGCGGCCCCTGTCAGCCGCCCGGGGGCCGGTTCCTGCCGGGCCCGGGCCTCGTGGTCGGCGTAGCCGGTGCGCGGACCGAGGACCAGGTGACCGCCCGCCTCCGCGTAGGCCGCGAACCAGTCGAGCGTCGAGTCGGCGGCGAGGTACAACGCCGGGACGACGAGGACGGGGTGGCGGCGGACGGCCTCCTCGGGCGTGATGCCCTCACGCTCGCCGCGCGGGTCGTGGAGCTGGCGGGCGTGGACGATGCGGACCTGGCGGCCGGCCTCGAACGCGCCGCGGTAGAAGGGGTCGAAGATGCGGTGGTAGGCCTCCGGGTCGGGCCGGCCGTCCGGCTTGGCCAGCGGCGGGTACTTCTGCATGAGCCACTTGCTCGGCGTCGAGTACACCATCGTGATGTCGGCGTCCGGTTCGAGCCCGGCGACAAGCGGACCGGCCGCCTCGAACTCGGCTCCCAGGCGAGCGAGTTCGGCGTAGGTGCGGCCGGGCCTGCCGGTGTGCGGCAGGATGCCGCCCCAGTACGTCTCCGCGCCGAAGTGCAGGGTGTGCCAGTGCCAGTACTCGATCATGCGGGCCCCGCGCCCGACGAGCGCCCAGGCGGCCTGCCGCCACTGCCCGTCGTAGGCGGGCCGGTTGTCCCAGGGGAAGCCGATGGAGCCGGCGTTGGTCTCGGTGACCAGGAACGGCTCCTGACGCGAGGCGAACATCCAGTCGGCGGTCTGGTAAAGCGACCACACGCCGGTCGTCTTCCAGCTCTGCTCGTGGTCGTCGGGCGTGGG
Organism: Streptomyces cellulosae; assembly: GCF_000721105.1. Lineage (GTDB taxonomy): Bacteria > Actinomycetota > Actinomycetes > Streptomycetales > Streptomycetaceae > Streptomyces > Streptomyces cellulosae_A. The sequence goes on from NZ_JOEV01000025.1 coordinate 76,496, forward strand.
ATCGGGCAGCAGGAGCCCGTCCTGCATGTCGTAGTAGGGGTTGCCGGAGGCGATGTCGAGACGGTCGGTCAGCTCGTCGTCCTCCACCGCGGGGCGCTTGTAGGAGATGCAGGTGGTGACGAAGTGCTCGGGCCGGGCGTACTCGCGGACGATGTCGGCCTGCCAGCCGATGAACTCGGTGACCTGGCGGGCCTGGAACTCCCGCCAGGCGACGTCGTACTGCGGCTGGGCGTTGCCGTCCGGGGTCCACAGGTCCGCCCACGTGGACAGCCGGTGCGACCAGTAGACCAGGCCCCACTCGCGGTTGAGGGTCTCCACGTCGCCGTACCTGTCCCGCAGGTGGTCCACGAAGCGCTGGAAGACGCCGTGGTTGTGGAGCAGTTCGTTGCCCGGTTCGTTGTCGACCTGGAAGCCGATGACGGCCGGGTGGTCGGCATACCGGGCGACGATCTTACGGATCACCCGCTCGGCGTGGAACCGGAACGCCGGGTGGGTGAGGTCGACCTCCTGGCGGGCGCCCCAGCCGATGCGCTCGCCGGTGTGCCGTTCGCCCGTGATCTCCGGGTACTGCCGGGCCAGCCACGGCGGCACGGCGTACGTCGGCGTGCCGAGGACCACGGAGATGCCCCGTTCGTGGGCGCCGTCCAGCACCGGCTGGAGCCAGTCCAGGTCGAAGCGTCCGCTCGTAGGCTCCCAGGTCGACCACACCGACTCGCCGACCCGGATGACGGTGAGATGCGCGTCGGCCATCAGGTCGAGGTCGGTCTTGAGACGCTCGTCGGGGCGGTCGGTGCCGTAGGGGGGCCGGTATTCGTGGTAGTACGCGGCGCCGAAGAGGACGCGGGCAGGCAGAGCCGCCATGAAGGAAACCTCCGAGGAAGAGTGGGACGAGGGCTGCGCCCTCCTGTGTGACACGAGGGCCGCGCCCTACTGCTTGACGCCGCCCGCGGCCAGGCCGCTCTGCCAGTACCGCTGGAGCAGGAGGAAGGCCACGACGAGGGGCAGGATCGAGATCAGGGAGCCGGTCACGACCAGCGCGAGCATGTCGCTGCTGGAGCCGGCCCCACCGTTCTGCGCCTGCGCGGCCCAGGAGGACAGGCCGACCGTGATCGGATACAGGTCCGGGTCGTTCAGCATGATCAGCGGCAGGAAGTAGTTGTTCCAGGTCGCCACGAGCGTGAACAGCAGCACCGTCACCAGGCCGGGTCCCAGCAGCCTGAGCACGATCCCGAAGAAGATCCGGGCCTCGCCGGCGCCGTCGATCCGGGCGGCCTCCAGGAGGCTGTCCGGGACGGCGTCCTGGGCGTAGATGCGCATGAGGTACAGGCCGAACGGGTTGACCAGCGAGGGCAGGATGATCGCCCACGGGGTGTTGACCAGGCCCGCCTTGGCGAAGAGCAGGTAGGTCGGGATCGCCAGGGCCGTGGTCGGGACCATGACGGCGCCGAGGACCAGGTTGAAGGCGGCCCGGTCGCCGCGGAAGCGGAACTTGGCGAAACCGTATCCGCCGGCGGCGGCGAGCAGCGCCGCCCCGACCGCGCTGACACCCGCGTACAGCACCGTGTTGAGCAGCCAGTGCACGAAGACCCCGTCGTCCTGGGTGAAGGTCTTCTCGACGTTCGTCAGCAGCTGCGGGGCGTGCGAGAACCACAGGCCGAAGCTGTTGAACAGGTCCTGGGCGCTCTTGGTCGAGGCGATCAGCAGCCAGAACAGCGGGAGGAGGAAGTACGCCAGAACCGCCAGCATGGCGATCGTCAGCGGGGTGCTGCGGTGGGCCCGGCGCTTTGTGGCGGCAGCGGTGTGCACCCGTTCCGTCGCCTTGGGCGCGACCGGGGCCGCAGGGGTGGTCGTCGTCACGGGGTCCTCCTGCGGTTCGCGGTGAGCAGGACGGCGTAGGAGGCGATCACGATGACGAGGCCGAGGAGGAAGGACACCGTGGCCGCGTAGTTGACCTGCTGGCCGGTGAAGGCGAGCGAGTAGGCGTAGAGGTTGGCGGTGTAGGAGCTGCTGATGACGTCGGGCGCGATCTTCATCAACAGGCTCGGCTCGTTGAACAGCTGGAAGCTGCCGATCACCGAGAACAGCAGGGTGAGCAGGATGGCGGGCCGCAGCGCCGGCAGCTTGATGGACCAGGCGGTACGCCAGGCACCGGCCCCGTCCATCGAGGCCGCCTCGTACAGCTCGTGGGGGATCGTCCGCAGGGCGGCGTACAGGATGATCATGTTGTAGCCGACGAACTCCCAGGTCACGATGTTCGCCAGGCTGCCGAGCATCCAGCTGTCGCTGAGGAAGTCCGGGACCGGCAGGCTCAGCTTCCGGCTCAGCTGGGCGAAGGGGCCGAAGTCCGGTCCGTACAGGTAGCCCCACATCAGGGTCGCGACCACGCTCGGCACGGCGTACGGGACGAAGATGCCCAGCCGGATCACCCGCGCGAGCCGCAGCAGGCCGCTGTCGAGCGCGAGGGCGAACAGCAGCGCCAGCAGCAGCATCAACGGGACCTGGATGACGAAGAACAGGGCGACGCGTCCGACGCCGTGGAGGAACTGGGAGTCCCCCAGGGCCTGGACGTAGTTGTCGAAGCCGACGAAGGCGGTGCCGCCGATCAATCGTTCCTGGAACAGGCTGAGGTAGCCGGCGTAGCCGAGGGGCGCGAGGAACAGCAGCAGGAACAGCACCATGAACGGGGCGACGAACAGGGGGCCTGCCGAACGGCGCCGCCCCCTGGCGCGGGCCGTGGTGGTGGCGGTGGTCATCTCAGCTCCCCTTGACGGTGAAGCCCTGGTTCTTGGCGTACGTGGTCAGCCGTGTCTGCCAGGTGCCGAGTGCGCGGACGGTGTCGGTCTTGTCGGCGAGTGACTTGCCGACCGTCTCGGTCCAGTCGGTCGCCGCCTGGTCGAGGAACGGCGGCCACTGGAAGGAGGCGTTGACGGTGGAGCTGATGTCGGCGAAGACCTGGTTGACCTTCTGACCGCCGTAGAAGGTGGGGGCGTCCCCGACGAAATCGGCGTCCGTGAGCAGGGACTTGGTCGCGGGGAAGAAGAACTGCTCGGTGGCGAACATCTTCGCGCTGGCCGGGTCGCTGTTGAGGAACTGCGCGAACTGGGCCGCAGCGATGGGGTTCTTGGTCGAGCGGATGACCGCGGTGGTCGAGCCGCCCCAGTTGCCCGAGCTGGGCTTGGCCGTGTCCCACTGCGGCAGCGGGGCCGCGCGCCACTTGCCCGCGGTGGCCTTGGCGGAGCCGGAGAGGAAGACGGGACCCCAGGCGGCGGTGATCCAGGTGGCGTACTTGCCCTTGTTGAGCGCCGCGTACCAGGCGTCGGTGAAGTCCGGCTCGACGCCGATGACGCCCTCCTTGGCGAGCCCTCCCCAGAACTCGCCGAGCTTCCTGGAGACGGCGTCGTCGACACTGATCGAGATGTCGCTCTTGCCGGAGGTGACGTACGGCTTGGCGCCCGCCTGCCACAACAGGCCGTGCCAGGCGGCGACTTGGTTGGCCGCGAGGTTGGTCAGATACACGTCGGGGTCGGCCTTGTGCAGCTTGCGGGCCGCGGCCGCGAACTCGTCCCAGGTCTTCGGCACGTCGATGCCGTGCTTGTCGAAGATGTCCTGTCGGTACAGCATGCCCATCGGCCCGGTGTCCTGGGGGATCGCCCAGACCTCGCCGTCGCTGCCGCTGACCTGGCCCCAGGTCCAGTCGACGAACTGGCCCTTGAGCGCGGAGGCGCCGTAGGGGCGCAGATCCAGCAGGCTGTTGGTGATGGTGAAGGTCGGGATGGCCTGGTACTCGATCTGCACCATGTCCGGAGCGCCGCTGCCCGCTTTCAGCGCCGTGCGCAGCTTGGTGTACTGCGGGGTGCCCTGCCCGGCGTTGACGACCTTGATCTTGATGGCCGGGTACTTCTTCTCGAAGAGCGCGACCTCCTTGTCGATGTTCGGGACCCAGGTCCAGAACGTCAGCTCGGTGGGCGTCTTCATCGCCTTGTCGATGTCGGCCTGGCTGACCGGCTTGGTGGCGGCGGAGGAACCGCCGGAGTCACCGCCACCGCACGCCGTGAGAGCGGCGCCCAGGGACAGGGCACCCGTCGCGGTGAGGAACAGCCGACGGCTCATCGGGGAGGGGACGGGCAGGGATGTGGATGTGGAGCTGAATGTGCGCATGGTGGACTCCCGCCGATGGCGAAGGTGAGGTCACGCCTGGCGCGGGCGCGCGCACAGGCACGGTGGAAAGACACGGAGGTGACGACCGGGGGCGTGAAGCCGATGTGGTCGGACGGTCCGGGGAGGGTGTTCAGACAGGGGTACGGAGACCTGAAGCAGAGTCTGCTGTGTCTGTGGTGTTCAGAGATGGCCCGGCGGCCTGTTCGACCAGGGCGTGGGCGTGACCGGTACAGCGGCTCGTGCCGGGAGCACGGGTCGGCCGTGAGGTCTCGCTGTCCGGGCCGAATGGGTGGTTCAACTCCGAGGGGACGGGCCTCCGTTCGGCAGCGACGGAGGATGCGTGCCCCCACGTGGGCGGGAGGCGGCGCGCCGTCCGCGGGCCGGGGTCGTCCGGCTCGGCGGAGGCGCGGTGGACGTTCGGACGATGAGGTCGACCGGTGGGTCGCTGGGCGGCAGGGGCTCCGCGTCCGGGTTCTCGATGGTGTGCACCAGACGCTTGAGCCCCTCCTGCGCCACGGTGTCGAAGGGCTGCCGCACCGTGGTCAGCGGAGGTGTCACATAGGCGGCGACCGGGATGTCGTCGAAGCCGACGACGCTGACGTCCTCCGGCACCCGTCGGCCTGCCTCCGTCAGCGCACGGATCAGGCCGATCGCCATGTCGTCGTTGGCGGCGAAGACCGCGGTGACGTCACCGTTCTCCGCCAGTGCGCGCCCCGCCCGGTACCCGGACCCGGCCGACCAGTCGCCCTCGGCGACCGGAGGGATCTCCCTGTCATGGTCGGCCAGCGCCGCTCGCCACCCTTTCAGACGGTCCCGGGCGGCGTACCACCGCTGCGGCCCGGCCAGGTGATGGACCGTCACATGCCCGAGAGACAACAGGTGTTCGGTGGCCGTGCGGGCCATCAAGTCGGCCCCGTCCCCCGCGGTCAGCACCGTGGGAGCGGTGACGGGTGAGGGTGCGCCGAGGACGAGGACCGGTACGTCGACGCGGAGGGACGACTGTCCGTCGACCCCTTCCTCGTCGATCGGTTCGGAGATGACGATGCCGTCCACGCCCTGATCGAGGAGCGAGTCCACGGCACCGGCGAGGCCCGCCGGGTCGCCTTCCATCGTGTTGACCACGCGCAGCGCGTATCCCGTGTCCCGGACGACCCGCTCCACCCCCATGAGCAGCGAGGCGGGTCCATACAGGGCGGTGCCGAGCGTGACCACGCCGATCGAGCGGGTCCGCCCGGAGGCCAGCGCCCGGGCCGCGTTGTTCAGCCGGTAGCCGAGCTGTTCCGCGGCTTCCAGCACACGCCGGCGCACGTCGGCGGAGACGTACGGCTCGTCGTTGAAGACCCGCGACACCGTCTTCTGCGACACCCCGGCCAGGCGGGCCACGTCCACGCTGCGGGGCGTGGCCGAGCCACGGCCCCGTCCTGTCTCTCGCGTCATGGTGCCTCCGGATCGCCGCGCTGCAGAGCCTGATGATGCCAGACCCCTGCTGGCTGACTACGCAGTCATGTCTACGCAGTCATAAGACGCCCGTCAAGAGTTCGGAACACATCCGTAACCGGAAGAGGTGGGAGCGACGACAGGGCGAGCGACGACCGAGGTAGCGGGCCGCCAGGTGCTACGAGGTGAGGTCGAGCAGACCCCTGCGGGCGGCCTCGGTGACGGCCCCCGCCCGGTTGTCGACGCCGAGCTTCCGGTAGATGCGCACCAAGTGCGTCTTGATCGTTGCCTCGCTCAGGAAGAGGGACTCGGCGATGGAGCGGTTGCTGTGCCCGTCGGCCATCAAGCGGACGACCTCCTTCTCCCGGTGCGTCAGGTCGGTGGGCGGATCGACCGCTCGGCCGACGAGGTCGCCGACGATCTCGGGAGCCAGCCCCATGCCCCCGGCGGCGGCACTGCGCACGGCCCGGAACAGTTCCTCGGGTGGACCGGCCTTCAGCACATAGCCCCGGGCGCCCGCTTCGAGCGCGCGGACGACATCGGCACGGCCGGAGTAGCTGGTCAGCATCACCACCGGCCGGCCGGGCGCCACGGCGGCCAGCCGCCGGACCGCTTCGATCCCGTCCATGCCCTGACCGGCGCCCGCGAACCGCAGATCCATCAGGACGACGTCGGGCGCGCGTTCGAGGGCCAGGTGGACGGCCTCCTCGCCACTGCCCGCCTCCGCGACCACGTCGAGGTCCGGTTCGCCTTCCAACAGGGCCCGCAGGCCGGCCCGGACCACCACGTGGTCGTCCGCGATCAGGAGACGGAGCGGGGTTTCGGCCCCGGGGCTGGTCATCGGGCCATCACCGACGACACCGGCAGCCTCGGGCCGACCGGTGAGCGGGCGGGCAGCCTGGCCCGGACCCGGGTCCCCCGGCCCGGCACGCTCCCGACGTCGAGATCACCGCCGTACTCGCGCAGCCGCGCCCGTGCCGCCGGAAGCCCCAGCCCTCGGTCCGACAAGGAGTCACCGCCCGTCCGGGAACCGCCTGCCTGCGAATCGCCCGCACGGGAACCGGCGAACTGGGACCCACTGGCCTGCGAGGGGACGAAGCCGACGCCATCGTCACTGAGCTCCAGTTCGACGCGGTCCTGGTACTGGTGGAGCGTCACCAGCAGGTTGCGGGCCTGTGCGTGCTCCCGTACGTTCGCCAGCATGCTCTGTGCCACCCGGAACAGCGTGGTGGCGGACTGGGCGTCCAGCTCCGGGCGTTGGGTTCCCACCGCCCGGAAACGCACCCGGGCGGCCGTTCCCTCCTGCTGCGCGCGCTCGCACAGCAGCCGCAACGACCCTTCGAGACCGGCCTCCGCGATCGTGGTCGGCGTGAGGTCGCGGATGATGCGGCGGGTCTCGGCGAGCCCCGCGTCCAGGCCGTCGGCGGCCGCCCGCATCCGGGCCCGCGCCGCGTCGGGCCGCTCGGTCAGATCCCGCTCCGCCGCGTGCAGCAGCATCAGATTCCCGGCGAGTTCCTGGGCGAGCGTGTCGTGCAGGTCTCTGGCGATGCGCTCGCGTTCCTTCAGCACCCCGGCCCGGCGCTGCTCCTCCGCCAGGATGTGACGGGTCCCTTCCAGCTCCTCCAGCAGCCGCCGGCGCTGCACGGCGTCGCGCTGCAGTGCCCGGTACAGGGCCACGGTGCCCCAGACGGCGGCCACGGGGATCAGGACCAGCTCCGGGTCGAAGCCGCCGGCGGTACGCGTCAGGCGGCCGATCAGGACCACCGTGATCGCGACCAGCACCGCGGTGGCGGACCGCTGGCCCAGGGCGCGCAGTGCCACGCACGCCACCGGGACGGCGCACCAGGCGTACGCCCCGGTCAGCGGTGGCGGGGCCAGGAGCATGAGGACCGTCCAGAGCAGCAGCAGCGCCGCGACCCAGGAGCGTCTGACGCGCGGGCCGAGTCTCTTCCACAGCACCAGACCCGTCGCGTATCCCACGGCGAGCAACCCGCTGACGATCACGATGTGCCAGCACAGCGCGCTCTGCAGACGTGCGAGCCGGACCAGCGCGGCACCGACGACGGTGAAGAGCACGAAGTGCGGGATCCGGCCCGGAGCGAGCCGGGTGCCATGCGTCGACGGCGTGCTGCGGGCGGGGTCGCGGTCGGCCACGACAAACCCCCTGGTGGATGATCCACTCGGACAGGGCGTCCGAGTCTATCCGCCCTGTGTAGGGGTCATGTGAAGATCGGAAGCGGCCCGCCGGTCGCCGCTCGGTGCGCCGGCCGGCGTCCGCCCGTCCGCTACGCGCCCGGGTGCAGGCCGAGCCGGCCGGGCGTCGGGTCGCCCTTCACCTCGCCGAAGTACAGCGCGAAGGTCTGCTTCCAGCGCTCGACCGCGGCCCGGTCCGCCATGAAACGCGGGAAACCGTCCACGTTGCCGTTCGGGTACTCCCAGATCGGCTTCAGACCCGCCGGGGGAGTGACGTCGGTGCGTACGGACCAGCCGTTGTAGGACGCCTGCTGCTGACCGGTGGACAGCTGCCAGTTGAGGTAGAGCTTGGCCGCGGTCGGGTTCTTCGCCTGCTTCAGGATCGCCGCCCGCTGGCCCCAGGCCATGAACGGGTGGCCCTCGGGGACGACGAACCGCGTCGGGGACGAGGCCGGAGCGGTCAGCGAGCCCGAACCGCCGACGCCGATCGCCTTCTGTCCGGCCGCGACCGCCTCTCCCGGCGAGTTGCTGCCCCGGGCGAACCGCACGTCCTGCGCGGCGAGCTTCGCCACCCAGTCCCAGCCGTACTTCTGCGCGTACAGCGAGTAGAGGTAGAGGACCGCGTCGTCGTCGTGCGGGTACGACGACGCGATCCTGCCCTTCCACTTCGGGTCGACCAGGTCGAGCGGAGTGCGCGGGGCGTCGGAACCGACCGCGGCCGGGCCGTACATGAAGCTGAAGGCGATCGCGCCGATGGCCACCCAGGCGCCCTGCGGGTCCTTGAACGCGTCGTACACCTCGGAGAACCCGGCGGGCCGGTACCGCAGCAGCCGGCCCTGCTCCTTCCAGCGGGTGAAGTCCTGGAGGGTCTGGAGCTGTACGACGTCGGGGACCAGGGTGCCGGTGGCGAACTGGTTGTCGACGCGGACGTCGTGGTACTTGCTGTAGTCGACGATCAGTGTCAGGTCGATGTCCGGGAAGCGGGCCTTGAAAGCCGCCTTGGTGCCGTCCTGCTGCGTCGGGGTGTCACCGCCGGCGTAGATCACCAGCTTGCCGCCCTCCGCGAGCGCGGCCCGGTAGAGCTCGTCGAGCGTCCTGGTCTCCTCGGGCCCCGCGGAGCCACGGGACGCCACGGAGACATCGGATGCCGAGGCCGCCTGCGCGCCGAGCGCGCCCATCCCGAGGGCGGCGCCCGCACCGGTGGCGAGGACACGTCGTCTGCTGAGGAAGCTGGACACGTCGAGGAGACCTCTCTGATGGGGGGTGTCGAACAACGCCCGGCGCCTGGGCACAGCCATGGTGACCCGGTCCGGAGGGTCTTCGCGTCGCCCGTTCGCAGCGATCGGGTCTGCGAAGGACGTAATCCGCGTTCAACCGATCGGTTGAACGCCCCCTGTCGGAGAGCGGGGTCGCAGGCCTGTCCTTGTCCCAGAGCGGGGTCGCCGGCATTGATGCCCGAGCGCCGCGAGATCAAGAAGATCGCGAAGTCCAAGCCGACTGAGCACGACCTGCCCTTTTCCACCTGGATTCTGTCCAAGCCGGCGGACTTCCTGGTCGCAGAGGGGGTGATCGACGACATCAGCCACGAGGGCCTGCGCATCCTGCTCCGCGAGGAAGGCGTCTCCTTTCCACGCCTGAAGACCTGCAAGACCTCCCGCGACCCGGACAACGCGGCCAAGAAGGCCCGCGTCGAGCACCTCTACACGATCGCCGACGGTAGTTGCGGGGGTTGCGTTCATAGCGAGGGCTGAGGAGCCTGCGGTAGCCGGACAGCCAGGAGATGGTCCGTTCGATCACCCACCTACGGCGGCCCAATCGTTCGATGGACTCGACGCCTTTGCGGGCGATGCGCACTCCGATGCGCTTGCCGCGTGACCATCGCGAGCGGAGGTTGATGTCCTCTGACGTCGAAGTTCGACCGGCGACTTTCATCCGGGGATACGGCGCTCCGAGCTCGTCGTCTGGCTACTGCGCAGTGGCTTTGCGCTCCCTGCGGGACCGCAACCACGGGACCACATACCAGGAGGCCACCACCAACGCGGACGTTACCGCAGTGTTCAACCAGCCCCTGTAGATGTCCGCGAGGCCGGTGACCATGCGCATGACGACGGTGAACACGGCCCAAACCACCAGCCAGCGAGCCGCCTTGACCATCCGCCCCTGTCGTCGCATGGCGCGAGCATATCCGCGAGTCTGAAGGGGACAGACGAGGGCTGTGTCTCACACAGAGGTCAAGCTTCAGTGGCAATCGGTCAAGTGCTGGGGAGCGAGGAAGCAGAGGCTGAAGCCGTGTACGACACGGTGCTGCGCATGAAAGCCCCGGCTGGACGGGGGAGACCAGCCGGGGCCGTCGGGCGGTGGCGTGCGGAGGGCGGTCGCCTCTCGGCGGAAGGCTCCATGGGGCTTCAGCCTAGCCACGTACGGATGAACGGTCCACCGTCTCGGGTTGTTCCGTAAAGCTCAGCTTTGTGTGACCTTGAGCCGCATACAACGCCTACGCCCGCGAAACGGTGTACGCGTACGGCGGGACTACCAGAAATGCGTCAGGACGGGTGCTGATTTCCCGGACGCCAACCGACTGACAAGCCCCAGTGGACTCCGGCGCTGGCTGTGACCGTGATCTTGACGTGTTTCTTGTTGCTGCCCAACCTGATCTCGTTGTAAGTCGTTGAGGGCATGGCCGCGCACGGGATGGTGTAGGTGGCCAAGTTCCCGACGACTATGGTTGTCTTCCCCTCGCCGTTGCATTCGGTCGCCACAGCAACCGTCCCTGCCTTGACGCTGTGGATTGTGGCCACTTCCTCTGAGCCTGTCTTGCCGGCCAGGCGAATGAGAGCTTTGGTCGATCCGGAGATGTCCGGTGGAGTTTTCGTCAGATCAATGACGGGAGAGGCATTGACGGATGTTGCTGAAGCGCTTGGCGTTTGGCGCAGTGAACGCTGACTGTTGTGCGCTGTACAGCCCGCGATAAGCGGAACACTCGCTGCCAGAGCGACCGTCACCGCCGTGCGAGCACTCCTCAGCTTTGCCATGTGTACCAGCCGACGGTGTAAGGCGTGTAAGAGACGATTGTGTCGGTCAGGTTCGTCTCCGAGGGATCAACCGGCGGTAGCGTCGTGAGGGTGCCACTGTCGTCGTTGCCGTCAATGGAGAACCACCCTTGCAGGTCGACGATGAGCTGGATGGTGCCACTGCTGGCGTTGTAGATGCTCACCGCACCCTGGTCGCCGGGCTGGGCGATCACCAGGTCGGCGGTAGAGGTGTTCACCTGGAAGTTGTCCACCGACGTGGTGGACGGCATCGGCTGCCCAGTTGGCCACACGCGTAGGTAGCCGGAGTTCTGCTGTCCAGTGGTAGTCAGGTTGAGCACAGCCGCGCCGAAGGACGTGGGGATACCGTCGTTGCCGGCCACCGTCACGCTGATACTGCTGTCGGCCGGGACGGCGGTGGAAGTGCGGGTGTCGAGCAGCCGGTCCTGGACAGCGGTAAAGACCCCGCCACCGGCAGATGCTTGCGTGAAGAAGCCGTAGACGTCGAGGACCACGTCGACCGACTGAGTGGACGACCCGTTCTTCAGCGTGATCTGGCCGCCTGTGCCTACCGGGATCACCGCGCCCTGTGACGTGGTGACGCTCTTGTAGTCAACTACGGGCTGCCCCGCCGATCCTCCGGTGGCGTAGCCGTAGAGGGTACCGGCACTGCCGGGGGAGGGAACGGTGGCGTCGGCGTAGACCGAGCCCTCGCCGGTGATGCCGTCCACACCGTCGACCTGGACGTTCAGCGTCCCGCCGGGCGCGATCTTTGCCTGCGGGGCGCCGGTGCCGTTCCGTGTGTCGACGAGCCGTGACTGCGTGACCGGAACGTATCCGCCCGGGGAGGTGGCGCCGTCGGCAGAGGTGAAGTATCCATTGACGTTCACGATGAGGTCGACGGTGCCACTGGAGTTGTAGACACCGATCTTGCCGTCCGAACCAACTGCGGCGATTGCCGGGTTGCCGGCGTCCGCGCTGCTGGAGAAGTCGATGACGGATGCCGGGTAGGGCCTGCTGGTGCCGTCGGGCCACATCTCCAGGTAGCTGCCTGACGAGGTGGCGTTTGCCGCGGTGATGTCCAGCGACACGGCCGACACCCCGGAACTGGGAACTCCGCCTTGCCCCAATACCGGGAAGGTGTTGGTGGAAGCCGCGCCGAGCGCGGTACTGACGCCGAGAGCCGAACATGTGTCGACGAAAAGCAGGACAGCACAGTGAAGAAGACGACGGCCAGGGACAGACGTCTGCGTCTGGTCCGTCTGGGATGCAGCATAGAACCCCCCAAAATTTATGACTCTTCACTAAAATGGCAAAATGTGTCCGATTAGGGTGATCTTAATGATCATGCAAGCAAATGATCTATGATATGCGTCCAAAGGATGCGCAAAGAAATGTGTAACTGGGCAATATTGCGCACCATGGACGTCATGGAAGCAGTCAAGAAGTAATCACACAAACTGTGTTACGGGCTTTCAGGCCCTGCAGCGAGGGCGATCAGCTCGCCCGGCGGGCGATGTGCCAGGCCAGCGGTCAGATCCAGCGAGCGGGGGACCAGGGTGCCGGGCACCTCGGGGTCCGTCGCTGCGTGGCGACCGGGATCCCCCCTCCGGGGCGGCGAGCCGGCGTTTCCTGCCGCGCCACCATGCCCCGTCCTCGGTCTCACCGCTGACGGGGCATGCGGGGGGCCCGGGGCCCGGCGCGTCACCCGTCCGTGCTCATCCCTCCTTGCCGAGAGCGCTGCGAACGGCGTCCCGGGTGCGGTCCATCAGGGCCGCCAGGGGGCCGACGGCCAGGTTCTTCGCCGCGGACTCGGTGCCGGGGTGGGGGTGGGTGGGGGCCAGCTTCTCGGCCGTCCTGACCGCCGTCGCCATCGACGCCAGACGGGCCTTGTCGGCGTGGCGGCGGACGTGGATGAACTCGTAGCGCTCCTCGGCCCGCGCGTGGGCCGACACCTCCGCGCGCAGCGCCCGCAGTTCGGGCAGGAACTTGGGGTCGTCGGTGTCCATGCCGTCGAGTCGGGACAGGAGCTCCTTCGCCTCCCGTTCCTCCGTGAGGCGGGCCTCCACGACGGCCGCGCCGCCGGGCACCGAGCTCCGGGTGAAGGGGTGGACGATCTCCTCCTCGGCCGTCTCGTGCACGGCGAGCAGCCGGACCAGGCGGCGGAAGGCCGCCCGGCGCTCGTCACCGGACGTCCGCTCCACCTCGTCGAAGAGGTTGCGGATGTCGCCGTGCTGGCGCATGAGCAGGGCGACGACGTCCGCGTCGCTCGCGGCGATCCCGGCCATGTCAGCTCCTCTCCCGGGAGGCGAGGTCGGGGTGCTCGCCCTCGGTCTCGATGCGGTACTCATGCCCGAACATCTCCCGGTGCTGGGCCATCACCTGCTCGCTGGGCGGCTCCTCGCCGCCGTGGACGGCCTCCTGCATCCGGGTGAACCGCTCGTGCGCGTCCCGGACGTAACCGGTGCCGAGCGTGGTCAAGTCCATCTGAGTGTCCAGCAGTTCGCGGACGTACGCCTTGTTCGGCTCGAAGGTGAGGACGTTCGGCAGCTCGGGCGCGAGGATCTCCTGCGGTTCCCGGGCGTCATGACGGCGCATCAGATCGCAGGCGATTCGCAGGTGTTCGAGCTCCATGTTCAGATGGAGCTCCCAGATCGCCTTCACCTTGGGGTCCGACTCCTGCTCCATGAACGAGTGGTAGAGGTAGCACTCGTTGTACTCGTGGTTGACGAGCTGCTCCCACCACGTCTCGCCCGGGTCGACCAGGGACTCGTAGTGGGTGACGTGCTCCTCCTCGATGAGGGCGATCTCCTGGTAGAGGCGGCGGGCGATGGGCTCCATGTACTGGGGGCCGACGTTCATGTAGAAGTTCATGGTCTGCTGCTCCGCCGACATGATCGTCAGCGCGTGCAGCCGGGACAGCGGGTTGACCGTCGAGCGGTCGTACGGCTCGCGCACGTTGTCGGCCGGGTGGCGGTGGTGGAACTTCGTCGGCCGGCCCGGCATCACCTCGGTGAGGTTCTCGACGATGGCGTCCGCCTTGCGGTGCTCGATCATCTCGTAGAGGTTGGCGTACCGGAACAGGTGGTCGAAATCCTCCAGGACGCCGAACTCGTACGCCTGCTTCAGATACGGGTCGGGCTCGTGGCGGGCGATCCAGCCGGTGAGGTCGACCGCCACCTGCTCGTAGGCGATGGTGGTCTCCAGGACGGACGCGAGTCCGGGCAGCAGCCAGTTGACCGCCTTCTGCTGCTGTTGCTCGATGTAGCGGACCTCGGCCAGTTGGCGTTTGACGTCGGGGTCGGGACAGTGGCGGGCGAACTGGTGGCTGAAGAGCACCGCCTCGACCTCGATGCCGTTCATGGTGATGATGCGGCAACGGGTGTACGGATCGCTGCGGTCGGGGTCGATCGGTTCGACGTCCAACTCCCGCCAGCTGCGGAGTTGGCGGTCCAGGGGGATTCCTTGGTGCTCAAGGGGATTGAAGCCCATGGTGGTCTCCTCCTTGGCGACGGCCGGAAGGTGCGTACTGGGTACTGGGCTGAGTCGTCCCCGAGTACCCCGGCCCGCCCGCTCCGAAAAGCCGGGCGCGGGGTCAGGAGCGGCATCACGCCACCGGCACGGACCTGTCCCTGGCTTCCCGCGTGCCCGGGGTACACGGGTTTCCGGCGTGCGTGTGCGCGGCTGCCCGGGTGCCTCAGGGTGAGCGGCGTATCCCGGGACGAGCGGCGTGCTCGGGGTGTCCGACGTACCCGGCGTCCACCGGGTCCCGGCTTGCCCGGGTGTCCGATGTACCCGGCGTCCACCGGGTCCGGCTTGCCCGGGTGTCCGATGCACCCGGCGTCCACCAGGTTTCCAGCGTGCCCGGGGTGCGCCGGGTTCCCGGCGGGACCGGTGTGCATCACTTGCCCGGGGTGCTCGGCCCTGCATGGTTCAGGAGTGCGACTCCTGGGGTGCGGGCCGGTCGGCGGTCTGCCGGAAGGTCTGCTTGATCTGGCGCAGACGCAGCTCCTCCAGCGTGTCCAGCTGCCGCTGGGCACGTTCGAGGAGGGCGTCGAGGTGTCCCGGGTCGAGGCGCGGGTCGGCGCCGGTCAGCCGGTGCAGGGTCCGCCAGCCGGCCGCCTTTCCCTCCACGCCCAGGCGCAGCAGCTCCAGCTCCAGCATGGCGGAGAGCGGTGAGCGGCGGACGAGCCGGCCGTTGGCCTTGAGCCGACCCGCCCTCTCCGCCAGACGGCCCGCGACGATCTTGTAGCGGCGTACGGGCACCTCCAACGACCGCATGATCGTCAGCAGGCTCGCCCGGTCCTCGGCTATCTCGTCGGCGACCGGCCGCACGGCGTCGGCGAGGGCCGGGTCCCGCTCCGCCTCCGCCTCGGCCAGTAGCCTTGCCCGGTCCACGGCGAGCGTGGCTCCGGCGAGGTGATCGTTGAGGTAGATGCCGAGCAGGTCGGTGTCGGTTTGGTACGGGCGATCATGCATCGGGCCGCTCCCTTCCGGGGTCGAGGTCCGTGTCCGGCCGACTACGTGTGAGTGGGGATGGGGGTGGGGCGCGGTGTCGAGTACCCCGAGGAGACCTGTCACACTCCGCGGCGCGGTGGGCTGGGCCTTCTGGTACACCGGGCGGCGCGTCTGACGGGCACGGGTGCGGGGGGAACCGTTCGGCCGTGTGGGGGCCTCCGGCGGGTGCGCACGGGCACTCGTCCGTGCCCGTCCCGCTTCCACGTCCGGCCCGAGTCCCCCTCCCGTCCAGCTCCTGCGCCGGATCCGGTCTCCCTCCCGTCCAGTTCCTGCGCCGGATCCGGTCTCCCTCCCGTCCAGTTCCTGCGCCGGATCCGGTCTCCCTCCCGTCCCGCTTCCACGTCCGGCCCGAGTCTCCTTCCCGTCCAGCTCCTGCGCCGGATCCGGTCCCGCTCCGGGGCTGGTGCCTGATCCTGCCCCCGCGCCGGGTCCCCGCTCCCGCTCCGGGGTGTGGGCCCGGTCCCGTCCCGGCTGGGGTCCCGGCCCCGTCCAGGTTCCAGGTCCCGGCCCCCGGTACACGGCCCGCGGCCGGCTCCCGGTCCGGCACCCGATCCCCTTCCTGCTCCCGGAGCTGGTCCCGGATGTGGTCCCTGCCCGGGGCCTCGCGCCCCGCCTTGATCGTCAGTGCTCGGAGTTGAGATAGTCCTCGCCCGCCTCGGCGACGCCACAGCGGACGCGGCCTCGGCCGGGAAACGGCTCGACGCCCGAACCCGGCAACCCCCACCGCGTCGGCAGCGACCAGATGAGTGAAATCCCGTCCCCCACAAAGGGAGTTCACTCATGCGCACTCATCTCGCGCGTCTGGTCGCCGTCGTGGTCGCCGTCCTGGCCGTCCTGGCGGCGGCACCCGGCTCGGCGGCCTCGGCCGCGTCGGCGGCACTCACGCAACCCACGGCATCCACGGCTACCACGGCGCGGGCCGCCGACGACTGGAACCCGCCCGCCGAGCTGGCCCAGCCGCTGAACGAGGTCTGGAACCACGTCCAGTCGACCTACCCGGACCTCTACGGCTTCCGCAACTACGGTTGGGACCAGGTCATGGCCAACAAGGGAAGTATCAACTACTGCGTCCGCTGGGACTCCGACGCCCCGGTCTCCGCGGCCCTGCGGGACCGGGTCCACGCCGCGCTGAGGACACAGTTCGCCAAGTGGGCGGCCGCCATGGTCGAGGGCGGCAAGGGCCACAACGCCTGGCCCTACACCAGCGTGCCCGTCAACGTCGTCGGCTGGGCGGTGAAGGACCGCTCGACCCTGCAGTGGACCGACAACTCGGTCGACATCTACGCCGGGAACCTCGATGGCGGCGGCGCCCCGCAGTGTGCGCCCGACTGCGGCCGCTTCTTCCACCAGGACGGCAACTACTCGAGGTGCCCGGGCGGCGCGGCCCGTCACTACGACCAGTCGCTGTGGCTGACGAAGGGCTTCCAGGGCGGCGCGGGCGGCGACTGGGGACAGCGCGTCGGCCAGGAGTACTTCACCGGCGCGCTGGACCAGGAGAACATCCACATCTACCTGCACGAGGTCGGCCACACCTTCGGCCTCGACGACTTCTACGACTGGACCCCGACCGGCCAGTGCTGCTTCCTGATGAAGGCGGGCAGCGCCACCCGGATCACGGAGTTCGACACGTGGATGCTCCGCGACTTCTGGCGCCACCTCAAGAGCCGTTACGGTCTCTGACCTCGGGCAATGAAGCGGACGGGCCTTCGCCGGCGATGCGCGCCAGTGGGTGATGGCCGCGCCGCAGGTGTTCGACCGGCGGGACGAGGACGGTGTGGTCGTCCCGCTGGACGCTAAGCCCCGCGGCAGAGCACCACACGGCCGCCGTGCGGGAAGCCGCCGGTGGGTGCCCGGCCGCCGCGACCGCCCTCGACGAGACCGGCTGAGCGGGCTGAGCCGTCCGGCCCGCCGTACGCTCCGCGGGCCCGGACGGTGGCGTAGGTCTGCGAGGGGCCGACCGGCTAGCCGACCATGATCTGGGTGCCCAGTACGGCGAGCAGTTCCAGCCGCTCGGCGTCCTCGGTGCCCGGCTCGGCCGTGTAGACCAGAAGGTGCAGGTCGCTGCCCGCCACGCGGAGCACGTCGCAGTCCAGGGTCAGCGTACCCACGTGCGGGTGCTCGATCGTCTTGCGGGAGGACTCGAGCCGGCCGACGACGCCCGCGTCCCACAGCTCGGCGAACCGTTCGCTGGAGGCCCGCAACTCCGTGATGAGTCGCTGTAGTTGCCGGTCGGCGGGATATCGGGCGGCGGTGGCGCGCAGTTCCGCGACCATGCCGGTCTCGAAGTCCCGCCGCTCCTGCGGAGTGTGCCGGACACGGGTCGGCGCGCCCGTGAAGTTGCGCCACACACCGTTGCGTTCGAAGCCGCGCAAGCCGGACGCGTCGCCCATCAGCGCCGCGTACATCGGATTGGCCAGCAGCAGCGTCATGGCCGCGTCGGAGACCCCGACGGGCGTGTCGACCAGCCGGTCCAGCAGCCGTTGAAGACTGGGCGTGAGATACGCGGGCACGGTTTCCGGGCCCGGTGGGACCAGCCCGGCCAGCCGGAACAGGTGCGCGCGCTCTTCCCCCGACAGCCGCAGCGCCCGGCCCAGCGCTTCGACGACCTGCCCGGACGGGTTCGCCGCCCGCCCTTGTTCGAGGCGGGTGACGTAGTCGACGGAGATCCCGGCCAGCAGGGCCAGTTCCTCGCGCCGCAGCCCGGCCGCGCGCCGGTGGCCGCCGGTGGGCAGCCCGGCCGTACCGGGGGAGACGCGGTCGCGCCAGCGCCGCAGCGCCTGTCCGAGTTCCGTCGTCGTCATGGCCCCAGTGAACACCGTCCGCCGGGCGGGTGCCTGGTACCCGCAGTCCCAGGAAGAAGGGTCATCTGGCTGACCGGCCCGGTGGGCCCGAGTCTGGAGGCATGACGACAACACTGATCACCGGAGCGAACAAGGGTCTCGGTTTCGAGACCGCCCGACGCCTCGTCGCGGCGGGCCACACCGTCTACGTCGGCAGCCGCGACGCCGACCGCGGACGCCGGGCCGCCGAACGGCTCGGCGCCCGCTTCGTCCTGCTCGACGTCACCGACGACGCCTCCGTCGAAGCCGCGGCGAAGACCGTCGAGACCGACGGCGGACTCGACGTCCTGGTCAACAACGCCGGAATCGAGGCGAGGGGAGAGGGCAACACCGTGGTCGGCGCCGCGGACGTGACCGCCGACCAGATGCGGACGGTGTTCGACACGAATGTCTTCGGCCTGGTCCGCGTCACCCACGCGTTCCTGCCGCTGCTGGAGCGCTCGGCCGCGCCGGTCGTGGTCAACGTCAGCAGCGGCCTGGCCTCGCTGACCGCGCTCAGCGACGCGTCCCACCCGGCACACTTCTACCCGGGCGTCGCCTATCCGGCGTCGAAGACGGCGGTCAACGCGGTCACCGTGCAGTACGCGAAGGCGTTCCCCGGCATGCGGATCAACGCCGTGGAGCCCGGCTACACCGCGACGGACCTCAACGGGAACACGGGCACGCAGACCGTCGAGGAGGGCGCCGAGATCATCGTACGGATGGCCCAGGTGGCCCCTGACGGTCCGACCGGCGGCTACTTCGACGCCGAGGGCCCGCTGGCCTGGTAGGGAACACTGACCGCCGCGAACAGGGTGCCTTCGTAGCGGGCCGACGGAGGCCGTCGCGGCCCAGCCCGACCAGGTGGTCCGGCCAGCCGGTCGGCTTCGGGTGTCGGTGACGCGGCGGCTCGCCGGGGGCAGGGCGGCCCGCTCGGCTCCCGGGAAGCCTCGTGTCAGAGCCACCCCCTATTCTTCCCGGCATGACAGATGACCTGCTCGATCACGCCAGGCCCGGGCCGCTCACCCGTCTGCGGACCGAGCAGTTGGCGCTGACGGACGGACTGCCGGACGACCCGGTCGGTGTCTGCGCGGCGGTTCGCAGCCTGTTCATCCAGCCCTTCGACGCTCTCCCGCTCGGTGTCCCGGAGGCCCGGATCGCGGAGAAGGACATCCGCCCGGTGAGCGAGCTGATCGACGCGCTGACGGCGCTGGACCCCGCCCCACTGCACCGGCCCCGGATGCCGCACAAGCGGGTGGTGGGCAGCTGCCGTCACTTCGCCACGCTGGCCTGTGCGTTGCTGCGCGCGCGGGGGACACCTTCCCGGGCCCGCTGCGGCTTCGGCACCTATTTCGTGGCGGGCCGCGGGGTCGACCACTGGATCACCGAGTACTGGAAGGACGACGAGCGGCGCTGGGTGCGCGTCGACACCGAACATCTGGACAAGGACTACGTGAAGCGGCCCGAGGACCTGGCGCCGGGCGAGTTCCTCACCGGCGGCGAAGCATGGCAGCGCTACCGCCAAGGTCTGGTCGACCCGCGGATGTTCGGAGTCGCCGGTACCGAACACGCCTGGGGGCCCCACGAGATCAGCGGCAACACTGTGCGCGACCTCGCCGCGCTGGGCAAGAGGGAGATGCTGCCCTGGGACGAGTGGGGGCGGATGACCGAGGCCTACCAGGGCGGAACCGGGCCGGAGTACGACGCCCTCATGGACCACGTCGCCGAGACCTGCGCCGCCGGGGAACCGGCAGCGCTCAGGCGCCTGTTCGGCCACGACGACCTACGGGTGCCGGCGGACCTGACCGGCTGACCGGGTCCGTCGCGGGAAGCGCTCAGATCACCCCGTCGGCGCGCAGCGCCGCGATGTCGTCGCGGCCGAGTTCCGTGAGGATCGCCTCCGTGTGCTCGCCCACCGCCGGTACCGGATCCATGCGCGCGGGCAGACCCGCCAGGTCCGCCGGCGGAAGCAGCGCCTGCACCTGGGCGCCGCCGGGCACGCCGACCTCGCGCCAGCGGTCGCGGGCGGCCAGCACCGGGTGGTCGAGGAACGCGGCGACGTCGTTGACGCCGGCGCACGCGATGCCGACGTCGTCCAGCTCCTTGAGGATCTCCTCGGCGCCGGAACGGGCGACGCGCTCGGCGACGACGGCGTTGAGTTCCTCACGGTGGGTGACCCGGTCGGAGCCGGTGGCGAAGCGCGGGTCGTCGGCGAGCTCTGGCCGGCCGAGGAAGCGTGCGCACAGGGCGGCCCACTCCCGCTCGTTCTGGATGGAGAACAGCACGTCCTTGCCGTCGGCGGCCGTGAAGGCGCCGTACGGCGCGATGGTGGCGTGCTGGGTGCCCAGACGTGGGGGCTGGGTGCCGCCGTAGCGGGTGTAGTAGGCGGGCTGGCCCATCCACTCCGCCAGCGCCTCGAACAGGGACACCTCCACGGGGTGCGCCGTGCCGGTGACGGCCCGCGTGTACAGGGCTGTGAGGATGCCGCTGTAGGCGTACATCCCGGCGGCGATGTCGGCGACGGAGATCCCGGTCCGGGCGGTCTCCTCGGCTGTTCCGGTGAGCGACACCAGCCCGGTCTGGCACTGCACCAGCAGGTCGTACGCCTTGCGGTCGGCCCAGGGGCCCGAGGTGCCGTATCCGGAGATCGTGCACGGGATGAGCCGGGGGTGGCCCTCGCCGAGAGCGTCCACGCCGAGACCGAGGCGGGCGGCGGCGCCCGGGGCCAGGTTCTGTACGAACACGTCGGCGCGGTCGAGGAGTTGGTGCAGGACCTCGCGGGCCCGGGGGTCCTTCAGGTCCAGGGTGAGCGATTCCTTGGAGCGGTTGAGCCAGACGAAGTAGCTGGACTGGCCGTGGACCGTCGTGTCGTAGCGGCGCGCGAAGTCGCCGTCGCCGGGCCGCTCCACCTTGATCACCCGGGCGCCGAGGTCGGCGAGCTGACGGGTGGCATAGGGGGCGGCCACGGCCTGTTCCAGGCTGACCACCGTGATCCCGTCCAGGGGGCGGCGCTGCGGGAGGCTCATGGGGCCCATTTGTACGGGCGCCCGCAAGCGGCTGTCAACGGGACGCCGACGGTGGACATCCCGGCTGACCTGTACTTTTCCCATCTCGTCGCCGGGGGGAGGACGTGCGACCCGAAGGCTTCAGGCCGGTGCGCCCAGCGTCTCCACCGCTCGCACGAGCGGGGCCAGTTCGGGGTTCTGGGCGGCCTGGTCGAGGGCCTCGCGCAGGGCGGCCTCGTTCGTGGGGCGGGCCTCTTCCAGCAGGGTTCGGCCCGCGTCAGTGACGTCCGTGTAGATGCCGCGACGGTCGGTGGGGCACAGGTAGCGGGAGAGCAGCCCGCGGTCCTCCAGTCGGGTCACCAGGCGGGTGGTGGCGCTCTGGCTCAGGACCACCGCGTCGGCGACCTGCTTCATCTGGAGATGGCCGCCCACCCCGTCGTGCTGGCGGCCGAGCACGTCGAGCAGGGAGTACTCGCGCACGCTCAGGTCGTGCTTCGCCTGCAGAGCCCGCTCGATGTGGGCCTCGATCCTGCCGTGCAGCAGGGAGAGGGCGCACCAGCCCTGTGCGAGGGCGGTGAGGGCGGGGTCCGTGGCGGTCATGGGGGTTGCTCCTCCGTCCCGAAATGACTGACCTCCAGGATATGGCATCAATGAAAGTTCCGGCGCATGCGCTTATAAGGCGCGTGCAAGTAAAGGTGACGGTCCGCCGTGGTCCGCCGCGAGTCGGCCGACGGTCGGCCGCGGGGGATGACGGAGAGCGAGACGAGTGCCGGTGACCGCCGGGCGGGTCACGGCCGCGCCAAGGCCCGCATGGTCAGGGCCACTTGCAACCTGAGTCGGCCCTGAGGCGTGCGCACCGGCCAGCCGAGCTGGTGCTCGGCGTGGGCCAGACGGTCCTGGAGCGTGGAGTGGTGGACGTTGACCTCCGCGGCGGCCGCCCGCAGGCTCGCCGTCGAGGCGACCGCGTACAGGGTGGCGAGCAGCCAGGGCGTGGCCGCGGCGGCCGTTTCCAGGTCGCGGACGTCCGGTGGCGGCTCGGCGCCCGGTACGACGAGGCCGGCCAGCAGGGCGACGCCACCGAGCGCGTCGGCGTACACCACCCGCTGACCCGGGTCCTGGGGGGTGCCGTCCGCGGTGAACCGCAGGGCGGTGCGAGCCTCGGTCCAGGAGCGGGGCAGGTCGAGCACCGGGACGGCGGGGCCGACGCCGAGGCGCCCTGCGGGCAGTTCGGCGTCCGGGTGTGCGGCGATGATCCGGGGGCGGCCGTCACGCGGGGCAAGTGCGCGGGCCTGCGCCGTGGGGTCCAGGCCCAGTCCGCGCGCCGCGTGCAGGCGGACCTGGTCCGGGGCGGTGGCGTCGAGGACCGTCTCGACCAGCGCGGCGTCGTCGACGGGGGCCCTGCCCCGGATGCGGTCCAGGACGAGACGTACGGCGCCGGCCGCCCGCTCCAGGATCACCGCGTCGACCACGCTCGGCCCGGCCTCCGTGCGCTCCAGCCACAGGGCGGGCGCTCTGCCCGGGGTCAGCGCGGCGGACGGCCAGGCGGGATCGGGCGGGAGGTCCGTGTCCCGGCGCGTGCCGTCGGCCTCGACCCGGACCTGCACCCGCCGCTCGGCGTCCGCCAGCCGTGCGGGCACCCCGGCCAGCACCGCGGCCCCGCGCACCAGCGCCTCCAGCCCCGCCCGGGACTCGGACAGTCGGTCGAAGTAGGCGATGACCTGCACCGCGGCCCCAGCGTCCGGGTCCAGCGCGGTCAGCCGCCCGGCCAGCTCTTTCATACGCCCATGGTGCGGCATGGGGTCCCGTTCCGCGCAGCCTTGCGGGGGATTGGTCCCGCGGGTCAGGGCGGTGCCGGCCCCCACCGAACAGCCCCTCCTCCAGCCCATCCGCCCCTCGGCCACCCAGCCCCGGCCAGCCGTCCCCCGAACCCTTGCCGTCCCCTGCCGCTCGCGCGGTGCCGGCGGCCCGCGCTGCTCGTGCCTGCCGCTCGCGCGGTGCCGGCGGCCCGCCCCCGTGCCCCCCGCCGCCCCGCCTCAGGCGCCCAACAACCTCCGCAGCCACGCCAGATGAGCCGCTCGGGCCGCCTGGGAGAGGGCTGCCTGGGGAGCGAAGCCGTCGAAGCCGTGGAAGCCGCCGGGCCAGACGTGGAGCTCGGCCACGCCTCCCGCCTGCCAGATGCGGGAGGCATAGGCGACGACCTCGTCGCGGAAGGTTTCGGCGGAGCCCACGTCGAGGAAGGCCGGGGGAAGCCCGGACAGGTCCTCCGCGCGGGCCGGTGCCGCGTACGGGGGTACGTCGGGGCCGCCGCGCAACTCACCCAGCAGTGCCCCCCAGCCGGTCTCGTTCGCCGTACGGTCCCAGACGCCGAGGCCCGCCATCTGGTGGGAGGACGGGGTGTCGTTGCGGTCGTCGAGCATCGGGCACAGCAGCATCTGGCCGATCACCTGCGGACCCTTGCGGTCCCGGGTGAGCAGGGCCAGGGCCGCGCTCAGGCCCCCGCCCGCACTGGCTCCCGCGATCACGATCCGCTCCGGGTCGCCGCCCATCTCGGCGGCGTGCTCCGCCGTCCATACGAGGCCGGCGTACACGTCCTCGACCGGTGCCGGATGCGGGTGCTCTGGAGCCAGTCGGTACTCGACGGACACCACGACCGCGCCCAGTTCCTTCGCCCAGGCCAGTGGACCGTCCACGCCCACCCGGTTGGTGCCGAGGATCATGCCGCCGCCGTGCACGTGGTACACGACGGGCAGCGGTCCCGCGATGGCGGGAGCGGCGGGGCGGCAGATCAGCAGCGAGATGTCGGGGGCGTTCTCGGGCCCCGGCACCGTACGGTCCTCGACCTCGAAGAATCCGCCCATGGTCAGGTCCAGGTCGGCCAGCATCTCGATCCCCGCGCCCTGGCGCACGGTGTCGATCTCGTCCGGGGTGAGACCGGGCGACACGACGTCCTTGATCAGTTCCAGGGCGGCGGCCAGTTCCGGGTCGAACGGGGGCGGGATGTGGCTCATGGGTTCTCCTGACGCGAAGTGCGGCGGCTCTTGTCGAAATGATTCGCACACCGGACGCCGTCGGAGCGCCGCCGTCCGGCGGAACCTCCCCGCCGTCTGGCGGGTGGCCTCCCGGCTTCCGGCCGCACACCGACGTGACCAGCTCTTCTTTGCCAGGACATGGTCTCTTCTTCATCTTCTGTCGGTGGAAGGCATCGGAAACGCTGACGACGCTGTCGATGCCCCCCACGCACCAGGAGTACCAGTGAACGTCTCTCTCACCGTCTGGCTGCTGACCGTCACGGCTCTGTGCGCGCTCGTGGCCGCGGATTTCTTCATCGGCCGAAAACCCCATGACGTGTCGATCAGGGAAGCGGGTACCTGGACGGTCGTCTGGGTCGTCCTGGCCTGTCTGTTCGGCGTCGGGCTGTTCCTCTACGGCGGGGCCGGGCCCACCGGGGAGTTCTTCGCCGGGTACGTCACCGAGAAGTCGCTCAGCGTCGACAACCTCTTCGTCTTCGTTCTGATCATGGGCAAGTTCGCGGTGCCCTCCCAGTACCAGCAGCGCGTGCTGATGGTCGGCGTGATCATGGCCCTGGTGCTCCGCGCGGGTTTCATCGCGGCCGGAGCGGCGATCATCTCCGCGTTCTCCTGGGTGTTCTATCTCTTCGGCGCCTTCCTGATCTGGACCGCGTGGAAGCTGATCCAGGACGCCCGCAAGGACGTGCACGAGGAGGAGTATCAGGAGAACAAGCTGCTGAAGGCGGTGGAGCAGCGATTCGGGGTGGCCGACCGGTACCACGGCACCAAGCTGTGGATCGAGGAGAACGGCAAGCGGGTCATGACCCCGATGCTGGTCGTGATGCTCGCGATCGGCTCGACCGACGTCCTGTTCGCGCTGGACTCCATCCCCGCCATCTACGGCCTGACCCAGGATCCGTACATCGTCTTCACCGCCAACGCGTTCGCTCTGATGGGCCTGCGGCAGCTGTACTTCCTCATCGGCGGGCTGCTGCGGAAGCTGGTGCACCTCAGCTACGGTCTGTCGATCATCCTGGGCTTCATCGGCGTCAAGCTGGTCCTGCACGCACTGCACGAGTCCGGGGTCCACGTCCCGGAGATCGGCATCCCCTTCTCGCTCGGCTTCATCGTGCTCGTCCTCGCGGTCACCACGATCACCAGCCTCCGGGCCGCGAAGAAGCAGGAGGCGGCGGAAGCGGATGGGGAAGGGGCGGAAGCGGATGGGGAAGGGCTGGAAGGGGCGGAAGGGGTGGAAGGGGTGGTCTGAGGAGCGGTCGGCCACTTGACTTCGAGAACCCTCCAGGTCGTAGCGTCAGCGGAGTCGTTGGAGGTTCCGGTGAACGGAGACGGACATGCGAGTGGGCGTGCACATCAACCGCTTCGACCACGGTGGGGGAGGGCCCGCGCTCGGCGCCGAACTGGCGGCGGCGGGTGCCGCGGCCGAGGCGGCGGGCGTGAGCTGGCTGTCGGTCATGGACCACTACTTCCAGATGGAGTTCAACGGCGGCGCCGAGGCCCCGATGCTGGAGGCCTACACGACTCTGGGCTACCTCGCCGCCCACACCTCCACCGTCCGGCTCGGCGCCCTGGTGACCGGAGTGACCTATCGCCATCCCGGCCTCCTCACCAAGATCGCCACCTCGCTGGACGTCCTGTCAGGCGGCCGGGCCACGCTCGGCATCGGGGCCGCGTGGTACGACCGTGAGCACAGCGGCCTCGGCGTGCCGTTCCCGCCGCTCAAGGAGCGTTTCGAACGGCTGGAGGAGACCCTGCGGATCTGTCTCCAGATGTGGGACCCGGAGAGCAACGGCCCCTTCGAGGGCGAGTACTACCGGCTCGCCGAGACGCTGTGCGTCCCCGCACCGGTGAGCAGCCCGCACCCCGAGATCATGATCGGTGGCGGGGGAGAGAAGAAGACCCTCCGGCTCGTGGCCAGGTACGGCGACGCCTGCAACCTGTTCGCCACCTCCCCGGAGGAGGTCAAGCACAAGCTCGACGTGCTGCGCGGCCACTGCGCGAGCGAGGACCGCGACTACGACGAGATCCGCAAGACCGTCACCTACACCGGCGAGCCCGCCAACGAGGGGGACCTGGACGCCTTCACCAGGGACATCACGGGCTACACCGACCTCGGCATCGACACGGTGATTCTCGGTCCACGCGTCGGTGAACCGGCCGCGTGGATCGAGCGCTTCGTGGCTCCGGCGGTTCAGCGACTGGCCGGGCTGGACTGAGCGGCGGCGTCCGTCCGAGCGGGGGCATGAGGTTGAGCGGCCGCTTCGGCCTGAGCCGAGTCTTCGGACTGAGCCGAGTCTTCGGACTGAGCCGAGTCTTGGGTGAGCCGAGTCTTCGAGGTGAGCGGCGGCGTCGGGGTGGGCGTGCGGCACCGGGCTGAACAGGCGGTACCGGGCTGAGCAAGCGGCTTCAGGCTGAGCAGGCGGCATCGGACTGAGCGTGGCGTTTCCGGCTACGCGCCAGGGGCCGAATGAGCGACCGCGGGCCGGCTGCGTGAGATCACTCGTGTGCCGCGGTCGTCGACGATCCGGACCTGCAGCGAGCCGCAGCCGCAGCGCGTCCACACCGTGCGTCCGGCCGCCGTCCCGTGCCGGGACACCACATGGAAGGGCTCGGCACCGTCGGGCCAGCCGCAGTGCGGGCAGGCGGCGCCGGTCGGGCTGATCATGGGCTGCTCCTTCATACGGGGGACGGGGGACGTCATACGGGGGACGGGGGGCCGTCCCGACACAACCAGCGTGCGCCGACGGCTTCGTACACGTCCAGGTTGACTTTATGGACCCGACCGTGAAGCGTTGCCTTCATGATTGACCTGCGCCGGCTCCACGTCCTACGCGCGGTGGCGCACTACGGCACGGTCACCGCTGCCGCCCGCGCCCTCCACTTCACCCCGTCCGCCGCCTCCCAGCAAATCCGGCAGTTGGCCCGTGACCTGGACGTCGAGCTCCTCGAACCACAGGGCCGCGGGGTACGGCTCACCCCGGCCGCCGAGAGCCTGCTCGCGCACGCCGACGCCATCCAGGCGCGCTGGGAACAGGCCGAACTCGATCTGCGCGCCGACCATGGCGAACCCGCCGGGCCGCTGCGGGTGAGCGGGTTCCCGGTGGCCGTGTCGGTGTTGCTGGCGCCGATGGCGGTCCGGCTGCGCGAGCGTCATCCGCGACTGGCCGTCCGCATCCAGGAGGCTCTCGTGCCGGGCAGCTTCGACCTGCTCTTCGAGGGAGAGACCGACCTCGCCGTCGTCGAGGCGACTCCGCACAACCCGCCGCTGAGCGACACGCGCTTCGACCAGCAACCCTTGCTGGAGGACCCGTTCGACCTCGTCGTGCCCGAGGGCCATCCGCTGGACGGGCGTGACCGCGTCGACCTCGCGGACGCGGCGTACGAGGCCTGGATCGCGCCGGTCCGGGAGAGCCCGTGCCGTGCGCAGGTGATGTCGGCGTGCGGCGAGGCCGGGTTCAGCCCCGACGTGGTCCATCACGCGGGGGACTGGAACGTCACCGCGCATCTCGTCGCCCACCGGCTCGGCGTGGCGCTGGTCCCGCGGCTGGCCCAGTTGCCCCCGCACCTGCCGATCGCCCGGGTGCGCTGCACGGGCAATCCGCACCGCACCCTGCTCACCTGCACCCGCCGCGGCGGCCGGACCCGTCCGGCGGTACTGGCGGCGCTGGAGGAACTGCGAAAGCTGGCGCCCACGGTGGTGTCCTGAGCCGCGCCGACGGACAGCGGTGTTCCGGGCCGCGCGGGCAACGGCGATGGCCCGATGGCCCAACCTTGGCCGGGGGAGCGACTCATGCCCGCGGACGCGGAGTCCAGCCCGCCGGCCGCAGGCGTGCCTCCAGCGGCTTTTGTCATCGAGCGCATCCGCCGGGCCGCCGGACGGCCGGCTCGCCGGCCCGCCGACCACCGCCGGCCCGCCGGCCACCGGCCACCGCCGGCCCGCCGGCCACCGGCCGCCGTCAACCCTCGGCCCGCCGGCCACCGGCCGCCGTCAACCCTCGGCCCGCCGGCCACCGGCCGCCGCCAACCCTCGGCCCGCCGACCACCGACCGCCGCCACGCCTCGACCCGCCGTCAACCCTCCGCCACCCGACCCAGCCCGCCCAGGCGAAGGGGGCCGGAGCCGTTCGGCTCCGGCCCCCTCGGCACCCGTGGCAGGTCAGTCGACCAGGTGCACGGCTCAGGCCGCGGCGGTCTCGGCCGCGTGGCCGTGCAGACGGGCGACCACCTCGGACAGCTGGGCGGCGACCTCGGCGTCGTCGGCCGGGTGCGTCTCGGCGAAGCGGACGACCGAACCGGGGATGGACAGCTTGATGTCCTCGATCACCTTGCCGCCGGCGATGCCCACGGCCTTGCGGGTCTCGTCCTGCGCCCACACGCCGCCGTACTGGCCGTAGGCGGTGCCGACCACGGCGACCGGCTTTCCGGCGAAGGCGCCGGCGCCGAACGGGCGGGACAGCCAGTCGATGGCGTTCTTCAGGACGGCCGGGATGGTGCCGTTGTACTCGGGGGAGAAGAAGAGGAAGGCGTCGGCGGCCTGAGCGGCCTCCCGCAGCTTGGCGGCGGAGGCCGGCACGCTGCCCTCGACGTCGATGTCCTCGTTGTAGAAGGGGATGTCGGCCAGGCCCTCGAAGAGCACCACGTCGGCGCCCTCGGGAGCGAGCTTGACGGCTGCCTCGGCGAGCTGGCGGTTGTGCGAACCGGCGCGAAGGCTGCCGACGAGCGCGAGGATACGAACAGACATGCGGGACTCCAAAGGGCTGAAACACTGCCGTTACGATCCGGACCGAGGTCCGTTTAATGTTCTAGCATCCTAAGCGGACCGCGGTCCAGTTTTCTTCCTGATGCTTTACGCTGGCGTCATGTCCGCGTTTCCGCCCCCGTTCACCGAACCCCAGCAACAGCTGTTGGTCGCGCCCGAGTTGCTGCAGCTGGGCAAGGCCGAGGACGAGCCGTGCCTGCGGGCCGACGCGGCCCGCAACCGTGCCCGGCTGCTGGAGGCCGCCGCCCGGCTGGTGGCGGAGCACGGGGCGGCCGGGGTGACGATGGAAGCGGTGGCGGCGGCGGCGAAGGTCGGCAAAGGCACGGTCTTCCGTCGCTTCGGTGACCGGACGGGCCTGCTGACGGCGCTGCTCGACCACTCCGAGAAGAAGTTCCAGGCCGCCTTCCTCAGCGGCCCGCCGCCGCTCGGGCCGGGCGCGCCGCCGGTGGAGCGCCTGCGTGCCTTCGGCCGGGCCATGCTGCGCCGCTCGGTCGACGAGCTGGACCTCCAGCTGGCGGCGGAGCCGAGCGCGGACCGCCGTTTCTCCGTGCCGGCCCGCCGGGTGCAGCTCAGTCATGTCGCCCTGCTGCTGCGGCAGGCGGCGCCGGACGGGGACGGGGAACTCCTGTCCCAGACGCTGATGGGCTATCTGAATCCGGTGCTGATCCACCACCTGACCCGGCAGTGCGGGATGCCTCTGGAGCGGCTGGAGGCCGGCTGGGACGACCTGGTCGACCGGGTGGCGGGCGTTCAGCCGTCCCGGTGACGCGGCGGCGGTACGGGCGGCCCGTAGGTGTCGGCGGTCGAGGGCCGCCGACTCCTGACTCCGCTCTCCAAGGCCCGCCCCGCGTACGGCGTTTGGCTCGTCGAACCGGAGCGGACCGGACCGATCCCGTGTCGGGGAAACCGTCGAAAAGTTGAGCCCGCAACCGAATCCGTCGCGAAGTTCCCCCACTCGAAAGCCCGGACACAGGTTCTGCAAAGATGCCGTACGTCATGGTGCAGATACCGAAAACGCCCGCGCCCGTGTCGCCCGATCCGCGCTCCGTGCCCACGAGCGCCGATGTGGCCCGCCTGGCCGGCGTCTCGCGCGCGACCGTCTCCTACGTCCTCAACAACACCAGCGCCGTCCGGATCAGTGAACCCACGCGCCGGCGGGTCCACGAGGCCGCGAAGGAACTCGGGTACGTGCCGCACGCCGCGGCCCGAAGCCTGCGTGCCGGGCACAGCCGGATGGTGCTGATGCCCGCGCCGGCGGCCCCAGTGGGCCCGCTCTACGCCCAGTTCCTCAGCGAACTCCAGTGGGAGCTGGGACGCCTCGACTACACGGTCGTGCAGTACGGCGCGGTCGGGCTGCGCGGCGACGATGCCGCTCGCGCCTGGGCCGAGCTGCGGCCGGTCGCCGTCCTGCTGCCCGGCTCCGACCTCGGTCCGAAGGGCGTGACGGTTCTCAAACGCTCCGGTGCCCGAGCGGTGGTCGTCGTGGGCCCAGAGCCCGTCGAGGGAGCGCACGCCCTGCTGATGGACTACGCGGCCGTCGGTGACTGCGCGGCCAGGCACCTGTACGCCCGTGGCAGGCGCCGTATCGGTGTGGTCGTGCCGCAGGAGCCGGGGGTGCGGTCCTTCTCCGCGCCCCGCCTCGAAGGCGTACGCGGCGCCCTGCGCGGCACGGACGCCAGGGTGGTCGAACTGCCCCTCGCCTACGACGAGACGTCCGCCGCCCGGCTCGCCGCTCGCTGGCGCGGCCTCGGTCTCGACGCGGTGTTCGCGTACAACGACGAGTACGCGATGCTGCTGATGCGCGCCCTTCAGGACGAGGGCGTCCGTATTCCCGAGGACACCGCGGTGATCGGTGCCGACGACCTCATGCTCGGCCGGCTCCTGCGGCCACGGCTGAGCACGGTCCACATCGAGGTGCCGTCCGGTCGGGAACTGGCCGAGCTGGTGGACCGCGCCGTACGCGACCCGAACGCCGCCCCCGAGACCCACAAGGTGCTCGGCGCCTCGATGGTGCACCGCGACTCCGGCTGACAAGGCCGACGCGGCACCGGCGCCGACCGGATCGCACGGGACGAACCCGATCGGATCGCACAGGACGGACTCGATCGGAGCGCACACGACAAGCTCCACATCTCGTCGCACCATCGGATTCGAAATGGGTGCCAGGTGTGTGTACGGCGGCACCCCTTTCGCCGTGCGGCGGGACTAGGCTGTTGAGAGCTCAACCAAATGGGGGTGCGACACGGGGCTTCCGCTTCCCCTGCGCGTCCGCCGGTGACCGAACGGAGAGCCGTCATGTCCTTGCTCGACCCCAAGAACTGGCAGTCCCACAGCCTGTCGGGACCGGAACACACCGTCACCGAGCCCGCCACCGGCGACTCGCTCGGAACCGTGCGCCTCGCCACCTCCGAAGACGTCGAAACGGCCGCCGAGACGGCCCGCGCCGCGCAGGCCGAGTGGGCCCGCGCCCCGCACTTCGTCCGCGCGGCGGTGCTGCGCAAGGCCGGCGACCTGTTCGCCGCGCACGCAGACGAACTGCGCGAATGGCTGGTGCGCGAGTCCGGCTCCATCCCCGGCAAGGCCGACTTCGAACTGCACGTCGCCGCCCAGGAGTGCTACGAGGCCGCCGCACTCGCCTCCCGCCCGGCCGGACAGGTCCTGCCGAGCGAGGCCGCCCGCCTGTCGTACACCCGTCGCGTACCGGTCGGCGTGGTGGGCGTGATCTCCCCGTTCAACGCTCCGCTGATCCTGTCCATCCGCTCCGTCGCCCCGGCACTCGCCGTGGGCAACGCGGTCGTCCTGAAGCCGGACCCGCGCACGGCGGTCTGCGGCGGACTCTCCCTCGCCGCCGTCTTCGCCGAGGCCGGACTGCCGGACGGCCTGCTGCACATCCTGCCCGGCGGCCCTGACGCCGGCCAGGCCCTGGTGGCCGACCCGCGCATCCCCGTCGTCTCGTTCACCGGATCCACCGCGGCGGGCCGGGCCGTCGGCGAGGCGGCCGGCCGCCACCTCAAGCGCGCGCATCTCGAACTGGGCGGCAACTCGGCCCTGATCGTGCTGGAGGACGCCGACCTGGACGCGGTGATCTCCACCGCCGCCTGGGGCTCCTTCTTCCACCAGGGTCAGATCTGCATGACGACCGGCCGCCACCTGGTGCACGAGTCCCTGTACGGCGAATACGTCGAGCGGCTGGCGGCGAAGGCCGACTCGCTCGCCGTCGGCGACCCGCACCGCGAACAGGTCCACCTCGGCCCGATCATCGACGCCGGCCAGCTCGCCAAGATCGACGGCCTGGTGGAGGCGAGCACGGCGAACGGCGCCAAACTGGCCGCCGGAGGCACCCACGACCGGCTCTTCTACCGGCCGACGGTGCTCGCCGACGTCGGCGACCGAACCCCCGCCTACACGGAGGAGGTCTTCGGCCCCGTGGCGCCCGTGCGACCCTTCGGCACGCCCGAAGAGGCCGCCGCACTCGCCGCGGCCGGCCCCTACGGTCTCTCGCTCGGGATCGTCACCCGGGACACCGCCCGGGGCCTGGACCTCGCCGAGCGGATCCCGACCGGCATCGTCCACATCAACGACCAGACCGTGAACGACGAGGCCGTCGCGCCCTTCGGCGGCATCGCCGCGTCCGGCACCGGCGCCCGCTTCGGCGGTGACGCCAACCTGGAGGCGTTCACCGAACTGCGCTGGACGACGGTGCGCGGGGACGTGGCGACGTACCCGTTCTGATCCGGGAACGCCCGCGCGGCCTGGGAGGGGGCCTACTCGCCGGTCTGCGCGGCCTGGGCCTGCTGCTCGGCGACGGACTTGCGGACCTCGTCCATGTCCAGTTTGCGGGCCTGCCCGATGACGTCCGTCAGGGCCGCCTCGGGCAGGGCACCCGGCTGGGCGAACACGGCGACCTGGTCCCGCACGATCATCAGCGTGGGAATCGACTGGATACCGAAGGCCGCGGCCAGCTCCGGCTGCGCCTCGGTGTCCACCTTGCCGAACACCAGATCAGGATTCTCCTCGGCCGCCTTCTCGTAGACCGGCGCGAACTGACGGCACGGACCGCACCAGGCCGCCCAGAAGTCGATCAGGACGAACTCGTTGTCCGTGACCGTCTGGTCGAAGTTCTCCTTGGTGAGCTCCACGGTGCTGCTCATTGGCGTGATCCCTCTTCCTGGTGTCGGGGGCGAAGCCGTGAGCGAGAACACGGCGGCGCTGGTCCGTATTCCGCGCACGTACCCATGTGGCCCGAGCGCACACCACCCATCAGACTGACCCCATGACGGAAACGGAATCCATCGCCTACGACGTCGTGGTGCTCGGTGCCGGGCCTGTGGGGGAGAACGTCGCGGACCGCACCCGTGCGGCCGGCCTCTCCACCGCGGTCGTGGAGAGCGAACTGGTCGGCGGCGAATGCTCGTACTGGGCGTGCATGCCCAGCAAGGCCCTGCTGCGCCCGGTCATCGCCCGCGCCGACGCCCGCCGCGTCCCCGGTCTGCGCCAGTCGGTGCAGGGCCCCCTCGACGCCTCCGCGGTCCTCGCCCACCGCGACTACTACACCTCCCACTGGAAGGACGACGGCCAGGTCCAGTGGCTCGACAGCATCGCGGCCGACCTCTACCGCGGCCACGGCCGCCTCACCGGACCGCGCACGGTCACGGTCACCGGAGCCGACGGCGAGCGGCACGTACTCACCGCCCGGCACGCCGTGGCCGTCTGCACCGGCTCCCGCGCCGGCCTGCCCGACCTGCCCGGACTCGCCGAGGTCAGGCCGTGGACCAGCCGCGAGGCCACCAGCGCCCAGGAGGTGCCCGGCCGGCTGGTCGTGGTGGGCGGGGGAGTGGTCGCCACCGAGATGGCCACGGTCTGGCAGGCCCTCGGCTCCCGGGTCACCGTCCTCGTCCGCGGCAAGGGCCTGCTCAACCGCATGGAGCCGTTCGCCGGCGAACTGGTCGCCGAGGCGCTCATCGAGGCGGGCGCCGACGTCCGCACCGGCACCTCCGTCGAATCGGTCACCCGCGAGGACGGGACGGTCGTGGTCGTCACGAACGCCGGCGACCGCATCGAGGCGGACGAGATCCTCTTCGCCACCGGACGCGCGCCCCGCACCGACGACATAGGCCTCGACACCATCGGCCTCGCCCCCGGCTCCTGGCTGGACGTCGACGACAGCCTGCGTGTCACCGGCAGCGAGTGGCTGTACGCCGTCGGCGACGTCAACCACCGCGCCCTGCTCACCCACCAGGGCAAGTACCAGGCCCGGATCGCGGGCGCCGCCATCGCCGCCCGGGCCTCGGGGGTGCCGCTGCTGGAGTCCGACCCGTGGGGCGCCCACGCGGCCACCGCCGACCATGCGGCCGTGCCTCAGGTGGTCTTCACGGACCCGGAGGCGGCCGCCGTGGGACTCTCCCTCGCGGAGGCCGAACAGGCCGGCCACCGCGTCCGCGCCGTCGACGTCGACCTCGCCTCCGTCGCCGGAGCGGGCCTGTACGCCGACGGCTACAAGGGCCGCGCCCGCATGGTCGTCGACCTCGAACGCGAGATCCTCCTCGGCGTCACCTTCGTCGGCCCCGGCGTCGGGGAACTCATCCACTCCGCCACGATCGCGGTCGCGGGCCAGGTCCAGATCAGCAGGCTGTGGCACGCGGTCCCGTCGTACCCGACGATCAGCGAGATCTGGCTGCGGCTGCTGGAGGCCTACCGGGACAACTGACCGGCTCGCTCACCGGGGCAGCTCGAAGCCGAGGGAGGTCGCGGCCTCCCTCGGCGTCGGCTGTGTCCAGCGCTCCGCGATCGCCTGGTTGGAGGACAGCGAGCGCAGCTCCGCGCGGTCGAGGTAGAGCAGGCCGTCGAGATGGTCGGTCTCGTGCTGGACGATCCGGGCCGGCCAGCCGGTGAACACCTCGTCCACCGCACGGCCCCGCTCGTCCTCGCCGGTCAGCCGCACCTCGGCGTGCCGCGCCACCACCGCCTGCCAGCCCGGCACGCTCAGGCAGCCCTCGAAGAACGCGGCACGGGCGGTGCCGACCGGCTCGTACGACGGATTGACCAGGACCCGGAACGGCTGCGGGACCCGGCCGCGTGCCAGCCGCACCTCCTCCGGGACGGGCGCCGGATCCTCGATCACAGCGATCCGCAGCGGTACCCCGACCTGCGGCGCGGCCAGGCCCACGCCTGGCGCCGCGCGCATGGTGAGCCGAAGGGCCTCGACGAAACGGGCCAGGAGCGCGCCGTCCAACTGGCCGTCGAACCGCTCGGTGCCGCGCCGCAGCACGGGATCACCGGCCGCGACGATGGGCAACGGGCCGTCCATGGCCAGCAGTTCCTCGACGAGGCCGGCAACAGCTGCGCGATCACGGGAAGATGCCATCGCGCCAGCATGCCACGGCATCTCCCGCGGGCCCGTTGGACACCTCTGCGGGACGCAGGTCCCTGTGTGACACAGGCCACCCACACCTCGGGGAACTCGGCGCCCCTTCTCCCCGACTACTGGACCGCTACAGCCGAGAACCGTCCCCTGCCTCGGGAGAACCACACCGATGTCCACCGCTCCCTCGACCTCCCCCACTCCCGGCTCCGCCCGAGCGGGGGGACCCCCATCGGACGAGGCCCCCCGGCCCGCCGCCCCGGCGCCGTCCCCCAGCAGTTGGTCCCCGCTGATCCTGCGTCTGCACTTCTACGCCGGAGTGCTCGTCGCCCCGTTCCTGCTCGTCGCCGCCGTCACCGGTTTCCTGTACGCCGGCTCGTTCCAGGCCGAGAAGGTCCTGTACGCCGACGAACTGACCGTCTCCGCCGTCGGTGACGCCAAGCTCCCCGTGTCCGAGCAGGTGACCGCGGCCCGCGAGGCGCACCCCGAGGGCACGGTCTCCGCCGTACGGCCCTCACCCGCGGCCGACGCGACCACCAGAGTGCTGCTGTCCGGCGTCAAGGGCGTCGACCCGGACCACACGCTCGCCGTGTTCGTCGACCCGTACACCGCCAAGGTGCGGGGCACGCTCGAACAGTACGGCTCGACCGGCGCGCTGCCCCTGCGCACCTGGATCGACGAACTCCACCGCGATCTCCACCTGGGCGAATCGGGCCGCCTGTACAGCGAGTTCGCCGCGAGTTGGCTCGGGGTGATCGCCCTCGGCGGTCTGGTGCTGTGGTTCACCCGCCGCCGCGCCCTGCGCACCCTGCGCGGCACCAACGGGCGCCGCCGCACGCTCGGACTGCACGGCACCGTCGGTGCCTGGGCGGCGGCCGGGTTCCTGTTCCTCTCGGCGACCGGGCTGACCTGGTCGACGTACGCCGGGGCGAACATCGACGAGCTGCGCACCTCGCTCGGCCAGGCCACCCCGTCGGTCAGCGCGACGGCGGGCGGCGACCACGCGGGCCACGGCGCCGCCGCCTCGGCCGGGGACGCCGAGCACGGTGCCGGCCTCGACGCGTTCCTGGCCGCCGCCCGTTCCGAAGGGCTCGGCGACCCCGTCGAGATCGTTCCGCCGGCCGACGCCTCCTCCACGTATGTCGTACGGCAGATCCAGCGCAGCTGGCCCGAGAAGCAGGACGCCGTCGCGATCGACCCGGCCACCGGCGAGGTCACCGACGTCCTGCGGTTCGCGGACTATCCGCTGCTGGCGAAGCTGACCCGCTGGGGCATCGATCTGCACACCGGATCCCTCTTCGGCCTGGTCAACCAGATCGCCCTGATGGGCCTGGCGCTCTCCCTGGTCCTGCTGATCGTGTGGGGATACCGCATGTGGTGGCAGCGCGGCCGGGGTTCGGCCTTCGGCCGGCCGATCCCGCGCGGTGCCTGGCAGCAGGTGCCCCCGCTGATCCTGGTGCCGTGCGTGGCGGCCATAGCCGTCCTCGGCTACTTCGTACCGCTGCTGGGTATCCCGCTGGCCGCGTTCCTCGTCGTCGACGTCGTCCTGGGCGAGATCGCCCACCGGCGCGGGCGGGGGAGCGGGGCGGGTGTGAGGTAGCGGTCGCCGCGGGACGAGGTGCGGGCCCGGTCCCTCCGAGGGGCCGGGCCCGCACCGCACCGTGAAGTCCATGGGGGGTCCGCGTGTCCGCTCGGGCCGTTACCGCGAGAGGGCTGCCGACTCCACGTTCGCCCGCTCGGTGACGAGGGTCAGGACGCGGCCGGCGGTTGCCAGGTCCTCGGCGGGGATGTCGGCGTAGATCCGGGCGGAGATCGGCGCGGTCTCGGCGCCGACCTCGGCGTAGATGGCCTGGCCGGCGTCCGTGATCCGCAACCGGGACGCCGCGGGCGCCAGCAGGCCCTTGACGATCAGCTCCTCGATGGTGCCCCGGACCTCCGCCGGGTCGACCTTGAGGGCGTCGACGACCTGGCCGATGAGTTCGTCGCGCTCGACGGGTGCGCCGGCGGTCGCGGCGGGCCGCAGGGTGACCATCTGCTGGAAGGTGAGGCCCCGGCGGGCCAGGGCCGTCTCCAGGATCGCGCGGCCGGCGTAGTGGGCCAGGGCGATGACGCGGCCGTTGACGGTGGAGGGGGCGGTGGGCGTGGAAGTGGTGGTCATGACGGCTCCTCGAACTCCGCTCGGGATGTCGCGATGAATATACAGTACATGGCTACTATAGCCATGTACTGCTAGTGTCGCGGTTCGTTGGAATGACGCGGAAGCCCGCGCGGGACTAGGTTGAGCGGCATGAGCAATCTTGATCGCGAGGCGGTGCCCGCGCTGTGCGGCGGCCGTGGATTCGTGGTGGCGGAGCCCGTGCGGGAGCTCCTCAGTCCCCGTCGGGTCCAGCTCGGCGAGTCCACCGAGGTCCGCCGTCTGCTGCCCAACCTGGGTCGGCGCATGGTCGGCGCCTGGTGCTTCGTCGATCACTACGGCCCCGACGACATCGCCGACGAGCCCGGGATGCAGGTGCCCCCGCACCCGCACATGGGCCTGCAGACCGTGAGCTGGCTGCACGAGGGCGAGGTGCTGCACCGCGACTCCACCGGCAGCCTCCAGACGATCCGCCCGCGTGAACTGGGTCTGATGACCTCCGGCCGGGCCATCAGCCACTCCGAGGAGAGCCCCAGGTCGCACGCCCGTTTCCTGCACGGCGCGCAACTGTGGGTCGCATTGCCGGACGGTCACCGCCACACCGACCCGCACTTCGAACACCACGCCGACCTGCCCCGCGTCACGGCGCCGGGTCTCACGGCGACGCTCGTCCTCGGCGATCTCGACGGCGCTCGCTCGCCCGGCACGACGTACACCCCGATCGTCGGCGCGGACCTGGCCCTCGCCCGCGGCGCGGACGTACGCCTGCCGCTGGAACCGGACTTCGAGTACGCCGTCCTGGCCATGTCCGGCGAGGCCCACGTGGACGGCGTGCCGCTGCTGCCCGGCTCGATGCTCTACCTGGGCTGCGGCCGCCGCGAACTCCCGCTGCGCGCCGAGTCGGACGCGGGCCTGATGCTGCTGGGCGGCGAGCCGTTCGAGGAGGAGCTGATCATGTTCTGGAACTGGATCGGACGGTCCCAGGAGGAGATCGTGCAGGCGCGTCAGGACTGGATGGAAGGCACACGGTTCGGTGAGGTCAAGGGATACGACGGCCCCCCGCTGCCCGCTCCGGAACTGCCGCCGGTGCCGTTGAAACCGCGGGGCAGACTGCGCTGAGCTGCGAGAATGCCTGCACGGAACACCGGTGCGGGGGCCGGTTCTTCGCGCGTAGAGCAGTGGACGGATCATTGACTTGTCCACCGCTCGACACGGCCAGGGCGCTACACGGAAGATCGCCGGGGTCTGCAGAGGTGCCGTTGGGTTCACGGAGATCTCTTACTCGCAGACACCCTCGCCGGGCCGGTGGTGAACGGTGTGACGGCCGACCCCTGGAGATCGGCCGTCACACCGCCGGGCACGTACAGCGAAGCGCCCGTCACCAGCCAGTACTGAAGGTCTCGCAGCCTCGCGACTTCCCGATGGGCCCGATTTCAGGCGGAGGTACCAGTGACCGCGGTGCCGGACCTGGTCAGTGTGTACGTCAGTCGCGTCCCGCTCCAGAAGTAGAAGGTGAGGGTCACGGCGGCGCCGTCGGTGACATCGCTGAAGAACGCGGTCGGCAAGGTGATCGTGCCCGCGGTGTAGTCCGGCGTGAAGGCCACGTTGAACTGCTTGTACGTCGTCCAGGACTGCGGACCGGCGGGGCTGCCGTCGGCATATACGGCTTCCATGGTCGCCAGCTTGTCCCCGTTGAACGCGGTGGGTATCACCAGCGAGGCGGTCGTACCCATCGCGCTCGTCAGCACCGGCTTGTCATAGGTGATGACGTTGACGGCCCAAGGAGTTCCGTCCGTGAACCGGAGGGACAGGACGGCATTCGTGCCGTGCGCCTGCGACGCGGTCAGCCGGCCGAGCGTCGCCGCCGCGATCGTCAGCGTGCTGCCGCTGAGGGTGTAGTCCACGCCCCGGATCAGATGACGGGTGCCGACATCGACCCTCGTCAGCCTGGTGCCGTTGAGGTTCAGCGTGATCGTCGCGTCCGCCGGGGTCCTGCCCTTGGGCACGAAGAGCTGATCGGTGGAGGCGGTGCCGGAGCGCCCGGTCCAGCTCGAACGTATCTGCGCATAGAGGCTCGGGTCGTTCCATTGCATGGTGCGGCGGTTGAAGCGACTGCCGTTGTCCCACAGCATCGTGGTCAAGCCCCGGTATCGCGCGTAGTGGCCGAGATACTCGAGGTACTTGAGCGTCTCTCCCTCTTCGACCGTGCCGGGGCCGGAGTCCCAGCCGAGCAGCCCGTACTCACCGACGACGGCCGGGATCCCGTTGGTCACGAAGGCCTTGTGGACCAGGTCGAACGTGTCGGTCAGGTCCTGTTGGGTGGCCGCGTTGAAGGTCGTGTAGCCGGCGAGGTTCACGCTGAAGGGCCAGAAACTGTAGTAGTGGACCGAGGCCACGAGATTCGGGTCGTCGAGCGCGGCGAAGGTGGCGAGCAGGCTGTCGATCTTGGCCTGATCCGGGGTGTCCCCCAAGGTAGGCATGACAAGCAGCCGGTCGGCATTGCCTCCGCCGGTCGCGCGCACGACGGAGTGGAAGGTCGTGTTGAGCTCGTTCATCAGAACGGCGTTCTGCTCGTCGCCTGAACTGCCGCTGAAGAAGGGCTCGTTGACGCTCTCGAAAAGCAGTCGGCGCGACTCGTCCCGGAAGGTGGCCGCGATCTGCTGCCAGGTTGCCGTGTACTGGGCCAGGACCGCGTCATGCTGGGCCGGCATGTTCAGCACCCACTGCCACGCGTCACCGTGCATGTTGATCAGGACGTGGAAACCATCGGCCAAGGCCCAGTCGACCACCTCCTTGATCCTGGCCAGGAACACCGGGTCGAGGGTGTAGGCCGGAGCCGGGCCCTCGTGCTGGCCCCAGGTCACCGGGATCCGGATGCTCCTGAAGCCCTGCGCCTTCAGCCTGCGGAAGAACGCCCGGGTCACCCGCGGGTTGCCCCACGCCGTCTCGTCGGCGCCGATGGCCTCGAAGGTGTTGCCCAGATTCCAGCCCGGCTGCATGTCTGCGACCACGTCCAGCGCGGACGCCGACGCGGCGGAACCAGCGGACCGGGCAGCGGCCTGGGCGGCCGATGGGGTGGACAACGCCGCGACGGCGAGGGCCGCGGAGGTCGTCATGGCCTGGCGGCGAGTGAAACCGGCTGAACTCGGCATAGAGCTCTCCATTGAGTCGAAAGGCCTGCCCTCATGTCGGCGGCGCCAACTCGACGTCGAAGCGCTTCGACACGTTGCGGGAGCCTAGCGCAGCCTTGCGACGGAGAGAATGGGCTGATCCCCATGGAAACTGCATCGAGCCCGAAAGGCCTTGAGTCGAAGCGCTTCCCTGCCATGGGCGCCAGGCGCGGTGTCGCGCAGGCCCGTCGGGGTTCCCTGCTCATCCGACGCCGACGCCGACGCCGACGCCGACGCCGACGCCGACGGGATCGGCGGTCGTCCGGCGGAGGGTCTCACGCGGAGTGGGTCGGGCCGGGGGATCTCACGCCTCCACTGCACCCGGCCCGCGAGCAACGGACCGGAACTCCCGGCAAACCGCGGGCCATCGAGACGCTCGGGCTCTGTCCCGGTCCGGGGAAGTGGGCGCGGTGACGCCTGGATACCAGCAGAGTCTGGTAGTGGTCCTCCATCGCGAAGCCGATCAGGGCTTGATCAAGTTCCGTGGGTGTCCGGGTCGTTGCCGATGCCCAGAATGGCGAGGGCTCGTCCAGGCTCGTCCGGGCTCGTCGTGGATCGCCCGGGTCGACTACCGCGAGCGCCACGCGGTCGAGTGCGGAATCAATCGCCTCAGGAGGCACCGTGCCGTCGCCACGAGATACGACAAGTCGGCGGTCCGCTACGAGGCGACCGTCCTCATCGCAGCGATCAACGAGTGGCTGTGATCGAAGCATTCGAAATGCGCGCCGGGCGCTAGGATGCCGAACATGGAGTGCTTTGACGCTTGGCGTACACGTCACTGAGGGGCCCGGCTCACCGCCCATCCTGTGGCCGGGAGCGGGCCGATCGATGCCCTGTTCCGCCCGGGTATCAAGCCCTCAGCCTGAGAGGCACCACTTCTATGCTCATCCGCGCGTTCACCCAGCACGACCTGGCAGCACTCACCGAACTCACCATCGACACGTTCCGGCCGTTCTACGAGGACTCCTTCCGTCCATTGGTGGGCGAGGCCGTCTTCACTGTTCAGCATGGCAACTGGCGCGACGACTACCGCAAACAGGTCGCCGAACTCCACGCGCCCGAACGGCACACATACATCGCCATCGCTGAAGCCGAAGACACCATCGCGGGATACGTGGCGTGGAACGTCGACCAGGCCCGCAAGAAGGGTGAGGTCACGATCCTCGCCATCTCGGCCGAGCATCGACGCCACTACGTGGCTACCGCACTGTGCGAGCACGCCTTCGACCAGATGCGGGCCCTCGATGCCGAGGTTGTCGAGATCGGCACCGGAGGAGACCAGTTCCACGCGCCTGCCCGAGCCCTCTATGAGGCCCTCGGATGCACTCCCCTCCCGCTCACGGTCTACTTCCGTCAGCTCTGATCCCTCCCGGACGGGCACCCTCGGGCACCCGTCGGGGTTCGGCAGTGGGCTAGAAGTCCCATACCAGCCAGCACGGCCGGGCGAGCGTGTGGAAGCAGGACCGAACGAAGTCCGTAGGGTGCGTCGCCGTGGATCAGCGTCAGGACTCGGTGCGATCCCGATGCCGTAGCCGGGGACCTGGCCAGGGGCTGGGTGAGGATGGTCGTCTGGCTCATCGCGGTCGCACTCTCCGGCTTCGGGGTGACGGGGTACATGCCCGCTCGGGCCCGTGGGCTGCGCAAGATCGCCCCGGTGATGCACTGTAAACCGATCGGTTTTCATTTTCTCCCCATCGAGTTAACCTCGCGGTATGGCCACCGAAGTGAAGCCAAGTACCAGAGAGCGGCTGCTGGAGGCGGCGGCCACGCTCACCTGCCGAGACGGTGTCGGCGTCGGCGTCGGGGCGCTGTGCAAGGCGGCGGGGGTGTCGAAGCGCTCCATGTACCAGCTGTTCGAGAGCAAGGACGAACTGCTCGCGGCGAGCTTGGGGGAACGCGCCTCTGCCTTTGCGGCCGGGCTCCTGCCGGTGGCGGACGACGGCCGTTCACCCCGTGAACGGATCCTGCATGTCTTCGGCCAGTTGGAGGAGCAGGCGGGTGCGCCCGACTTCCAAGGCTGTCGGTACCTGGCTGCTCAGATCGAGCTCAAAGACCGGAGGCACCCTGCAGGCCAGGTGGCCCACCGCGTCAAGGAGGACCTGACGGCCTTCTTCCGTTCCGAGGCCGGACAGGGCGGGGCAAGCCATCCCGACCTGCTGGCCCGGCAGCTCAGCCTGGTCTTCGACGGCGCCAGTGCCCGCGCGGGGATCGGGGCCGACAAGCTGACAGGGCTCGTCACGCCCACCGTGACCACCCTGCTCGATACGGCAGGCGTGCGCTGACGCATCCCCTTTCGAGCAGGCGCTGTGACCGTGCGCTCCCCGGGCTGATGGCTCCCCGCCCCTGATTCCCCGCAATCGGATGGGAGGCCGGTGGCCGTAGGGGGTGTTGACGGGCGTGCCCTGTGCCGGAAGGGCCGTCGACTCGTCGACATCGGCGCCCAAGAGCAGGTACGCGGTTTCCCAGGGCCTCATCCAGTCGGCCCGGACCACTTGGCCGCATCACATGGCGCTCTCGCGTCTCGCCTGTGCGCTGACTCTGTTTGCTGCGGATGGCAACCTCAGCCTTGCGCTCGGAAACCGATCGGTTTACGCTGATGGAAACCGGTTGGTTTCTCGATGAATCCGAGGCCTGGCCCGTGGTCACGCCCCCTTCAGGCGGGCGCTGTCCGAATTACCCGTCCGCAGCAGTTCACACAAAGGGAAACTGACGAGATGCCCAGCCCAGCGCCACGTCCCACGATTCACATTCCGGGGACCACCAGCCACACCATCGCCCCGCGCACAGGACACCGCAGCGGCGAGGGAGCCCTGCGCTACCTCAAAGCGGGCACCGGCGCTCCTCTGGTCCTGCTGCACACCGTCCGCACCCAGGCCGAGCACTTCCGCTCCCTCATCCCCCTGATCGCGGACCAGTACACCGTGTACGCCCTCGACCTCCCGGGGATGGGCTACTCCGAGATCGTGCCCGGGGCGTCGTACGACGAGCCGGCCATGCGCGCGGGTGTCAAGCGGCTCCTCACCGAACTCGACCTCCATGACGTGACCCTGGTCGGGGAGTCCATGGGGGCGGTGCTCGCCCTGACCACCGCGGCCGACCTGCCCGAGCGGGTACGACGCGTCGTCGCGGTGAACACCTACGACTTCCGCGGCGGGATCGCCCGGTCCAGTCTTCTCGCCCGTGTGGTGGTCAGCGGTGTCCTCGCTCCGGGGGTGGGCCCGGTGGTCGCCGGGGTGGAACCCAAGGCCGTCGTCCGCAGGATCCTGCAGGGCGGGCTGGGCGACAAGACCGCGCTGCGGGAGGACTACCTCGACGAACTCCTCCAGGTGGGCAGCCGCCCCGGCTACCCGACCGTCGCCCGGGCCGTGTACCAGAGCCTGCCCAGTCTCATCGCCGCCCGCTCGCGCTACCCCGAGGTCAAGGCACCCGTCCACCTCGTCTACGGGGAGAAGGACTGGTCCCGGCCCTCGGACCGGCAGGCCGACAAGGAGCTGCTGCCGGCTGCCGATTTCACGCAGGTGCCGGGAGCAGGCCACTTCATCGCCTTGGAACGGCCCGACCTGCTGGCCCACTTGCTGAACGCGGTGGCGTGACTGTCCCGGGAGCGCCGTAGTCACCCCCGTTCGGGTGTAGTGCGGGACGGGGACCAGGTTCGACCATGTGCCTGACAGCGTCGCGGCATGCCAAGGGGCAGCGCGTGGCGGAGACGCAGATCGAGTTCGATGTTCCGGCGGAGATGCGTGACGGCACCGTGCCGCGCGCCGATGTCTACCGGCCCGGCGGCGCGGGGCCGTGGCCGGTGTTGCTGGCCCGGCTGCCGTACGGCAAGCAGACGCCCGTGATGACCGTCCTGCTCGATCCCCTCGCAGCGGCTCGGCGCGGCTTCCTGGTGGTCATCCAGGACACCCGTGGCCGGTTCGCCTCCGAGGGGGAG
This sequence comes from Streptomyces cellulosae, assembly GCF_000721105.1. Lineage (GTDB taxonomy): Bacteria > Actinomycetota > Actinomycetes > Streptomycetales > Streptomycetaceae > Streptomyces > Streptomyces cellulosae_A. The sequence goes on from NZ_JOEV01000025.1 coordinate 121,038, forward strand.
TGGGAGCCATGGACGTACGAGGAGAGCGACGGGTACGACACGGTGCGGTGGGCCGCCGGGCTTCCCGGCTCGAACGGCTCTGTGGGCATGATCGGCGGCAGCTACTTCGGCAACACCCAGTGGATGGCGGCACTGTCGAAGCCGCCGGAGCTGAAGGCGATCGCTCCATTGATCACGTGGATCCGTACGACGGGTTGTTCTCGCGCGGTGGTGCGATCGAGCTCGGCATCACCGCGCCGTGGTCGCTCCTGCAGGGTGTCGACACCCTGATGCGCCGTCACCGCACCGACCTCGACGGGCTGGTGAACGGCATCACCGGGCTCGTGCGGGACTTCGACGGCTTGGCGAGTGGCGGTTACGGGGAGCTGCCCGCGGGGCGGTTTCCCGCCTTCGCCAACTTGGGCGGCTGGTACGACACCTTCAGCCAGGGCACGCTCGACAACTTCGCCGCCATGCGCCGTGCCGGCCGGTCAGCCACGCTGACCACGGGTCCGTGGACCCACACCAACTGGCAGCACGTGGTCGGTGACGTCACGCGCGGTGACACCGGGCGAGGCGGCCGAGCACGTCGTGGACCTGTGGTCGACCAGCATTGTCTTCCGGGCGGGGCACCGGATACAGGTCCAGGTCACCTCGAGCAACTTCCCCCGCTGGGACCGCAACCTCAACACGGGCGAACCCGAGGACACCGCGACCACGGGCCGGGTGGGCCGCCAGCAGGTCTTCCATGACCCCGCACGCCCCTCCCGCATCGTCCTGCCCGTGGTGCCTCCAGCCTGACCGGGAGCGATGGGAGAGCCCGCCGATCCGTTGCTCCGGTGGGCAAGGATGCCGAAGTAGCCATGTCGGCTCGGTCGAAGGGCGGCAGACATCCTGCGGCGGAGGCGATGACCTCAACGGTGGCGTCCACGGCCCGGGCGACAACGCCTGGGCTCCGTCGCGGTGAGGCCGTACGCCTCCATCTGGAAGTAGTGGTCCATGACGGAGAGGCGGCTGATGCCGGCCTCCTCCGCGGCCGCACCGCCCGCCGCGGCCGGCTCGGGTCCGAGGGCGGCCGGCTCGGGTCCGAGGGCGGCCGGGTCGGCGGGTGGTCGAAACGGGTGATGTGTACGCCCCGTCGCAGGCGGTCCCCAGTTCAGACGGCGCGGTGGCGGAGTCCGTCGAGGAGCAGATCGAGCATGCGGCCCGCGCGGTCGCGCAGCCCCTTGTCGGGGGTGATCAGCAGGATGCCGCCGAGGCTGAAGCCGACGTCGAGAGGGTCGACGTCGGAGCGCAGGACGCCCGCCTCGGCCCGGGCCTTCAGCAGCGTGCCGATGGTCGTGCTGATCCGGTCCAGGCTCTCGGCGAACGCGCCGCGCCTTGCCCCGCAGATGCGATCGCCGAGTGTGCCGCAAGGTCAAGTGCGGCGAGACCGGCCGCTGTATCCGGTCGGTGGTCGCGACCTTGAACACCCCGAGCGCACACAGCACATCACCGCGCATGCCGTTCGACGACCGCCTTGTTCACCTGGGGCTTGCCTTACAGGTGATCATCACATGTCGCAAGAAGGCCCAGGTCAGTGACCTGGGCCTTCTTCGTGGAGCGGGTGACGAGTATCGGGACCGTTCCTCGACGGAACATCCGCAGGCAGGCACAGGGTCAGCCGGTGCGCAAGACGTCCAGCGCCATCAGGGCCACGTGCAACGCGGTGCGCTGTTCGCCGGATTCGAGGTCGCAGTCGAGCAGGCGCTCGATGGTGCGCAGGCGTTGGTAGAACGTCTCGCGGGACAGGCCGCCGCGGCGGGCGGCGCTGGTTTTGTTGCCGGCCACGTCAAGGTAGTGGCGGAGGGTCGTCAGCAGGTCGGTGCCGTGTCGGGCGTCGTGATCGAGGAGGCGGCCGAGTCGTCGTTCGGCGTATTCCTGGATCCGGGTGTCCTCGCGGAGCGCGTACAGCAGGCGGCGCAGGTCGACATCGCGGAGTTCGTGGAAGGAGCGGCCCCGGGGGAGAGGCTGGTCGGGCGGGGTGGCCTCGGCCACGCGGCTCGCCTGATGAAAGGAACGGGGAGTGTCAGTGAGGTGGTCGACCTCCAAGCCGACGCTCACGACGGCCCGGGGGGACAGGTCGCGCGCCACGTGGCTCAGCCGTTCGACCGCGGGTTGCCAGGGGTGTGAGGGGCTCAGGGTGAGCAGTACTCCCAGGCGGCCGGGGGTCAGTTCGCCGACGAGCGCCGGGATTCCCGTGGCGTGCAGGACTTGGGAGAGGAGGGCCTCGGCATGCGTTGTGGTGTCCTTTGCGGGGAGGTCCACCACGACCGTGAGGAAGCGGCTGTTCTCGGTGGGCAGGCCCAGGGCGGCCAGCCGGGCGCAGGCGTCCGCTGCCGAGCGGTGGCGCTGCTCGACGAGGTCGCGCAGAGCGTTGCGGTGCGCTGTGCTTTCCCAGGGGGTTGGGTGGGTGAGGCGCGCGAAGGTCAGGGCCATCGCCGTCCTTTCCAGGACGGTGATGTGCTCCGGTCCGAAGGCCGGTTCGATGGTGGGGACGGGCAGCATGGCCACGCGGCCCCAACGTTCACCTTGATACTCGACCGATGCCGTGAGCCAGCCTTCCGGGCCGCGTCGGCTCGTGCGGTCGCCGGGCGGGGTTGCTCTCGAGCGCTGCTCCCAGTCGGTGAGCGCTTCCTCCAGAGTGGCGCCGGAGGGTTCGCAGATCAGTGCCTGGTGGACCAGATTTTCCAGGACGACCGTGCGGCCGCTCATCTCGGCTGCCGCGCGCATGACGTCCTCGGGTCCGGCGCCGCGCAGGGTCAGCGTCGTGAACGCCTCGTGGACGCGTTGGGTGCGGCGCATCGCCTCGGCCTGGTTGCCGAGGATGAGGCCGTGGACGACCTGGGTGACTTCGAGGAAGTTGACGTCCTTGGCGAGGGTGATCAGGGGCAGCCCACGGGTGCGGCAGGCGTGGACGAGTGTGTCGGGCGGGCGGTGGTAGCGCCGTACGAGTTCGATGACCAGGGCCGCCGCCCCGATGCCGGCGAGTTCGTCGACGTAGCGTCGGATGCCCGCCGACTCCTCGGGCAGGGGCATGCCGGTGGTCAGGACGAGTTCGCCACCCTTGAGGAAGGAGGCGGGGTCGGTCAACTCGGTGATGTGGACCCAGCGGACCGGCCGGTCGAGGCCCGTCACGCCGGTGACGACCTGCGGCTGGCCGGCGGCGAGTACGGGCAGGTTCAGGACGTCGGCGATGGTGAGGGGGCGGCCGGGCGGATTGCTGTCCGGGTCGTCCATGTCCGGCGGTCGCGTCGGCGAGGGATCGTCGTCGTTCACTGTGTCTCCCTGGGTGCCCGGTCACTGTGACAAGCCTCGCTGACCTGCGCAAGAGGCGTTCTGCCGCGTGCGGTCGGGGCAGCGGGCGCCGCAATCCGGACCCGTGCTTGACACAACGTCCGAACACCGTGCACTCACCGGACAGATCGCGCGTTGGCTCCCTGCGGGGCGGCGGAGATGCTCGGGGTGCCGCAGCAGACCGAACACCGAGGCCGGGAGACGAACATGACCGCACTGTCGCCGCACCTTCGCCAGGCCACGCCCGTGGTGGCGGCTCGGGGCGAGGGCGTCCACCTCTTCGACCAGGACGGCCGCCGCTATCTCGACTTCACCGCCGGCATCGGCGTCACGAGCACCGGGCACTGCCACCCCAAGGTGGTGGCGGCGGCGCAGGAGCAGGTCGGCACGCTGATCCACGGCCAGTACACGACGGTCATGCACCAGCCTCTGCGCCGCCTCGTCGACAAGCTCGGCGAGGTACTGCCGGCCGGCCTGGACAGCCTGTTCTTCACCAACTCCGGCAGCGAGGCCGTCGAGGCCGCGCTGCGCCTGGCCCGCCAGGCCACCGGCCGCCCGAACGTCATCGTCTGCCACGGCGGCTTCCACGGCCGTACGGTCGCCGCCGCCGCCATGACCACCTCCGGCACCCGCTTCCGCTCCGGCTTCTCCCCGCTGATGAGCGGGGTGGTCGTCACCCCCTTCCCGTCGGCCTATCGCTACGGCTGGGACGAGGAGACCGCCACCCGCTTCGCTCTCCAGGAGCTCGACTACACCCTGCAGACGATCTCCTCGCCCGCCGACACGGCCGCGATCATCGTCGAGCCGGTCCTCGGTGAGGGCGGTTATGTGCCCGCCAACCGGGCCTTCATGGAGGGGCTGCGGGAGCGCGCGGACCGCCATGGCTTCCTCCTCATCCTCGATGAGGTGCAGACCGGCGTCGGCCGCACCGGCCGCTTCTGGGGCCACGACCACTTCGGTGTCACGCCCGACATCCTCGTCACCGCCAAGGGCCTGGCCAGCGGCTTCCCGCTGTCCGGCATCGCCGCCTCCGAGGAGCTGATGGCCAAGGCGTGGCCCGGTTCGCAGGGTGGGACGTACGGAGCCAACGCCGTCGCCTGCGCGGCGGCCTGCGCCACCCTCGACGTCGTACGCGACGAGAAGCTCGTCGAGAACGCCGAGGCGATGGGCAAGCGGCTGCGGCACGGTCTGGAGGCGGTCGCCGACCGGACGCCGGGCATCGGCGACGTGCGCGGCCTCGGACTGATGCTGGCCACCGAGTTCGTCACCGAGGACGGCGGCCCCGACCCCGAGACCGCCGCCCGCGTGCAGCGGGCCGCCGTCGACGAGGGCCTGCTTCTGCTGCTGTGCGGGGCGTGGAACCAGGTGGTGCGGATGATCCCGGCGCTCGTCATCGACGAGACGGCGGTGGACGAGGGGCTGCAGGCGTGGGCGACCGCGGTGGAAGCCGGTACCTCGGGAGCATCGCCGCGATGAGCGACAGCGTGGCGCTGCTGACCGCCCGCCTCGCCGAGACGGCTCCCGGCCTGCGGGTGGAATCCGGCGCGGGCGCCCGCGGCCAGTACGCCTACGACGCCTCCAACTACCGCGTCCCCCCGCGGGCTGTGGCCTTCCCCCGTTCCACCGGCGATGTCGTCGCGGTACTGCGGGCCTGCAAGGAGACGGGTGTCCCGGTCACGGCCCGCGGCGGCGGCACCAGCATGGCCGGCAACGCGGTCGGGCCGGGGGTCGTCCTGGACTTCTCCCGGTACATGAACCAGATTCTCGACATCGACGAGGGGGCCGGGACCGCACGGGTCCAGGCCGGAGTCGTCCTCGACGCGCTGCAGAGCGCGACCGCCCCGCAGGGGCTCGTCTTCGGCCCTGACCCGTCCTCGCACAGCCGCTGCACCCTCGGCGGGATGATCGGCAACGACGCGTGCGGCAACCGATCCGTGCGACACGGGCGGACCAGCTCGCACATCGAGGCACTGGAGATCGTGACGGCCGACGGCGTACGCGCCGTCGCCGACCACACCGGACTGCACGCGGTGGACCCGCGGGACGCCGGGCTCGTCGTCCGCCTCGAGGCGGACGTACGCCGTCTGATCGCGGACAACCTGGCGGCGATCCGTACCGAACTCGGCCGCATTCCCCGCCAGGTCTCCGGCTACCAGTTGCACCACCTGCTGCCCGAGCACGGCTTCGACATGGCCCGCGCCCTGGTGGGCACCGAGGGCTCCTGTGCGGTCGTCACCGCCGCGACGGTCCGCCTGGTGGCGACCGCACAGGCTTCGGCGCTGCTCACGCTCGGCTATGACGACGTCGTCGACGCGGCCGAGGACGTGCCGGAGATTCTGCGGTGGAACCCCACCGCGGTGGAGGGCATGGACGAGGCGATCGTCGCCACCATGCGCGCCCGCCGGGGCGCGGACTCCGTCACCGGACTGCCCGAGGGGCGGGCCTGGCTGTACGTCGAGCTCGACGGCGACGACGAGATCACGGTGAACGCCCGTGCGGCCGAGCTGCTCGACGTGCTCAAGGCGCAGGGTCGCATGACCGGTGGGCGGGTCGTGGAGAGCGCGGCCGAGCGCCGCTCCTTGTGGCGGGTCCGCGAGGACGGGGCCGGCCTGGCCGCCCGCCTCGTCGACGGCGGGGAATCCTGGCCCGGCTGGGAGGACTCGGCGGTCGCGCCCGAGAACCTCGCCGGCTACCTGCGGGACTTCCGCATGCTCCTGGCCGGCTACCGGCTCACTGGCGTGATGTACGGACACTTCGGCGCGGGCTGCGTCCACGTGCGCATCGACTTCGACCTCGTCACGGACGAGGGCCGTACCGCCACCCGCCGCTTCCTGTACGAGGCCGCAGCACTGGTCGTCGCGCACGGCGGGACGCTGTCCGGTGAACACGGGGACGGGCGGGCGCGCGGCGAGCTGCTGGAGGTCATGTACAGCCACCGGATGATCCAGGCGTTTGCCGCTTTCAAGCAGGTCTTCGATCCCGAGGGGCTGCTCAACCCCGGCGTCATCGTGGCTCCCGCCCCGCTCGACGCCGATCTCGCGCTGCACCAGATCCAGCCCCTGGCAACGGAGTTCACCTTCCCGCACGACGAGGACGGCTTCGCGGGCGCGGCCCGCCGTTGCGTAGGGGTCGGCCGATGCCGCAGCGACGCGGGCGGTGTGATGTGCCCGAGCTACCGGGCGACGTGGGAGGAGAACGACTCCACGCGGGGACGGGCCCGCCTCCTCCAGGAGATGGTGCGCGGCGAGACCGTCCAGGACGGCTGGCGGTCCACGGAGGTGCGGGACGCCCTCGATCTGTGCCTGTCCTGCAAGGCGTGCTCCAGCGACTGCCCGGTCGGCGTCGACATGGCCACCTACAAGGCGGAGTTCCTGCACCAGCACTACAAGGGCAGGCTCCGCCCCCGCTCCCACTACTCCCTGGGCTGGCTGCCCCTGACCTCCGCTCTCGCGGGTTTCGCGGCCCGCCCGGTCAACGCGCTGCTGCGCGGGCCGGTCGGCAGGCTGCTCGCCCGCCTCGGGGGCGTGACCACGAAGCGAAGGATCCCGGCGTTCGCCTCCCGGCGCAGCCTGCGCCAGGTGCTTCGTGCGTCGAAGCCGGAAGAACCGGCGAAGGCCCTGCTCTTCGTCGACAGCTTCACCCGTGCCTTCCGCCCGCACGTGGCGGGTGCCGCCAGTCGCGTCCTCGCCGACGCGGGTATCTGCAGCACGGCCGAGGACGGCCTGTGCTGCGGCCTGACCTGGGTGAGCACCGGCCAGCTGTCGGTGGCTCGCCGCATCATGGCCCGTACGGTCGCCCACCTCGACAACGGCGACGAGCGGCCCATCATCGTGGCCGAGCCCAGCTGCGCCGCAGCCCTCAAGCGGGACGTGCCCGAACTCCTCGACACCGACGCCGCCCGGCGCGTCGCGGACCGCGTCCACACCTTCGCCGGCGCCCTCACCGACCTCGCGGAACCGGACTGGACCCCGCCGCCGCTGCCCGAGAACCTCGTCCTGCAGACCCACTGCCACGAGTACGCCACCTTCAAGGGCCGCCACCCCCGCGACCTGCTCGGCCGCCTCGGCGTACGCAAGGTCGACGAGGCCGAGGGCTGCTGCGGACTCGCCGGCAACTTCGGCTTCGAGGAACAGCACTACGACACCTCGATGGCCGTCGCCGACCTGGCCCTGAAACCCCGCCTCGACGCCATCGACGCCATCGACGGGGACACCTCGACCGTCGTCGTGGCCGACGGCTTCAGCTGCGCGACCCAGATCGACCACCTGGCCGGAGACCGGGGCGTCCGCGCCCTGCACCTCGCGGAACTGCTCGACCCCGCCGCCGATCGACCCGATCAACCAGGAGAGACCTCATGACCGAGACACCCACGCAGTTGTTCATCGGCGGCGCCTGGGTGGACGCCGCGGACGGCGCCACCCTGCCCGTCGACGACCCCGCGACCGGCGAGATCCTCTGCCACGTCGCCGACGCCGGCCCCAAGGACGCCAAGCTCGCCGAGGAAGCGGCCGTGCAGGCACAGGAGGAGTGGGCCCGTACGGCACCCCGCGCGCGCAGCGAGATCCTGCGCCGCGCCTACGAGATCATCATCCAGCGCACCGACGAGCTCGCCCACCTGATGACGGCCGAGATGGGCAAGCCGCTCGCCGAGGCCAGGGGAGAGGTGGCGTACGCGGCCGAGTTCTTCCGCTGGTTCTCCGAGGAGGCCGTCCGCGTCGACGGCGGCCTGGCCACCCTGCCCGACGGCCGCAACCGCATGCTGCTCTCCCGCCGCCCGGTCGGCCCCTGTCTGCTGATCACCCCGTGGAACTTCCCGCTGGCCATGGGCACCCGCAAGATCGGCCCGGCCATCGCGGCCGGCTGCACGATGGTGCTCAAGCCGGCCCCGCAAACCCCTCTCTCCAGCCTGGCTCTCGCCGCGATCCTCAAGGAGGCCGGGCTGCCGGACGGCGTGCTGAACGTCGTCACCACCTCCCGCGCGGGGGAGGTGTGCGAACCGCTCCTGCGCGGCGGGCGGATTCGCAAGCTGTCCTTCACCGGTTCCACGGCCGTCGGGCGGTTGCTGCTGGTCCAGAGCGCGGAGGCCGTGGTACGGACGTCGATGGAGCTGGGCGGCAACGCGCCGTTCATCGTCTTCGACGACGCCGACCTGGACAAGGCGGTGGACGGGGCGATGGTCGCCAAGATGCGCAACATGGGCGAGGCCTGCACCGCCGCCAACCGCTTCTTCGTGCACCGGTCGGTCGCGGAGGAGTTCGGACGGCGCCTGGCCGAGCGGATGGGCACGCTCGTCGTGGGCCCCGGCACACGGGACGGCGTCGACGTCGGCCCGCTGATCGACAGGACGGGGCGTGCCAAGGTCGAGGCTCTGGTCGCCGACGCGGTGGAGCATGGTGCGCGCGTCCTCGTCGGCGGCCGTACGCCGGAGGGTCCGGGCTGTTTCTACCCGCCGACCGTGCTCGCCGACGTCGACCCCGGCAGCCGTCTGATGGACACGGAGATCTTCGGCCCGGTGGCCGCGATCCTCACCTTCGACGACGAGGACGAGGTGATCCGCCGGGCCAACGACACCCCCTGGGGCCTCGTCGGTTACGTCTTCACCGAGGGCCTCGACCGTGCCCTGCGAGTGAGTGAGCGGCTGGAGGTGGGCATGGTGGGACTGAACACGGGTCTCGTCTCCAACCCCGCCGCACCCTTCGGCGGGGTCAAGCAGTCCGGGCTGGGCCGCGAGGGCGGCCGGGTGGGAATCGACGAGTTCCTGGAGTACCAGTACCTCGCGGTGCCCGTGGGCTGACCGCGGTCTCTCTGTCCGCCCCTGCCTCGGTGCAGCCTCAGCGCAGGTGGCGTGCGGTGATCTCCGCCGCGGTGTCGGTCACCAGTTGGCCCAGCTCGGCGAGCCGGCCGGGCTCGAAGCGGGAGTCGGGCAGGGAGACGGCCACGGCTGCCAGCGGTACGCCCTCACCGTCCAGTACGGGTGCCGCGATGGCGCAGACACCCTGAAGGTACTGGTTGTGGTTGACGGCGTAGCCACGCTCTCTCACGCGGCGGAGCTCCGCTCGCAGTTGCTGCGGGTCGGTGATGGTCTCCTCGCCGTAACCCTCCAGCGTCCCCGCGGTGACCTCGTCGACCTCGGACTTCCCCAGATGGGCGAGGACGGCGTTCCCGGTGGCGGTGGCGTGCAGGGGTGAGGTGTCGCCGATGGCGTGGAAGGTGCGTACGGCGTGTTCGCAGTCGACGCGGTCGACGACGACCATGCCGTGCAGGGCGTCCGGGACCGACAGGTGGATGGTCTCGTTCAGCATGTCGCGCAGGCGGATCATGGGTTCCCGTGCGGCGGCGAACAGGCTGGAGCCCTGCAGGGCGGCCGGTCGTACGGCCAGGACGCGGACGCCGATCTCCCAGCGCGTGGTGTCCTTGCGGTTCGCCCGCAGCCAGCCCGCCTCATTGAGCGTCAGCAGAGTGCGTTGCACGGTGGACTTCGGCAGACCGAATATCCTCGTCAACTCCCCGACGGTCACGGGCTGATGTCGGGCGACCGCCTCAAGAACCCGCAGCGACCTGGTGACGCTCTTCATTTCCATTCGATGCCCCCTCAGACCTGTGGATTCTTCTCACCCAGTGACTCCAGCGCGGAGGCATGGTCACGATTGTGCCGGATTCTAGCATGGCGTTCCACAATACGGCACGCGGAGTGGGGCTGGTCGATCACCGGACCGGTCTTGAGAGCGCTGGGAGCTCCGATTCCCCGCGGCGATGGGCGGCGGTGGCGCCCTGGCCGTGCCTACCGTGCCGCGTGGTGCGGCCGCCCTGTGCCCAGGTCATCCCCAGGCCGGGCACGGGGCGGTGACTGCAGGGGCAGACGGCCGAGGGCCGACCCGCGCGCTCACGCGTGCGAGCCGGCCCTGGTCGACCGGTGTGACGGCCGTCTTCCGCCGTTCAGGCGCCCAGACGGCGCTGCGAGATCTCCGCGGCCGTGTCGGCGACGAGGCGGCCCCACTTGGGTACCCGTGCATCGTCGTACCGTGCCTCGGGCATGGAGATGGCCACGGCGGCCAGCGGGGTGCCGTCCTCGTCGAGTACGGCGGCGGCGACGGCGCAGACGCCCGGCCGGTACTGGTTGCGATTGACCGTGTAGCCGTCGGCGCGGATCCGGTCCAGCTCGGTGCGCAGTTCGTCGGGCTCGACGGGGGTCGTGTCGCTGAATCGCTCCAGCCCGGCCGTGATGAGCTCTTCGACGTCCCGTCTCGGAAGGTGCGCGAGGATGGCGCGTCCGACGGCGGTGGCATGCAGGGGTGAGGTGTCGCCGATCGTGTGGAAGGTGCGCACGGCGTGATCGCAGTCGACGCGGTCCACCACGACCATGCAGTGCAGCGCGTCCGGGACCGACAGGTGGATGGTCTCGTTCACCGCGTCCCGCAGGCGGATCATGGGTTCCCGTGCGGCGGCGAACAGGCTGGAGCCCTGCAGGGCGGCCGGTCGTACGGCCAGGACCCGGGCGCCGATCTCCCAGCGGGTGGTGTCTCTGCGGTTGGCGCGCAGCCAGCCGGCCTCGGCCAGTGTGACCAGCGTGCGCTGCACGGTGGACTTCGGCAGCCCGAACATCTTCGTCAACTCCCCCACGGTGACCGGCTGATGCTGGGCGACCGCCTCGAGGATGCGCAACGACCTGGTGACGCTCTTCATTTCCATCCGGTTTCCCCCTGTTAACCCTGCAAATTTCTGCTGGGCACCCTATTGACTCCCGCCTGAGCCACTGCCATTGTCTGTGCCAGATTCTAGCACAGCATTCCACATAGTGGCACGGCCCTTCAGGGGATTCCGCCGAAGTGAGCAGGACTGCGAGACGCGGCGGTCGCGAGCCGCAGGTCCCACGAAGCAGGGCCTGGCTCCCGCCCAAACCCTCTTGAATCGAACAGCCTCACGCCGAGGGCTCAGCATGCGCCGCGGCGATACGAAAGGAAAGTCCTGTGTCACCTGCGAAGAAGCGTGTCGCGGTGGTCGGTGTCGGAACCATGGGCAGCCAGGCAGCCTGGCGGCTGGCGGCCCGCGGCGCCGAGGTCGTCGGATACGACCGGTTCGCCCCCGGCCACGACCGCAGCGCGGCCGGCGGCGAGTCCCGGATCTTCCGCAGCGCGCACTTCGAGGACTCCCGGTACGTCCCGCTGCTCAAGCACGCGGACACTCTGTACGAGCAGCTTCAGGAGGAGACGGGCCGGGAACTGCGCCGCCTGACCGGGTGCCTGCTGATGGGGCCGACCGAGCACGAGCAGATGGCCACGGTCCTGCAGTCCATCGCCGAGCACGGCCTCGACCACGAGGTGCTGGACGCCGAGTCCCTCGCCAAGCGCTTCCCGCAGTACCGGATCGAGGACGGCGACGCGGCCGTGCTCGACCGCCGCGCCGGGCTCATCCGGCCGGAGCTGACCGTCCAGACCGCCGCCCGTCGCGCCGAGGAGCTGGGCGCCGTCATCCGGCGTTACACCGCGGTCCGCGAAATCACCCCCGTGGCGAACGGCGTGGAGATCCGCACCGGCGCCGGCAGCGAACACTTCGACACGGCTGTCGTCACCCCCGGCCCCTGGGTCAACGACCTGTTGCCCGACCTGCCGTGGGAGGTGGACGTCCGCCGCCTCGTCAGCGCCTGGTACGTGCCCACCACCGACGCCTGGTTCGGCGAGGAACGCCCCGCGTTCATCCGTACGGCACCCACCCACTGCTACGGCCTGCCCTCCCCGGACGGTGTCTCCGTCAAGCTCGGCCTGTCCCGCGCCCTGCACCGGCCCGCGGGCGACCCGAACCAGCTGGAGCGGACGGTGCGGCCGGAGGAGCTGAAGATCTTCGCCGACCTGATGGGCCGTTACCTGCCCGACCTCAACCCCGACCCGATCCGCCTGGCCGTCTACATGGAGGGCTACACCGAGAGCAGCCGTCCCCTGGTCGGCCCGCTTCCCGGCGCCGAGAACGTCGTCCTGCTCGCCGGCTTCTCCGGACACGGCTTCAAGCTCGCGCCGGCCTTCGGAGACATCGCCGCGGACCTCGCGCTGGACGGCACCTCCTCCCAGCCCATCGACTTCCTCACCACCGTCGGCCGTACGGAGGCATGACCATGCACGAGACCACCCTCTCCGTCGGCTCCCTGCAGGCCGGGCCGGGCACCAAGACCCGCGGCGCCGTCCGTGCCGAGCTCGGCACGCTCACCGTCGACATCCCGGTCACCCTGATCAACGGCACCCGTCCCGGCCCCCGCGTCGTGATCACCGCCGGAGTGCACGGCGGCGAGTTCACACCCATCGACGCGGCCGCACGGCTCATGGCGCTACTGGAGCCCGGCGAGGTGCGCGGGCAGGTGATCATCTGTCCGGTCGCCAACCCCAAGGCCGTGTACCAGGGCCGGCTCAACGTCTCCCCGATCGACGGCGTGAACATCAACCGCGTCTTCCCCGGCGACCCCGACGGCAGCCCCACCGAGCGGCTGGCCGCCTGGCTCTTCACCCACCTCGTCGACGGCGCCGACGTCTACGTCGACCTGCACTGCGGCGGCATCGACCAGGTCCTGCGGGACTTCGTCGGCTACCGTCTCACCGGCGACCCGGACCTCGACAAGGCGACGGCCGCGCTGGCAGGGTCCTTCGGCATCGAGGACGTCATCCTCGGGCTGAAGCCCGACGGCGGCAACAGCCACGCGGCCGCCGCCCGCCGGGGCATCTCAGCGGTGCTCGTCGAGGTGGGCGCACTCGGGCAGCGTGACGCGGCCACGGCCCGTCGCCGCGTCGACGGCCTCCTGCGGGCACTGCGCCACCTCGGCGTGCTCGACCCGGACGACTCCGCCCCGGCGCCGATTCGCGAGTGGGTCTGGTCAGCGGGTGTCACGGCCGAGGCCACCGGGCTCTGGTACCCGGAGTTCTCCTTCGACGGCGACGTCATCGGCGAAGTGGCGGAAGGCGACGTCCTCGGCCGCATCGTCGACCCGGCCGATGGCCAGGAGCACATGGTCCACGCCCCGGCCGGCGGGCGGATCTTCTACGCCATGCACGGCCTCACCGTCGCCACCGGTGCCGAACTGGCCGCCCTGGCCGTCCCGTGGGACCCCGACACGGCCACGCGAACCGGCACCCTCCGCACCCCCGGTACGGGCGTCGGATCCGACGAGGCGGACCCCCGCCCCTAGACCCCGCCCCCCCGGCTCTTTACTCACGTCCCCGGCCACTCCCCTTGCAAGGCCGACAGCACCAGGAGGCACACGATGAATGATGCCCGGATCGACCGCAGACTGTTCCTGCGCGCAATAGGCGGGGTCACGGCGGGTGTCGCCGCCGCGACCACCCTCAGCGCCTGCGGCACCGGCACCAGCCGGTCCGTCGCCGGCGGCGGCAAGAGCTCCAAGACGCTGGTCGTCCGTGACAGCGGCGGCACGTACGGCGACGCCAACAAGAAGGCCGTCTACGACGCGTTCACCAAGGAGACCGGTATCCGGATCGAGGTGGTGAACATCCAGTACGCGCAGATGCTCGCCCAGATCCAGCAGGGCCGCCCGCAGTTCGACATCATCGACGACTCCATGTCCGACTTCCTGCGCTTCAAGCAGGCGGACGCGACCGAGGACCTGGACTACGAACGGCTGAAGAACTTCAAGAACGCCGGCATCGCCAAGACCCTGGTCACCTCCAACGCCATCGGCAAGAACTACTGGGCCAGCGTGATGGCGTACCGCACCGACGCCTTCGGCGGGAAGAAACCTTCCTCCTGGGCCGACTTCTGGGACACCAAGGCGTTCCCCGGCGCCCGTGCCCTTCAGGGCCTGGACGCGGACCGGCCCGTGCTGGAGTTCGCCCTCCTCGCCGACGGGGTGCCCCTGGACAAGCTGTATCCCCTGGACCTGGACCGTGCCTTCAAGTCCCTGGACCACATCAAGGGATCGATCAAGAAGTTCTGGGACACCGGGGCCCTGCCCGGCGTGCTGCTGGGCCGCCAGGAGGTCGTCGCCACCGATGTCTGGCACGGCCGCCTCGACGCGCTGATCAAGCAGGGCTCGCCGCTCGCCTACCAGTGGAACGGCGCCCGACGACAGAGCAACGCCCTCGGCATCGCCAAGGGCGCCGCCAACCTGGACGCCGCCTACCAGCTCATCGACTTCGCGCTGCGCCCCGACGTGCAGGCGGCCTACGCCGAGCTGTACCCGATGGCCCCCTCGGTGCCCGCCGCCTACAAGAAGCTTTCCCCGACGACCGCCGCGAACCTGGGCAGTTCTCCGGAGCACCTCAAGACCGGCTTCGACATGGACGTCGCGTGGTGGGCCGAGAACGACGACGTGGTGGCCAAGCGCTGGCAGGAGTGGACGCATGCCTGAGACCCACGTGATGTCCGAGCCGTCGCTCGCCGCCCCCGCGGCGCTGGCCGGCAGCGGCAAAGCCCTGTCCGTGCAGCGACTGCGCAAGACGTACGCGGGAGTGACGGCCGTCGACGAGGTCTCCATGGAGATCGCGGCGGGCGAGTTCGTCACCTTCCTGGGGTCCTCCGGCTCCGGCAAGACCACCACCCTGATGATGATCGCCGGGTTCTGCGAGCCCGACTCCGGCAGCATCGTCGTCGGAGGCAACGACGTGACCCGCCTGGCCCCGCAGAAGCGCGGACTGGGCTTCGTCTTCCAGCAGTACCTGCTCTTCCCGCACATGACCGTGTGGGAGAACGTCGCCTTCCCCCTGCAACTGCGCGGCGTGTCCAAGGCGGAGCAGCGCCGACGGGTCGGCGAGACGCTGGAGATGGCCGGGCTGTCCAAGATGGCCCGCCGCCGGCCGCGTGAGCTGTCCGGCGGCCAACAGCAGCGCGTCGCGCTGTGCCGGGCCCTGGTCTACCGGCCACCGGTGATCCTCATGGACGAGCCGCTCGGCGCCCTCGACAAGAAGCTGCGCGACCAGCTCCAGACCGAGATCAAGCGCATCCAGCAGGAACTCGGCCTGACCGTCATCTATGTGACGCACGATCAGGAGGAGGCCCTCGTCCTGTCCGACCGCATCGCGGTCATGCGGGACGGGCGGATCGACCAGTTCGACACCCCGCAGGAGCTCTTCGAGCGCCCCCGCACCCCCTTCGTCGCCGACTTCCTCGGAGCGGCCAACTTCCTCCCCGGCCGCGTTGAGGAACAGAGTGCGGACCACACGCTCGTACGGCTCGACACCGGCGGCCTGCTCAAGGCCCGCCCGCAGGCCGCCCCCGACGGGGCGCGGGTACGTGCCGCGGTCCAGCCCGGCCGGCTCTTGCTGTGTCCCGCCGGCGACGGCTTCTGTACCGGGACCGTCGAGACGGTCACCTACGTCGGCACCCTCGTCCGGGTCACCGTCCGCCCCCTCGGCGCCGCGCACACCGACCTCGTACGGCTGGAACTGCCCGCCGGCCACGCACCCGCCCTCGGCGCACGCGTGGACCTCGCCGCGGACACCGCGAACGTCAGCGTGTTCCCCGACGCCGAAGACGGGGGGTGAGGACGATGGCCGTGCTCGCTCCCGCACCGGTCTCCACAGCCCCGGTGCCCGGCAGGAAGCGACTGAGCCGCGCGCTGTCCGAACGCCGCACCCGCTTCGGACTGCTCAACGCCGCACCCGTCGTCGTGTACCTGCTGCTCCTCTTCGTCTACCCGATCTTCAGCATCCTGATGCTGAGTCTCAAAGGCGAGAGCGGAGGCTTCACCCTCCACTGGTACACCGACGCCTTCCAGGGCGCCAACCTGGAGATCCTCCTCACCACTTTGCGGATCTCTGCCGAGACCTCGCTGCTCAGCCTGGTCATCGGCTTCGTCCTGGCCGCCGCGGTCTCCCGGCTCAAACCCCTGTGGGCGGGCCTGGTGATGGTGGTCGTGGTCGTCCCGCACTTCATCAGCGCGCTCGTGCGCACCTACGGCTGGATCATTCTGCTCGGTGAACACGGCGTCGTGAACAACGCCCTGACGGACCTTCACGTCCCCGGTGCTCCCTTCCAACTGCTCTACAACGAGCTGGGAGTCGTCATCGGCACCACCTCCGTGATGCTGCCGTACACCGTGCTCCTGCTGTACGCGGTCATGAAGGGCATCGACCGCCGGCTGATGGCCGCCGCGGCCAGCATGGGCGCGGGACGCCTGACCATCTTCCGCCGGGTCTACGTCCCCCTGGTCGCTCCCGGCCTGGTCAACGCGGGCATCCTGTGCTTCATCCTCTGCCTCGGCTACTACATCACCCCCGCCCTCATGGGCGGCCCGAAGCAGACCATGGTCGCCTCGCTGATCGACACACAGGTCATGAAGCAGGACCAGTGGAACGGGGCCTCGGCGCTCGGCATCGTCCTGCTGCTGCTCACCTTCGCCGGACTGCTGCTGCTCAGGGTGCTGAAGTCGGCGGGCGAGAGGTACCGGAATCGAGGTACGGCGTCATGACCGAGCTCCGCTCCACCCCGGCCGGACGCATCACCCTGGCCGTCCTGTCCACGCTGATCCTGCTGTTCCTGGTGTTGCCGATCGTCGTCATCGTCATCACCTCCTTCGGCAAGGACGCCTTCGGTTCGTTCCCGCCCAGCTCCTGGACGCTCAACTGGTACAAGGTGCTGTTCGCCGACGACAGCAAGTGGCCGGCCGCGCTGTCGCTCAGCGTCCTCGTGGCCTGTCTGACCACCGTCTTCTCCCTCATCCTGGGCATGACGGCGGCCACGGCCCTGGTCCGCAGCGATCTGCCGCTGCGGACGGCGGTCTACGGCCTGGTCCTGGCTCCCCTGGTGATCCCCCAGGTCGTCGTCGCCCTCGGCCTGTTCCTGTTCTTCGAACCGGCCGCGATGCTCGGCAGCCCGGTCGCCATCGCCCTCGGCCACACCGTGCTGGCCTCGCCGATCGCGGTGATGATCCTCATGGCCACGCTGAAGGGCATCGACGAACGGCTGGAGGACGCGGCCGCCAGCATGGGCGCGAGCCGCCTCACCGTCGCGCGGCGCATCACCTTCCCACTGGCCATGCCCGGCCTGATCGCCGCCGCGATCTTCTCCTTCATCACCAGCTTCGACGAGTTCTTCATCTCGCAGTTCCTGTCCTCCGTGGACACCGTGACCCTGCCGGTCCAGGTGTTCAACGTCCTCCAGTACGACGTCGACCCGTCCGTGACCGCCATCAGCGCGATCCTCATCGGGATCGCCGTCCTGGCCCTCGCACTGGTCGCCGTGGTGCGCAGGCTCAGCGGCTCCGGCCGGCAGGACGGCCTGCTGCCCACCGAGCCCGGAGTGGGACTCGCCCCCGGAGGGGAGACCGCGTCATGACCACCCGCACCCGCACCCAGGCCGGTGAACTGTCCGCCACGGCGGCCAGACACCTGCTGCTCCACATGACCCCCAACGGATCGCTCGGCCCCGAAGGCGAGGACCTCCTCGTTGTCCAGCGGGGGGAGGGCCCGTACGTCGACGACGCGGACGGCAGGCGCTACATCGACGGCCTGTCAGGGCTGTACTGCTGCCAGCTCGGCTACTCCTACGGCCCCGAGTTCGCCGAGGCCGCCGAACGGCAACTGCGCGAGCTGTGCTACAGCCCGCTGTGGACCGGCTCCGCGCACCCCGTCGCCATCGAACTCGCCGAGCGGCTGTCCCGGATCGCCCCCGTCGACATCGAGCACACCTTCTTCTCCAGCGGTGGCGCCGAAGCCGTCGAGGCCGCCTGGAAGATGGCCCGGCGCTACCACGCGCTGCGCGGCGAGCCGGGCCGCACCAAGGCGATCGCCCGGCGCGGCGCCTACCACGGCCTGACCATCGGCGCCCTGTCGCTCACCGACGACCCCGGGCTGACGGAGCCGTACGGCCCGCCGGCGATCGAGACCCGGTTCGTGTCGAACACCAACCGCCTCGGCCTCGCGCCGGAGTTCGCGGACGACGAGGTGTACACGGCGTGGCTGCTCTCCGAGCTGGAGGCCGCGATCCTGGCCGAGGGCCCGGAGACGATCGCCATGCTCATCGCCGAGCCGGTGCAGAACCGGGGCGGCTGCATCACCCCGCCCCTGGGGTACTGGCAGGGGCTGCGGGCGCTGGCCGACCGGTACGGCTTCCTGCTGGTCGCCGACGAGGTGATCACCGCCTTCGGACGGCTGGGGGAGTGGTTCGGCGGGGATCGTTACGGCGCCCGCCCGGACATGGTCACCGTCGCCAAGGGCATCACCGCGGGATACGCCCCCCTGGGCGCGACCCTGGTCGGCACCAAGGTCACCGAGGTCATCAACCGGCCCGGCGCGGTCCTCAACCACGGCTACACGTTCGCCGGGCATCCGCTGAGCGCGGCCATCGCCCTGCGCAACCTGGAGATCATGGAGCGGGACCGGATCCTGGAGAACGTCCGCGCCCTCCAGGACGACCTGGCGCATCACATGGCGGCCCTCAAGGACCTGCCGATCGTCGGCGACGTCCGCGGCACCGGGTTCTTCTACTCCTGCGAACTCGTGGGCGACCTCGACGGCGGCGGCTTCAGCGACAGCGCCCGCAAGGAACTCGTCGCCGACCTGATCCCGCGCCGACTGCGTGAGGCCGGCCTGCTGGCCCGCGTCTACAACCGCTCCGCACCGCTGGTCCAGATCGCGCCCGCGCTGATCAGCGACGGCGCCGTGCTCGACCGTATCGCCGCGATCCTCGCGGACACCCTCGCCGAGGCGTCCGCCCGCCTGTGATCCACGGCATTCACGCATTGGAAAGGAACGACATGTACTCCATCGGTCCCCTGACCGTCGCCCCCGGCGAGCGCGCCCAGGGCCTCATTCCGGTCGGCACCAGCAGCTACGGCGTGGAGCTCGGCATTCCGCTGATCGTCGTCAACGGCGCCCAGGACGGCCCGGTCCTGTGTGTGGACGCGGGCGTGCACGGCGACGAGTACGACGGCCAGGAGGCCATCCGGCGCGTCCTGGCAGACATCGACCCGGTCACCCTGCGCGGCACCGTTGTCGGCATCCCCTGCATGAACACCCCGGCCTTCGAGGCGGCGGCCCGCGCGAGCGGCATCGACCATCTCAACCTCAACCGCATCTTCCCGGGTGACGCGGAGGGTTCGTACTCGCAGCGGCTGGCCGCCACCTTCGTCGAGCAGGTCGTCCCGGCCGTCGACGCCGTGGTCGACCTGCACACCGGTGGCGCCTACGGCGAGATCGCCCCGCTGGTCATCCTCCAGGGCGGCTACGAGGACCTGGCCACCGACCTGGCGCTCGCCGCCGGACACGAGCTGGTCTGGAAGGGCGGCAAGTGGGGCGGCACGGTCCGCCACCCCGTTCTCGCGGCCGGCAAGCCGGCCATCACCATCGAGTGCGGTGGCGCCACCTACCGCGAGACCAACGTCGAGCATCACATGAACTCGATCCGCAACATCCTGCGCAGCCTCGGCATGACCGACGGCAAGGCGGAGCTGCGGGACAGCTACACGACCGTATCCGGCACCTTCGCCCGCTCCGCCGCCGGCGGCTTCTTCGTCGCCCGCGCCGAGCCGGGGGAGACCTGCAAGGAAGGCGACCTGATCGCCACCATCACCGACCACTACGGAAACACGCTGGAAGAGGTCAGCGCACCGCAGGACGGCATCGTGCTCTGGGTGCGCCGGATCCGCACGGTCCGTCCGGGCGACGAGGTCGTCATCTTCGGCGAGGTGCTGGGGGAGATCCGGCCATGAGCGACGAACTGCACCTGTCCGACCTGCTGATCGACGGCAAGCAGGTCCCCGCCGCCGACGGCCGCTCCTTCACCGTCCTCGACCCGTCGAACGGGAAGGCCATCGCTCAGGTGGCGCTGGCCGGCCAGGCGGACGTGGACCAGGCGGTGGCCGCCGCGCGCGCGGCCTTCACCAGTCCCGAGTGGGCAGGGATGCGTGCCGCCGACCGTGGCCGCATCCTCTACCGGATCGCCGAGGCCATCCGCTACCAGGGCGAACGACTGGCGCGGCTGGAGAGCCAGGACGTCGGCAAGCCACTGAGGCAGGCCAAGGCCGATGTCGAGGCGGCGGCCCGCTACTTCGAGTTCTACGCGGGCGTCGCCGACAAGCTCGGCGGCTCGACGATCCCGCTGGGCCCCGGCCTGATCGACTACACCGTCCGTGAGCCGATCGGCGTCTCCGGCCAGATCATCCCGTTCAACTACCCGCTGCAGAACACCGCGCGAGGCTCCGCCCCGGCGCTGGCCGCGGGCTGCACGGTGGTGCTCAAGCCGTCACCCGAGGCGCCGCTCACCCCGCTGGAGATCGGCAGGATCGCCCTGGAGTGCGGTCTTCCGCCGGGCGTGCTGAACGTGGTCCCCGGTGACGGCGAGACCGGCGCGGCCCTGGCCGCCCATCCGGGCATCAACCAGGTCACCTTCACCGGCTCGGTGCCCACCGGCATCAAGGTCGCCCAGGCCGCCGCCGCCAACGTGGTGCCCTCTGTCACGGAACTCGGAGGCAAGTCGCCGGTCGTCGTCTTCGCCGACGCCGACTTCGACCTGGCGCTCGGCGCGGTCGCCGCCTCCGCGTTCGGCAACGCCGGACAGACCTGCTCGGCCGGCACCCGGCTGCTGCTCCAGCGGGGCGCCGAGGAGTTCCTGGACAAGCTCGTCGCGCACGCGGCGTCCCTGCGCCTCGGCCCGGGTCTCACCGACCCGGACGTCGGCCCGCTCGTCGCCGCACGGCAGCGGGACCGGGTCCTCGGCTACCTGGACCTGGCGCGGCAGGAGGGCGCCGTGGCACGGGCCGGCGGAGGCGCCCCCTCGGACCCCCAGCTGGCTGACGGCTACTACGTCGAGCCGACCGTCCTGACCGGGCTGGACAACGAGGCCCGTTGCGCCCGCGAGGAGATCTTCGGTCCGGTCGTCACCGTCATCGAGTTCGTCGACGCGGCCGAGGCACTTCAGATCGCCAACGACAGCCCGTACGGCCTCGCCTCGTATGTGTGGACCCGCGACATCGACCAGGCGATGCGCATGGCCGAGGGCATCCGGGCCGGACAGGTCTACGTCAACGCCACCGGCGTCGGCACCGGCGTCGAGCTTCCCTTCGGCGGCTACAAGCACAGCGGTTGGGGCCGGGAGAAGGGCCTCGAAGGCCTGGCCGGCTACCTGCAGACGAAGAACGTCTGCATCGGATTCGGGAACCGGTCATGAGGTACCGCACGCTCGGCGAGCGCGGCCCGGCCGTCTCGGTCGTCGGCGTGGGCGGCAACAACTTCGGCGCCCGCCTGGACGAGGAGGGCACGAAGGCCGTCGTCCACGCCGCTCTGGACGCGGGGATCACCCTGTTCGACACCGCCGACATGTACGGCGGGTCCGGCGAGCGGGGCAGCTCCCGCGGCGACGGCGAACGGCTGCTCGGGGCCGCGCTCAAGGGCAGCCGCGACGACGTGGTGCTGGCCACCAAGTTCGGCATGGAGATGGGCCGGAAAGCCGACCTGTACGGTCCCCGTGGGGCCCGGGCCTACATCCGGTACGCGGTCGAGGCATCGCTCAGCCGGCTCGGCACCGACCGGATCGACCTGTACCAGTACCACGAACCGGACGGCATCACGCCGCTGGAGGAGACGGTCGCCGCGCTCCGGGAGCTGGTCGACGAGGGCAAGATCCGTCACCTCGGCTGCTCCAATCTCCCGGCCGAGCAGCTCACGGACGCCTTCGTCTCCACCCAGGCCCGCTACCACCTGCTCGACCGCGCCGTGGAGCAGGACCTGATCCCGGCCTGCCTGCGCCACGGTGTCGGCCTGCTGCCGTACTACCCGCTGGCCAACGGCCTGCTCAGCGGCAAGTACCGGCGCGGCGAGGAGCCCCCGCCCGGCAGCCGCCTGTCGTGGCGGCAGGGCTGGCTCACCGACGCGTCCCTCGACAAGGTCGAGGCGCTCACCGCGTACGGCACCGAACGTGGCCTGAGCCTCCTCCAGGTCGCGGTCGGAGCACTGGCGGCCCTGCCCGCCGTCGGCTCCGTCATTTGCGGCGCCATGACCCCCGATCAGGTCGCCTCCAACGCGGCGGCGGCCGACTGGACCCCGAGCCCGGCCGACCTGGCCGCACTGGACGTGATCGTCGCCCCCGGCGAACGCGTCGTCTGAAGCCCCCCACTCCCTCCGGAATTACGCGAGATCGAGGTTGAACACCATGCGAGAGATCGTCACTTTCGACGCCTATGGAACCCTGGTCGACTTCCAGCTCGGCCCCACCACCCTGAAGGTCATCGCCGACCGGCTGGACCTGGACAACCTGGACGTCGACGAGTTCCTCGACGACTTCCGCGTCATGCGCTTCCAGGCCGTCCTTGAGGCCTACCGCCCCTACCACGAGATCCTGCACTCCAGCCTGCGCAACGCCATGCGCCTGCACGGCCTGGAGTACCGCGAGTCCGACGGCGACGCCCTCGTCGAGGCCGTCCCCACCTTCGGCCCCTTCCCCGAGGTCCCGGACGCCCTGCGCGCCCTGAAGACCAAGTACGAGATCGCCATCATCTCCAACAGCGACGACAACCTGATCGCGCGGAACGTCGAGAACATCGGCGTCGAGTTCGACCACGTCATCACCGCCCAGCAGGCCGGCGCCTACAAGCCGGACCGGCAGACCTTCGAGCACGCCTTCAAGACGATGGGCGTCGAGCCGTCCCAGGTCATCCACACCGCCCAGGGCTGGGAGTACGACCACATCCCCACCCGCGACCTCGGCCTCAAGCGCCGGGTGTGGATCAACCGCTACGGCCGCCCCGGCAGCGCCGACTACCAGCCCTACGACGAGCTGCCCGACCTGTCGGGCCTGCCGAAGCTGCTCGGCTGCTGACCGGCGGCGCAACGGAAACAGACCGAGAACACAGAGGACGCACGCCATGAAGCAGATCCCCTACTGGCTGGACACAGCCCCCGCCTTCCCCGACCGTTCCGGAAAGGACCTGCCCGACGAGGCGGACGTGGTGGTGATCGGCGGCGGTCTCACCGGCCTGTCCACCGCCTACCACGCCGCCCGTAAGGGCGCCCGGGTCGTCCTGGTCGAGAAGGACAAGGTGGGCTCGGGCGCCTCCGGGCGCAACGGCAGCATGTGCACCCAGGGCGTCACCATCAGCCCGGCCGAGGCGCGCAAGCGCTTCGGGCAGGAGCGGGCCCGTGAGCTGTACGACGCCTTCCGCGAGGCGGTCGACGTCGTCGAGGGGCTCACGCGCACCGAGAACATCGACTGCGACTTCAACCGCTCCGGGCGCCTCGGCGCGGTCTGCAAGCCCGGGCACTTCGACGGCCTGCGGGACAAGCAGCGCGACCTGGCCGACAACTTCGGCCACGAGACGATCGTCCTGAGCAAGAGCGAACTGCGGGCCGAGCTCGGCACGGACTACTACCACGGTGCCCTGCTCGACCCGCTCAGCGCGGGCCTGCACGTGGGCAAGTTCGTCGGCGGCCTGGCAGACGCCGCCGAGCGTGCCGGCGCCGAGATCCACGAGCGCAACGCCGCCACCGGCCTCACCCGCCTCCCCGGCGGCGGCTTCCTGGTGGAGACCATGAACGGCACCATCCGTGCCAAGCAGGTCATGGCGGCGACGGACGCCTACACCGACAAGTCGATGCCGTGGTTCCGCAAGCGGCTGATCAACGTCGGCAGCTTCATCATCGTCACCGAGCCGCTGGGGGAGGCACGCGCCAAGGAGCTCATTCCCAACGGCCGCCTGCTGGTCGCCCACAAGAACGTCGGCCACTACGTCCGCCTCACCCCCGACAACCGCCTCGCCTTCGGCGGCCGGGCCCGCTTCGCCCCCTCCAACCCGGCCTCCGACATCAAGAGCGGCGACATCCTCAAGCGGGAGATGACCGAGATCTTCCCGCAGCTCGCCGGGGTGCGGATCGACTACGTGTGGGGTGGCATGGTCGGCTTCTCCTGGGACCGCATCCCGCACGCGGGCGAGGTCGACGGCCTGTACTACTCCATGGGTTACTGCGGTCATGGCGTCCAGATGGCCACCTACATGGGCCGCGCGGTCGCCGACATGATCGACGGCAGACCGGAGGCCAACCCGCTGCGCGGCTTCGGCTTCCCGAAGGTCCCCGTCCCCTTCTACAACGGCACGCCCTGGTTCCTGCCGTTCGGCGGCGCCTACTACAAGGTGAAGGACCGCCTGCGCTGAGGCGACGCCGAAAGCCGTGACGCCGCGGGGCCTTCCGCGAGTGCGATGAGGGAAGGCCCCCCGCCGAGTCGACCATCCGAGTCTGATCCTGCTGGGAACAGCCGTCATGAGGCTGCTGGGGAAGGCGGCCTGCTGGGCTCCGGCGACGCGTCCGTCAGGACCGCGAACACCGTGCCGACGCCGAACAGCTTGACGGTCAGCGCATCGCCCATCCCGATCGCCGCGAGCGGCACGCACATCAGCGCCGCGGCGCTCACGACCAGCCGGCCGATGGACCCCAGCCCGGTCGTCGCGGCCTCCATGCTGTCGCCCAACTGGTCGTACTGCTCCCGCATCCGGGACACGTCGAGGGTGTCGCCATGGACCGCCGACTCGCCAGAACGGCCGTGCCGCGGCGTCGAGCAACCGCTCCCGGGCAGGAAGCGATCCGCACTTGCACCTTGGAAACCGATCTGTTTTCATACGTGGAAACAGATCGGTTTCCCATCGACGTGAAGCCCATGGCCAGCAACTAAGGGAAAAATGACTACTGCCATCGACCGCGGGGCGCCCGCCTCCGGGAAGACAGACTCGGGCCGTCGCGGCTCACACGCCGTGCGCTGGTGGGTGCTCATCGTGCTGGGCGTGGCACAGCTCATGGTCACGCTCGATGCGACCGTCGTGAACATCGCACTGCCCGAAGCACAACATGACCTCGGCTTCAGTGACGGCAGCCGGCAGTGGGTCATCACGGGGTATGCCCTGGCGTTCGGCAGCCTGCTGCTGCTCGGGGGCCGCCTCGGTGACCTGTTCGGCCGACGTACGACCTTCGTGACCGGCCTGATCGGGTTCGCGGCCGCATCCGTCGTCGGCGGCGCGGCCGGCAGCTTCGACATACTCGTCGCGGCACGCGTGGCCCAGGGCCTCTTCGCCGCGCTGCTCGCGCCCGCGGCGCTCTCACTGCTCAGCGTGACCTTCACCAAGCCGTCCGAAAGGCCGAAGGCCTTCGGCATCTTCAGTGCGTTGTCCGGTGCGGGTGCCGCGGTCGGACTCCTGCTCGGCGGCATGCTCACCGAATGGGCGTCGTGGCGCTGGGTGATGTACGTGAACGTCATTTTTGCGGGCGTCGCGCTGGTCGGCGCGTTGCTGTTGCTGGCCAAGCCCGTGGTCACCGAACGACCCAGAATCGACATCCCCGGCACCGTCGTGGTGAGCGCGGCACTGTTCGGCATCGTCTACGGGTTCGCGCACGTCGAGTCCACCAGTTGGACCGACCCGGTCGCCCTCGGATCCATGATCGCCGGTGTGGTGCTGCTCGCGGTCTTCGCATGGCTGGAGTCCAGGGTCGCGCATCCGCTGCTGCCGCTGCGAGTCGTGCTGGACCGGACCCGAGGTGGTTCGTTCCTGGCCGTGTTCGTCCTGGGCATGGGGATGTTCTCGATCTTCCTGTTCCTGACCTACTACCTGGAGGCCAGCATCGGCTACTCGCCGATCGAGGCCGGTTTGTCCTTCCTGCCGATGGTCGGCGGCATCGTCGCCTCGTCGACCACGGTGCCTTCGCTGCTGCTGCCCAAGGTCGGCCCGAAGGCCGTGGTCAGCGTCAGCTTCCTGGTCTCCGCATCCGGTATGGCCCTGCTGACCCGGCTCACGCTGGACAGTGCCTACGTCGCCCACATCATGCCGGGCATGATCCTGCTGGGTCTCGGTATCGGTGGGGTGATGACCACCGCGTTCCAGGGTGCGACCGCAGGCGTGCACCACGAGGATGCGGGCGTCGCCTCGGCGCTGATCAACACCAGCCAGCAGGTGGGCGGCTCGATCAGCACGGCGCTGCTGACCACCGTTGCCTCATCGGCCGCGACCGACTACCTGTCCTCGCGCAAGCCCAGCGCGCTGACCGTGGCGCAGGCTGGGGTCGAGAGCTACACGGCCACCCTGGCGTGGGGCGCCGGAATCTTCGTGGTCGGTGCGGTGCTCACGGCGCTCCTGCTGCCGAATGCGCCTCTGGCACCGTCGGAGGGCGAACCTGTGATCGCCCACTGAGCATGAATCCACCGTGGTGAGGGATAGCCTGCGCTGATCGGTGCTCTCAAGGCGCAAGTCAGCGCAGGAAGACAGGAGCATCTCCGAGAGGGCGCCCGCCTCTACCCGCGCGTTCCGCCTTCACCAAACGGATCATCGCCGGTAGAGGGCACCCACGATGTGGGCTGTAGCTGAACATGCGAGGCCGAGGGACACGCCGGCCGTGGGGGGTGCCACCGAGGGCAGTCACGGCACCGGCAGGCGGGCGATGCCGGGCGCGCCCAACGCGGCAAGGAGGGTGAGCACGCCGGCCCTGGAGACCGCGATGGCGGTGCCGACGTCCGGTCGCCACCCCCGTCAAGGCGCCGCCCGGCTTCTACCGCTTCCTCGTGGTAACGGAGCCCGAGAAGACCGCCGCCCCGGAGCAGCGGGAACCCTCCTCATAGGCCCGCTCGGCCGTGGGCGGCGCCATGGGTCACCCCGACAAGCACCGTAAACCGATCGGTTTCACCGGGCCGGAATCGAGTTAACCTCGCAATATGACCACCGAAGCAAAGTCAAGCTCCCGACAGCGGCTGCTGGAGGCAGCGGCCACGCTCACCTACCGAGACGGCGTCAACATCGGCGTCGACGCGCTGTGCAAGGCGGCGGGGGTGTCGAAGCGCTCCATGTACAAGCTGTTCGAGAGCAAAGGCGAACTGCTGGCGGCGAGCCTGGAGGAACACGCCTCCGCCTATATGGCGACGCTCCTTCCCGCGGCGGACGACCACCGTCCACCTCGCGAGCGGATCCTGCACGTCTTCGAACAGGCGGAATCAGAGGCGAGTGCACCCGACTTCCAGGGCTGCCGGTACCTCGTCGCGCAGATCGAGCTCAAAGAGCAGAGCCACCCCGCGAGCCGGGTGGCCCGCCAGGTCAAGGGGATCCTGACAGCCTTCTTCCGCGCCGAAGCCGAACAGGGCGGGGCGAGCGACCCGGACCTGCTGGCCCGGCAGCTGATCCTGGTCTTCGATGGCGCCAGCGCCCGCGCGGGAATCAGAGCCGAAACACCGACAGGGCTCATCACGCCTATCGTGACCACCCTGCTCGATGCCGCGGGCATGGGCTGACGCCTCGCGTGACGAGCAGTCGCGGCGACCGATGTGCTCGGCAAGTCGCAGCCGGGCCTCCGGCGGCCCGAGCAGCTGTCAGCCCCCAGCGGCAGGTGCACGGCCTCACAGACGCCCAGTGGCCGGGACCAACTCGCGGGTCCGAGCTCTGATCGCCTGGCGAACGATCGCCGACGTCCGCGAGGACTTGATCGACAGCCCGAAGGCCGCACAGGGTTGCGCGCAGAAACCGATCGGTTTACGGTGCTGGAACCGATCGGTTTCTCGCTGTGCGGGAGAGCCGCTGACCCGAACCCCCAGGAGCACGGATGACTGCAGCGCGCGACGCCGAGGGACAACCGCCCAGTCCCCGGCTGCCGGCGAAGCTGGCCGCCCACCCCTCCGTACAGGCCGTGCTCGCCCGGCGCAGGGCCGGTGACACGGTCGGCCCGCCGGCGGTGATCGACGCGACCTGGCTGCGCCAGCTGTGTCTGGCCGCCGGTGCGGACGACGCGGCCGCGGTGAGCCTGGACCATCCCGATCTGGCCGGGGAGCGTGAGTACGCGCAGTCGGCGCTGCCCGGCACCCGCACCCTGATCGCGATGGCGGTCCGGATGAACCGCGACAACTGCCGCTCCCCGGCTCGCAGCGTGGCCAACCAGGAGTTCCACCAGGCCGACGAGCAGGCCAACCATGCCGCGCGCAGCGTCACCCGGGCGCTGCAGGATGCCGGGTACCGTGCGCTCAATCCGTCCGTCGGCTTCCCGCAGGAGATGGACCGCTTCCCCAGGGAGCGGATCTGGGTGGTGGCGCACAAGACGGTCGCGGTGGCCGCCGGGCTCGGCGTGATGGGTCTGCACCGCAACGTCATCCACCCGCGGTTCGGCAGCTTCGTGCTGCTGGTCACCGTGCTGGTGGACGCGGAGGTGAGCGGGTACGGGCAGGCGCTGGACTACAACCCCTGTATCGACTGCAAGTTGTGCGTCGCGGCCTGCCCGGTCGGCGCCATCGCCAAGGACGGTGCCTTCGACGCGCTGGCCTGCACCACGCACAACTACCGCGAGTTCATGAGCGGGTTCACCGACTGGGCGCAGACCGTGGCCGACAGCGAGGACGCCGCCGACTACCGCTCCAGGGTCACCGATTCCGAGAGCGCCTCCATGTGGCAGAGCCTGAGCTCGCCCCCCGGCTACAAGTCCGGCTACTGCCTTGCCGTCTGCCCGGCCGGAGAGGACGTCCTGGGCCCGTACCTGGACGACCGCAAGACGTTCATGGACACCGTGCTCAGGCCGCTCCAGGACAAGAAGGAAACCCTGTACGTCCTGCCGGGCTCCCACGCGCAGGAGTACGCCCGGCGCCGCTTCCCCCACAAGCCCGTCAAGGAAGTCACCGGCGGCTGGCAGCCCCCGGCGAAACGTTCCACGTCCACCGAACGGGACAAGCACGTGTCATGAGCGGCATCCGCCCCTCCCGCGTCCTGCGCGCCAAACACCTGTGGATCGCCAACGGCGTCATCACGGGCGCACTCGCGCTGCTGTTCGCCGTCTTCTACGTCGGTGCCCACATCGACCCGGCCGACCACCTGAAGAACCTGCCGGTCGGCCTGGTCAACGCCGACGAAGGAGTGGACTAGGTCAACCTGGGAGCGCGGATCACCGAGTCGGTCGAGAAGTCCACCGCGAGCGGGGACAAGATCACTGGAAGGTGATGGACGAGAAGGAGCTGAAGGAGCCTTGCTGGTCCTGATCGTTGCCCCGATGGCGCTGCCGGGGGACGGCCGGTCCGGCGGGGCGGGCCGGGAGTTCGACGCCGTCGGTGCGGTCGCGGTCACCGCTGGGGTGCTGTCGCTGGTGTACGCGCTCACCGAGAAAAGCTGGCCTGCGGGCGTGGCCGCCGCTGTGCTCCTGGTCGGCTTTGTCCTGGTCGAGCGGCGGCAGCGGCTCCCGCTGGTCCCGTTGCGCGTGTCCGGTCGCGCGCTGTGACCGGCGCCAACCTCGCTGCCCTGGCCTGGGCCTGCGACCATCGGCTGGCAGTTCGCCGCGGTCCTCTACCTCCAGGAGGTCCGCGGCTACGGCGCGCTGACGACCGGCCTGGGCATCGCCCCCATGGGACTGGCCATCATGGTGGCCGCCAAACTCGCCGGAAGACTGATCGGCCGGTGGGGGCTGGGCCGGACCGCAGCCCTGGGAATGCTGGTCCAAGGCGCCGGGATCCTGCTCTTCCTGCGGGCCGGCGCAGACGCGGACTACGTCGGTGTGCTGCTCCCGGCGCTTGCAGTGCGCGGCGTGGGCAACGGCCTGTCCTTCCCCAGTCTCAACATCGCAGCCGTCGGCGCCCTTCCCGAGGACCAACAGGGCCTGGCCTCCGGGCTGATCACCTCCGCCGTTCAGATCGGGGCCGGAATCGGCGTCGCCGTACTGGCCTCTCTCATGGCAACGGCCGGGTCCGGCATCGACGGTTACCGGATCGCCTTCCTCACAGCCGGCTGCTTCTCCCTCCTCGGTGCCGCCCTGGCCCACTTCGGCCTGCGCGCCCGCACCCGGGTCGGCGAGGCGCCGGCCCCCGCCTGACCAGCCGCCCCGCGACGCCCACCGTCCGACATATCCGATGCAGAGGAAGCAGCCGTGACCCTTGACCTGACCCCGGACCAACTCCTGTCGACGACCCGCGCGGTGCGCAAGCGTCTCGACCTGGACCGCCTGGTCCCGCACTCCCTGATCGAAGAGTGCGTCGACCTGGCCACGCAAGCGCCGACCGGCCGCAACCGGCAGCGCTGGCACTTCATCGTCGTCACCGAACCCACCCAGCGGCGGGCCGTGGCCGATATCTTCCTGCGTGCCCTCCCCCTGGCCACAGGTCAGCCCCTGACCGAGCGCGACGTGTGGCGCCGGACTACCACTCCAGCTCTACCGAGCGGGTCTTCGACGGCCTGCGCCACCTGGCCGCGAACATCCACCGGGTACCCGCGTTCGTCATCCCCGGCGTGGAAGGGCGCACCGACCATGCACCGGTGGCCGTGCAGGCAGGGGCGTGGGGCTCGATCCTGCCGGCCGTGTGGAGTTTCATGCTGGCCGCCCGGGCACGCGGCCTGGGAACGGTGTGGACGACGGCCCAAGGACCACTGGAGCGGGAGCTGGCCGGGGTGCTCGGCGTTCCGTACGACGACATCATGCTTGCCGCGTTCATCCCGCTGGCCTACTCCATCGGCACCGACTTCAAGCCGGCCCGCCGAGTTCCCCGCGAGCAGGTCCTGCACTGGGACCAGTGGAAGCAGAGCTCTCGTGGGCCCTTGCAGTAGAACACCACCGCAACTGCTGGCCGCAAGCAACACATCAAAGCTGCACGATCAGCTGCCTCCCGCTTACCGGACACACATCATCCCGCTCCAACCTGGCAGCCCTGCCGCCTATCGGCTGGGGGCAGGGGGATGCCGTCGACCGGCCCTTGTGATCTGGTAAACGCGAGGCCCTGATGCTCCACCATCCGAATCGAGGGCCTCGTGCAAGCGGTCCTCACCGTGCATCTCGCCTACTCAGCATGAGGTGGGAAAGCGCTCGTTACGAGACCCGGAGCCTTTTCCAACCTCAGCTTGAGGTGTTGAGGTGCAGGGTGAGGATGCCTGGACGAGGCTGGTGACGTGAGCGAAGGATGAGAAAGGGCACACCGTCTCGCCACTGGCCGGCCTGAGGCAACGGCAGCCGAGTGGCTCAGCCGCGATCAGTGCAAGCAGCCAGTACCGCGTCGAGCAGACCTGGGAACCGTGCGTTGAGATCGTCGCGCCGCAGACTGACGAAACGGGTCCGGCCCTCCACCTCGGTCCAGGTCACCCCCGACTCGCGGAGCACCCGGTAGTGGTGGGACATCGTCGTCCTGTGCACATCGATGTTCTCGCCAACGGCGGAGCAGCTGTCCCTGCCCTTGTCCGCCAGTTGCGCGACGATCTGCAGACGCACCGGGTCTGCGAGGGCATGGAAGATCTCGGCGAGCTTGATCTCTTCGGCCGCCGGTTGTGTCAGCTCGCGCATCGTCGGCCTGTCTGCGAAGTCATGGACCGACAATAGTCCACGAGTTGATGCGTGGACAACCATCCACCTATTTGCTACGTTGCCGCTCTCGAAGCCGTCTCATCCCTCTCAGCAGCGGAAAGAGTGCATCGTGTACAAGCGGTTATCCCCGCTCGCGCTAGCGACCTTCGCCGTCGGCACAGACGGGTTCGTCATCGCCGGCCTTCTTCCCTCCATCGCCGAAGATCTCAACGTCAGCGTCCCCACCGCGGGTCAGCTGGTCACCGCCTTCGCGCTGACTCTCGCCATCGCCGCCCCCCTCTTCGGCTGGGCCACCAGCTCCATGGGCCGCCGCAAGTCGCTGATGATTGCTCTGGCGGTCTTCGCGATCGGTAACGTCGCCACGGCGCTGGGCACCTCCTACGCCGCTGTCATGACCGCCCGCGTCATCACCGCAGCCGGCGCCGGCATCATCACCTCCACCGCCTCCAGCGCGGCTGCGGTGGTCAGCCCGCCCGAACGCCGTGGTAGCGCCCTGGCCTTCGTCCTGGGCGGCCTGACACTCTCCAGCGCGATCGGCCTTCCCCTCGGCACCCTCATCGGCCGCAGTGACTGGCACGTGACCCTCTGGGCGGTCGCCGGGCTGGGCCTGGTGGCGGCTCTGGGCGTCGCCTTCGCCCTGCCGAAGATCATGCTTCCGCCCACGACATTCCGGGCCCGGCTCCAGCCGCTCAAGGAACGCTGGGTCCTCGGCACCCTGACCGTCACGACGCTGGCCCTGACCGGCGCGTACCTCCTCTATACGTACATCGCAGCCGCCCTGGCGGACACGACCAAGGGCAGTGAGACCACGCTCACCTGGGTGCTGTTCGTGTACGGGCTCGGCGTGCTGGGCGGCAATCTCCTGGCCGGGCGCCTGTCCGATCACTACCCGGCGGAACGGCTCCTGCTCGGCGCCCTTGCCGTCTTCATCATCGTCCTGCTGGTCAGCCGGCCGGCCATCGAGACCCTCGGAACCACCTTCGCCTGGGCCGCGGTATGGGGTGTGTTGGTGGGCGCCCCGTCCGTCCTCCAGCAGCATCGCCTCGTCACCCACGCGCCGGCCGCCACGCCCGTGCTCCTCGGGCTGAACTCCTCGGCGATCTACCTCGGCGTCGCCCTGGGCGGAGCCCTCGGTGGACTCTTCCAGAACTGGATCTCCCCGGTGTGGCTGGGGATCCCGGCAGCCGGTGCCACTCTGCTGGCCTTCCTCCTGACGCTCGCGACCGCGCAGAGCCGCAAGCGGGTCGCCGTGGAGGAACCGACTTTCGCCACCAACTGAGCGCTCACCAGGCTCTGGCCGCCCTTCACCACACGTCAGCGTGAGGTTGGAAACGGCTCGGTTTATGTTGACGAGTTGGCGGCAACAGCCGGGAAAGCCGGCGTATGGCTTCGTTGGTTTATTGCGGCTCTGGTCCACCCCCTGTGGGCGGGTACGCAGGGTGACTGTTGATCTTCGTGTGATGGCGAGTGAGTTCGCCCGAAAATCGCCCCGGCTGGATGGTGGTGTGGTCGACAGTCCTCCGCTGTGAACGAAGTGCTGCCGAAGTTGGACGAGTTGCTGTTCTCCTCGGTCGAGGGCGCGCTGGTCGAATCGGTCGAGGTGACCGACACGGTCGTCCGGGTCGAGGCCCGTACGACCGCAGGGCGGGCGGCCTGCCCGGGGTGTGGATGCTGGTCGGGGCGAATACACGGCTCCTACCTGCGATTTCCTCGTGATCTGCCGACGGCGGGCAAGTTCGTCGTAGTGTCGTTGCGAGTGCGGAGGTTCGTCTGCGAGGAAGAATCCTGCGAGCGCAAGACCTTCGCCGAGCAAGTGCCCGGCTTCACCCGCAGGTTCGGGCGACGGACCGAGCGGCTGCGGACGACGCTGGTGTCGGTCGGTCTTGCGCTCGCGGGCCGGGCCGGCGCCCGGATGACGGACGCCTTCAAGGTTCCGGTCAGCCGGAACACCCTGCCGAGGCTGATCGCCTCGCTTCCGGACCCCGCCACCACAGCACCCCGCGTGGTCGGCGTGGACGAGTACGCCCAACGCAAGGGCCGTATCTACGGAACCGTGCTCGTCGACGTCGAAACACGTCGCCCGGTCGACCTCCTTCCCGACCGGGAGGCGGACACGTTCGCGGCCTGGCTCGCCAAGCGGCCCGGCATCGAGATCGTCTGCCGTGACCGAGCCCCCTTCTTCGCCGAGGGTGCCACCCGCGGTGCCCCGCAGGCCCTCCAGGTCGCCGACCGATGGCATCTCTGGCACAACTTGGGCGAAGCCGCCGAGAAGTGTGTCTACCGGCACCGCAGCTGCTTACGCCCCACGCCGGAACATCCGGAGGGACCCCGGGAGGAGCCGGAGCTGGCCCCGTCATCGCCCTGGCCGACAGGGCACCGGTTCGCCGAACGCACCCGCGCCAAGCACGCCACCATCCACGCTCTCCTCACGGCTGGTCACAGCAAGCGGTCCGTCGCCCGGCAGCTCGGGATGACCCTCAACACGATCCTGCGCTTTTCCCGCGCCACCACCCCGGAGGAGATGTTCACCGGGCAGTGGCAAAACCGTGCGACCAGGCTCGACGCCTACAAGCCCTACCTCGATCAGCGCTGGCAGGAAGGCTGCACCAATGCCTGGAAACTATGGGAGGAGATCAAGGAACAGGGCTATCCCCACGGCTACGCCAGCGTCCGCGACTACGTCAGCAGGACGCTTCGCGGCAAACCACAACCGGTCGGCCCCCGCCCGCCGTCGGCCCGCGCCGTCACGCGCTGGCTCCTGACCCACCCCGACGCCCTACCCGAAGGCGACCGACTCCAGCTCAAAGCCGTCCTGGCCAACTGCCCCGAACTGACGGCACTCTCCGAGCACGTGCGTTCCTTCGGCCACATGGTCGCTCACCTCCAGGGCGACCAGTTGCCGACCTGGATCGAAGCGGCCACCTCCACTACCGACCTACCCAGCCTCCGGCACTTCGCCCAGCATCTCGGACGCGACCTCGACGCCGTCATCGCCGGCCTCACACTGCCCTGGAACTCCGGCGTCGTGGAAGGTCATGTCAACCGGATCAAGATGCTCAAGCGCCAGATGTTCGGCCGCGCGGGATTCGAACTCCTTCGCAAGAGTCCTGTTGGCGTGACCGAGAGTCATGCGCCCGCAGGAGTGGACCAGAGCCCGAAGAAAGGTGCTGGTCCACCTTCTGCGGGGTCTCACAAACGGTGATGCCAGTGGGCGTGGGGGCCTCGGCCCGAGTGGAGCACCGTGAAATCCAGGGCCGGTGTGCTTCGTGTCCCACTAGCGTATGTCCATGACTGAGGACATATGGGCGGGAGTGAGGAAGCGGGTGCTCCGGCTGGCCGAACACCCCGGAGCAGGCAAGATTTTCGGGGCGCGAGGCCATGGCTTTCGGCTCGGTCCGGTCATGGAGGAGGAAGAGCTGCGAGCGCTGGAGGCGGACTTGGGTGCCGGCCTGCCGGTGCGATATCGAAGTTTTCTGCTCTGCGTGGGAGGCGGAGGTGCTGGCCCCGACTACGGTCTGATGACGCCGGTCGTGGGTGACGGTGGGTGGCAATGGCGCGGCATCGGGCTTTCCTTCCCCGCGCAACCGACAACCGCCGAGTTCGCCGGACGGCCCTTCGTGGCCGAGGCACTTCAGAGCGAGCTCGACTCGCTCGGGACGCGGGAGCCCAAGGAGGACGCCTTTGCGGCCGACGACGCGTTCCGCCGCGCGTACGCGGCCTGGGACGCGCGCTACGAGGAGCTGAGTGACGCTCAGGAGGCAGGCGCCGTGTTCCTCAGCGAGCAGGGATGCGGCTATGCATCGCTGCTGGTGATGACGGGCCCACACCGGGGTGCCATCTGGGAGGATCTGAGGCCGGCGGACCGAGGGATCGAGCCGTCCGGGCATGACTTCGCGGACTGGTACCGAAGGTGGTTGGAGCGTACCGAGCGGCAGCTCGATGTCATACCACCGGCTCAGGAACACCCGGACCGCTCGTGAGCGATGCCATCACCTCATGATCATTCAGCCGTTCCGTCACTCCACCGCCCCCAAATTCGACGGTAACCCACCAGTCCACAAGAAGCTGTTCTGCCAGCGGCAGAACACCGGCCGGACCGGGCTCGACGATCACTACGGTCCAGTCTCATGACGACGATCACGACGCGTACGGTCGAGTACCCGGCCGACGGTTTGACGATGATCGGGCACCTCGCGCTCCCGGCCGGTGTCGACCGCCGGCCCGCAGTGCTGCTCGGACCAGAGGGCATGGGGCTCAGCGACGTCGAGCGCCGCCGGGCCGATGCTCTCGCCGAGCTGGGATATGTAGCGCTGGCCTTCGACCTTCACGGCGGGCGCTATTTGGGTGACCCCGAGGAGATGCTGGCCCGTTGCATGCCACTGCTCGCTGATCCCGACCGGATGCGGCGCATCGGCCACGCGGCACTCGACGAGTTGCGCACCGAGCCTCGGACCGACCCCGACAGGATCGCCGCCATCGGCTACGGCACCGGGGGCGCCATCGCGCTGGAACTCGGGCGAGCCGGCGTCAACCTGCGCGCGATCGGGACAGTCAACGCAACTACCACGGGCCGACCGGGCGAGGCAGCGCGCATCCGCTGCCCGGTGTGGGCCGGGGTCGGATCGGAAGACCCGATCATGCCGCCCGCGCAACGAAACGCGTTCACCGCTGAGATGCAGGCCGCGGGCGTCGACTGGCGCCTCGCGGTCTATGGCGGCGCCTTGCACGCCTTCCACCACCCGCCGGTCGACCACCCCGTGGTCCCCGGCGTCGGCTACCACCCACAGCACGCGCAGCGAGCCTGGCGCGACGTCGTCGACCTGCTCGCCGAGTGCCTGCCAGTGACGGAGGACCGGGGGGCATGACCCAGACAAACATGCCGGCGCCAGGACTGGTCAGCGTCGCGCACTGACGGTCTCCTCCCCTCAAGCCCTCACAGCAGAACCGCATTCGGGCAGTTGTGTGATCGCGGAGACGTATTCACAACTGCCGCAGTAAATAGCGGAGTCCACGGCCTTCTTGACCGTCCTCCACGAGATGTTGTACTTGCGCTCAAGCTCGCGCATCTGAATGCCGGCACGGTGGTCACGCCGGATCGCCGCGTACAGCTCGACCTTGGACACCTGCGGCATGACCAGGACCTTTCACCAGGAGCACCCCGATGCTGCCCTGGCAGCCGGGTCCTTGCCGTCTCGAAGGCCTGAGCGTACGCGCTCCAGTCCAATCAGCCTCGTGCAGACACCCGCACGGGTCGGGTCCTGGTCGGCGAACTCCGCAACATCTTGCTCACCAGCCGCACCGGAGCGGAAGTCGCCGACACCCTGAAGTACGTCGCCGAGCGGATCCCGGCGACGTTCATCTACGTCGGCATCGACATCGAGCACTCCACCCTGCTGTCCGACACCCCCCGGGCAGCAGATCGCGGGCCGCTTCACCCTCATCCCCGCGGCCCCGTTCCCCTCACCGGCCGCCTCGTCGTCAGCGGGTTGGAGGTGTTCCTCAGGTACTACGGTCCGGGGCGGGAGCGCTGAGTCCCGCCCCGGACGAGGTGGGCAGGTGCGGGGAGCGGAGCACGAGCAGGGTGATCTCGCTGGGGGCGAAGATGCGGAATGGCGGGCCCCAGAAGCCGGTGCCGCGGCTGGTGTAGAGCAGGGTGCGGGGGCCGTGGTGGCTGAGGCCGGCGAGGGCGGGCTGGTCGATGCGGACCAGGTGGTGGAAGGGCCAGATCTGGCCGCCGTGGGTGTGGCCGGAGAGTTGGAGGTCGATGCCGTCGGCTGCCGCCCGGTCGATGAACTTGGGCTGGTGTGCCAGGAGCAGGACGGGTAGGTCGGGGTCGGCGCCGTTCAGGGCTCCGGCGAGGTGGGCGCGATGGCCGGCCAGGCCGGAGGACTCGGCGGTGACGTCGTCCACGCCGGCGACCACGAGGGTGTCGCCTCCGCGTTCGAGCAGCAGATGACGGTTGCGCAGCGGCTCCCAGCCCAGCTCGTCCATCAGGTCGACCCAGCCCTGGGCCTCGCTGTAGTACTCGTGGTTGCCGGTGACGTAGACCCGGGCGCGAGTCGCCTGCACGGTAGCGAGCGGGGCGGCCTGGGCGCGGCGGCGTTCGGCCGTGCCGTCCGCGATGTCCCCGGTGTGGCAGACCAGGTCGGCCTCCAGGGTGTTCACCGTTTCGCACACCTGTGCCGACCAGCGGGCGCGGTCGAGCGGGCCGTAGTGGGTGTCGGTGACGAGGACGACGCGGATGCCGTCCAACCCGGCACCCAGCCGCGGGAGTTGCACGTCGAGTCGGCGTACGCGTGGCACGCGCCGGGCCTCGGCGTACCCCCAGGCGAGCAGTACGGCGGTTACGCCGAGGACGGCCCAAGTGACGATTCGGGCCCGGTCCTGGCCCTCGCCGACGCCGGCCACGGTCAGGGCGAGCCGTAGCAGGACGCCGAGCAGAACGGACCAGGTGAACAGGACCCAGCTCATGCCCAGCAGCGTGTCACCGACGATCGCCGCCCGGTCCTGCTGGCGCCGGCCGTGGCCGCGCATCATCGCGAGCGGCATGCCGACGAGGCCGAGGGTGAACAGGGCGGTGCCGGCGAGCGTGACGGGCAACGGCCAGTGTTGGCCGGTGTGCAGGAGAACCCCGTACGGCACGGCCCACAGCAGGACAGGGGCGATCAGTGGGATGTAGCGCATCAGGCGGTGCAGCCGGCTCTGCCGTGGCGCTTGCGCTGCACTGTCGGCGGGTCGGATGTCGCTGGTGTCGGTCACGCTTCCCCTCACAAACCAGGCTGCCTGCGTCCCGCGCACTGTATCCGGTCGCCCTCGGGCCGGCCGGGCGGGCGTTCATGAGCGCGGCACCTTGGGGCGAAGAGTTCTCTACGGGATGGCACACCTCCGCCGCAGACATCTCCCTTGGCATGAGCGGCGATCAGGGCGCTACTGCCCCGGCTCGGTACTGCCCGCCAGTGGGGCCCGCGCCGGCGGGACGATCCGGACTTCTCCCGATACGTGAACCGGATCCTGGACATCGACGAGGTGGCCGGGATCGCACGGGGCGAGGCCGGAGTCGTCCTCGACACCCTCCAGGGGGCGACAGCCCTGCACGGGCTGGCCTTGCCCCGCTCCGTCCTCGCACAGCCGCTGCCCGCTCGGCGGGATGATCGGCAGCGACGCGTGCGGGAACCGTTCCCTTCGGCACGGGCGGACCGGCTCCCACATCGAGGCGCTGGAGATCGTGACGGCCGACGGCAAGGGCAGGAGGAGTGGGCCCGTACGGCGCCGCGGGTGCGCAGTGAGATCCTGCGCCGCGCCTACGAGAACGCGCAATATCTCGTCTTCTCCCCCGTCACCCTGAAGCGGCTGGTCGAGGAGGGAAGTCTGACGAACGTCGGTGCCGAGATGGACCCCTCCCACCTGATGGACACTGTTGGCGAATCCTGGGCTGAACGTGACGTCGGTCCTCATGACCCGTTGTGGTCGTGAAGGCCGACGTTGTGTTTGGGGAGGGTGTCGGTGTCGTTGCACGCCAGGAAGATCGATGGGGTTCCGGAGGAGACGGCTCGGGTGGCACGGGCTTCGTTTCCGAAGGGCAGCCTGGCCATGCGAATCCGTGACGAGTTGGGCGAGCTGTTCCCGGACGCGGACTTCGCAGGGCTGTATCCGAGCAGGGGGAAGTCGGCGTGGTCGCCAGGCAGGCTGGCACTCGTCTCAGTCATGCAGTTCGCCGAGGGCCTCTCAGACCGGCAGGCCGCGGACGCAGTGCGCGGACGTTTGGATTGGAAGTACTTGCTAGGGCTGGAGCTGGCCGACCGGGGTTCGACCACTCGGTGCTCACCGAGTTCAGGGACCGGCTGATCGCCGGAGATGCTGGGATCGAACTCCTGGACCGGGTCCTTGAGGCTGCCGCGGAGCAAGGCTTACTCAAGGCCGGTGACCGTGCGCGCACGGACTCCACGATCGTGCTGTCTGCCGCCCGGCAGATCAACGGACTGGTGCGGCTCGGTGAAACCCTTCGTGCCGCGTTGAACAGCCGTGGTCCGCGCACGCTTCCCGACGGCTGCCTGCCGTCCCTGCAAGACCCGAGAGCAGTGCACCCGCTCCAACAGCAAGTGGGACATGGGCCGTC
Organism: Streptomyces cellulosae; assembly: GCF_000721105.1. Classification (GTDB taxonomy): domain Bacteria; phylum Actinomycetota; class Actinomycetes; order Streptomycetales; family Streptomycetaceae; genus Streptomyces; species Streptomyces cellulosae_A. Next base: position 160,683 of record NZ_JOEV01000025.1, read on the forward strand.
GGATCACCCTCCGCCCGCAAGCGGAGTATGAGGTGATCCAGCAGGCACGGGCCCAGGAAGAGACCCAGGAGTGGAAGGAGCAGTACGCACACCGGGCCGGTGTCGAAGGCACCATCTCCCAAGGCGTCCGATGCTTCGGCCTACGGCGATGCCGGTATCACGGTCTGGCCAAAGCCCGGCTGCAGCACCAGCTCACGGCCACCGCGATGAACTTCCACCGCCTCAATGCGTGGTGGACCGAAACCCCACGAGCCCGCACGCGAACATCTCACCTGGCAGCCCTACGGCCCACGGACTGGGCCCTTCTGGTTATGCCTGTTTCTTTGGTGTTCTGGCACACATTTCCGTGAGGGATCTGAAAGTCCCGCTACGCGCGGCGGCCACCTGTCGGCTGGCCGGCATCAACACCGCGCAGGGAGAGAACGATCAGCAGCGCGAAGGCTGCGAATGCGGCGCCTGTGCGTGCGTAGTTGAACGCCTCCCAGCGAGCCAGGATTTCGGCGTGATCGGCGGGTGCCGAGGTGGCCGCCCACTGCTTGATGCGGCCGTTGATGGGGACGTTGCCGAGACGGGTGATCAGGAAGGACGCCAGGGCAAGGAGCCCAGCCCCTCCGGCAAGCCGCCGTGAGGCACCACGCGTCATGACGGCCAGCGCGAGGGCGCTGAGCGCCGACATGCCCATGGCGCCTTGCATGGTGATGCCGTTCATCTGCATCAACTGGGTGTGGAAGGCCAGCCTCATGTCGAGCGGTACGGCGTTGAAGGTGGGGACGAGGTTGGCCGCTCCGTAGCCGAAGGCGCCGGCAAGGGCACCTGTGGACAGCAGGGAGAGGCCCTGGACAAGCCGGACGCGCATGCGGATCACTCCCCGCCGTTCGGTTCGCCCGGGGCGACGGCTCGCGTGAGCTGCTCAGCTCGTCGCAACAGGCCGTCGGGGGTGAACTCCGCGAACATGTGGACCCGTGTGGAAACCGGTCCGCCCTTGCGCATCCGGGCGTGAATCGTGAAGCGGGTCGCGATCCGATCTCCGTCCGCAAACGCCTCGTGCACCTCGAACCGAAACTCGCGCAGGTTCTTGCGCACCGGGCGGAGGTGAGCGACGAGGCGTTCCCAGTCGAGTGGTACGCCGTCGGCGACTTGCACGACGTCACGGGTGTAATACCTGGACATCAGGTCAGAGGCGTCCTCCGAGGCATGGACCACGGCGTCGGTAAAGGTCGTGAAGAAGTCGGCGATGAACTGCTCGGGAGGCTTCGCGGGGAGAGGATTCACCATGCTCCTGCCGTACGTGCGGGGCCACCCCCGCAACGATCTCTTACATGCCCGTAAGATATAGTGAGGCATCTATCTCTGACAAGGGTGTAAGAGTTGACTGCTTTCGAGACCCCGGGCGACTCCCCGCGAGTTCGGCCCCGCCGCGCCGACGCCGAGCGCAGCAGGGCCGCAGTGCTGGACGCCGCGGTCCGACTGCTGGCCGAGCGGCCCGACGCCGGCATGGCCGCCATCGCCGCCGCGGCCGACGTCACCCGCCAGACCGTATACGCCCACTTCGGCACCCGTGACGCGCTGCTTGACGCTGTCGCCGACCGGATCACGGACCAGGCCATGGCCGCGATGGACGAGGCGGAAGAGAAGAGTGGTTCCGCCCAGGACGCGCTACTACGACTGCAGGACATCGGCTGGCGGCTGTTCGAACGCAACCCGGTGCTCCTCCAGCTCGGAAGCACCCGCGCCGGCGCCGACGCCGACTTGGCCCGGCATGAGCCCGTCGCAGCCCGACTCACCCGGCTGATTGAGAAGGGCCAGGCGTCAGGCGAGTTCGACCCCGCACCGCCAGCCACCTGGCTGGTGGCCGCGGTCACTGCTCTCGGCCACGCAGCAGGCGACGAAGTCAGGGCGGACCGCATGTCAGTGGAAGAAGCGGCAACATGGCTACGGACCGCCACACTCGCCCTTCTGAGGTCAGGCTGAGCAACTCCGCACCTTAGGCGGCTTCTTCCGCCCAGGGTGCGAAGGGCTTATGACGGCCGGACACGGATTCGCCAACAGTGTCCCTGATGTGGCAGGGCATGGACGTCATCGCCTCCCCCAGGTGGCTCGGCCCGCTGGTCTTCCACGCCGCCGCCAAGGACGCGACGCTCTGCCCGGGCATCGGCATCCGCGGCGTGCTCGACACGTCCTTCGCCCGCGTGCCGGCCGACGCGCCCGGCAAGGTGCCCACGCGTTGAAGGCTGTGCCGAGACGGCTTCCTGACGTCATCGGTACCGCAGTCGGGCCTGCCGCGGGACGGCGCCGAACCTGCCGGAGTGGAAGTCACGGAACGCCTGCTCGATCTCGGCCGGGGTGTTCATGACCATGGGCCCGCCCATCGCGACGGGCTGTCGGATGGGTGGCCCACTGAAGGTCAGGACCTCGGTGGGGGTGTCGCCGTCACCGGCCCGCAGACCGATGACGGACAGGTCCGCCTCCGGCAGAGGGTCGGACCAGGCCGTCTGCCGCGCGGTCACGGTGCGGCCGGCGATGCTCACGGCGCCGGAGAGCACGGTGAAGAACGCTCGGTCCTGGCCGGGCAGGACGTGGTCGAGGCTCCGGCCGGGTTCCATGGTGATCATCGAGCCGGAGATCGGCCAATGGGTGAGTGCCGGGCCGGTGAGGCCGCCAGTGGCGCCAGAGATGAGGTCGATGTGGGCGCCGTCATGGTCGATGGCCGGCCGGCCGGCGGCAAGCAGGTCCTGGTAGCGGCTGTCGACCATCTTCTTGTCGGCCGGCAGGTTGACCCACAACTGCAGTATGTGTGCGCGTTCATTGCGGAAGGCGAGCTCGCGGTGGATGATCCCGCGACCGGCGGTCATCCACTGGATGTCTCCAGCGGCCAGTGTGCCGCTGTTCCCGATACTGTCGCCATGTTCCAACACCCCGTCCAGTACCAGCGTCACCGTCTCGAGACCCCGGTGCGGGTGCCACTCGAAGCCGGGCTCAGAGAACAGGTCGTCGACCAAGACGAGGAAGGGATCGGTCAGCGCCGGGGCCCGCGGGGAGAACATCAGGCTCTTGTCCTCGACCTGGGCGTCCGGGCCGAGATGAACCCTGTCCTCGATCCGGGCGACGGTTCGGCGTGAGATCTGCTGCTGTGCCTGCATCATGTGCCTCCGCACAACCCGTGGCGTTGACGTGCTGACGAAGTCAAGCACCTTGTAGTTGAGACGTCTACTTTTTCTGCCTGGTCTGTGCGGTGCGACCCGACGCAGGCGAGGACTCGGAGTCCGATATCTGCACGCCTGGCCGACGTTCTGCAAGGCGGTGGCGGTGGCGGTGGCGATCGTCCCGGCCGTCGCCTCGGCCGTCGTCACGCCCGGCGGAACGCCCGGACGGTCGACACGGGGATGTGCCGGTCCGGTCGGCCTACGAGCGTGTCGACGAACCCTTCCACCACCTGGGCGACGCCGTCCTCGTCGTTGGCGGGGGCGCGATGGCGTGCGGCCCGCAGGACGTCCGGGTGGGCGATGGCCACGGCGTACGAGTGCCCCACTGCGGTAAGCATGGGCAGGTCGTTGGGCATGTCGCCGAAGGCGGCGATCTCCTCGCTGCCTACGCCGAGTCGGCCGCTCCACGCAAGCAAAGTGGTGGCCTTGGTGACGCGGGGTGCGCTGAACTCCACCAGCGACAGTCCGGTGGAGTAGGTGGTCTCGGCGTTGCCGCCCGCAGTACGCCGAGCCCGCTCATGGAAGTCGTCGAGGGGCAGAGTCGGGTGGTAGGCGAGGGTCTTCAGCACCGGCCTGCCCGGGACACGGGTGAGGAGTTACCCGGCGGTGCCGACCGGTTCGGCGGCATCCTCCCCGAACGATGAGATCGGGTAGGCCCGTTCGTGGCCGAAGTCCCCGTCGTACTCGACGGCGAAAGCGGTACCGGGCAGCGCCCTGCGCACGCGGGTGATGAGCCGGGTGGCCGCCAGGGGCCGGATCGGGGACATGTGCGCCAGGGTTCCGTCAGGGGCGTGGACGGCGGCTCCGTTGGCGGCGATGACGACATGCGGAGCGATGGTGGCCAGCAACTCCGGCACGCAGCGCGGCGGGCGGCCCCTGACCAGCACCACGCGGATCCCGGCCTGCTCGGCCGCCGCCAAGGCGGCCCGGGTGCGGCCCGACAGCGTTCCGTCGCTGCGCAGCAGCGTGCCGTCCAGATCCGTCGCGGTCAGCTTCGGAGGGACAAGGAGAGGCACGGCGGGCGTGGTTGCCATGACGGCGCCCTTCTGGATCGACGGACTGGACAGGTATGGCTCGGTGCCCTGGGGACACGGGTGCCTCGAGGCGGTCGACGGCCCATGTCTCCGCAGGACCCGAGTACGGGGCGGCGTTGGTGCCGCCCCGTTGCGTCGGCCTGCCTTGAGGCCCGGTGGCCTCGTTCGTGACGCGTCAACTATTACTGGGGCTCCGGGTGATGTGTCAATGATCATCTAGGGCCTGACCGCTGCATGAGAGGTGAGGGGAATGTGTCCCTTGAGCGGCCGCCGAGACCGCGGTGTATTCGGCGTTCACTGGCGACGGGACGGTGAAGCGGGTGTTGGGCAGATAGAAGCGGTCACCGAAGCGCGCGAGGGCGGTCGGGATGTCGAAGCGCGGGTCGGTTCGGCGCGCTCGGCGACACGGCCGACGAGCCGCAGGATCCGCTGCCGGTATGCGCCCACTCAAATGCCGACGTCGTGGGCAGGCGCGGGGCCTCGACGTTCAGGACGTGTGGGGGAGTCGCTGAGCGGGGATGACGCCGAGGCGGCCCGCCTGGTAGTCCTCGAAGGCCTGCTGCACCTCTTCGCGGGTGTTCATCACGAACGGGCCGTACTGGAAGACGGGTTCGCGGATCGGGCGGCCGCCCAGCACGAAGAGCTCCAGCTTGGGAGAGCGGGACTCCTGATCGCGGTCGGCCGTCAGGCGCAGCGCGTCACCCGAGCCGAGGACGGCGAGTCGGCCCTCCTGGATGGGGCGGGATTCGGTGCCGACCGTGCCGTGGCCTGCCAGGGCGTAGACCAGCGCGTTGCAGGAGGGGTCCCACGGCAGGTCGACCTGGGCGCCGGGCTCGATGGTGAGGTGGGCGACGGTGATCGGGGTGTGGGTCACTCCGGGGCCGGTGTGACCGGCGATGTCTCCGGCGATCACGCGGATCAGCGCACCGCCGTCCGGGGTGGTGATCAGCCCGGTGTGCTTGCCGCGGATGTCCTGGTAGCGCGGGGGTCTCATCTTCTTGGCGCGGGGAAGGTTGACCCACAGCTGTACACCGTGGGCCACTCCACCGCTTCGGACCAGCCACTCCGGAGGCTGCTCGATGTGCAGTATTCCGGAGCCCGCGGTCATCCACTGGGTGTCGCCGTCGGTGATGAGGCCGCCGCCGCCGTTGGAGTCGTGGTGCTCCACGGCGCCGTCGATGAGGTAGGTGACGGTCTCGAAGCCGCGGTGCGGGTGCCAGGGGGTGCCCATGGGCTCGCCCGGGGCCTGCTCGACCTCGCCGATGTGGTCCATGTGCACGAAGGGGTCGAGCTCGGTCGGCGGCACTCCGGCGAAGGCGCGGCGGACCGGGAAGCCCTCGCCCTCGAAGGCCTGCTGGGCGGCCGTCAGGCGGTGGACGGGCCGGAAGGCGGTGCCGGCCGGGTTTAGTGCGGCAGACGCGGCAGGACCAGGACGTTGTCCACGGTGATCGCGGGCATGTGCGCTTCCCTTGTTCTTGGTCTGTTGGTGTCAGAAGGCGTGCGGGCCGAAGCGGCCCCAGGCCACGAAGACGGTCAGGGCCAGCAGAACCACGTTCACGACGACCGACTGCAGCTCCCCGCGCCGACTGTGTGTGATGGCGGCGCCGAACATGGTCAGTGCGAGGCCGGAGGCGGCCAGCGGAACGAGGTCGGGAGCGATGTCCACCGCCGCGGGCAGAATCAGCCCGAGCGCGGCGAGAACCTCCAGGACGCCGATCGTCTTGATCATCGCCGGGGAGAAGTCCTCGGCCCAGCCCATGGAGGGGGACGCGATGAGCTTCTCCTTGGGCTGGGCGAGCTTGGCAGCGCCGGCCCCCAAGAACACCAGAGAGAGCAGGGCCGCGACAGCCCACAGAGCGACGTTCACAGGTACCTCTTGTGATCGGGTGGGGTGGTCCCGGGGGCGGTCCCACCCAGTTCTATGTGATGTGTCATCTAACTTAGGAGGGAAGTAGATGACATATCAAGCAGAGCTCGAAATGGCTGCGGTGCGGACGCGGCGTTCCGATGACTACGACGGCTCGGGCACCGGTTCCGAAAGGGCGGCCCGCGCGGCGGCGACGGCCCGTCCGCGCTCCGACTCCGGGAAGCGACGGAGCATCGCGCGCAGTTCTTCGGCATCGACGTTGGCGCCGAACGGCTCGGCGCCCGGCTCCAGCCGTACTCCTGAGGAGAGTGGTCCTGCGACGACGGGGTCGAAGCCGAGGTCGTCGACGAGACGCGAGACGGTGATGAGGTCCTCGGGTCCGTCACCGGCGAGGGCGATGGCCTTGCGGCCAAGCATTCCGGCGGGCCGGGCCCCGTCCTCCAGGTCGTGGTAGCCCATGTGGTTGAAGGCTTTTACCACGCGAGCCTCGGGCAGGAACTCCTGCACGATCTCGCTCGACGAGGTGCGAGGGTCGGTGAGGTCCGCGCGGACGCCGTCGACCTCCCACCAGTAGTTCATCGCGTCGATGACCAGCTTGCCCGCCAGCGCCTGGGCCGGAATGCTCCGGTACTTGCCGAGGGGCAGGGCCAGGACGACGACGTCCGCCTGCGCCGCGGCTTGAACGGCGGTGACCGGGGCCGCGCCGGGGGTGAGGACTTCGACGGTGAGGGCGATCTTGTCGGGGTCGCCCGAGCCGGCGATGAGCACGCGGTAGCCGGCCGCACGGGCCAGCCGTGCGAGCACGGTGCCGACCTTGCCCGCGCCCAGGATGCCGACGGTTCCTATGTCGGTGGTGGGCATGTCTGCTCCGTTCGGTGTGTCAGTCTGCGAGGAGGTCGCGGACCATCGGGAGGACCTGTGTGCCGTACAGCTCGACGGCACGCAGCCGGGCGCTGATCGGCTGTGCTCCGGTGGTGTAGATGAGGTCGAACCGGCCGACGCCGAGCGCCTTGATGGCGCGGGCCATCTTGCGGGCCACCGTCTCGGGCGAGCCGATGTACAGGGAGCCGTGCTCGATCTCGCTTGCGTACTCCTCCTTGCGGACCGGCGGCCAGCCGCGCAGCGCGCCGATGCGGTCGCGGATGACCTTGTAGTGCGGCCAGTGCAGTTCCCGGGCCTCCTCGTCGGTGTCGGCGATGAAGCCCGGCGAGTGCATGCCGACCGGGTGGGCGGTCGTGCCGAACTTGTCGGTGGCGCGCTGGTAGAGGTCGATGCAGGGCGCGAAGCGCTGCGGGCTGCCGCCGATGATGGCGATCATGAGCGGGAAGCCGTAGTGCGCGGTGCGGATGACCGACTGGGGCGAGCCGCCGACGCCGACCCACGTGGTCAGGTGCCCGGACTCGGTCTTGGGGAAGACGTCGGCGTGGTCGAGCGCGGGTCGTTTCGTGCCGCTCCAGGTGACGGGCTTCTCCTGCAGCAGCTTGGCGAAGAGCTCGATCTTCTCCTCGAACAGCACGTCGTAGTCGCTCAGGTCGTACCCGAAGAGGGGGAACGACTCGGTGAAGGAACCGCGTCCGAGAATGACTTCCGCCCGGCCGTTCGAGAGCGCGTCCACGGTCGAGAAGCGCTGGAAGACCCGGACCGGATCGTCGGAGCTCAGCACCGTCACGCCGGAGGAGAGGCGGATCCGCTCGGTGCGGGTGGCGATGCCGGCGAGGACGGTCTCCGGAGTCGAGATCGCGAACTCGGGGCGGTGGTGCTCGCCGAGGGCGAGGACGTCGACGCCGGTCTCCTCCGCGAGAACGGCCTCGTCCACGACCTGCCGGATGGCCCGTGCGTCGGACACCGGGGTGCCGGAGTCGTCCTCCGGCACATCGCCGAACGTGTCCAGACCGAAGACGAGATCAGACATGGCTGGATTCCTTAGTGAGTAGGTGCTGCCTCCGCAGGCGACTTCGCGGCACATGTGGTTGACGTATCAATAATGACCCAGTCTAATTGATGTGTCAACTAAAGAGGGGTGATGGAAGAGCGACGCAAGGCGCTGCCCACCACCGAGGAACTGCGGATCTGGCGGGATTTCATGGAGACCACGGAGGCGCACCGACGGTTGGGGCGGTTCGCCGCAGGCCCGCACCCGCTTCGCCGTCGAGACCGCCAAGGCCGTCGCCGAGGCCATCGGCGCGGGCAAGGTCGGCTTCCGCATCCCCCCGGAAACCCCTTCAACGACATCGACGAGTCCGACCGGGCCGACGTGGAGGCGACCTACACCGCGCTGGTGGACGCGCTCGCCCCGCTCGGCCTGGCCTACCTGCACCAGATGGAGGCCCCCGAGATCCGTGACCTCACCCTCCACCTGCGCAAGCAGTTCCCGGGTACCTACATCCTCAACCCCTTCACCGCCCCGCGGCCCACGGGCCCGGAGGAGCTGCAGCTGATCGAGGACGGTACCGCCGACCTGATCGCCTATGGTGCCCTTTTCCTGGCCCACCCCGACCTCCCAAGCGGCTGGGCGCCGGAGGTCCCTTCAACGCCCCGGACCCCGCCGCCTTCTACGGCGGTGACCACACCGGCTACACCGACTACCCGACCCTCGGCTGACCTTCGGCCGTCAGTCCTGCCCGTGGGCCCCGGGCCGGTGGATCCGGCCGGGGGCACACGTGCAGGTGCTCATATTTTCCTGTTCTAACAGGTAATGGGCATCAGTGTGGGCGAGGGCGAGGAGTCGAGCGCCACGAACAGGAGTCGGATCACGGTGCGCGAGGCGACGAAGGGCGACACCCATGTCCGGTGTCGCCTTCTGCGCAGCGTGCCGGGTTGGGAGAGAACCTCAGAACGTGCACGGCAGCGCGCCCGGTGTCGACCACGGCAGGTTTCGAACTGAAGGGGATCGCCTAATCCGTCCTGGCGATCCGCCAGACATCGAGGGGACCCCCGCCCGCCAGCGGGACGGGACACGTGCCCGTCACCGGTGCCGTGCCTTGCCCAGTTCGTCGGTGAACCGGGCGATGGCGTCCTCGGCCGTGGGCACGGGGCCGAACAGCTGCTCCTGTCGGCGGGTGTCGGCGACGTAGCGGCCCTTGTCGAACCAGCCGAACATCGCGGCCATGTCCTTGACCACCGGCATGAAGGGGCCGACGACGGCTCCAGCGGCGCGGGTGACGGTCGAAGGGATGGCCCACACCCTGATCTTCTTTCCGGCCCGGCTGCTCATCAGGTCGGCCACCTCGCGCATGCTGACCGGGCGGTCCCAGCCGATGTCGATGCGCTCGCCGTCGGCGGCCTCCGCGTCGACTGCGGCCGCCAGGCACACCGCGAGATCCGAGGTGTTGACCCAGGTCAGCGGGACGGTGGTCTTGCCCATCCAGATCAGGCGGCCCTTGTCGACCGGGTCACCCGCCATGCTCGCGATCTGGTCGAAAAACGCCCCCGGGCGCAGTGCGACGAACGGGACGCCGAGCTGTTCGAGCTTGTCCTCGGCGACCTTCTTGTGCCAGAAGTGCGGGACATGGGGCGTTTGGTCGCTGGTGAGGATGCTGGTCAGGACGAACCGACGGATGCCGGAGCGGTGGGCGGCCTCGGCGAGGTTGGCGTTGCCGACGGTGTCGATGTCGTGCGCGTTCTTGCCGCCGCGGGTGTAGCCGGCAGCGGTGGTGATGACGGCATCGGCGCCGTTCATGGCGGCGACGAGCGAGTCGACGTCGAGCATGTCGCCGCGGGCTATCTCGACACCCCGGCTCTCGAGCCTGCTCGCGTCGGTGGTCGGCCGGACCAGGGCACGGACGTTCCTGCCGCGCTTGAGCAGTTCGTCGACGACCTTGCCCCCGACGGAGCCGGTCGCGCCGACGACGAGGACGGGGAGGGTGGTGGTCATGGGGGTCTCACTTTCGATCAGGTCAGTAGTGGGGGACGGGGTGGGCGGGGCAGGGGTGGCCGCGGACGTGAGCGCCGTCGGCCCGGTCGCTCCAGGGGCGGGCCTGGGCGGCGGATCTTTGCGCGGGTCACAGCCGGCCTGCGTCTGCCGAGGTTGAAGGGGACGCGGGCTGTGCGGCCATCTTTGATGTACAGCTGGTTGGCGACGGGGTAACAGCTCGCCGTCGCCGCGAGGGTGTTGCCCCCCTCGGATGAGTTACGTCTGCCTGCACCGGGACAGCTCGCCTTTTGAACGACGCTGAGGCCCCGCAACCACTCGTTCTCCCTGACGTGCGGAAGTCGGCAGTGACTCCGCCACATCCCAATGACGTGCGCCCCAGGTCCGCATCTCACCCCATCTGGCGCGTGGGGCACGCCAGATGGGGTGCCAACGGGGAAGTTACGTGGACTCTTCTTCCGGAAGGGCGCGGCTGTTGATCGCGTCGGCGATGGCGTAGGCCGTGCGGACGAAGGACTCTGCCTGCTGCGCCGACAGGTTCTGCGCGGAGGTCTCCTCCAGGGCCCGCCACATGGCTGCGATGGGCTCGCGCATCGCACGGCCCTTGTCAGTGAGGTGGACAACCATGACGCGCCGGTCGTGTTCGGCCGGTTCGCGGACGAGTAGGCCGGCGTCCTGCATGCGGCGTAGGGACTTGGAGATCGTGGAGTGGTCCACGTCGACACTTTCGAGCAGTTCGGACTGGGTCTGGCCGTCCTGGTCAAGGAGGTGCATCAGCAGCAGTTCCTGCCCGGGATGCAGGTCCATCTCGCGGAGTATGGCGGCGGCGCGGGCGCGGTGAGCGCGGGCGAGCTGGTAGATCGCATAGCTCATCGGTCCCTCGCTCGCCGTGTGGGGGATGCGGGGTGTCGGGGCGGGCATAGATCGGTTCCTCGGACGGTGTAGGTGGGGTAGTCGGTGTAGCCGACCGCTCCGCCGCCGTAGAAGGTCATCGGATCGGGGGTGGTCAGCGGCGCGTCAGAGCGTAGCCGCTCGACCAAGTCCCGGTTCGCGAGGCGAGGACCGTGGTCGGCCACCGACGGTGGCCGATGTCCACAGGGAGTTCAGCATGAGGGGGCCTTCGGTGCTGTGACGGCCAAGTGGTGATCGGGAAAGCGGGAGGGCGTGGCGGAAGCAGGGGCGGGCGCGATCAGTCGACGGTGAGGACGAGCTTGCCCCGGACGTGCCCGGCGTCGCTGACCTGCTGGGCCGTGGCGGCCTGGTCGAGCGGGTAGGCGGTGACGGTGGTGACGAGTTTGCCGGTCGCGGCGTCCTGCGCCAGGGCGACCAGGCGGGCGGCCGAGCGTTCCTGGCCACCGCTGGAGAAGGTGATGCCGAGCTGGCGCGCGCGGAAGTCGGCGATGGTGACGATGCGCTCGGTGCCGCCGCGCAGCGCGATGGAGTCCTCCAGGGCCCCCTTCCCGGCCAGGTCGAACACCGCGTCCACGCCGTCGGGGGCGAGCGCCCGGACCCGCTCGACCAGGCCCTCGCCGTAAACGGTCGCGGTGGCGCCGAGCGACGTGAGGTAGTCCTGGTTCGCGGGGCCGGCGGTGGCGATGACACGCGCTCCGCGGGCCGCGGCGAGCTGGACCGCCAGGGTGCCGACCGCTCCGGCCGCACCGTGCATCAGTACGGTCTCCCCGGCGGCGACGCCCAGCAGGTCCAGGACCCGCTCGGCCGTCTCGCCCGCCACCGGCAACGCGACCGCGTTCTGCCAGTCGAGTCCGGCGGGCTTGAGGGCCACGGTGGTGGCCAGCGCGTACCGGGCGTACGAGCCGGTGTCCGACCAGCCCAGCACCTCGTCACCCACCTTCACGTCCTGCACGCCCTCACCCAGGGCGTCCACCACGCCGGCGAGCTCGTGACCGGGGACGGAGGGCAGCGGCGTGGGGAACGCTGCCTCCATTGCCCCGGAGCGGATCTTGCCGTCCAGAGCGTTCAGCCCGGCCGCCTTGACGCGGACGCGGACCTGCCCGGGGCCGGGCTGGGGGACCTCGATGTCCGCCTCGTGCAGTACTTCAGTGCCGCCGAAACGGTCGAACAGGATGGCTTTCATGATGACTCCTGTCGTGTCACCAGCCATGGGGTGGCCGGCTGAAAACAAACGTAGCAGATTCTGTGGCTAGCCAAGTATTTATGTCGCTCGGCGCTGTGGGAGAGCGGCCGCGGACGCGTCGGTCTCCTCGAGATGGCGGTCGATGCGGGAGATGCCCGCCCGCAGCGAGCCGTGCACTCGGGCGCCGACAGGGCCACCGCGTCTCGCGCGGCGGCCCCGGTGAGGGGTGTTCACTGCTCCAGCGAACGGCGCGGCACCCTGGCGCGAGCCGCGCAACGCCGCGCAGGGCATGCGCATGACGCTGTCCGCGCTTACCGCGGTTACTGTTCGATCTTCAGTGCGCGTTGGATGACAGTGACCGCCTCGGCGTTCACCAACTCGTTGATCTTCGGCCCGAGGATGGCGTGGGAACCGTGGAATGTGCCGGGGATGAGGTGGAGTTCGGTGGGTACGCCGGCCCGGAGGAGGCGCTGGGCGTAGGCGATGGCTTCGTCGCGCAGCGGGTCCAGCTCGCAGACGCAGACGCAGACGCAGACGCAGACGCAGGCGGGCGGGAGGCCGGTCAGGTCCTCGGTGCGGGCCGGTGCGGCGTAGGCCTCGTCACCTTCTCGGTGGTGTCGAGCCGGCCCCTCGAGGTCCAGGTCGGTCGGCCGGGTGCGGCGGTCCCGCAGGTCACCCGGCGGTCCGAGCCGGCCGCGACCCGTGCGGCGGCACTGAGGCCCACTCATGCCCGTGACGTGAGGGAGCCTCTGTCGAGGGCCCTGACGTGGAATCCTCAGGACCCGGCGAGCGAGGTTTCGGGATATCCGCCGGCGGGGGAGTCTCAGGGATCCGGGGTGGCCTGACGTGCCGCGTAGGCGGCGGGTGTGAGGCCGGTGTGGTGCCGGAAGAAGCGGCCGAAGTTGGCCGTGTCGGTGAAGCTGAGGTGGTCGGCGACCGCGCGGGCGGTCCACTGGGTGTGGCCGAGCAGTCGGCGTGCTTCGAGCAGTCGGCGCTGATCGATGACCTGCCGGGCTCCAGTGCCGACGGCGGCCCGGGCGGCGCGGCTGAGAGTTCGTGCGGAACAGCCGAGCAGCCGGGCGTAGTCGTCGACGCGGTGCAGCTCGCGGAAGTGCAACTCCAGGGCGTCCAGAAATCGTTCGTAGACCGGCCGTCGTCCCGAGGCGTCGCCCGGGGAAGTGGTTCCGGCGGCGACCGTAGCTTCTGTGACGTCCGGTGAGTTGGCGAGGCGGAGCAGCAGGGCTTCGAGGAGGCTGCTCCGCAGGGCGTGGTGGGCCTCGAGCGGACGGCGTCCCAACGCACGGTGTTCGTCGAGGAGTTGGCGCGCGGTCTCCTCCAGCCAGGTGGCGTCGTCGGGATGCGGTGTCAGTACGGCGGGGGCGTCGTGCGAGGTGAGGGGAGTCAGCCGGCGGGCGATGTCGGGCCGGAGCGCCTCCGGTTCGAACAGGATGAAGGGGCCACGGGCGGTGCCGGGGTCGTGCCAGCACTGCACGTGCCCGGGGCGCACCCACAGCCATTGGCCGGGCGCGACGGTGTGTGTGACGTGATCGACGTCGTGCTGCAGTTCACCCTCCGTGACGAGGATCAGGTAGTGGAAGGTGGCACGGCCTGGACGGGGCGGGTTCCACGGCCAGTCGTCGTGGTCGGCGTGGAAGTCCTCGACGGTGGTCACTTCCAGCCCGTACGGGGTGCCGACCGGGGGCTGGAAGCCGTACAGCGGGACGGGCCCGGGCGCTGCGCGTGCGGTGGAGTCGGGCCGCGAGACGAAGAGGGCGGAGGAAACCCCCTCTGACCGCGATGAGTGTCGCATGTCGACCATCATGTGTCCGCAGTTTACCGCCCGAATTGTTCGTCCGCCGGGAAAGGATGGTGACAGCGGCCCGCACGTGTGACAGCGGTCCGCACGTGTGCGAGCCGTCGGGGGCGTCCGCCGTCGCCCCCCGCCGCCAGCCACGCTCGACGCGCTGCTGACCCTGAGGTCGCCTTGCCGGGACCGATGACATTGGCGCAGATTCCGGACGAGTACGCGGCCGCCGTATCGGTGTGCGCGGACCTCGCCGCGCGTGTGGCGCCGACCGCATAACAGTCAAGGAGCTGATGACCATGGACGGAGAGACGCTGCAGAAGACCGCGGCAGACTGCGCCGGCGAACTTCCCGGGGCGGGGCTGGAGCACCCGTTCGGCCCCGAGTGGGAGGTGTACAAGGTGCGCGGCAAGGTCTTCATGCTCATGACGCATGTGACGGGTGAGCCCTTGGTGATTCTGAAATCGGCGCCCGACGAGGCGGCCGCCTTGCGTCACCAGCACGAGGAGATCACCCCTGGTTACCACATGAACAAAAAGCACTGGATCACGCTGGCGGGCGGAAACACGATCGACGAGAGGCTGGTGAAGGAGCTCGTGACCGACTCCTATCGACTTGTCGTCAGCGGGCTCGCCAAGTCCCGGCAGCCCGTCGACCCGCATACCTACGGCCGCCGCGCCTGACCTCCGGCATGCCCTTCAGCGGCACGAAGCTCCAGGACACCGCGCGCCACACCGCACTGGCGCTGCCGGGAGTCAGCCACGGGCGTCCGTTCACCGAGCAGCTGGAGGTCTACAAGGTGGCGGGCAAGGTCTTCCTGATCGTCACCGACGACCCGGACGAACCCATCGTCACCCTCAAGGCGGAGCCGGAGTACGGGCGGCTGCTGCAAGGCCAGTACCCGTCGCTCACTGCGTTCCTTGCGTGGTACGCCGCCGGGCGGTCCCTCGACCGGCAAGGCGCGCGGCGCGGCAGGGAGGGGTATACGGCTCCGGCCGCGCCCCGTACCGAGTCGTCGCGGTCCTGGTCCGCGGCGGAATCCCCGCCGGTGCGGCAGACGGTCTGACGGCCATGAACGCCGATGCTCTGATCAAGGCCGCCGGAGGGTGGTCGTACGTCCTCGCCTCAGGCGGACCGGCGCGGATTTCCGTACTCGACCAGACGCACATGGCCACGCATTCACAGGAAGGGTGACCCATGGGATTCGAGGGTGCTGAACCGGCGGTGGTTCTTCCGCCGCGGGCCCCTGGAGTACCCACGCAACACCGCCACGCTGAGCTCAGAGCTGGAGCGTGGCGGGCAGGCGCGTGCCGAGGTCATCGAGGCCGGCAGCAGCGAGACCCCGACCGGAACCGGAGCGTGCCGCCGGCCTGTGGCTCAGGCGTCGATGATGACCGGGATGATGAGGGGCTTGCGGCGGTGGGTGCGGAACGCCCAGTTGGCCACGGCGCGGGCGACGAGTTGTTCGAGCTGGTGCGCGTCCCCGACACCTTCCTCGGCCGCGGTGGCCAGGGTCTTCTCGATGACGGGGATGACCGGCTCGAAAGTGGTGTCGTCGTGGACGAAGCCCCGGGCCAGGAAGTCGGGGGCCTCGGCGAGGGTGCCGGTGTCCGCGTCGACGATCGCCACCACCGTGACCACGCCTTCGGCCGCGAGGGTGAGGCGGTCCTTGAGGGACGCTTCGGTGGCGCCGCCGACTTCCATGCCGTCCACGTAGACGTTGCCCGCGGGGACCTTGCCGGTGATGGACGCGCGTCCGTCGACGAGGTCGACGACGACACCGTCCTCGGCGATGACGACCCGGTCGGGGTCGACGCCGGTACGGATGGCGAGGTCGCCGTTGGCCCGCAGATGGCGCCATTCGCCGTGCACAGGCATGACGTTGCGGGGTTTGACGATGTTGTAGCAGTAGACGAGTTCTCCGGCACTGGCGTGTCCGGAGACGTGCACCTTGGCGTTGCCCTTGTGGACCACGTGGGCGCCCCACCGGGTGAGCCCGTTGATCACCCGGTAGATGGCGTTCTCGTTGCCGGGGATGAGCGAGCTGGCGAGCAGGACGGTGTCGCCCTTGCCGATGCGGATCATGTGGTCGCGGTTGGCCATCCGTGACAGCGCGGCCATCGGTTCGCCCTGGGAGCCGGTGCACACCAGGGTGATCTTGTGGTCGGGGAGCTTTTCCAGCTCCTTGGTGCTCACGACCAGACCGGACGGGACCTTCAGATAACCCAGGTCACGGGCGATGCCCATGTTGCGGACCATGGAGCGGCCCACGAAGGCGACCTTGCGGCCGTGCTGGTGGGCGGCGTCGAGGACCTGCTGGATGCGGTGCACATGGCTGGCGAAGCTGGAGACGATGACCCGGCGCGGCGCGGTGCGCATCACCTGCTCGATCGCCGGGTTCAGCTCACGCTCGGAGGTGGTGAAGCCGGGGACCTCGGCGTTGGTGGAGTCGGTGAGGAACAGGTCCACGCCCTCCTCGCCGAGGCGGGCGAAGGCGCGTAGATCGGTGATGCGATCGTCGAGCGGGAACTGGTCCATCTTGAAGTCGCCGGTGTGCAGCACCATCCCGGCGCCGGTGCGGATCGCGACCGCGAGGCCGTCCGGGATGGAGTGGTTGACCGCCACGAACTCGCAGTCGAAGGGCCCGAAGCCGCGTCGGTCGCCCTCCCGTACCCGCACCGTGCGTGGCCGGATGCCGTGTTCCTTGAGCTTGGCCTCCAGGAACGCCAGCGTCAGCTTGGAGCCCACGACGGGAATGTCGGACCGCTCGCGCAGCAGGTACGGCACGCCGCCGATGTGGTCCTCGTGACCGTGGGTGAGTACCACGGCCACGATGTCGTCCAGCCGGTCCCGGACCGAGGTGAAGTCCGGCAGGATCACGTCCACGCCGGGCTGGGTCTCCTCCGGGAACAGCACGCCGCAGTCGACGATGAGCAGCTTGCCGGCGTGTTCGAAGACGGTCATGTTGCGGCCGATCTCACCCAGGCCGCCCAGGGCGACGACCCGCAACCCTCCTGCGGGAAGGGGCGGGGCGGCTTTGAGGTCGGGGTGTGGATGACTCATACCCTGACGGTACCCGGTCAGCGGGAAGGGATGATCCATTGCCTGCATGATCTCTTCGTCCCGACGGGCGGGGCATCCGCAGCGGGTGCCGGACGTCGAAGCCGCGCGGCCGGGTACGCCGACCCCGGCCTACCCCAGCGTGGCCACGAACTTCCCGAGCCGGGCGATGCCCTCGATCAGTTCGTCCGCTGACGCCGCGTAGGAGAGGCGGACATGCGTCCGCGCGGTGTGCGTGCCGAAGTCCCGCCCCGGCGTGAGGGCGACGTGGGCATCCTGAAGTGCTCGTTCGCAGAACTCCCAGGAGGTGAGTCCGGTGCTGCCGACGTCGAAGTAGACGTAGAACGCGCCGTCGGGCGGGACCGGGACGGGCAGTCCGATCCGGGCCAGACCGTCGAGGACGAGCGCGCGCCGCGCCGCGAACTCGACGCGGCGGGCCTCGCACAGGGCGAGGGACTCGGTGGTGAAGCAGGCCAGAGCGGCATGCTGGGCGGGAGCGGACGCGCAGAGGAAGTAGTTCTGGGCCAGGCGCTCCATCGCCGACACGAGCGCCTCGGGAACGACGCACCAGCCCAGCCGCCAGCCGGTCATGCCGAAGTACTTCGAGAAACTGTTGATGACCACGGCGTCGGGGTCGTACGACAGCACGCTGCGCGGCGGCCGGCCCTTGTCGTCGTGGTCACCGAGATCGAGGTAGATCTCGTCGACGATGCGCCACGCGCCGCTCTCGCGGGCGAGCCGGCAGATCGCCGCGAGTTCGCCGGCCGGCACCGAGGTGCCCGTCGGGTTGGACGGGGTGGCGATCATGATCCCCCGCGTGCTGTCCGTCCAGTGCGACCGCACCGCCGCCTCGTCCAGCTGGAACCGGGTGCCGGCGCTGGTGGGGACGAGGGTCACCCTGGCGCCGAAGCTCTCGACGATCTGCCGGTTGCAGGGGTACGACGGGTCCGAGATGAGCACCTCGTCACCGGGATCGACGAGAGCGGCGGTGGCCAGCACCAGCGCGGCCGAGGCGCCTGCGGTCACCACGACCCGGGCCGGGTCGACCTCGACGCCGTGCTGATCCTCGTAGAACCGTGCGATCGCCTGCCGCAGCGCGGGCAGTCCGAGCGCCGCCGTGTAGGTCATGGGCCGGCCGTCCATGGCCACGCGCATCGCCTCCAGGACCGCCGGAGGAGCACCGAAGTCGGGTTCGCCGAGGCTGAGCTTGACGACATGGTGGCCCTGCGCCTCCAGGGCGGCGGCCGCCTTGCCGAACTCCATGGCGTAGAAGGGGGCGACGGCCTGGGCTCGCTGCGAGATCCGTACGGTGCTCATGCCGTGGCCTCCTGATCGATCGTGGTCGTGGTCGTGGTCGCTGTCGGCGGTCACGCGCGGTACGGGACTAGCCTCGGGCATCTCGGCGTCGGAGTTCTGGGGCATGGCGCTTCCTGGTTGGTGATCAGGGGACTGCTACCCTCCGTGACCGGCGTTGATGCGGCCTGGCCGTCAGGCTCCTCGCGGAGTTGTCGCGCAGTGCCGCGAGCCTACGAAAAGCCTTCGACGGATCGGTCCACGGGCGGCGATGATCCGCACTCGTGACGACACAGAAGCAGTTCCTGGTCCGGGCCGCCGCCCGCAACAACGCCGAGTGGTGTGCGGCGATGAGCCGGTCGCACGGGGTGGCGGGTGCGTTCGGGGGACAGGCCTGGGCCGCGCCCGTCCGTACGCCGCCGTACTACCCCGACGCGGTGACGCTCGTACCGGGTGCCGAACCGGATTCGCTGGTGGCCCGGATCGACACCGCCGCGCCCGGCGCCTCGGTCAAGGACAGCTTCGCCGACCTCGACCTGACCGAGGCCGGCTTCAGGGTGCTGTTCGAGGCGCGGTGGATCCACCGTCCGGCGGGTGCGCCGGTGCCCGCGTCCGAGCTTTCCTGGGACGTGGTGGGCGACCGGGACGCGCTGCGCGGCTGGGCGTTCGCCTGGGACGACGGGCGCGGTGACGCGGACCTCTTCCGGCCCGAACTGCTCGCCGACCCCGGCACGTTCCTCCTCGCCGGACTGTCCGACGACGGCCGGGTGGTCGCCGGAGCGGTGGCGAGCCGCAGTGACCAGGTGGTCGGCGTCTCCAACGTCTTCGCCCGGGACGGTGGCCCCGACACGGCCTGGCCGGTCGTGCTCGGGGCGGTGCACCGGCTGTTCCCCGCCCTGCCGGTGGTCGGCTACGAGCACGGCACCGACCTGGCGACCGCCGTCCGGCACGGCTTCGAGACCGTCGGTGCGTTGCGGGTGTGGGTGCAGAGGTAGGCGTGCCGGTCGCGCGGTGCCGACAGGCGGGTGTGCCGCCACGTGGTGGGCCGACGGGGCGCGGGTCATCAGGCAGGTCTCCCGGCTGGGGCCCGCCTGTCTGGACGAACTTCACCTGGTTCGCCTCGGCCGGGCTGGTGGCGGCCGGGTAGTCATCGGCCCCTGCCCTGACCGTCGGCCTGCTGCTCGCGGTCGCGACGGGGGCGGCAGGAAAAACGGTCGGCGCGGGAAACAGGCGGTCGGAGCTAGAAATGGTGGTCGGAGCAGGAAACGGTGGTCGGAGTAGGAATGGCGGCGGCGCCCAAGACGGCGCTCGGCGCGGAAGAGTAGGGCTCACCGCGGGAAACAGTTGGTCGGAGCAAGACACGGTGGTCGGAGCAAGAAATGGCGAGGGCGCGCAAAGGAGCGCTCAGCGCAGGAGTAGCGGTCGGTGCGGAGGCAGCGCTCGCCGCTGGAGCACCGGTCAGTGCGTATGGCAGCGCTCGCCGCAGGAACAGCGGTCGGACACCCTCCCGGGGTCCGACCGCATCGCCCGTCTCCGCGTCAGGCCGTCGCGCGCACCGCGTCACGGATCAGGTCGGCGACCACCTTGGGCTGGGACACCGCCACGGCGTGGGAGGCGCCCTCCACCTCGACGATCGTGGCCCCGGCCCGCTTCGCGCCGAAGCGTTCCACCTCCGGGTTGATCGCCTGGTCGGCGGTGGCCACCAGGGCCCAGGACGGCTTGGTCCGCCACGCGGCGGCCGCCGCGGTCTCCTCGAACGCCGAGGCGGCCAGCGGGCGTTGGGCGGCGGCCAGCACCTTGGTGACGGGAGCGGGGACGTCCGCGGCGAAGATCTCCGGGAAGGCCTCGGCCTTGATGCTGACCTCGACCGCGGGCTCCGCGCCCTCGACCGGGTACGTCCACTCCTTCAGGTTGCTGACGAGCGGAGAGAGCGGGAAGCGTCCCTGCAACTCGCCGAGGCTCTCGCCCTCTTCGAGGACGTAGGCGGCGACATAGACCAGGCCGACCACGTTCTCCGTGGTGCCGGCCACGGTGATGAGCGCGCCACCGTAGGAGTGGCCGACGAGGACGACCGGGCCCTCGATCTGCGAGGCCACGGAGGCGATGTACGCGGCGTCGGAGGCCAGTCCGCGCAGGGGGTTGGCAGGCGCGACCACGGGGATGCCGTGGTTCTGCAGCTCCGCGATGACGCCGGACCAACTGCCGGCGTCCGCGAACGCGCCGTGCACGAGGAGGACGGTGGGGGTGGTGGACATGCGGGGTTCTCCTTCAGGGAGTATCGGAAGGGCTCTCAGCCGGCGTGCAGGGCGGTGCGCAGCGTGCCGACGGCGAGCGTGATCGCGGCCTCGGCGGCGTGCGTCTCCCGCAGGGCGTTGAGCATCACGAAGTCGTGGATGATGCCCTGGTAGGTGATGACGAGGGCCGGGGGCAGGCCGGTGAGCTGTTCGGTGGTGGCGCGCAGGGGGGATGCGGTGATCTGGGCGCGTTCGGCCTCGTCGGTCGTGTACTGGTCCCAGAACCACTGCATGCCGTCGCGGCGCAGGAAGTAGCCTTCGGCGAACTGGTGGTACGAACCGGTGTCGAAGTGCGCGTCGGTCACCGGGTAGAACAGGACCTGCTGGACCAGGGGGACGTCACCGCGCTCCTTGGCCATCAGGGTCAGGGCGGCGGTCATGTTGCCGCCGACGGAGTCACCGGCGACCGCCAGGCGGGAGGCGTCCAGGTCCTTGGACGCGCCGTCGGTGACGATCCACCGGGCGACCGCGTAGTTCTGCTCGATGGCGACCGGGTAGCGGGCCTCGGGCGAGAGGTCGTATTCCGGGAAGACCACGGCGGCGTGGGCGCCGACGGCGAGTTCGCGGACCAGGCGGTCGTGGGTGTGGGCGTTGCCGAAGACCCAGCCGGCGCCGTGGATGTAGAGGACGACCGGCAGGGTCCCGGTCGCTCCGGCGGGCTTGACGATGCGGGCTCGGACGCTGCCGGTCGGCCCGCCGGAGACGGTGATCCACTCCTCGTCGACGGCCGGCTTCTCGATCTCGCCGGACTGCACCTCGTCGACCGCCTTGCGGCCCTCGGCGGGCGACAGCTCGAAGAGGTAGGGCGGGTTGTCGGTCGCGGCGGCGAACGCGGCGGCCGCCGGCTCCAGGACCGGCTGAACCGGCTCGGCGACGTCGGACATGTGTGTCTCCTGAGTGTCATGCGGGGCGCCGGTGTCTCCGGCGGAGCGGCCCGGGGCAGCCAAGGAGGCTGCGGGACCGTCGAGCGCCACACTAGAACCGCGGACGCGGTGCGGAACGACCGTCAGCGCACCGGCACTTACCTCACAGCGCATGGAAGCCAGGCCCCACCCGGTACCGGCTCGGATCCCGCACCCGGTACCGGTACGGATCCGACCGCGCTCCCGGTTCTGGTCTACTGGGCGGACGACGCGGGAGCGGTACGCACGCGGCGGTGGGGCAAGGGCGGGGTGACGAGCACATGAGCGGTGGGGTGGGGCCGGGGGTGGGTCTGCCGTGTCGGTTCCGGCGGGACGGGAGCCGCAGTTCACGGTCCTCGCGGCGGCTCTCGCGGGCATCAGGCCCACCGGTCGGACCGTCGTCCTGCGGGGCGACCCCGGCATGGGGAAGACCGCGCTCCTCCGGGCGGCCGAGGCGGCGGCCCGCCACGCCGGACTGCGCGTCCTGCGGATGACCGGCGCCGAGGCGGAGACGGGACTTGCCTTCGCCGCCCTCCATCAGGTGCTGTGGCCACTTCTCGACGACAGCCACGTTCTCCCGCCCGCACAACGGGCCGCCCTGGAAAGCGCGTTGGGCGTCCGTGACGGCACACCGCCCGAGGGGTTCGCGGTGGCCGGTGCCGCCCTCGACCTGCTCGCCCGCGCCGCCGCCCGTCGCCCCGTCGTCGTCCTCCTGGACGATCTCCAGTGGGCCGACCGGGTCGAGGGCCCGTTCGAGGGCGAGCCGCTGCCGGCCGGACAGCGCGCGTGAGTTCTTCCGCAGCGGGCGCAGTACGTGGTGCAGCGCCCCGAAGGCGATACCGACCTCCGACTCACCGCCCTCCGCGCGCAGCACGGTGAAGCCGTCGCGGGCGGCGCGTGCGGCGGTCCAGTCGAGCAACGCGGTCTTCCCGATGCCGGCGTCGCCCCGCAGCACGGTCGCCGAGCCGCCGGCACCGGACCGCGCGCTCTCCAAGGCCCGCTCCAGCTCCGCGCGTTCGCGTCGGCGCCCCACGAGCGGTGTCGCGTCCGGACGTCCCCGATGGCTTCCCCCACGGTGCTCTCTTCCCTCCAACGGCCCGTGCCAGAACGGGTAGTACGAGAGCCCCACCTCGTCACCGCGATGGGCAGCCGCGTCCTGTGGCGTCGTCTCATCCCCGCGCCGACTGGTCGCGGCGTGCCTGCCCGCACCACCATGACACCGACCCGTTGCCTGACCGTGCACGGTCCTTGCCTCTCGCCGCAGAGATCCACGTACCGCCTCCCACCAGCGACGCGACCACCGCACGCTGAACCCAGGGGGCCCGCCCGTCGAGCGCGGGCCCTCGCCGCCGCGACCGTCCCGGCAACCGAATCCACCGCGCCGACCAGGGGGCCGAATGCGCCTGACGATGCCCGCACCCGCCGATACCGCCCACCCGGGGGACACCCGCACCCTCGGGTTCCTCCGGGTGACCACGCATCGCGGAGCGGCACGGCCCATCGTCCACACCCCCGAGGCCGCCACCCGCCCGTACCTGCTCCTCGGCCTGCACACCACCGGCCGGGCGGCGCTCGACCGGCGGGGGACCACCGAGGTCTGCCGCCCCGACGACCTCTTCCTCTGCGACGGAGCCGAGCCCTTCGCCCTGCACCAGTCGGAGGACTTCGTCCTGCACCTCGTACGGATCCCGCGGCACGCGCTCGCGCTCACCGACCGGCAGGTGCGGGCCCTGACGGTCCGGCCGCCGTTCGCCGACGGCCCCGTCGCGCCGCTGCTCGGCGGCCTCCTGCGGCAACTCGCCGCCGCCCCCCACCAGCCGTCGGCCACGGCACTGCGACTCAGCGGCAGTATCGCCGAGTTGATCGCCCTGCTGGCCGCCGCGGAGGACCTGGGTCCCGGGCCGAAGGACCATGGCCGGGAACATGGCCGGGAGCGTGAGGCACTGGTGCGGCGGCTGCGCGCGCACATCGACGCGCACCTGTGGGACCGGAACCTGACGCCCGCGAGCGTCGCCGCGGCCCAGCACATCTCCCTGCGCTACCTGCACCGGCTCTTCGAGGACCAGGGCAGCACGGTCGGCCGGTGGATCCAGCACCGCCGGCTGGAGGAGGCACGACGGGAACTGGCCAGGCCCGGACGCGGGGACATCACGGTGGCGGCGGTCGCCAGACGCTGGGGCTTCGCCAGCGCCTCGCACTTCAGCCGCAGCTTCCGGGCGGCGTACGGCATCGCACCGAGCGACTGGCGGGACGGCCGGACCCGGCCGCCAGGACAGACGGCCGGGAGCCTCGACGTCTGACCGGTCGGCCGGCTCTTCGGCGGCGGCGACCGCCAGCCGGCGCCACTGCTGCGGCGCACACCCGTGGACTGCCTTGAAGGCCCGGCTGAAGTGCGCCGTGCTGCGGAAGCCCCAGCGGGCCGCCACCACCGAGAGGGACGGGCCGATGCGCCCCCGCCGGGCGAGCTCCCGGGCGCACTGCTCGATCCGCAGGCGTTGGATCAACCTGCCCACCGTGACCTGCTCGGCTTCGAAGAGGCGGTGCAGATAGCGGACCGAGATGAGGTGCGCCCGGGCGATGCGCTCCGCGGACAGGCCGGGGTCGCCGAGATTCCGGTCGATGTACCGGCGGATCGTCACGACCAGCCGATGGCGGCCCGTCTCCGGCGGCCCGTCCGCGTCCTCGGCGAGCTCCTCGGCGATCGCGGCCACCAGATCGGTGACGATCCCGCCGAACCGCTCACCGACCGCGGCGGGTATCCGTGGCGCCGACTCGTCCAGGTGCCGCAGCAGGGGCGCCAAGACCGTGCCGGCCCCCGCCGAGGGGACGACGGCGCGGGCGGTGACGTGGTGCAGGGTCGCCGCGGGAACGTGCAGCGCGTGGACGGGCAGCCGGAAGAAGAGCATCCGGGCAGGTCCGCGCGGTGCGGCACCCCTCACCTCTCGATCTTGCTGCTCCTGCTGGGACTGCTGCCCCTTCTGGGCCAGTTGGTCCTGCTCGACCTGCTGTTGTTCGACGGAGAACGGCCGACGCAGGTCGACCAGGGCCAACTGTCCGCTGCCCACACGGGTAGCACGGCCGTCCTGGGCGAGGCGCACGGCCGCGTTCGACGCGCGGGCGGAAGAAGGGCCCGGTCGGCGCCGAAGTGTGCACGCAGCGGCACAGACGCGTGCGGGGGCCCCGCCCGTTTCACGTCGGCGGCCCCCTAGGGTGAACTCTGCGTGTCGGCAGAGCCGCTTCCGGCACCGCGCCCGCGCGCCCGGCCGTGGGTGCGCAACCTCCCCCTCGAACGGTCCCGTGAATCGCCCCCACGCGCAGGAGTACCCGTGGAAGTGGAAGAAGACGTTCCCGCCTTTCGGGCGGCGCCCGTGCTCGAGCGCCGGACGCGGGACTTCGTGGCCGCGCACACCTGGCCCGCTTCCCCGTCCGCCGGCACCGCCGACACCGCTGTCTCCCGGGCGCGCATGGCCGCCCTCTGGAACGGCGGCGGCCGCGAGGAACCCGACGTCGACGAGGAGTGGCTGGCCCTGCCCGGCGGCGACAGCCACCGCATCCGGATACGGATCCTGCGCCCGGCCGGCAGCGACGAACCCCTGCCGGTGGTGCTGTACCTGCACGGCCTGGGCTGGATGCTGACCGACGCGTACGCCCACCGGCAACTCGTGGCCGACCTGGTCCTCGGCGCGGACGCCGCCGTGGTCGTGCCCGAGTACGACGTCCCGGAGGACGCCCGCCACCCCGGCGCCGTCGAACGGGCGTACACCGTCGCCCGATGGCTCGCCCGGCATGGGGCGGAATGCCGCTTGGACGGGACCCGCATGGCGGTCGTCGGCGTCAGCGCGGGCGCCCAGCACGCCGCCGCCCTCACCCTCCTGGCCCGGGAACGCGGCGGACCACGCCTGAGACACCAGGTGCTGATCTGTCCGGTCACCGACGCGGCGATGGACACCCCGTCCTACCGGCAGTTCGCGGACGGGTACTTCCTGAACAGCGCCGCCATGCACGGCTACTGGCAGCAGTACGCCCCTGACCCGGACACCCGGGACCAGGGGACCGTCTCCCCGCTGCGTGCCCCCGTCCGCCGCCTTCGCGGTCTGCCGCCGGCACTCGTCCTGACCGCCGAGGCGGATGTCCTGCGCGACGAGGGCGAGGCGTACGCGGCACGCCTGCGAGAGGCGGACGTCTCCGTCGTCTCGGCCCGCTACCACGGCACGATCCACGGTTTCGTCGTCTTCGACCTGCTCCGGGACACGGACGCGTCCAAGGCGGCCCGGATCCAGGTAACGGACACCCTGCATGCCGCGTTGCACGCGACCTGAGCGCCTGAGTGCCTGAGCCGCCCGGGAGGGCCGGGACGACCCGGCCCAGCTGGTCGGCTCAGCTCGGCTCGTCCACGCTCACGCCGTCGCCGCGGTGGCGTCGCCATTCGCTCGGGGACATCCGTACGCGGCCCGGAAGCGGCGGCTGAAGTGGCTGGGGCTGCTGAACCCGCACCGGGCGGCGACGGCCGCGACGGTGAGGCGGTCGTAGCGTGCGGAGGCCAGGATCCGCCGTGCTTTGGCGAGCCGTTCGGTGATGAGCCACTGCTCCAGGCTGAGGCCCGCGTCGCTCAGCAGGAGGTAGAGACGGCGCACCGAGATCGCGTGCTCGGCGGCGATCCGCTCGGGTGTCAGCCCTCGGTCTCCGAGGTGCCGCCGGGCGTACGCCCTGACCCGGGCCAGCAGGGTGTCGTCCATGACCGACCGGACCGGGCGGCCTCCTCGGCGTGCGCGGCCGAGAGCAGCAGCGCGCGGACGAGTTCGGTGGTGCCCGCGGCGAGCGCCTGGGCACCGGGATCGGTCCGGAGCCGGTCCGGGTCGCGCCACACGCCCCGCAGATGGCCCAGCACGAGGTCGTGCAGCGGACTGGCGCGCAGCCGCAGGGAAGCCCTCACCACCGTCTCCACCGGCACACCGAGTCGGTCCATGTCGAACATCATCGACTGGGAGGCGCCGTCGCCGGACCAGCCGTACACCCGGGGTGACAGTTCGTGGAAGACGCAGATGTCGTCCGGGCCCGACAACTGGCGCCGGCCCGCGACTTCGGCGCGGTGGAGCCCTTCGGGCTGGAGCGATACGAAGACCACCGGACGGCTGCGAAGGTGGCGGACGTGCCGCTGCGTCCGCCGCACCTCGAAGCCCGAGTTACGGGTCGCGAAGAGGTCCAGGCCGCCCACCCGCCACAGGTTCATGCGTGCGTGAATGCCCGCCTCGGGCTCCTCGTGGAAGACGTCGTTGGGCACCGACGAATCCGTCAGAGCGTGGTGGAACGCCTCCGCCCGCTCGCGCGGCGCCACGGAGTCGAGATCGAGCAACAGTACAAGTCCCCCGATCGAACCGGCCCCGGGACCGGCCCCGGGCCCACATTCTGCATGACCGACGGCACGGCCCCGTTGTCATCGAGGAGGGCCGCTGCTGGCGCGGATCACCAGGTCGACCGGAACGAGGGTCTCGGGGCGGGGTGGTTCACCGGAGCCGTCGATGCGGTTCAGGAGGAGGCGGAGGGAACGGGTGCCGATCTCCGCGAAGTCCGTCCGGACCGTGGTGAGGGGCGGGAGGAAGTGCGCGGCCTCCGGGATGTCGTCGTAGCCGACGACGCTGACGTCGCCGGGAACCGACCGCCCGGCCTCGTGGAAGGCGTGCAGGACGCCGAGCGCCATCTGGTCGTTGGACACGAACACGGCCGTCACCTCCGGGCGGCCGGCCAGCCGACGGCCCAGCTCGTACCCCGAGTCGGCGCTCCAGTCGCCCACGAGCGGCTCCGGGATCTCCGCGCCCGCCTCCTCCAGCGTCGCCCGCCAGCCGGCCAGCCGGTGATCGGCGGAGGTCCAGCCCGTCGGGCCCGCGATGTGCAGGACACTCGCGTGTCCGAGCCGCAGCAGGTACTCCGTGGCCTTGCGGGCCCCGGCCCGCGAGTCACCGGTGACCAGCGGGGTCTCGGTGTCCAGGCCGTTCTCCAGCACCACCAGCGGAATGTCCAGGTGGGTGTCGGCCAGCGCCTGCCCCACCCACAGCTGCGGGGCGATCGCGATCACCCCGTCCGCGCCCTCCGCCGAGAGCCGGTCCACCGCCTCGACGACCGTGTCGTGCTCCGCGGTGTCGAGGGCGATGGAACTCACCAGGTAGCCGGCGTCCTGCGCGGCCGTGTTGATCGCCGTGAGGATCGACGCCGGGCCGTAGCGGGCCGCGTCGAAGGAGATCACCCCGAGCATCCGCGTCCGGCCGCTCGCCAGCGACCTGGCGCTGCGACTGGGCCGGTAACCGAGCGTGCGCATGGCCTCCAGCACCGCCTCCCGCGTCTCGGCGCGGACGGAGGGGTGGTCGTTGAGTACGCGGGAGACGGTCTGCTTGGACACACCGGCCAGCCGGGCCACGTCGTCCATCACGGGGCGGGCACCCGCGAAGTTCCGTCGACTGCGCCACTTGGGAGCCGCTCCGTCGGCGGCGCTTTGGGTCATGGTGGCAGTTCCTCGACATCGTGGCGGCGGTGTTGTGGTCCCGCCCGGCAGGATCACAGCATAGGCCGGGCTGACGACGGAGGGGCCGAGGACCGGGAGCTGTTCGGCGGATCCTTCCGGGGTGCGGGGTGCGGGGTGCGGGGTGCGGGGTGCGGGGTGCGGTGCGGGTGCTCGGAGCCGGTGTGGTCGGGGACGGAAGGATCGGTAGCCGATCCTTCCGTCGCCGCCTGAACGCGTGACCGCTCGCATCCTCAGCCCGCCCGGACCTTCCACACCCGGCGGGTGATCCACCGGGCGCCTGTCACGGCCGCCGTCATCGCCCCGTCACCCGCCTCCTCCGGCACGTACACCGTCGTGGCCGCGTGCGCGGCCGCGTGCAATGGCAGCACCCGCAGCCGTAGGCCCTGCGCGCGCAGCGCCTCGCCGGGCAGCCGGTCAAGGGCGATGTCCCAGTCCCGGCCGGAGAAGAACTGGTCGGCGACGAGCGTGTCACCCACGTACGCCCGCCCCACGTCCCCGCTCCAGCGCAGCCGCAGCAGCGTCCCCGGCGGCAGCCCGTCCGGTACGTCGACGTGGTACTCGGCGGCCACGCCGTCGAAGTACTTCTCCGCGGGCGCGCTCGCCCGTCCCTGTACGCCGGTCACGGTCTCCGGCGCCGGACCGGCCGGGCGGACCAGGGTGAGGGACACGGCGGTGTCCCCGCCCTCCGCGTCGCCCCCCACCGCATAGCGGGTGAACACTCCGTCCGCCGACTCGGTGACCCTCGCTCCCTCGTCCACGACCGGCGCCCGCTCGGGGGCGGGCAGCACCGCGAAGGACACAGCGGTGGGCCCGCCGTGCAGCCGTACCTCATCCCGGTCGAAGACCACGCCCGCCTCGCACAGCACCAGCCGCCGCGCGCCCCAGGCCTCGCCCCGGTAGGCGGTACGGGCCGTCGTCGCGTCCAGGACCAGCAGGCCGACCCGCCCGCCGGCCACCGTGTCCACGTCGACCAGGGCGTCCGTGCCGGGCCGCAGCCCGGTGACCAGCAGCCGTCCGCCGACCGGTGTGATGTCCCCGGAGGGCGTCCCCACCGAGGCCACCGTCGAGGCGTCCAGGGCGAGTTCGGGAGCGATGCCCTCGGTGGCGGCCAGCACCAGGACCGTGCGGCCGTCCGCCTCGACGGTGCACACGGGCTGCGCGGTGGCCCACTCCAGCCGCAGCCCCGCGACCTCCAGCCGCAGCGGCCAGAGGAAGTAGGCTCCGGCCGGGACGGTCACGGGGCTGCTCGGAAGCGCCAACTCTCCGCCCCCGCCCGGGAACTCGACCGTGAACGACGTGTCCCGATGCTCCGGCAGCGGCTCGTGCGGCTGGTGGTTGTTGACGAACAGGAAACCCGAGTCGCCGTCGGCGCGCACGGCCCAGCGCAGCGTCTCCTGGTCGCCCTGTCCGTCCGGGCGCTGTTCGGGCAGCACCGACTCCATCGGTGCGACGAGGTGCCCGAAGTCCGCCAACAACAGCTGCTGGAGACGCAGTTCGTGGTACGTCGGCCGGTACTGGCCGTACTCGCCGAGCGGCGCCTGGAAGTCGTACGTCAGGACGGGCAGGTCGTTGGGGTAGCCGGTGGCGTGGGACTCCTGGAGGGTCGTGAGTTCACCGGCGGGGTTGGTGCCGCCGTGGAACATGTAGAAGCCCTGCCAGACCGAACCACAGCCGATCTTCGTGAGGCCGAGCGCACCGATGTCGTCGGGGTCGACGCGCGGCCGACGGTGGTACGAAAGCGCCATGCCGCCGCCCAACTCGCAGGTGGCCCAAGGGAATCGGTCCGCGAACACGTCCGGTTCGCCGCCGCGCACGGTGGTGGGTCTGAGGTCGGCGCCGATGCCCTCGTCGTCGCGCTGGTGGGTGAAGAAGAAGTGCTTGCGGCAGGTGTCGGGCCAGCCGCCGTCCGCCTCGGTCCAGAAGGCCTCGGTGTAGCCGCCGTACAGCGGAAGCAACTCGTCGGGCGGGAGCTGGACACCGCCCCAGGCGGTCGAGGTCCACAGTGGTGCGCTCAGGCCGGCCTGTTGGGCCATGCGTTTCAGGGTGAGGAGGTGGCCGGGCTGGTCGTAGAGCTCGTTCTCGATCTGGATCGCCACGATCGGGCCGCCGTGCGCGCGGTCCAGGCCGCGCAGTTGCCCGGCGACGGCCGTGAACCAGGCCCGTACGGGTTCCAGATACGCCGGGTCGTCGGTGCGCGGGACGCAGTCGCGGGCCAGCAGCCAGTCGGGCAGACCCCCGCCCCGGACCTCCGCGTGCGACCAGGGGCCGATGCGCGGGACGAAGTCCAGACCGTGCCGGGCGCACAGCTCGGCGAAGCGGCGCAGGTCGCGGTCGCCGTCGAAGCGGACCCGGCCCTCGATCTCCTCGTGGTGGATCCAGATGACGTAGCTGGCGACGGCTGTGACACCGCCGGCCTTCATCTTCAGCAGCTCCTCCTCCCACTCGCCCGCCGGATACCGGGAGTAGTGGAACTCGCCGGACACCGGGAACCAGGGGCGCCCGCCGCGGGTGAGCCAACGGCTGGTGACCTCGATGGGGTCGGGCACGCCGGGGGCGTCGGCGAAGGGCAGGTGTCCCGTCAGCGGCGGCCCGGCGGGGGAGGGGA
Organism: Streptomyces cellulosae; assembly: GCF_000721105.1. Taxonomy (GTDB): domain Bacteria; phylum Actinomycetota; class Actinomycetes; order Streptomycetales; family Streptomycetaceae; genus Streptomyces; species Streptomyces cellulosae_A. Next base: position 191,228 of record NZ_JOEV01000025.1, read on the forward strand.
CCCGCAGGCGGTGCGGGCGGGTCGTCACTGGCCCTCCGGTCCGAGGTCGGGAGTGTCGGTGAGCTGGGCGCGGGTGCCGGTGGTGGCGTGCAGCTCCAGCAGGACGAGCTCGTTGGCGCCGGGACGCAGCACCGGGCCGGGCACGTACAGGGTGCGCTGCGGACCGCGGTTCCAGTAGCGGCCGAGATGGAAACCGTTCACCCACGCCTGGCCCTTGGTCCAGCCCGGCAGCGAGAGGAACGTGTCGGCGGGAACGTCCACCTCGAAGGTGCCCCGGTGGAACGCGGGCACGGAGTCCGTGGCCGCGCCGGACGGCCCGAACGGCACCGCGCCCAGGTCACCCAGCGGCACGGGCCGGCACTCCCAGCCGTCCAGGGCGGCGCCTTGGAAGGTCACCGGACCGAGCAGCCCCTTGGGCGCGCCGATGCGCGGTCCGTAGTTCACCCCGCCCTGGTTCTCCACCAGCACCTCCAGCACGGCACCGGAGTGCGGCACCCGCACCGGCAGCGTCTCGTCGCGGCGTTCGCGTTCCAGTACGCCGACGGAGGCACCGTCCACGAACACCTGGGCGCGGTCGCCGACCCCGCCCCCGAAGTGCAGCAGCCCGTCACCCGCGGTCGGGACCGTGGTGCGGTACAGCACATGGCCGGTGTGCACGCCGAGTTCGTTCATCGTGACCGGGTCCTGCGTGCGGGTGCCGCCGTCCAGTGTGCGCAGATACGGCAACAGCGGCGCCCGATGGTCCAAGTCGACGGTGGTCGGCGGGAGTTTGGGGCCCGGCGCGGGCACCGGCTCGTCCGGGACCGGGGCGTGCCGCGCGATCACCTCACGGAACGCGTGGTACTTGGGGCCGGGGTCGCCGCTCTCGGTGAGCGGGGCGTCGTAGTCGTACGACGTGATGGTGGGCACGTAGGTGTGGTGGTGGTTGGCGCCGTTGGTGAAGCCGAAGTTGGTGCCGCCGTGGAACATGTAGATGTTGACGGAGGCACCCGCGGACAGCAGCCGGTCCAGGTCCGCCGCCGCGGTCTCGGCCGACCGGCGGTGGTGCGGGCCGCCCCAGTGGTCGAACCAGCCGATCCAGAACTCCGCGCACATCAGCGGCCCTTCGGGCTGGTGCGCGCGCAGCGCGGCCAGATGCTCGTCCACCCGGCTGCCGAACGTGCCCGTGCTGAGCGTGCCGGGCAGGCTGCCGGCGGTCAGGTGCTCGGCGTTGGCCTGGTCGCAGGTGAACAGCAGCTCGTCGACGCCCCGGGAGCGCAGCGCCTGTTCGACGTGCTTGAGGTACGCGGTGTCGTCGCCGTACGCGCCGTACTCGTTCTCCACCTGTACGGCGATCACCGGGCCGCCGTTCGCGGCGAGGTACGGCAGCAGCGGCGGCAGCAACTGGTCGAGGTAGCGGTCGAACGCGTCGGTGAAGCGGGGGTCGCTGGTGCGCAGCCGGATGTCGGAATCAGAGATCAGCCACGCGGGCAGCCCGCCGTCGTCCCACTCGGCGCAGATGTACGGCCCCGGACGCAGCAGCACCCGCAGGCCCTCCGCCCGCGCCAGCCGCAGGAAGCGGGGCAGGTCGAGCAGGCCGTCGAGGACGAGCGTGCCGGGTTCCGGCTCGTGGAGGTTCCACGGCAGGTACGTCTCGACGGTGTTGAGTCCCATCAGGCGTGCCTTGCGCAGCCGGTCCGCCCACTGGTCGGGATGGACGCGGAAGTAGTGAATGGCCCCGGAGATGATCCGGAACGGCTCGCCGTGCAGGAGGAATCCGTCGGACGTCGTCGTCAGAGCGGGCATGTGGGACTTCCCTTCGGGTCTGAACAGCGGGCCTGATGCACAGGGGGTCGAGCGGGGCGGGCCGCAGGCGCGGGCCCGCCCGGGGCGTCCGTGGGCTCGGTCGGGGTGGGTGGGAGAGGGGCAGGACGGTTCAGCGCACTCGCGTGCCGCGGATCAACCACAGTGTCGCGACCAGGCACAGCGCCGAGATCCCGCACAGCAGCAGTGGGACCGCGCGGATGCCGGCCGCCTCGATGGCCCTGCCGAGTGCCGGTCCGGCGGCGACACCGCCGACCATGGAGGCGGCGATGACGAGGGCACCGGCCCGGCGGGCGCTCGGGGCCGCCCGGTGCAGCCAGGGCAGTCCGGTGGGGAAGATCGGCGCGATGAACAGACCGACCCCGGCGTACGCGTACGGCGCGAGGGCCGGGACCGCGGCCAGCAGCAGACAGACCGTCATCCCCGCACAGGAGACCGTGATGATGGCCTGCGCGGAGAAGCGCAGCGCGATCGGGGCGACCAGGAACCGGCCGACGGTCATCATCAGCCAGTACACGGAGGTGGCGGTCGCGGCGACGCCGGCGCCGTAGCCGACGGTCTCCAGATGGGTGGGCTCCCAGCCGCCGACGCCGGCCTCGATGCCCACGTGCAGGACGTACAGCGCGACGAACACCGCGAGCACCGAGCCGAGGCTGCGGCCGAGGGCCCCCGTCCCGCCGGGCGCCGGGGAGCCGGACGGTTGCGGCGCCCGGTCGCGTACGCCCTTCAGGCACAGCAGCAACGGCAGGTTGGCGAGCGCGAAACCGAGGAAGACCGCCGGGTAGTGCTCCGATCCGACCGCGCCGATCAGTGCCGGACCGAGGATCGCGCCGACGCCGAAGTGCGCGTTGAGGATGTTCAGCATCGCGGTCGAACGGTGACCGAAGCCGACCGCGAACAGCTGGTTGAGGCCGTAGTCGATGCCGCCGAAACCGAGCCCGGCGAACAGGGCCGCGGTCAGCGCGGTGGGCCAGTTCGGCGCCAGCGCGAAACCGGCCGCGCCGACCGCCATGAGCAGGTAGGAGGCCCCGAGGATCTGCCGGTTGCCCAGCCGGCCGTAGAGCCGGTCGAACAACAGGACCCCTGCCACCCCGCCGACGAAGTGGGCGCTCAGCCCCAGCCCGGCGGCCGAGGGCGTCAGCGCGAACTCCTCGCGGAACGCCGGGATGGCCGGCCCGTACAGGGCCTGGAGGGCTCCGATCAGGACGAAGCCCACGCAGGAGGCCACCACGGCGGCGGGACTGAAGATCGGAGACTTCGGCCGCGCCTCGACGGGCGACACCGGCCCGGTGCTGTCGACAACTCGCTCTTCCCTGGGCACAGCACCCCTCTCGTTCGCTCCTGCAAGTGATGTTACCGGTAACATCACGGCCGTCGTCAAGATCTCGGTCAGGGGTGAATCGCGGGAAGTGGAAGCGACGTTGGACTTTCAGTCCAAGCATTGGACGTGTAGTCTAGAAGGACTGACGGGGAGAGGGGTGGTGCGATGTCGGCCGCAGAGGGCCGTGAGGCCGAGCGGGACGCGATCCTCGCCGCGCTGAAGCCGGTCGTCGACGGGCTGGTGGCGACGTTCGGTCCGATGTGCGAGGTGGTCCTCCATGACTACCGGCAGCCGGAGAGGTCGGTGGTCGCCCTCGCCGGCGCGGTGACCGGGCGTGCGGTGGGCGGGGCGATGAGCGAGATCGGCATGCGCGTGGTCGCACGCGGCGACGAGGCGGCCGACGAGCTGAACTACCTCACCCGCACGGACAGCGGCCGGATCGTCAAGTCCTCCACGATGGTGCTGCGGGACTCGACGGGCGCGGTGTTCGGCGCCCTGTGCGTCAACCTGGACGTCTCCGCCGTCACCGAGACCCACGCCCTGCTCGGCGCCCTGGCCGGCGTCGGCGGGACCCCCGCCGAACTGCCGGTCACCACCTTCGGCAATGACATCGGCGCCGTCGTCGACGTGATACTCGACGGCCACCAGCTCCACCAGAACCGGCCGTGGGCGGCCCTCGGCCGGACGGAGCGCCTGGAGCTGTTCCGCGGCCTCGACGAGCGGGGGGTCTTCGCCGTGCGGCGCGCGGTGGAACAGGTCGCCGCCCGGCTCGGCATCTCCCGCGCCTCCGCGTACAGCTACCTCTCCCAGGCCCGTGCCGGGACCGACGTGACATCCGACTCCCCTGGAGGACACGCGTGACGACCACCACCCCGCCGGTCACCCTCGACGACATCCGTGACGCGGCCGCCCGGCTCAAGGGTGTCGCGCACCGCACCCCCGTGCTGCGCTCCCGCACCCTCGACGAGCGGGTCGGCGCCGAGGTCTTCCTCAAGTGCGAGAACTTCCAGCGCGTGGGTGCCTTCAAGTTCCGCGGCGCCTACAACGCGGCGTCCCGGCTCACCCCGGAGCAGCTGGCCCGGGGCATCGCGGCCTACTCCTCCGGCAACCACGCCCAGGCGGTCGCCCTGGCCGCCCGCGAACTAGGGGCCACCGCGGTCATCGTCATGCCGGAGGACACCCCGGCCTCGAAGCAGGCGGCCACCGCCGGCTATGGCGCCGAGATCGTGACCTACGACCGCTACACCGGCGACCGCGTGGCCATCGGCGAAGCCCTGGCCGCCGAGCGGAACCTCGCGCTCATCCCGCCGTACGAACACCCCCATGTCATGGCGGGGCAGGGCACCGCTGCCCTGGAACTCCTCGAAGAAGCAGGGGAGTTGGGTGCGCTGATGGCGCCGGTCGGCGGTGGCGGGCTGATCGCCGGCTGCGCCACCGCGGCCAAGGGCCTGAACGCCGCGATCCGGGTGATCGGCGTGGAGCCGGAGGCCGGGGACGACACCCGGCGGTCGCTGGAGGCGGGCCGGCGGGTCACGATCCCGGTGCCTCGCACCATCGCCGACGGCCAGGCCGCGGAGACCCCCGGAGAGCTCACCTTCTCCGTCAACCGGCGGCTCGTCGACGAGATCGCCCTGGTGTCCGACGACGAGATCCGGGAGGCGATGCGGTTCGCCTTCGAACGCCTGAAGATCGTCATAGAGCCCAGCGGGGCCACCCCGCTCGCCGCGCTGCTCGCCGGCCGGGCAGGGACGCTCCCGCACCGGGTCGGCGTGATCGTCTCGGGCGGCAACATCGACGCGGAACGCTTCGCCCAGCTGTGCGCGACCGGGACCTGACGACGAGCCCGCCGACGACAGGACTGGTGACGGTGAGGGCCGTTGCTGTCACCCGAATGGCGCTCCCCGGTGGACGGGCGGAGGATGGTGTGGTGGGGAACGGCCCCCGCCGGTCCCGCTCGTGGTGGGCGGGAGACGGAGACCGGCCCCGGCCGTGGGACAACGGCCGGAAGGGAGAGCCGTCATGCTGGAGATCAAGACCCTCGAAAAGGCGGACGAGCGCCGTGACTTCCCGAGGGGTCACCTGGAGGCGGTCCACCTCAGCGGACTCGACTTCGCCGTGGCGACCTTCGAGCCGGGCTGGCGCTGGACGGAGTCCGTGGCGCCGATAGCGGGCACGGAGAGCTGCCAGATCCACCACCACTGCTATGTCGTCCAGGGACGCATGCGCATCCGCATGGACGACGGAGCGGAGAGCGAGGTCGGACCCGGCGACGTCTTCGTGTGCTCGCCCGGACACGACGCCTGGGTCGTCGGCGACGAACAGACCGTGGTGTACGACTTCGCGGGGCCCATGGCGACGGGCTACGCGAAGGCGGACTGAACCCGATCGAAGGGGTGCGCGAAGGCGCTGGCGGAGGCGGCCCGAGCGCCGGGCATGGGTCGCTCGCTCCCGGAACTCATCGGCGCGCTGCTGCTCCTACCGCTTCTACCGCTCCTACCGCTCCTACCGCTCCTACCGCTCCTGTCGCTCCTGCCGGTCCTTGCCGCTCCTGCCGCTCGCGGTCGCGGCATCGGCCGGGTGCTGGGCGCCGTGCCGTACGAGCGCGGCGCGACGAAGGCGTACGCCACCGCCCGCGTCCCGCGTCCCGCGTCCCGTCACGCACCCGGACCCCGTGCCGCGGCCTTGGAGGTGAGCGTGCGCGCCCCGCGTCCCTTGCGGCCGCCGCCGAGCGCGGCAGGACGCCGCCGTGCGCGGCAGGACGCCGCCGTGCGCGGCAGGACGCCGCCGAGCGCGGCAGGACGTCGCCGTGCCGATCAACTGCGCGGGCGCGCCCCTGCTGAACCCCCACCTCGCCGGTACCCGCAGCCGCCCGAGCGGGTCAGATCGGCAGCAGCCGTCCGACCAGGGCGCCGAGCTGCCGGGCGGTGCGGCACTCGTGCATCTCCACCAGCTCGGCGTAGGCGGGGGCCGCGGAGTCGCCCGTGCCCCACTGGGTGTCCGCCTCCGGGTTCAACCAGTAGACCCGGCGGGCCCGTTCGGCGATCTGCCGGACAGCGGCCAGGTTGGGATCGCTCTGGTTGGTGCGGGCGTCCCCGAGGACGAAGACGGTCGTCCGGGGGCCGACCGCGTCGCCGTACCGCTCCGCGAACTCGCCCAGCGCCACCCCGTAGTCGCTGCTGCCGTGCCAGCCCGTGAGTGTGGCCTGCGCGCGGATCCGGGCGCCGAGGCCCTCCGGGTCGGCCGCGCCGTGCTCGAGCAGCCCGGTCACCTCGTCGACGCGGTTGACGAAGGCGAACACCCGTACCTTGCTGAACTGGTCGTGCAGCGCCTGCACGAGGAGCATCGTGAAGTCGGAGAACCCGGACACCGAGCCCGACACATCGCACAGCAGCACCAGTTCGGGACGGGCCGGACGGCGGCGGCGCAGTACGGGCCTCATCGGCACCCCACCCGTCGACAGCGACCCGCGCAGGGTGCGCCGCAGGTCGATCGTGCCCCGGGAGGCCCGGCGCCGACGGGCCGCCAGCCGGGTGGCGAGTGTGCGGGCGAGTGGCTGCACCGTCCTGCGCAGCTCGGCGAGTCGGTCCTTCCCGGCGAACAGGAAGTCGACCCGGTCCGCGGTCGGGGCCACCGCCCGCCGGGCGATCTCGTCCCGGCCGCGCCGCTCGGCCACCCGGCGCCGGGCTTCCGCGGCCACCATCCGGCGGAACGCCTCGATGCGCCGGCGGATCTCGTCCTCCAGCAGCCGGTCGGTGAAGCCCGAGCCGCCGTCCCGCGCGCGGACGTCGTCCCGGACCCGCGCAAGCAGGGTCTGCGGGCGCAGCCGGTCCAGCGTCTGGTGCGACGACCAGCCGTCCGACGCCGACGAGGCACCGTAGCCGCCGAACCCGTCGACCGCCTCGGCCGCCAACCGGCCCAGCGACGCCCGGTCGTTCGCGGCCAGCGCGGCGGCGAGCCGCTCCCGCAGGTCGTCCCGGTCCGCCGATGCGGTGTCGGGGCCGCCGACACCCCGCGGAAAGTACAGGTCGAAGACCGGATCGAACACCGGCCGCTGGGCCGTGCCGTGCAGCAACGTCGCCGCCAGCCCCTCCCGCAGCAGCTCGCGGTCGGCCAGCCCCAGCGCCTCCACCGCCCGCGCCGCGTCCACCGTCTCACCCGTGCCGATCCGGACGCCGTGCGCACGCAGCGCCCCGACCAGCGAGGCCAGCCGTTCCGCGACACCCGTCGGCGTGGTCACAGGGCGCCCGGATCGAGCTTCGCGGCGGCCTTGAGGATGTCGTCCTGGTGCTTCAGCAGCACGCCCAGAGTGTCCCGTACGACGGTCTCGTCCAGCGTGTCGGCGCCGAGTGCGAGAAGCGTGCGCGCCCAGTCGATGGTTTCGGCGACCGACGGCACCTTCCGCAGGTCCATCGCCCGCAGCGCGCCGACGACCCGGACGACCGACTCCGCCAGCGCCTCGTCCAGACCGGGCACCTTCAGTCGTACGATCCGGCGCTCCAGCTCCTCGTCGGGGAAGCCGATGTGCAGGAACAGGCAACGTCGGCGCAGTGCCTCGGACAGCTCGCGGCTCGCGTTGGAGGTGAGGACGACGAAGGGACGGCGGGTCGCGGTGACCGTGCCCAGCTCGGGCACGGTGACCTGGAAGTCGCTGAGCACCTCCAGAAGCAGCCCCTCCACCTCGACGTCCGCCTTGTCCGTCTCGTCGATCAGCAGCACCTTCGCATCGTCGCCGCGGATCGCGGTGAGCAGCGGGCGGGGGAGCAGGAACTCCTCGCTGAAGATGTCGGTGCGGGCCTCGTCCCAGGTCTCGTCGCGGCCCGCGCTGATGCGCAGCAGCTGCTTGGCGTGGTTCCACTCGTACAGGGCCCGGGACTCGTCCACGCCCTCGTAGCACTGCAGCCGGACGAGTCGCGCCTGAGCGACCTGCGCGACCGCCTTGGCCAGCTCCGTCTTGCCGACCCCGGCGGGTCCCTCGACGAGGAGCGGCTTGCCGAGACGGTCGGCGAGGAAGACGGTCGTGGCGACGGCGGGGGAGGGGAGATAGCCGGTCTCGGCGAGGCGCCTGGAGACGTCGTCGACGGATGTGAACAGCAACGGGGAGCCTCCAGCTCGGCGGCGCTACCTGGACGGCACCCTATCCAAGCGCTTGTTCACCGTATCTGTCACGGGGCCTTTGCCAACCATCCCCTCGTGCGGGAAGGGCGGCCGTCGCAACGGCCACCCTCTCCCCGCCTCACTCACGCGGCCACCTCGACCGCCTCCACGGCCGGCGTACGCAGCACCCGCCGGGCCGTGACCAGGCCGGTCCCCAGCGTCGCCGCCGCGGCGACCGACACGACCGCCAGCCAGATGCCCAGCCCCTGGTCGGGCAGCACAGAGTCGGTGCGGACGACGGTGAACGGGATGATGCCCGCCAGCGCGGCCACCGTGCCGAAGAACAGACCGATGGCCGTCAGGATCAGCCCCTCGGCGCCCACCGTGCCCAGCACCTGCCCCGGAGTCGCCCCGGCCAGGCGCTGCTGCCCGAACTCCCGGCTGCGGTAACTGGTCGCCGCGTACAGCGAGTTGACCAGCATCACGCAGACGAACACCACGATGATCCCGACGACCGTGAGGTTCAGCGTCTCCAGGTTCTTGGCGTCGACCGACTTGGTCAGACCCGAGGCCTCGACCGCGTCACTCTCCACCGCCTGCATGTACAGCGTGGCCGTGGCGACCGCCGTGAACAGGATGAGCGACATCAGGATCCCGGCGAGATGGTCCGCCCGGCGCCGCAGATTGCGCACCGCCAGCCAGCCGCTCGCGCCGGTCAGCGGCAGCCGGTCCAGCACGCCCGTGAGCATCCGCGGCGCGAGCAGGGCCAAGCCCACCGACAGCAGGATCGCCCCCTCCGCCGGTGGGGCCATCAGCGCCTCGTCGGTCGCCGAGAAGGCGAACGTCGACAGGACCCCCAGGGCTCCCACCAGCAGCGCCGCGTACGCGAGGACCGTCCGTGCCCGGCCCCGCCGCCGCTGCCCGCGCGTCACCCGCCGGACGGCGAGGAACGCGGCGCCCGCCGCCGCGAGCAGCGTGATGTCGATCCCCGACATCAGCGCGACCGTGCCGAAGGAGTGGTCGACGGAGCGCGCGACCTGCCCGCTGTCCTGGAACATCCCCAACAGGGCGTGCCCGCCGAGCATCGCCGGGCCGATCGCCAGCACGGCGCCCACCAGGGCCACCGCCACCGCCTCACCCACGACCATCCGCTTGATCTGCGCCGGAGTCGCCCCCGAGCAGCGCAGCAGCTCCAACTCGGCGGCGCGCTGACGGACGTTGACCGTCAGGGTGGAGGCGACGGCGAAGAACACCAGCAGGGTGCCGTACCCGCCGACCACACTCGCCGACGTGGTCAGCGTTTCCGCGCTCACCGAATCGACGCCGCTCTGCCCGGCCGTGTCGTACAGGGAGTTGAACGTCATGATGATCGCTGCGCCCAGGAAGGCGGCCAGCAGCGTCGCGAGGAACCGTCCGGGCCGTTGTCGTATCGACCGCATCGCCAGCAGGAACATCGCTCACACCCCCGCCGTCATGTCGTCGCCCAGGTGCGCCAGCCGCTCGGCCACCGCGTCCGGTGTCGGTCCGTCCATCCGTCCCGCCAGCCGGCCGTCGGCGAGGAACAGCACGGAGTCGGCGTAGGAGGCGGCGACCGGGTCGTGCGTCACCATCACCACGGTCCGGCCGTGCACCCGCACCGCGTCCTGGAGCAGCCGCAGCACATCGCGCGCGCTGCGGGTGTCCAGCGCACCGGTCGGCTCGTCCGCGAAGATCACCCGAGGCTCGGCGACCAGCGCCCGGGCGATCGCCACCCGCTGCCGCTGACCGCCGGAGAGCTGGTCGGGCCGGTGGCCGAGCCGGTCCCCGAGGCCGACGGCCGTGAGGACCTCCCGGGTCCGCCGGCGGTCCACGCGCCGCCCGGCGAGCCTGAGCGGCAGCACCGTGTTCTGCGCGACGGTCAGCGTGTCCAGCAGGTTGTACTGCTGGAACACGAACCCGATCCGCCCGCGCCGGAACCTCGTCAGTTCGGCCTCGCTGCCGCCGGTCAGTTCGGTGCCGTCCACGCGTACGATCCCGCTGTCGGGCAGGTCCAGCCCGGCCGCGCACTGCAGCAGCGTGGACTTGCCGGAGCCCGACGGCCCCATCACCGCGGTGAACGTGCCGCGGCCGAGGGCGAGCGTCACCCCGTCCAGCGCCGTCACGGCACTGTCGTCCGCGCCGTAGGTCTTGCTGACCTTGACCAGTCGCAGCGCCTCGGGAGCGGGTCCCGTGTCGTGCCTGCTCCGTGAGCCTGTGCGAAACATCGTCATCACTCTCCGTCCGGCACGCCGTGTGCCCTGTCCCAAAAGCTACGGAGACGGTCGTCCCAGCACATGGGGCGCAGAACCCGTATCGCGGGGTGTACCCAGCGACACCTCCCGGCTCGATACGCCACGATGATCACGATGACCGACGGATTGACCTGGCTCGCCGAGCCCCGGTCCATCGCCTGGGGCGGCTACGGCATCGTGATCGCCCGCGATCTCGCCTCAGACGTCCTCGCCGCGCGCGTCGCCGACACCGTGTTCGGTCCGCCTGACAGGCCCAGTCCGGCGGCACGCCTCCGGTCTCACGCGGCGACGCGCACGTCTTCCTCCGGGAGTACGAGGAGGAGAGGCACTGACCGGCGAATACCGACACACGCCGAGGTGGCGTCAGGCGGGCTGCGGGGCGGGCGTTGCCGGAGCGGCCGCGACCTTGCGGGTCTCGCGCATGATCAGCAGGCCGTTGACCACCATGAGCGTCGCGGTCAGGCCGTGGACGAGGAGCGCGGTGGCCACGGAGCCGTGGTGGGCCAGCACGGTGCTCATGTCGCCGTACGCGGCGAGGGCCTCCACCAGCATCGCCCAGCCCAGCGCCCGGCGGTGGCCCGTCACCAGGAGGATGCCCAGGACCAGGGCCAGGACGACGTCGCGGATTCCCTTGATGATCAGGAAGCCGTCGCCGTCGCCGGACGGCCAGCTCGGCAGGCCGAAGCTCGGTGCCGTCGTCTCCGGGCTCAGGATGAACTCCCCCCCGAACCAGAGGATGAAGAGGATGAAGGCGGCGGCCAGGAAGGTGTTGATCTTCTTCAGTGACATTGTTCTTCTCCTTGCGAGTCTTCGTGAGCTTCGTGGAGCTCGCTGAGTCGTGTGGGCCTGGTCAGGCCGCGCGGACGCGGCTGATCGAGGGGCGTACTCGGGATTTCGGTGGCCAACTGCCGCCCGGGGAGTGGGGATGGTGCGCCACCGGCGCGGCGTCGGCCCGCGGGGTCAGCGATCCGAAGCCCCGTCGGGCTCACGCGACGGGGCGAAAGCCGTCGACATACAGGGGGCAAACCAGTGCATGTCGGAGCGGCTTCGGTGTCAGGCGAGGGCGGCGACCAGCAGGATGAAGGCGGCGATGATGACGGCGACGCGGACGTAGTGGAAGCGGTCCCAGCGGTTCATCTGCTCCTTCCAGTCGGCGGGCCGGTTGTCAGGGGTCCACGTCTTGTTCCGGTTGTTGATCGGGACGAGCAGCAGAATCGACATGATCATGCTGAGCATCAGCAGCGCGCCGGCGGTGACGACGAGGCCGGTGCCGTGGTGGCGCCATCCGGCGATGGCCCAGACCGCGACGAGGACGAGCGAGCCGATGTACCAGACCGGCATCACGGCGCCGAGCATCCGGCCCCCGTGGGCATGGCCGAGTTGGCCGCTGTCCTCGGGAAGTGCGTTGAGGATCGGGTTGATGACGAAGGCGACGGAGAACTCCGCCCCCACCATCACGCCCACGATCACGGTGGTGACGACCTCGAGCGCGTTGAGCATGACGACCCCGTTCGCATCTAGTGTTGCTAGCCGATAACGCAACGCTAGTACTATTGCCGCTCGATTGTCTAGCGATGCTAGGATCGAATCATGTCGGTACAGGAACGCAAGCAGCGCGAACGGGCGGAGCGCGAGCGCCTCATCGTGGTGACAGCCCGCGAACTCGCCGAGCAGCAGGGCTGGGACGCGGTCACCACCCGCCTGCTCGCCGAGCGCATCGAGTACAGCCAGCCCGTCCTCTACAGCCATTTCCGTGGCAAGCGCGAGATCATCGGCGCCGTCGCCCTCCAGGGCGCCACAGAGATGGCCGCGGCGGTGCGGGCCGCGACCGCCACCGCGGACGGCCCGCGCCAGCGGGTCGCCGCCCTCGCCCGTGCCTACCTCGACTTCGCCGCACGCAACCCGGCGGTCTACGACGCCATCTTCCAGCTCGACGGCGGTCTCGCGTACGCGCAGGAGGACACCCCCGAACCTCTCAAGGACGCCTTCGCCGCGCGTGGCGACTCTGACCCGGTCGGGACGGCTCCCGCCGGAGGACACCGAGTCGAGGGTGGAGCTGCTGGTGGACAGGCTCGCCGTGGCCTGACACACCGTCCCGGCGGGCACGCGGCCGCGGCCCCCGGGCCCCGCCGCTGCCTGCCTGCCTGCCTGCCTGCCTGCCTGCCTGCGGCAAGGCTTCCGGTCACCCGCGTCCGCCGGTCACCCGTGTCCAACGCGCAGCCGCAGATCGCCGGGGCCGTACCCCAGACGGGCACCCACCCGGAAGCCGCGATGCTCATTGACCAGGATCGGATGCGCGCTCTGACGCCGCGTCATTCGCCCGTGCCCTCGTCGTCCTCGTCGAGGTGGACGGTCGCCGGGTCACGCAGTGGGCGCAGGCCCTCGCGCGGCGGGCGGGCGGCGAAGCTGTAGCGGCCCGGGTAGTTGTGGTGGGCGTGCTTCAGCGGGCGGACCCGGGCCACGTCCTTGTCCAGGACGGTAACCCCGCGGCGCCCGGCTCAACCGAGCTTTGCTGCGTTGCTCGGCGACGCTGCCGATCTTCAGCAACGCCCGGAGGACACCGGGGCCGGCACCTGCTGCAACGGACCCGCCCGAAGATCTTGATACAGCGGTCAACGGTCAATGACGGACCCCGCCCACAAGCTCGCAGCGCACCCGTCCGTCGCTCCCGCGCGGCGGGTGGACGGGCATCTCTGCGGCGCTGACCTGAGCACGGCCGGCTCGGACGGGCGAGCGACCCGGAAAGAAACGGACCCGCCACGTTGCCGCACCTCTCGAAGCCGAGGCGATGGACGAGCACGACCGTGCCGTACGCGACCGGAGTTCCGGCAAGGGCCTGTTGCAGGAGGCCCGTACCCGACACGCGGCGGCGATCGCCCGGCGAGAGGGGGCGTGGGCGTCCCGCCGGGCCTGGGACGACGCCGCTTGCCGGAGGGGCGAACACACCAGCCTCCGGGCCCATGTCACCCGCGGCGCGTCGCGCGCCGTCCCAGTCGCCGGGCGCGCTCCCGCCAGGACGGCCGCGGCGAGCCGTGCATCGCGGCGAGGATCAGGGCCCGCTCCTCCGGGGTGGCACCGCGCGTCAGCCAGATCAGTGACGCGTGCCGTACGGTGGTCCGCGCCAGCATCAGCGAGGCGGTCACCGGACCGGTCGGGTCGGGCAGGTCCGGCAGGTGGTCCTGCGCGAGGTTCAGCAGGTCGTGCAGTGCGGCGAGTGCCATGTCGGCTCCTTGGCCGTACGAGGGCTTGCCCCGCGCCCGGGCCAACTCGCCCTGGGCGGAGGCCGGTCGGCGACCGGCCCCCCAAGGAGGCCGCACAGGCCGATTTCTTCGCGCACTCCCGCACTCGCCCTCCGGCGAACCGACTCTCGCTCGGTCACGACCTGGCAGGATGTGGGGAATTCTTCAGCGCGGTACGCCGGGGGAAGCAGTGAAGAAATCGCACAACGCACGGCCGCTGCCCCCGGGACGTGGCCGCAAGCTCGACTGGACCTCTGTGGCGGGCTGTTACGACCAGGACAAGCGCCCGCACACCGCGTGGCTGTGGCAGGCACTGGCGCACTGGACGGCGGAGCACGGCGACCCCGAAACCGGATGTCAGCCGCGCAACGAGACGGTCGGGAAATGGGTCGGCGTCGGCGCGCCCGCCATGACGGCGTGGCGCAAGGGCGATTCGTGGAACCTCACATGGTTCGCCGTTGTGCGCGACCGAGTCGGTTGCGACCCCGCCACCTGCGCTTCCCCATACGCGGACCAGGACGAGCTGATCAGGAGGCTCCAAGCCGCGGATCGGGAGGAGAAGGCGCACCGGCGATCTGCTCTGCTGCCCGTTTCCCTCTCCGGGCTCCGCAGCCGCACCCTTGAGGGCCGGCCCGCCCGGGCCGCGGCCCGATTCGCCCCGCCCGACGAGGAGGAAGAGATCCGCCTCGCGCTCCGCAAGGCCGACCGGGCCGACCGGCGGACGGTGCACGCCTGGGAGGCCGTGGTACCCCTGCTGGACGATCCCGATCGGGCCGGCGTTCACCTGCGTGACGTGTACGTCACCCGCAAGGCCCAGAAGGTACTCGTCAAGGGCCTGAGGAACCAGTTGACCAACCGCGGCTCACAGGGCAACGCCGTGCTGGGCGAGCCCGGCACCGGCAAGAGCTGCGTGCTGTGGGGAGTGCGGGAGGAACTGCGCGAAGCGGGGTGGACGGTCGTGGCCGTCTCGGCGGCAGCCCTGCTTGGCACCCCGGGACACCCGGCGGACCTGAAGGTCGGGGAACTGGTCGCCGCCCTCCGCGCGAAGGTGGCTGCCGTGCGGGCACGGCAGGGGGCCGGCCCCGCCGCCCTGTTGCTGGACACCGCGGATCTGCTGCTCCACGACGACACGGACGAGGGACGGGATCTTCTGGTGGCTCTGATCCGGGGCGTCCGTGCGCTCGGCATGGCCGTCGCCGTCGCCTGCCGGTCGGTGGAGGCCCGCAGACTGGAGGAGCGCGAGCCCGCGGGGCTCGAGGCACTGCTGATCAAAGAGCACCTCGAGGGCTACGACGACGGCCGCACCGCGCCGAACGCCGCGCAGCAGGTCGGCGCACCATGGGAGCCGGGCTCCGAACTCGACCGAGCCGTGGAGGCTTACCTGCGGGTCTTCTGCCGTGACCCCGCGCTGCCGGGCCCGCGTGAGGGAGGCGGACATCACCAACGGGGTCCCGCGGAGCCGCTGGCCCAGCGGATGCAGTCCACGCTCGTGTACGCGGCGGCCCGAGGACTGCCCCTCGGACAACTGATCCGCCACCCCCTGTCCCTGCGCATGCTGTTCGACATCTACGCCCCGTCCGGTCCACGCGAGAGAGACCTCGATGTCACCGACCTGTTCCTGGAGTACTGGGCGGCTCGTGTGACCCAGGACGTCCGGCACGCCGTGTTCGGCGACGAGCCCACGGACGACGAGGCCCGGTGGGATCTGTCGGAGGAGGTACGGGTACTGGGCCTGGCGATGCTCCGCGAGGGCAAACCGGAACTGCGCCGCACCGACGCGTTGGGCGCCCTCGTCGCGCATACGGCCCTCCGGCGGCCCCGCGCCGGGCGGGCGGTGTCCGTGCTGTTGCGCCGGGGCGTGCTGCGCAAGGTCGAGGGTGGTCGCATCGCCTTCCACCACCAGGCCTTCGCCGAGCACGCGGCCGGACAGGCACTGCGGTTCGCCGAGCGCGGGCTCATCGCGGCGGCCGACCGCGTCACCGACCACCCGGACGACCTGCTCCTCGCCGAGGCCGCCCGGCACGCCTTCCACATCGCGGACCGCGACGGCGCGGCGGGCTGGTACCCCGCGCTGCACAAGCTGATGCGCCATGACCACGCGGCCACCCGCCTCACCGCCCTCCGCATCCACGCCGGCCTGCGCCACCCTTCGCAGGACGCGGTGGCCACGGCCGTCGAGACGCTCCGGGGCGCCGACCCCTGGCAGACCACGTCCTACATCACGGTGCTCACCGGCACCAGCAACCCGGGCCCGGCGGCCTGGCCGCGCACCCTCCGCGCGATCTGGGACCGCGAGGACCGGCAGGATCGCCGCCGGGTGCTGATCGCCGTCACCCATCTCGCGTACCAGCAGCCCGATCAGGTCGCGGCCTTCCTCTCCGACCTCGGCCTGCTCGAGTTCGAGGACCGGGAACTGCTCGACTGCCTTCCGTTCAGCCGGGACCTGACCCTCCTTCTCCTCGGTCTTCACACGGCGGCGCCGGACAAGTGCACGACCGCTCTCACCAAGCTGCTGGACGCGGCGGTCGCCGCCCGCAACAAGCCGGTCCTGCGGCACACCTTGGCCGCGCTGTCCCACCTCGCCGCGGAGGATCCCACCCGGTACGGCGAGCACGCCGCGAACCTGCCCGCACTTCTCGACGGACTGCGGGAAAGGGCCTGGCAGGCGAGCCTCGACAAACTCGTCCCCGTGGCGGCCCCTGCCTGGGCGACCGGCTTGCGGTCGGCCACCATCGCGAGGGTCGAGGAGGCCGTCCGGCGTGTGGTGCACGACCTGTCGACGGATTCGCCCGGACCCTCCGCCGCCCTGCGCCTGCGCGCCCTGGCGGACGTGCTGGCCACCCGGCCCTCCCGACCGGTCCAGCGCTTCCTGCAACTTCTCGCGGACGCCGCCGACTCACCAGAGTCCGCCGAGCACATCGCCAAGTACCTGCTGGCGCCGCTGCTGTCCCAGGAACCGGCCCGGCCGGGCGTCGCCGCGGCCCGCGACTGGTGCCGGAACCATCTGTCACCCAGGGAGAACCTGGACGTCGAACGAGGCATCACGGGTGTCATCGCCAAAGCCCTGGACAGGGACAAGGTGCCCCTGCCGGCAAAGACCATCGCCGCCTGCCTGTGGCGACCGCGCGACCCCGAGCGCCTGTCCGAGGGCAGCCTCCGACGCTGGCTGAGCGCCCCCTGGCCACACTCGCTCACGGTGGCGGCCGCGGCGGGCCGGCATCCCGTCGCCGAGCGCGCCCTCGACCTGCACGTCACCACCGCGCCGCCTGCCACCGGCGCCTATGCGGTACGGCTCCGGGAGGCCCTCGGCCGCCGTGCCGCGGACTACCCCGGCCGTCTGCTCGGCCCGCTCCAGGAGGACGCCGTCCGCAGCGGCGACCTGACCGGCCTGAAGCGGCTCGCCCTGCTCGGCCCCGAAATCCTGACCGGTGCCCTGGAGGATCCGGGACACCGGGAGACGCTGATCGCGATCGGTAAAACCCTGCAGGCGTCACCCGCAGGCCTCAAGGCCATCGGGCTCAGACTGGAGATGCTGGCGGCCACCCGGGGCGGTCTCCTCCCGGTGACCGTCGACGAGACGCTCGCGTGGCTGACGGCCACTCGCAACGGGGAGGTCCAGAAGACGGTTCTGAAGAGCATTGACGAACAACTGCGTCAGCAGGCGGAGTTGTGGCGCGAGCAGGACCCGCTGGCCCGGCTGGCCCCCGTCCTGCGAGCCGTGGAGGAGCGGGGCCGGGAGGCGAGGGAGACGGCCGGTCCGCCGTACGACCACCACAGTCGCCAGTTCATGTTGGCGGCCAATGAGGCGTATCTGCTGAGGATCGCCCTGCACGCCCATTTCGATGACATCGAGAGCGGGCCGGTGAACGAAATCCTCGCACCACTCGAGAAGTTGGTCTTCGCGGATCTATCCGTTCACCTCCCGCCGGACGACGGAGAAATCACCCTGCCCGCGTGGCGCCGCCGCTTCGAGCACCTGCCCCACCTGTGTTGCCGTCTCGCCGCCACTGGCCATCGCGAAGCCGCCCGCGCGCTGCTGGACCGCGTCCTGGACTTCACCAACCGGGTCCACCGTTCGGGCAAGGGCAATTGGCGGGAGCGCCTGGCCGACGACTGGCGGTTCTACCTGCGGGTAGTGAGCCTTGAGGACCGTGAGCGCCTGACGGACACGATTCTCAGCTTCGCCCAGAAGGACATCTTTTTCGCCCGGCAGTTGGTGGAGGTGGCGGCCCAAGGCCTCGGCGACATCTCCCCGGAGCTGTACGCGCTGATGCGTGACGAGACGACCCCCCCGGCGCTCATGCCGGCTCTGCGCAGTACGGCGTCATGGGCGGGCCGTGCGGGG
Source organism: Streptomyces cellulosae (assembly GCF_000721105.1). Lineage (GTDB taxonomy): Bacteria > Actinomycetota > Actinomycetes > Streptomycetales > Streptomycetaceae > Streptomyces > Streptomyces cellulosae_A. Next base: position 209,300 of record NZ_JOEV01000025.1, read on the forward strand.
CATGGCGGGCGGTGGACGGAGGTCTTCGCGGACGTGGCGTGAGGTCGGCGCCGGGATCGGCCCCGTCGGCCAGGACGGCGAGCGACCGTGCGGCCAGGCGCATGCCGCTGATTTCAGATCGCGCCGCCGCCGGGCGGGTGCCGGAGCCGGCCATGAAGACTTCTCGCGGACCACTCGGTCGGGTAGTTCGGGCGGGCCTCTGCGACCATGCGCACCGCACTCTCACGGAGCTCGGGAGGGTGGGGGGACGGACGTGCCGTGACTCGATCCTGTCAGGGAATCGAGCCTCCATCAGACCCGGAGCGGTTCAGCGATGGCCGCCGGTGATATCCCGGTAGAGATCGTGGATGACCGTGTATGTCTCAGGTAGGTCGTTGGTCAGCACGTGGGGCGAACCGAGTACTCCTGTGACCGTGAGGACGGCGGCGACCGTAGCACTCGCGGTCGCCCGACGTGCCCGTGATGGTGACCGCAGATCGGCGATGATCCTCGCCGCGGCCTCGGCCCCCTCTCGGCCGTCGTAACGGGCCGCGTTTGCCTGGGCCCAGATTCTGGCCGCCTTCCTGTGCCGGAGGGAGCTTCCTGGCAGCAGGCCCTCCAGTTCGCTGGCATCAAGCACAACGAGGCGCTCCCATATCACCGGATTCCTCAACACCATGCGCATCGGCAGCGAGGCCATCGTCATCGCCGTGTACGGCGCCGTCCTGGTCAGCCTCATCAGCACCCGCGTCGGATCGCAGGAATTGGCCGCGAAGGTCGCCGCGGGAGACCTGTCCGGCGATACCTCCGGCGTGCCGGCCGACGGGTTCACACACGCGCTGCACATTGCCCTGGACGCGACGGCCGCCGTGTGTGCGATCGGCGCGGTGGCCATCGCCGCCGCACTGGCCCCGCCGCGCGGGGACGCCGCCGCGACGACCCCGGCCTCCGAGGACGCCGGCTGCGGCACTCCCGGCAGCGCGCGGTGCTGAGGTGAGGGCGACTTGGTCAGGCAGACGCCGGCAGACTGACGGCACATCGAAACTCCGTTTCGGCAGGGCGACTTGAGGTCACCTGCTCCAACCGGAGCTTCGTTGCGTACGAGACGGGTCGGCTTGCAGTCGTCACACCGCCGCGACCTGCAACTACGCAGCATCACCCCGACGTTGAAACATCCCTGGGCTGCTCCCACGAGCAGCGACCCGTCATGAAGCGCGTTTGAGGAAGGGGCGGCGCCGGCTGTTTCACCTCGGCCTCACTCACTTGTCGCAGCCCACTGGCTGAACAGCTGGAGAGGTGGGAAACGGCTCACTGCTTCAGGGATGCGAATACACAGGATGAAAGAGGCTCACTCAACGTGAGACCGAGTTCTCGGCGACAAGGAATACGCGACACCTCACCATGCGAGCCCACCAGTCCCCGGGCCGTGGTCGCCCGCGAACGGGACGTGGTCGGTGAGGCCCGCGTTCCGCTTTTGAAAAGTTTCAATTTTCTCGCCGTTCGGCATGGCGGGTTCTGTTGGAAAGTGTCACCAACCCTCCCCGCAACGGGCGTAGACAGGTGTCGCAGCCGCCACTAACTTCTACCGCCGAGCCGAATGAATCGATACAACTCCGACGACCGAAGGGACAACGGCGTGAATGACGGAGCAAGCGACGAGGAACACGGAATGGTGCGGCGCAGGACGATACTGACGACGGCCCCGGGCGCGGTGCCCTTGGCGATGGCGGGTGGAAACGGCGGCGGCGGTACGGCCTGGGCGGCCCCGGGCCCCGGCCCGACCTCCGTGGCCGGGCTGACCGTGGAGCACCGCACGAACCCGCTCGGCGTGGACGCGGCACGGCCCCGGTTCGGCTGGCGGACGGTCTCCGCGGTGCGGGGCCGCCGGCAGACGGCGTACCGGGTCCTCGTGGCCACCTCGCCCGACCGCCTGGCCGCAGACCGCGCGGACGTCTGGGACAGCGGCCGCGTCACCTCCCCGGACTCGGTCGCGGTGCGCTGTGCCGGACGGCCCCTGCGCCCCTCCACGCGCTACCACTGGACGGTGACGGTCTGGGACGAGCACGACCGCGCCGTCCCCGCCGCCCCGCCCGCCCACTTCGAGACCGGACTGCTCAGCACCGACGGCACCACCGGCTGGGACGGCGCCCGCTGGATCACGATGGCGGGCAAGGAGCCGAACAGCGCGGGAGCCCCGCTGCTGCGCCACGAGACGGCCCTGAAGCACGGCCAGGTGGTTCAGGCACGGCTGTACGTCTCGGCCCTCGGCGTGTACGACGCCTACGTCAACGGCCACCGTGTCGCCGTACCGCACGGCCACGGCACCACCCTGGAACTGCTCGCCCCGGGCTGGACCAACTACGACAGCACCGTCAACTACCTGACCTACGACGTCACGGACCTCGTGGCGGGCCGACCTCGCCTCACCCTCGCCGCGGTGCTGGGCAACGGCTGGTACAACGGCCGCATCTCCGAGAACAGCGCCTACCGCCCCGCGACCGGCAACCGCCTGGCCCTCAAGGCCAAGCTCCTGATCCGGTACGCGGACGGATCGCGGCAGACGGTCGTCACCACCCCCGGCGACACCTGGAGAGCCACCGACACCGGCCCCCACCGCGCCGACGACCTCTACGACGGACAGACCTACGACGCCCGCAAGGAGCTCCCGGGCTGGACGGAGAACGGCTTCGAGGACTCCGCCTGGGCGGGCGTCGAGGAACACGACCACACGACCGACTTCCCCGAGACGAAGCTGGTCGCCTGCCCCGCCGACAGCGCCCGCCTGGTACCCGAGTGGGACCGCACCCCGCACTCCGTCACCGTCTGCACGGGCGTGACGGGCCAAGACGACAGCCCGGGCGGCAAGGGCCGTGTCGTCGTCGACGCCTCCCGCACGGTCACCGATCCCGCCGAGGCGGCCACCGCGACCGTCACCCTGCACCCCGGTGACACCGCCGTGATCGACCTCGGCCAGAACATGGTCGGCGTGCCCCGCTACACCGTGCGCGGCCCCGCCGGCGCCGAAGTCACCTTCCGGCCCGGTGAGATGCTCAACGACGACAGCGAGGGCGCCGACGGTCCGGTCGGCTCGGTCTACCGGGCCAACCTGCGCTCCGCCCAGGCCACCAGCAGATACGTCCTCAAGGGCGACCCGGACGGCGAGACCCACCAGGACTCCCTGACCTTCTACGGCTTTCGCTACCTGTCTGTCACCGCGACCGACACCGTCACCCTCACCGGACTCACCGGCCGGGTCGCCACCTCCGCGCTCCGCGACATCGGCACCGTCACCACCGACGACCCCCAGGTCAACCAGCTGATCAGTAACGTCCGTTGGGGTCAGCGCGGCAACTACCTGTGGGTGCCCACCGACTGCCCGCAGCGCGACGAACGCTGCGGCTGGACCGGCGACACCCAGCTCTTCTCCAACACCGGCCTCTACAACACCGACGCGGTCGCCTTCCTCAGCCACTTCCAGGACACCCTGATCGACTCGCAACGCGGCTACGGCGCGGACGGCGCCCAGTTCACCTGGATCGCCCCCGGAGCCCGCTACAACCAGCCTGTCCCGGCGAGCGGTTGGGCCGACTGCGGGGTGGTCGTGCCGTGGACCGTGTGGCAGATGTCCGGCGACACCACGATCATCGACCGCAGCTGGACGGCGATGACGACGTACCTGGACTGGATCCGCGCACGCACCGGCGACACCTACGCCGGCCAGGGCGCGGTCTTCGGGGACTGGCTCGCCTTCCAGGTGACCAGCACTCAGCTCATCAGCGACGTCTACTACGGCCACAGCGCCCGGCTCATGGCCGACATGGCCCGAGCCACCGGCCGCGCCGCCGAAGCGCGTGACTACGACGAGCTCTTCACCCGGATCAAGAGCGCGTTCGTCGCCAAGTACCTCAGCACCGAAGGCGGCACGCTCACGGTGCGCTCCAGCCTCGGCGACCCGCCCCCGTGGACCCCCGGAGACGACGCGGGCAAGCCCGAGGACAACAGCCAGACCGCGCTCCTGTGGGCCCTCAAACTGGGCCTGTACGACACCGAGGCCCAGCGCCGCCAACTGGTCACCCTGCTCGCCGACAACATCCGCAACGACGCGGCCCACCAGGCGGCCCACCCCGACAGCACCCGGGTGAGGTACGCGCAGAACACCCTCTCCGTCGGCTTCCTCGGCGTGAACGTCATCGCCCCCGTCCTCACCGACGAGGGCCGCGCCGACCTCGCGTACGCGCTGCTGCACCAGAACGCCATGCCGTCCTGGCTGTACTCCGTGGACAACGGCGCCACCACCGTCTGGGAGCGCTGGAACTCGTACTCGGTGGAGGACGGCTTCGGCCCGGTCGACATGAACTCGTTCAACCACTACTCCTATGGCGCGATCATGGAGTGGATGTACGAGGGCATGGCCGGCATCGCGAAGGACCCGCGGCACCCCGGCTTCCGCCACTTCTTCCTGCGCCCGCACCTCGACCCGATCGGCGGGATCCGGCATGTCGCCGCGTCGCACCTGTCGCCGTACGGACAGATCGTCAGCGAGTGGACGGCGAAGGACGGGAGGCTGACCTACCGGGCCGTGGTCCCCGCCAACAGCACGGCGACGCTGCGCCTGCCCACCGCCGACCCGGACACCGTCCGCGAGGGCCGCTCACCCCTGGCCCGCGCCGAGGGCGTCGAGTACCTGGGGTTCGCGGACGGCACCGCCTCCTACCGCCTGCCGTCCGGCCGCTACGTGGTGACCTCCGTACTCGCCTGACCGTCCACCAGCACCACCTCCAGGGTGCGCGGACCGTGCACCCCCTCGACCCGGTCCAGCTCGATGTCGCTGGTGGCCGACGGCCCGGAGATCCAGGTCAACGGGCGGGCCGGATCGAGACGTTCGAGAGCCTGCGGGACCGAGGAGACGACCTGGTCCGGAACCCGTACGACACAGATGTGATGGTCCGGGACGAGCGTGATCCGGCGGCGGCCCTGGTCGGGGCCGCCGTCCAGGACGATCGTGCCGGTCTCGGCGATCGCCACCGCGCACGCGGTCACCACGCTGTCGACCCGGTCCAGTTCCTGCGGGGTGCTCTCCGCCCGGTCGGGCACCTGCTCCGTTTCCGCCTCCGCCAGCCACCCCGGATCCAGCCCGGTCGGCACGACCACCGTCTTCGAGCCCCGCGCGGCCAACATCCCGGCGATCGTCGCCGCGAGGTCGGCGGCGGTGCAGCGGTGCACGATCGCCCGGTAGTCCGCCAGGTTCTCGGCGAGCAGATCGACCGTCTGCTCGACACCGCGCTCGCCGTGCTCGCGCAGATAGTCACGCGAAAACGCCTGCTCAAACGGCATGTCGTCCTGGGGCGCCGCCGCCAGTGCGCGCCGCACCCGGCCCAGAATCCGCTCCCTGCTGCTCACTTCGCGGCCCCCCTGTCGCCGTTGCCGCCGTTCTGCCCCTGCGTGCGCTGCCACCAGTCGCGGAACGGCTCCGCCGGCACCGGCGGCAGATCCCGCGTGTCGCTCCACGCGCCGCCCGGGCCGGGCAGCGTGCGCGGATGGAAACGCCGGGTGCGCGAGGCGAGCCGCTGACCGGTGCGCAGGGCACCGGGACGCGCGAACGCCCAGCGTGCCGCACGCATCGCCGCCCGCTCGGCGGCATGCCCCTTCGCCGGCTTGAGCACCACCTTGTTGCCCTCCCGCGTCACCGGGCCGCCCTGGACGACCCGTTCCCGCAGGTGCACCAGCACCTCCGGGATGTCGATGGCGACCGGACACACCTCGTAGCAGGCTCCGCACAGGGAGGAGGCGTACGGCAGCGAGGCGTCGATCTCGCTGGCCGTGCCCCTCAGTTGGGGACTGAGGATGGCGCCGATCGGACCCGGGTAGACCGAGCCGTACGCGTGCCCGCCGGCCCGCTCGTACACCGGGCAGACGTTGAGACAGGCCGAGCAGCGGATGCAGCGCAGGGCCTGGCGGCCCACCTCGTCGGCGAGGGTGTCGCTGCGGCCGTTGTCGAGCAGGACCAGGTGGAAGGTCTTGGGCCCGTCCTCGTCGGTGGTGCCGGTCCAGGTGGAGGTGTACGGGTTCATGCGCTCGGCCGTCGACGAGCGGGGGAGGGTCTGGAGGAACACCTCCAGGTCCCGCCAGGTCGGCACGATCTTCTCGATGCCGACGACCGAGATCAGCGTCTCCGGCAGGGTCAGGCACATCCGCCCGTTGCCCTCGGACTCCACGACCACCAGCGTGCCGGTCTCGGCGACCACGAAGTTGGCGCCGGAGATGCCGACCTTGGCGCGCAGGAACTTCTCCCGCAGGTGAAGGCGTGCGGCCTCGGCGAGTTCGGCGGGCGTGTCGGTCAGGCCCTCGGGTGCCGGACGCCCCCACTCGCTCATCTCGCGCGTGAAGATGTCCCGGATCTCGCCCCGGTTGCGGTGGATCGCGGGGACGAGGATGTGCGAGGGCCGGTCCTTGCCCAACTGCACGATCAGCTCGGCGAGATCGGTCTCGTAGGCGCGGATGCCCTCGGCCTCCAGGGCCTCGTTGAGCCCGATCTCCTGCGTGGCCATCGACTTGACCTTGACGACCTCCGACTCGCCCGTCTCCTTGACGAGGCCGGCCACGATCCGGTTGGCCTCGTCGGCGTCGGCGGCCCAGTGGACGATGCCGCCCGCGGCCGTGACCGACTCCTCCACCTGCTCCAGATACCGGTCGAGATGAAGGAGCGTGTGGTCCTTGATCCGCTTCCCGGCCTCCCGCAGTTCGGCCCAGTCGGACACCTCCGCGACGGCCTTCGCCCGCTTGGCGCGGATGGTGTGCGTGGCGTGGCGGAGATTGCCGCGCAGGGTCGGGTTGTTGACCGCCTCGTGCGCGGCCTGGGGGAAGGCCGGGTGGGCGGGCGGGGGAAACACAGGCATTCCTACGAACGTGCCGCTCATGCCGCCGGTCCCTCCTCCGTGCTCGCCAGGATCTCCGCGATGTGCACCGGCCGCATGCCCGTCTTCAGCCGGTGCATCGTCCCCCCGATGTGCATCAGACAGGAGTTGTCGGCCGCGCACAGCACCTCCGCCCCCGTCGACTCGGCGTTGCGCACCTTGTCCGCGCCCATCGCCGCCGAGACATCGGCGTTCTTCAACGCGAACGTGCCGCCGAAGCCGCAGCACTCGTCGGCGCCCGGCAACTCGACCAGCTCCAGCCCCTTCACCGCCTGGAGCAGCCGCCGGGGCCGGTCGCCCAGCCCCAGGGAGCGCAGCCCGTGGCAGGTCGGATGGTAGGTCACCGTGTGCGGGTAGTACGCCCCGACGTCCGTCACCCCCAGCACGTCCACCAGGAACTCCGTGAGCTCGTACGTCTTCGGCACCACCGGCGCGAGGGTCGCCGCGAGCGTGTCCCCGCGCCCCTCGGCCCGGGCCCGCTCACCCATCCGCGGATACAGCTCCCGCACCATCGCCCCGCACGACCCGGACGGCGTCACGATCGCCTCGTACTCCCCGAAGACATCGGAGAAATGCCGGGCCAGGGGTTCCGCCTCATGCCGGTACCCGGTGTTGTAGTGCGCCTGCCCGCAGCAGGTCTGGGCCATCGGGAAGTCGACCTCGACGCCCAGCCTGGTCAGCAGTTTCACCACCGAGCGCCCGGTGTCCGGATAGAGCGTGTCGTTGACACAGGTCAGGAACAGGGCGACACGCATCGCGGCTCCTCATGGTCGATCATCGGATGAGTTCAGCGTAGTCCCGGGCCACCGCCCGGGGGAGTCCCCCCTCACCCCACGGTGAGCCGGGCCTGCGCCTCGCGCCAGCGGGCCGGGTCGCCCTGCGGCTCGTACCGGGTCAGCGGCTGGGTCCGCACGAGCAGCTCGCGCGCCCCCGCCAGGTCGCCGACCAGCCCGTGGGCCCGGGCCTGCACCAGGACGTTGCCCAGGGCCGCCGCCTCCGTCGGGCCCGCGACGACCGGGAGCCCGCAGGCGTCGGCGGTCAGCTGGCACAACAGGGCGTTGCGGGTGCCCCCGCCGACGACGTACACGACGTCGACCGGGTGGTCGGCCAGCCGCTGCGCGTCCTGCACGGCCCGGCGATGGGCCAGGGCGAGGGAGTCCAGGATGCAGCGCGTGATCTCGGCGGGCGAGGCGGGCACCGGCTGTCCCGACGCGCGGCACGCCTCGGCGATCCGCTCCGGCATCCGGCCCGGCGCCAGGAACGCGGCGTCCCCGGCGTCCACCACCGACCGCAGCGCCGGCACCTTGGCCGCGTCGAGGAGCAGTTCCCCCAACTCGGGCTCTCCCCAGTCGCGTACACACTCCTGGAGCAGCCACAGGCCCATGATGTTGCGCAGATACCGGACCGTGCCGTCCAGCCCCAACTCGTTGGTGAAGTTGGCCAGCCGGCTCTCTTCCGACAGCACCGGCGCGTCCAGTTCCAGCCCGGCCAGCGACCAGGTGCCGGTGCAGATGTACGCGAACCGCCCACCGGCGGCCGGTACGGCCGCCACGGCGGAGGCGGTGTCGTGCGATCCGACCGCCGTCACCGGCACCGGTCCGGTCAGCCCGATCTCCTCCAGCACGTCCGGCCGCAGCACGCCCGCCGGATCGCCGGGCTGCCGCAGCGGCGCGAACAGGCCCAGGTCGACGCCGAGCCGGGATGCGATGCCGGACGACCACTCGCGCGTGCGGGGGTCGATCAGCTGGGTCGTCGACGCGTTGGTCAGCTCGGTGCCCTGCTCACCCGTGAGCCAGTAGGAGAGCAGGTCGGGAATGAGCAACAGGCGCCGCGCGTGGGCCAGTTGGCTGGAAGAGCGGGCCGCGACCAGCTGATACAGGGTGTTGAAGGGCGCGTACTGCAATCCGGTCGCCGCGTACAGCTCGGTCGCCGGCACAGTCGCCCACACCTTTTCCGCGATCCCCTCGGTCCGGGCGTCCCGGTAGTGGACCGGGTTGCCGAGCAGCGACCCGTCGGCGTCGAGCAGTCCGTAGTCCACGGCCCAGCTGTCGATGCCGACCGAGTCGACCTGGCCGGCCGCCCGCAGCCCGTCGAGGACACCCCGGTACAGCCCGAGGATGTCCCACCGCAGCCCCTCCGGCACCCTCACCGGCCCGTTGGGGAAGCGGTGGGCCTCGGTCAGCCGCAGGCTGTCGGGGCCGACACGGCCGACCATGACACGTCCGCTGGACGCGCCGAGGTCGACCGCGGCGTACGACTTCACGGCCCCGCTCATCGCAGGAAGGCGGCCGCGACGCCGGCGTCGACCGGGACGTGCAGCCCCGTGGTGTGCGTCAGCTCGCCGCCGGTCAGCGCGAAGACCGCGTTGGCCACGTGCTCGGGCAGGACCTCCCGCTTGAGGATGGTCCGCTGGGCGTAGAACTCGCCCAGCTTCTCCTCCGGCACCCCGTACACGGCCGCCCGCTTCGCCCCCCAGCCGCCGGCGAAGATCCCGGAGCCGCGCACGACCCCGTCCGGGTTGACCCCGTTGACACGGATCCCGTGCTCGCCCAGCTCGGCGGCGAGCAGCCGCACCTGATGGGCCTGGTCGGCCTTGGTCGCGGAGTAGGCGATGTTGTTGGGTCCGGCGAACACGGCGTTCTTGGAGGCGATGTAGACGATGTCGCCACCCAGCTCCTGCGCGATCATCACCCGGGCCGCCTCGCGCGAGACGAGGAAGGAGCCGCGCGCCATGATGTCGTGCTGGAGGTCCCAGTCCTTCGCCGAGGTCTCCAGGAGCGGCTTGGAGATGGAGATACCGGCGTTGTTGACCACCAGGTCCACCCCGCCGAAGGCGAGCGCCGCAGCCTTGAACGCCTGAGCGATCTGCTCCTCGGAGGTGACGTCGACGGTCACGGCGACGGCCTTGTCGCTCCCGCCGAGCTCCTCGGCGACGGCCTGGGCGTTCTCGGTGTTCAGGTCCGCGATCACCACGCACGCGCCCTCGGCGACCAGCCGCTCGGCGATCGCCTTCCCGATCCCGCTGCCGGCGCCCGTCACCAGCGCCACCCGGGTCGCCAGCGGCTTCGGCTTCGGCATCCGCTGCAGCTTGGCCTCCTCCAGCGCCCAGTACTCGATGCGGAACTTCTCCGACTCCTCGATCGGCGCGTACGTCGACACGGCCTCGGCGCCCCGCATCACGTTGATCGCGTTGACGTAGAACTCGCCGGCCACCCGGGCCGTCTGCTTGTCCTTGCCGAAGGAGAACATGCCCACGCCCGGAACCAGCACGATCGCCGGGTCGGCGCCGCGCATCGCGGGGGAGTCGGGCTCGGCATGCCGCTGGTAGTAGGCGGCGTACTCCTCGCGGTACTCGGCGTGCAGCTCCTTCAGCCGCGCGATCGCCTCGTCGAGGGGAGCCGTCGGCGGCAGGTCGAGGACCAGCGGCCGGACCTTGGTCCGCAGGAAGTGGTCGGGGCAGGAGGTGCCGAGCGCGGCGAGCCGCGGATGCTCCGCGGACGCCAGGAAGTCCAGGACGACGTCGGAGTCGGTGAAGTGCCCGACCTGCGGCTTGTCCTGGGAGGCGACGGCACGGACGTACGGCGCCAGGGCCGCGGCCCGCTCCCGCCGCTCGTCCTCGGGCAGCGGTCCGTACCCGTCGAGCGCCGGGCCGAACGGCTCGGGCCTGCCACGCTCGGCGAGGAACGCCTCCGCGGTCCGGATGATGTGCAGCGAGTTGCGCTCGCACTCCTCGGACGTGTCACCCCACGCGGTGATCCCGTGCCCGCCGAGCACGCACCCGATCGCCTGCGGGTTGGCCTCCTTCACCGCCGCGATGTCCAGCCCCAGCTGGAACCCGGGCCTGCGCCACGGCACCCACACCACCGTGTCGCCGAAACACTCGGCCGTCAGCTTCTCCCCGTCGGCCGCGCAGGCCAGCGCGATCCCGGAGTCCGGGTGCAGATGGTCCACGTGCGCGGCCCCGACGAGCCCGTGCATCGCGGTGTCGATGGAAGGGGCGGCCCCGCCCTTGCCGTGCAGGCAGTAGTCGAACGCGGCGACCATCTCGTCCTCGCGCTCCACCCCCGGATACACGTCGACCAGCGCCCGCATCCGGTCCAGCCGCAACACGGCCAGCCCGCTCTCGGTCAGTGTCCCGAGGTCCCCACCGGACCCCTTGACCCACATCAGCTCCACATCACCACCGGTGACGGGATCGGTGTCGGTGCCCTTGGCGGACGCGTTGCCGCCGGCGTAGTTGGTGTTACGGGGATCGGAGCCGAGCCGCTGGGAACGAGCGAGGAGTGCGGCGGCTTCGGGATGGGGTGCCATGTTTTTCAGTCCTTCTTGACGACGGTGTGTGCAGCGCGCCGGAAAGGGGCGCGGGTCTGTGTCATGTGCGGCTTCGGCCGCGTGGGCGATCAGCCACATACGGCCCGCAGCCTGCGACCGGGCTCACCCGGCAGACGCGAATCAGCCGCTACGCCCCCCAACCAGCCTGCTGACCACCCACCCGCTCCGCGACGATCTTCTCGGCCCACCCGGACCGCCGATACGCCGCCATCGGATCGGGATCCAGCCCCATCTCCTCGCGAAGCGAACCCAGCAGCGGACGCACATCCGTGTTGTACGCGTCCATGATCACCGCGTTCGCCTCCAGCACGTCCCCCGACCGCTGCGCCGCATCCAGCGCCTCCCGGTCCACGAGCAGCGCCTTCGCCGTGGCCTCCTGGACGTTCATCACGGACCGGATGATCGCGGGGATCTTCGCCTCGATGTTGTGGCACTGGTCGAGCATGAACGCGACCGAAGGGGTGAACCCACCCCCGCGGATCACCTCGTACATGATCCGGAACAGCTGGAAGGGGTCGGCCGCGCCGACCATCAGGTCGTCGTCCGCGTAGAACCGCGAGTTGAAGTCGAACCCGCCGAGCTTCCCCTCGCGCAGCAGCGTCGCGACGATGAACTCGATGTTGGTGCCGGGGGCGTGGTGCCCGGTGTCGACCACGACCTGTGCCTTCTCGCCGAGCTTGAGGCAGTGGGCGTACGCCGTGCCCCAGTCCGGCACGTCCGTCGAGTAGAAGGCGGGCTCGAAGAACTTGTACTCCAGCAGCATCCGCTGGTTCTCGCCGAGCCGCCGGTACACCTCGGCCAGGCCCTCGGCGAGCCGGTCCTGGCGTTCCCGGAGGTCGTCCTGCCCGGGATAGTTGGTGCCGTCGGCGAACCACAGCTTCAGGTCACGCGAGCCGGTGGCGTCCATGATGTCCACGCACTCCAGCAGGTGATCCAGCGCCTTGCGCCGCACCGCGGGGTCCGCGTGACAGATGCTGCCCAGCTTGTAGGCGTCGTCCTGGAACGTGTTCGAATTGATCGCGCCCAGCTTCACGCCGCGTTCCTCGGCGTACTTCGCCAGCGCGGCATAGTCGTCGACCTTGTCCCAGGGAATGTGCAGCGCGACCGTCGGCGCCACGCCCGTGAACTCGTGCACCTTCGCCGCGTCCGCCAGCTTCTCCCACGGGTCGCGGGGGACACCCGGTTGCGCGAACACCTTGAAACGCGTCCCCGAGTTCCCGTACGCCCACGACGGCGTCTCGACTGCCTGGGACTTGAGAGCGGCCTTCACCGCAGCCAACTCGGTCACTTGGGGCTCCTCTGCCAGCCGTTCCGTATGAATCGATTCAAACCGCGAAGCTATGGCTCCCCAGCAGGGGTGTCAAGGGTTGCGGCACACCTCGTTCGCCGTGCTCTGACCGTGACCTTGGGCTATCGAAAGTTTTTCGAGACGGACCCATTGACGTGACATGTCTGGCACGCCTAACGTCCCGGCAACCAAGTTGAAACCTTTCACGACGCTGTGACGGCTTCCGCCGGCGTCGTCGAGGAGCCCCTCATGACCTACCCGTCCGACGCGGGTCCGACCCCGGTGCTGTCGCTCAAGGACGTCTCCAAGTCCTTCGGAGCGGTGCGCGCACTGAGGGACGTGTCCCTGGAACTGTTCCGCGGTGAGGTGCACGCACTCGCCGGTGAGAACGGCGCGGGCAAGTCGACCCTCATCAAGACACTCGCCGGGGTGCACCGACCGGACGCCGGCCAGGTGCTGCTCGACGGCGAGCCCGTCCTCTTCCACGGTCCCGGCGACGCCCGTGACGCCGGTATCGCCGTCATCTACCAGGAACCCACCCTCTTCCCCGACCTGTCGATCGCCGAGAACATCTTCATGGGCCGCCAGCCGCGGCGCGCGCTCGGCCGGATCGACCACAAGGCCACCCACTCCGCGACCCTCGCGCTGATGCAGCGACTGGGCGTGGAACTCGACCCCGACCGTCCCGCGCGCGGCCTGTCCATCGCCGACCAGCAGATCGTCGAGATCGCCAAGGCCCTCTCCTTCGAGGCCCGCGTTCTGATCATGGACGAGCCGACCGCCGCCCTCACCGGCAGCGAGGTGGCCCGCCTCTTCGGTGTGGTGCGCACCCTGCGCGAGCAGGGCGCCGCCGTGCTGTTCATCTCCCACCGGCTGGAGGAGATCTTCCAGATCTGCCAACGGGTGACGACCCTGCGCGACGGCGCCTGGATCGCCAGCGAGCCGATCGACGGCATGACCGAGGACGATCTCGTCCGCCGGATGGTCGGCCGCGACCTCGACGAGCTCTACCCGAAGCAGGATGTCCGCCCGGGCGAGGTCGCCCTGAGCGTGCGCCGGCTGACCCGCGAGGGCGTCTTCACCGACGTGTCCTTCGAGGTGCGGCACGGCGAGATCGTCGGCCTGGCCGGTCTCGTCGGCGCGGGCCGTACGGAGGTGGCGCGGGCCGTCTTCGGCATCGACCGCTGGGACGCCGGGGAGGTCGAGGTGCAGGGGCGCAAGCTCACCAACGGCGCCCCGTCCACCGCGATGGCCTCCGGCCTCGCCCTCGTGCCCGAGGACCGGCGCGCGCAGGGCCTGGTGATGGACATGTCCATCGAGCGCAACATCGGCCTGACCGGTCTGCGTACGACCGTGAAGGCCGGCCTCGTCGACCGCGGCGCCGAGCGCAGCCGCTCCCTCGACTGGGCCGTCAAGCTCCAGGTCAAGTACGCCCGGATCGCCGACACCGTCAACACCTTGTCCGGCGGCAACCAGCAGAAGGTCGTCCTGGCCAAGTGGCTCGCCACCGGCCCCCGGGTGCTGATCGTCGACGAGCCCACGCGCGGCATCGACGTCGGCACCAAGGCCGAGGTGCACCGGCTGCTCAGCGAGCTGGCCGCCGACGGGGTCGCCGTACTGATGATCTCCTCCGACCTGCCCGAGATCCTCGGCATGGCCGACCGCGTGCTGGTGATGCACGAGGGACGCCTGACCGCCGAGATTCCGCGCTCCGAAGCCACCGAGGAATCCGTGATGGCCGCAGCCACCGGGAGGGCCGCAGCATGACAGCCACGAAGAGGGCTGCCCTCTTGTCCCCGCCCAGCGGGAGGGCCGCCGCATGACGGTGCTCACCCCGAACGAGACGCCCGTCGCCGAGGTGCCCAGGTCCAGTGGCACCCGGCTGGTGGACCGCGTCTTCAAGATGCGCGAACTGGCCATCCTGGTCGTCTTCCTGGTGATGATCGCCGTCACCCAGGCCGGCAACAGCGAGTTCCTGTCCGAGCAGGGCATCAAGGACCTGCTGCTGAACGCGACCATCCTGGTGCTGGTCGCCACCGGCCAGTCGCTGGTCGTCATCACCCGCAACGTCGACCTGTCGGTCGGCTCCACCCTCGGCATCAGCGCCTTCGCCGCCGGTGACTACCTCCAGGGCGGCGGCAACCCGGTCGTCGCCGTGGTCCTGGCGGTCCTGCTCGGCATCGGCTTCGGCCTGCTGAACGGCCTCCTGGTCAGCCTCGGGCAGGTTCCCGCCCTCGTCGTCACCCTCGGCACGCTCTACATCATCCGCGGCATCGACTCCATCTGGGTCGGCTCCCGGCAGATCACGGCGGCCGACCTGCCGGGCGGCTTCGTGGACTTCGGCTCCGGCGGCCTGGCCGCGGTGCCGTGGCTGGCGATGATCGCCCTGGTGGTGCTGGTGGCGACCGCGTACTACCTCAAGCACTTCGGCAGCGGCCGCGAGCTGTACGCTCTCGGTTCCAACCCGGAGGCCGCCCGGCTCGCCGGCATCCCGGTCCGCAAGCGGATCCTCGCCGCGTACACCTTCTGCGGCGCTCTCGCCGGACTCGCCGGAGCGATGTACCTGGCCCGGTTCGGCAACGTCGACTCCGGCACCGGCAACGGCTACGAACTGACCGTCGTCAGCGCCGTCGTGGTCGGTGGTGTGGTCTTCACCGGCGGCTCCGGCAGCGTCTACGGCGCCGCCCTCGGCGCGCTGCTGCTGACCTCCATCAACAGCGTGCTGCCCGCCCTCGGCGTCAGCTCGGTGTGGGTGCTCGCCATCAACGGCGTCCTGCTCATCCTCGCCATCGCGGTCGACCGGGTCGTCGCGCTCCGTGTGGCCACCGCCCTGAAGAAGAAGGCCGCCGCGGCCAGGACCACCACCGCGAAGGCTCCGAAGAAGGGAGACGCCGGCCGTGCCTGAGTCACTCACCCGCGCCGTCCGCTGGGATACCGTCGTCGGCGCCCTCCTGATCGTTCTGCTCCTGCTGTCCTTCTCCACGGTGGACGGCTTCGGCAACGCCCTCAACCTGTCGTTCCTGATCGGCAACACGCTGCCCATCGCACTGATCGCGCTGCCGATGACCCTCCTGGTGGTCTCCGGCGAGATCGACCTGTCGGTGGCCTCCACGGCCGGTCTGTCCGGCTCGGTGATGGGCGCCCTGTGGAACCAGGGCATGACGATCGAGACGATCATCCCGATCTGCCTGCTGCTCGGTGTGGTCTGCGGACTGGTCAACGGCCTGCTGGTGACCCGCCTGGGACTGCCGTCCCTGGCCGTCACCATCGGTACCCTCGCCGCCTACCGGGGCATCGCGCAGATCATCCTCGGCTCCGACGCGGTGACCGACTTCCCCACCCAGTACCTGGACTTCGCGGCCGGACGCATCGGGGACACCTTCATCCCGCAGGCGTTCCTGCCCTTCGTGGTGCTGCTCGCGATCGCAGTGGTCGCCCTGCACGCCACCCCGTTCGGACGGTCGCTGTTCGCGATCGGCGCCAACGAGGAGGCCGCCCGGTTCGCCGGCATCCGGGTCAAGCGGCACAAGCTCATCCTGTTCACGGTGACCGGCCTGATGGCCTCCCTCACCGGCATCTTCTGGGCGCTGCACTACGCCAGCGCCCGCTACGACAACGCCACCGGCCTCGAACTGTCCGTCGTGGCCGCCGTGTTGCTCGGCGGTATCGACTTCGACGGAGGCAAGGGCACGCTCGGCGGCGCCATCGCGGGAGTCTTCCTGCTCGGCGCGCTGCAGAACGTGATGAGCCTCCAGGATGTCTCCGCCCAGTCGCAGATCGTCGTCACCGGCGTTCTGCTCGTCCTCTCCGTGCTCGGCCCCCGGGTCGCACGGCAGATCTCCGTCGCGAGGGCGGGCCGCAGAGCCGCCTCGACTCCGACCTCATCCCTCAGCTCACCCTCGTAAAGGACTCATCGCCATGCGCAAGTCGACCCTCCGCCGCACCTGTGCGGCCCTGGCCGCCGTCACCTCCCTCGCCCTGGCCGCCACCGCCTGCGGCGGCACCACCAAGGAGGACGTGAAGAGCGAGAGCACCGGCTCCGCAGCCTCGGCCGGCAAGGCCGACCCGGGCGCGGCCCTCAAGAAGGGCCTGACCATCGGCTTCCTGCCCAAGCAGGTCAACAACCCGTACTTCACCACCTCCGACAAGGGCGGCGAGGCGGCCGTCAAGGAGCTCGGCTCCACCTACAAGGAGGTCGGCCCGACCAGCGCCACCGACACCGCGGGCCAGGTGTCGTACGTCAACACCCTGACGCAGCAGCAGGTCAACGCGATGGCCGTGTCCGCGCAGGACCCCGGTGCCCTGTGCACCGCCCTCAAGCAGGCCATGAAGAACGACATCAAGGTCGTCACCTACGACTCCGACACCAACCCGGACTGCCGCAACGCCTTCGTCTCCCAGGCCAGCGCCGAGGACCTGGGCCGGACGGAGGTGCAGCTGCTCGCGAAGCAGATCGGCTACAAGGGCCAGATCGCGATCCTGTCCGCCGCGCAGACCGCGACGAACCAGAACACCTGGATCGACTTCATGAAGGACGAGCTCAAGGACCCGAAGTACAAGGACGTCAAGCTCGTCAAGGTCGCCTACGGCAACGACGACGCCCAGCAGTCGTTCCAGCAGACCCAGGGCCTGCTCCAGCAGTACCCGAACCTGAAGGGGATCATCTCCCCGACCACCGTCGGCATCAAGGCCGCCGCCCAGTACCTGTCCGGCTCCAAGTACAAGGGCAAGGTCAAGCTGACCGGTCTCGGCACGCCCAACGACATGCGCAAGTACGTCAAGAACGGCACCGTCGAGGGCTTCGAGCTGTGGGACCCGGCGAAGCTCGGCGCGCTGGCCGCCCGTACCGCGGTCGCGCTGGTCTCGGGACAGATCACCGGCAAGGAGGGCGAGACCTTCAAGGCCGGCGACATGGGCGAGTACACCATCGGCAAGGACGGCGTGATCAGCCTCGGCAAGCCGACCGTGTTCGACGCGAAGAACATCGACCAGTTCAACTTCTAGTCCCTGGAGGGGCGTTGACCCAGCGTGTGTGCTTCCTGCTGAAGGTCCGGGCGGACCGTCTCGACGAGTACCGCGAGCGGCACGCCGCCGTGTGGCCCGAGATGCTCGACGCGCTCTCGGCCACCGGCTGGCACAACTATTCGCTCTTCCTGCGCGAGGACGGACTGCTCGTCGGCTACCTGGAGACCGAGGACTTCGCCGCGGCCCAGGCCGGTATGGAAGCCACCGAGGTCAACGCCCGCTGGCAAGCGGAGATGGCGCCGTTCTTCGAGTCCCTGGACGGCGCCCGACCCGACGAGGCCATGAAACCGCTCACCGAAGTGTTCCACCTCGCCTGATCCCCGTTCGTCCCCTCCTCTTCCTTCGCACGACAATGGAGTCCCCCGAGATGAAGAGACGTACACTGCTGGGCGCCGCCATCGCCGGAGCCGTCATGACCCCTGTCTTCACCTCTGGCACAGCCCGTGCTGCCGACCCCGGCCCCTCCGTCACCAAGAAGGGCACGACCCAACTCGACGGTCAGGCCATCTTCTTCGTCTCCTACGACGGTTTGGTCAACAACAACTCGTTCCAGAAGAACGGCCTGCTGACCTACAAGGGCTACCAGTACGCGACCTGGTACACCTCCACCGGCAACGCCGTGGTCGGCCGCCGTGTTCTCGGCGGGAGCAGCTGGTCGACCGTCACGCTGTCACACGTCCTCAAGGCCAGCGACTCGCACAACGTCATCTCCATGGGCGTCTCCAAGGTCGACGGCCGTCTGCACATCAACATGGACTCGCACAGCAACGGCTACTTCTACGTGAAGTCCGTCGCCGGGCTGATGGACAATCCCGCCACCACCGGCTGGACCGCCTCGGTCCTCGGGTCCGTCCAGACGTCCATGGACGGTCTCGCCCTCACCTCGCAGTTCACCTACCCTCAGTTCATCTCCACCCCCGAGGGCAAGCTGCAGCTCAGCTACCGCGTCGGAATCTCCGGCAACGGCCGCAACGCCCTGGCCGAGTACGACGGTTCGACGTGGACGGCACTGGGGGAGTGGTCCAGCTCCACGGGCACGTACACCAGCTCGCACGGTTCCTCGACCGCCCGCAACATGTACCTGCACGGCATCGACTACGACGTCAACGGCCGCCTGCATTCCTTCTTCACCTGGCGCGAACAGAACGCCGCCGTGATGTGCAACAGCGGCGGCATCACCAACCACGACACCGGTTACGTCTACTCGACCGACCGCGGCCGCACCTGGCGCAACGACGCGGGCACCGTCGTGGGAACGACCGGCAGCTCCGACACCGTGGCCGTCACCGACAGCGGGCTGGTCGTCGACTCCCTCAACCCCGACCACTCGCTGATGAACCAGGAGAGCCAGTCCACCGACTCCTCCGGCCTCCCGCACGCGATCATCAGCTACGTCCCCGGCCGATTCGGCCAGTGCACCACCAACTACGTCAACGATCGCACCGCCAACGGCCGCGCCTTCCACGTCCGCAAGAACTCATCCGGAACCTGGACGAAGACGGAGATCCCGGTCGTGCTCAACTCCAGTCAGCGCACCAAGCTGGTCCTGGACAAGTACGACAACGCGTACGCGATCTTCCCCTACGGCCGTATCGCCGGCGCCTCGAAGTCCTCCGGGTACACCGACTGGACGCTGCTGTACGACGGCAGCGGCCTCAACGCCTTCGGCGAGGTCGTCATCGACGAGATGCGGATCAAGGCCGACAACGTCCTGTCGTTCATGTACCAGGAGAAGTCGAGCGGCACCACGCCCTCGGCGCTCCACGTCGTCGACTTCGCACTGCCCGCGTGACCGGGTCCGTCGTACGACGTCAGGACGGTACTGTGAAGGCTTTCCGGTCACCCCTCGCCCCCCTGGAGGTACCTGCCTGATGGCCCAGTCGGTGGGTATCAAGGACGTCGCCCGTGCCGCCGGAGTCTCCGTCGGCACGGTGTCGAACGTCATCAACCGTCCGGACACGGTCGCCACCGAGACCCGGGCACGGGTGCTGTCGGCGATAGACCGGCTCGGCTACGTCCGCAGCGAGTCCGCGCGCCAGCTGCGCGCGGGCCGCAGCAGGATCATGGGGCTGCTCGTCCTCGACATGGGCAACCCCTTCTTCGTCGACGTCGCGCGCGGTGCCGAGCGGGCCGCGCGCGAGGCCGGACTCGGTGTGATGGTGTGCAACAGCGCCCAGAGCCCGGGCGAGGAGGCCGACTACCTCTCGCTCTTCGCCGAGCAGCGGGTGCGGGGCGTGCTGCTGACGCCCGCCGACGCCACCGGCCGCAACATCGAGACGTTCCGCCGTCACGGCATTCCCTTCGTCCTGGTCGACCGGGTCGCCGAGGGCACCACCGAGTGCTCGGTCTCCGTCGACGACGTGGCGGGCGGCGCCCTCGCGGTACGCCATCTCGTCGACGCCGGCCACCGCTCCATCGCGTACGTCAGCGGTCCGCCCGGACTCAACCAGGTCCGTGACCGCCGTACGGGCGCCCTGAACGCGCTCGCCGAGGCCGGGCTCGGCCCGGGCGCTCTGCGGGAACTGCCCACCGACCGGCTCGACGTGGCCGCCGGCCGGGACGCGGGCGCCCGCCTGCTCGGCCTCGCCGACCGTCCGACCGCCGTGTTCTGCGCCAACGACCTGCTCGCTCTCGGTGTCCTGCAGGCCATGTACGCGGCCGGCGTCGGCGTCCCCGACGACCTCGCGATCGTCGGCTACGACGACATCGAGTTCGCCGCCGCCGCGGCCGTCCCGCTCACCTCGGTCCGCCAGCCCGCCGTCACCATGGGCGCCCTGGCCGCCGAGCTCCTCCTGGAGGAGACCGAGGCGGAGACCGCACCGCGCGCGCACGAGCACCGTCGGGTCGTGCTCCAGCCCGAACTGGTGGTACGCCGCTCGAGCCTGTCGGCACGCTGAAGCGGTGACCGGGGTGCCAGGGCCTGCGAGCTGAACGGCCATTCAGCAGGATTTCATGATCCCGGGGGTCGGCCGCCGGAGGAACATGTGCTGAACTGGGACGCGGCCCGCAATCCGTCCGTCCCGGGAGCCCTGTTGAGCCTCAGCTACCGCCAGCCCGGCGTCGTCCTCACCGACCGGCGCTTCACCGTGCCCCTCGACCACGACGACCCGGCGGGGGAGAGCATCGAGCTCTACGCCCGCGAGGTCGTCGCGAGCGACAAGGCGCACCAGGACCTGCCGTGGCTGGTCTACCTGCAGGGAGGCCCCGGCTTCGGCGCGAACCGTTTCGTCGGCAAGCAGGCCTGGCTCGGCCGCGCGCTCAAGGAGTTCCGCGTCCTGCTCCTGGACCAGCGCGGCACCGGTCACTCCACCCCCGCCAACCGGCAGACCCTCCCGCTGCGTGGCGGCCCCGCCGCACAGGCCGACTACCTCGCCCGCTTCCGCGCCGACTCCATCGTCCGTGACTGCGAGGCGATCCGCCCGTCCGTCACCGGCGGCGCCCCCTGGACCGTCCTCGGCCAGAGCTTCGGCGGCTTCTGCGCGGTGCACTACCTCTCCACCGCCCCCGAAGGCCTGCGCGCCGTGGTGATCACCGGCGGCCTGCCCTCCCTCGACGCCCACGCCGACGACGTCTACCGGGCCGCCTACCCGCGGATCGAACGCAAGGTCGCCGCGCACTACGCCCGCTACCCGCAGGACGTCGAACGCGCCCGGCAGATCGCCGAGTACGTCCTGCACCACGAGCCGGTCCTCCCGAGCGGCTACCGCCTCACCGCCGAGGCCTTCCAGTCCCTCGGCATCCTCCTCGGCGGCGGCGAGGGCAGCCACCGCCTGCACTACCTCCTGGAACACGCCTTCGTCCGCACCCCGCAGGGCACCGCCCTGTCCGACGCCTTCCAGGAAGAGGTGCAGGGCCTCCTGTCGTACGCGGGCCACCCGCTCTACGCCCTGGTCCACGAGGCGACCTACGGCCAGGACGAGCGCCCCACCGCCTGGGCGGCAGAACGGGTGCGCGCCGAGTTCCCGCAGTTCGACGCGGCCAAGACCCTCGCCGGCGACGGGCCTGTGCTGTTCACCGGCGAGTCCGTCCACCCCTGGACGTTCGACTGCGACCCGGCGCTGCGCCCGCTGCGCGAGACCGCCGACCTGCTCGCCGCCCGCACCGACTGGACGCCCCTGTACGACCCGGCCCGCCTCGCCGCCAACGAGGTGCCCGTCGCGGCGGCCGTCTACCACGACGACATGTACGTGGACACCGCCCATGCCCTGACCACGGCCCGCGCGATCCGCGGTCTGCGCACCTGGGTAACCGACGAGTTCGAGCACGACGGCGTCCGGGCGGGCGGCCCCCGCGTCCTGGACCGCCTGCTGGCGCTGACCCGCGACGAGGTGTGAGGCCCCTGACGCCGGATGCCTGACGCCTGCCCTCACCGGCTCGATGTCCGGCCGATGTCACCGGCTGCTGTCACCGGCTGATGTCACTGGCCCGGACCAGTCTGCGACCATGACCGAGCCGAAGACGACTCAGCTCCAGCCCATGCCCGACGACTGGCGGCGCGCCCTCGCGGTGGTGGCGCACCCGGACCATCTCGAGTACGGCTGCTCGGCCGCGGTCGCCGCCTGGACCGATGCCGGCCGCGAGGTCCCCTACGTCCTCGCCGGCCGGGGCGAGGCCGGCATCGACACGCTGGAGCCCGCCGAGTGCGGTCCGCTGCGCGAACGGGAGCAGCGGGCCAGTGCCACGGTGGTGGGAGTGTCGGTGGTGGAGTTCTCCGACCACCGGGGCGGGATCATCGAGTACGGCACCGCGCTGCGCCGGGACATCGCCGCCGCGATCCGCCGGCAAGCCGGCCGTCGCGTTCGAGGTCTTCGCACGGTAGCCCCGGGCCCTCGGCCCTGCCCTCGGCCCTGCCCTCGGCCCTGCCCTTGGCCCTGGGGCAGGGCCCGGGGCCGCCGAGCGGGTGCCCTGTGCGGAAACGGCTTCCACAGCACGGCGCGTGCGTGGTTGGATCATCAGGCTTCACAGGGCACCGGAGCCGGCCGGACATGGGGGACGGGATGAACGAGACGGAACTGCTGGCGGACCGCTTCGAGGAACACCGCGGGCATCTGCGGGCGGTTGCCTACCGCATGCTCGGCTCGCTAACCGAAGCCGAGGACGCGGTCCAGGAGACCTGGCTGAAGCTGAGCCGTGTCGACGCGGGGGAGATCCACAACCTCGGCGGCTGGCTGACCACCGTGGTCGGCCGGGTCTGCCTCGACATGCTGCGCTCGCGCACCGCCCGCCGCGAGGACCCCCTGGACGACACCCACGTCCCCGACCCCGTCGTCCGCCCCCTCGTGCAGGCCGATCCGGAGCAGGAGGTCCTCCAGGCCGACGCGGTGGGCATCGCCCTGATGATCGTCCTGGAGACGCTGGAGCCCGCCGAGCGGCTCGCCTTCGTGTTGCACGACTTGTTCGCGGTGCCCTTCGACGACATCGCGCCGATCGTGGACCGCAGTTCGGCCGCCACCCGCCAACTGGCCAGCCGCGCCCGGCGCCGGGTGAGGGGAGCCGCTCCCTCGGCCGAGCTGGACCTCGGCCGGCAGCGTCAGGTCCTCGACGCCTTCATGGCCGCCAGCCTGGCCGGGGACTTCGAGGCGCTGGTCGCCGTCCTCCACCCCGACGTCGTCCTGCGGGTCGACTCCGGAGCGCTGGCCGGCGTGGCCGCGTCGAAGCTGGTGCATGGGGCCAGGACGGTCGCCGAACAGGCCATGCTGTTCCGGGAGTTCGCCCCGTTCGCACGGATGGCGCTCATCAACGACGCCGTCGGCTTCGTCAACGTCGTCGAGGGACGGGCGCAGTCGGTCATGGGCGTCACCGTCGTCGACGGCCGGATCACCGAGATGTACATCCTGGCCGACCCCGAGCGCCTCGCGGGTCTCGCGCTTCCGGACGCCCTCGGCTGAGTCAGGCGGCCACGGCCAGCGCGAGCGAGGGGCGGTGCGGGCCCACGACCCGTCCGTCCGGCAGGAGTTCACCGGTGTCGTCGGGAATCCGGGTAGACCCCCTTTAGGGCGACGCTAGAGGCGAGCCCCAAGGAGGCACCGATGGCACCCACCAAGCGCCCACGTCAAGCGATCATCTACTGCCGGATCTCCGACGACCGCGAGGGCCGTGAGTACGGCGTTGACCGGCAGGAAGCACACTGCCGACGGCTGGCTGAGCGGCGGGGCTGGAGCGTCGTTGCCGTGCTGGTGGACAACGACATCACCGGCACCGGACGCAGGCAGCGACCCGGCTACGACCGGCTGCTGACCATGCTCCAGGAGAACACCGCGAACGCGATCCTGGCCGTCTCTGACAAGCGGCTGAACCGCAACTACAGGAACGCGTTCGCCCTGCTCGACTTGATCCAGGAACAGGACATCGCCGTCGAGTTCACCAAGGGCGGACCGATCAACATGAACACTGCCGAGGGCCGGGGCATTGCCCGGCGCAAGGCGATCGATGCGCAGGAAGAGTCCGAGGAGATCGGCGAGCGGGTGGCTGACGCGAAGAAGGACAACGTCCGTGACGGTACGTACCGGGGTGGTGGCCGTCCATTCGGGTACGAGGCCGACGGCATCACCCCGCGCTCCCTGGTCTGCCCCAACTGCGGAGCCATCGATGGTTTCGTGATTACGCCCGTCCGCGACGGCGGCAGCATCCAAGCCGTCACGGTCGTGTGCCCCAACGGCTGTGACGCGATACCGGTCAACGCCCCCGGGTCGGAAGCCTGGTACCTGGAAGCGGCCACGCGCGCCATAGCCGACGGCGCGACCAAGCGGTCCGAGCTGAGGAAGTGGCACGCGGCAGGCGTCCGCGCCCCGGCCCGCCGCAAGCGGAACCCGGACGGCACCCGCACCGAGCCGATGCCCGGCGACTGGACCGAGACGACGTTCCTCAAACTGCTGCTCCGGCCCCGCAACGCGGGACTGATGGAGGTCGGCGGAGAGATCGTCGGCAAAGGCGCGTGGCCTGCCCTTGTGGACGAGGAGACCTGGCGCATCTGCCGGGCCGTCCTGAAGAACCCTGCGCGCCGCACGTCCCCTGGTCCGGTCCGCAAGTGGCTGGGTGGCGGGACGTACCTCTGCGGTGTCTGCCGTGAGGCCGCAACCACTACCGGCCGTGGCCGCAGCCGCAACGGCTCCTCATACACCTGTGGCACCGGGCAGCACGTGTCCCGCAACGCCGCCGCCGTGGACGACTTCGTGGAGGGGACCGTCCTCGCCCAGTTCGTCTGGGAGAAGGTCCGCGACCCGTTCTGGCCCCCGGCGCCCGAGGTCCAGGACGCGCAGTCCGCCGAGGAGCTGAACGCCCGTCACGCGGCGCTCACGGCCCGCCTCAAGGGCCTGGCCGACGCCTTCGCCGACGATGATGAGGCAGACCCCGTGGAGTACCGGTCGGCTGCCCGGCGGATCAAGGAGAAGATCACCGCCGTGGAGCGCGAGATGGCCGAGACCGTCGCCGTGTCAGCCGCCGCCGGGCGCGGTGCGCTGGACGACATCGACTTCCCCGAACTGGTGAAGCGCCACAAAGCCGACCCGGACGACGCGCTGGCCTGGTGGCGGGACACCTACAGCCTGGAGCGACGGCGGGAGATCATTGCGCTCCTCACCGTGGTCACGATCCTGCCCGCGACCTCCGGACGCACGGCCGGGTGGAAGCCGGGATCGAAGTACTTCAACCCGGAGTCTGTGGACATCGACTGGACAGGAGCAGCCTGACCCCACCCGCACACGACGACGCCCGGCCGGGCAGCTTCACCGGCCGGGCGCCGTGCTGTTGGGGCTACGTCTCGGGGGCCGAGCGGTGACAGGTGCACCCGCACCGGCGCGCGAGTAGCAGGCCGCCCCCGTGGGGCAAGGGCACGTCCTTGGTCTGCCTGCACTCGTCGTGCAGATCCTCGTACCCGGGCCGCTGCGCCACCGCGCACTCGGCCGACAGGGCCGACGTGTCCACAGAAGGCGCGCTCACGGCGCCTCTCCCCGGCTCCGGGTGTTCGCCAGGGCCACGCCCGCCGACAGCCTCTCCGCCGCAGTAGCGGGCCGCAGAGGGCCGCGCGCGTCCCATTCCCGGCCGCCGCCGACCGGCCTCAGTTGCCAGTACGGGCCCTCGTTCCCCATCACCCGGCCCACCTTGCGGGTTGCCTCGTCGTACACCAGCTCGCCGGGCTCCGGCTCGTACGCGCTCATCGGTCTCGCTCCCCTCGCAGCTCACCCCGACCAAACCGCTTCGGGTGGATCTCTGGGAGGCGCCGGGTAGGGGGCCCGCAGGGGGCCTAACCTGGAGCCCCGAGGGGGCCAGGAATGCAGACCACGGAACGCAAGAAGCACTTCGGCGCGTACCTCGCGCGCCTGCGCCGGGAGGCCCGGCTGAGCCAGCGTCAGCTCGCCGACCGGCTGTGCGCGCTGTCCGGCGTGGCGTCCTTGACTCGCAACGAGGTCGGCCGCTGGGAACAGGGCCGACGGCTCCCCGATGCGTGGCTGCCCGCGCTCGCCACCGCCCTCGGGGTTCCGCTCGGCACCCTGGAGCGCGCCGCGTCCTGGGTCCGGGGAGAGCCGGAGGGACGGCTTCCAGGAGCGTTCGCCACTCTGGCTGAGCTGTTGCCCCCGGGTGACCCGCTGGAGCGGGAGACGGGAACTCAGGGCCGCCGCATCGGCCCGTCCACGGTGGCCGCGCTCGCCGGTAGGGTGCACGGACTCCGCCTGGCAGATGACGTGCTGGCCGGGGGTGACCTCATCGTCCCCGCCTTCCGCGAGCTGTCCGGCGCCGTCGCCCTGCACCGCGAGCGCACATACGACGACTCCACCGGCCGGGCCCTGCTGGTGCAGATCGGGGAGCTGGCACAGATCGCCGGGTGGATCGCCTCCGACGCCGGGGAGCACGCACAGGCGGCCGAGGCGTACCAGCTCGGTATCTCGGCCGCCCGGCAGGCGGGAGACGGCGCCCTCACCGCCAACCTCGCCGGGTCGCTCGCCTATCAACTGGCGAACACCGGTCACGGGTTGGAGGCGGTCGACCTGGCCGAGGCAGCCGTGACCGAGGCCGGACCCGACGCCCCCGCGCAGACCCGCGCCCTGTTCCACGACCGCGTCGCCTGGGCTCACGCCCGGCTCGGCCGCCCGCACTCCCAGGCAGCCATCCGCGCCCTCGGCCAGGCACACGAGGCCCTGACGGCCGAGGGCGGCCCCGAGGCTCCGCAGTGGGCGTACTGGGTCAGCCGCGACGAGCTGGAAGTCATGGACGCCCGGGTGTTCACGGAGCTGGCCCGGCCGCTGCGGGCCGTACCGCTGCTGTCTCGGGTGCTGGAGCGCTACGACGCCACCCACGCCCGGGAGCTGGCGCTGTACCTGTCCTGGCTCGCGGTCGCGTACGCCGACGCGAACGAGCCCGAGGCCGCCGCCGACACCGCAGCCCGCATGTTCGAGCTGTCGGCCGACGTCGCCTCCGACCGCACCTCCGAGCGGGGCCGGGTCGTGCTCGGCCGTCTGGCGGAGTTCGAGGACGTACCCGAGGTCGCCGCCGTGCTCGCCGAGCATCCACCGGCCGCCTGACCGTCAGGGCTGCGGGGCCGGAGAGAGAACCCAGGCCAGGGGGCCTTCTCCGGGTCTGACGGCCACCTGACTGATCAGCCGCCTGGTCGACGGGGTTTCCCCAGCTCACGGGTCATTCGGGCGGTCTGACCAACCCGCTGCGCCCCGGCGGGCTGATCAGCCCTCTGATCAGACCTGAGAGCCCTTGCCGGCGGTTTAGCTAAATCGGTCAGAGCCCCAGTTCAGATTGGGTGCCGTACGGGCCCGAATCCTCTGGAACTCCCGCGAACGCAGACGTACGCTGGGAGCAGCAGAACGACCAACGACCACGGACCAGCAGCACGGTCCGTGGTCGTTTCCGTGTGCTGGGCCGGGTCATGTCCCGGAGGAGCCCCACATGGGCGAACCAGCAACACTCGACGAGGTCCGCGCCTGGCCCGCGCTCGTCCCCCTGTCCCAGGCGGCCCGAGCCCTCGGTATCAGCCGCACCACCGCCTTCACCCGTGCAGCCCGGGGTGAGTTCCCCGTGACCGTGCTGCGGATTCTCGGGGGCCAGAAGGTACGCACCGCCGACCTGATCCGGTTCCTGGAGGCCGACGGGGGTGCGTCGTGATCGGCCGCGTCCTCTTCCTCGCCGTCATCGTCAGCGCGGTGCACGCCCTTCCATGGCTCGTTCGGGATCTCCCGTGGAGCCTCGACACGGACACGCTTGTGCTGATCTTCGGCTTCCTGATCACCGAGGGCGTGTACGAGGCCATCGAGCGCCGGTGGCTGCTGCCCCGGTGGGCCCGCCGGATGACCCGCAAGGCACAGAACGTTCTCAACTCCCTTGATCCGCACGGGAGCTACGTCTACTTGATCGGCCCCGAGCACGGTGCGGGACCGTGGAAGGTCGGCATGTCCACGGACGTGCGCAAGCGGCTGGCCACCCTCCAGACCGGCTCGCCCGAGCCGCTACGGGTCTACTGGGCCACCCCCGGCGGCCGGGACCTCGAATCCCGCCTGCACCGCGTCCTCGCTCCCTGGCGGAAGCACGGGGAGTGGTTCGACCTCGGACCCGACCCGGACCGGTTCATCTGGAACGCACAGGACCACGCCGAGCGGCGGTGGTCGGCGTGAACAGTTCGCTGATCCTGGTCGGCCTCGCCGCCGTCGGCCTGCTGTACGGGCGCAAGCGGCTCAAGGACTTCAAGGCCACCCGCTCCGCACGCCGACAGCGCCGGGCACACGAGCGGGCCGCGTCTCCGGCCGCGTCTGCGCGCCTGCTCCAGGCGTGGCGCTGGACGGCCCCTCGGGTGTTCCCGTGGGCGTTCAGGTGGCGTCCGGCCCGGCGTCCGCGCCGGGGTGCTCTGCTGGCCCGTCCGGGGCTGCTCGCGTCGTGGGTCAGGGTCCGGCTCGGTCAGCACCTGCTGATCACCGGCGTCACCGGCTCCGGCAAGAGTTGCGCGATCATCGCCCTGGCCACCTCGGCCCGTGCGGCCGGGATGGACCTGGAGTTCTGGGACGCCAAGGACGGCCTGGAGGGCCAGCCCTACGAGGCCGCAGGCATCCCCGTGGTCGAGCTGGAACAGCAGCCCGCCCGGCTGGCCTGGCTGCTGGCCGAGGAGCTGCCCCGCCGGGCGGCCGTCCTCAAGGCGCGCGGTGCCCGCATGTGGGACCCGGACGCCGACGGCCCCGAACTGGTCCTGATCCTGGACGAGTTGGGCGTCTCCATGACCGTCCTGCCGACCGGCACCGTGGCCACGCTGATCAAGAAGTGCCGGGCGTACGGCGTGTGGATCTGGGCCGGGGAACAGCTCGGCAAGGCGTCCACGGTCGACACGGACATCCGCAGCCAGTTCCAGGCGCGCATCTGCCTTGCGGTCGGCCGGGCGTCGGACGCCCGCGTCGCCCTCGGTGAAGAGTCCGTGGCCGACGGCTGGGCCCCGCACGAGCTGCCCTCCCGCTGGCTGCTGGTGCGCGACGGTGACCACAAGAAGCCTCGGCCCGCCCGCTGCGCCACCGTCACGGATGAGCTGCTGCGCCGGTACCCGATGCGTCCGCGTGTCTCGCTCGTGAAGGAGCCCGCCCGTTCGTTCGCCCAGGCGTCGCAGGTCAGGCGTGTGCCCGAACGAACGAACACCCGGCCGAGCGTGGCCGAGGACGTGCTGACCGCGCTCATGACCGCACCCGAGCCCCTGGGAGTGCGCGCCCTCGCCCGCGCCACCGAGCGCAGCCCGGCGGCCGTCCACGAGGCCCTGAAGGGCCTCACCGCCCGGGGCCAGGTAGAGCCGACCCCGAGCGGCTACGCCATCCCCCTCCACCACTCCGCAGCAGAAGAAAGGGACGCCTCATGAAGGTACGCAGCGCGCACCGTACGCGCACGGTGCCCAAGACGATCGACGGCAAAACTCACCAGGTGGACGAGACGTACACCGTCGAGCTGCCGGTGCCCCCGGCCGACCGGGACGCACAGGCTCTCGCGGCCGTGACGGGCCTCGCCGTGCTCATCGTGACCGGGGCCATTGTGTGGTCCACCGTGGCGATCGGCGGGCTGCTCAGCATGGCCTTCAACCCGGCCGTCAGCTACGGCATCGCGTGCGTCTTCGACGCCACGTGGATCGGTCTGATGGCCCTGGAGTGGATCGCCCGGTACGACCCCGAGCGGGCCTCTCTGCCGCGCCGTATGGGCTGGGGAGCCCTGGCCCTGTCCATGGCCCTGATCGCCGCTCACGGGGCCGTCAGCGGCTTCCTGTGGGTCGGCATCGGGGGTGCCGCCGTCTCCCTGTCCGCCAAGTCGTTCTGGCACGTGGTGATGAAGACGACCGGCCCCCGGCTCGACCCCGGCACCGCTCAGTGGGTGGCGGCTGAGCGCTCCGAGGTCGACGGACAGCGGGCACTCGTCGCCGCCCGCCGTCAGCTTGAGCGCTCGAAGGCCAAGTCGCGCGACGAGTCCGCCGCCCTCGGCTCGGCCGGATCCGTCACGGATCTGGAGTGGGCCACCCCGGCCACGGAGGGCCTGACGGCCGACCGGCTGCGCCCCGAGCTGGCGGCCGAGGCGGAGCGGATCCGGACCGCACAGTCCGGCGGATCCGGATCGGTCCGGGCGGCGGATCCGTCCGGATCCGGATCCGTCAAGGACGCCGTCCGGACCCTGTTCGAGTCCGGCGTCACCGACCCGGCGGCCGTCGTCCAGGCGCTGCCCGGCGCCAATCCGGAGACCGTCAAGCGGCACGTCCGCACGGTCCGCCTGGAAGGTGGCTACGCATGATCCCCCTCGCCGCCCTGGTCGCCCTCGGGGTGATCCTCGCCGTCGCCAAGCAGCATCGCCTGCCCGTCCTGATCGCAGCCGCCGCCGTGGTGCTGCTCATGGGCGGACCGCAGCAGTTCATCCAGGCGGCCCTGGCCGCCGTACCCGGCCTCGGAGGCTGACATGGCAAGTCAGATGAAGGGTGGGACAGCCCTGGTGGTCGCGGGTGTGGCCGCGTTCGTGTTCCTCGGCGGGGGCAGCAACAGCACCGCCCACAACGATCAGGAGGTCTGCCGGGCACAGCTCGGCCTCGGCAAGGTCGACACGATCCAGCAGGCAGCCCAGCCCCACAGCGCCTACAGCCGGTGCCTGGACCGGCGTGAAGCGGGCCGGAAGTAGCCCCGCCGTACAGGAGCCCCGCCGGTACGCCCGGCGGGGCTCTTGTCATGTGTTCCTCTGGGAAGGGAAGTTGCGAGCCGGCAAGGCGTTCCCTCAGCTCAGGCGGGCCAGTACCGCCCAGCTTCGTCCTGCCGGGCAAGCGACCGGTCCCGGACCTCGGTCAGGCCGTCGGCGATGAGCATCCGCATCCGTACGCGGTCGGCGGCGGCGATCAGCTCGGGCCGGGTCAGGCCCGGGTGCGCGGCGACGAACTCACGCAGCATGGTGCGCTGCCCGGGGTTGATCCGCAGAGGGCGCCCGGTGCTCAACTGAGTCCCGCTCGGACCAAGTTGTCCGCTATCTGCTCCCGCACGTCATCCGGCAGGTTGGGCATCACCTCTCCGAGGACGTGCGTGTCCTGGGGCAGCATCCACCGCCGGACGATCCGCATCGCCTCCACGTACGCGGCGGCCTGCCGCTCCATGCGGGCCAGCTCGGAGAAGTGGGCGTCCATCACGGACGGCTTCGCGTCGGCCAGGGTGATGCCGGTCTGCTGCTCGACCACCCGCACCACGGCGGCCGAGGCGTCAGCCGACGCCCGCCGGATGTCGGCCAGCGCCTCACGCCCGGCCTCGGCTATGGCCTCGCGTTCTCGGTCCAGTTCACCGGACATGGTCAACTCCTCCTCGTCGGGCGGGGGTTGATGATCCCGAGCCGCAGCAGGATGCGGTTTCGCTGATCCGGCGGCAGGGTGGCGAAGTGGGAAAGACAGGGCCTCCAGCCCCGCCCCTGTCCGACGCAGGCGCACCCGGCGCTCACCGGTGGGCCTGCCCTCGGTCGTAGGTGCCGAACACGGCGGCGTGCGCCGGGCAGTAGACGTTCGCTGAGCACCCGCATGCGAGGTCACCCGAGGCGGTGAACCCGGCCCGTCGGCGGGCCTGTACGGCCGTCTGGCGGGCGACGGCGGGGTCCACGGCCGCTACCCGCCGAGCAGCGCTCCGCACCCGGGAGGCGGCAGTCTCCGCAGCCGTACGGGCTGCGCTGAACTCCCGCCGGGCGCGCTCGCGTTCGGCTTCCGCCCGGCGGGTGTTCTCGGTGGTGCGCAGCCGGGCCATGGCCGACCGGTTCGCGTCCGCCTCGGCCGACCAGCGGGCCGTGTCGGCCGGGCACGGCTCGCCGAGCAGCGTGCGGTAGGTGGCGCTGTCCTCGGGCGGGTGGGTCTGGTGGACGCGGGCGGACTGGTGCGCCCAGCAGGTCGGGCAGCCGCCCTCCCGGCGGATGCGGTCCCGGGCGGAGGCGGCCTCCAGGACGTCGCGTCCGAAGATCGCGTACGCGTCGGCGGGCAGTGCGCGGAGCGCGGCATGCGGGGTGGCTGGCAGGTACGTGCTGCCCGGCGGCGCGTGCAGCAGGCTGTCGATGTGCGCCGCCAGGGCGCGCAGATCGCTGCGGCGGCGCATGGCCTCGGCCCGCCGGTCGGTCGACATGCGCTGCACCGAGGCGAGCGTGACCCGGGCCGGGTCGGAGCCGGGCGCCCTCTCCAGGCGGCCCGCCCGCATTGCCTCGTAGACGGCGACGTCGGAAATGCTGAGCCGCTGCGCCGCTTCAGCGACGGGAATTACTTCCATGATTCCCCTCTGAACTGCGGGCTCTAGTTAGTTAACCCAGGTGTACCATGCGAAATGGCTCCGCACCTAACGCCGTAAGGTGCCGGATTGATCACCGACACGGGTGCGGGGCCCTATTTCGTTAAATGGTCGGTTCGAATAAATAGGAACCTACAAACTTCGCCGCCCGGGTCGGAGAGCGGTTTAGGCTTCCTGAAATTTAGGTATCGTGAATATGGCCCCGGATTCCGGGGAGGGGAGCGGTCGCCGAGGAACCCGGCCGCGCAACCGTGAGGGGCACGGAGACACCGCAAGTCGCGGAGGACACTCCAGTGCCCAGGCCCTACACGATGAGCGAAGCAGCCCTGGCGGTCCGCCGGGCCAACGCCAAGAAGGCCGTCGCCGCACGCGAATCCGTGGACAACTACGTCCGCAAGATCGTGGAGCGCGCGCCGGAACTCACCGACGAGCACATCGCCAAGCTGCGCACGCTGCTGCGCCCGGTTTCCGGAGGCGCGGCGGAATGATCCAGACACACGAAAGCCTCGGCCGGGCAGCCGAGGCAATCGAAGAAATCGACGTGAGCAGCGTCAAGGACCAGGATACCCGGGTCGGCGACGGAAATACCTCAACCGATGGGATTAATTCCCGTGACATTGAGGGCGCCCTGTCGGCCGCCGGGTGCGATTACCGACCGGCCGAGAACCGATGGAAGTGTCCCGTACACGGCGGTCACGCGCTGGCCGTGACCCGGAAGCCGGACAAGGACGTGATCTTCTGCCACGCCGGGTGCAAGTCCGAGGCGATCCTGAGCAAGATCGGGCTGTCCTTCGCCGACCTGGAGCACGGCGGCGAGCCGAAGCCCGGCCCGGTGCCGGAGTGGGCCCGAGAGCCGTACGTGAAGCCCGGCAAGCCCCGCGCCTACCCCTACCGGGACGAGGCCGGGGAGCTGCTGTACACCGTCTTCCGGCACGAGCCGAAGGCGTTCAAGCAGCAGGCGGCCGACGGCAGTTGGACGATCAAGGACGTGCGCCGGGTGCTGTACCGGCTTCCGTCCGTGCTGGAGGCCGTGGCCAACGGGCG
Source organism: Streptomyces cellulosae (assembly GCF_000721105.1). GTDB lineage: Bacteria > Actinomycetota > Actinomycetes > Streptomycetales > Streptomycetaceae > Streptomyces > Streptomyces cellulosae_A. The sequence goes on from NZ_JOEV01000025.1 coordinate 242,629, forward strand.
GACCATCCACCTGGCCGAGGGGGAGAAGGCGGCCGACGCGCTGCACGCGTCGGGCGAGGTGTCGACCTGCAACAGCGGCGGCTCGGCAGGCTGGCGGGACGAACTGGCCGACCCCCTGAAGGGCGCGGCCGAGGTGATCGTCTGGCAGGACCGGGACGACGCCGGAGCCAAGTGGGCCGCCGCCGTTACCGAGTCGCTGAAGGCGCGTCAGGTGCCGCACAGGGTCGTGCAGGCGCGGACCGAGGCGCCCGCCGATGACGCGTGGGACCACCTCGCAGCGGGCTGGAGCACCGGACAGGCTGTGCCGGTGGAACGGGCCACCGACCCGGTCGAACGGCTCCTGAGCGAGCTTCTGGACTCCTCCGGCCTGGATGACATCCCGTCACCCGAGCCACTGATCTCCGGCTGGCTCACGCTGGACACCCTGTGCCGGATCAACGGCGAGCCCGGGGCCGGGAAGTCCTTCACCGCCTTGGACTGGGCCGGGCACGTTGGCACCGGCCGAAGCTGGAACGGCCACGTGGTCACACCGGGCCCAGTGGTGTACCTCGTGGCCGAGGGGGCGCGCGGATTCAAGAAGCGCGTGCGGGCCTGGGAGCAGCACCACGGCCGTCGGATGGCGAACGTGTACTTCCTCCCCCGGCCGGTCCAGGTGATGGGCGAGGAGTGGGACACCTTCAGGGAGCTGTGCCGCCGAGTGCGGCCGGTGCTGATCGTGGTGGACACGCAGAGCCGGGTCACCGTCGGCGTGGAGGAAAACAGCAACACCGACATGGGCCGGGTGGTCGACCGGATGGAGGCCCTGCGGGCGGCTACCGGCGCGTGCGTCCTGCTCGCGCACCACACCCCCAAGGGCGGCGACGGGGGCCGAGGCGCGGGGGTGATCACCGGAGCAATCAATACCGAGTTCATGGCCACGAAGAAGCGCAACGGCTCGTCCCTCGTGACCCTGGAGAACACCAAGGAGAAGGACGAGGCCGAGGGCTCGAAGCTGCGGTTCGTGATGCAGGTGATCGACCTGGAGCCGCCGCCGGGCGAGGACCCGTTCGCCAGCTCGGAGACGTCGGTTGTGCTGGTGCCGCAGGAGCGGGCCGAGGCGCCCGCAGAGGTCGACCTGTCGCTCCCGGTGGGCACCAGCGCGGCGGACAAGCTCCGCATCCTGCTCACGCGGGTGTGGGGCAACGGAGGCACCTTCACCAAGGCCGAGGCGCAAGGACTGGTCGTCGGGGACACCAAGGCGGTCGCGCGGCCGACCTTCCACGCGAAGTGGAAGGAGTTGGTGACCGAGGGCTTCATCCGTGCGGAGCTGTCCGAGAGCGGCCGGGAGCTGTCCCGCTTTCGCGTCGATACAGCCTCGGACGGCTAGGGACGACCCCGGATACACCCCTCTAGGGGGTGTATCCGGGTGTATCCGCCTCCCCGAGTACAGGTGGATACACCCCCAGATACACCCTCTGACCTGCGAACGGATACAGCCGGATACACCTCGATACAAGATCGAAAACTGTATTCCGGGGTGTATCCGACCAAGATCGCGAATACACCCTGAGAGGACCTGAACGATCATGAACGCAACCCCCGTCCTGCCCGCCTACCGCTCGCCGTCGGGCCTCCAGCTCCGGGTCTGGTGCGAGCACGAACAGCGCTGGCACTACCACGGTGCTGTCGGCCCCGAGCCGGGCGCCGGAGACGGTGACCGCTTCTCGCACTGCGGGTGCCCGTGCTCCCCGCTGCGGGACGGCTACGCGGTGCGGGAGGTCGGCCCGCTCACCCCGCAGATCGAACGCGAGCACCGCGAGAGCCAGAGGCGGCACGTCTGCCCCGAGCCCTGCCCGGCCGCCACATGAGCCCCAACCGTTCCGAACACTGAGAGGCGAACATGAGCGCACCCCCGCAGGCCCGGCCCAACACGGCCCGGCACGCCGACCGGAACGCGACGATCTTCAACCTGCGGGTGGCCGGGCTGACCGTCCGGCAGATCGCCGAGCAGGTGCACATCAGCCCCACCCGAGTGCAGGAGATCCTGACCGAGGAGATCGGCGCCCGGGTCGGCCCGGCGGCCGAGGAGTACGTGACCCTGCGCGAGGCCGAGCTGTCGGCCCTCTGGAAGCGCACGTACACGATCATGGCGACGGCCGAGGACGCCGACACCCGGCTCAAGGCCGTTGACCGGCTGGTCCGCATCAACGAGTCCCGGCGCAAGCTGCGGGGCGCGGACGCCCCCGAGGCACTGACCATCGCCCTCGGCAAGCGGACCGAGGAAGAGGCTGTCGACGTCGTGGAGGCCGTCATCTCCGCCGTGCAGGCGGTCGCCGCCGCGCTGCCCGACCTGGACGGCACCTTCAGCCGGAAGCTCCAGCAGTACGCGCTGGAGATGGCGGGCCGCGCGCTCAAGGCGCAGAGCGGCGAGGACCCAGGCCCCGAGCCCGAGGCGCCCCGGCCACAGCTCGCCCTGCCGCCGGGCCCGTCGGCGCCCGAGGGGCCCACGCCCCAGAGCTGGCGCACGCGGGACAGCGCGGACCGTGTGCTGGATCAACTGGCGAAGTTCGAGGACGAGTTCGGAGACCTGGAGGACGACGATGAAGGCTGACCGGCGCCGGGAGATCAAGCGGCGGCTGCGGGAGATCAAGCGCGACCCGGCGTCGGCCGAGCCGGGCGAGGCGCAGCACCTGACGGCCGAGTACCGGCGGCTCCAGTCGGCCGGACGCGACCCGGCGGCCGACCGGCCCGCGCCCACCCTGTCCGACACCCTGGTCTCCGACAGCCTGACCGAGGAGGAGCGGGCCGCCGTGGAGACGTGGCCGCCCGAGCTGCGCGCCCGGCTGCACGATCGCGCCCTGACCCGGCAGATCTTGCCCTGGCGGGGGTGAGCTGGGCTTCTGTGAATCCTCGGTGCGACGGGGGTAGCGCCAGGGAATCTATGCTTCGCCAACTGCGCTCTGCTGGCGCCGATTTACGGTCGTAAATCGGCGCCGCCCCAGGTCAGGGGCGCAGGGAATCGAAGGTGTCCGGCGAGGAGCTAGAGGAGTTTTAACCAAATCTTTGAGTCGTCGAAGACGATGGTGCCGTTGCACAGCAGGCTCCAGCCCTGTTCGGGGTGGGCCGAGACGGTGACGGCCGTGCGGTGGTCGGGACTGTCCGCGGTGGGGCACGCCGGCTGGTGACTGCACATGACGTCTCTCCTCGATCCGGATGGGGCTCCTGCCTCGGTCGGCTCGTATCTCTGTGATAGCCGAGCTTGTTTTCCGTTGGATGAGGAGACCCCCACAGCGCCGGAATCCCATCGGTGAGGTTCCTGTTCCGGGCAGGCGGCGGCCGGGACATGACCCGCGGGTAAGTACGCTGGCGCCATGCGAGACCATACGACCGACCCGGCCGGCCTGCGCGGGGACTGCGAGCGGTGTTTCGGCCTGTGCTGCGTGGCCCTGCCCTTCGCCGCCTCGGTGGACTTCGCGATCGACAAGCAGGCCGGAGAGCCCTGCCCGAACCTTCGGGGCGACCACCGCTGCGGTATCCACGCCGAGTTGCGGACCCGCGGCTTCACCGGCTGCACGGTCTACGACTGCTTCGGGGCCGGGCAGAAGGTCTCGCAGCTCACCTTCGGCGGACAGGACTGGCGTACCGGATCGCGCGAGCGGGCCCGGCGGATGGCCGAGGTCTTCCCGGTCGTCCGCCAGCTCCACGAACTGCTGTGGTACCTCACCGAGGCTCTCACCCTGCCGGCCGCCCGCCCGGTCCACTCCGACCTGCGCCGCACACTGCGTCAGACCGAGGCGCTCACCCGCCAGACTCCGGAGGAACTCCTGGCGTTGGACGTCGGCGCCCACCGTCAGGAGGTCAATGTTCTGCTGCTGAGGACCAGCGGGCTGGTGCGAGCGGGCACGGGCGGCAGGAAGAAGAACCGGCGCGGCGCCGACCTGATGGGCGCCCGTCTCAAGGGGGCCGACCTCGCAGGCGCCGATCTGCGCGGCGCCTACCTCATCGCCGCCGACCTCACCGGTGCCGATCTGCGCGGCGCGGACCTGATAGGCGCCGACCTGCGCGACACCGACCTCACGGACGCGGACCTGACCGGCGCCTTCTTCCTCACCCAGCCCCAGGTGAACGCGGCCAGGGGCGGGCCGGGAACGCGCCTGCCGGGCTCGGTCACGCGGCCGGCGCACTGGACCGTGCGGGTCTGAGGACATCCGAGGGCACTCCGTGGTTGGCTTCGCCGCCGATCTTCGATAGGTTAGGTGAGCCTTACCTTAGGAGGTTCCGGATGGATGACAGCCAGAGCCGGCGCGCCGCGCCGTCCGTGGCGGAGCGGGCCCGCTCGGTGCTCGCCGCCGCGTGGTCCTGTGCGGTGACCGCGGAAGGCGGACGCGAGGAGCTCGTCGGCGCGCACACCGTGACCGAGGACGGCCGGGTGCTCCTGCAGGTGCCCGAGGACAGCACCCTGCTCGCGGCGGCGCTCTGCGCGCCGCGCGGCGAGCCGTCCGCGGTCCTGGAATTCGCCGACGTCGCGCCCGTCCCCGTACGCCGGCGGATCCGAGCCCGGCTCTGGCTGGCCGGTCGGCTCGTCCCGCAGGACGGCCGCCTGGCGTTCGAGGCATCGCGGGTGGTGCTGCGCCAGGAGCCCGGCGAGAGTGCCGTCGACCTCGACGAGTTCGCCGCCGCCGCGCCCGATCCGCTGGCCACCGCAGAGGCCCGGCTGCTCACCCACCTCGCCGGCCACCACGCCGACGCGGTCGAACGGCTGACCAGGCTGGTGGACTCCGACAGCCTGCAGGGCGCCGTCCGCGTGCGGCCCCTCGCCGTCGACCGGCACGGACTGACGCTGCGCATCGAGCGCGCCCGCGCCCACGGCGACGTACGACTGGCGTTCCACGCCCCCGCCGACGATGTCGGCCGGCTCACCGAACGCATGCACGTCCTGCTCGGCCAGGCCAGTGCGGTCTCCTGCCCGCGGGCGCTACAGCGGCAGCGCGCAGACGGCGACGGGTGAGCTGAACGGCTCGCCCGCGAGCCGGAGTTCACCGTCGCGCGCGTTCACCCGGAACACGCTCACCGTGGAGGACCTCTGGTTCGCCGCGAACAGCAGCGACCCGTCCGGGGAGAAGGCGATCTGCCGGGGGAAGTCACCCGACACCGGGACCGTGTCCAGCAGCCTGAGCCGGGCCCCGTCCGCCTCCACCGCGTACCGCGTGAGGCTGTTGTGGCCGCGGTTGGCGAGGTAGGCGTACGCGCCGTTCGAGGTCACCAGGATCTGCGCCGGATAGTTGGTGCCCGATCCCGTGCCCGTCGGCTGGGCCTCGCCCACCGTGAGCCGGCCGGTGCCCGGATCGTAGGCGCAGACCGCGACCGTGTTGTCCGCCTCGTTCGCCAGGTAGGCGTGGCGGCCCTTCGGATGGAAGGTGAGGTGCCGCGGCCCGGCGCCCGGACGGGTGCGGGCCCGCGCGACCCCGGTGAGCCGGCCGGACTTCTCGTCCAGGCGGTACGTGTACACCGTGTCCGTGCCCAGATCCACGGCGAGCACATGGCCGCCGTCGGGACTGGTGACGACCTGGTGCGCGTGCGGCCCCTCCTGCCCGGGCCCGGGCGACGGGCTGGAGTGCGTGACCAGGTCGGTGCGCTCACCGAGCGCGCCCGAGGCGTCGATCGGATGCACGGCCACGCTGCCGGAGCCGTAGTTCGCGCTGAGCAGCCAGCGTCCGCCCGGATGCACCGACAGATGGCAGGGACTCGCCCCGCCGGTGCTCCGGCTCCCGAGTACCTTGCGGTCGGCCAGGCGTACGGCGGTCACCGCGCCGTCCTCGCGCTCGTTCACCGCGTACAGCGTGCGCCCGTCGGGATGCACCGCGAGATACGACGGGTCACCGACGCCGGTGAGGGTTCCGGCTCCGGTGATACGGCCGCCGACGGCGTTGTAGGTGGCGAGACCGACGCCCTTGCCGCCGCCCTCGACCGAGGTGTAGGTGCCGAGGTAGAGCGGTCGGGGACCTGTGGGGCGGCCGGTCGCGCTCGGTGCGGCCGCGGTGCCCGGGGAGCCCGGGGCGCTCGCGTCCGCCCCCGGCGGCGGGTCGTCGCCGCATGCGGGCAGCGAGGCCCCGGCGGCCGTCCCCGCGAGGGCGCCGACGAAGCGCCGCCTGCTCCAGCCGCCCGTGTTCATGTCCCACCTCAGGTTCCCGCTCGTCACGGTCGCGAACAACAACCTTGACCTGGATCGCCCGTCGCGTGCAACAGCGGCATTTCGCGTTGCGCCGAGTGCAACCGGGTCGTTCCGTCGAGCGACGTCACTTGAACGGGCGTTCCGACGCGGTGCGATCGCGGCGCAGCTGGGCGGGAACCCGCAGGCTCTCCCGCAGCCGGGTGAGACGCGGCATCCGTTCGCGCTGCTCGCGGGAGGTGCGGTCCAGCTCCTCCAGCAGCCTGCGCGAACGGTGCTCGGTGTCCAGCTCGTCGAGGATGCGGTTCACCTCGGTCAGCACCGCACCCTGCAGCTGCCACTGGCTCGCGTCGCGCTGGACCTCCTCCAGCAGCAGCTGGGCCAGCTTGTCGCGGGTGGCCGCGGCCTGCCGCAGCTCGGCGGTCAGCCGGGACTCCGCCGCGTCGGCGTTGTGGCTGACATCCGAGGTGACCAGCACCGCGAAGCTCACCACGGCATCGGCGATCTCCGACAGCAGCTGCTCCACGGCGGCACCGGTCTGCGGCCCGAACAGCGGATCGGGGTCCCGTTCCTTGGCGAGGTCGGTGAAGGTGCGCGCGAGCACCCGCAGTACGACCGTGCAGATCTCCAGCGTGTCCAGCCCCGTACGCAGCACCACCCGGTGCAGCAGGCCCTCCTTGACCCGGGGATTGAGCCGCAGACTGTCCTCGGCCTGCCGCAGGGCCGCGTCCACCTCGACGATGTCGTGGTCGAGCCGACGCGCCTCGTGCAGCCGCTCGGTCGCGTGCTCGACCGGCGTACGGCCCGCGGCCTCCTCGCCCATCCGCAGCATCAGCTGCCGGACCCGGCGGGCCAGCCCCTCGATGGACGCCCCGGCCTCGCCCACCCACACCGGGGGAGCGAGCAGCAGATTGCAGCCGAGGCCGACGACCGCGCCGATCAGCGTCTCCAGGACCCGCGCCCACGCCGTGTCCCCCACGGTGGTGACGCCGAGCACCAGCATCGCGCTGATCGCCACCTCGTTCACGAACTCGTCGACCCGCACCAGGTGCCCGACGGCCAGCGCCGCCAGGATCACGAGCGCCAGGCTCCACCAGGTCAGTCCCACCAGCAGACTGAAGGCGATGGCGACCAGGACGCCGGCCACCACGGAGTTCACCCGGCGGACACCGGTGGTGAGCGTGGAGTAGAGGGTGACCTGGACGACCAGCAGGGCGGTCAGCGGCGCGGTGAGCGGAGCCGCCTCGGGGCTGAGGCGCAGTGCGACGACATAGGCGACCGTCGCCGCGGTGGCCGACCGCAGCGCCTGCACGACCGCGGGGTCCCGGTGCAGCCGCACGAACCGCACGAGGGGCGCCGTCCACTCACGTACATGTCGCATCCTTTGGGCTGCCCCTTCCACAGATGTACCGAAGGTACGCATTGAGGACCGTAACTGTCCGCACATGAACCGTAGGTTGTCGTTCCGGTACGCCAGTGTGCCGTAGTCCGGCCATACGGCCGGGGCCCGGTGCCGCAGTTCCGCTCTTGGCGGGAGTACGGGTCAGGTGTACAGCTTTTCGAGGAAGGCGGAGAGGTTGCGCGTGGTGCGGGCGATCTGCTCCTCCAGGGTGAGGCTCTCCTCGAAGCGGGCCCCGGAGTCGGGGATCTTCCTGCCGCGTACGTAGAGGGAGCAGGCGAGGTCGGTGCACATGTACAGACCGACCGAGTTGCCCTCGCGGCCCGCCGGACCCGCCTTGCGGGCCGTCATCAGCGAGACACCGCCTCCCGGATGGGTGGTCAGACACAGCGAACACATGCTGCGGTGCAGGAACCCGCGCTGAGCGGAGGGAAAACGCAGGGTCACCCCGACGAGCTTCCCGGCCCGTTCGGTGACCAGGTAGCTGCGGTCGGGCGCGCCGGGATCTCGCCAGCCCAGGAAGTCGAGGTGGTCCCACGGGAGTTCGCCGAGGTCCCGCGGCAGGGCCAGTCGTTTGGCCTCTCCCTTCGAGCAGTTCACAAATGAGTTGCGGATGTCGTGCTCGGTGAGTGATCTCATGGGAGGCCTCCTGGGGGACACGGTCACTGAAACCTAGGGGGGATAGGTTTTCAGCTAGAGTACTCAGGCAAGATGGGGAGAGGCCAATGGTTTTCGGGGACGCCGGATCGCCGCGAGCCCGGGCCGCGCTGCTGCATGTGGCAGCTCTCTCCGAGGGGCCGGCCGTCGCCCCCGACGTGCGGGTCACGCTGAACTTCCATCCGGACCGACCGGTGCGCGGGGGGACCGTCATCGACGCGCTGGCCCAGGACGGCACCTACCACTCGCAGTTCGTCACGGGCACCAGCAACGGCGGTCTCACCGCACATCGCGGCGGTGACCGCTGGCGCTGGGAGAGCCGGATCTTCGCGGGCGCGTACGACGACGCGGACGCCTGCGACCGTCCCGTGTACGGCGCGCTGAACTTCCGCCGCCAGGTGGTCGGCGCCGCCCCGCGCTTCGGCTCCTCGCACTTCCGGCTCACCGCTGCCGCGCTCGCCCGGACCACCTTCTGCTACCCGGACAGCGCCGCCGAGCCGGCCGACTTCGGGGTCGCGGCGGGTATGTCCCTGATCGCACTGGCCGAGGCGGACGAGCAGGACGCCCTCAACGACTACATCGAGGCCCAGGTCCACGCAGGTGTCCGCCTCGCTCGGGACGTCGAGGCGCTCGTCCTCGACGCGTGCTACCGCGGGACGGCCGTCGAGGCGGCGGCCCGGCTGCTGCCCTGCAAGGTCGAGTGGCACCCCGGATACCGGATCACCGTGGCCGAGCTGTACCGCCACGCCGACTACCGCGGCCGGGAGTACGCCGACCTCGGCGCCCGTATCGCCGAGGACGGCCTGATCGATCCGCGGATCGTCGGAGACGCCGCGCGCACAGGGCGGTACGAGCTCCAGGACCTGAAGATGGTGTGGCACACCCTCGCCCGCTTCGGCGCACCGGAGGGCGCGGGTACGGCCTGCTGCGACGGTACGGCACGTTCCGCGGCCTCGGCTCGACCCGCGGGCGTGGTGGCCGATGAGGTGGTGGCGGCGGACGCCGGGGGCGGGGTGGCGGCAGGCCCCATGCCCAAGGTGTAGGCGCGCGACCGGGGTTCGGGGGAGGCGTTCCGTACGCTGTACCCGAAGCACACGCCGGACGCCGGTGCCTCGGCTGCGGGCAGTGGCTCAACGGGCCGGCGGCGGGACAGGCCGTCACACCAAGGGCGTGCACGCGGTCGGCTGACCGGAGACAGCGGAAGGGGGCGGGCGCACGTGGTGGACTCGACCGACTCGACCGACTCGACGGGCCCGGCGAGCGGGTCGGATGCCGGGTTCTCGACGGGGCAGGCGGGCTCCGGGGATTCGGCCGGCGCGGCCGGTGCCTGGCAGCGGGCGCGGGATGTCCTGGAAGCCGCCCGCCTCGACCCCGACCGGCTCGCGCGGGTCCGTCCGCTGACCGGGGGCACGTACAACGCCGTCGAGGAACTCCTCCTCACCGACGGCATCCGGTATGTGCTGAAGGTCGCGCCCGCCGCGACCGTGCCGGGTCTGCGCCACGAGAGCGGACTGCTGCTCGCCGAGGCGGAGTTCTACCGTGGGGCCGCCGAGGCCGGTGTCGCGGCGCCGCACGTCATCCCGCTCGGCGGGGACACGGACACGCACCTGCTGATGACGGCTTGCCCGGGCGAGCCCTGGAACGGCGAGTTCACCGAGGCCGAACGGACGGACCTGCGGACCGAGTTGGGCCGCCAGGTCGCCCGTCTGCACGAGGTGACCGGACCCGGCTTCGGCTACCCGTCCGGTGCTCTCGGACCGCTCGCCCCCGACTGGCGCACCGCCTTCACCGCCATGACGGAGGCCGTCCTCGCCGACGCCCGCCACTACCGGCCCCGCCTGCCCCGCCCCGTCGACGAGATGGCCCGGACACTCCGGTCCGCCCACCCCGTACTGGACGAGGTCACCGTCCCCCGTCTCGTCCACTTCGACCTGTGGCCGGGGAACATCCTGGTGGACCGTCCGGCGGGGCGGGGGCCCCGCATCGGCGGGCTGATCGACGGGGAGCGCATGTTCTGGGGCGACCCGCTGGCGGACTTCGTCTCGCTGGCCCTGCTGGGAGACATCAGGAAGGACGACGCGTTCCTCGCGGGCTACCGGGAGGCAGGCGGCCGGGCGGAGTTCGAGCGTTCCGCCCGCCTCCGCCTCGCCCTCTACCGCGCCTACCTCTACCTGATCATGCTCACGGAAACGATCCCGCGGGCCGCGGACGTCGACCAGCACCGATGGGTGCAGGAGACGGTCGCTCCGGAACTCGTCGCGGCCCTGGAGGAGATCGACGCGCTCGCCTCCGCGTAGGGCCTGTCCGGCGGATGGTGGATCATGCCGGCGACACGGGGCCTGACATGTCCGGCCGACGGAGGCGAGGCCGACTCCGTCGCGCTCACCGTGCCGGAGGAGACCGCCGAGTACCCGGGCGCCTGTTCGTCCGACCCGATCAACCTCTTCCGGCCCGAGCGCATCCTCATCGGCCGCCGGGCGGGGCTCCAGGTGGCCGTACGGTTCCTGTCCGCCGTGCGGCGGCACACGGTGTCGTACACCCCGCGGCACCCGGCCGGGAAGGTGACGGTCGACCTCGGACGTCCGGGACCGGACGCGGTCACCGTCGGGGCCGCGATCCCGCCGCTCGCCGACTCCGGCGCGCGGCGGGCGGCGTCCCGAGACGGCGCCCAGGGGCCGACGGCCCCTGGGCGCCCGCGGAGCGGCTCCGCACTGGCGTTTCGCTGGTCAGCGCGGAGGTACTCGCGTGGCGCCCCGAACCCCACGCAAGGGAGTGCGCCGTGGACGACCACCGTGACGAAGGACCCGGCGAGAACGGAGTGCCCGTCCCGCGGGACATGCCGGACCAGCAGGCCCACGACGGCGAGGACCCCTGGGAGGTCGGCTCCGGCGGGGCGCAGGGCGACACCGTCGACACCGGGGAGGACGCCGACGCGGGCGGATCCGGTGCGTCGACGCCGACGGATTCCGACGAGTCCGCGGACGACGTCCCCGACACGGACGAGTCCGGGACCGGCCGGCGGGGCGCCCCGCACTCGGGCTCAGCGGACCCCGAGCACCCGGTTCCGGACGAACCGTCCGCGTGACCCCGCCGCTCCGCGTGACCGCGCGGAGCAGCGGGGACGGAGGGGCGGGGGCTGTGGCCGGGTCAGCCCACCTTGCGCCCCCGCATCGGCTCCGTCTTCGCCCCGGCACCCTCCTGCATGCCGTGCAGGAACTCCTCCAGCACCTCCGTCGAGGTGCGCTCCGGGCGCCAGCCCAGTTCGGTACGGGCGCGGGTGCAGTCCATCAGGGGCAGCCTGAGGACCGCGTCGAACAGATGCGGGGAGGCCGGCAGCAGATGCAGACCCCAGGCGGCGGCGATCGCCGAGCGGGCCGCGGTGCGCCCGAGCCGGACCGGGCGGGCGCCGAGCATCTCGCCCAGCAGCTCCGCGTCGACGGGCGGCTCGCCCGCCAGGTTGAAGGCACCCCGGACGTCCGAGCGCACCGCGAGACGGTACGCCTTCGCCGCGTCGTCGGTGTGCAGCGCCTGCACGCGCAGCCCGGGGATGTCCGGGAGGACCGGCAGCAGCTCGGGCCGGGCCAGCGGCCCCGGCAGGAAACGCCCGCCGAAGATGCGGCGCTGCTCACTCGCCGACTGCCGCTTGAAGAGGAACGCGGGGCGCATCCGCACGACCCGGACCTTGGGGTGGTCCCGCTCGAACGTGTCCAGGGCCCGCTCCAGATAGGCCTTCTCCCGGCAGTACGCGGCGTCCGGCCAGCCGTGGGTCGGCCACGACTCGTCCACCGCGTGGTCCTTCGGCCCCGGGGAGTACGCGCCGACCGACGACGCGTGCACCAGCGTCGGCACCCCGGCCGCCGCCACCGCCTCGAACACCCGGATCGAGCCAAGTACGTTGGTGCGCCAGGTCGCCGCCGGGTCGTGCGTGGGCTGGAACGCCCAGGCCAGATGGATCACGGCGGTGGCGCCCTCGAACTCCTCGACCAGATCGGCCTGTTCGGACGCCAGGTCCACCGCCGACCAGTCCGTCCTCGGCGGCGACCAGTCGGGGAGCCGGCGGGCCAGCCCGCGCACGGAGGCGACCTCCGGATCCTCGGAGAGAAGGCGCACCACGCTGGTGCCGACGTTGCCGGTGGCACCCGTGACGACGATCCTGCTGTCCGTTGAAGTGGTCACCTTCGACTCCTCACGGCCGTGGGTCGCTGCGAGCTCCCCGAGTACCCGGCCGAAAGCGGTACACGCGACTACCGTCCGCACTTCCGGCCGGGAGACGATCGCCTCATGAGCGAGATCATCCTGATGTCCGACGCCCGGGTGGCCGCCGTCCCCGTCGAGGAGTGCGGCGAAGCGCTCGTGGACGTACGCGGTGCCCTGCTCGTGGACGACCGCAAGCACGAGGACGCCCAGGGCGCCGAGGTCCACCTGCGGCAGGGCGTCCTCGACCGGCTGCTGCGGGCACAGGCCCTGCTGCCCGGCGGACTGCGGCTGCTCTTCGTCGAGGGGTACCGTCCACCGGCCCTCCAGCGCCGCTACTTCGAGGAGTACGCCGACGAGCTGCGCGCCGGCCACCCGGACTGGTCAGCCGACCGCATCCGCACGGCGGCCAGCCGTTTCGTGTCCCCGCCCGAGATCGCCCCGCACTCCGCGGGCGCCGCCGTGGACCTGACACTGGCCGACGCCGACGGCCGCGAACTCGATCTCGGCACGGAGATGAACGCCAGCCCCGAACAGAGCGACGGCGCCTGCTACACCGCCGCCGCGACCATCACCGACGAGGCCCGGGCCCACCGCGCCGTCCTGGGAGCGGCCCTGGCGGCGGCCGGGCTCGTCAACTACCCCACAGAGTGGTGTTCCCAGTCAAGTCTTTCTGTTCAGGAGCAGGAGGACTTTTGAAGGGTTGGCAGGATTGGTCATGCCGCTGGTGCGCGACAGTGAGCGGATCGGGTCGTCTATTCCGTGGCGGATCACTGCGCCACCTGCGAGCATCCGCGCATGCTGACTTTCGACGTGCCCGACGGGACCCGCCTCGCCTACCACCGGAAGGGCTCCGGGGGCGATCGACCGCTTGTCTGCGTTCCTGGCGGTCCGATGATGCGCTCCGCCTACTTCGGCGACCTTGGTGGGCTGGCCGCGCAGCGAGAGCTGGTGCTGCTGGACCTGCGCGGCACAGGGGACTCGGCCAAGCCCGCCGACCTCGCGGGCTTCCGGGTGGACCGGCAGGCCGAGGACATCGAGGCGCTTCGTGTCACCCTCGGTCTGGAGCAGCTGGATCTTCTTGGCCATTCGGCCGCTGGTGACCTCGTGCTGGCCTATGCGGCTCGCTACCCGGAGCGGGTGCGTTCGCTCGTACTGGTCTGCGCGCGTGCGCGCACTGCCGGGATCGACTTCCCTGTCGAGCGGCGGCGCGAGGCACTGGAGCTGCGCCGTGACGAGCCTTGGTACGAAGAGGTCCGGCCGGCCTTCGAGCGGGCGGTGTCCGGGGAGGCGAGCGACGCGGACTTCGCGCTGCTCGACCGCCTGTCCTACGGCCGCTGGGACGCCGCTGCGCAGAGACATGCCGCCGCGTGCGAGGAGTGGTTCGACGAGAAGGCAGCTGGTGCCTACCTGGCTCCGGGCGCCTTCGACGGTGCGGACGCCGCCCGCGCGGTACTAGCTGAGCTGGACGCGCCGGTCCTGGTGATATCTGGTGCGCTGGATGGCTCTCCGCGTCCGGACTCCGCCGCCGAGGTGGCTGGGCTATTCCCACGTGGCGAGCACATTGTTCAGGCGGACGCCGCGCACAACCCGTGGGTGGACGGTCCGGACGATTTCGTCCGGACCGTCACGGAATTCCTGGCCAGGGACCATCGCTAGAAAGGATTCCTGGGCCTGTGGTCGGTAGGGACGTCTGGCCTCATTCTTCCTTCGGGCGGAGGCGGATGACGTTGCCTGGTGCTTCCTCCGAGTCTTTCTTCGGCTCGTGTCTCTGGCGGGTAAGGATGGCGTTCGCGAGCGCGAGCTGGGTGACTTGGTGCCGGAGGGTCGCGATCTCGGCCTTCTGCGCGGCAACTGTTTCCTTCAGATCGGACACGGTCTTCCGGAGCCGCTTTTCCGATTCCGGGAGTTGCTTGGTCTCGGTGCGTACGCGCTCGTAGAACTCGTGCTTCAGGTCGGCATGGCGCTTCTGCAGGGCCATGCGGTGAACACCGGCCTCGGCTGCGAGAGCGACGACGGTCAGTGCGCCGTCGGAGGCTGTGGGCTGGCCGGTGAGTAGCCGGTCCATGGCGGCACGGATGCGTGTCCGCTCGTCGGTGGATCGCTCGGTCACGACAGGTCCTCGGCGGATTGGGCGGTGGAGTGGTGAGTGTCGGCGGTGGCGCGGTATTGCTCGGCGGCGATGCGGAGGCGCCTGGCCAGCGGCTGAGGGGAGAGGGCCGCGAGTTTGTCGATGCGGTCGGTCTCTTCCAGCAGTTCGGTCGCGTGGCTGTCAAGGCGGACAGCGTTCCCGCAGCCGGGGCGGCAGTCGAACTGGTTCGGGGCGGTTGCGTCGGGGCCTGGTTCGCAGAGCGCGTTGTCGCGCTTGAAGACGCAGATCAGCGAAGCGTCCGGGTTGTCGAAGAGGACCAGGCCGTCGCGGGCCAGGTAGTCGGCGGCCTGTTTGGCGAACTTCTGGGTGACGGTACGGCCCTCGAATCGTGGCGCCTGGACGGCGGCGGTGAGGGCTCGTCGGGCGGCGGGCCCGGAAATCTTCTCGCCGGCGGCGAGGCGGTCCCGCAGCCGCGCCGCGGTGTCGGCAGCGGCCAGGGCGGTCTCGACGTCGAGGACGCTGTGGATGCCGCGGCGGCTTCGGCTGCCGTACCCGCTCGACGTACGGGCGTCGAGGACGGTGCGCATGTGGCCGTACTGGATCGCGAGCGCGACGAGTCCGCCAGGTCTGCGGGCGACGTGCCATGCAAGGGTCCGACGGAACCGTCCGAGCCCGATGGCGCCGTGAGGATCTTCGGGAACACCCTGGTCCGACAGCCCTTGGGATTCGGCTTCCCGGTTGATCCAGGCGATGAAGTCCTCGATCCGCTGGTTCATGCTGCTGTTCTTCAAGGCGCCGCCGCGCTGGCGACCGCGGGCGAAGTCGTGATGGGCGGAGCTGAAGAGCAGTTCGCCCTCGGGGACCATGCGTTCAAGGACTCGGATCGCGCGGACGACCGGGGTGATGGCGACCCAGGGGACCTCCCGTTCCTCACCGGCCGAGACGTGCTGGCCCTCGTCGTCGGTGACGTTCTTGTAGTGGTGACTGCGGATGAGATGACGGCCACCGTCCTCCGGGTCGGGACAGCAACCGGACCGCAGACCTTGCACTTCCTGCGGCCGCATGCCGGTCAGGTAGAGGCAGACGATCATCGCGGCGGTGGCCAACTGCCTCATCAAGGTCGAGACCTCGTTGAAGTCGAGGTGCTCGCGCCAGGGCCTGCCGTTGATCTGCCCGGTCACAGCGACCGGGAGCGGGCAGGGCCCTGGCTGCAGCGCTCTGAGCTCATGGCGTTGTCGAAAGCCACTGACCTGGTTGACGCTGCAGCCGACGGTGGCCGCGATGTATGTGGCGGCCAGGACAGTCTTGCCGCGCCACTCGGTGGTCGGCAGGCCCGTGCCCGCGGAGAGTCGGGGCAAGAGGTAGTCATCAAGCGCGGCCAGTCCTGCGGGCGAGCTCGGGTTGGTGATGGCCAACTGCTGCATGCGGCGCCATTCCACCCAGGCGGCCAGGATGTCGTCCGCGAGGTCGTCGACCATGCGGATCGACCACATCAGTAGCGGGCTCACCACCCTCGGATCCAGCGGCTCGGTTGTGTTCTCGCCGGTGTCCTGCGGGGCAGCGGATGGGAGGTAGTTGTCGACGCCTTCCCTTTCCCAAGGCGGTTGCGTGACGCCGATGGGCTGAGTGCAGAGCTGGTCGAATGCCCGCAGATCAGTGAGGCGACTCAGAGTTTCCTCAGCGTAGTGCCGGGTCGGATTGGCACGGAAACGGTCCGTGACGTAAGCAATCCAGTGGTCGTAGGTGCAGCCACGCAGATCTTTGACGCCAGCGGTGGCCAGCCAGCGGCCGAGTCGCATCCACTCGTAGCAGGTCTCCCGCATTTCATTGGCGGAGCCTCGGGAACGGGCCCGAATCCCTCGGGTCTGGAGGTAGGTGGGTCGCAGCTGGCCGTTCAACAGAATCCAGGTCACCTGCTTGATCTGCTCCGTCATCGGCGTGGGGCAGTTCCTCCAGTGGATCTTGATCAGGCTGGCGCCGGGACGGTCGATGAACGGCCCGAGCGGCCAGACGGGCTCCTGGTAACGACCGTTGGGGTTGGCATTTCCTGAGCTGATCCACCGAGGAAGGACGACCGGGCTGTCCGGGGTGGGGATCGGCAGCAGATAGGGGTCGCTCTCCGAGGCGAGAGGGAGGCTCATGAGGCAAGTTGTCCCTTCAGCAGAAGATCGACCAGGGTGCGGTCGGTGTCGCTGGCCCGTACCCGAGCGGCAGCCCAGGACTGGCGGCCGACCTTGTCGGCCAGGTCGTCGAGCCGCTGCCAGTGCTCGTACCAGCGCTGGTGCCATCTGTGTTCAGGCATCGCCGACCGCAGGCCCTGGATGTGTTCGTGAAGGAGGGCGAGGCGGGGGTGGTGACCTGGGTGGACGTGTGCGTTAGGGCAGGCGAGGCAGAGCAGGAAGTCGGCTCCGCAGCCGCCGTCCGGGGCAGGTCATGGGGTGGTGGTTTCGTCCGCGCAGTCCGCGGTCCCGGTCTGCCCGTGGGCCGGGTCCGGAGCTTGAGCGAGGTGGCCGCCGAAGAAGATCTTCTGCGCCTGGTCGAGAGCTTCGAGCGCGCCGTCTTCGAAGGTCTGCTGCGAGGCTTGCCGGACTTTTTGGTCGGGCAGCACGTAGACGCTCTCGTGCGTCCCCTGCGTGTGCTGGAGAGGCTTGCCCTCCCGAGTCACCGTTGTGCGTCGGATCTGGCGGAAGGGCGAGCCGTTCAGCTTGTGTTCGATCGCCCAGGACTTTCCGTCGACACCCGAGACACCGAGAACGATCGGGCCTACTGCCGGGGGACGGTCCATGTCCTTGCGTCCGCCCTTCTGCCGAACCGCGCGGGCTGCCATCAACAGGTCTGTGCCTGGAGCCAGTTGGGCAGCCAGGAGTCGACCGTGGAGCGTGGCCTGCAGTGCCTGCGTGATCAATCGCCCTGGCGAGTCGCCCCCGGAGTCGGTGATGTTCTCCGTGGAGAACCAGCGGCCGTTCCCGGCCCGGCGCTTCTCGACCTTCACGTGGTAGGTCACGTTCGTGCTCTCCGCGACCGACGGAGCCCTGGTCGGGGCCGGCATACGGTCATAGACGGAGAGGTTCCAGCCGAAGCGATCGGTCAGCAGTACGGCCAGAGCTGTCAGCTCCGACGGGGTCAGGAACAGTCGGCCCCACGTGTGCGCGATGTCGCGGCCACCAAGCAATCCGCGGTGGGTGACGGCCTGCCGACCACTCGGCAACTGCGTACGGGGCACGTCCCCGACACGAGCCACATGGTCCAGCGCTTCCCCGAGCTGCCAGTCACGGCTGCCCTCATCCAGGGCTCCCGCCCGCCACCGCTCCAGCAGTTCACTGTTCTCCCGGATCCTGAGCCAGGCAGCCCGGAACTGACGGCCTGCTGCCAGCAGCACGTGCTCGCGTTCCGCCTCGTCGTAGGACTTCCTGACGGGCTTGGGTGCGGGAACGCGACGGGCCAGCTCCTCTGCGACCGGCCCTTCGCTCAACCGGGGGTCGCTGCGGAGTATCCGATGGACTACCCGCAGCGTGGTGCGACCGGTGTTCGTGCTGATGTTCTGCAGCCGCCAGCGCTTGAGCGTCGCCGCGTCCAGACCGGTCAGATCCTCGGGAGGAGTGTCGAGACCGGAGATGAACTCGGCGAACATCTTCAGCCTGTTCCAGGCGGCTGTGGCGCTGTAGTGGCTGGCCCACTTCGCTCGCCGGGCAGCGAACACCGTTGCCAGAGAGCGCTGCATCGGCTCCGGGACGGGCAGGTCGGAGAAGACGAAGTCCTTTCCGTGGCCAGCCTTGTTGACGATGGTGACCACCAGGCCGCTGGCAGCGAGCGGTGGCTCGAAAGTGAAGTCGGTCGACGGCAGGACCGCCCGACGCCCGCGACGGCTCATCGGCCGGCCACCGGCAGCCGGTCGACGATGACGTCAATGTCCTGGATCCCGGCCGACTCCTTCGCGAGCCGCGCGAACACACCGTCGATGTCCTCGACCTCGCGGTCGGGCCCGTCGGCCTCGGCCGTCGCCAGGATCGACTCGAGCTGCAGGTGCGCGACGGGAGCCAGGTAATGACGCTTGGTCGTCTCGACGTCCGAGTGCCCGAGGAGGGTCTTGACCAGCCACCAGGGATCACCGAACAGCATCGAGAAATCCCGGCGGTCCTGCGCGGTCAACCCGAAGCGGGCTTCCATCAGCTGGTTCAGCACGATGAGCATGTACAGCGCGAAGGAGTGACGCGTGGAGTGCGGGGTCGCGTACGGCGTCCGGCCCCGGACTTCTGCGGCTCGGAGGTTCCGTCCCACTTTCCGCTCGGCGGGGGTCAACAGAACCTCTTCGCAGCGCAGGTTCGCCGTGGTGAACACCGTGTTCCAACGGTCGGGAAGCATCGGCAAGCCCTGCTCGGTCAGCCACAGCCACGCAGGTTCCGGCCCCTCCGGGCCTTCGAGGAACAGCCACTGCCGTTCCCGCCAGCCCAGATGGGTCAAGTACTGATGGCCCTCGACACCATTTCGGTCCACCCAGAAGACTCTCGGTGCCCGGCCGCGGGTCACCTTCGTGACCAGGCGCATCTGCTCAACCCGCTCGTAGCGGCCCATCTGCTGAGCACGCTTCACCGCCCAAGCCCGCTCCGACTGCACATAGGTTTCGACCTGCCGCAGGGCATCCAGCGAGGTGTAGAAGGTGCGGCCGTTCTTCGATCGGGTCACCGCCCCGGCGAGCTGGCCGTGCTGGTAGCGCACGTGCTGCAACCGCTGAGCGGGCAGCTCGAACGTCAAAAGCGACCCGCCTTCCTGTCGCCGAAGCCCCGAGCTCAGGATGAACTGCACAAACGAGGTGTTACGGGCCTCGGTCCGCGCATCCCATCCCCAACTCGGCACCCCGTCGCGGCCGTGACCGCGCAGGCCGACGTCCGACCACAAGCTCCACGTACGCGGTGTCAGCCACGACACCCGGGCACTGACCGAGTCAGCCGCACGGTCCTCCCGCCGGGACGCGTCCACCGGCCGCGGGCTCACCCTCGCCCACTTGAACAGGCGGGTGAAGGCGGCGGCCTCACGGTTCCATTTCGACCCGCTGATTCGCTCGGGATTCTGCGGAGCATCACAGCGCCAGGTCCTGTAGTTCAGCAGGTCCTGCTCGGAGGCCCGGCGCCAGTCGATCCCGCGCGACGACAGGAACGTCAGGAGGATCCGAATGTCCGTGGCGTAGTTCCGCTTCGTCTCCCGTGCAAGGAAACGGAAGTGCTTCGAGAGAACGAACTCCAACAAGTCGGAGTCAATGGTGAAATCTGGAGCGATGAAGACAGGATCACCCGGCATCAAGCCGATCCGCTCGACAGCCCTCGGCAGGTCCTCGACCCCCAGCACTCCCGCATCAGGAAGCGTCCCCCACCGGCCCGGGTCGGGCACCCACACCACATGCCACTCGCTCACAGTCGCCCCTCCCTTGATGCGTGAACACATTCAATCATCAGGGAAGTGGTGGCACTGGTCGTACGGCGACCGCTACTGGGCCCTGACGACCGGGGCGCCCGCGGCCCTCTACGGTCCGGGAGAACTCGGCTGACCCGTCGGCCGGCCCGCCGCGTCAGGCGGCGAACGCGTTCACACCCGTCAGCTGCGCCGACAGCTCCCACAGGCGGGCGGCCTGCTCCGGGTCCGTCCCCCAGTCCTTCACACCGACTCCCGCGCCGTCCGCGGGCGCGGGCTCGGCGATGTCGCAGTCCTCGAGGTAGACCCCGCCCATCCCGTCCAGCTGTGGCGAGGTCGCGGCCCAGACCTGGGTGGCGGAGCCCTGCTGAGGGGTCTTGAAGCCCTCGGGGTTCAGGACGTTGCCGTCCTCGTCGATCCAGCCGCGTTCCACCATCTCCTGCTTCGGCAGATGCCGCTGCAGGGGCGTCAGGATGCCGCCGGGGTGCAGGGAGAAGGCACGCACTCCCCGGTCGCGGGCGAGCGCGTCGAGGTGGACGGCGAACAGCACGTTCGCTGTCTTGGCCTGCCCGTAGGCCTCCCACTTGTCGTATCCCCGCTGCCAGTGGACGTCGTCCCAGCGCATCCCCGAGAAGTGGTGGGCGCGCGAGGACACGGAGACGACGCGTGCGCCGCCCGGCTCGATCGCCGGCCACAGACGGTTGACGAGGGCGAAGTGGCCGAGGTGGTTGGTGGCGAACTGCGCTTCCCAGCCGGGCCCGATCCGGGTCTCGGGACAAGCCATGATGCCCGCGCTGTCGATGACGAAGTCGAGGGTCCGTCCGGAGGTGAGGAACCGGTCGGCGAACGCGCGCACGCTCTCCAGGTCGCCGAGGTCGAGCGCGTCCGTCTCGACGCCGTCGACACCGGCGAGGTTCTCGCGGGCGGTCTCCGGGCGGCGAGCCGGCACGACGACCTGGGCGCCGGCCTTGGCGAGCGCGCGGGTCGTCTCCAGGCCGAGGCCGGAGTAGCCGCCGGTCACCAGGGCGAGCCGTCCGGTCAGGTCGATGCCGGTGAGGACGTCGTCGGCGGTGCTGCGGGCGCCGAACCCCGAACCGATCTTGTGCTGTGCTGTGCTCATGACCGCGACGCTACGGATTGGAGTGCGCTCGAAGTCAAGTGTGCCCCGTCGGCTCGCGGCTTCGGGCACCGCTCCGGACATGGCTTCGGGCACGGCTCCGGACAAGGGAAAGCCCCGACCGGACGGGGGAATCACGGTCGGGGCGGCTCAGGTGTGGGTGCGGATGGCGGTCGCCTCTCGGCGAAAGGCTCCACAGGGCTTCAGCCGAACGATCGTCCCTGTGGGCAAAAGGTGAGGCCCGGGGACACTGTCCCATCCACACCCACGGTCTGTTCAACGGACAACCACCCCTGGGTGTTCCTCGGTTGGTCCTGTTACGGGGTGATCCGTGTCACTGGTCCCCGGTGCCCGGAACAGTCTCGGTCCAGAGGTTCTCGGCCTGCAGCAACAAGGTGCCCAGGACGGTCACCGGGGCGGCCCCCTGGGACGCGTACTCACGCAACTCCTTCTGCAACCGCTCGTGCAGGTCCCACATGGCGTCCTCGATCCCGCCGTCCGGACGGGTGTCCTCGCGGGGGTCCAGCAGTCGGCGGCTCTCCGCGTGGCACGCGTCCCCGATGAGATCCAGGAGACGCGCGTACGAGCGCAGTGCCGGGCCGTCGGGCGGGGCCGGTGTGCGGCCGTCGTCGGCCGCGACCGTCAGCGTCCGGGTCAGGGCCGCGATGTGGCCGGTGACCCGGCTCCAGCGTTCGTCCTCCTCCGCGGGCGGTACAGACTGCGGCGGGAGCCGGCGGGCGGCGCGCAGGGGGCCGGCGGTCAGCCGCAGGCTCTCCTGGCTCCAGCCGCGGGCCGACCGCAGCGCGTCCAGGCGCCGCTCCAGACGGGCCGCGCAGCTCGACCAGTGGGCGGCGGTCTGCCCGTCCCAGTCGCCCTCGCTCAGGTCGCCGGCGATGCGGTGCAGCACATCCCCCGCCTCCTGAGGGAGCGCTGCCAGGTTCTCCCGCACGTCCCGCAGATGGATCGGCGGGAAGACGAGGGCGTTGACGGTGACACCGATCACCGCGCCCAGCACCGCCTGTCCCACCCGGTGCCCGACCGCCGACGCCGAGACCGTTCCGGAGGCGAGGGTGAAGACGGCGGTCGTCGCCCCGTAGATGCCCTGGTCGCCGAAGCGGTGCCAGTTCGAGAGCAGCATCAGCACCGGCACGGACAGGGCCAGCGCGCCCAGGGTGTCCCCGGTGAGCGCCTGGGCGCCCGACGCCAGCAGGGTCCCGGCACAGATGGCCGTGCACTGCTGCCCGGCCTGCCGCAGCGAGCTGTAGACGGTGGCCTGCACCAGCACCAGCGCCACCCAGGGCGCCATCAGGGCCATCGGGTCGCCGAGCCAGTCGCTCGCCACGTACCAGGCGATCAGTGCCGCCCCGGCCGCCTTCAGCGACTGCACGACCAGATCGCGCTCCCTGCCGGGCCCGTGCCAGGCTGCTCGGCCTGCCCGCAGTACGATCCGCGCCTCCCGCCGCAGCGCATCGGCCGGACGGCCACCGTGGGGTCGTACCGCATCTGTCAAACGCGTCATGCACGGTGGGTATCCGCGCGGACCGTTCCCTCACGTCACCTCGGTCAGGTCCTCCGGTTCACGCCAGCGGGCTGTCCGCCAGGGAGGCCAGCAGGTCCGCGGGGTCGTCGTAGATCTCGGCCGCCCCCGCCTTCTCCAGGTCGGCGCGGGGGATGCCGCCGCACAGGACGCCCACGCAGCGCACCCCGGCCCGGCTGCCCGCCCGCATGTCCCAGACGGTGTCGCCGACGAAGACCGCCTGCTCGGCGGGTACGCCGACCAGGCCCAGGGCGTGCTCGACGGGCTCGGGGGCGGGTTTGCCCTGGTCGACGTCGTCGGCGCTCGCCGTGTCGGCGATCGCGTCGTCCGCGTCGATCGCGCGGCGCAGCGCGGACAGTTCGGCGCCGCCCGCCGACGTGGCGAGCACCACCGTCCAGCCGTCCTGGTGGAGGCGGCGCAGCAGCCGCCCGGCGTCCCGGAAGGCGGGCAGCCGGTCGAAGTACTGCCCGTACAACGCCTTGTGGGCGGCGCTGAGTTCCTCGTCCCGGCTCTTGTCCCGGCCGTCGCCGAGGAGGTGGGCGATCAGGTCGGTGGAGCCGAGTCCGACCGCCCGGTGGACGGCGTGCATCGGCACCTCGTGCCCGGCCTGCCGGAAGGCCTCCCACCACGTCACCACATGCAGGTGGTTGGTGTCGACGAGGGTTCCGTCGACGTCGAACACCGCGGCCCGTCCCATGCGTCCGTCCTCTCGTCCCATACGTCCGTCCTTCCGTCCACGCGCCCGTCCACCTGACGCCCGCCTTGTCGTCCGTACCGACCGAGCGGCACGTCGGGCGTCACGGCGAGTACCACGTCAGCCGCCCGCCACGCGGTCCGGAGTGCGGCCCTGGCGGGTCCAGGCCAGCAACTCCCGCATCGACCAGGTGGTGACCACGCGCTCCGGCGGCACCCCGCACTCCTCGGCCCGCGCGCACCCGTGGATCTGCCAGTCCAGCTGGCCGGGCGCGTGCGCGTCGGTGTCGACCGAGAACAGCACGCCCGCCTCCAAGGCCGTGCGCAGCAGCCGCCGGGGCGGGTCGAGCCGCTCGGGGCGGCTGTTGATCTCGACGGCCGTGCCGGACTCGGCGCAAGCGGCGAAGACCTCGTCCGCGTCGAACTCCGACTCGGGCCGCCCCCGCCCCGTCACCAGCCGCCCGGTGCAGTGCCCCAGGACGTCCGCGTGCGGATCGCGTACGGCGGCCACCATGCGCCGGGTCATCGAACGGGCGTCCATCCGCAGCTTGGAGTGCACGGACACCACCACGACGTCCAGCTGATCGAGCAGCTCGGGCTCCTGGTCGAGCGAGCCGTCGTCGAGGATGTCGCACTCGATGCCGGTCAGCAGCCTGAACGGCGCCCAGGTCTCGTTCAGCTCCGCCACCACCTCCAGCTGCCGGCGCAGCCGCTCCGGCGACAGACCGCGTGCCACGGTCAGCCGGGGCGAGTGGTCGGTCAGCACGGCCCATTCGTGGCCGAGACCCGCCGCCGCCCGGCCCATCTCCTCGATCGGGCTGCCACCGTCCGACCAGTCCGAGTGCAGGTGGCAGTCCCCGCGCAGCAGTGCCCGCAGCCGCTCTCCGTCCCGGCCCGGGGGATCGACGGCCTCGCCCTCCAGCTTCTCCAGATAGCCGGGGACCCGGCCCTCCAGAGCCTCGCGCACCACCTGGGCGGTCTTCGGTCCGACGCCCTTGAGCGTCTCCAGGGTTCCGGCGTGGGCCCGCTCGCGCACCTCCTCGTCCGGCAGCGCGGACAGCACCCGGGACGCCGTACGGAAGGCGCGCACGCGGTAGGTGGGCTCACGGGACCGTTCCAGCAGGAACGCGATCCGGTCCAGGGCCTCGACGGGATCCATGGGTCACCCTCACCTCCACCTCCAGAGTTCCCCAGCTCCCCGGGGGCCGCACGACGGGCGGGCCGCCGCCTGCCGCGGGCCGTGCGGCGCGGGGGCGGTTTGTCCGGTACCCGGCCGGGTACTGGCGATGCCTCATCACCTCGGCCGCGTCCACGAGGAGGCCTGACATGTCCGCTCCCACCGCACCGCGCAGCAAGGTGGCCCTGATCACCGGTGCCGACTCCGGCATCGGCAGGGCCACCGCCGTCCGACTGGCCCGGGCGGGGATGGACGTCGGCATCACGTGGCACAGCGACCTCAAGGGCGCCGAGGAGACCGCCGAGGAGGTCCGCGCCCACGGGCAGCGGGCCGCCGTGGCCCAGATGGACCTGACCCGGCTGCCCACCGCCGCCGGGACCGTCGACGAACTGTGCGACCGGCTCGGCCGTCTCGACGTCCTGGTCAACAACGCCGGTACGGGCACCATGACGCCCTTCCTCGACCTGGAGCTGGACGATGTCCGCGAGGTCCTCGACGTGGACCTGGTCGGCCCCTTCCTGTGCGGGCAGAAGGCGGCCCGGCACATGATCCGGCAGGGCGACGGGGGCCGGATCGTCAACGTGACCTCCGTCCACGAACACCAGCCGCGGGTGGGCGCCGCGCCGTACTGCGCGGCCAAGGGCGGCCTGGGACTGCTCACCCAGGTCATGGCCCTGGAGCTGGCCGAGTACGGCATCACCGTGAACGCGGTGGCGCCCGGAGAGATCGCCACACCGATGACCGGCCAGGAGGACTCCGACCCGCACACCGAGAACCGCCCCGGTGTTCCCCTCGGCCGCCCCGGGGACGCCCGCGAGGTGGCGGCCGTGATCGCCTTCCTGGCCGGCCCGGAGGCCACGTACGTCACGGGGGCCTCCTGGAGCGTGGACGGCGGCATGCTCCGGATGGGCCCGCAGGCCGGGTCGCACCTGGGCAGCGACGAGTGGCGGCGGCCCTGAGACCGGGAGGCCCGCCGTCGCGCTCGCCGTCACCGCTCAGGGTGCCCGTGCCACACCGGCCGCCCGGCGGCGGCAGATGAGCCGGGCCGTGCGCCAGGTCAGCCACTACCTGGGCAACACCCCGGCGGTGTGCCGCGCCTCCTCCATGAGAGAGACCATCGCCCCCGTGCTCACCCGCCTGGACGAACACGGCCACTTCGGGCGTCCGGTCACCCAGGGCGCCGTCGAGGCGGCGGTCCTCGGCCTGCTGGGCGGGTGACGCCCGCCCCTCGCTCCGGCGCTTAGCGTTCTACGCTTTTCCCATGACCGAAAGCGCGAGCCCGCACATCGCCCACCCGCGGATCCTGGTGCTCGGGGTACAGCCGGGCACGCCGCCGTTCCGGATCGTGGAGATCGACGGCGAGGTCGTCGGCGAGGCGAGGACCGTCACCGACGTCCTGGAGGCCGCGGCGGCGTTCGGTATCCAGGTCCACGACCTGGACGATCCGGAGGTGGTCCGCTGGGTGGGCGGGGACAAGTTCACCTGGCACCGGCACTGACCGGCGGTCCCACAGTCGGCACGGAGCGCCGTCGGCCGTGCCGACCGACGCCGCGCGCAGGCACTGGCCCAGCGCGCGGACGGTGCCACCGACGCCTTCCACACCTTCGCCGTCGACCGGCCGCCGGACTCAGGTGCCCCGCCGATCACACCTCCTGCTTCTGCTTCGGCTTGCGCGCGTGCACCGCCCGGCTCAGCCGCCGACCCAGCAGGAGGTACCCGATCAGCGCCCCGGCGGTGTTGAGGATGACGTCGTCGATGTCGAAGGCGCGTCCGGTGATCAGCGCGCCCTGCGCGAACTCCACCATGAGCATCACGACCGCGGTCAGCAGCAGGATGCGCAGGATTCCGCGGGTACGCGGCGCCAGCACCGGCACGAGGATGCCGAACGGGACGCCCAGCAGCAGGTTGCCGCCGATCTGCTTGACGGCGTCCCGCAGCTCGGGCTGGTCCAGATAGGCCCGCAGGGAGCGGCCCGGATGCATGTTGGTGTGCGTCAGATCCACCGACGCGGGGGAGGGCTCCAGCGTCAGTCGCGCCAGGACGACGGCGAACGCCACCATGAACACGAACGCGCACAGCATCGCCAGCAGACGCAGCGGCCAGGGGAGGGGGCGCCGTTCCCGGCTCGGCCGCTGCGGGGTTCGCTCGGTCTTGGCGGTGCGGGTGCGCAGCGCTGTTCTCGCACGTGAGGCTGCCCAGGCCATGCCGTCCTCCAGTCGTCAACTTCCCCGCGTCCCAGGGCGGTTACCCGCGAATCGCCCGAGGATGTCCCCTCCCCGGCCGCCCGTGCCCGCTGCCCGCGGTTTCCCTTCCTGCGGTCGGGGCACCCCGGCCAGGGACCAGCGCGTCGCCGCACCTCGGTCCCGGAGCGGTGTTTGGATGGCGCGGAAGTGTCATGTCGGACATCTCGCCGCACCGGCGAGGCAGCAGGGCCGAAGGAGGTACGGCGCGTGAACCCGCGTACGACGCTCCTCGACACCCTGCGTACGACCCCCCTCCTCGACCCGCGGAGGACGCTCCCCGTCATGGCCGAACTCCTCGCCTGGTGGGCCGCGCTCGCGGTGCTCTGGCTGGTGTTCATCAGCACCGTGGACCCGCTGGAACTCGCCGTCGGCGCGGGTGCCGCCGCCGTGGGAGCACTGGCGGCCCGGGCGGCACGGCGGGCGGTGACGGGGCGGTGAACGGCTGGGAGTTCGCCGCGGCCCTGACACTCTCCGGCGGTGTGGGAGGCACCCTGTGGGGTGTGGCCACCGGACCGCTGCGACGCCGGGTGGTGGCCCAGAACCTGTCCACCGCCCTGGCCTGCCCCGCCCTGCTCCTGCTCGCGCAGGGTTACGACCGCCCGTCCTACGTCGATCTCGCCCTGGTCCTCGCGCTGCTCGGCCCGGTCGGCACCCTCGTCTTCGCCCGGTTGCTCGCCGACGAACTCGCCGAGGACCCGCCGCGCGCCTGGGGGGTGACCTACGCGGCGGCCGGCGTCGGGGCGGCGGTGGTGCTGGCGCTGTGCGTGGCCACCGGACCGAGCCGTGCGCTGGTCAAGCTGCTGGCCGTCGGGGCGCTGCTGATCGGCGGGAACGTCATCGCCTCGCGTGCGCTGGCCGGCGGGTTCCGAGGGGTGCGTCGTGGCTGATGTGGTGATCGTCGTCGCACTGCTGCTGGTCGCCGCCGCCGCGACCTGCGCGGTGCTGGTCCGCGACCCCGTCCGGCAGGCCCTCGTGCTGGCCGTTCTCGGGGTCGTCCTCGCGGTCCTGTTCACTGTGCTCCAGGCACCCGACGTCGCACTGTCGCAGCTGGCGGTCGGCTCCGCGCTCACCCCGCTGTTGCTGCTGCTCACGGTCCGCAAGGTCCGGCGGCGCGCGCGCCAGGAGGGGCGGGGGCCGTGACCCGGGGCATCCGGCTGTGGCTGGTGGCCGCAGGCGGTGCGGGCCTGGCCGCCCTGCTCGTCGCCGCCTGCCTGGACCTGCCGCGCTTCGGCGGCGACCGGCACCCCTACGGCGACCGGGCCGTGCGCGCCGCCCTCGCCCGGCACACCGCGAACACCGTCGCCTCCGTCAACTTCGACCAGCGGGCCTTCGACACCCTCGGCGAGATGACCATCCTCTTCGCGGCCGTCCTCGGCTGCGTCGTCCTGCTGCGGCAGACCCGCGACGAACACCGCGCCCGCCCCGCACCCGAGCCGGTCGCCCGCCCCGTCCGCCGCTACGCCCTGCTCGTCCTGCCCGTCGCCCTGCTCACCGGCCTCTACGTGATCGCGCACGGGCAGCTCAGCCCCGGCGGCGGCTTCCAGGGCGGCGTGGTCGCCGCGACCGCCCTGCACCTGCTCTACCTGGGCGCCGACTACCGCGCCCTGGAACGCGTCCGCCCGATCGGCCTCTACGAGGTCGGCGACGCGATCGCCGCCTGCGCCTACCTCGTCACCGGCCTCGCGGGTCTGATCGGCGGCACCGCGTTCCTCGCCAACACCCTGCTGCCGTACGGCACCTTCAACACGCTCTCCTCCGGCGGCACCGTGCCGCTGCTGAACGCCGCCATCGGCATGGAGGTCGCCTGCGCGGTCGTCGTGCTGCTCGCCCGCTTCCTGGACCAGGCCGTCGAGATCGAGAGCCTCACCGGCATCAAGACCCCGACCGACAAGGAGCGCGGGAAGTGAGCCCCCAGTGACCGCCCTGATGCACGCCCTGCCGTACCTGGTCGCCGTCTGGGTCCTCCTGATCGGCTGCTACGGCCTCGCCACCAGCCGCAACCTCATCCACGCCGTCGGCTGCCTGTCCGTCTGCCAGGCCGCCACCTACGTCCTGCTGCTGGCCGTCGGCTACCGGGACGACGCCACCGCGCCCGTCTTCTCCGACATCCAGCCGGGCTCCCGGCCGGTCGTCGACCCGGTCGTGCAGGCGCTGGCGCTGACCGACGTCGTGGTCGGCGCCACCGTCACCGCCCTGCTGCTCGCCCTCGTGGTGCAGGTCGCCAAGCGGCACGGCACCCTCGACCCCGACGAACTCTCCGAGCTGCGCGGCTGATGAACGACCTGCTGCCGCTCCTGGTCGCCGTACCGCTGCTCGGCGCCGCCCTGCTGGTGGCGGGCGGCCGGTTCGTGTCCCGCCCCGTCGCCGAGTCCGTGGGCTGCCTGGTCGCCGCGGGCACCGCGGCCCTCGCGCTGGTCCTGCTCCTGGACTCCTCGCCACCCGCGCTGGAGTGGGTGGGCGGCTGGACGCCCGTGAACGGCCGGAGCGTCGGCATCGTCCTGACCGGCGACGGCCCCGGCCTCGGCATGGCCGCCCTCGCCTGTCTGCTGACGCTGGCCGCCCTCGCGTACTCCTGGCACTACTTCGACGAACCGATGCGCGGCCACGCCGGGTCGTTCCCCGCCCTGCTGCTGCTCTTCCAGGCGGGCATGTGCGGCTTCGCGATCGCGGGCGACCTGTTCAACGCGTTCGTGTGGTTCGAGCTGATGAGCGTCGTCGCGTACGCCCTCACCGGCCACCGGGTCGAGGAGGCCCGGGCCGTGCAGGGGGCGCTGACCTTCGGGATCGTCAACTCGCTCGGCGCGTACGCCATGCTCATGGGCATCGCCCTGCTGTACGCCCGCACCGGGGAGCTGACGATGACCCAGATCGGGCGGGGCCTCGACGCGCACGGCCGGCCCGACGCGCTCGTCCTCGCCGCCTTCGTCCTCCTCCTGACCGGGCTGCTCGTCAAGGCCGCCGCCGTACCGTTCCATTTCTGGCTGCCGGACGCGCACGCCGTCGCGCCGACGCCCGTGTGCATGCTGCTGTCCGGCGTCATGGTCGAACTCGGCGCCTACGGGGTGTGGCGTGTGTACGGGACCGTGTTCTCCGGACCCGGCGGGGTCCCGGCGGCGGACTTCGAGCGGGCGCTGGTGGTGCTCGGCGCGCTGACCGCGGTGGTCGGCGCGGTCATGTGCTGGTACCAGCGGCACATCAAGCGGCTGCTGGCCTACTCGACCGTCGCCCACATGGGGCTCTTCCTCGTCGGCATCGGCGTCCTCAAGCCCGAGGCGGACGACGGGATCGCCGTCTACCTCCTGGGCCACGCCTTCGTGAAGGCCTCTCTGTTCGCCTGCGCCGGCATTCTCCTCGACCGGTACGGCAGCGTCGACGAACACGCCCTGCACGGCAGGGCCCGTGAACTGCGCGGTGTCGCGGTGCTGTTCGCCCTCGGGGCGCTGGGCCTGGCCGGACTGCCGCCCTTCGGCACGGCGCTCGGCAAGTCCGTCACGGAGGAGGCCGTCGGCGGACCGCTCACCGTGCTCTACGTCCTGGCCTCCGCCGTCACCGCCGGCGCGGTCCTGCGGGTCGCCGCGCGGGTGTTCCTCGGTCTGGGCCCCCGGCCCCAATACGGGGACACGTACGAGACGAAGGGCTCCGGCGAACGACCCGAGACGTCCCGTCGGCTCGGCCGGATCCCCGACACCATGACGGCGGTCCCCGCGGTGCTGCTCGCCGGAGCGCTGGCCCTCGGACTGGCACCCGGCTTCGCCGACGTCACGGCGCACGCCGTGAACGAAGCCGGGTCCGGCGGCGTGCTGGTCGCCTCCGTGCGGTGGACCCCCGTGGGCATCCTGCTGGGCGTCACCTCGACCGTGTCGGCCGCGGCCCTCGCCGCCCTGGCCGTCAGCCGGCCGAGCCTGCTCGCCGTTCCCGGGTGGGGCGGGCCGCTGCGCCGCCTGCAGTCGGGCCATGTCGGCGACTACGTGGCCTGGGTGCTGGCCGGCGCCACCCTGCTCGGCGTGCTCGGGCTGCCGGGGATCCTCGGCTCCTGATCAGCTGCCGTAGCCGACCTGCACCTCCTTGAAGCCGAGGGAGCCCAGCAGGCCCTTGAGCATGGTGGTGGTGTTGGTCTCGGCCCGCTTGGTCAGTTCGCTCTCCTTCGCGGCCTCGGTGATGTGCCGCACGGCGAGCTTCTGCACGGCCTGCTCGCTGTTGGGGTTGTCGGAGAAGAGGTCGCCGAGGCGATCGAGGAGACCCCGCTGCTTGGAGACCGCGTAGGAGCGGTCGGCGTCGAGGGCCGCCTTGCCGAGCTGGGCGTGCGGCAGCCGCAGGGTCGCGGACGTACGGTCGTCATTGACCGTCACGTCGTTCTTGCCGACCTTGCCGAGGTCGACGTAGGCGTCGACGGAGCCCGCCCCGACGTACAGGGTGCGGGAGCCGCGGATCGCGTCGGGCAGGAACTTGGTGTCCTTCTCCAGGTCCACGACGACCTGGAAATTGCCGGAGGCGGCGTCGTAACGGCTGATGTCCTGGATGGACTGGAGCAGTGCGGGACCGGAACGGTCACGGGTCTCCGTGCCGAACAGGTCCTTGAGCCCTGGCAGTACGCTCAGCCGGATCCCGGCGAAGAACACGACGAGCACCAGGACCACGGCACTCACCGCCTTCGCCCAGCCGGGCATGCGCCTGGACACGCGCCTGATGGGAGTCGTCATGGCGACGGCCCTCCTTCCTACAGTTCGAATTCCCCCCAAAGGGCTTGCCAGACCGGATGGTTGGCCGATTGACACCGCTGACGGGGGCACGGGGGCGCACTAGCGTGAGAAAACCTTCCCCACCGGCGCGTCTGGAGACCCGGATGAGCGCAGACAGCACCTCCCGGCCCCTTCGCCCCATGCACCGCATGGCCTTCCCCGAGCCCGGCCCGCCCCGTCCCGGCACCCTGGCCACCGGCACCCCCTTCTGGCTGGTGACCCGGTACGCCGACGTGCGGCAGGTGCTCATGGACCCCCGGTTCGACCGGAAGTCCCTGCACGCCGAGGACGCCCCGCCGCTGCTGGTCGTACCGAACCTGCTGGACGCCCCCGACGGCCTCCTCAACCAGGACGGGCCGCCGCACCAGCGGCTGCGCGGCACGGTCCAGCGGGCGTTCACCCCCCGGGCGATCGCCCGCTGGCGGCCCTGGGTGGCCTCCGTGGTGGACACCCTCCTCGACGACTTCGCCCGGCTGCCTCAACCGGCGGACATCGTCGAGGGATTCACGCGTCCCCTGCCGGTGTCGGTGATCTCCCGGCTGATGGGTCTCGGCCACGCGGACTGGGAACGCATCCGCTCCTGGGCCGACCACGCCCTGTCCGGCGGCGCGCACACCGCCGAGGAGGTCGGCCTGGCCATGCGGGAGTTCGGTGTGTTCGCCGCCGGTCTCGTCGCCGAGCGGCGCAAGGATCCGGGCGACGATCTGGTGAGCGGCCTGGTCGCGGCGGGCGACGAGTTCGGCGTTGAGGAACGGCACCTGGTGATGCTGGTCCTGGGGCTGGTGGTGGCCGGTCACGAGACGACCATGACCGCCCTCGGCAACATCGTCGTCCGCCTCCTCACCGACGGACGCGATGCCTGGCCGGCCCTCGGCGAGGACGAGGAGGCGGCGGCGAGGGCGGTCGAGCAGCTGCTGCGGACGGTCCCGCTCAGCGAGGGCAGGCTGCTGCCCGGGTTGATCCGCCGGGCCACCGAGGACGTCGAGGTCGGTGGCGTGATCATCCCGGCGGGCGGCGTGGTCGCCGTCCAGACCAACTCCGCGGGCCGCGACCCGGACGTCTTCCCGCCCGGCCCGCCCGACCTGTTCGCACCGCTGGCCTCCCCCACCGTGGTCTTCGGCGCGGGCCCCCACCACTGCCTCGGCGCCTGGCTCGCCCGCCTGGAACTCGGTCTCGCCCTGCACCGACTGGCCGCCCGGTTCCCGGGACTGCGCGCCGCGTTCACCCCTGACACCATCGAGTGGCGGGAGGGACAGATGACGCGCAGTCCGCGCCGGCTGCCGGTGTCCTGGTGAACGGCGATGTCAGTGCGGCCTGATCTCACGGTCCTGCGAGGGCCGTGACCACCGCACACCCTTCCCACGGTCTTGCGAGGGCCGTGACCACCGCACACCCTTCCCACGGTCCTGCGAGGGCCGTGACCACCGCACACCCTTCCCACGGTCCTGCGAGGGCCGTGACCACCACACACCTTGCCCGTGGGCCGACCCGGTCAGCCCTACGTCGATCTCGCGCACCCGCCGGGCCGACGCCTCCCTGTTGATCGGCCACGCCGTCGTCCCGCCCGCGGTACCCGTGAACTCGGTTCCGTGCGAGGCCGGTTGCCGAGGCGGTTGCCGCGCGGCCGCGGGTCCGGGGCGGTGGGTCCGGCGCGGGCGGCCGGGCCATGCTCTCGACCGACCCGGCGACGCCCCGGCCGCCGAGGGCCGTGCCGAATGACAACGGGGTGGAAGGAGCCGTCGAGGGTGCGCGGGCCGAGGACTCGCCCTCGTGGACGGTCCACAACCCGTGTTCGCGAGACCCGTAGCATGAGCCAGGCAGTCGAAATGATCATGCGAGGAGCAGAGCGTGCGAGACATCGCCGTGTTCAGCGGGAGCGCCCATCCCGAGCTGGCCCAGGAGGTCTGCGCGCATCTCGGTGTGCCGCTCAGCCCCACCAGGGTCAGCCGGTTCGCCAACGACTGCCTGGAGGTCCAGCTCCAGGCCAACTGCCGGGAACGTGACGTCTTCCTCATCCAGCCGCTGGTCAGGCCCGTCCAGGAGCACCTGGTGGAGCTGCTGCTGATGTGCGACGCGGCCCGGGGGGCCTCGGCCGGGCGGATCAGCGTCGTCATGCCGCACTACTCCTACGCCCGCTCCGACAAGAAGGACCAGCCCCGCATCTCGCTGGGCGGTCGGCTGGTCGCCGACCTGTTGGTGGCCGCGGGCGCCAGCCGGGTGCTGGCCATGACGCTGCACTCGCCACAGGTCCACGGCTTCTTCTCGGTCCCGGTCGATCACCTGCACGCGCTGCGTGAGCTCGCCGCGCACTTCCGGCAGTACGACCTCACCCGGACCACCGTCGTCTCGCCCGACCTCGGCAACGCCAAGGAGGCGGCCGCGTTCGCCCGGATGATCGGCGCCCAGGTGGCCGCGGGCGCCAAGCAGCGGTTCGCGGACGACCGGGTCAGCATCAACGCCGTCATCGGCGAGGTCGCCGACCGGGACGTGATCGTACTGGACGACGAGATCGCCAAAGGCAGCACGGTCCTGGAACTCCTCGACCGGCTGAGGGAGTCGGGGCCGCGATCGATCCGGGTCGCCTGCACGCACGGCCTGTTCGCGGACGGGGCCCTGAAGCGGATCGGGGAGCAGACGGACGTCCTGGAGATCGTGTGCACCAACACGGTCCCGGTCCCGGAGGAGGAGCGCACCGACAAGCTGCGCATCCTCACCGTCGCCCCGGCACTCGCGGAGGCGGTACGCCGTATCCACAACGGCGAGTCGGTCAGCTCCCTGTTCGACGCGCCGCGGACCGAATGACCGGGGGATACCTCGGCAGCGCGGGAAGCGTGCGGGGTCACACCGAGCCGGACGCGGCCTCGGGCTGCCCCAGCGCCGCGTCCAGCGTCGGCATCGGCGGCAGCAGCCGGGACAGCCCGGTCACGCGCAGGACGCGCAGGGTGAGCGGGTGTGTGCAGACCAGGAGCAGGCGTCCGCCGTTGTCGAGCATCCGGCTGCGGGCGCGGTAGAGCAGGCGCAGTCCGGAGCAGTCGAAGAACTCCACGTCGCTGAGGTCGATCACCAGACGGGCCTCGGGCCGCCCGGTCACCAGGTCCAGGTACGGGATGATCTCCATGGCCGCGGCGATGTCGATCTCCCCGTGGAGCTCCAGCACCGTGTGCCCCCGGTCCTGGTGGACGCGCACATGCCGGGCGGGCGGTGCGGGGTCCTGCTCCACGACGACATCGCCTCCAACCGGTTCCTCAGGGGCGGGGCGTGCGCACAAATCCGTTCCCCGCCCTGCAAGTTACCCTCGATGGAGTGAATTTGAGCATGTTCGATTGACATATGTCTTCGAATTGCGAGGGTCGCCTTACGACAGGGCGTGCCAGGCCCTGGAAAGCGCCTGGCGGAACTGCTGCGCCTGGCGCGGTGTGAGGTCCCGCACCATCCGCTCCTCCAGCTCCCGTACGGGCCCCTCGTGCCGGGCGAGGAGCTCGCGGCCCGCGTCGGTCAGCAGGATCAGCAGCTCGCGACGGTTGCGGGGATTGCGCTCCCGGCACACCAGCCCGCGGCTCTCCAGTGACCGCACCAGGTCGGCGATCGACTGGGCGGTGACGAACGAGTCGCGGGCCAGCTGGGCGGCGGACAGTCCGTCGTGCCGCTCCAGGACGGTGAGCGCGGTGTACTGCAGCGCGGTGATCCCGGACGGCCTGACCAGCTCGTCCAGGTGGGATCGCACGACGAGCTCCACTTGTTTCACCATGTAGAGAAGCGACGGGGGCGCCTTGGTCACCTGGGTGTCGAGCATGAGTTCACACTAGAGCATTGACAGGAAACCTGTCTGTAAAGAGACTGCGGACCAACAGGAATCCTGTTGATTGAAATCTTGGCAATGAAGCTGAGGAGTGGTGATGACCACCTTCGAGATCGAACCCGGCAGGCTGTTCATCGCAGGGCAGTGGCGCGAGGCCGCCGACGGCGCGCGCACCGAGGTGGTCGACCCGTCCCGGGGCGCGGTCGTCACGACCGTCGCGGAGGCGGGCGCCGCCGACGTGGACGCCGCGGTACGGGCGGCCCGTGAGGCCTTCGACGGGGGCGCCTGGTCCGGGCTGAGCGGCCGGGAGCGGGGCCGGATCCTGCACCGGGTCGCCGAGCTGATCCGCGAGAACGCCGACGAGATCGCGCAGCTGGAGAGCCTCGACGTGGGCAAGCCGATCACGCTGTGCCACGCGGTCGACGTGGCGAACGCGGCCAACGACTACGAGCACTTCGCCGCCCTCGCCCACTCCCTGCACGGCTCGAACCGCGACACCCCCATGAACGCCCTCGCCTATACCCGGCGCGAGCCGCTCGGCGTGGTCGCCGCGATCACGCCCTTCAACTTCCCGCTGATCCTGGCCGGGTCCAAGATCGCCCCGGCGCTGGCGGCCGGCAACACCGTCGTGCACAAGCCGGCCGACGAGACCCCGCTCAGCGCCCTCTACATGGCCCGCCTCTTCCAGAAGGCGGGGGTCCCGGACGGCGTGGTCAACGTCGTCACCGGCTCCGGTCCGGTGGCCGGGGAGGCACTGCTGCGGCACAGTGGCGTCGACAAGATCGCCTTCACCGGCTCCACCGCCGTCGGCCGGCACGCCGCGAGCGTCGCCGGCGAGTCCCTCAAGCCCGTCACCATGGAGCTCGGCGGCAACGCGGCCCACGTTGTCTTCGAGGACGCCGACCTGGAGAAGGCGGTCGGAGCGGTCATCAAGGGCTTCGTCTTCAACACCGGCCAGTTCTGCATGGGCGGCCCCCGGCTGCTGGTGGCCCGCTCGGTGTACAGCACCCTGCTCGGCATCCTCGCCGACGCCGTACCCGGCGTCCCGGTCGGCGACCCCCGGCAGCCCGAGACCGTGGTCGGTCCGATGGCGGGGGAGAAGCACCTGAAGAAGGTCGAGGAGTACGTCGCCCTGGCCCGCAAGGAGGGCGGCCGCGTCGTCTGCGGCGGTGAGCGTCTCGACCTGGACGGCGGCTACTACTACAAGCCCACCGTGATCGCGGACCTTCCCAACGACTCCCGGGTGGTGCAGGAGGAGATCTTCGGCCCGGTCCTCACCGTGCAGCCCTTCGACTCCGAGGAAGAGGCCGTCACCCTCGCCAACTCCACGCCGTACGGCCTGGCTTCTGGCGTGCAGACCAGCAACCTCGCCCGCGCCCACCGGGTCGCCGAGCGGCTCCAGGCCGGCATCGTGTGGATCAACGACTGGGCGATGCTCGACCCCGCGGTGCCCTTCGGCGGGGTCAAGGACTCCGGCTTCGGCCGCGAGTACGGGCCCGAGGCCTTCGCCGCCTACACCAGGGTCAAGTCCGTCGTCGTCTCGCTCGACTGAGCGCGCTCTCCAAGGAGTACCTGCGATGTCCCTCACCACCCGCGCCGCCGTCGTCGAGTCAGGCGGAGCGCCCTTCACCCTCAGCGACGTCGAGCTCGACGAGCCCGGCCCGCACGAGGCGGTCGTCCGCATGGTCGCCACCGGCCTGTGCCACACCGACCTCGGCGTGGCGGGCGGCGGACTGCCCTTCCCCCTTCCCGGAGTCCTCGGGCACGAGGGCGCGGGCGTCGTCGAGACCGTCGGCTCCGCCGTCACCGGCGTCGTCCCCGGCGACCATGTCGTGCTGTCCTTCACCTCGTGCGGCGACTGCCGCAACTGCCGGGGCGGCCACCCCGCCTACTGCGCCGGCTGGCTGCCGCTGAACCTCATCGGCGGCCGCCGTGCCGACGGCACCAGCACCATCAGTCGCGACGGCGAGCCGCTCGGCGGCCACTTCTTCGGCCAGTCCTCGTTCGCCGAGCGGGCGTTGGTCGACGAGCGCAGCCTCGTCAAGGTCGACCCCGAGGTCCCCCTGGAGTCGATCGCCCCGCTGGGCTGCGGAGTGCAGACCGGTGTCGGCGCCATGTGGAACGTACTGAAGCCGGTCACCGGCAGCACGATCGTCGTCCTGGGCGCCGGAGCCGTCGGCCTGTCGGCGGTCATGGCCGCCGCCCTCACCCCGGCCACCAATATCGTCGCCGTCGACCGGGTCGGCGAACGGCTGTCGCTGGCCAAGGAGTTGGGCGCCACCCACACCGTCCACGCGGGCGAGGCCGACCTCGGTGAGGCCCTCGCGGAGATCACCGGCGGTCAGGGCGCGGACGGCATCGTGGAGACCACGGGCAACGTCGCCGTCCTGCGCCAGGGCGTCGACGCGCTCGCCGCCCGCGGCACCCTCGTCATCGTCGGCGCCCCGGCGTTCGGCACCGAGGTCGCCCTGGACGTCAACGGGATGCTCGGCGGCAAGCAGGTCGTCGGTCTCACCCTCGGTGACGCCGAGACGCAGACCTTCATCCCCGCCCTGGTCCGCCTGGTGAAGGAGGGACGGCTCCCGCTGCACCGCCTGATCAGCACCTATCCGTTCGCGGACATCGACCAGGCGGTGCGGGACATGGGCGCGGGCAAGGCGATCAAGCCCGTGCTCACGTTCTGACCCGGCCCCCTTCCGACCCGGCCCCCTTCAGACCCGGCCCCCTTCCGGTCCCCGGGTCAGTCGACCGTGAGGACCAGCTTCCCCGTGGTCCGGCCGGTGTCGCCCAGCGCGTGCGCCTCGGCGGCATCGGCCAGCGGGAAGGTGTCCGCGATCGTGGCCCGCACCTTCCCCCGCTCGACGAGGTCCACGATCGCCTTCATGCCGGACCGGTCGGCGTCCACGAGCATCCGCAGGGCCCGTACGCCCAGTCGCTCGGCCTCCTCGTGGAACTCGTCCGACCCGACCGGAAGGATCGAGACGACGATCCCGCCCGGCCGCAGCACGCGCAGCGAGCGTACGGAGGTCTCGCCGCCGAGCGTGTCCAGCACGACGTCGACGTCCTTCACGGCTTCGGCGAAGTCCGTCTCGCGGTAGTCGATCGCCTCGTCCACGCCGATCTCGCGCAGGAAGTCGTGCTTGCCCGCACTCGCCGTGCCGATCACGTACGCGCCGCGCGCCTTGGCGATCTGCACGGCCACGTGCCCGACCCCGCCGGCCGCCGCGTGGATCAGCACCCGCTGACCGGGCTGCAGGTCCGCGTTCTCCACCAGGGCCTGCCACGCGGTCAGGGACACCAGTGGCAGCGCGCCCGCCTGCGTGTGGTCGATCAGGGACGGCTTGTGGGTGAGGGCGCGGACCGGGGCGATGACGTACTCGGCGTGCGATCCGTGACCGTACGGGTACGGCAGCATGCCGAAGACCTCGTCGCCCGGCGTGAACGTGGCCACGCCGATGCCGACCGCCTCGACCACACCGGAGACGTCCCAGCCGAGCACGAAGGGCGGCTCCCCGAGGAAGCCGCCGGTCGCCCGGTGCTTCCAGTCGGTGGGGTTCAGCCCGGCGGCACGGACCCGGACCAGCACCTGGTTGGGGCCCGGCTCGGGGCGCTCCACCCGTACTTCCTTCAGAACCTCGGGACCGCCGAGGACGTCCTGGCTGATGGCTCGCATCGTGTTCACAGTGCTCATGGTGAATCAGCCTGCCCGGGATCGCCCGCCGGGAAAATGGCATGATTGCCAACCTTCGATAAGATCATGCCATGCGTGACGGGGAGCAGGAAGTGCAGCGGGTCCCGGGTGGGGTCGAGGACCGGGTCGAGCGGGTCGTGGTGCTGGCCCTGGACGGGGTGTACCCGTTCGAGCTGGGTATCCCCAGCCGGATCTTCGGCGCCGCCGACGGCCGGTACGAGGTGCTGACCTGCACGGCCGACGGCCGACCGGTGCGCACCAACGCCGACTTCACCGTCACCGTCGATCACGGTCCCGAGATCCTGGCCACCGCGGACACCGTGGTCATCGCCTCCATCGACCCGTCGCACATCCCCGTCGAGCTGCCTGCCGAGGTCGCCGCCGCGCTGGCGCGGATCCGCCCCGACGCGCGGCTCGTCTCGATCTGCACGGCTGCCTTCGTTCTCGCCGCCGCGGGCTTCCTCGACGGCCGCAGGGCCACCACGCACTGGCAGGTGAGCGACAGGTTCCGGCGGATGCACCCGACCGTCGCTCTCGACCCGGACGTCCTGTTCGTCGACGACGGCCGGATCCTCACCTCGGCCGGAGCCGCCTCCGGCGTCGACGTCTGCCTGCACATCGTCCGCACGGACCACGGCAGCGAGCTGGCCAACAAGGTCGCCCGGCGCTGTGTGGTCCCGCCGTTCCGGGACGGCGGACAGGCCCAGTACATCGAGCAGCCGGTCCCGCACAGCGGCGCCGTCGGCACCGCCGCCACCCGTGCCTGGGCCCTGGAGCGCCTCCACGAACCCCTGACCCTGGCAGACCTGGCCGCCCACGCCCGGATGAGCCTGCGCACCTTCGCCCGCCGCTTCCACGACGAGGTCGGCGTGAGCCCGGGCCGCTGGCTGATCCAGCAGCGCGTCGCACGGGCCCGCCATCTGTTGGAGGCCAGCGACCTGTCGGTGGACCAGGTCGCCGGCCAGGTCGGCTTCGCCACCGCCGCCTCCCTGCGTCAGCACCTGCACGCGGCGATCGGTGTCTCGCCGCAGGCCTACCGGCGTACGTTCCAGGCGGCGGCGCGCTGAACACCGTACGACGCTGCCGGCCCGGGCACCTGGCCCTCACCCGCTCACCTGCTCGCGTGCAGGGCGACCAGCAACTGCCAGACCTGGTCGGCGATACCGGCGGCGTCGGCCTCGAGCAGGCCGTGCAGCCAGTCGGCCAGGACCCCGGCGAAGGTGGCGGCGACGGCCGAGGCGACCAGGGACGCGTCCGCCGCGCCGGCGAGTTCGCGTTCGCGCAGGCTGTAGTCCCGCAGGTCCCGGTGCAGCACCCGCCCGAGCGGGCCGCCGCCGCCCGGCGCGAGCAGGGCCCGGTACAGGGCGGCATGCGGGGCGAGCGAGGCGAAGAACTCCGCCAGCGCCGGCGGCGCGTGCACCGGGTCGGGCCGCCCGCGCCAGGCGTGCAGCGCCTCCACGGCCTCCCGTACGACGTCAGCGCAGGCGTCGACCGCCA
Organism: Streptomyces cellulosae; assembly: GCF_000721105.1. GTDB lineage: Bacteria > Actinomycetota > Actinomycetes > Streptomycetales > Streptomycetaceae > Streptomyces > Streptomyces cellulosae_A. The sequence goes on from NZ_JOEV01000025.1 coordinate 283,018, forward strand.
GCGCCTCCAGGTCGGCGTAGTGCACGTAGAACGTGGCCCGCCCCACTCCGGCGCGGCGCACCAGCGCGGCCACGCCGACCTTAGCCAGGGGCCGCTCGGCGCACTCGTCGAGAAGAGCCCGGCGCAGCCGCTCCCTGGTGCGCGCGGCCCGCGGGTCCTCGGGCCCGCCGCGGCTCACCGGCTCACCCCGCGATGAGCACGGCGCCCAGGGCGAGGGCGCCGGGCACGGCCTGTGCGAACAGGATCCGGCGGTTGGCCGTGGCGGCCCCGAACACGCCCGCGACCACGACGCAGCACAGGAAGAACACCTGCGCCCGGAACCCGGTCGGATCGGCGGCGATCAGGCCCCAGACCAGGCCGGCCGCGAGGAAGCCGTTGTAGAGCCCCTGGTTGGCGGCCATCGGCGCGGTCGCCCGAGCCATCTCGGGGTCGAAGCCGTGCAGTCCTCTGCCCGGCTTCTTCTGCCACAGGAACATCTCCATCACCAGGATGTAGGCGTGCAGGGCGGCCACCAGCCCCACGAGTACGTTCGCGACGATCTCCACGCGGGGGCGCTCCTCAACAGGTTTCCTGGAAGATTTCCTGGACAGGTGTCCATCATACATGGGCACCTGTCCAGTAGATCGAAATCCGGGAAGCCCGGTAGGCACCTCATCGGCCGCGTACACGCGTTCGCCGCCGACGTAGGTCTGCGCCCACCCGCGTCCGGGCGATCGCCTCCGACGGCGCCTCGAACGGATCGCGGTCCAGGACCACGACAACAGGGGGCGATGGGGCGTGGGGAGTTGACGCGGCAGGGATGACCGATGCGGCTCGGGTGGGTGATGCGGCGCGAGACGTCGCCCCGGTACGGGAAGTCGCCGGTCATCGACTGAACCGGGCGGCTCGGGATATCCGCAAGGTACAGGGCTGCGGGGCACGAACGTCCCGCGCCCCGAAACCTTCGGAGGAGACATGGCCTTGGTGAAAGCGGGCGTCGTCGTGCTCGACTGTGCCGAGCCGGAGAAGCTCGCGGTGTTCTACAAGGAGCTGCTGGAGGCCGAGCAGACGCACGAGAGTGCCAACCGGGTGGAGATCAGGGGCGGTGACGGGCTGCGGCTGGCGTTCCGCCGCGACGTGAACGCGACACCGCCGAGCTGGCCCCGTCCGGAGAACGCCCTCCAGGCTCACCTGGACTTCGTGGTGGAGGACCTGGACGAGGCGGAACGCAAGGTCATCGGACTCGGGGGACGTCCCCTGGAGACAAAGGACGCGACCGGCCCGTACGAGGAACGCGGCTTCGCCGACCCGGCCGGCCACTCCTTCACCCTCCGCCTCATCCCGTCAACGGCACCGAAACAGGGCTGAGGTCGGGCAGCTGAGCCGCGAGAAGCGGCGCGTGCCGTCCGCGTCACGCTGGGGGTGAACCGGGCTGAGCGGTGCCGGCGTCAGGGTGAGGGGTGCGTGAACCGGTCCGAGCGGCACTCGGCCTGCCCGGGGGAGAAGCCAGGGTGGAGCGGCGCTCGGCCTGCCCGGGGGAGAAGCCAGGGTGGAGCGGCGCTCGGCCTGCCCGGGGGAGAAGCCAGGGTGGAGCGGCGCTCGGCCTGCCCGACTTGGGCCGAGGAGGATGTCCAGGCAGGGCGGGCGGCGCTCAGCATGGTCGACGTCTGGACCGTGCGGGGCCTGAGGGGATCGAGGTTCCAACCAGCCGGTACAGCGGGCCCGAGCTGAGCCGGACCCTACGCGAGCGTGGCGGGGCCGCCTGGCACGGCCGACGGGGCCGACCTGCGCGTCGGCCACGGTCGCCTGCTGGAGGCCCAACCCGCAGGTGCGGGCGCTCCCCGAGCGGCTGACCGGGAGCTGGGCTACCGCGGCATGGAACTGCCTGCACGGCCGGGCACCGCCCGGCCCGGCGGAAGCGCCCCGCGCCCAGGACTCCCCGCCGCCTGGCCCTGGACAGGGGCGGCGCTCAGCCCGGCTCCAGGGGCGTCGCCCGGTCCGTCCGGGGTGCCTTCCCCGCATCAGCCGGTCAGACGTCCCCCGGTCCGGGCCACGATCGTCCCCCGGTCCGGGCCATGATCGTCCCCTGGTCCGGGACACGAATCCTCAACCCGGTCCGGGCCATGATCGTCCCCCGGTCCGGGACACACCCCCCGGCGCCTGCCCGGGAAGTCTCGCCCGGACCCGGTAGGGCACCGGTCAGTCGCGGCCGCCCTTCTCATCGGCCGGCCAGACTCCGGTGGAGCGTTCGATTGCTGTGGCGCCTGCGCGGTCCACCGCGCTGCGGACCACGGCGAAGATGGCGCCCTGGACCGCGGCGGCCAGCAGGATCTCTCCCCAGCCGCGGTCACGGTCCAGGGCGTCGGGCGCGTCGTCCTCGTGCCGGATCGCCTTCCAGGTCTTCTGGAAGGCCAGTCCCGCCAGCGTTCCGCTCGTCCAGCCCAGCACGAAGCCGAGGGGCTTGTAGGCGAGGGGCAGCTTCTTCTTCTTTGCCACGTGAATCTCCTTGGTCAGCGGGTGGGTTGGTGGTGCGCCGGGACCGCCTCGGCCGCCGGCACCGGGCCCGGCGGTGTCCCGTCACCGAACGGCCGGCCGCCCAGTTCCTCCCGGTGATGGGGCGTCAGCCAGCCGGAGAGGTCCGGGCCGAGGGGCACGATGGCCGTCGGGTTGATGCCGGTGTGCACCTGGTAGTAGTGCCGCTTGATGTGGTCGAAGTCGACGGTGTCGCCGAAGCCCGGCGTCTGGTAGAGGTCGCGGACGTACGCCCACAGGACCGGGTTCTCCGAAAGTTTCCACTGGTTGCACTTGAAGTGACCGTGGTAGACGGCGTCGAAACGGACCAGTGTGGTGAACAGCCGGATGTCCGCCTCGGTGATCGTGTCACCGACCAGGTAGCGCTGCCGGGTCAGACGCCGCGTCAGCAGGTCGAGGCGTTGGAAGACGCCCGCGCACGCGGCCTCGTACTCCTCCTGGCCGGTGGCGAAGCCCGCCCGGTAGACGCCGTTGTTGACGTCCTCGTAGACCTCCGCCATCACCGAGTCGATCTCGTCGCGCAGCGCCCGCGGATACAGGTCCGGCGCGCCTTCCCGGTGCAGTGCTGTCCATTCGGTGGCGAAGTCCAGGGTGATCTGCTGGTAGTCGTTGGTGACCAGCTTCCCGCTCGGCACGTCCACGATCGCCGGCACGCTCACCCCGCCCGGGTAGTCGCTCTCCCGCCGGTCGTACGACTCGCCAAGGTAGCGGATGCCGAGCACCGGGTCGCGGCCGTCCGGGTCCAGGGTGAAGCGCCAGCTGCGGTCGTCCTGGATCGGATCGGCGATCGCGAGGGAGAGGGCGTCCTCCAGACCGAGGAGCCGCCGGGAGACCAGCGCCCGGCTCGCCCACGGGCAGGCGCGGCTGACCACCAGACGGTAGCGGCCCGCCTCGGCCGGCCAGCCGTCCCTGCCGTCGGCGGTGATCCGGTCCGCGAAGTGGCTCTTGGACCGTTTGAACGCCTTCCTGCCGTAGCCGCCGTTGCCGTCCTCACCGGCACCCATGTCTCCTCCTTGCCGTGCCCTGCGGCGCGTCCGCAGCCGTTGCTGCGAGGTACCCCACAGCGTCACTGCGATGTACCCGCGGCCGTTTCTGCGGTGTACCCGCCGCTGTGCCCTGCGGCGCGCCCGCAACCGTGCCCTGCGGCGCACGCACCGCCGTACGAGCGGTGCACCGCCGCCGTGACCGCGGTGCGCCGCCGCCGTGACCGCGGTGCGCCCGCCCTGGTGAACGCGTTCCCCGTTTTCGGCTGACGGCACGGTGTGAGTCGTACCGACCGGGGCAGTCGGCGGAGGTGACAGGGACATCCTCAAGTCAGAAGGCCGACCGTAAGACACGCGTCACGGTGCTCGTGGCGCTCGTGGCGAACCTGGTGATAGCCGTCGCCAAGGCGGCGGGCGGTCTGCTCGCCGCCTCACCCGCACTGCTGTCGGAGGCCGCGCACTCCGTGGCCGACAGCCTCAACGAGGTCTTCCTCCTGGCCGCGCTGCGCCGCAGCCGCCGCCCCGCGGACCGGCGTCACCCCTTCGGCTACGGCAAGGAGCGGTTCTTCTGGTCGCTGCTGGCGGCCGTCGGGATCTTCGTGATGGGCGGCTGCTTCTCCTTCTTCCAGGGCGTCGAGGCCCTGCGCAACGGAGCCGAGGAGAAGTTCAGCGGATACGTGGCGGGCCTGATCGTGCTGGGCGTCGCCTTCCTCGCGGAGGGAACATCGCTGCTCCGGGCCCTCTACCAGGTGCGCCGGCAGGGCGGGAGCGGTGCGGGTCTGCGCGACCCGGCGCTGCGCACGATCGTCGCCGAGGACGGCACCGCGGTGCTCGGTGTCACCCTCGCGATGGCCGGCATGGCGCTGCACATGGTCACCGGGGACGTCGTGTGGGAGGCGTCCGCGTCCCTCGCGATCGGCGCGCTGCTCGTCTACGTCGCCTACCGGCTGGGGCGCGACGCCCGTGACCAGCTGATCGGGGAGGCCGCCGACCCGGAGTCCAGCAGCCGCATCCGGGCGGTGCTGGAGGCCCAGCCCGAGATCGACAGTGTGGAGGCGCTGTTCACGATGAAGATGGGTCTGGACTCGATCATGGTGGCGGCCCGCGTCGACCTGATGCCCGGTCTGGACAGTGAACGCGTCGAGGAGGTCGCCGTACGGATCAAACGGTCGATCGCGAGCACCGTCGCCGAGACGGACCAGATCTTCCTCGACGTGACCGACCGGCCCGCCGCGGAGGCACGAGAAAGCCCCGCCGCGACGGGGGAGCGCGGCGGGGCCTGACCCTCAGGTGCCCGGGTGACGCGGGTTCATGCGTACCCCGGGCGCGTTGTTTTCGACGGGCTCACTTCCCCTCGGGGGTCAGTTCCCTTCGACGGGCTCCAGTACGAAGAGCGGGATCTCCCGGTCCGTCTTCTTCTGGTAGTCGGCGTACGGCGGGTAGGCCGCGACCGCGCGCTCCCACCACTCGGCCTTCTCCGCCCCGGTGACCTCACGGGCCGTCATGTCCCACTTCGCCGGGCCGTCCTGCAGTTCCACCCGCGGTTCGGCCTTGACGTTGTAGTACCAGACCGGGTGCTCGGGCGCCCCGCCCTTGGAGGCGACCACGGCGTAGCGGCCGTCGTGCTCGACGCGCATCAGCGGCGTCTTGCGGAGCTTGCCGCTCTTGGCGCCCCGGGTCGTCAGCAGGATGACGGGCATCCCGGTGTCCATCAGCGTCGTCCCCTTGGTGCCGCCGGAGCTCTCGTACAGCTCCACCTGGTCGCGCACCCACTGCTCAGGGCTGGGTTCGTACTCGCCCTCGAGAGGCATGGCATCCGTCCCATCGTCATCGACTACGGCTTGCTCACACGCGGTTCAACATCGAACCGTGTGGCATTCATCCTTACCGAGTTCCCCTACGACACCAAACGGCGCTCCGGCCGTTGCCCCGGCCCGCCATTACCTCGGGGGTCATCGCGCCCGAGGATCAGGTACGGCACTGTCGTGGGCGAGCCGGCACGACCGTGCCGTCGGACCGAACGAGAGGGCCACGTCATGACCACGACCGCCGACACGAGGACCCGCGCCGTGGTCCAGGACCTGCTGCTGAGGATCGGCGAGGGCGAACCGGAGCGGATCGCCGAGCTGTACGCCGAGCGGGCAGACTGGAAGCTGAACTGGCCCGAGGACGAGCACGACAGCACGGCGACCCCCTGGATCCGGCACCGCTCCACCCGCGCCGACGCCGCCGCCCACTTCCGGGCGCTGGCCGCCCACCACGTCCCCGGGCAGGCGGCGACCGAGATCGAGCGGATCCTCGTCGACGGCGCCGACGCCGTGGTGCTGGGCGAGATCAGGCAGACCGCCGCGGCCACCGGACGCCCCTATCGAGCCAGGTTCGCCCTGCACCTCACCGTCGAGAACGGGCTGATAGTTCGCCACCACGTCTACGAGGACAGCCTCGCGGTCGCCCGCGCCTTCGCACCGTGACCTTCGGACCCTCACCTCCGGGCTCTCACCTCCGGACCTGCGGGCCCTCACCTCCGGAGGACCCTCACGCCGGGGCGACCAGCATCCGCACCGCCAGCACCGTGATCACGCCACTCGACACCAGCGCCGTCACCAGCCGCCCCCGCTGCCCGGTCAGCGCCCGCCCCAGCAGGGCGCCGCCCCCGGCGAGCAGCAGTTGCCAGCTCGCGGAGGCGGCGAAGGCCGCCAGCACGAACACCCCTTGTTCCAGGGGCCGTACGGCCTCCTCGGTGTGCGTACCGAGCACCAGGGCCGCGAAATAGAGCACGGTGACCGGGTTGAGCAGGGTGATCCCGAGCAGCCCCAGAAAGGCTCGCCCGGGGCCCGGCGCAGGCGTCTCGGGACGGGTCGCGAGCCGGTGGCCGCGGTAGTGGCGCAGGGCCGTGACCGCGCCCAGGACCGCCAGCGCGAGCAGCACCAGCGCGGAGGCCCAGCGCAGCGGACCGAGCACCGGCCGCAGCGCGTCGGCGAGGGCGGCCCCGCCGAGGGTGGCCACCAGCGCGTACAGCCCGTCGGCGGTGGCGATGCCGAGCGCGGCGCAGGCACCGGTGCGCAGGGAGGTACGGGCGGTGAGGGAGACCAGATAGGTGCCTACCGCACCGACGGGTACGGCGATGCCGTACCCCGCGAGCAGGCCCGCGACGAGGGCGGGGGTCATGAGCGCGCAAGCGTGGAACTCCACGGTCGGCCGGTCTGCTGCTGGAGGCGCACCGGGCAGCAGGTGGCGGCGGTCAGCGGCGGGAAGGCGACAGTCGTGGACATGGCCAGATCCTGGGGGTACGGGCCGCGCGGCGGCAACCCGTTTTCCGAGGTGCCCTCGCGGTGTCGCCGCGCCCGGTGAACCGCTCCCTCCGATTTCCGCTCGCGAAGGGAACGTCCCCGGCCAGATCGCCTCGTACCACCGATTGGCCGAACTTGTCGTCGCCCTATGGATGCCCAGGGCATCTAATGAAGATCTCCACGACGTCCGCCCCCGTCTGAGAGGTCTCCATGCCGGAAACGGAGCCCGTCGCCTTCCCGCAGGACCGCACCTGCCCCTACCACCCGCCCACCGCCTACGACACGCTGCGCGCCGCCCGGCCGCTGACCCGGATCGCCCTTTTCGACGGCCGCCCGGCCTGGCTGGTCAGCGGACACGCCACCGCCCGCGCCCTGCTGGCCGACCGACGCCTGTCCACCGACCGCACCCGCCCCGACTTCCCCGCCCCCACCGCGCGCTTCGCCGCGGCCAGGAACCGGAGGACCGCGCTGCTCGGCGTCGACGACCCGGAGCACCAGACCCAACGGCGGATGATGATCCCCGCCTTCACCCTCAAGCGCGCCACCGAACTGCGACCGCGTATTCAGCAGGTCGTGGACGAACACCTGGACGCGATGATCGCGCAGGGACCGCCCGCCGATCTGGTGAGCGCCTTCGCGTTGCCGGTGCCCTCGACGGTGATCTGCGCGCTGCTCGGAGTCCCGTACGCCGACCACGACTTCTTCGAGGGCCAGTCCCGCCGTCTGCTGCGCGGACCGACGGCCGCGGACACCATCGACGCCCGTGACCAATTGGAGTCGTACTTCGGGGAGTTGATCGACCGCAAACAGAAGCAGTCCGAGTCCGGGGAGGGCGTCCTGGACGAACTCGTCCACCAGCGGCTGCGCGACGGCGAACTGGACCGGCAGGAGGTGATCTCCCTGGCGGTCATCCTGCTGGTCGCGGGACACGAGACCACCGCCAACATGATCTCGCTGGGAACCTACACGCTCCTGCAACATCCCGACCGGCTGGCCGAGTTGCGCGCCGACCCCGCTCTGCTGCCCACCGCGGTCGAGGAACTCATGCGGATGCTGTCGATCGCCGACGGTCTGCTGAGGCTGGCCACCGAGGACATCGAGGTGGCGGGGACGACGATCCGCAAGGGCGACGGCGTGGTCTTCGCGACCTCGGTCATCAACCGTGACGAGGACGTCTACGCGGACCCCGACACCCTGGACTGGCACCGGCCGGCCCGCCACCATGTCGGGTTCGGTTTCGGCATCCACCAGTGCCTGGGCCAGAACCTGGCCCGCGCCGAACTGGAGATCGCCCTGAAGACGCTCGTCGACCGGCTGCCCACGCTCCGCCTCGCCGCTCCCGCGGACGAGATCCCCTTCAAGCCCGGCGACACCATCCAGGGGATGCTGGAACTCCCCGTGACCTGGTAAGAGGCTCCGGTCATGCACATCGACATCGACAAGGACGTCTGCATCGGCGCGGGCCAGTGCGCCCTGGCCGCTCCCGACGTCTTCACCCAGGACGACGACGGCCTCAGCACCCTCCTGCCGGGCCGCGAGGACGGCGCCGGAACCCCCATGGTCCGGGAGGCGGCCCGGGCCTGCCCGGTCTCCGCGATCACGGTCTCCGAGACGGTGAGCTGACGTCCGACAGGGCGCCCCGGCCGCGCGCGACGCCGACGCCACTCGCGGCCGACCTGCCGACGGGTCACCTGCCCGATCTGCCGATGAGTCACCTGCCTGATCAGCCGCCCAGCCATCTGTCCCGCCGGCCGACGGGTCACCTGCCCGATCAGCCGATGAGTCACCTACCTGACCAGCCGCCGAGCCACCTACCCCAAAAGCCGCCGAGCCACCTACCCCACCAGCGTCCAGCCACCCGCCCGATCAGCCGACCGGCCTCAGCAAGAAGCCAGCAACAGCCGCGCCGCCTCCCGCGCCTCGGCGGCCGGCCGCGGGCTTCCGGTGATCCCGGCCGTCACCATGGCGCCCTCGGCGAGCAGGAACAGCGGCGCGGCCAGCGCGGCGGGCCGACCCGCGCCGGCCACCAGCACGGCGAGGTAGTCGCTGAACGCCCGTTTGTGCGCGCGGACTTGGGCCACAATGGGAGCGGACGTCGCGCCCAGTTCGCCGTACGAGTTGATCCACGCGCACCCGCGGAAGCCCGCCCGCCGAACCATCCCTCCAGCCAGTCGAACACCGCCAGGATCCGTTCCTCGGGATCCGCCACCCGCTCCACCGACGCGGCGAGCCGGCCGCGCCAGCGCCCGTCCCGCCGCTCCAGACAGGCCTCGACGAGCTGTTCCTTCGCCGGGAAGAGCTGGTACAGCCGCTTCAGTGAGACCCTGGACGCGCCGCGGATGTCGTCCATGCCGACGGACTGGATACCCTGCCCGTTCTCCCTCGTCGTGAGCCGCGGAGGATGCCATGACCGACCGCCCGCCCCTGCCGCCCTTCACCCGCGAGAGCGCCGCCCAGAAGGTGCAGGCGGCCGAGGACGCCTGGAACACCCGCGACCCGCACCGCGTCTCGCTCGCCTACTCGGAGGACTCGGTGTGGCGCAACCGCGACACCTTCGTCACCGGCCGCGCCGAGATCGTCGACTTCCTCACCGCGAAATGGGCACGGGAGCACGAGTACGCGCTGCGCAAGGACCTGTGGGCGTTCGACGGCAACCGCATCGCCGTCCGCTTCCAGTACGAGTGCCGGGACACCGAGGGCCGGTGGTGGCGGTCGTACGGCAACGAGTTGTGGGAGTTCGACGAGCACGGGCTGATGACCCGGCGGGAGGCGAGCATCAACGACGTGCCCATCGAGGAGGGGCAGCGCCGTGTCTTCGGCCCGCGGCCGGAAACCGAACGCGGACAGTCGTTCCCGCTTCAGTAGGGTTCCGGGGTGACCGAACAGGCCCCGAAACCCTTCCTGTACGTCGTCGTCTGCGCGGCCGGGATCGCCGCCGGCGTCGGCAGGCTGATCTCCGCCGCCCAGGAGCGGAACTGGGAGGTCGGTGTCATCGCGACCCCCGTCGCCATGAACGGCTTCTTCGACACCGCCGCCGTCGAGGCGCTGACGGGGCGGCGGATCCGTTCGGCCTGGCGCAGGCCCGGCGACCCCCGTCCGTTCCCGCCGCCGGACGCCGTGGTCGTCGCGCCCGCCACCTTCAACACCCTCAACAAGTGGGCGGCCGGCTTCGCCGACACCCTCGCCGTGGCCACCCTGTGCGAGACGTACGGCATGCGCGTGCCAGTCGCCGCACTCCCGTGCGTGTCCGACACCCTGACCGCCCACCCCGCCTACCAGGACAGCCTGATACGGCTGCGCGCGATGGGCGTGAGGTTCGGTGAGCCGTACGCGGGCGAGCCGGGGGAGGACGGCGGGCGGCCGGAGTTCCGGTGGGAGCGGGCGCTGGACCTGCTGGCGTGAACCGCAGGGCTTGGAGCACACACGAAGTCGTACGCTCCCTTCGTACCCATTCCCAAGGCAGGAGCAGCAACGATGCAGTACGTGAAGCTCGGTTCGACGGGCCTGGACGTGTCGCGGATCTGTCTGGGCTGCATGACCTACGGCCTGCCGGACCGCGGCACGCACGAGTGGACCCTCGACGAGGAGGCGTCACGTCCGCTGATCCGGCAGGCGCTGGAGGCCGGGATCAACTTCCTCGACACCGCCAACGTCTACTCGGACGGCACCAGCGAGGAGATCGTCGGCAGGGCGCTCGCCGACTTCGCCCGGCGTGACGACGTCGTGCTCGCCACCAAGGTGCACGGCCGGATGCGGCCCGGGGCCAACGGCGCCGGACTGTCCCGCAAGGTGATCATGACGGAGATCGACCACAGCCTCGCTCGCCTCGGCACCGACTACGTCGACCTCTACCAGATCCACCGCTTCGACCCGCACACCCCGGTCGAGGAGACCATGGAGGCCCTGCACGACCTGGTGAAGGCGGGCAAGGTGCGTTACATCGGGGCGAGTTCGATGTACGCCTGGCAGTTCTCCAAGATGCAGCACGTCGCCGAACGGCACGGCTGGACGAAGTTCGTGTCCATGCAGAACCACTACAACCTCCTCTACCGCGAGGAGGAGCGCGAGATGCTGCCCCTCTGCGCGGACCAGGGCGTCGGTGCCCTGCCGTGGAGCCCGCTGGCCCGCGGCCGGCTGACCCGGGACTGGGGCACCGTCACCGAGCGCAGCGCCACCGACGACTTCGGCAACCGCCTTTACCAGGAGGGCGACCGCACCATCGTCGAGGCGGTCACCCGCATCGCGAACGACCGGGGCGTCCCGCGCGCCCAGGTGGCCCTCGCCTGGCTGCTGCACCAGGACACGGTGGCCGCCCCGATCGTCGGCGCCGCCAAGCCGCGGCACCTCGAGGATGCCGTGGCCGCCGTCGAACTGGAGCTCAGCGACAAGGAGATCGAGGAGCTGGAGCAGCCCTACACGACACGGCCGATCGTCGGCCACTCCTGAGGAAGGCGCGGCGCGGGACGGCCGCCGAGGTTCCGCCGGGCGGCCGGCGCCCTCAGTGCGGTCAGTGCTCCGTCAGTGCGGTCCGTGCGGTGCGAACTCCGTGCCGCACGGACCCGCGCCCTCGCTGCGCGGCAGCGGCACCCGCTCGCCGTTCATCGACAGCGTGCGGTAGTAGTGCCCGATGCGCTCGGTCGACCGCCCCACGTAGTGGCCGATGAACGAGCGGCGGAAGCGGTCGGTGGAGCGGTTGGGCTGCGAGCCGTGCACCAGGCTGCCGTTGAAGAACAGCACGTCCCCCGGCCGCATGTCGACCGGCGCGGCCGTCAGTCCCGGCGGCGGGGGCACGTACTCCCGCGCGAACGACACCTCGGCGTCCGCCTCCTCGGGGCAGAACAGCTCCATCCGGTGGGTGCCGGGCACCACTTCCAGACCGCCGTTGTCCCGGTCGATCTCGTCGCAGGCGACCCACGCCGCCACACAGGTGCCCGGCTCGACCCGCAGATAGAAATTGTCCTGGTGCAGCGCCTGCCCCCGGGCCCCCGGCGGCTTGAAGTAGAACATGCTCTGCGCGGCCAGCACCTCCTCGCCCAGCAGTGCCTCCAGCACCGTGCGCAGTCGCGGGTCCAACAGCATGTTCCGGGCGAGGCCGTTGATCTCGTGCGGATGCATCACCCGTGGATACCGGTGCAGCGGATCCGCCGACGCGCGCGGCTCGAAGTGCCCCGGCACGGGCCCGGCCGCGTGCAGCGCCGCGAACTCGGCGCACAGCCGGTCGATCTCGTCGTCCCCGAACAGCCCCCGTACGACGGTGAAGCCGTCCTCCTCGAAGCGGCGCAGCGAGGTCTTGGTCAGGCGGGGGCCGTTGTCCGTGGCTGTCATACGTCAGCTCCTCGCGCTCGGGTGTCCTCGGTATGTCACGCTAGGCCGCCGCGCGCCGAAGGAGGATGCCCGTGACCGCTGACGCGTTGCCCGGGGCTGCCGCGTCCGGTGATCCCGCCCCGCCGCCGGGGCTGGTGGTGGTCGGACGGTTCGACCAGACCCCGGGGTACGGCGTCAGCCGGCCGCGGGGAGCGGGCAGCTGGCTGTTCACCTGGACCACGGGAGGGCGGGGCCGGCTGAGGCAGGGCGGGACCGAGGCATGGGCCGGTGCCGGAGACCTGGTGGTGCTCGCTCCGGGCATCCGGCACGACTACGGCGTCGCCCCGGGTGCCCCGCGCTGGCGTTTCTGGTGGGCGCACTGCCGGGCCAGGCCGTCGTGGGCGGCCTGGCTGCGTCCGTACGGCGCCGGCGACGGCCTGCATGTCGTCGCCCCGACTCCGGCACAGATGCACGACCGGATCGAGGCCGCGTTCCGCCGGATGCTGACCGACGCCCGCTGGACGGGCACCGGGGCACCGCCCGACGCTGAGGACGACCGGGAGGAGGTTGCCGTGGCACACGGCACCGCGGCCCGTGAACTCGCCCTGTGCGCCCTGGAGGAGGTCGTCCTGCTCACGGCCGGCGCGGCGCGGCACCCGGCGTCGGGCCCCGGCGTCGACCCCCGGGTGCGCCGCGCCCAGGAGCTGATCGCGGCCGACCCGGCGGCTCCGCACACCGTCCGTTCGCTCGCCGCGGCGGTCGCGCTGTCCCCGTCCCGGTTCGCACACCTGTTCAGTCAGCAGCTCGGGCGGTCGCCGATGCGGGCGCTGCGTGAGGCGCGACTGCATCACGCCGCCCGACTGCTGGAGGGCACCGACCTGCCCGTGGAACGGGTGGCCGTCGCCTCCGGTTTCGCGAGCCCCTTCCACTTCAACCGGGTCTTCCGCGAGCGGTACGGTATGCCGCCCGGCGCCTATCGGGCGGGCGGTCCAATGGTTGGGGCGTGATCCGCGTAGACCGGCGCGGCCCGTGCTGGAGTGGACGTTCAATGGTTCGGGTCCATGGGACACACAGTCAACTGACTGTCGTCTCCGAATGCGAGGCCGATACCGAGGCAATCCTCAATGGCCCAACGCGTTGACGATTCGTCAAAACGCTCCGGATGGCCCACAATGCATCGAACCGCGAGATGTCTTGTTACTACTAGCTGCCCTGTGCAAAAGTGTGCCTGGTCGGCGCACGGACAATAACTTTTCCCCTGTGCGTACGAGGCTGCTCCCGCCCGCTCTCCACGCTCCAAAAGAGCTGCCCTTGGAGTGGGTGTTCGAGAAGCCGAACCTTGTGCGGATGGATCCCGTCGCTTTGTCGGCGGCCCCGCATACCCGCTGGTATGGACTTTGTGCAGTAAGCCCTCGGAGGAATGCCGCCGTGAACGACGCAGGCCTGTCGAATTCCCCGACTCCCGCGCGTCCGTCCGACGCCACGGACGAACAGCTGAGCGCCGAGCTCAAGAAGTGGAGTGGGGCGACACCCGCGCTGCAACCCGTCGGTGAACTCCTCGACCGGCACTGGGAAGCGGCCTTCGCCTACGCCCGGCTGTGCACCGACGGCCCCCGCCCCGCGGGAATGCTCACCACCGCGGCATTCACCCGTCTCTTCGGCGAATCCCTGCGCCAGACCGGGCCGAGCGCCGCGTGGCGCCCCCAGCTTCTGGTCACCGTGCGCCGGATCGCCGCCGAGTGGGACGGCGACCACAGACGCGACATGCTGCACCCGGAGCTGAGAACCGAGGGCAGCGGCGGGGACCGGGCCGCGGCCCGCCTGCTGCCGCCCGCGAACCGCCGGCTGCTGTCGGGGGCGTTCCAGCGGCTGCCCCAGTCGGCCCGCTGTCTGCTGTGGCACATCGAGGTCGAGGCCGAACCGATCGGCATACCCGCCGCGCTCCTGGGCCTGGACGAGGAGGACGCCGGCGTCGCCCTGCGGCGGGCCCGCGAGCGGCTGCGCGAGGAGTGCCTCCAGGTCCACGGCGAACTCGCCCCCGAGGCGGACTGCCGGCACTACCGGCGACTGCTGGACGTGACCTACCGGCGCGGCGCTGTCGACATCGACCCCGACCTGCGCGGCCACCTGGAGCGGTGCAGGCACTGCCGGCACACCGCGGACCAACTGCACCAGTTCAGCCAAGGCCTCGGCCCCGCCCTCGCCGAAGCGGTGCTCGGCTGGGGCTCCCACGCCTACCTGGAGGCACGCGCCCGCGTGCAGGCCGCTCCGTACCAGCCGGAGGAAGCGGAGGGGGCGGACAGGCTGCCCGTGGCAGCCCAGGCAGAGCTCTTCGTCCGCGTGCCCCGGACGGTGGACCCCTCGATCATGGGCGAGGACTTCGCGCCCGCGACGACCGCGCCCGCGTCCGCCACCCCGGCCACCCCCGCCACCCGTACCGGCTCCCGCACCGCCTCCCGCAGATCGGCCCACCGGGCCGCCCGCCGCACCAACCGCCGCAATCTCGGCGTGGCCGTCCTCACCGTCAGCGGGCTGATCGTCCTGCCGCTGGTCCTGTGGTCGTCCCTCGGCTCCTCGGACGGAAACGGGCCCGGCGACGACGCCCGCCCCTCCGACGCGCCCGGAGCCGGCGCGGACACCTCGGCCTCCGACCCGTCCTGGGCCGGCGCAGGGGACGGGCAGCAGGGAACCGTGCGTGGTCGGCTGCACAACGTCGCGTCCGGGCTGTGCGTCGGCGTCATCGGCGAGAAGACCGTCGAGGGCGCCGAGACCGAACTCACCGACTGCTCCTCGGATGAGAGCCAGCAGTGGTCGTACGAGGCGGACGGTCTGCTGCGCAACGTGGCGGCCCCCGACCTCTGCATGGACTCCCACCTCGGCTACTCCGTGCGTCTCGCCCCCTGCACCGGGACGGCCAAGGCCGACGCCAAGAACATCCGCTACGACTTCACCCTCCAGGGCGCCCTCGTGCCGCGCTGGAACCAGGACCTGGCCCTCACCCCCGCGGCCACCGACGCGGCGGGCGCCCTGGTCGTCAAGAACCGCGACGACAGCTCCGCCCAGCGCTGGGTCGTCGACACCTCGAAGACCGACCTCCAGATGCAGGTGGTCAACTGGGGCGCGGAGAGCATCCCGGCGACCCCGCCCCAGGCCGGGCCCACGCCCAAGGCGTCGCAGAGCCCGACGGCGACGCCGACTCCCACCCCGAAGTCGACCGCGAGCCCGTCGACTCCCGAGGCCACGCCGACCCCGACACCGCCCCCGGCGCCGTCGAATCCGTACCAGCCGGGCGGGCCCTGTTCCTACAACCCGTACTCCTGCTCTTGGGGCGGACAGCCCGGCGGCGGCTACGGCGGTTACGGCGGCGGATACGGTTACGGCGGCGGATACGGCTACGGCGGCCCTCGCGGCTGACCGGGCAGGCAGCCCCGCCGGTGACGCAGCCCTCCGCGGGGCCTCCGATTCAGCCTCCGACCACCTGGAGCGACGCCCACAGCGCCAGCACGGCGGAGCCGAGCGCGGCCGGGACGGTGAGCAGTCCGAGCCGGGTGAACTCTCCCAGTCCGACCTCGTGGTCGTGCCGGTGCGCGATGCGCCGCCACAGCAGCGTGGCCAGCGATCCGGCGTAGGTGAGGTTGGGGCCGATGTTCACGCCGAGCAGCACCGCGAGAACGGCACCGGGTCCGGCCGCGGCGGTCAGCGGTAGCAGGACCAGCACGGCGGGCAGATTGTTGATCAGGTTCGCCAGTACGGCTGCCAGCACGGCGATGCCGAGCAGCGCGGCCAGGCCCGTCCCGCTCGGCAGCACGTGCCGCAGCGCGCCGGCGAGGCCGTTGTCGACGACCGCGCGGACGACGATGCCGAGCGCGAGCACGAACGCCAGGAACGCCGGCGACGCCGCCCGCACCACGGTGAGCGGGGTGGCCTGCCGGCGGACCAGCGCCCGGCAGGCCAGCACCAGTGCTCCGGCGAGCGCCGCCCAGGCCGGCTCGACGCCGAGGGCGGAGGTCACGACGAACCCCGCCAGCGTGCAGGCGACGGTCACCAGCGCGAACACCGGCAGCCCGGGTGCGTCGGCCGGGCCGGGGGAGGGGGCGGCCCACGTCAGCTCGCGGTCGAAGAAACGCCGGAAGACCAGGTACTCGGCGCCGATCGCGACCAGCCACGGCAGCGTCATCAGCGCCGCGAACCGGGTGAAGCTCAGCCCGCTCGCCGCGAACGCCAGCAGGTTGGTGAGATTGGAGACGGGCAGCAGCAGTGAGGCCGTGTTCGACAGGTGAGCGCTCGCGTAGCTGTGCGGTGTGGCGGCGACACCCATCCGGGAGGCGGTGGCGAACACCACCGGCGTCAGCAGCACCACGGTGGCGTCCAGACTGAGGACGGCCGTGATCGCCGACGCCAGGACGAACACCGCGGCCAGCAGCCGCCCGGGCGAACCGGCCGCCCGGCGGGCCATCCAGGCCCCGCACGCCGTGAAGAGCCCCTCGATGTCGCAGAAGTGGGCGAGCACCAGTACCGCGGCGAGGAACCCGACCACCGGCCCCAGCCGCTCGGCCTCCTGCCGCGCGTGGTCCAGTGAGATCGCCCCCGCCGCGATCGCCGCCCCCGCCGCCGGGACCGCGACCACCGCCTCCGGCCAGCCGAAGGGCCTGAGCACCGCCCAGGTGAGGACGGCGACGAGCAGGACTACTGACAGGGACTCGGCGAGCGGGGTGTTCAGGGCGGGATCCTTCGAACGCGATCAGACGGAGCCCCGCCATCGAACCAGGACCTGGTAAGAGATCCGCCAAGCACCCCTCGCCCCCGGGAGACGTGGCCTCCTGGGGGAGCCGTGGGTCAGGCGCCGGTACCGGGACTGAACGGGATCAGCCTCACCGACGACTCGTTGCCGGACACCGGCACCTTGCCGCCCTTCCACTTCACCTTCAGCGGGTCCCGCTCGTCCGGCGGGGTCACCAGCAGCGACGCCGGGGTGGCCGCGTGTGCCCCGCTGATCTCGGGGTTTGCGAAGGACAGCCCGGCCCAGGCGCTCTTGCCCGGTGCCAGCCTGACGGTCACGACCGTACCGGGGGACCGCTTCGGGTCCGGACCCAGCTGCTTGCCCGACGCGTCGAGGAAGGCGGCGCCCGGGTAGCCGCGCACCGTGCAGGTACGGCCGGACTTGTTGGTCAGGACGATCGGGAAGTTCTCCTGCCCCGCGCCCGGGTCGTTGCGGCCGACGGACGCGCGCAACTCGGAGGTGTGACAGCGGCTGCTGGAGACCACCAGTGTTTCAGTGGTCCTGGTGGCGGCCGGTGTCGCCGAGTCGCTGCGGTGCGCGCTCGGGGGCGCGGTGCCCGTCGTGGAGCCGCTGTCGGTGTCCGTGCCGGTGCCGGTGGCGGTGGCGGTGGATGAGGCCGAGGCGGTCGTGGCGGCGTCGGTCGCGGGCGAGGCCGTACCGGACACCGTCCGGGGACCGCCCGCCGAATCATCGCCGCCGCACGCGGTCAGCAGGCCGAGCACCGCGACCGCACCCGCGAGCTGGACTGCCCGCCGAGCGCTCTGGGACGTTTTCACCATGTCTGTCCACACTCCCGGAGATCCCTTGCACCCGGGCCACGGATGACCCACGTGTGTACGGCGCCTGGTGCCCCGTCACTGAGGTGCGATGCGGACGGCGCGGAAAAGTCGCGCGCCGCCCGGGGAAATCGTGTCAGTTCCAGACATGTACCGCCTCCAGGACACGACCGGTCGCCGAGGCCCCACCGTGCTGTCGGACGCGCAGGTACACGTGGGGATGCCCGCCGCCGTCCTTCGGGGTGAGCGCCGCCTTCGTCACGGATCCGCCGTCGCCCGGACAGGCGCTCCAGCCGCGGATCCCGCCGTCTCAGGAGGCGCCGGCGCCGGCGCGGGCACCTTCGTAGCTGCCACCCGAATGGGTGATGGCATTCACCCGGGCGGTGACGTCGCCGTGCTCGCCCCCACGACCACGCCGTTCCCCGCGGCGGTGAGGTCCGGCCAGTTCGCCAGGCCGTCCCCGACGAGACCAGGCTCGCGCCCCGGGGGCACCCCGATCACGGCCGGATCCCTGCCCGACCAGCGGCCGACGCGGACGCCGGTCGCTCCAGTTCCTGCGCGGACGCCCGCGTACCCGGTCGGCGGCGCCCACGATCCGCTCGCAGCGCTCGCAGCGGGGCCCGCCGTACACCAGGATCCTGGCCCGGACGCAGCCGGACGCAGCCGGACGCAGCCGGACGCAGCCGGACGCAGCCGGACGCAGCCGGACGCAGCCGGACGCAGCCGGACGCAGCCGGTCCGGCCGGACCACCCGGCCCGACCACCCCGCCGCGCGGGCCCGGAACCTGGCCGGCGGCCGGCGGCATCCCGGCAGCGTCATGCGTCGTCGACGAGCGAGATCTCCGACCAGATCGTCTTGCCCTCGGCCGTGTGCCGGCTGCCCCAGCGCTGGGTGAGCTGGGCGACCAGCAGCAGACCGCGGCCTCCTTCGTCCCAGGTCTTGGCCCGGCGCAGATGCGGTGCCGTGTGGCTGGTGTCGGACACCTCGCAGATCAGGGTGGTCGCGTCGTGGATCAGCCGGAGCCGGATGGGGCGCGAGCCGTACCGGATGGCGTTGGTGACCAGTTCGCTGACCACCAGTTCGGCGATGAACGCGACGTCGCTCAGCTCCCACCGGCCGAGCTGGGTGACGACCTGTTTGCGGATCGGTGAGACGAGCGCCGGGTCGGCCGGAATGTCCCAGGTGGCGACCTGCGAGGAGGGCAGGCCCCGGGTGCGCGCCAGCAGCAGGGCCACGTCGTCCAGCGCGCCGCCGGACGGGAGCAGCCGGTGCAGGACGCGGTCGCAGGCCTCCTCCAGTGATCCGGTCGGAGCCGGCGACGCGGCCAGTGCCTCGCACAGCAGTGCGTGGCTGGCATCCATGCCCCGCTCCCGGCTCTCGATGAGCCCGTCGGTGTACAGGGACAGCACAGTGCCCTCGGGCAGGTCGAGCTCGGCGCACTCGAACGGCAGCCCGCCCAGGCCCAGCGGCGGCCCGGGCGGCAGGTCGACCTCCTGCGGCGCGCCGCCCGGCGGGACCATCACGGGGGCGGGATGCCCGGCCCGGGCCGCCGTGCAGTGCCGCGACACCGGGTCGTACACCGCGTACAGGCAGGTGGCGCCGACCTCGCCGGGGTTGCCCTCGTTGCCGGCCTCGGCGGACAGCCGTACGACGAGGTCGTCGAGGTGGGTGAGCAGCTCGTCCGGCGCCAGGTCGATGTCGGCGAGGGTGCGCACGGCGGTCCGTAGCCGGCCCATGGTCGCCGACGCCTGGATGCCGTGGCCGACGACGTCCCCGACGACCATCGCGACCCGCATCCCGGACAGCGGGATCACGTCGAACCAGTCGCCGCCCACCCCGGCGCGGGCGGCCGGAAGATAGCGCGAGGCCGCCTCCACGGCGGCGGTGCGCGGCAGGGAGCGCGGGAGCAGGCTGCGCTGGAGGGCGAGGGCGGTCTGCCGCTCGCGGGAGTAGCGGCGGGCGTTGTCGATGCAGACCGCCGCCCGGGCGGTGATCTCCTCGGCGAGCAGCACGTCGTCCGGCGTGAACCCGTCGGCCCGCCGGAACCGGGTGAGGACGGCGACGCCCAGGGTCAGACCACGGGCCTGTATCGGGACGGACATGGTGGAGTGGATGCCGTACCGCCGTATCCGTTCGAGCCGTTCCTCGTCCCAGGAGAGCCAGTCGGCGAGATCACCGGTCTCCGTGGAGGCGACGATGGTGTGGCCCACCACCAGCGAGTCGGCCTGCGGAGAGTGGGCCGGATAGACGTCCACCTGGCCCGGCTTGGCCACGGCCTCCGGGTTTCCGGGATTTATCGAGCGGTGGGCGGCCCGGCGCAGGCTGACCGGCGCGGTCAGCCGCCCGGTGAAGGACTCCCCGCCGGCCTCCGGAGGGTCCAGCAGGTCGACGCTGACGAAGTCGCCGAGGGCCGGGACGCAGACGTCCGCGAGCTCCTGGGCGGTCCGTGTGACGTCGAGGGTGGTGCCGATGCGGACGCTGGCCTCGTTGACCAGTTGCAGCCGCTCCCGGGCGAGGTACTGGTCGGTGAAGTCGTGGGCGGCGACGCACACGCCCCGTACCCGGCCCTTCTCGTCGGTGATCGGTGCCATCCGGGCCAGCCAGGAGTTCATCCGGCCGCCGCCGTCTATCGGCAGATGGGTCCGCACATCGTGGCCGCGGCCAGTGGTCAGTACGTCGTGCAGATGCTGCTCGAGGTTCTCGCTCTGCTCTCTGCCGCTCATCTCCGGTATGCGCAGTCCCCGCACCCGCTCCTCGGGGAGCCCGAGCACCCGCGTCATGGCGGGGTTCATCCGGCGCAGCCGCAGCCGCTCGTCGTAGATCGCGACGGCACAGGGCGACTGGAGCAGCTGGGCCCGCTCCAGGGGATCGTCGTAGGGGCGCGGTCCGTCGCCCTCCACCGGGGTGACCAGGAGCCAGCCGCCCGGTCCGCCGCCCTCCGCCTGCCTGCGGTGGGCGAGCAGCCACACCGGCAGCGTCGAGCCGTCGCGGTGACGCAGAGTGAGCATGCCGTCCCAACGGGCTTCCCGCGTGGCGAACGGCTTCGAGCCGTCGGCCAGCAGCAGGGCGGCGGGGTGGCCCACCACCTCGGCGGCCGTGTGACCCAGCAGCCTGCGGGCGCCCTCGTTCCACTCGACGAGTGTGCCCGTGGCGTCGATGATCGCCCGCGCGGTGGCGGACTCGTCGAATGGATACGCGGGACTCATCGGCGCCACTCCATCGCGCACACTCTCAGTGAACAGGTGCGGTCACATGGGTTCCAGCCTAGTGCCTGGGGCCCGCCCACGGACCCGAACCTACGGTGCGGACAAATCAGGTGATGGGGTTCCGGTCAAGGGGGAGATCCGGCCGTTGTGGCGCCTGGGGCAGAAGGCCGTGCCCGCACCCTTGACGGGCCTGAGTGGCGTCCCGTCAGAATCTGTTTGTTCACGATCAGTTGTGAGTATTTCTGGGCCCTGATGAGGGAGAGCCGTCATGCAGGTCACTCGCAGATCGGTCCTGCTCGCTTCCGCCGCCGCACCGGCCGCCGGAGCGTTGCTGGGCACCCGGGCCGCACACGCCGCCGAGGCCGCGGGCAGCGCGTCCGGCCGCAGCACGGTCACCCTGCGCGACGGCTGGCGCTTCGCGCTGGTCGACCCGGGCGGGATCACCGACCCCACCGGCGCGTACGCCGACGCCGCCGCACCCGGATACGACGACTCCGGGTGGCGCGAGGTCGCGGTGCCGCACGACTGGAGCATCGAGCTGGCGCCGACCACGGAGCACGGCACCACCAGCGGCACCGCGTTCTTCCCCGGCGGCCTCGGCTGGTATCGCCTCGCCTTCACGCTGCCGCCCGCCCTGGCCGGCAAGCGGGTCTCGGTGGAGTTCGACGGCGTCTACATGGACTCGTACGTCTACTGCAACGGCACCGAGGCCGGCCGGCACCCCTATGGCTACACCGGCTTCGCCTTCGACGTCACCGGCCTTGTGCACACCGACGGAACCACGCGGAACGTGCTCGCGGTCAAGGTGCAGAACCGGCTGCCCAGCAGCCGCTGGTACTCGGGCAGCGGCATCTACCGCGAGGCCCGCCTCGTGGTCACCGACCCGGTGCACGTGGCCCGCTGGGGCACCCGCGTGACGACACCCGAGATCACCGGCGACCGCGCCACGGTGCGGGTGGAGACCGCCGTGACCAACGAGTCCGGCAGTGCGCGCCCGGTCGAGATCCGGTCCCGGATCAAGGACCCGCGCGGCCGGACGGCGGCCCGTACCGCGACCACGGTCACCGTCGACGGACAGGCCACGGAGATTCATGAGCTCGCCGTCCCGGACCCGCAGTTGTGGGACATCGAAACGCCCCGCCGCTACACGCTGGAGACCGAGCTGCGCGTCGCGGGCGAGGTCGTCGACACCTACCGCACCCCCTTCGGCCTGCGCACCTTCCGTTTCGACCCGGACGAGGGCTTCCACCTCAACGGCACCCACCGCAAGCTCAAGGGCGTCGACCTGCACCACGACCTGGGCGCCCTCGGTGCCGCGGTCAGCAAGGACGCCGTGCGCAGGCAGATGGCCATCATGAAGTCGATGGGTGTCAACGCCTTCCGCACCTCCCACAACCCGCCCTCGCCGGAGATGATCGAGGTCTGCGAGGAGTTGGGCATCGTGATGCTGGTGGAGGCGTTCGACTGCTGGCGGACCGGAAAGACGCGGTACGACTACGGCCGGTTCTTCGACGAGTGGTGCGAGCGGGACGCCACGGAGATGGTGCTGGCCGCCCGCAACTCGCCCGCCGTCCTGATGTGGTCCATCGGCAACGAGATCCCCGACTCCACCACCACCGCCGGACTCGCCATGGCCGACCGGATCATCGCCGCCATCAGGGCCGCCGACGACACCCGCCCCCTGGTGATCGGCTCCGACAAGTACCGGCGCCTTCCGGCCAAGGGCTCGGCGGCCGATCTGATGCTGGCCAAGCTCGACGGCCTCGGCCTCAACTACAACACCGCCAAGTCGGTGGACGCCCTGCACGCCGCCTACCCCCACCTGTTCCTCTTCGAGTCCGAGTCGTCCTCCGAGACCTCGACGCGCGGCACGTACCAGGAGCCGGAGCGCCTCAACACCGGCGAGAATTACACTCCCGGCAGGCGGGCGACCTCGTCCTACGACAACAACCTCGCCTCCTGGACCATGAGCGGCGAGTACGGCCACAAGAAGGACCGGGACCGCAAGTGGTTCGCCGGTCAGTTCCTGTGGTCGGGCATCGACTACATCGGCGAGCCGACCCCGTACGACGTCTTCCCGGTGAAGGCGTCCTTCTTCGGAGCGGTCGACACGGCCGGCTTCCCGAAGGACATGTACCACCTGTTCCGCAGCCAGTGGGCCACTGAGCCCATGGTCCATCTGCTGCCGATGACCTGGAACCACCGGGAGGGCGACACGGTCGAGGTCTGGGCGTACGCCAACGTCGACACCGTCGAGCTGTTCCTCAACGGAAAGTCCCTGGGCACAAGGAAGTTCGACACCAAGAGGACCACCGACGGCCGGGCGTACCTGGAGACCACCGAGGCCAGCGGCGACGACAAGACCTTCACCGACGGCCCCTACCCCGGCAGCTACACCAGCCCGAACGGCAGCGCGGGCAAGCTCCACCTCACCTGGAAAGTGCCGTACCGGCCGGGGGAGTTGAAGGCGGTGGCACGCAGGAACGGAAGGGTGGTCGCCACCGACGTGCTGCGCACGGCCGGGAAGCCGCACGCCGTACGGCTCACCGCCGACCGCACCTCCCTCGCCGCCGACGGCCGTTCGCTGGTCTTCGTCACCGCCGAGATCGTCGACGCCCGCGACGTCGTGGTGCCCGACGCCGAGCACCTGATCTCCTTCGCGGTGCGGGGCGGCTCGCTCGCCGGACTCGACAACGGCCGCGAGGAGAGCGCCGAGCGCTACCAGGCCAGCACCCGGACCGCCTTCCACGGCAAGGCGCTCGCGATCGTCCGGTCGGGTACGCGTCCCGGCGCCCTGAAGGTGACCGCGCGCGTGGAGGGCCTGCGGGCCGGCACCGTGTCCGTGCCGACCACTCCCGCCCGGTCGGCCGCGACCACCCCGGCGGCGGTTTTCGGGCCCGATCACCCAGCGGCCCCCGACTACCCCTACGCCGACGCAAGTTACTCCGGCCGCCCCGACACCTTGCCCGCCGCGATGCTCGACGGCGATCCGGCCACCGGCTGGTCCAACGCCTTCAGCAAGGCGGCCACGGCCCTGCTGCCCGCGTTCGACGGGGCCCGGGCCGAGGACTGGGTCTCGGTGGACTTCGGACGGACCCGGACCTTCGCCCGGGTGGAGGTCTCCTTCACCCTGAGCGCGACCCACAACCTGCCCGCCTCGGTCGCGGTCGAGGCGGGGGACGGCAGCACCTATGTGCCGGTGAAGGGGGTGGCCGTCGACTGGGCCACCGCCTCGGACCAGCCCACGGTCATCACCTTCGACGCCGTACGCGGCTCCCGGCTGCGGCTGACGCTGACCAGCGCCTACCCGGGCGAGGCCCGGGGTGCGGTGCGCATCAGCAGGCTGGAGGTCCCGGCGGGTTGAGCGGCTCTCGCCGCGGTC
The DNA here is from genome assembly GCF_000721105.1 of Streptomyces cellulosae. Lineage (GTDB taxonomy): Bacteria > Actinomycetota > Actinomycetes > Streptomycetales > Streptomycetaceae > Streptomyces > Streptomyces cellulosae_A. The sequence continues at coordinate 307,251 of NZ_JOEV01000025.1, forward strand.
CGGACGGGAACAGTCCCGTCCGGACCGTTGACGGGGTGTCATCCCTCAAACAAGCATGGCTGCGTCCCGCATCTGGGAGCGCTCCCACCGCGAGCGTCACCCGCACCTCACCCGAGGAGCCCAGACGTGAAACGACGCAGAACCAGCCTGCTGTCCCTGACGGCCCTGCTCGGGGCGGCACTCGTGGGCCTCCCCGCCCCCGGGGCCGCCGCCGACGAGGTCGAACAGGTCAAGAACGGCACCTTCGACACCACCACCGCGCCCTGGTGGACCACCAGCAACGTCACCGCGGGCCTGTCCGGAGGACAGCTGTGCGCCGACGTGCCGGCCGGCACCGCCAACCGCTGGGACGCGGCCGTCGGCCAGAACGACATCACCCTGGTGAAGGGGGAGTCGTACAAGTTCTCCTTCACCGCGAACGGTTCGCCCGACGGACACGTCGTGCGCGCGATCGTGGGTCTGTCGGTCTCCCCGTACGACACCTACTTCGAGGTGAGCCCGCAGCTGAGCGTGTCGGGCAACACCTACTCCTACACCTTCACCTCGCCCGTCGACACCGCCCAGGGTCAGGTCGGCTTCCAACTCGGCGGCAGCGACGAGGCGTTCCGCTTCTGCATGGACGACGTGTCGCTGCTGGGCGGGGTGCCGCCCGAGGTGTACGAGCCCGACACCGGACCCCGCCTACGCGTCAACCAGGTCGCCTATCTGCCGTCCGGGCCGAAGAACGCCACCCTCGTCACCGACGCCACCACCAAGCTGCCCTGGCAACTGAAGAACTCCGGCGGCACGGTGGTGGTCCACGGCTGGACCGTCCCGCGCGGCACCGACGCCTCCTCCGGGCAGAACGTCCACTCGATCGACTTCGGCGCCTACAAGAAGCAGGGCACCGGCCTCACCCTGGTCGCGGACGGCGAGACCAGCCGACCGTTCGACATCGGCACGGGCGCCTACGAGAAGCTGCGCCTGGACGCGGTGAAGTACTACTACACCCAGCGCAGCGGCATCGCCATCCGCGACGACCTCCGCCCGGGCTACGGCCGCCCCGCCGGCCACGTCGACGTGCCCCCCAACCAGGGCGACTCGAACGTGCCCTGCCAACCGGGCGTCTGCGACTACACCCTCGACGTCACCGGCGGCTGGTACGACGCCGGCGACCACGGCAAGTACGTCGTCAACGGCGGCATCTCCACCTGGGAGCTGCTGAGCACCTATGAACGCGCGCTGCACGCCCGCACCGGGCAGCCGGGCAAGCTGGGCGACGGCACGCTCGCCATCCCGGAGAGCGGCAACAGGGTGCCGGACATCCTCGACGAGGCCCGCTGGGAGCTGGAGTTCCTGCTGAGGATGCAGGTGCCGGACGGGCAGCCGCTGGCCGGCATGGCCCACCACAAGATCCACGACGAACAGTGGACCGGGCTGCCGCTGCTGCCGAGCGACGACCCGCAGAAGCGCGAACTGCACCCGCCGAGCACCCAGGCCACCCTGAACCTGGCGGCGACGGCCGCGCAGGCGGCCCGCCTGTACCGGCCCTACGACAAGGCGTTCGCGGCCAAGGCCCTGACTGCTGCCCGCAAGGCGTGGACGGCCGCACTCGCCCACCCGGAGATGTACGCCGACCCCGACGACGGCATCGGCGGCGGCGCCTACCCCGACTCCGACGCCACCGACGAGTTCTACTGGGCGGCGGCCGAGCTGTACCTCACCACGGGGGAGAAGCGGTTCGCCGACCACGTCATCGGCTCGCCCGTCCACACCGCCGACATCTTCGGCCCGCTCGGCTACGACTGGGCCCGCACGGCGGTGGCGGCCCGCCTCGATCTCGCGACCGTACCGAGCGGGCTGCCCGGCCGGGACGCGGTGCGCCAGTCGGTCGTGAAGGGCGCCGACCGCCACCTGGCCACGCTGAAGTCACAGCCGTACGGCATGCCGTACGCCCCCGCCGACAACCTCTACGACTGGGGCTCCAACCACCAGATCCTGCACAACGCGGTCGTCATCGCCACCGCGTACGACATCACCGGAGGCACGAAATACCGTGACGGGGCCGTCCAGAGCATGGACTACATGTTCGGCCGCAACGCGCTGAACATCTCGTACGTGACCGGCTACGGCGAGGTCAACTCCCACAACCAGCACAGCCGTTGGTACGCCCACCAGCTCGACCCGAACCTGCCGAACCCGCCCGAGGGAACCCTCGCGGGCGGGCCGAACTCGTCCATCCAGGACCCCTACGCACAGAGCAAACTCCAGGGCTGCGTCGGCCAGTTCTGCTACATCGACGACATCCAGTCCTGGTCGACCAACGAGCACACCATCAACTGGAACTCGGCCCTGACCCGGATGGCGTCCTTCGTGGCGGATCAAGGCTGACGCGCGTGTGCTCCACCAGCTCCCCGGGCCGCTCGTGCGCGGTGAGCGTGTGGAGCCGGGCCTGATCGAGCGGCTGGTGCACCTCGATGTACTCACCGTGCGGCAGCCGCTTGATCACGCCGGTCTCCCGACCGTGCAACACCAGCTCTTTGTCCCGGAGTTGGAGCCCGAGACAGATGCGGCGGGTGACGACGAAGACGACCGCCGGGACGACGAACACGGCGATCCGGACCGTCCACGTCACCGTGTTGATCGACAGATGCAGACGCGTCGCCACGATGTCGTTGCCGCCGCCCGCCAGCAGCAGCAGATAGACGCTGATCCAGGCCGCGCCGATCGCCGTGCGCACGGGCCGGTTGCGCGGGCGGTCCAGCAGGTGGTGCTCGCGCCGGTCACCCGTGATGCGGGCCTCCAGGAACGGATGGACGCCGATGAAGAGCAGGAGGAGCGGGAAGACGACGATCGGTATCAGCACGCCGAGGACCAGCGTGTGACCCCACAGGGTGATCTCCCAACCCGGCATGACCCGGACCAGGCCCTCCGCGAAGCCCAGATACCAGTCGGGCTGGGCCCCCGTGGAGACCTGGTCGGAGCGGAAGGGGCCGTACTGCCAGACCGGGTTGATCGACGCCACGGCCGCGATCACGGTGAGCGTCCCGAAGACGAGGAAGAAGAACCCGCCCGCCTTCGCCAGGTACACCGGGAGGAACGGGGCGCCGACGACGTTGCGTTCGCTGCGTCCGGGCCCCGCGAACTGGGTGTGCTTGTGGTGGACGACCAGCAGCAGATGAGCCACCACGAGGGCGGCCATGATGCCCGGGATCACCAGGACGTGCAGCGAGTAGAAGCGAGCCACGATGTCGTGACCGGGGAACTCGCCGCCGAACAGGAACATCGACAGATACGTCCCCACGATCGGCACCGACAGCAGGGCGCCGTCCACGAACCTGAGGCCCGTGCCCGACAGCAGGTCGTCCGGCAGCGAGTAGCCGAACAGGCCCTCGAACAGGCCGAGGAACAGCAGCGACCAGCCGAACAACCAGTTGACCTCCCGAGGCTTGCGGAACGACCCGGTGAAGAAGTGCCGCATCATGTGCGTCAGCATCCCGGCGACGAAGATCAGCGCCGACCAGTGGTGGAGCTGCCGGATCAGCAGCCCGCCACGCACGTCGAAGCTGATGTCCAGCGTCGAGGCGTACGCCTCGGACATGCGCACGCCGTTCAGGGGGACGTAACTGCCGTGGTACGTCACCTCGTTCATCGACGGGTGGAAGAACAGCGTCAGCCACACGCCGGTGAGGATCAGCACGACGAAGCTGTACAGGCAGATCTCGCCGAGGAGGAAGGACCAGTGGTCCGGGAAGACCTTGCGCAGATACCGCCTGCCGAGGGTGTGGATGCCGAGCCGGCCGTCCAGCCAGTCGGCCACCCGCTCGCCCTTGCCTGTCCCGGCTCCTGCCGGTGCAGGCGGGGCGAGCCCGTCGGTGCCGGTGTCGGTGACGGTGTGCTCGGACATAGGGCCTCCCCAGCGGCGCGCTCACCTCTGCGACGGCCGGCGTGGGTCGGCGTGTGACATCAGCCCGGCGGAATGTGACCCACGTCTCACCCAGGTGGTTCTAGGACGCGTCGTGGAAGACGATCCCCAGTGCGTGCCGACTCCCGGAACGCACCACGCTCACCCCGTGCCGCATCGGCCCCGCCGACCAACCGCGCCGGGTGCGCACCGGGTGGTCCCGCGTCGTGAAGACCAGGCCGTGGCCCTGGCGGAGTGCGGTCGCGGTGCCGCGGGACTGGGCGCGGGGACGCTGCTCCAGCATCAGGAACTCGCCGCCGGTGTAGTCGGTGCCGTACGCGTCGAGACCGACGACCACCTGGAGGGGGAAGACCATCTCCCCGAACACGTCACGGTGCAGGGCGTTCCAGTCGCCCTCTCCGTACCGCAGGAGGATCTGTGCCGAACGGTCCTGCCCGGCCGCGTGACAGCGCTCCAGCCACTCGTCGAGGGTGTCCGGCCACGGCGCCGGCCGGCCGAGCCGGGCCGCCCAGTCCCGGGCGACCGGCAGCAGCCGGGGATACAGGGCCGCGCGCAGGGCGGCGACCGCGTCCGGCAGCTCGTGGGTGAAGTAGCGGTACTGCCCGGAGCCGAAGCGGTGCCGCGCCATGTCGACGGTGGTCCGGAACAGCTCCGGCTTCTCGTACAGCGCCGCCAGACCGCGGCACTCGGCGGGGGTCAGCAGCCGGGCCGTCGGCGCGCAGCCGTGTACGTCCAACTCCTCGGTGAGCGCTGCCCAGTCGGTGTCAGCGACACGTCGTACGGCACGGTCGGTGGTGAGGGTCATGGTCCGCCCCTCCTGGTCGTCCTGAGCGGTCTGTGCGTGCGGTGTTCTCGATGGCGAGTCTGCCGCCCGCCGAGCCGGGTGTCCGGCGGGAATCGGACACGGTGTTGCCGACCCCTCGGTACCGCTGAATCCCTGCCGTGACCTGGGGGTATTTACGAGTGAGTACCCGAGCGGTACCGTGGTGCCATGCCTGCATTGAACGTGGAATTCAGCGACCGCGAGCTGGAGGACCTGCGGCAGATCGCCAAGGAGCGCGGTACGTCGATGAAGGCCCTCGTGCGCGAGGCCGCGGCGGCCGACATCGCCCGGCACCGGGCCCTGCAGGAGGGCGCCGAGGCCTTCCGCCGCTTTTTCGCCTCGCACGCCGACGAGTTCGCGGCGGCCTTCCCCGAAGACGAACCACACCTCCGGGGCCGGGGACGGGTCGCCTGACCGATGGCCCCCGTCGTCCACATCGACGTGCCCTGGCTGCTCCAGCGTCACGAAGAGGTCCTGCCGGACCAGCCCACCGTCAACGACTTCTCCGCGCTGGTGGCCGCCGTCGCCCGGCACCGCGTCGACCCGCCCCGCCTCGGTGTGGACTCCGACCCCGCCTGGCGGGCCGCGGCCCTGCTGCACACCCTCGCCCTGCTCAAGCCCCTGCCCTCGGCCAACGCCCGCTTCGCCTGCGCGACGGCCGTGGCCTACATGTTCGTCAGCGGCGTGGGCATCGACCCGCCCTACGGTGCTCTCGTCGACCTCGCCCGGGACCTGATCTCCGGCAAGACCGACGTGTACGGCGCCGCGGACCGGCTGCGCTCCTGGCAGATCTGATCCGCTCCGGGAGACCTGCCGATCCGTCCTCGGGGCCGCCGACCGAGGGCGGGAGGAACGGGGTCGGCGGCCGTCGTCGCGCAGCAGAGCCGCCATCCTGCGCGGGGCCTCCGAGGAAAGGCCGACCCCCAGTGCACTACGCGGGGTCCTGCGGCGGGAGCGTGCGCGGGGCTCCGGCGCGTGCGTGTGTTTCACACGGGGCGCTCGCGCGGCGCCGGCCGGCGACCCGGCTGCGGCCGGGCGTCCCGGTGCGGGCCGGGCGTCCCGGTGCGGGCCGGGCGTCCCGAAAATTCGTGCGGGCCAGATGAGTTGCCGCCGTATCTGACTTTCTTTCAATGATGTGGAGGTTGCTCAAGTGCCTTGTTGGTCATGAGTGACTTGTGCAAGGGTGAACTACCGGTGTGGGGGGTGTTAGGGCCGGACCATATGCGTCTCGCGGGGAACCGGGGCGGATGGACGGTGGTGAATTCACGCTCCCCGCGCCCGCGCCCCAAGGTGCCGCCCTCTTCGGGCCCCTTTTCGGCGACCAGAACTTCTGTGTCCCCCATGCGCGTGGGAAGGAATCCGCTCAGTGTCCACCCCCCACCCCCCTCGCCCTCCTTACCCCCCGCCCGGCGCGGCTCCCGAAGAATCCGACGAGAGCCTCGGCGCCGCCCTCAGAGGCCGCCCGGACCGAGAGGTCACCCATGCCGTCGCCCTGCTGATGGCCCGGCACTGGTCGTCCGTCCACGCATACGCGGCGATCTGCCTCGCCTCCCCGGCGGACACCGCCTCCATGGTCGGCACGGCCGCCTTCCATCAGGTCCTCGACCGGGTGGCCCTCGGCGAGACGGCCGTGGCGCTGCGCCCCCGACTGTTGCTGGCCGTGCGGGACACGGTCCGTCAGTGGGCTCACGAGGAGCGGATATCCGGTGTTCTGCCGGATCTCGGTAAACCCGCGGGCGGCCGCGGTATGCGCACGGCCAAGTCCATGACACCGGAAAACCGCAAGCTCGCCGAGCGGTCATTCCATGCACTTCCCGGCCTCTCCCGCTGTTTGCTCTGGCATGTGGAGGTCGAGGCGGAGCCACTATCCGTCCCGGCCGCTCTTCTGGGCATGGACCTCAACACCGCGTCCGCCGCACTCGAACAGGCGCATGAAAAATTCCGAAAAGGGTGTGTACATGCCCATCGGGAACTCGCGCCGACCAAGGATTGCCGCTTCTACAACCGGCTCCTGGACGTTCCGATTCGCCGCGGCGGAGCCCTGCTGCCGGATGTCCGGCACCATCTGGCGCAGTGCCGTTACTGCCGAAACGCCGCCGAACAACTGGGCCATTTCGAGGGCGGGTTGGGAGTCCTGATCGCCGAGGCGGTACTCGGCTGGGGCGCCCGCCGCTACCTCGACACCCGGCCGGGCCGCGACCGGCCCGAAGCCCCCACCCCCGACTCCGCCCGGCACGGCGGCCACCGCCGACGCCGTCGGCTTCCCGGGATCCGCGGCGTTCAGGGCGCACCGGGTGGCTCCGACACGTCGGGTCGGACCGGGGCGCCGGGTGCGTTCGGCGGGCAGGGTGAGACCGGAACACCGGGTGAGCCTGGAACGGCGGGCGTGCCCGGAGCGCGGGGCGTGCCCGGAACAGCTGGTGTGCCCGGAACCTCGGGTGTGCCCGCTACCCCGGGTGTGCCCGCGCCCCACCGTCGGATCCCCGGCGGCCTGCGCTCCTCACGGACGTTGCTCACCGGAGTGGGGCTCGCCTCCGCCGGACTGCTCGCGACGGTGCTCGTCACCGGCCTGTGGTCCGGCGACGACGGCGTCGACCCGGCCGCCTCCACCAGTGCGAACGGCGGCCTCGGCGCGGCACCGGGAACCGGCTCCCCGTCCCCGCCGACGGCGTCCTCCGGCACCGCCCGACTTCCCGCAGCGCCCGGCCGGACCAGGCTCCGCGACGCCGACGCCGACCTGTGCCTCGACATCAAGGGCGAGGCGCGGAAGGGGGCCGGGACACAGCTGGCGGCGTGCTCGGCCGCGCCGACCCAGCAGTGGTCGTACGAGACCGACGGGCTGCTGCGCAGCGTGGCCGACCCCGATCTGTGCCTGGACTCGCACCTGGACGCCGGTGTGGTGGTCCTCGGTACCTGCGCCGCCGAGAAGGACAAGCGGGGTGACGACGTGCGCTACGACCTCACCGTCCGGGGCGAGTTCCTGCCCCGCTGGGACGGTCAGCTGGCGCTCGCGTCCAGCAGCGACGACGCGGGCGCCGACATCGTCGTCAAGGTCCGCGACGGCTCCGACGAGCAGAGCTGGCTGACCGACCCGGCGTCGACGGCGACCCCGGGTTCGTTGTCGGTCACCGGCACGCGGAAGCCGTCGGCGCCGGCCATGAGGCTGTCGGACCGGGTCTAGGAGCGCTGACCGGCCCCGGGTGAGCTCAGGAGTCCATGAGGTCGGCCGGACCGATCGTGGTCGGTCAGGGGTTGACCACCGAGGAGTGCGGACGTCGTGCCCGAGCGCGCTCAGCCCGGCCGCCGTCTCGTCCCACGCCGACCCGCGCTCGTGAGACTCACCGATCCGCGAATCCTCCCTCAGGCCTCGTCCGTGGGTGTCTCCTCCGGCTCGGCGTCGGGGCCCTGCGCCCGTACTCGCTCGACGTGTTCCAGGGACTCCCGCAGTTCGGCCAGCCAGTCGTCGGTGTGACGCTGGACCAGGCGCACGCACCAAGCGAGCGCGTCACTGCGGCTGCGGGCGACACCGCCGGCGATCAGGGTGTCCAGCACCTGCCGCTCCGGCTGCCGCAGCCGGGTCATCACGGGCGCCGCGACATGGGTGAACAGGACCCGCTCGCCGTCGCACTCCACACCCCACGAGACCTTCCGGCCGAACCGGTGCTCCGCGTCGCGCGCCACCGCGATCCGGGCGTCCCGGGTCCGCTCCCGGAACTCCTGGATCCGGCCCTGCACGGCCGACTTCCGCTCGGCGTCCGACGCGTCCTCGGTCAACCGGGGCCCGGGGACACGGCCGATCACGGTGATCTCCTCGCGGTCCACCGTGACCTCGAGCAGTGCGTCGAACAGGTCGTCGGGCAAGCGACCGGCGAACCAGCCGCGCAGCTTCTCTCGCTGCTCTGTAGTAATCATGTAATCACCATTACCCCGCACCTCCGGGAACGCAAGGGGCTGCGGTGAGGTGTGCTCACAGCTGAAGCGGAATGTTTCAGGCCTATTGCCGAAGCGGGGGAATCCGGCCATGCGGTCCGATCCGGCGATCATGAACCGCTTTCTTCGGCGGTTGGAACGTTCGAATTCCGTGACTTCACGCCACTGATTCAATACGCAAGGTTACTGAAACCCGTGGGTCCGAGGTGAATTCCGGCGGCGGACTCGGCAGACTCGCGCTCGCCGCGGTCGGCACCGATCGAGCCGGTCCGCGGTACACCCTCGAATCGAGCGGAAGGATGCACACAATGCGGAACACCGCGCGCTGGGCAGCGACCCTCGGCCTGGCGGCCACCGCCGTCTGCGGCCCCCTCACCGGAGCCGCGCTCGCCGACCAGCCCACCGCCCCGAACTCGCTCTACGCGCCCTCGGCCCTGGTGCTCACCGTGGGCCACGGCGAGAGCGCGGCCCTCGCCACTCCGGCCCGCGCGGTCACCCTGACCTGCGCCCCGACCGCCTCCGGCACCCACCCGGCAGCCGCGCCCGCGTGCGCCGAACTTCGTTCCGCGGGCGGCGACTTCGACGCCCTGGCGACGAGGGACGGCGTCCAGTGCACCAAGGAGTACGACCCTGTGGTCGTCACGGTCGACGGAGTCTGGCAGGGGCGGCGCGTGTCCTACGAGCACACCTTTCCCAACGAGTGCGTGAAGAGCGCCCGGAGCAGCAGCCTCTTCGCGTTCTGAAGGACCGGGATCGCAGGGTCCTCGTGACCCTCCCAAGGGGCCCGCAGGTGGGGAGTGCCGGCCCGTGGCACGGGGACATGCGATCCCGCACCCGGGGTCGGCGGACGGAGTGGGGCCGTCCGCCGACCCCCTGGGGCACGCCGGAAGTCGCCGGGTGCCGCGCTGCCCCGTAGGGACCCGGGTGCGTCCGGTCGCCCCGTAGCGCTCCGACTCCGCGTGTGTCGGGTCGCCCCGTAGCGCTCCGGCTCCGCGTGTGTCGGGTCGCCCTGTAGCGCTCCGGCTCCGCGTGTGTCGGGTCGCCCCGTAGCGCTCCGGCTCCGCGTGTGTCGGGTCAGGCCGGCTCACCCCCTGGAAGCCCCAGTCGGTCTGATCGGTCCGGTTCCTGCGGTATCGCGGACAGTGGGGGGAAGCGGTCCCACAGGCCCGTGGCGCGCAGCAGCCGGCGCAGCCGTGGCTCGTCGAGGACGACGCGGAGCCGGCCGCCGCGTTCCCTGGCCCGGTTGTCGGCGCGGCACAGCACCCGCAGGCCCGAGCAGTCGAGGAAGTCGACGCCGCGCAGGTCCACCAGGACGTCCGGTTCCAGGCCCGCGGTCGCCGCGTCGAGGTGCTCCGCGACGAGACCGGCGGTGGCCAGATCGATCTCGCCCACCACCTCGACCACCGTGAAGACGCCGTTCCTGTGGGTGCGGGCATGAGGGTTGGCCGCGGGTGGCTGGAAGGTGCGGTCGTCGGCGTCCGGGGTCATGTCCGCTCCACCTCGGCAGGGGGCGCATTTGATCTCGGTAGTTACCCCGCCGGAGTCGGGAGCATCCCTGCGGAGGGCGCCCGTAAGATCTTGTTCACTCGACCCGGTGAAATTTCGTCAACTTGCTTGACATTCTTCGGGCATTGGTGCGCACAAGGCCGAAGTGCCGTGGCTGGAGCGGTCGGCCGGGCTCAGGCGCGGTCGCGGTGGCTGGTGTCGCACCACGGATAGCGGCGGCTGCGGCGGCAGGTGCACAAGGCCACGCGGAAGCGGTCCGAGGACACCGTGCTGCCGTCCTCCAGTTCCACTTCCACCGGGCCCTCCACCAGCAGGGGTCCCCGGCGCTGCACCGTGATCCGGCGGGGCGGGTCAGACGGGGAGTTCGGCACGGACGACCACCAGCTCTTCCTTCTCGTCGGCGGGGGACAACAGCCCGCGCTGCCGCAGCCAGTCCGCCCGCCCCCGCAGCACCGGACCGAACGCGATGCGGCTCCGACGGGTCACAGAGGCCTTCAGCCCGGCCGTGCGCAGATGATCCAGCGTCCGGTCCGGGTCGCTCAGCGCGGAGTGCACCATCAGCAGGACCCCTCCGGGCCTGAGCAGCGTGGGCGCCTCCCGGCAGATCCGGTCCAGTACGAACCGCCCGTCATGGCCCGCGTCCCAGGCCCGGGCCGGGCCGCGTGGCCGGACGCCCGCCGGGGCGGGCACATACGGCGGGTTGGTGAGGATGAGGTCGAAGGACCGGTCCCGTACGGGCGTGAACAGGTTCCCGCGCCGGATGTGGACGGGTACTCCCGCCAACCAGGCGTTGAGGCGCGCGGTGCACACCGCACGCCAGGACACGTCCACCGCGGTCACCCGGGTGCCGCGGCGGGCGGCCTCGATGGCCAGCGCTCCGCTCCCGGTACCCACGTCGAGGACGTCCGCGCCCGGTGGGAGCGGCTCTTCGGACAGGGCACCGGCCAGCAGGGCGGTGTCCTCCTGCGGTGTGTAGACACCCGGCATGATCAGTGGCAGCACCAGTGGATTCACCTTCGTCGAGTACCCGTGCGTAGTCAGGAGATACCGGAGATTTCGGAAGGCAGCGGGGTACGCAGGGACGACCGGCCCGCGTTCCAGTCGGCGAGCAGCCGCGCGGCGAAACGGTCCTCGACCAGTCCCGTGGCGTCGATGCCGAAGGCGACGTCCGGCGCGAGCTGCGGTTCCTCTTCCAGCAGACCGCCGATGACGTCATGGCGTACGACCTGCTCGTGGACCGCGTCGGCCTCGACGTGCTCGTCGTAGAAGAACTCGGCGGCCGACCCCGCTCCCGTGCGCCGCATCGCCTCGGCCAGCCGGCGTGAACCGGGGGAGGAGGTGATCTCCACCGCCGCGAAGTGGCCCACGAGGGCGCCCCGCAGGGAGCGGTGCAGGCCGAACAGGGACATCAGGTTCACCGTGGCCAGGACCTCGGCCGAGGCGGCGTCCAGGTAGTGGCCGTACGTCGTGTCCAGGCCCAGGTCCGTCATCAGATCGGCGAACAGGCGGGCGTGGACGCGGTCGGGACGCCCGCCGCCGTACTCGTCGAACTCCACCGCCGCCATCCCCGCCTTGGCCCGGCCCCACAGCCGCGGCAGCACCCAGGCGTGCGGGTCCGCCTCCTTGAGGTGGTACAGGGAGCGCTGGGCGGCGTACTCGCGCAGCTGCCACAGTTCGCCCTTGTCGCGCAAGTGGTGGGAGACGCCGGTGCCGTCGACGGGTTCCACCAGGATCTCGGCGAGCGCGTCCTCGACGCTGTCGTGGACCGGGGTGTCCGCGCGCAGGGCGGAAAGAAAGCGGTGTTCCAGCGCGGCACGGGTGCGCAGCAGGTCAGGGTCCCACTCGAGGTCCGCGGGCACATCGGCGAAACCGCGGTAGTGCAGCTCGTAGCAGAGGTACAGGGCCAGCTGGAGATCATCGCCGTACACGGACCCGTCCGCGATCTCCTCGGGGCGCGGCAGCGGCCCGGCGCCCCGCAGGTACTGAGCGACGGCTGCCGAGACCGGGCCCCGCGCGGTCGGCAGCCGTGGTTCATGACTCGTGTGTGGCATGGGCGCCGGGTACCCCGAGTGAAGCGGGCCACCCGCCAGAGTGAAGCGGGCCACCCGCCCGGGCGGGGGCGGGACGACCGGCCGGAGCGCGGCGTGCAGGGCACCTGGGCGCGCCGCCCAGGTGCCCTGCACTCAGATCATTCGCTCGCGGATCACTCGTTCGCAGACCGCCCGCTCCCGGATCACTCGCCCTCGGACTCCTCCTGGGCACGCGTGTTCGGCGTGATGGCCTCTCCCGCCTCTCCCCGTCGGCGCCGCCGCTCGTCGGAGTCCCGGGTGCGGGTGCCGGCGTCCTCCATCTCGCGCAGAACCTCGTCGAGCGCGGTCTCGGGCGGCTCGTGGGTCCGGTCGCTCCGGTCGTGGTTGCCGGTGTCGGTCACGGCTGGCTCCCTTCGCTTGCTGTCCTACTTCGCTTGCTGTCTCGCCGACCGATGCCCCGGGCGGATTGCGGTGCCTCGGCCGAGGCTGTTGTCCTCCCGTTTTCCCGGTTCAGCTCGTCGCGGTCGCGATGCGCAGGGGTACCGGGTCCGGGGGAGTCGCCTCCTCGCTGTGGCGGGTGATCTCCGCCCACCAGGAAGCGCCGTCCTCGATGTGACGCAGCAGCACGCCCTCGCGGATCGCCCACGGGCAGAGCGTGAGGGTTCTGAGCCCGGTCAGCTTCATCGCCGTGTGCCCGACCACCGCACCGGCCAGGCTCTGCCGGGCGCGCGGTGCGGAGATGCCGGGCAGCAGGGCGCGCTCGGCGGCGGGCAGGGCGGCGAGCCGTACGACGGCGTCTCGCAGGTCGTCCCGGTGCAGACGGCGTTCCGCGAACGGGCCGTGCCGCCCGGGCGGGGCCCCGCACAGCCGGCCCAGCTGCTGGAAGGTGCGTGAGGTGGCCACCGCCGTGTGCGGTCCCTCCCAGCGGATGCGTGCCGCCACGTCCCGCAGTTGGTGGCGGACCTTGCGGCGCAGCGCCCGTACCGACTCCGGGGAGGGCGGATCCTGCCCGTCGAAGAACTCGTGGGTCAGCCGGCCCGCCCCGAGCGGCAGCGAGGCGACGAAGTCCGGCATCCGGCCGCGGCCGAAGGCGACTTCGAGCGAGCCGCCTCCGATGTCCAGCAGGGCGAGCGGTCCCGACCGCCAGCCCATCCAGCGCCGCGCGCCGAGAAAGGTGAGTTCGGCCTCCACCTCACCGGGCAGGGTGCACAGGTCGACCCCGGCCCGCGCCCGGACGGCGCGCAGTACCTCCTGGCGGTTGGAAGCGCTGCGCACCACCGCGGTGGCGAAGGCCAGCGGGGCCGCCGCGCCCCATCGGGTCGCGGTCCGGCTCGCCTCCGTCACCGCGTGCACCAGGCGCTCGATGGCCTCTTCCGGCGCCGGTCCCCCCGGCTTCACATGATCGGACAGCCTCAGGCGCCACTTGGCGGTGTGGACCGGCAGCGGTACACCGTCCTCCGCGTCCGCGACCACAAGTCTGACCGTGTTCGACCCCACGTCCACCACGCTGATTCGCATGGCCGACGAGTACCCACTCGGCTGATCGTCCAACGTCGGCCGCTGTTCCGGGAGGCCGGGCGGCAGTCAACTGCTCGACCAGGTAGTCCAGTTGGGTGGCGATTCGAACGGAAGTGCGGAGGGGGGCCGCCGTCTCCCTGCAGACGGCGACCCCCGCGATGACCGCGAGGATCCACCACTTCCTGGACGAGGCGGCGTCCGGCGCCGCGGCCGCGGCGCCCTTGCCGCTCTCGGTCAGAGTCTTCTGTGACATCGAGACGATGGGCAGCGCTCACGCCATCTGGCGCCGCACCAGCTCGTGCAGCCGGCCCCCGGTGTCCGCGAGGAGCTGAGCGGGCGGGCCCTGCTGGGCGACCTTGCCGTCCTCCATCACGATCACCCGGTCGGCGTCCAGGACCGTCGACAGACGGTGCGCGATGACGACGCGGGTGGCGTTGAGAGCCTTGGTGCTCTCGATGACCGTGCGCTGCGTCTCGTTGTCGAGGGCGCTGGTCGCCTCGTCGAAGAAGAGGATGCGAGGGCGGCGGATCAACGCCTGCGCGATCATCAGGCGCTGGCGCTGCCCGCCGGAGATCGCCCCGCTGCCCGAGACGATCGTGTGCAGGCCCATCGGCATCCGCTTGATGTCCTCGGCGAGCCCCGCCATCTCGGCCGCCGCCAGCGCCTCCTCCGGCGTGTACGGCTCGGTGCCGCAGATGACGTCCAGGATGGAGCCGGTGAACGGCTGCGCGTGCTGGAGCACCACCCCGCACTGCCGGCGTACGGCGGACTGGTCGAGGGCGGCCAGGTCCTGACCGTCGTACAGCACACTGCCCGAGACCGGTTTGTCGAAGCCGATCAGCAGCCTCAGCAGGGTCGACTTGCCGCAGCCGCTCGGGCCGACGATCGCGACGAACTCGCCCGGGCGGATCGCGAAGGACACGTCGTCCAGGACCAGGGGGCCGTCGTCGGAGTAGCGGAACGACAGACGGCGTGCCTCGAGCGCGCCGGTCAACGGGCCCGGCCGGGTGCTCGCCGTGCGCACCTCCGGCGTGGCGTCCAGGACCGGCTTGATCTCCTCGAACAGCGGCAGCGCGGACACCGCCGAGACGAAGGAGCCGGTCAGCTGGGTGACGGCGGTCAGCAGCATCGTCACCGACGTGTTGAAGGTGAGGAAGGAGGCCGCCGACATCGTCCCGCGCGCCGGGCCCGCGAGCAGCATGAACATCAGCAGGGAGCACAACGGCAGATACACGGCGCCCATCACCGTGGTGAGGTTCTTGATGCGCCCCGCCTTCTGCTGGAGCTCACGGCTGCGCGCGAACTGGGAGGCCCAGGCGGCGTAGGCGTAGTTCTCGGCCGCCGCGACCCTGAGCTTCGGCAGGCCGCGCAGGGTCTGGAAGGCCTGGTTGTTGAGTTTGTTGCCGAGCACCACCAGGCGCCGCTGCCAGCGCACCTGCCACAGTCCGAGCCCCAGGAAGACCGCGGCGATGACGACGAGCATGCCGATCGCCGCGAACGCCATCGGGACGCTGTACCAGAACAGCAGCCCCAGGTTCATCGCGCCGATGGTCACCGACTGGGCGACCACCGGTCCGATGCCCGCCATCATCCGGCGGATCGCGCTGATGCCCATGGCCGCGCTGGCCAGCTCGCCGGTGGAGCGCTGGGTGAAGAACTTCGTCGGCAGCCGCAGCAGCCGGTCCCACACGGCGGGCTGGAGCGTGGACTCGATCCGGCCCTCCAGCCGGAGCATGGTCAGGTTCTGCAGCAGCATGAAGGCGGCCGCCACCACACTGCTGACCATCACGGCCAGGCAGGCCTGGACGATCAGATCGCTCTGCGCCTTCGGGACGTACTCGCCGAGCACCTTGCCGGTCGCGATCGGCACCAGTGCCCCGATCGCGACCGTCACCAGTCCACTGATCAGGAGGTTCGTCAGGTCCCCGCCGGTGCCGCGCATGCTGAAACGCAGCAGCCGGAGCGGACTGAGCGGCCGGTCCGGCAGCGGGCGGTAGAACATCACCGCGCGCGGCTCGAACTCCTCCGCGTTCGCCTTCTCGATCGGTGTCTCCCGGCCGGTCGCCGGATGGACGGCCACGTACCCGCCACGCCGCCACAGCAGCGCGACCGGCGCCCCGGACAGGGCCCGGTGGCCCACCAGCGGGCCGACGTCGTCCCGCCACCAACGGCCGTCGAGGCGTACGACCCTGGTACGCACCCGGGAGGCGATCGCGATCCGCTCGACCGGATCGAGGCGGTCGCTCTCGGTGCCGGACTGCGCGGGCTCGTAGAGGGGGATACCGGCCGCCTGGGCGACCAGTTTGCACGCGGCGTAACTCGCGTCCGCGTCGGCGGCCGTGGTGTGCCGGCCGGACCGCTTGCCGATCGACGCCAGCAGCGTCCGGTCCGCCTGCGCGCGAACCGCCTCACCGGCCTTGATACCGGCCGCCGTCCGCGTCTCGTGCGTCCGCTCCAGCTGCTCGATCCAGCGGTCCAGAGTGGTCAGCAGCCGGTACTGCTGGTCGACCATGCTCTGCCAGACCGCCGGGTCCATCAGCAGGTCGGCCGCCGCCTCGGCGCCGTACACCGAGCCGTACTGCACGCTGCCCGGCGGCACCTGCATCCAGAACACGTCGTCGTCGGTGAGGGCTGCGGCCCGCTCGGTGGCCATCGGCGCCTGGAAGAGGATGGACAGGCTGCGGCCGACGCCCAGGGCGAGGGCGTACTCCAGCGGGCTCGTCGTCGGCGGTACGTACTGCGGGTTGCCGTACTCGTCGTAGGACCAGGTCTGGGTGTTCGCGGGCTGGTGCAGCTCGCGCAGATTGATCCGGTGCACCACACAGTCCCTGAGCGGCCGCGCCACGAGCGTGTGCTGGGGACCGGCGACCGGCCCGAGCAGCAGCGAGCCCGCCTCCAGCCGGCCGAGGTGGTGCCAGTGGCCCTGCTGCTCGGCGTCGACCGCGAACAGGTCCAGGGCGCCCGCCGCGACCAGCCACAGGACCTGCGGTCCTTCGAGGTCGAGGCGGGTGAAGCCGGCGCAGTCGAGGGGCGTGCCCATGGACCCGAGCGCGCCGAGAACGAGGTCTCCCTCGTGTGCGGTCGTCATCTCAGTGCTCCCTGACCAGCTGGGCGTACGCGCCACCGCGCGCCACCAGTTCCTCGTGCCGCCCGCGCTCCACGATCGTGCCGTGTTCGAGTACGACGATCTCGTCGCTGTCGCGCACGGTGCTCAGCCGGTGTGCGATCACCACACAGGCACAGCCGCGCTTGCGCAGGTTGTCCATGACCACCAGCTCGGTCTCCGCGTCCAGCGCGCTGGTCACCTCGTCCAGCACCAGGATGCTGGGCCGGCGCACCAACGCCCGGGCGATCTCCAGGCGTTGGCGCTGGCCGCCGGAGAAGTTGCGGCCGTCCTGCTCGACCCTGCTGTGGATGCCGCCGGGCCGTCGCACGATCACGTCGTACAGGGCCGCGTCCCGCAGGGCGTCCACCACCGCGTCGTCCGGGATGGACGGGTCCCACAGCGCCACGTTGTCGCGGACCGTGCCCTCGAAGAGGAACACGTCCTGGTCCACGAAGGAGACGGAGGCCGCCAGCGCCCCGCGCGGGATGTCGTCCAGGCGCTGCCCGTCGATGCGGATCACGCCCTCCCAGGGCGTGTACAGGCCCGAGATCAGCCGGGACACCGTCGACTTGCCGCTGCCCGAGCCACCGACCAGCGCCACCTGCTGTCCCGGGCCGACGGACAGGTCGAAGCCGGTCAGCAGCGGCTTGTCCAGCGGGTTGTAGCCGAAGGTGATGTTCTCCAGCTCCACGTGACCGTGCAGGCGGCGCGTCGACTCGGCGGCGCCCGGACGGTCGTAGAGCGGGTCCGCCTGGAAGTTCTCCACGTCCTTCAGGCGGGCCACGTCGGCGGCGAAGTCCTGGATGCGGCCCGCGACGCCGTTGAGGCGGGTGATCGGGGCGGTGAAGCGGGTGACGAGCGCCTGGAAGGCGACCAGCAGACCGACCGAGATGCCCCCCTCCACTGCCCGCATCCCGCCGATCCACAGGATCAGCGCGCTGTTCAGCGAGGCCAGCGTCGGCGCGACCACGCCCAGCCAGGCGCTCGGCACACCGAGCCGCTGCTGCTCCTCCAGCGTGGTGGCGTGCTGCCCGGCCCACTTGCGGAAGTAGCCGTCCTCGCCGCCGGTCGCCTTCATCGTCTCGATCAATTGCAGGCCCGTGTAGGCGGTGTTGGTGAGCCGGGCGCTGTCCGCGCGCAGCTTCGCCGTACGGGTGGCGCGCAGCTTGATGACGACCCGCATGGCCGCCACGTTCAGCAGGGCCACGCCGATGCCGACGTACGTCAGCTGCGGGTCGTAGGTGTAGAGCAGGACCGCGTACAGGACGACGACCACCGCGTCGACGCCCGCCGCCGCCAGGTCGCGGGCCAGGGTCTCGGCCACCTGGTCGTTCGACTGGAGGCGCTGCACCAGGTCGGCCGGGCTGCGCTGGGAGAAGAAGGTGACCGGCAGCCGCAGCAGATGGCGCAGGAAGCGGGCGCTGGAGAGGGTGGAGGAGATGATGCGGCCGTGCAGCAGGTTCGCCTGCTGCAGCCAGGTCAGCACCAGGGTGAGCAGCACGCTGGCCCCCATCGACGCGAACAGCACGCCGAGCAGGGAGGTCTGACCGCCAATCAGGAACATGTCGATATAGGTGCGGCTCAGCGCGGGCACGGCGGCGCCGACCAGCACCAGCAGCAGACTCGCCAGCACCGCCGCCGGCATGGTGCCCGCGGTGCCGCGCAGCCGGGCCGGCATCGCGCCCAGCACGCCCGGCTTGCGCCCGCCCCGCGCGAAACCCTCGCCGGGCTCCATCACCAGCACGACACCGGTGAAGCTGCCGTCGAAGTCCTCCATGGGCACGAAACGGCGGCCCTTGCCGGGGTCGTTGATGTACACGCCCCGGCGGCCGAAGCGGCGGCCCATGCCGTCGTAGACGACGTAGTGGTTGAACTCCCAGAACAGCACGGCCGGTGTCTTCACCTCGGCGAGGGCGGCCGTGTCCATCTGCATGCCCTTGGCGGTCAGGCCGTAACTGCGCGCCGCCTTCAGCAGGTTGCTGGCGCGCGAGCCGTCCCGGGACACACCGCAGGCGATGCGCAGCTCCTCCAGAGGAACGTGCTTGCCGTAGTGGCCCAGCACCATCGCCAGGGAGGCCGCGCCGCACTCGACCGCCTCCATCTGGAGCACGGTGGGCGTACGGACGGTCTTCACCCTCCCCTTGGGGACCGGGCGCTTGGGCGGCGCGGCACGGCGCCTGCCGCGGGTGTCCTGCGCGGCGCTCACGGCAGCAGCCAGTCGACGGGATGCTGGTCGGCCAGCCGGATGGCACCCGTGGCGGTCGTCATGGAGGTGAGGGCGAACGGCGGCCCGTCCGCGGACGACCACCGGTAACCGCTCTTCGTGCCGGACGCCTTGTCCAGCTTCACCAGGACCGCCACCGGTCTGCCGTCCTCGGTGAACTGCTCGCCGAGCTGACTGTCGCCGAGGAACGCGGCGATCTGCTGCGCCGACTGGGCGGAACGGTCCACCGTCTTCACATGGCCGCGCAGCACGCCGTACTCCTGTGTCGGCACCGACTGCACGGTCAGGTCCACCGACGCGTTCGCGGGAATGGTGGCCGCGTTCTCGGCGGGCACGTACACCGTCGCGTACAGGGGATCGGAGGCACGGGCGACCTTCTCCACCGCGGCGACGTTCGCGCCGGTCTGGATGATCTGCCCGATGGTGGCGGCGAGCCCGGTGATCCGGCCCGCGGCGACCGTGCGCACCACGGTCTCGCCGTCGGCCGTACGGACCTTCAGCACCGGCGCGTTCGCCGGCAGCCGCTCGCCCTGCTCGGCGACGACGGCGGTGACCTGCCCGGCCACGGGGCTCTGCAGAATGTAACTGCCCTGCCCGTGCGTGAGGATCGCGGGCGCGCTGACCGTGGAGGCCACCGATCCGGTGACCGCCCACACGGACGCGGCCGCCATGACGACCACCGTCACGGACAGCGCGAGCCAGCCCTGGGGGCGGGCGAAGCGCACCGGAAGGTCGAGCTCTTCCGGCGACTGGAGCTTGGCGAGGGCCTGTTGGCGGAACTGCACGGAACTTTCCCTCACCTGTGGGAGAGATCTTTTACGGCAACCGAGAATCCCGGAACCGCAGGACGGCTCCGGGACTCCTCAGTCATAAAAGGTGCGGTCAGAGACCGGCGACCAGGCCCGAGACCGGGGCGGTGTTCAGGCCGGTGACACCCTCGACGGTGCTGACACCGGTGTTGACCAGACCGGAAACCGGGGCAACGCCGTCCACCAGGCCGGTGACGGTGCCAAGGGCGTTCACGGCCAGGCCGCCGGAGACGTTGTCGAGCTCGGCGTCGGAGATCTCGACGGTCTCAACCTGGGGGGTGGAGTTCATGATGGAACTTCCCTTCATATGGATATTTCACAAGGGGGGAGCGGCCCCCTCTGGGGGACAGATGGACGGCCGCGACCGCAGGCGCCGGGGGCGTCCGTTGCCGAAGAGCCCTTGACGGCCCCTGCGGTGCGATGGATCAAAGCACGCGGCGGCTCCGCGCTTCCAATCAACCATGCGTCTCACCAGCGCACTTGTGCCTCAGAGGTACCGTTTGGTGCAGGAGTGGGCACGGGTTGATGGCGACTTCTTCACACGGCGGGCGGCATCGGCTCACACGAGCCCTTGCGGTCCGGGGAGCGAATCCGACAGTCCGCGCCAATGGTCGGCGGGCGTTTCGGGCCTGTGGAGAACTTCCGCGCACGGTGCCTTCCTTGGGCAGCCGATGTGCAGATTCCCTGAAGGGAGGATTCGGCTCGCTGTTCGAGACGGACGGTCACTGACCGATTGCCGACTGTGCCGGCCCGGACGTGGGCGGGACGTACGCAGCCCGCGATCGCCCACCAACGGGGGGCAACCGCTTCGATCAAGACATCCGCGCCGGCCGCCGCACGCTCGAAGCACGTCGGCTGCCGATTCGTCGTCACCGGGCCGCGGACACCCCCATGGCCGCCCCGACGCTGCCGATATCAGGACCGGTTGGAGGGTTCGCGAGGGCGAAGCCGTGCGGCGAGGATCTTGTCGGCTTCGGCGGTCATCATCGCCATATGTCGACGGTCGTCATCGCCATATGGGGGATTGATCCCCGCCCCGGCCGTACGGGTTGAGCCATGGCCGAATCGGTACCGTGCGCCCGGCGCGCGGAAACGGAATTGAACGCCCCGCGCACCCCGTCCGTACCTCCAGCCATCCAGGCGCCCCAACAACTGCCGCACCAGGCAGCAGACTCCGGTCCCTCAGGAGGTCGAGAAGTTTGAGTCACAAGCGAATTCCGAAGCGCAAGGCCGCGATAGCGGCGGGCAGCGTGGTGGCGCTCGGAGCAGCCGCGATTCTGCTCCCCAACGCCAACGCGTCCCAGGACGGCGCTTCGAACGACGCCGCCGCCGCGCCGAGGACTCTGAAGGCCGGCGACGCCTCGGACCTCGCCTCACAGCTCGCAGGTCTGCTCGGTGACGCCTTCGCCGGTTCGTACTACGACACCGACAGCCAGCAACTCGTCGTCAACGTCATATCGGGCGACAACAACAACGTGGTCGTCCAGGCGAAGAAGGCGGGTGCGAAGGTCCGCGAGGTCGAGAACAGCCTCACCGAACTCGAGGCCGGCGCGCAGACCCTGAAGGCCAAGGCGACCATCCCGGGCACCTCCTGGGCCGTCGACCCGAAGACGAACAAGATCCTGGTCACCGCGGACAGCACGGTCACCGGCAGCAAGTGGGACAGACTGGAATCGACCGTCGAGACGCTCGGCTCCGGCATGGCGACCATCAAGAAGTCGGCCGGCACCTTCAAGACCTTCGTCTCCGGCGGTGACGCCATCTTCGGCGGCGGCGCCCGCTGCTCCCTCGGCTTCAACGTCACCGCGGGCGACGGCAGCCCCGCGTTCCTGACCGCCGGACACTGCGGTGTCGCCGCCGAGCAGTGGTCGGACGCGCAGGACGGCCAGCCGATCGCCACCGTCGACCAGGCGACCTTCCCCGGCGACGGCGACTTCGCACTGGTGAAGTACGACGACCCGGCGACCGTCGCCCCCAGCGAGGTCAACGTGGGTGGCGGCCAGACCGTCCAGATCACCGAGGCCGCGGAGGCCACGGTCGGTGCGCAGGTCCTGCGGATGGGCAGCACCACCGGTCTCAACGACGGTCAGGTGCTCGGACTCGACGCCACCGTCAACTACCCCGAGGGCACCGTCACCGGGCTCATCCAGACCGACGTCTGCGCCGAGCCGGGCGACAGCGGCGGCTCGCTCTTCACCCAGGAGGGTCAGGCCATCGGCCTGACCTCCGGCGGCAGCGGCGACTGCACGGCCGGTGGCGAGACGTTCTTCCAGCCGGTCACCACCGCCCTGCAGGCGGTCGGCGCGACCCTCGGCGCGGGTGACGCGGCCGGCGGCGGCGCGGGCGACCAGGCCGGCGGCGAGGCCGGTGCGGGTGGCGAGGCCGGTGCCGGCGATCAGGCCGGTGGCGGAGAGGCCGGCGCCGGTGACGGGGCCGGTGCGGGCCAGGAGGCCGGCGCGGGCGACGAGGCCGGCGCCGGTCAGGAGGCCGGCAACGGTGCGGGAGCCGGTGCGGGCCAGGAGCCCGGGGCCGGTGACGAGACCGGTGCGGGCCAGGAAGCCGGCACAGGTCAGGAGTCCGGCACGGGTCAGGAGTCCGGCACGGGTCAGGAGTCCGGCACCGGTCAGGACACGGGCGCGGGCGCCCAGGACGGCGCGGGCCTGACCGCGACCAACTGATCAGGTCCTCCTAGATCAGGTCCTCCGAGATCCGGTCCTCCGAGGCGGTCCGGGCCACGTGCCCGGACGGTCCGCCGGTGGCCGGGTCGGATCTCCGCCCCGGGAGCCCCATCACCCGGTGATCTGCGGACCTTGAGGATCCGGCCGCTGGCGAGAGCGACTCGCCCCCACTGAGCCGCTCTCGACAGCACAGCCCCCGGCCCGACCCCGGCGTCGTACGGGGTTCCGGCCGGCGGATGATCGGTCCGGCCCTCCGGCGGGAGGGCCGGACCGATCTGTTTGCGACGCGGACGCCGCCGGGCACCCAGCGTCGCGACGGGGCGCCCCGCCCGAGCCGCCCCGTCAGCCCGTTTCCCTCGCTCTGAGCAGCAGCAACGCCACGTCGTCGGCCCGTTCCAGGGTGGTCGCGCTGTGGCGGACCAAGTCGTCGGCCAGGTCGTCCAGGGGCCGGTCGCCGACCTCGGTCAGGTGGCGGCCGAGGTCGGCGAGGGCGTCCTCGATGTCGAGGCCGGGCGACTCGATCAGCCCGTCGGTGTAGAGGACCAGCACGGAACCCGGGGCGAGATCGACCTCCGTCGTCGGGTAGGCAGCCGCCTCGTCGATGCCCAGCAGCGGCCCGCCCGCCAGGTCGAGCACCCGTACCCGGCCGTCCGGCCGGCGCAGCAGCGGTGGCGGATGCCCCGCACGGGCCATCACGGCCCGCCCGCGCCTCGGATCGAGCCGCAGGTACAGACAGCTGGCGAACAGATCGGAGCCGAGGTCGATCAGCAGCCGGTTGGTGCTGCGCATGACCTCTCCGGGCGTCTGCCCGACCGTGGTGTAGCAGCGTACGGCGGTACGGATCTGACCCATCAGCCCCGCCGCGGTCACGTTGTGACCCTGGACGTCCCCGATCACGGCCGCGGCGAGCCCCTGCGTCGGCACCAGATCGTAGAAGTCGCCGCCGATCTCCATGCCCTGCGTGGCCGGCAGATAGCGCGCGGCCGCCTCGATGTCCGGCAGCGGCGGCAGCGAGTGCGGCAGCAGGGCCGCCTGCAGACCGTGCGCCAGCCGGTGCTTGGCGTCGTAGAGCATCGCCCTCTCGAAGGCCTGGGCGATCAGCCCGCCCAGGCTCGTCAGCACCGCCCGCTCGTCCGCGGGGAAGCGATGCGGTTCGTCGTACGCCAGCATGCAGATGCCCACCGGGCGGCCCGAGGCGATCAGCGGAAGATACGCCCAGGCCGCGAAACCGTCGGGGGGCGCGGGCCGGTCCGGATACAGCCGCTGCACCTGCTCCCGGGACTCGAAGAACCCGGGCACCCCGCTGGTCAGGACGTGCGTGCCCGGTGTCCGCTCGGTCATCGGCAGGCCGTCGAACCGCTCCACGACCTGCGGGTCCGGATAGCCGCGGTGCCCCAGCACGTGCAGCCGGCCCGCCCGGGACCCGAGCAGCACCAGGGCGTGGCTGCCCACGGCCGGCGCGACTTCGTCCGCGACCAGCTGCACCACGTCCTGCACACCCGCGGCCTCCGTGAGCGCGCCCGCCAGGCTCAGCATCTGGGAGATCGTGACCAGCCGGGGCGAGGTGTCACCCGGTGGCGGCACGGACCGGTTCATCTCCGTCACGGCCCGGGCCCGGCTGATCCGCACGCTCAGCCCGTTCCTACCCGGGTACAGACGGAACGACAGCCACTCGCCGGGCGGCCGCAGCGCCACGAACGACGTGGTGTGCTGGCTGAGCAGCGCGGCCCGGTAACGGTCCTCGTACACCGGGTCGTTGAGCCACGGGACCGCCGCCCACAGCTGGCGGCCGAGCAGATCCGCGCTCGGGACGCCGATCAGTTCGACGGCGGCCGTGTTGGCGAAGGTGATCCGCCCGTGCAGATCGAGCGAGCACAGCCCGTACGGCAGCCGCGCCACCATCCGCGCCGCCTCCACCGGGCCGAGCGTGCCCGACGCGCCGCCCAGCGCGGGCCCGCCGACCAGATCGGGCTCGGCCTGCAGCGGGACGCTCTCCTCGACGGCACGCTCCAGCCGTACCGCCAGCCGGTCGCAGGCCGCGGTCAGATGGTCCCGCTGCCGGTCGGACAGCTCGGGCGGATGCGAGCCCGGCCAGGTCACGAAGACCGAGCCGTACACCGTGGACCCGGTGGCGACCGGCACCGCGGCCAGCGCGAAGGGGTACGGCAGCACGACCGCGATCCTCGGATAGCGGGCCGCCATCTCCTGCTCGCCGCCGACCCACACCAGCCGCCGCTCGCGCACCGCCTCGGCCACCGGGACCGGCGCGCTCAGCCCCACCCGTTCCCAGGGCGCCGCGAACGCCCGGGGCAGCCCCGCCATCACGGCCATCTCCAGCACCGAACCGTCGGCCGCCAGCAGATAGACAGCTCCGGCGTGGGCGTGGACGTCGTCCATCATCGACGCCAGCGCCAACGACAGCAGGGGTCGGCCGACGCGCGTCCTGGCCGTCAGGGGCGCCTGGGCGGACGACTGTCCGTCGGACATGCCGACCACCTCCTCGCACGGCCGCGCGACGGGTCTCCGGGATCAAATCTCCCCCTTGCCGGGCCGTCGCGCACGGCGAAGGCTCGACGAAGCCGGCCGCGTGGCCGTGGCCGTGGCCGAGGAGACGGTGGAGCTCGCCGAGCGGATCATGAGCCGGCTCGCCGACCGCCCCAGTCCGGTGCGCGCGGCGACGCACAGGGACTCCACGCCCCCCGCACCGCCCGCCGGGCTCCACGGAACGCTCACAGGGGCTGCGCGGGTGCCCCATACGCGCTGTAATGGCCAATGTGGTCAGTGAGGGCGCTGCGGGACGGAGAACGAGAACTCCACGTGCCGAAGTTGCCCTCAAAACCGTCATGGCCGATCAGGACTCGCCCGAACGACTGCGCCGCATTCTCGAACAAGCGCTCGTCTTCACCAGGGCGAGCTTCGCAGCCGTGTACGCCCAGGGCGAGAGTGGCGATCCGCTGTGCCTGGTCGAGTCCGTGGGCGTACCCATGACGCTCTACGGTCTGCACGACAGCTACGCCCGCTCCGGCCGCTCGCCGGCGGCGGACGCCCTGCGCACCGGGCGGCCGGTGTGGCTGGGCCCGGAGGAACTCGCCGAGTGCCCGGAGTCGCGGCGGACACCGTCCGGGGAGTTCTTCCTGGCGGCCCTGCCCGCGTCCGCCGAGGACCTCGGCGACGCCAAAGGCGACAGTGACGGCAACGGCAACGGCAACGGCAACGGCCACGGAAACGGCAACGGCGACGGCGACGGCGACGGCCCCGCCTGTCTGCTCGCCGTGAGCGAGGAGCCCGCCGGTTTCGACCCCGACGAGCGCGCCTGTCTCGAACTGATCGCCCGTGCCGTCGCCTGCCGGATGCCCGCCCGGCCGACCGAGGGCGAGGTCCTGGAGGGCGACGCCTTCAGCCTGGCCATGGACAGCGGCCGGGTGCAGGTCGGTGACGGCATCCTGGCGCTGTTCGGCCTCAGCCGCGACGCGTTCGACGGCAAGGTCGAGACCCTGCTCGCACTGACCGTGCCGGAGGACCTGCCCTCGCTGATGTCCGTGGTCGAGGCCGACCACATGTCCATCGGCGACCGCGAACTGGAGTTCCGGGTACGCCGGCCCTCCGGACCACCCCGATGGCTGCGGCTGCACGGCCGCCTCCTGCCGGGCGGCGAGGGACACCCGGCCCGGCTCGTGGGCACGGTCGGCGACGCCTCCCTGCTGCGCTCCGACGTCACCGACGTGGCCCGGGTACAGCGCCTGGCCGCCGCCCTGGCCGTCGCCGGCACGGTCCGGGACGTCAGCCAGGCCGTCGTCTCGGCGCTGCGCGGCCCGCTCCGGGCGGACCGGATCGCCCTCGCCGAACTGGAGAACGACCGGCTCGTCGTCACCGTCCTCGATCCGCCCGAACCGGAGGCGTGGCCGGAGCTGTGGCGTCTGGAGTGGCGCTCGGAGTGGCCCGACGCGCCCGTGCGCACCATGCCCACGCTCGCCGCCGCCCTGCGGGAGGGCCGCGCTCAGATCTGGCCGGCCGGCACCGCCCTGGAACCCGCCCTCGCCGAGGTCGGCCCCGGCGGCCTCGCCGCGCTGCCGCTGCCCGCCGCGGGCCGTATGGCCGGCGCCTGTCTGATCGGCTGGGACACACCCCACGACTTCGGCCCCGACGAACGCGCCTTCCTCACCGCCTCCGCCGGCCTCACCGGGCAGGCCCTGATGCGGGCGCACGCCTTCGACGCCGAGCACGAACTCGTGGGCATGCTCCAGCGCCAGCTGCTGCCCCGCCGCCTGCCCGAGCTGCCCGGTGCGGTCGCCGTCGCCCGCTACCTGCCGAGCACGGCCGGTCTGGAGCTGGGCGGCGACTGGTACGACGTGATCCCGCTGCCCGACCACCACGTCGCCCTCGTCATCGGCGACGTCCAGGGCCACAGCGCGGCGGCCGCCACCCTCATGGGCCAGATGCGCACCGCGCTGCGCGCCTACGCCGTCGAGGGGCACCCGCCGGACGTGGTGGTCTCGCGCGCCAACCGGCTCCTGACGGACCTGGAGACCGACCTCTTCGCCACCTGCGCCTATGTCGACGTCGACCTGGAAGAGGGCTCCGCCTGGTGCGTGCGCGCCGGACACCTGCCGCCGGTGCTGCGGCACGCGGACGGCAGCACGGAGATCGCCGAGGCGGACGGCGGACCG
The DNA here is from genome assembly GCF_000721105.1 of Streptomyces cellulosae. Classification (GTDB taxonomy): domain Bacteria; phylum Actinomycetota; class Actinomycetes; order Streptomycetales; family Streptomycetaceae; genus Streptomyces; species Streptomyces cellulosae_A. Next base: position 334,446 of record NZ_JOEV01000025.1, read on the forward strand.
CCGCTCGGTGTGGTGACGCAGTCCGACTTCCCGATGAGTCCGCTGAGGCTGCGTCCCGGCACGGTCATCGCCCTGACCACGGACGGCCTGGTCGAGACCGTCGAGGCCGACATCGACGAGGGCATGGACGGCTTCGCCCGCGAACTCGGCGTCCTGGACCCCGCCCACCTCGATCTCGTCGCCGACGCCCTCCTCGGCAACGCCCGGCGCAGCGACGACGTCGCCCTGCTCCTGCTGCGCTACGACGGCATGGCCCTGCGTCCGCAGCGCGACAGCTGGACGGTGTGGCGCCTTCCGCAGGCCGTCAGCCAGGCCCGCCGTTTCACCCGCCGCACGCTGCGGGCCTGGGGCGTCCCGCCCGACGCCATCGACACGGCCCTGCTCGTCGTCTCCGAACTCGTCACCAACGCCCTGGTGCACACCGACGGCCGGGTCCGTCTCGACCTCACCCGCATCGACCACCGGCTGCGCGTCGCCGTCGCCGACTCCTCCCCGCGCACCCCCGTCAAACCGACCAGTATCGGCTGGGAGGCCACCGGCGGCCGCGGCATCCTCCTCGTCGAGGCGATGTCGGCGGCCTGGGGGACGGTGCCCGTCAGCGGCGGCAAACAAGTGTGGAGCGAGATCGTGCAGGAGTTGTGACGACCACCCGCCCAGCTGGGTACCCGGGGACCGGAACCCCCGAGAACCACCACAGGTCCCGCGGACTCCCGAGACCCCAGAGGTCCAGAGAACTCCCGAGACCCAAGAGATCCCGAGAACCTCGATTTTCCCAGACACCCAGACACCCAGAGACCCAGAGACCCAGGAACTCAGAGACCCCGAGAACTGCGAGAGCACTGCGAGAGAACGCCGAGAGAACTCCGAGACACCTCCGAGAAGAGAGGCACGTCATGACCCAGCACGTCAGCGACATCATGACCAGCGCCCCGGTCACCGTCGAACCGCAGACGTCCGTGACCGCCGTCGCCCGCATCATGCGCGACCAGGACCTCGGTGCCGTCCTGGTCGTGGACGGCGACAACCTGCGCGGCCTGGTCACCGACCGCGACCTCGTGGTACGCGCGGTCGCCGAGGGCGGCGACCCCGAGCAGACCACCGTCTCCGGCGCGTGCAGCGACGACCTGGTCACCGTCACCCCCGAGGACGAGGTGGACCGCGCGATCGAGCTCATGCGCGAACACGCCGTACGCCGTGTCCCGGTCGTGGAGAACGGCCACCCCGTCGGCATCGTCGCCATGGCCGACCTGGCCATGGAACGCGACCCGGACTCCGCCCTGGGCGACATCAGCGCGGCCAAGCCCAACACCTGAGCGAGGCCGGCCCGGCCCAGCACCCGTTCGGGTACTTCCCGGCCGTCCCGTACTCGGCACCGTCTCCCCTGGGGGAGGCACACACCGCGGTGTCGAGACGCGGGAGGCGGTCGGGGATGGAACGTGAGCGGTCGGGGCCGGGGGAACGGCTCGCCGACGCGGCGGACGGCCGCCTGCCCGTCCTCGACGGCGGCGGCCGTCTGCTGCGCAAGGCGTTCCCCGACCACTGGTCGTTCCTCCTGGGCGAACTGGCTCTCTACAGCCTCCTCGTCCTCGTCCTGACCGGCACCTGGCTGACCTTCTTCTTCGCGCCCGAGATGGGTGAGGTGGTGTACCAGGGCGGGTACGTGCCGCTGCGGGGTGTGCGCATGTCCGCGGCCTTCGACTCCACCCTCCGCATCAGCTTCGACATCCGCGGCGGGCTCCTGATGCGGCAGGTGCACCACTGGGCCGCCCTCGTCTTCGTCGCCGCGATCGGACTGCACCTGCTGCGGATCTTCTTCACCGGTGCCTTCCGCCGGCCCCGGGAGCTCAACTGGGTCATCGGGCTCACGCTCTTCATGCTGGCGCTCGCCGAAGGCTTCGCGGGCTACTCCCTCCCCGACGACCTGCTGTCCGGCACGGGACTGCGCATCGCGCAGGGCATCATGCTGTCGATTCCCCTCGTCGGCACCTACATCAGCATGTTCGTCTTCGGCGCCCAGTTCCCGGGCGAGGAGATCGTCACCCGGCTCTACCCGCTGCACATCCTGCTGCTGCCGGGAGCACTGATCGGCCTGGTCACCGTGCACCTGATCCTGGTGTTCCACCTCAAGCACACCCAGTGGGGCGGCCCGGGCCGCACCCGGCGCAACGCCGTCGGCAAGCCCCTCTTCCCGCAATTCACCGCGTCCTCCACCGGCCTCTCCCTGATCGTCTTCGGCGTCCTCGCGCTGCTCGGCGGCCTGGCCCAGATCAACCCCGTGTGGGCGTACGGCCCCTACCGCCCCGACCTGGCCTCGACCGGCTCCCAGCCCGACTGGTACGTCGGATTCCTCGAGGGCGCGCTGCGGCTCGTACCGCCGTGGGAGACCAGCCTCGCCGGTCACACCCTGATGTGGAACGTGCTGCTTCCGGCGGTCGTCCTGCCGGGGCTGCTGTTCCTCGTCCTGTACCTCCACCCGTTCGTCGAACAGCGCCTGACCGGCGAGGGCCGGCAGGAGCAGCACCTGTGCGACCGCCCGAGGGAGCGTCCCGTGCGTACCGCACTCGGCGCCGCCGGGATCACCTTCTACGGCGTCCTGCTGCTGGCCGGCGGCAACGACGTCGTCGCGCAGACCTTCCGCATCTCGCTGAACACCCTGACCTGGGTCCTGCGCACGGCCCTGGTCGTGGGCCCGGTCCTCGCGTTCCTGCTCACCCGGCGACTGTGCCACGCCCTGATGGCCGCCGAGCGCGAACACCTCGTGGACGGGGTGGAGACCGGTGAGGTACGGCAGACCGTGGAGGGAGGTTACGAGGGCGAGCACCGTCCGCTGAGCACCGACCGCCCCGGAGCCCCGCTCAGTCCTGTCGGCCGGCGTACTGGAACACCAGCCCCAGAACACCCCGAGCCAGCACCGCGCCGCCGATGAGGAACAGCCACAGCCCGTAGACCACCCCCAGGGCGGTGACCGCGAACCCCAGCGCGGTCACCACGGGCCACCGGCTGTCCGGCGGGAAGAACTCCAACGGTCCCGCCCCGTCGGCCACTTCGGCGTCGGCGCGGTCCTGCGGGCGCCGCCCCTTGCGCCGGTACTGCACCGCGCCGAAGAAGGAGATGACGGCGGCCATCAGGAACGCGATCACGAGTGCCGCCGTACCGGCCGGCTCCCCGGACCACCAGCCGTACAGGGCGGCCACCCCCGCGAAGAACAGCGCGACCCCGCCGAACAGCAACGACTCGGTCCTCATCGCAGCCCCTCCCGCTCGGCCCGGCGGACGATCCCCGGATGGTGCAGATCGAACGCCGGCGCCTCGGAGCGCACCCTGGGCAGCGCCGTGAAGTTGTGCCGCGGCGGCGGGCACCCGGTCGCCCACTCCAGGCCGCGCCCGTACCCCCAGGGGTCGTCGACGGTGACGAACGGCGCGTACCGGGCGGTGCGCCACACGTTGTAGAGGAACGGCAGCGTGGACAGCCCGACCAGGAACGCCCCCGCCGACGACAGCGAGTTGAGCAGGGTGAAGCCGTCGGCGGGCAGGTAGTCGGCGTAGCGGCGGGGCATGCCCTCCTCGCCCAGCCAGTGCTGCACCAGGAAGGTCAGATGGAACGCCGGGAACAGCAGCCAGAAGTGCAGCTTCCCCAGCCGCTCGTCGAGCATCCTGCCGGTGAACTTGGGCCACCAGAAGTAGAACCCGGCGAACATCGCGAACACGACGGTGCCGAAGAGCACGTAATGCAGATGCGCCACGATGAAGTACGAGTCGGTGAGGTGGAAGTCGAGCGGCGGCGAGGCGATGAGCACCCCGCTCAACCCGCCCGGCAGGAACGACAGCAAGAATCCGAGCGCCCACAGCATCGGTGTCTCGAAGGACAGCGAGCCGCCCCGCAGGGTGCCGATCCACGCGAAGAACTTGATGCCGGTGGGCACGGCGATCAGGAACGACATCACCGAGAAGAACGGCAACAGCACCGCCCCGGTGGCGAACATGTGGTGCGCCCACACCACCGCGGACAGCATGGTGATCGCGATCGTGGCGCCGATCAGCGGCAGATAGCCGAACAGCGGCTTGCGGGAGAACACCGGCAGGATCTCGGTGACGATCCCGAAGAACGGCAGGGCCACGATGTACACCTCGGGATGACCGAAGAACCAGAACAGGTGCTGCCACAGCAGCGCCCCGCCGTTCGCCGCGTCGAAGACGTGCGCGCCGAACTTCCGGTCCGCCTCCAGCGCCAGCAGCGCGGCCGTCAGCACCGGGAACGCGGGCAGCACCAGGATCGAGGTGAACAGTACATTCCAGGTGAAAATCGGCATCCGGAACATCGTCATCCCGGGGGCGCGCAGACACATGACGGTGGCGATGAAGTTGACCGCGCCCAGTGTCGTCGACACGCCCGTCACCACCAGACCCATCACCCACAGGTCGCCGCCCGCACCGGGGGAGTGGTAGGCGCTGTTGAGCGGGGCATAGGCGAACCAGCCGAACGCCGCCGCACCGCCCGGCACCACGAACCCGGACACGACCATCAGCCCCCCGAACAGGTACATCCAGTAGGACAGCGCGTTCAGCCGGGGGAAGGCCACGTCCGGAGCGCCGATCTGCAGCGGCATCACCGCGTTCGCGAAACCGGCGAACATCGGCGTCGCGAACAGCAACATCATGATCGTGCCGTGGATCGTGAAGAGCTGGTTGTAGGTGTGCTCGTTCACGAACTGCAGTCCCGGACGGGCCAGTTCGGCCCGTATGGCCAGCGCCAGCAGGCCGCCCAGCAGGAAGAACCCGAAGGCCGTCACCATGTACAACCGGCCGATCACCTTGTGGTCGGTCGTCGAGGTCCAGCGCAGCAGCGCTCTGCCGAGCGAGCGCTCGGGGACGGTGTGCCGCCGGCCGGTGACATCGCCCTCCGACAGATCCGTCATCGTCCTCCTCGGCCGCCGCCTCGTCCTGATGCCGTGTCGTCCCGCTCAGGTGCGCCGTCGTCCTGCTCCCGGACCGCGGCGTCCTGCTGGCGGGCCGCGGTGACGCTACCGCCGCCGTCCGGGCGGGGGATCACGCCACGCCCAGGGGGTGCGCCCGGATCACCTCGTTTGCCCGGACCGCCTCCGGGGACCCGGAGGGGCAGCACGAAAGGACGGAGCCGCCCGGCCCGGAGTGGGCGGCGGCAGGACGGGACGCAGAAGGAAGATGAACGGCCGTGACCGCGCAGATCAGTGAGAACCCCGTTGTCCGACGCCCCGAGACGGGCTGGTCGAGGGCCCGCCGCCTGCGCGGCGCGCGCGCCCTGCGGACCTGCCTGCCGGCGGTCGAGGAGAAGAACACACCGCGCACGGCGCAGGGCGGGACAGAGCAGAACATCTTCCGCGGCGAGGACTGACCCCCGCAGCGTGCCGACCGGCGGGCCGCCCGTTCCGCCGCCGCGTGTAAACCGGCGGGCCGTCCGTTCGCCATGATCCGTTCCCTGGACGTGGGGCGACGGACTATGGTGAAGCAGATGAAGGCACTCGTGCTGTCCGGGGGCGCCGGGACACGGCTGAGGCCGATCACCCACACCTCGGCCAAACAACTCGTACCAGTGGCGAACAGGGCTGTCCTCTTCTACGGCCTCGAATCCCTCGCCGCGGCCGGTATCACCGACGTGGGCATGATCGTCGGCGACACCGCCGCGGAGATCCAGGAAGCCGTCGGGGACGGGTCGAAGTTCGGCCTGGACATCACCTACATCCCCCAGGAGCAGCCGCTGGGCCTGGCCCACGCGGTGCTGATCGCCCAGGACTACCTCGGCGACGACGACTTCGTGATGTACCTGGGCGACAACTTCATCGTCGGCGGCATCACCGACCTCGTCGACGAGTTCCGCGGCAACCGGCCCGACGCCCAGATCCTCCTCACCCGGGTAGCCGACCCACGCTCCTTCGGCGTCGCCGAAATCGGCCCCGAGGGACAGGTCATCGGCCTGGAGGAGAAACCGGAGCGCCCGCGCAGCGACCTCGCCCTGGTCGGCGTCTACCTGTTCACGCCCCGGATCCACGAGGCGGTGCGTTCCATCGAGCCGTCCTGGCGGGGCGAGCTGGAGATCACCCACGCCCTCCAGCACCTCATCGACTCCCGCGCCGACGTCCGCTCCACGGTCATCACGGGCTACTGGAAGGACACCGGCAACGTCACCGACATGCTGGAGGTCAACCGGCGGGTCCTGGAGACCCTCGACCGGCGTATCGACGGCGAGACCGACGAGAGGTCCGAGACCATCGGGCGGGTCGTGCTGGAGGAAGGCGCCCGCATCGTCAACTCGCGTGTGGTCGGCCCCGTCGTCATCGGCGCCGGCACCCTGGTCAGTGACTCCTACGTCGGTCCCTTCACCTCCGTCGCGGAGAACTGCCGGATCACCGACAGCGAGCTGGAGTTCTCCATCGTGCTGCGGGACTCCTCGATCCGCGGGGTGGGCCGGATCGAGGCCTCCCTGATCGGCCGCCATGTCGAGGTGACCCCGGCACCGAGCGTGCCCCGGGCCCACCGGCTCGTCCTCGGTGACCACAGCAAGGTGCAGATCCATTCATGAACCTCCTCGTCACCGGCGCCGCCGGGTTCACCGGCTCCGCCCACGTCCGCACCCGCCGCGCGCCCGAGGAGCCCGCCGCGCCCCGCGCCACCGTGCTGGATGAGCCCACCTGCGCCGGCACCCTCGACAACCTCGAACTCGGCCATCCCCGGCTGGAGTCGCGGTACGGCGTCCGCGGCCGCGGCTTCGTCCGCACGATGACCGAGCCCGAGGCCCGCCGCGACACCGTGGACATCGTCGACGACCAGCGCGGCAGCCGGCCTGGAGCGCCGACGTCGCCGAGCGGATCGCCCGACCTCGGCCCCCGGACCGGCCGGGACGTGAGTGGTGTCCCGCACGCCACCAGCTCCGGAGAGACCACCTGGTACGACCTGGCCCGCGAGGTGTTCCTCCTCGAGGCCGACCCGGACCGGGTGCACCCGGTCGGCGGCGTGGCCTTCGTCCGGCCCGCGCCCCGACCCGCCTACAGCGCCCTCGCGCACGGCCGCCGGCAGTCCCTGGGCCTGCCGCCGCTGCGTGACCGGCGTTCTGCCCTGCATGAAGCCCTTCCTCGAATCCGCAAGGAGTCGCCCGCGTGAAACGCCATGAGTTCCTCCGGGAGCTGCACAAGGTCAGCGCCAACCGCAACTACCTGGAGATCGGCGTCAACGACGGCCGCAGCCTGACGTTGTCCCGTGTCCCCAGTATCGCCATCGACCCGGCCTTCAAGGTGGTCACCGAGATCCGCTGCGACGTCCATCTGGTGAAGGCCACCAGTGACGACTTCTTCGCCCGTGAGAACCCCCTCCAGCACCTCAAGGGCGGCCGGCACCCCGTGCGCAACCTGCGCAAGGGCCGCAGCCCCATCGGTTACTGGCGGCGCACCACGCTCGACCTGTCGTTCATCGACGGCATGCACCTGTTCGAGTACGCGCTGCGCGACTTCATGAACGTGGAGAAGCACTCGGACTGGGGAAGCGTGATCGTCCTCGACGACATGCTGCCGCGCAACATCGACGAGGCGGCCCGCGACCGGCACACCGGCGCCTGGACCGGTGACGTCTACAAGGTGGTGGAGGTCCTCAACCGCTACCGCCCGGACCTCGTCACCGTCCTGGTCGACACGCAGCCCACCGGTCAGCTCGTCGTCTTCGGCGCCGACCCGGACAACACCACGCTGCACGACAAGTACGACGAGATCATGGCCGAGTTCAAGGTGCCCGACCCGCAGAAGGTGCCCGAGGCGATCCTGGAACGAGTGCAGGCGGTGACGCCGGAGACCCTGGTGCAGGCGCCGTTCTGGCGCGCGCTGGTGAAGGCGCGCAACCTCGGGGTCGGACGCTCCCGCGGCTGGGAACCGCTGCGCAAGGCGCTGGAGCAGATCTCCGTCAGCCGCTGAGATCCGGGCCGCGCAGGCCCTCGTAGGAGGCGGAGCAGGTCCGGTCGAGGCGACAGCAGACCGGACCGGCTCCGCCTCCGCGCGTGTGGGCGCCTTGAGTGCTCGGGCGCGACAGCCGCGGCTCGACGCCGTGCGGCGAGCGCTTCCCGGCTCCGGGACAGCGAGCCGCCGGGCGTCGTCCGCGTACCGCCTCCTGCCGCCCGCACACGGGCGAGCCGGCCCGAAGGCCGGCCGCCACCTCCGGCGGACCGCCGGCCGTCAGGTCCGTCGTGCCTTGATCACGGCGGCCGCCTTCGCACGGACCCGGCCGAGCACCCGCCGCACCGTGCGCGCCAGCTGCCGTACAGCGCCGGGGCCCGCCGGACGTACGACCTGGACCGAGCCCGCACCCGCGCGCACGGCGACCGGCAGCGTCAAGAAGCGGCGCTCCTCCGCCATGGGCGCCGGGCACAGCGCGAGCTGCCGGGCCGGGCCCTTGAGGCCACCGACGGGCAGCGTGGCCTCCAGACGTGCCCCGGAGCCGTCCGCGTCCGGGGAGAGCGTGGCGGGTACGTCGGTGGGGGTGGGGCCGGTGAGCCGCAGCAGGGCCTCGGTGTCGCCGGACACGTACAGCGGCAGAGGCGCGCGCAGCCGGTCGCCGGTGACGGTGACGTCCTCGGGGGCGAGCGCGGACAGACCCAGCCGCCGGCCCGCGCGGTCGAGGTCCAGGGCGAGGTGGCCCCGGTCGGTCCAGTACGGCAGCACCACCCGGCCGGCCACCACACCGGCGGAGGCCGCCGCCCGGCCCTTGTGGGGGACCGGCCCCAGCCGGCCCTCCTTGGTCCAGCCGCCCAGCCTGACCCGCACGCGGGCGTCCCACAGTCCGCTGTCCGGCGCGGTGCCGTCCGCCGCGGTGGCGGGATCGACGGTGGCCGTGGCCCGCAGCACCAGCCGGACCTGCTCGCCCCCCTCCACGGGAACGATCTCCCGCGTGAACTCCACGGGCTGGAAGTACTGGGCGGAGCTGGTGCGTTCGCGCAGCAGCAGGTCCGCCGTGGCCTTCCCGAACTGGTCCACGGTGTCGGCACCCACCCGGCCGATCGCCTCCGCCACGTCCTTCGGAGGATCGGCGAGCGCGGCACCGGCCGGACCGGCCGGGAACGTCATCGGCTGCCCCCCGATCCGGTACTCGGCACTCAGATCGATCTTCAGTGTGCCGTCCTCCCACCGGATGCTTCCGGGCTCGGTACTCAGGGCGATGGAGGCCTCCCACTGGGCGAACGCCACGACGTCGTCGAACCGGTCGGTGGCGATCAGACCGGCGATCGTCCGCTGGGTCAGCGGCAGCCCCGCCGCGACACCGGGCCCGAAACGCTCCACGACGACCTCGCGGATCTCCTCGAAGAGTTCCTTGCGGTAGTCCTCGGGCGCGTCCAGCAGACGCCGGCCGCGCATCCGCTCGACCATCTCGATCCGCAGCCACCGCCGGTGGAGCCGGTCTTGCAGGGCACCCGGCTCGGTGAACCGGTCGACCACGTCGAGGGCCTCGCGCAGGTTCTTGAAGTAGCCGACCGGGTCGAAGCGCTGGAAGCCCGCGTTGGACGCGTCCTCGCGCTTGACGTGGTAGTAGCAGACGTAGTCGCTGAGCACCGACACGTTGTCGGCGCGCAGGAACGCCTCGGTGACGAAGACGTGGTCCTCCAGCCGCCGCCGGCCCTCGGGGAAACGCAGCCCGATGTCGTCGAGGAACGCCCGCCGGAACATCTTGTGCGGGGTGAGGCTGTCGATCAGCGGGGCGTTCTCCACACTGGCGCGCGGACGGTTGCGGCGGAACAGCTCCACCGGCACGCCACGGCCCTTGCCGGCCATCTTGCCGATGACGACGTCGGCGCCGTTGGCCACGCCGTAGTCGTACATCCGCTCCAGTGCCTCGTCGCCGAGGTAGTCGTCGTTGTCGACGAACATCACGTACTCGCCCTCGGAGGCGGCGATGCCGACGTTGCGCGGCTTGCCCGACCAGCCGGAGGGCTCCTGGTGGATCACCTTGACCCGGGGGTTCTCGGCCGCGAGCGCGTCGAGCCGGGCGGGTGTCGCGTCGGTGGATCCGTCGTCGACGAAGATCATTTCGTACTCGTCGGGCGGCAGGGACTGCCGCAGCAGCGAGGAGACGCAGTCCTCGATGTAGATCCCCGGGTTGTAGACGGGAACGATGACGCTGACCTTGACCGGCATCGGTCTCAGGGCCCCCTTGGGTTTCTCGCCGCGTGCCTGATGAGCTGCTGCGCGTGGCCCAGATGCTAGCGTCGCGACGGGAGTTCTCCCCATCCGGCCCCCCGGCAACGCGCTGCCGTGGCCCGGTCGGCCGTATGTCCTCGCCCGGCGGATCCAGGCGCTCGGCCGAGCTGGAGCGGGAAACGGCAACTGGGGCTTCCCGCTGGAGAGTTGGCTCACGATGACCGTCGGCTGCCCACGCCCCGAAGAGGACCGGAGCCCTACGCGCGAGCATCCGGCCGGCGGAACGGCGGCCAACTCCTGCGCGGCGCGTCCGGCACGGGTCCGCAACGCCTGACGGGACGGCCGGGACACCTGTCCCGCAGCGCCACATCGCCGGCGCGCCCGGCGCGGGGCACACCACCCGCGACCGCTCGCCCTAGGCTGGCCTCGTGCGTCTGCTGCTGATGACCGACACCCACCTCCCCAAGCGTGCCAAGGAACTCCCGGCGCCGCTGCTCGCCGAAATCCCGCGGGCGGACGTCGTGTTCCACGCCGGGGACTGGGTCGACGAGGCCACCCTCGACCTGCTGGAGAGCCGCAGCCGTCGGCTCGTCGCCGTGTACGGCAACAACGACGGGCCGCCGTTGCGCGCCCGCCTGCCCGAGACCGCGTACGCCGACCTGGACGGCCTGCGCTTCGCCGTGGTCCATGAGACGGGCCCCGCCCAGGGCCGCGAGACGCGCTGCGCCGCCCGCTTCCCCGACACCGACGTCCTGGTCTTCGGGCACAGCCACATCCCGTGGGACACCACCGCCCCCACCGGCCTGCGCCTGCTCAACCCCGGCTCTCCCACCGACCGCCGTCGCGAGCCCCACTGCACCTACATGACCGCGACAGTGACCGACGGCCGCCTCACGGACGTCACCCTGCACCCGCTGCCGCCCCGCTGACGGGCGGCCCGTTCCGCCGCCCGCGCCGTACCCACGCCGACCGGGCATCGGGCCGGCACCCCGTAATTCGTTGGACGCCGGGGGTGCCGCCCCACTGAACTGGACGGCGTGATGATCGACGCCCCTCTCGTGCGCCGTCTGCTGGCCGCCCAGTTCCCGCAGTGGGCGCACCTTCCCGTCACCCCGGTGGAGCGGTCCGGCATGGACAACGCCACCTTCCGACTCGGCAGCGACCTGTCCGTCCGGCTGCCGCGCTACGCGCACTGGGTGGGACAGGTGGAGCGCGAACACCGCTGGCTGCCGCGACTGGCACCGCGGCTGCCGCTACCCGTCTCCGAACCGGTCGCCCGGGGTGAACCCGGCGAGGGCTACCCGTACCCGTGGTCGGTGTACCGGTGGCTGGAGGGGGACACGGCGACGACCGAGTCACTGGCCGACCCCGTCCAGGCCGCCCGCGAACTCGCCGGGTTCATCACGGCCCTCCAGGCGATCGACGCCACGGACGGGCCCGGCCCCGAGTAGAGCAACGCCTTCCGGGGAGTCCCGATGGGCGACGAACGGGACTCCGTGGCCGCCGAGGCCCGCGTCCGGCCCAAGATCGAGGCGCTGGCCAGGACCGGCCTCGTCGACACGGACGCCGTGACGGAGGTCTGGGAGACGGCCCTCGCCGCCCCCGCCTGGGACCGCCCGCCGGTGTGGATCCACGGCGACCTCGACACCGGGAACATGCTGACCGTGAACGGCAGGCTCAGCGCGGTCATCGACTTCGGCACGCTGGCGGTGGCCGACCCGGCGGTGGACCTGCAGCCCTTCTGGAAGTTCCTGCCCGGCCCGGCGCGGGACGTCTTCCGGAAGGCGGTCGGCCACGACGACGCGACCTGGGCACGCGCCCGCGGCTGGGTGGTGGCCGGTTCGCTGCCGGTACCGGAGGACCCGTACTTCCAGGCGGACCCCGCCCGGGTGACGAGGGCGCTGCGCCACTTGGAGGCGGTCGTCGAGGACCATCGACGGCACGGCGCCTGACGGCTCGGGAAGGCCGACGGCGCCGTCCCCGCGGGCCGGCGGATCACCTCCGGGACGGGGAGCCGGCCGAATGGATCGGTCCCGCCGCCACCGTCAGCGGTCCGCCGCCGCCGTCAGCGGTCCCGCCGCCGTCAGCGGTCCCGCCGCCGTCAGCGGGGCGCCGCCACCGTCAGCGGTCCCGCAGCCGCCACCGCCAGCCGTCCGCCGCCACCGTCAGCGGTCCCGCCGCCGTCAGCGGGGCGCCGCCACCGTCAGCGGTCCGCCGCCGCCACCGTCAGCCGTCCGCCGCTGCCTCCCCGGCGCAGGGCGACGAGCTCGGCGGCGACCGACCACCGAGCCGGATACGCCCGCACCGGTCCCGTACGGCTGTCGCGACCCGGGGGCGAGCGCCCCGCACCCGACCGGTTGAGCATTAATCCGTTGCCGTCGAGTGCTCCTGGCTGCTGGACTTCTCCTGACCTTGTTTCCGCACGCCCCAGGAGCAGCAATGCGCGCACCGTTCATGTCCGCCCCGGAAGGAATGCCCCCCACGTCAAAGGACATGACGCTTCGTGCACTTGCTCAACCTCGGAATTCTCGCGCACGTCGACGCAGGTAAGACAAGCCTGACCGAGCGGCTGCTGCACTCGGCCGGCGTGATCGACGAGATCGGCAGCGTCGACGCCGGAAACACCCAGACCGACACCCTCGCGCTGGAGCGCCGGCGTGGGATCACCATCAAGTCCGCCGTCGTCTCCTTCGCACTGGACGACGTGACGGTCAACCTCATCGACACCCCCGGTCACCCGGACTTCATCGCCGAGGTGGAGCGGGTCCTCGGCGTTCTCGACGGGGCCGTGCTGGTGGTGTCGGCCGTCGAGGGTGTCCAGGCGCAGACGCGCGTCCTCATGCGGACGCTGCAACGCCTGCGCATCCCCACGCTCGTCTTCGTCAACAAAATCGACCGCGGGGGCGCCCGGTACGAGGGCGTGCTGCGGCAGATCTGCGAACGGCTCACGGCAGCCGTCGTACCGATGGGAACGACCACCGGGCTCGGCGCCCGCGACGCCCGCTTCACCGCCGGTCTCGGCGCTGCCGCCCTCGACGTCCTCGCCGACCAGGACGACGACCTGCTGGCCGCCTACCTCGACGGCACCCTCTCCGACGCCCGGCTGCGTGCCGCCCTGTCGGCCCGGACCCGGCAGGCCCTGGTGCACCCCGTGTACTTCGGCTCCGCCGCCACCGGCGCCGGCGTGCCCGAACTGACCGCGGGGATCAGGGAGATGCTGCCCGCTGCCGGTGGTGACCCCGACGGCCCGGTCTCCGGCACGGTGTTCAAGGTCGAGCGGGGCCCGGCGGGGGAGAAGATCGCGTACGCCCGGATGTTCTCCGGCACGCTGCGCACCCGCGACCGCGTCCCCTTCGCCGCCCCGGACGCCGACGCCCGCGAGGACGGCCGGATCACCGCCATCAGCGTCTTCGAGCACGGCACGGACGTACGCCGGGACACGGTGACGGCGGGCCGGATCGCCAAACTGTGGGGCCTCGCGGACATCCGGATCGGTGACGCCCTCGGTGAACCCCACAAGGCACCCGGCCACTTCTTCGCCCCGCCGACTCTCGAAACGGTCGTCGTCCCCGGCCCGGGTACGGACCGGCGGGCCCTGCACCTCGCGCTCACCCAGCTCGCCGAGCAGGACCCGCTGATCGACCTGCGGCACGACGAGGTCCGGCGGGAGATCTCCGTGTCCCTCTACGGAGAGGTGCAGAAGGAGGTCGTGCAGGCCACCCTCGCCGACGACTTCGGGCTCGACGTCGGCTTCCGGAAGACCACGCCCCTGTGCGTCGAGCGGCCGGCCGGGACGGGCGCGGCGGTCGAGTTCAACAAGAAGGACGCCAACCCGTTCCTGGCGACCGTCGGCCTGCGCGTCGATCCCGCCCCGGTCGGGTCCGGGGTCGGCTTCCGGCTGGAGGTGGAGCTCGGGTCCATGCCGTATGCCTTTTTCAAGGCCGTCGAGGACACCGTGCTCGACACCCTCCAACAGGGGCTGCACGGCTGGCAGGTCACCGACTGCACGGTCACCATGACCCACAGCGGCTACTCGCCCCGCCAGAGCCACGCCCACCAGGGCTTCGACAAGAGCATGTCCAGCACCGGCGCCGACTTCCGCGGACTGACCCCGCTGGTCCTGATCGAGGCCCTGCGCCGGGCGGGCACCACGGTGTACGAGCCGATGCACCGCTTCCGCGTCGAGGCGCCCGCGGACACCCTCGGCGCCCTGCTCCCGGTGCTGGCCGCCCTGCGGGCCGTACCGCAGACCACCGAGACGCGGGACGACTCCGGCGTACTGGAGGGTGTGGTGCCGGCTGATCGGGTACATGAACTGGAACAGCGACTTCCGGGTCTCACCCGGGGTGAGGGTGAACTGGAGAGCGGGTTCGACCACTACGCGCCGGTCGGGCGGGGAACGGCTCCGCATCGACCGCGCACCGACCACAACCCGCTGAACAGGAAGGAGTACCTGCTGAACGTGACGCGTCGCGTCGGCGGGTGACACTTCGGCCGGAAAGCTGAAACTTACTCATCAGTCAGATGCTGTTGACTGTGTCCCGAAATCATCGGACTGTAATGGACATGCCGAATTTACGTGCGCGTCTGCTCGTTGTTCTGGTTGTCCTCTCCGGGTTCCTCACGGGGGCGGGAGTGAGACCTGCCACGGCCGAAGCCCTCCCGGGCTCCCTATGGTTCGACGACACCCCCGTCACCGTGCGGGACGGCCGCCTCACCGACGGCCAGGGCCGCGAGGTCGTGCTGCGCGGCTACAACGTCTCCGGTGAGACCAAGCTGGCCGAGAACAAGGGCCTGCCCTTCGCCTCGGTCGCCGACGCGAAGAAGTCCGCGACCGCCCTGCGTGCCCAGGGCGGCGGCAACGCGGTCCGCTTCCTGCTCTCCTGGTCCTCCGCCGAACCCGTACGCGGCCAGGTCGACACGGCCTATCTGTCGGCCGCCACCGAGCAGATGCGTGCCTTCCTCGACGCCGGCGTCCGCGTCTACCCCGACTTCCACCAGGACCTCTACTCCCGGTACCTGTTCGACCCGGACAGCTGGTACACGGGCGACGGCGCCCCCAAGTGGGCCGTGGACGCCGGGAACTACCCGGACGAGAGCTGCGGGATCTGCCTGTTCTGGGGTCAGAACATCACCCAGAACGAGGCCGTGAAGCAGGCGACGCGCGACTTCTGGCACAACGCGTACGGCCTCCAGGACGCGTTCCTCACCACCGCCGAGAAGACCATGGCGTATGTCGAACAGCACCTGAGCTCCGCCGAGTTCACGGGCGTCGTCGGTTTCGACCCGTACAACGAACCGCACGCCGGCGTCTACGACTCCGGGCAGACCAGCCGCGCCTGGGAGCGCGACGTGCTGTGGCCGTTCTACGAGAAGTTCCGCGCCCGCATGGACGCGGCGGGTTGGCAGGACAAGCCCGCCTTCGTGGAGCCGAACCTCTTCTGGAACGCCAACATCAGCTTCCAGAAGCAGGAGGGCGGGCTGCTGGACGCCGGTACGCTCGGCCCGGACTACGTCTTCAACACCCACTTCTACGACCAGAAGGCCATCTCCGGGATCTTCATGCCGGGCAAGGCCGGGGATGGCCAGTACGCGGGCGACTTCGGCACGGTCCGCGACCGCGCGGCGGCCACCGGCACCGCCGGCATCGTCAGCGAGTTCGGCCACCCCCTCGCGGGCACCGTCTCCGACAAGGCGCCCACGGTCCTCAAGGCGATGTACCAGGCACTCGACTCCCGTCTGGCCGGGTCGAGTTGGTGGTCGAAACCGGCCTCCTCCGGCTCGGTGCTCTCCGGTACGCAGTGGCAGTGGGACATCTACAACGGCCGCCACCACGAACCGATGAACGGCAACCCCGACAAGGTCCTCACCTCCGGTGACGCCTGGAACGACGAGGACCTCTCGGCCGTACGCCTCGACGATTCGTCAACGCCCGTGCTGCGGCAGGACGCCCGGCTCCTGGACCGGCTCTACCCGAGCGCGACGGCCGGGACGACGGTCGGCTTCACCTACGAGGACCGCTCCCGCGACGGCTCCACCACCCTGACCTGGAACCCGGTGCCGAGCTCCCTCCCGAACGTCTCCCGGCTGGTCGGCTCGGGCCAGTACGGCCTGCTGCTGTGGCGATCCGACGGCACGTCGGCGCCCACCGAACTGCACCTCCCGGCGTCCTTCCCGACCGCGACGACCACGGTGGTCTCCGACCTGGGCACCTCCTACGGTCCGCCCGCCTACACCCGGACCACCCCGATCGCGGCCGCCCCGGAGCCGGGCGGCACCGGAAGCCGCCGCCTCCTGCTCAGCGCCCCCGACACCGGCGTCCTGCACTACGCGCTGGTGACCAACGGTACGACGGCCCCCTCGACGACCCTGCTGACCGCGGCCAGGTCCGAGCTGTCCGCGTGGGCCGCCCAGCGGGCCGGCTGAGCCGCGGCCCCGGGCCGGTCCGAAAGGCGCGGCCCGGGACCGCTTGACCCTCCCCTTGCGTCAGGGTTGAGGCTGGACCTCGACGAAAGGGCAGGTGAATGAGGTACTCGGTGAGGCAGGTCGCGTCCTTCGCCAAAGTGACGGTGCGCACACTGCACCACTACGACAAGGCGGGCCTGCTCACGCCCAGCACCCGCAGCGGGGCCGGATACCGGCTCTACGACGAGGCCGACCTGGCCCGGCTCCAGCAGATCCTCTTCTACCGTGAACTCGGCTTCTCCCTCGACGAGATCGCCACCATCCTCAAGGACCCGCAGGCGAACGCCCTGGACCAGCTGCGGGCCAGGCAACGGCAGTTGGCCGAGGAGATCAGCCGGCTCCAGCGGCTCGCCGAGGTCGCCGAGCGCGCCATCGAGGTCCAGCAGACCGGGGTGAGGCTCACCCCGCAGGAACGCTTCGAGGTGTTCGGCGAGATCAGCTTCGACCTCAGCTACGCCACCGAGGCGCGGCTGAAGTGGGCCGACTCGGAGGGGCAGCGCGAGTCGATGGCACGCGCGGCCGCGCACAGCAAGGAGGACTGGCGGCAGCTGATGGGCGAGGCCACCGCCTGGCGCGTACGGCTGCTCGACGCCTTCGACGCCGGGGAACCCGGCGACGGTGAGCGGGCCATGGACCTCGCCGAGGAGCACCGGCGGCACATCACCCGCTGGTTCACCACCTGCTCACCGGACATGCACCGACGCATCGCGGACGACTTCGTCACCGACCCTCGCGCCTTCGCCCTGGTCGTGCCGCCCTCGGAACAACGACCCGGCCTCGCCGCCTACGTGGCGAAGGCCGTGCACGCGAACGCGTCCCGCACCGACTCCTCGGAGGAGACATGAGGATCCTGATCGCCGCGGCGGGCTCGCGCGGCGACATCGCGCCCTACACCGGACTCGGAGCCGAGCTCCGCCGGGCCGGGTACGAGGTCGCCGTCGCCACGACGGACGCCTTCGCGCCGCTGGTGCGGGAGGCGCAACTGGAGTTCCGGGGCCTCCCCTCGCGCCCGCCGACCCAGGGTGGCGGCGCCCCGAACAAGCGCCAACTCATGCGGGAGGCGGCCGCGTTCGTCACCGAACTCGGACGGGGCTTCGCGGACGCGGTGGCCCAGGGAACGGACCTGCTGCTCCTGTCGACCACGACAGCACCGCTCGGCTGGCACCTGGCCGAGGCCACCGGCGTCCCGGCCGTCGGCGCCTACCTCCAACCCACCGCGCCCACCGGCGACTTCCCGCCCGTCGTCACGGGCACCCGCTCACTGGGGCGCCCGGGCAACCGCACGGCCGGACGTGTCGCCCTGCGCATGGCCGACCGGGTCTACACGGAGGCGGTCACCGAACTCCGCCGCGACCTGCGGCTGCCTCCGCTCGCGCCGCACGAGATGCGCCGACGGCAGGAGCGGGCGAACTGGCCCGTCCTGCACGGCTTCAGTACGGCTCTGGTGCCGCGTCCCTCCGACTGGCGGCCGGGGCTCGACGTCGTCGGCACCTGGTGGCCGTTCGTCGCCGCCGGCAGTCGACTGCCCGCCGAGGTCGAGGACTTCCTCGCGGCCGGGCCCCGGCCGGTGTTCGTCGGGTTCGGCAGCATGGCCGCCGGTCACGGGGAGCGGCTGAGCGAGATCGCCGTACGGGCGCTGCGGCAGGCCGGACTGCGCGGGATCCTGCAGACCGGCAGCGCGGGACTGGCGGCCGGCGGCGACGACGTGCTCACGATCGGGGACACACCGCACGAGCTGCTGTTCCCGAGGGTGGCCGCCGTGGTCCACCACGCCGGCGCGGGCACCACGGCCGCCGGGCTGCGGGCCGGGGTACCCGCGGTGCCGGTGCCGGTGACGGCGGACCAGCCGTTCTGGGCGGGGCGACTGGCCGCGAGCGGTGCCGCGACCGCCCCGATCCCCTTCCGGTCCCTCACCGCCGAACGGCTCGCCGACGCGCTGGAACAGGTCGTACGGCAGCAGGGCCACGCCCGCGCCGCCTCGGTCGCCGCACAGCACATGGCGACCGAGGACGGAGCGGGCGCGGCGGTGAAAGCCGTCGAACGGCTGACGGGGTGAGCCTCAGGAGGCCGGTCCCGTCCAGCCCGCCGCCACGTGCCCGAGACGCACGCGCTGCGGATGGTCGCCCACCGGCACCGACACCGTCTTCTGCCCGGTGGCGAAGTCGATGGCGGTGACCTGGTCGGCGCCGCTCTCGGAGACGACACAGCTCTTGCCGTCACCGCTCACCGTGGCCCAGTACGGCTTGGACGCGGGCACGAGCGGGCCCTCCTTGAGGGTGGCGCGGTCCACGACGGTCGCGTAGTCGTCCATCGTCCCCGCCACACACAGCTTGCTGCCGTCCGGCTTCATCGAGAGGCCGTGGTGACGCGAGTCGTTGACCATCGTGGTGCGGTCGTCGCTGGTCGCCGGGTTCTTCGGCAGCGTCTTCGTGCGGGTGATCTTGTCGGAGGCGATGTCGTACTCGAAGAAGCCGTTGAAGAACGACACCTGGAAGTACAGCTTGGACTCGTCGGGGGAGAAGACGGCCGGCCGGACCGCGTCGGAGTAGTCGGTGAGGCCGATCGCGTCCAGCCGCTCCCGCATGTCGATGACCTTGACCTGCTTGTAGGTCGTGGCGTCGACGACGGTGATGTGCCGGTCGCCCTTCGTCCAGTCCAGCCACGGGGCGTCGGTCGCGGTGTTCACGTCGCCGATGGCCATGTTCCAGATGTACTTGCCGTCACTGGTGAAGATGTTCTCGTGCGGCTTGTCGCCCGTGGCGAACGACCCGAGTTGCTTTCCCGTGGTGATGTCCAGGACGTGCACGGTGTTGCCGGTCGAGGCCGAGACCGCGACCCGCTTGCCGTCGGGGGAGACCGCCATGTGGTCGGCGCGGTAACCCGATACGGGAAAACGCCAGTTGACGGCCCCGGTGGCCAGGTTGATCGAGACCACGTCGGCGAAGCTCGGGCGCGAGACGACCACCGAGGTGCCGTCCGGGGTGGAGTACATGTCGTCGGCGAACTGGTCGTGGCCCTCGCCGACGGTGTTGCGGACGGTCATGAAGGCGATCCACCGGATCGGGTCGGCGTTGATCTCCGCCATCCGCTGGGTCTTGTCGGGGATCACATTGACGCGGCCGATCTTCGCGAAGTCCCCGCTGGACTTGATGACATCGGCGGTGCCGTCCCAGTTGTTGCCGACGAACATCACCTCGCGCAGGGCGGCGGAGGTGTCCGGGGCGGCGGCGGTGGCGGTAGCGGGAACGGTGAGGGTCAGGGCGAGGGCGGCGGCTACGGAGCACAGGTGCCTGGGTCTGATGGCAGGCATGACTGCTCCCTTCCTCTGCTAGGGGCTGGGCAGGGACATGTGCGGCTCGTCATGGGCATGCCAAAATGGCATCGAAGAACTGAACACGTTTGGTTTCAGAGTTAACTTACTGCAAAGTAAGGAAGGGAGGCCCTTCTCCACAAGAGTGCGTACACGACAAAATCAGTGTTCGAACGGAGCGTCCGACGGTCGGGCGGGACAGGAGGCGCGGTGACGGGCAGGCTCAGGGCGCCGACCGGCCGTTACGGCGGCAAGACGGCCGAGGAGCGGCAGGCCGAGCGGCGTCGGCGCTTCCTGGACGCCGCCCTCCAGCTCTTCGGCGACACCCCTGGCTACCGCGCCACCACCGTCGCCGCGCTCAGCGAGGCCGCGGGCCTGTCCACGCGCCAGTTCTACGAGGAGTTCCGCACCCTCGAGGACGTCCTGGCCGCTCTCCACCTCGAGGTCAACGCCTGGGCCGAGCAGGCGGTCGTGGCCGCCGTGGCCGGCGCGGAGAACCTCCCGCTCGCCGAGCGCGTCGCGGCGATCTTCCACGCGTACGCCGCGAACGTCACCGGCGACCCTCGCCGCATCCGCATCACCTTCGTCGAGATCATCGGCGTCAGCCCGCGCCTGGAGGAGCAGCGTCTGGCCCGCCGCGCCCGCTGGGTCGACCTGGTGTGCGCGGAGGCCGAGGCCGCCGTGGCGCGCGGGGAGGCGGCGCCCCGTGACTACCGGCTCGCCGCGGCGGCGTTCATCGGAAGCGTCAATGGACTGCTCCACGACTGGAACGCCGGGTGGGTGCACGCCACGCTCGACGAGGTCGTCGAGGAACTGGTCCGGCAGCTGCTGGGGATCCTGCGGCCCCCGGGGTGGGAGCCGCCGCCCGGCGCCTGACGAGGACTGCCGGTTCCGCCCGGGCTACGGGATGGCAGCCGTCAGGGCGCCTCGCGGATGGATCAGGCCGGGCTCGCGGGCCCTGGCACCGCGCCTTGGCGGGCAGTATCTGGCTCCCGAGGCTGTTCCCCGCCTTCCGTACCGGGGTGATGCCGTCGTCGGCGCGGATGCGCGCGCCCAGCGCCTCGGCCCGCTCCCGGCATCCGGTGTCGCGGGTGGCGCGCACGAGAGCCGAGCTCAGCGCGTCGGCGGTCAGACGGCGCAACGGCGGCGCGGCCGGCGCCACGCCCAGGCCGACCAGCCGTGCCGCCGAGAACCCCTCGTCGAACTGGACCGGCACCGGCACCGCGGGCGCCCCGGCCCGCAGACCGGCCGCGGTCGTCCCCGCCCCGGCGTGATGGACCACCGCCGCCATCCGCGGGAAGAGCGCGGAGTGGGGAACCTCGTCGATGGTCAGCATGTCGTCGCCGGTGGCCGTGAGGCCGGCCCAGCCGCGCTGCACCACCCCGCGCAGCCCGGCCGCCCGCAGGGCGCGCACGATCTCGGCGCCCAGCCGCTCCGGGTCGGGCACGGTCGCGCTGCCCAGCCCCGCGAAGACCGGCGCCGGCCCGGCGCCGAGGAAGTCCCGCAGCCGCGGCGGGAGCTGGACGTCAGCGTCGTACGGCCACCAGTAACCCGTCACGTCCAGGCCCGGCCGCCAGTCCCGCGGCCGGACGACCACCAGCGGGCTGAAGCCATGGCACACCGGCCGGCCCTGCCGCTCCCGGGGACCGCAGAGCCGCGGCGGAACGGACGCGGGGCAGGCCCAGACGGTGCCGTACCGCCGGGACGGCGGCGGCGAAGACCTGCTCGACCGCGAGACTCACCCCCACCCCGGCACCCGGTTGCCGAGAGCGCCCCAGGAGCCGACGCCCAGCATCGGCGGCAGGAACTCCCGGGTGGGCGCGAGAGGTTGGAGATGAGCCCCCAGACTCGGCAGGAACAGCCCCTCGGCCACGGCGTGGCCCAGCGGGCCGACGGACGCGGCGAGGAGCAGCGCGTCGCTGGTGCGGGCGGCTGCCACGAGGTCGTCGGTCATCCGCCCGGCCGGCGCCGGCGCCATCGCGACCACCCGCACCAGCTTCCCGACCCCGGCCGCGCTGCGGTGGAGCCCCCGCCCGCGTGAGGACTCCAGCTCCGCCCGCGGGTCCACCGGCAACGGATGGAATCACACCCCGCCCCGGCCGCCAGCGGCCCGAAGCGGGCGTGGGTGACCAGGGTGACCTCGTGTCCGGCGCGGGCGAGGCCGTGGCCCAGTCCGGTGTACGGGGCCA
Organism: Streptomyces cellulosae; assembly: GCF_000721105.1. Lineage (GTDB taxonomy): Bacteria > Actinomycetota > Actinomycetes > Streptomycetales > Streptomycetaceae > Streptomyces > Streptomyces cellulosae_A. Next base: position 356,557 of record NZ_JOEV01000025.1, read on the forward strand.
CGTCGCCCGGGATCCCGCCGTCATGATCGCTACGCGCACAACGGCCAGTATGCGGCGGAACCCGCTCCCCGGGGGCGAACGCCCCGGCTGTCGCCGGAGCACAGGACTCCGGGTCCGCGAGGACGCGACGGTCGCCCGGCGCCGGCCGGAGCCTGGAGAGGGCCTTCGGAAACCGAGCTGCCGTGATCCACTCCTGCGCTGATTCGACGGGATCGCCCAGGCGCACGGCAGTTGTCCGCGGGCCGCTGCCCGGTGGTGCTCCACCTCGGCGCCAGTCACGGCCCACGACGAGCCCAACCTCCTCCGCCTGTTCGTCTACTCGTCCCAGGCCTGGACCATGGTCTGCTGGACGATCTTCCCGTCCCGCAGGGTCAGCATCGACTCGGAGAGGACGTGTACCCCGTCGGGGTACACGCAGGACTCGCTGAAGGCGGCCCGGTCGCCCTGCACGACACAGTTCTCCAGCTTGTGCGTCATGTCACGGCTGCACACGTCGTCGAGCATCCGGGCGATCTCCTCCCGGCCGTGCAGCACCTTGGGATGGCTGGGCTGGGTGTTGCGGTCCACGATCCGCATCTCGGCGTCGTCCGCGTAGAGCGACACCAGGGTCTGGGCGATCGGTCCTTCGATGCCCCGGCGCAGCATGTCGGTGTCGAAGCGGGAGCCTGTCTCGGTGCCCATGACGAACCTCCTTCGAGGCCACGGCCCGACGAGGAGCGGTCCGTTGCGTGCCTCCCTCAAAGACTCCTCCGCCCCGGCCGCCTCGGCAAGCGCGGTGCGAACGCTCGGTCCGACGGGTGAGCGGCGTGCGCGACCCGTGTCCGGCGCGGAACCGAGGGCGTTGCTGAAAGCATGAACTCAACTCGACGTATCGCCGCCGCCGTCGGTCTCGCCGTCGGCGTCATCGGCCTGGCCGCCCCGCTCGTCCAGGCCGCGGAGACCACTGCCCCGGACGCCGGCGAACTGAGCCCCTTCACCCGGTTCGACCCGCTCGGCGCGAACGACATCCCCGCGGCGCACCGGAGCGACGTCGTGCGGATCTCACAGCACTGGCCGCGGTAGACCGCGTCCGCGTCCATGAGCTGAAGACCACCGCGGCAGCTCGCCGGCCTCGTCGCCCCGGCCATCGGGCTGCTGTCCGCCGTCCACCGCCCGCACCGTCGAGGGCCGCCCAGCGCCTGCCGCAGGCGGGGCGGCCCTGTTCGTCGTCCGGTGGGTCGTCCCGCGTCGCCGCTCAGTCGTTCGTCGCCAGGAACTGCGTCGCCGCCAGCTCCGCGTACAGCGGGTCCGCGCCCACCAGTTCACGGTGCGTGCCCACCGCGCGCACCCGGCCCGCGTCCATCACCACGATCCGGTCGGCCATCGTCACCGTGGACAGCCGGTGCGCGACGACCAGCACCGTGGTCGTCCGGGCCACGTCCGCCACCGTGTCCCGGAGCGCCGCCTCGTTCACCGCGTCCAGCTGCGAGGTCGCCTCGTCCAGGAGCAGCAGCCGGGGGCGGCGCAGCAGGGCGCGGGCGATGGCGACGCGCTGGCGTTCGCCTCCCGAGAGCTTGGTGCCGCGGTGCCCCACCAGGGTGTCCAGACCGTGGGGCAGCTTGGCGACCAGACCGTCCAGCCGGGTCGTCTTCACGACCCGCGCCAGGGCGTCCTGGTCGGCGTCGGGATGGCCGAGCAGCAGGTTGTCCCGCAGGGAACCCGACAGCACCGGGGCGTCCTGCTCCACGTACCCGATCGCGGAACGCAGGTGGGCCAGTTCCCAGTCGGTCAGGTCCCGGCCGTCCAGGGTGATCACCCCGGACTCGGGGTCGTAGAACCGCTCGATGAGCGAGAAGACGGTGGTCTTGCCGGCGCCGGACGGGCCGACGAACGCGGTCATGCCCTGCGCGGGCACGGCGAACGTCACCCCGTGGTGGACGTACGGCAGGTCGTCGGCGTACCGGAAACGCACGTCGGTGAAGGCGACCGCGGCGGGCTCGGCACCGGGGGAGGGCAGCGGCGCGGGTCGGGAGACCGGTTCGGCGGGCAGCCGCAGGGCCTCCTGGATGCGGGCCAGGGCGGCGGCACCGGTCTGGTACTGGGTGACCGCGCCGACGACCTGCTGGATCGGCGACATGAGGTAGAAGACGTACAGCAGGAACGCGACCAGCGTGCCCACATCGATGGCGCCGGTCGCGACCCGGGCCCCGCCGACCGCGAGCACCGTGATGAACGCGATCTGCATCGCCAGGCCGGCCGTGTTGCCCGCCGCGGCCGACCACTTGGCGGCGCGCACGCTCTGCCGCCACGACTCCTCGGCGGCCGCGTGCAGCGTACGTTCCTCCCGGTGTTCGGCGCCGGACGCCTTCACCGTGCGCAGCGCGCCCAGGATCCGCTCCAGCGAGGCGCCCATCACCCCGACCGCGTTCTGCGCCTGCCGGCTGGCCCGGTTGATGCGCGGCACGATCAGGCCGAGGACGGTGCCCGCGGCCAGGATCACCGCGAGCGTGACCCCGAGCAGCACCGGGTCCACCAGGCCCATCATCACCACCGTCGCCACGAGCGTGAGCCCGCCGGTGCCCAGGCCCACGAGCGAGTCGGTGGTCACCTCCCGCAGCAGGGTGGTGTCCGAGGTGATCCGGGCCATCAGGTCGCCCGGCTCGGTGCGGTCCACGGCCGCTATCCTCAGCCGCAGCAGATACGAGGACAGCGCGCGCCGCGCGCCGAGCACCACCGACTCCGCGGTGCGCCGCAGCACGTACGAACCCAGCGCTCCCAGCGCCGTGTTGGCGACCACCAGGCCCGACATGGCGAGCAGCGCGCCGGTGATGGTGCGATCGTGCGCGAGGTCGTCGATCAACTCCCGTGCGATCAAAGGCAACAGAAGCCCGGTGGCGCCCGTGAGCAGGGACAGCACCGCACCCGCGAGCAGGGCCCACCGGTGCGGCCGTACGTAACCGAGCAGGAGCCGCCACGTGGGCGACTCCTCCTCCGTGCTGACGTTGCTCACGGCACTCCTTGTGACCTGCGGCGGGCGGAGCACTCAGGCTACGTCGGCATCGGACACGGCTCGGCCGGTCCCGGGACGACCGGCGTCTCGTGATGTCATGCCGTTACCGATCAGTCCCGCGTAGGGTCGGGGCAGGGACGGACATGAGGAAGGGGCCGACACCATGGCGCAGGAAGTACGCGGCGTGATCGCACCGGGCAAGGACGAGCCGGTGCGGGTGGAGACGATCGTCGTGCCGGATCCGGGGCCGGGCGAGGCCGTGGTCCAGGTGCAGGCCTGCGGGGTGTGTCACACCGATCTGCACTACAAGCAGGGCGGCATCAGCGACGACTTCCCGTTCCTGCTCGGCCACGAGGCCGCGGGTGTGGTGGAGGCGGTCGGGGACGGGGTCACCGATGTCGCCCCCGGCGATTTTGTGATCCTCAACTGGCGGGCGGTCTGCGGGAAGTGCCGGGCCTGCCTGCGAGGACGGCCCTGGTACTGCTTCGACACCCACAACGCCGACCAGAAGATGACGCTGGCCGCCACCGGCCAGGAACTCTCCCCGGCCCTCGGTATCGGGGCGTTCGCCGAGAAGACGCTGGTCGCGGCCGGACAGTGCACCAAGGTGGACCCGTCGGTCTCGGCCGCGGTGGCCGGGCTGCTGGGCTGCGGGGTGATGGCCGGCATCGGCGCCGCGATCAACACCGGGCAGGTCGGCCGCGGTGACACGGTCGCCGTGATCGGCTGCGGAGGAGTGGGGGACGCGGCGATCGCCGGGGCGAACCTGGCGGGCGCGGCGAAGATCATCGCGGTGGACATCGACGACCGCAAACTGGAGACCGCCCGCACCATGGGCGCCACCCACACGGTCAACTCCCGCGAGAGCGATCCGGTCGACGCGATCCGGGAGCTGACGGGCGGCTTCGGGGCGGACGTCGTCATCGAGGCGGTCGGTCGCCCGGAGACCTACAAGCAGGCCTTCTACGCCCGGGACCTGGCCGGCACGGTCGTCCTGGTCGGCGTGCCCACCCCGGAGATGAAACTCGACCTGCCCCTGCTGGACGTGTTCGGCCGGGGCGGGGCGCTGAAGTCGTCCTGGTACGGCGACTGCCTGCCGAGCCGTGACTTCCCGATGCTGATCGACCTGCATCTGCAGGGCCGCCTGGACCTGGGAGCGTTCGTCACCGAGACCATCCAGCTCGACGAGGTGGAGAAGGCGTTCGAGCGGATGCACCACGGCGACGTACTGCGTTCGGTGGTGGTGCTGTGATGGCCTCCCGCATCGAACACCTCGTCACCGCGGGACAGTTCAGCCTCGACGGCGGCACCTGGGACGTGGACAACAACGTGTGGATCGTCGGCAACGACCACGAAGCGATCGTCATCGACGCCGCTCATGACGCCGACGCCATCGTCCAGGCCGTCGGCGACCGCCGGCTCACCGCGATCGTGTGCACCCACGCCCACAACGACCACATCGACGCGGCCCCCGCCCTCGCCGAGCGCACCGGGGCCACCATCTGGCTGCACCCCGACGACCTGCCGCTGTGGAAGCAGACCCACCCCGACCGCGACCCCGACGCCTGGCTCCAGGACGGTCAGGTCATCGAGGCGGCCGGCGCCGACCTGCGGGTCCTGCACACCCCCGGGCACGCGCCGGGCGCGGTCTGCCTGTACGAACCGGGCCTGTCCACCGTCTTCACCGGCGACACGCTCTTCCAGGGCGGCCCCGGCGCGACCGGCCGCTCCTACTCCCACTTCCCCACGATCATCACCTCGATTCGTGAGCGCCTGCTCACCCTCCCGCCCGAGACCAAGGTGCTCACCGGTCACGGCGACCCGACCACCATCGGCGCGGAGGCCCCGCACCTGGACGAATGGATCACCCGTGGCCACTGACGGACCCGAGACCACCACCCCCGACCCCGTCTTACGCGTGCACGGCGTCGGGGTCCTGCGCTGCGCCCCCGACGGCCCGCCCCTCGACAGCGAGAGTGCGGCCCTCGACCTGATCGGCGACGCGTTCGGACGGGACGCGCAAGTGGTCGCCGTACCCGCGGAACGAGTGGCGGAGGAATTCTTCCGGCTGCGGTCGGGGATCGCGGGCGCGGTCATGCAGAAGTTCGTGACCTACCGGCTGCGCCTCGCCGTCGTCGGGGACATCTCCGGGCACGTGGCCGCGAGCACCGCCCTGCGCGACTTCGTCCACGAGACCAACCAGGGCGGCCACATCTGGTTCCTCCCGGACTTCGACGCCCTGGACGAGAGGCTGCGTACGACCGGGTGATGTGACACCGGAGCCGGACGGCCCCGCGTACAGCACGACCGTAGAACACGCCCGTAAAACCCGTAAAAGACGACAGGAGTTGTCCGGATCACCCTCCATGCTCGAAGCAACAACCGGGCACACGGGAGGCAGGGCATGTCACAGCCACTGAAGGGCAAGATCGCACTGGTCGCCGGGGCGACCCGCGGAGCCGGACGGGGCATCGCCGTGGAACTCGGCGCGGCGGGCGCGACCGTCTACGTCACCGGCCGCTCCACCCGGACCCGCCGCTCCGAGTACGACCGCCCCGAGACCATCGAGGACACCGCCGGCCTCGTCACCGAGGCCGGCGGCCACGGGATCGCCGTCCCGACCGACCACCTCGACCCCGCGCAGGTCCGCACCCTCGTCGACCGCATCGCCGACGAGCAGGGCCGCCTCGACATCCTCGTCAACGACATCTGGGGCGGCGAGAAGCTCTTCGCGTTCGACACCCCCGTCTGGGAGCACGATCTCGACAACGGGCTCAGGATCCTCCGGCTCGCCGTCGAGACACACGCGATCACCAGCCACCACGCCCTGCCCCTGCTGCTGCGCCACCCCGGCGGGCTGGTGGTCGAGATGACCGACGGCACCAGCGACTACAACCGCGACACCTACCGCGTCAACTTCTTCTACGACCTGGCCAAGACGTCCGTCCTGCGCATGGCCTTCTCCCTCGGCCACGAACTCGGCCCGCGCGGCGCCACCGCCGTGGCGCTCACCCCGGGCTGGCTGCGCTCCGAGATGATGCTCGAACATTTCGGGGTGCGCGAGGACAACTGGGGCGACGCCCTCGAAAGCGTCCCCCACTTCGCCATCTCCGAGACACCGCGCTACGTCGGCCGCGCGGTCGCCGCCCTCGCCGCCGATCCCGACGTGGCACGGTGGAACGGCGCGTCCCTCTCCAGCGGCGGCCTCGCCCAGGAGTACGGGTTCACCGACCTCGACGGCAGCCGCCCCGACGCCTGGCGGTACCTGGTCGAGGTACAGGACGCGGGCAAGCCGGCGGACACGACGGGGTACCGGTGACGATCCTGTCCGCCTTGTCCGTGCCCAGGTGATCGTCGCGGGACTACCGTCGGCCCCATGACGGACACCACGCGTTTCGAGGGGTACGGGGTTCTCATCACGGGCGCGGCCCGCGGCATCGGCGCGGCCACCGCCCGGCGGTTCGCCGAGGAGGGGGCGCGCGTCCTGGTCACCGACGTCGACGGGCCCACGGCCCGGGACAGCTCCCGAGCCCGGGTGAGGCCCTCCGCGCCCCGCCCGGTGCGGGTCGCGCCGAATGTCACCGTTTCGTCGCAGCACGGGCGGCGCTACAACCGAATCCCCCGGGTACCGGTCTAGCTGGGAGAGATCGCAGGATCGTATAAAGGGGGATGGTCATGAGGAACATACGCAGACGGGGTGCCGTCGCACTCGGAGTCACCGGACTGGTGGCGCCGCTGACGCTCGCGCTGGGCACCGCGCCCGCGCAGGCCGCGAGCTGCACCACGCAGACCGGGCCGTACCAGAAGCAGGTGGAGAAGTTCCTCGGTCGGCCGGTCGACGGCAGGCAGTCCGCCGCCGACTGCAAGGCCATCCAGGCCTTCCAGACCAAGCACGGCATCACCCCGAACGCCGGGTACGCGGGCTCCGTCACCTGGGGCGTGATGAACCTGATGAACAAGCAGAAGGCCGTCGGGAACAACCCCAACAAGGACGGTGCGTGCCCGGTCAACAAGGGCCGGATCGCCTGCGTGAACCTCACTCTCCAGCTGAGCTGGATCCAGGACGGCAGGACCCTCGTCTACGGCCCCGTCCCGGTGCGCACCGGCCGCGACGGCTACGAGACCCGCACCGGCCTGAAGAAGATCTACTGGCGGGACATCGACCACGTCTCCAGCATCTACAACGTGCCGATGCCCTACAGCCAGTTCTTCGACGGCGGCCAGGCCTTCCACTCGGTCGGCCTCAGCATGTGGAACCCGCCGGGCTCGCACGGCTGCGTCAACATGACCACCACCACGGCCAAGAAGTACTGGTCGCTCCTGAAGAACGGCGACGACGTCTTCGTGTACGGCCGCAAGCCGGGCACCTGAGACAGGTGCCCGGCCCGCACGCGCCCCGCTACTGGGGCGCGTCCCCGAAGTCCGGTATGTCCAGCCTGACCCCGCCCTGCCGCGCGGACTCGTGCGCGACGATGCCCGGAAGGGTGTAGCGGGCGGCCACCCACGCGTTCACCGACGGCAGGCTCCGCGTGTTCACCGCGGTGACGAAGTCGTCGACCAGGAAGTGGTGGCTGCCCTCGTGGCCGTTGTGCAGGTTGTCGAACTCCCGCGGCAGGCGCGAGCGGTCGTGCACCGGCGCCGACCCGGAGGTGAAGGCGGCCCGCAGGTCCGGCGCGATGTGCTGGAGCGACGGGTCGTCCGGGGACATGGTGGGCTTGGGCTCCAGCAGCTCGCTGATGTCCTTCACCCCGTTCTTGTCCTGCCACAGCGCCACCGTCGCCAGCTGCTCCATGCTCCCCTCCGTCCCGAAGAACCGGAAACGGGACTCCCGGATGTGCGAGGGGTAGCCGACCCGGCGGAACTCGTTCGTCCGGAACGAGCCGCCGCCGGCCACCTCGAACAGCGCGGTCGCGTTGGAGACGTCGTTGCCGAACTGGCTGACCTCCTTGTCGAAGACGCCGTCCCCGCGGTCGTCGACCACTCCGATCGCCGACACGCTCACGGCGTGCGTCTGCCAGGCGCCCAGCACCCCGCCGATCGCGTGGGTCGGGTACAGCAGCGGGGGATAGCTGGCGGTCGCCTTCCAGTTCTCGCCGCCGCTGTACTGGTACGCCTCGTAGAACCCCAGGTCCATGTCGTGGACGTAGTCGCCCTCGGCGTAGAACAGCCGCCCGAAGGAGCCCTCGGCGATCTGGTTGCGGGCGTGCACGGTGGCCGGGTTGTACTGGCTGGTCTCGCCCATCATGTAGGTCAGTCCGGTCGCCTTGACCGCGTCGATGATCGCCGCGATCTCCTCGGCGGTGATCGCCATCGGGACGGCGGAGTAGACGTGCTTGCCGGCGTTCAGGCCCTGCACGACCAGCGGCCCGTGGGTCCAGCGCTGGGTGAAGATCGCGACCGCGTCGATGTCCTTCGACTCCAGCATGGCTTCGTACGAGGGGAACGTGCCCGCCAGGCCTTCGGCGGCGGCCAGTTGCTCGGCCCGTTCGGGGAGGATGTCGGTGACGTGGACGTCGCGGACGCCGGGATGCGCCAGGAACAGCTTGGCGAACTGGCCCGAGAACTGTCCGGCGCCCACGATGCCGAGGGAGAACGTCATGGATGGCGTGCCCTTCACTGGTCGATTCACTGGTCGAGAATCAGGTTGATCTGGTCGGTGGTCTCATCGAGGCTGCTCACGGACTTGCCGTTGCCGAAGATGTCCTGCATCGCGGGGTGCATCAGCGCGTACACGTCCGCCGAGTAGTTGGTGATCGGGAAGGAGAAGGTGGTGAAGTCCTTCTTGTCGGCGACCGGCTTGGTGAAGGCCGTGACGTCGATGCCCTTCTTCTTGTACGCGGCCACCGCGGCCTTCGTACTGTCGGGCGTGGCGGGGAAGACGATTCCGTAGGTGCCCACGGTCTTCTGGCAGGCCTCGGACGACAGGTACTTCACCCACTTCAGCGCGCCCTGCTTGTTGGAGGCGTTCTTGGTGACGGAGTCGGCGAGGCCGTTCATCATGGTGGCGCGCTTGCCGGTGGGACCCACAGGGGTGAAGGCGGTGCCCACCTTCAGTCCCTTGACGCCGTAGTACGTCGAGATCATCCAGGCGCCGTCGAAGGCTGCCGCCGCCTTGCCCCCGGCCACCTGCGCGTTCGCCGGGTTCGCACCTGCGCTGTAGTCCGTGAGGGGGGCCATGTAGCCCTTCTTCGCCAGACCGAAGTACCACTTGATGACGGACTGGAAGGTCTTGCTGTCGTACTGGTACTTCGTGCCCCACCGCTTCTTGTCGGTGTAGTTCCAGCCCGCGGAGGCGGCGAAGTTGCTCCAGGTCGTCTGGCCGTCGCCGTCCCCGGCGCCGCCCGTCGCGAGGCCGTACACCTTGACGTGGCGCCGGTCGAAGCCCGGTTCGTCACCGCGCTTGCCGTTCCTGTCGACCGTGAGATGGGCGATGGCCTTCTCGAAGGTTCCGCCGTCCTTCGGGTTCCAGGAAAGGGAGTTCAGCTCCTGAGCGGTGAGCCCGGCATCGCCGGCCATCTTCTGGTTGTAGAAGAGGGCGACGGTGTCCCAGTCCTTGGGAGCGCCGTAGCGGTGCCCGTCCTGGCCGGTCCAGTTGGCGGCGAGCCCGGCCTGGTAGTCGGACGCGTCGATGCCCAGGTCGTCGAGCGGCTCCAGCACCTTGAGGTCGGCGAACTGGCCGAACTTCTGGATGTGGTCGGTGAACACGTCCGGCTGGGTGCCCGCGATGAAGCTCGCGGTGAGCTTGGTCCAGTAGTCGTCCCAGCCCAACTGTGTGATCTTGACGTTCAGTCCCGGGTTCTCCTTCTCGAAGCCCTTCGCGCAGGCCTGGTAGGCGGGCAGCTGGTTGGCGTCCCACAGCCAGTACGACACCGTGTGCGCGGACGAACCGGCGCCGCCTCCCTTGGCACAGCCGGCCGTCAGGGACAGCGCCAAAGCTCCGGTCAACGCCACGACCGTACGAATTCGCATGCCGGTCCCCTTACTTGATTCCGGTGAAGCTGATGGAACTGACGATGCGGCGCGCGAAGATGCCGAAGAGCACGACCATGGGCAGCGCGGCGATGAGCGTGGCCGCCATCAGGCCGGACCAGTCGTAGCCGGTCTGCGGCGTCTGCGCGCGGAAGATGGCCAGCGCCACGGTGAGCACGCGTGAGCTGTCGCTGTAGGACACCATCAGCGGCCAGAAGTAGTCGTTCCAGGCGGTGATGTACGTCAGGACGCCCAGCGTGAGGACGGGGGTGGACGCCATCGGCAGCATCACCCGGAAGAAGATCCGGATCTTTCCGGCGCCGTCGAGCAGGGCCGCCTCCTCGACCTCGCGGGGCACGTTCATGAAGAACTGCCGCAGGAAGAACACCGCGAACGGCGTCATGAACATCGTCGGCAGCGAGATGCCCAACAGGGTGTCCACCAGGCCGAGTTGTTTGATGAGCACGAAGTTCGGGAGCAGCGTGAAGATCGCTGGCACCATCAGCCCGGCGAGGAACAGCCCGAACATCTTGTCCCGGCCGCGCCACCTGAGGCGCGCGAAGGCGTACGCGGCCATGGCGGAGAAGAAGATCTGGCAGACGGTGATCAGGGTGGACACGATCACCGAGTTGATCAGGTAGCGCCAGAACTTCAGACCGCCGCCCGCACCGCCCTGGGCTATCGCCTCCTTGGTGGACTGCAGACCCAGGGCCCGCTCGAAGCCACCGGCCGTCAGGTCCACGGGCAGCGGATCGCCGGGGTGCGCGGCGAGCGCGGTGTTGGTGGACAGCGCGGTGCGCAGGATCCAGTAGAACGGCAGCAGGGTGATGAGCACGATCGCGGCCATCACCGCCCAGGCCATGATCCGGCCGAAGGAAGGCCGGCGCCTGGTGGGCCGTACGGTCGTCGTGGTTGCCACGGCAGCCAAGTCAGCCATGTCAGGGTCTCCTTCCCCGTCAGCCGAGGTCGGTCTGGCCGGCCCGGGTGAGCCGGTACTGGACGAAGGTGATCGCGCTCAGCACGACCAGCAGGGCGACGGACATCGCCGAGGCGTAGCCGAACTGGAAGCGACCGAAGGCGGCGCCGTAGATGTAGTACTGGAGCACGTTGGTGGCGTTCGCCGGTCCGCCCAGGGTGGTCACGGCGACCGTGTCGAACACCTGGAACGAACCGATCACCGTCATGATCAGCACCACCGCGAGGACGGGACGCAGCAGCGGCATGGTGATCCGCCAGAACATCCGCCACTCGCTCGCGCCGTCCACCTTGGCGGCCTCGTACATGTCGTTCGGGATGGCCTGGAGACCGGCGAACAGCAGCAGCGCGGTGTAGCCGACGTGCCGCCACACATTGATCAGGGCGATCGTCGGGATCGCCCAGGTGTCGTCCGCGAGGAACGGGATGCGGTCGAAACCGAGACCCGAGATGATCTCGTTCCCGATGCCGAGCTGGGTGTCCAGGATCCACAGCCAGACGATGCCGGCGACGACGTTCGCCATCAGGTACGGCGTGAGCACGATCCCGCGCAGCAGCGCCGACTGCGTCAGCCTCTGCAGCAGGACGGCGATGGCGAGCGCCGCGACCGTCTGCACCCCGATGTTGATCAGCACGTACTCGACGGTGACCTTGAGCGAGTCCCAGAAGATCGGGTCATTCACCATGCGTACGTAGTTGTCGAGTCCCACCCACTCGGGCGGGGTGAGCAGGTTGTAACGCGTGAAGCTCAGATAGATGCCGCGCAGCGTCGGCCACAGCAGGAAGACCAGGAAGCCCAGCAGGGCCGGCGCGATGAACACCGCGGCGAGCCGTCCGTCACCCCGGTTCTCCCCGGCCCGCGACCGGTCGGTCCTCGGTTTGGTCCGTGCGCCCTCGGCGCCGCCCAGGGGCAGACGTGACGGTGGGCTGCTGGAGGCGATGGTCATCGGGAGACTCCCTTGTCCGCGGCGGCTCGTCCTCGGCCATTTACTTTTGCGGCGGAAGAATCCACGCGTCAAGGGTCGTGCCAACATCTTTTCCGAGACACCTGATACGCCCTAGAGTGGTCACGTTGTTTTTGCGACGAAAAAAATCTCTGGGGGAGTCTGACCTATGACCGCAGGTGCCAGCTGGCTGCCACTGAGTGCGGGGGAGCGCTCGGTGGCGATCGAGGTGCTCGTCCACGGCCCGTTGTCGCGCACCGAGCTCGCGCGCCGACTGGACCTCTCCCCGGGCAGCCTCACCCGTTTGACCAAACCGCTGATCGAGTCGGGCCTGCTGATCGAGGTCCCGGAGGCCGGCTCCCCGGCCGAGGCGCGCCAGGGGCGCCCCTCACAGCCCCTCGACGTCGTCGCGGAGTCCCGTTCCTTCCTCGGCTTCAAGATCACCGAGGACATGGTCTACGGCGTTGTCACCACCCTGCGGAGCGACATCGTCGCCCGCCACGACCGTCCCCTCACCACCCACGACCCCGACCGGGTCGCCGACCTGGTGGCCGAGATGACGGCCGAACTCACCCGCCTCCACCCGCGGCTGGCCGGCATCGGCATCGGCGTCGGCGGGCTGGTGCGGGACCGGTCCGTGGTGGGGGAGTCACCGTTCCTGAACTGGCGCGAGGTCCCCCTGGCCGCGCTCGTCGAGGAGCGCACCGGGCTTCCCGTGATCGTCGAGAACGACGTCGCCGCCCTCGTCGAGGCCGAGACCTGGTTCGGCGCCGGACGCGGCTACGACCGCTTCGTCGTTCTCACCATCGGCGCCGGCATCGGCTACGGCCTCGTCCTGGGCGGCAAGCGTGTGCCCTACGCCGAGGAGGACCGCGGCTTCGGCCGCCACTGGATCATCAACCCCAATGGTCCGCTCACGCCCGAGGGTGAACGCGGCAGTGCCGTCTCCCTGCTCACCATCCCCAACATCCGCTACCAGGTGCGGGCGGCCACCGGCCGCGACCACACCTACGAGGAGATCCTCGCCCTCGCCGCCGCCGGGGAGCCGATGCCGGCCCGTGTCATCGACGAGGCCGGGCGTGCCCTCGGCATCCTGGTCGCGCAGATCGCCAACTTCGTGCTGCCGCAGAAGATCCTGCTCGCCGGGGAAGGCGTCGGTCTGATCGAGGTGGCCGGCAAAGTGGTGGACGACACCCTCCGTACCCACCGGCATCCGCTGGCCGCCCCGGTCGACCTGGAGACCAAGGTGTCCGACTTTCACGACTGGGCCCGCGGCGCCGCGGTGCTGGCGATCCAGGTGCTGGTGCTGGGCTCGGTGGAAGCGTGAAGTTCCGGCCGGAGGTTGGCATTTGGACGTGATCAGCAACACGGTCCGGAATGTCCGTTTAGCTTGTGATGACTCACATCGTCTTCACCTCGGCCGCCGTATGCTTCACATCATGTCCACCCGTGTTGAACCCGCTACCGAACGCTCGGCTGATGAGGTCAACGAGGAGATCCGGGCGCTGTGGCTCAGGTCGGGCGGGACACTGAACGGCGAGCAGCGTGAGGAATACCGGCGCCTCGTCCTCGAGTGGGCCGCCGCGGCCCCCAGTCGGTGACGGCGGCCTGACCGCCGCCTGAGGTCCGCTGCCGCAAGGCATCGGCCCGCGCTCCCGGGGCACCCCTGACCGAATGGGCCCCCTCCTCGCTCTGGCCTCCGCCATCACCTACGGCATCGTCGACTTCGCCGGCGGGCTGCTGTCCCGCCGCGCCCACTTCGCCGCCGTCACCGTCCTCGGCCAGCTGGGCGGCCTCGTGCTCGCGTGCGTGGCCGCCCTGCTGCTGCCCGCCGACGATGTCCACCCCGTCGACCTCCTGTGGGGTGCGCTCTCCGGCGTGGGCAGCGGCACCGCCATGCACTTCCTCAACCGCGGACTGAGCCGCGGCGCGATGAGCGTGGTCGTGCCCGTCAGCGCGGTCACCGGGGTCGCCCTGTCCGTGCTGTGCGGTGTGCTCCTCGGTGACCGGCCCGAGCCGCTGGCCTGGGCCGGCATCGCCGTCACGGTGCCCGCGCTGTGGCTCGTCTCCGGCGGCGGCACCGACACCGGCCGGGGAGCGGCGGACGGGCTGCTGGCCAGCGCGGGTGTCGCCGTGCAGTACATCGCGCTCGCCCAGGCCGGCCCGGCCAGTGGACTGTGGCCGGTGGCGGCGGGCCGGGTCGCCGCCGTCCTCGTCCTGCTGCCCGGCGCGGCCCGCCACACCGGACGCCTGAGGATGCCGCCCGCCCTGCTGGTCCGGGCGCTCCTGGTCGGAGCGGGGGCCGCCCTCGGACTGGTGCTGTATCTGCTCGCCGCCCAGCGGCAGCTGCTGGCCGTCGCCGTGGTCCTGGCCTCCCTCTACCCGGCCCTCCCGGTCATCCTCGGACTGGCCGTGCTGCACGAGAAGGTCACCGTGAGACAGACGGCGGGCCTGCTGGGCGCGGCTGCCGCCACCGTCCTGCTGACCGTCGGATGAGGCGGGACCGGCCGAGGGGCCGGTCAGTTCCATGTGGCCGAGTAGTACTGCCGGTACGCCTTGCGGTCCTGCTCGGCACGGATGAACCGGGTGGCCGCCAGCGCGACCAGACTGCCCGCGATGACCAGCAGACCGGGCCCGACGTTCCGCGGGTCCGTGAGCCGGGCCAGCAGCGGTTCCCCGCTCACACCGCCCCCCGCCGGCGCCGACGACCCGGGCTGCGCCGCACCGGGGTCGATCGCGCTCTGCGTCGAGGAGGCGGACGGCGCCGCGGAGTCCTTGCCGTTCGCGCCGCCGGCGGCCGGGACCGCCACGAGCAGCTTGACGTTCAGATCGGCCAGCGCCTTCGTCACCGGCTGGAAGAACGTCGTACCGCCGCTCGTGCAGTCGCCGCTGCCGCCCGAGGTCACCCCGAGGGCGATCCCCTCGGAGAACATCGGGCCGCCGCTGTCACCGGGTTCGGCGCACACGTTCGTCTCGATCAGGCCGGTGACGGTGCCCTCGGGGTAGTTGACCGTGGCGTTGAGCCCCGTCACCTCGCCGTCACGCAGCCCGCTGGTGCTGCCGCTGCGGAACACCCGCTGCCCGACGGTCGGATCTGCCGCGCCGGTGATCTGGACGCCCTTGCCGTTGCCGATGGCCACCACGGCGGCTCCGTCGCCCGCCTTGCCGTCGGCGTACTGCACCAGGGAGAAGTCGTTGCCGGGGAAGCTCTGGGTGACCGTCTTGCCCAGCCGTGCGCTGGCCCCGGAGTCCTCGAACCAGATGGAGCCGGTGGGCCCGCAGTGCCCGGCGGTGAGGATGAAGTCGCTCTGCCCGTTGGTCACGTTGAAGCCCGCCGAGCAGCGGCCGCCGGTCGACAGGATGGGCAGCGCGCCGTTGATGCGGGGGGTGAAGCTGCCCTGGGTGCGTTCCATGCGGACGAAGCTGCCGATGCCGCCGGCGACCTTGGTCATCCGGGACCAGTCGTCGGCCGAGACGGTGCTGTCCCCCCGTACGACGACACGGTTGGTGCGGTAGTCCATCGCCCAGGCCGTGCCCGGCACCCGGGGTGCCGAACGCAGCGTCGCGGTCGCGGACTTGAGCTCGTTCATGCTGTGCGACACCATCTTCGCCTCGGCCCCCGCCGCGCGGACCTCGGCCGCCGCGTCCTTGTCGGTGACCGCGACCACCGGCCGGCCGTCGGCGCCGATCCAGGTGCCCGCCGTACGGGAGGGGCCGAGCCGCCGGACGAGCCCCTCGCCCATGGTCCCGGCCTGCTGGGCCTGCTGGGCGAACGTGCGGGGAGCGGGGACGGCGGGAGTCTCACTGGCCATGGCCCGCGTGACCATCGTCCCTCCGAGAAGGAGTCCGCCGACGGCCGCCAGCCGTGTCACTCGCCGGACGACCCGTCGTCGTGCGTGCCTCATGCATGGCTCCCGAACCCCGACCTCACGGTCAACACCGCGGGGTACCCGCTTGGTTGAGCACCCTCCTTCCATACGTGGCCCGGAGCGGGTGCGTTCACGGCACGGGTGATCTCTCCTCGTCCGTTCTCTTCTCGTCCGGCGAGACGAGCTCCCCCCAGCTGGACTCGTCGCCCCAGACGGACGCCCGGTCGACGTAGGGCCGCAGCAAGGCGGTGAGCGGGGGATCGCCGCGTCCGTTCAACTCGTCCGAGGCGATCTTGCGGGCGATGCCGGCGAGGAAGTCGGCGACCTGCACCCGGGCATCCCGCCGGGCTTCCACCAACCGGAGACCGGTGAGGCCCACGCCCGCCCGGCGGCTGGTCTCCTCGATCCAGGCGATGCGTTCCGGCGTCAGCATGTTCTGCCGGTCGTGCACCAGCCGGACCGGCCGTCCGCCGGCGCTCCAGTACGCGGCCGTGCTGACGATGGCGGGCAGCAGCGGGTTGAGGAGGGGGATCAGCGTGGGGCCCTCCCCGACGTCGGCCCGGTAGGCGTCGGCGCGGGGCCGGGCTGACGCGAGCCGGTCGAGCACGTCCGTCACCGTCGTACGGTCCGTCACCGTCGTACGGTCCGTCACCGTCGTACGGGGAGACGCCCGCCGCAGGGCGTCCACCTCGCGGAAGAAGCCCTCCACGGGGGCTTCGGGCTCCCCGTCGTTCCTGACCCGCAGCAACTGGTTGGCCGCGGTGAGGAACGCCCGCCACCGCTCCTGTCCGAACGCCCGCGGGCCGATCCGGAACAGCACCACGGCGTCGGTCGATCCGGGGCCGAGCAGCAGGTCGACGGCCCGGTCCACGACCAGGAACGTCTTCTCGATCAGGTGCACATGGGCCTGCCCGTGGATCGGCCCGGCCGGCGCGAGCAGCCACTCCAGCACCGCCCGGTGCTTCTCCCGCAGCAGATGGTTCGCCTTGTACTCCTCCGCCGGCGACCGGATCCGGTCCCGGATCTCCTGCACGGCCGCTGCGGCGGACTCAACGGACAACCACACGCTCGCGTGCGCGAACACGTCGGTGTTCCCGCCCGTGAGGTTCTCCCCGTCCGACCCCGACTCGTCGCAGCCGACCTCCAGAACCCCGCCCGCCGGGGCCGTCGCCCGTACACCGTCCTCATGACTCCAGGTCACACCGCAGCCCCCTTATCTTGTGCGCATGACCAGGATCCCGCACGAACCGTCCGGTGAACCGAATCCGCTGTGCTCCCTCACCCTCGACCAGCTCCGTCGTCGTACCAGCATGAAGTGGCGCACGTATCCCGAGGACGTCCTGCCGGTGTGGGTGGCCGAGATGGACGTCCCGCTCGCCGAACCGGTCGTCCGCGCGGTCACGGACGCGATCGCGCTCGGCGACACCGGCTACCCGGCCGGCACCGGGTACGCCGAGGCGCTGGCCGCCTTCGCCGCCGAGCGGTGGGACTGGGACGGGCTCGCGGTGGAACGTACCGCGATCGTGCCCGACGTGATGCTCGGCGTCGTCGAGATGCTGAGACTGGTCACCGGACCCGGTGATCCGGTGGTCGTGAACCCGCCCGTGTATCCGCCGTTCTTCCAGTTCGTCGCGCACATGGACCGGACGGTGGCCGAGGCCCCGCTGGGCGCGGACGGGCGCCTCGACCCGGGCACCCTGGAGGAGACCTTCCGGCGGGCGGTCGCGGGCGGACGGCGGGCCGCCTACCTGCTGTGCAGCCCGCACAACCCGACCGGCACCGTGCACACCGCCGAGGAACTGGCCGCGGTCGCCGCCCTCGCCGGGCGGTACGGCGTCCGGGTGGTCGCCGACGAGATCCACGCCCCCCTCGTCACCGCCGGCGCGCGCTTCGTGCCGTACCTCTGCGTACCGGGCGGCGAGAACGGGCTGTCCCTGATGTCGGCGTCCAAGGGCTGGAACCTGGCCGGTCTGAAGGCCGCGCTCGCCGTCGCGGGACCCGGGGCCGCCGCCGACCTGGCCCGGCTGCCGGAAGAGGTCGGGCACGGTCCGAGCCACGTCGGCGTGCTCGCCCACACCGCCGCCCTGCGCGAGGGCGGCGCCTGGCTGGACGCCCTGCTGGCCGGTCTCGAAGACAACCGGCGCCTGCTCGTGGACCTGCTCGCCGAGCACCTGCCCGCGGTGGTCTGCCGCCCGGGCGAGGCCACCTACCTGGTCTGGCTCGACTGCCGCGCCCTCGGCCTCGGCGACGACCCGGCGCAGACCTTCCTGCGCCGCGGCCGGGTGGCCGTCAGCTCCGGGCTCCCCTTCGGGACCGGGGGCGCGGGGCACGTACGCCTGAACCTGGCGACCCCACCGGAGATCCTTCAGGAGGCGGTACGGCGGATGGCGGCGGCGGTCGGCTGAAACGGGCCCGGCCTCCGGACCGGCTACGCTGCCGGAACCCCGTGGCGGCGGAGGGCCGCCTAGACTTCCCGGCATGGACGAGACGGCGTCGGCGCGCCTGGGCGCGGGCAAGTATCTGCTGGTCACCAGCTTTCGGAGGAACGGCACTCCGGTCGCCACCCCGGTGTGGGTGGTGCGCGACGGCGACACGCTCGGTGTGTGGACCGCCGCCGACTCCGGCAAGGTCAAGCGCATCCGGGCGCGGGGCGACGTCCTCGTCGGGCCCTGTGACGCGCGCGGCCACCCGACCGGCGACCTGATCCCCGCCACCGCCGAGATCACAGACGCGGCCACGGCCGCCCGCTACCGGCAGCTCATCAAGCGCAAGTACGGCATCATCGGCCACCTCGTCCTGCTCGGCAGCCGACTGCGCCGCGGCCTGGACGGGACGGTCGGCATCCGGGTGAGCTTCGATTCCTGACACAGGGGGCGAGCCGCACGGCCCGCCCCCTGTGATCGTCGGGCTACGACGCGTCCAGCACCGTGCCGGTCGCCTCCGGTCCGCCCTCCTGAGGCTCACCCCCGTCGTCAGCGAGCCGGAAACGCACCGACTCGGCCGGCTCGGCCACCGTGTCCGCGATGGTCGGCACGGACATCTCCGCGCTGGTCTGCCCGGCGGGCACGCCCGCCTGCAGGTAGAGGTACGCCTCGGACAGCGGGAGCTCCGGATCCGGGGAGACGCCGAAGGTGTCCATCAGCCACTGCGGATCGACGTCCTTGGTGGACAGCTCCGCACCCTCGGCGGGCGAGGTCGCCGCGAGGAAGGGCCACACCTCCACGTCGGCGGCCTCGGACAGCGTCACCCGCCAGGTCAGCGGCTGTCCCTCGGTCACCCGGTCCGCGACCGGTGTCACGCCGATCTTCGGCAGGGGGTCGTCGTTCCGCACGGTGACCCCGCCGCGGTACGAGCCGATGACCGCCCCGTGGACCGCCTTCACGGCGATGTCGTGGTCGAGGTCGTACGCGTAGCGGGTGTTGCCCGTCACCTTCACCGACACGTCGATGTCCTGGCCGCCGGGCCGGACCGTCACGAGCCGGTCCTTCGCCGCGCCGGTCTCCGGGTCGATCGCGTACACCCGCACCTGACCGCTGCCCTGCCCGGCCACCCGCACCGGAACGCGGTACGTACGGACGCCGGAGTCGCCCTCCTTCACCGTCGTACGGCCGATGTCGACGCGCGGCAGCGCGGCCGCTCCGACCGCCGGGGTGCCCGGACGCCAGCCCCACGCGTCCATCAGCCAGGCCTGGCCCGAGCCCGAACGCGGGGTCAGTTCGAGGGACTTGATGTGCCCCAGGTCGAGCCCCGCGCGTGCGGCGGCGGACAGCGGTACGCGCACCTCGCGCGCCCAGTACGAGGCGGTACGGTCACTGCCCGGCAGCCCGTCCACCCGGACCCGGCCGAGCGCGGCCCGCTTGCCGGAGGCGTCGGCGACGGCCACGTCGAGCCGCGTGCCGGTGGTGTTCGGCGGCACGATCACCCGCAGCGCGAGGTCCTTGGCACCGGTGAGCGAGAGCGGCTTGTCGGGGCGCACCCGCGCCACCGATCCGGGGGACGACCAGCGCACCGCCACGGCACGGCGTCCGCTCTCCCGCTCGGTGTCCCAGCGCGCGAAGTGCGGGGAGGTCGCGGAGGATTCGGGTTCCAGGCAGGAGACGGCCGGGTCCGGATCCACCGCCGAGCACAGCCGGCCGCCGGTCACCTTCACCGGTCCGTCCGGCAGGAAGCCGCCGCCGCGGCGCGCGCCGACGGCGTGCGTCAGCACCCGGGCGGGATCCGCCGAGGGAGCCCGGCGGCCCGAGCCGTCGAGCAGCGGGCGGACCTTGTCGTCACCGGCGACGAACAGCCGGGCCGCCGCGGCGATGTAGGTCTCCCCGGCCTGGTGCTGCTGGTCGGCGGTCAGCCGGGTCGGGGCCCCCGCCGAGCACACCGGGTCCTTCTGTTCCCCCTGCTCCTCGCCCTCCCCGAAGTCGTCCCAGGAGGGTGCCTCGGAGGTGCCCGGGGTCCACTCGCTGTTGAAGTAGTTGTGGTTGGCGCCGACCATGTACACGGCGCTGTGCAGGGCGCTGCCCCGGCTCACCCCGCGGGTCCCGTCGACGTACACCTCGCCCTGGAGGTCGGACACGTCCCCGTCGCAGCCCGGCAGGATCGTCACCGACGGCACGTCCGCGACCGGATTCTGGCCGAAGATCGTCGGTCCGATGAGCACGGTCCCGCGCACCTTCCACCGCACCGGGCCGCGGTAGCCGTCCTGGTCGGCGGGCGGCGGGTAGAGGCTGTCCATGGCGGCCCGGTTGACGCCCTCGCCGCCGCGTGAGTGCCCGACCAGCAGGACGCGGGACAGGTCGGCCTTCGGCGCGGCGCGTACGACGGCCGGTGCCGTGGCCGGGTGGGCGGCCCAGTCGGCCCAGCGGGCCAGGTGCTGCCGGACGAGGGAGGAGCGCGCCTGGGCGCCGGCGTCCTCGAGGCCCGCGTCCTGGCCGTTGACACCGTTGGCCGAGATCGACACGGTGACATAGCCCTGGGAGGCCAGCAGCTTCTGGTCCCGCAGATAGCCCTTGTGGCTGGGGATCTCCTTCAGGCCGACCGGACAGGGCCAGTCGATGTTCACGTCGTCCTCGGTGCCGCCCGGCTTGTAGCAGGTGGGGTGCCGGCCGTGCAGGAACAGCGCCAGGGGGCGGCTGCCGGTGGCGCCCTTCGGGGCCACCACCTCGGCGCGCATCTCGACCGGCGCGGACAGTCCGGGCAGGCGTACCGGGTCGAGGTCGTACTCACCGCCGGCGGTGCGGTACGAGCCCGGCTTCCCAGGGTCCACGGCGCTCGCCGGCAGGGGAGCGGGCGGCTGAGCGGCGGCGAGGGAGCCGCGCTCGCGGGACTCGACGGCCGTGTCGGTGGGCGCGTCCAACCGGCGTCCCGCGGCCGTCACTTGGAGGTCGGTCAGTCTCGCCGCGCGGATCTCGTCGAGGCGCAGGCGGAACGTCCGCCCGTCCTTCCCCGCCGTCGGCACTCCGAGCAGCCGGTTCCCGGTGTGGAACTCGACGCGTGCGTCTCCCATGGGCACCCGCTGAGGAGCACGCCACACCAGCTCACGCGCGGCGCCCTCCCCGGCGACCCGCCAGCCGGGCGGAAGCCCCTCCGTGGTCGCCGCGTTGGGCGGCTGCGGCTGTCTCGGCGCCTGGGCCTGTGCCAGTCCGGGCGCCCCCGCCAGGGCCGCCAGCACCGCCACGGCGGTCACACATATTCGCCGGGCACGGATCAATGGTCCTCTCCTCAAACCCCCGAACGCGGGCGCCCGACGGTCCCGGGAGCCTCACGTGTCCCAGAGGAGGGGCCGAGAGTCCTGTGGGTTGTCTTCGAAGGGGCAGCGGTCAGTGGCGAGCGATGCGATCAAGCCAGCGGGCGTAGCCGACTCCCGGGAGGGGGAAGCGCTTTCTATGAGCCGAACCCACCGTCACCGGGCCGTCGTCGTCGGCACCGGGCACCGCGCCCAGATGTTCACCCGGGCCCTCGCCGAACGCCCCGACCACCTCGTCGCCGCCCTCTGCGATCCCAGCCCCACCCGCATGGCCTTCCACAACGGCCTGTTGACCGCGGCCGGTGAACCGCCCGCCGCCCAGTGGGACCCCGAGCGTTTCGACGAACTGCTCGCCGAGGAGGACATCGACGAGGTCGTCGTCACCACCGTCGACGCCCAGCACGACCGCTACATCGTCCCGGCCCTGAAAGCCGGCTGCCGGGTGGTCACCGAGAAGCCGATGACCGTCGACGCGGACCGCTGCTCCCGCATCCTCACCACGGTCCGGGACACCGGCAACTCCCTGACCGTCGCCTTCAACTACCGCTTCAACCCCGTCCACGAGAAGGTCCGCGCGCTGCTCGCCGAGGGCGCGATCGGCGAGGTCCTGTCCGTGCACTTCGAGTGGCTGCTCGACGTACGGCACGGCGCCGACTACTTCCGCCGCTGGCACCGCGAGAAGCGCAACAGCGGCGGCCTCATGGTGCACAAGTCGAGCCACCACTTCGACCTCGTCAACTGGTGGCTCGCCGACGAGCCGCAGGACGTCTTCGGCTACGGACGGCTCGGCTTCTACGGCCGTGCGGCGGGCGAACGCCACGGACTGCGCCGGGCCTACGACCGTGCCCACGGCGCCGCCGCCGCGGCCGACGATCCCTTCGCCCTGGACCTCACGGCCGACGACACCCTGCGCGCCCTGTATCTCGACGCCGAACATGACGACGGATACGTCCGTGACCGCAACGTCTTCGACGGTCCCGTCACCATCGAGGACGACATGGCCGTCCTCGTCCGCTACGTCGGCGGCGCGACGATGACGTACCACCTCACCGCCTACTCCCCGTGGGAGGGCTACCGGGTGATGTTCAACGGCAGCGCGGGCCGGCTGGAACTGGAGGTGGAGGAGAGCCGCTGGCAGCCACCCCGGGCCCGGATCACCTCGGGCAGCGGCGCCGTGCACGGCGACACCGCCGCCGAACACGCGGGCGGGGCCCGCCTCACCCTGCGCCCGCTGTGGCAGCCGCCGGTCGACGTCCCGCTGGTCACCGCGCACGAGGCACACGGCGGAGGCGACCCGCGCATGCTGGACGCGCTCTTCGGGCCCGTGGACCCGGCGCAACCCAGGCATGCCGACGCCGTCGGCGCCGGAACCCACCCGACGGCCACCGAACGTGACGGCGCCCTCGCGCTGGCCGTCGGGCTCGCGGCCAACCAGTGCTTCGAGTCGGGGCTGCCGGTGCGGGTGCGCGACCTGGTCCCCGGAACAGGGGAGCGGCGGCCGGCCGGATCTTTCTGACGGAGTGTCAGCTCCAGGCGCGGTACGGCTCGTCGATCAGCTGGAAGACCGGCTCGCCCCGGACCGGGTCCTTCACGGTGGACAGCCGTACCCGGTCCCCGCTGTGGATGCCGATGAGCGGGCCCATCACCCGGCCGCGCAGGACGAAGCCCTCCGCCATCTCGATCAACGACACGTTGCGTGCGGCGGGGGTGTTGCGGTGCACCACCGTGGAGTGGCGGACCGTCCCGATGCCCTCGCTGCGCTCCGTCCGCAGGTCGCTGCCCTGGCAGACCGGACACAGCAGCCGGTGGTACATGGCGGTGCCGCACCAGGTGCAGCGCTGGAACAGGATGGTCTCCGAGCCCGGGCCGCGCGGCTCCGGCCTCCTGGGATCCAGGAGACCCGCGGCGGCACCGGCTGACTGACGAGCAATGCTTGCTGAGGGGTGGTACACGCTGGTCAACTCCCTGTGCTCGGCCTGAATCCCGCGTGCCCGGGTCACCGCGCACGCACGTGCCCGGTTCGCCGTGCCACCGTGCACGCCGTCAGCGTATGGCACTGAGTGTCACTCGTAAAGGCACTCCGTACCCCAAGAATGGGTCAATCCCGTCCCAGTGTGGTCTCGATCTCCTGGACCACCCGCCACAGCGGGGCCCCGCGCCGGGAGACGACCACCACCACGTCCTCCGGCTGCTCGACGAGGGGCGCCGGTGGAGCCGTACCGAAGGCCGACTGCACGTAGCCCAAAGCGTGGTCCACCGTGGCGCTCGCGTCGCCCTGCCCGTCCGAGCGCAGCCAGGAACGCAGCGCGTTGTTGTGGGCCGCGACCACGGCGGCGGCGATCACGTCGGCCTGCAGGGTCCCGTCGCGCCGGCCCGCGAACCGTGCGCGCAGGTACTCGGCGAGGGCCCGCTCGTAGCGCCACACCACGGACAGTTCGTACGCGCGCAGACCCGGAACCTTCTTGGTCAGGCGGTAGCGCTGGACGGAGAACGTCGGGTTCTCGGCGTACATCCGCAGTACCAGCCGGGCCGCGTCGCAGACTCTCCCCACCGGTTCCTCGGTCCCGTCGCCGGAGGCCAGGAAGTCCGTCATGTCGGCCAGACAGCGCTCGTGGTCGGGGAAGACCACGTCCTCCTTGGAGGGGAAGTAGCGGAAGAACGACCGGCGTCCGACGCCGGCGAGCGTCACGATGTCGTCGACGGTGGTCTGCTCGTACCCCCGCTCCAGGAACAGACGGAAGGCGGCGGCCACGAGCGCGTCCCGCATGGGGGGCTTCCCTTTCGCCGGATCCGGCTTCCTCGCCTTGGCGGCGCTCTCGGCGTTCTCGGAGCTCATGGACGGGAACGTAGCACCCGGTCGGGACGTATGGCACTCAGTGCAGCACTCTGAGGGAACTGAGTGCTCTGTGCCGATCTCGGCGAGGTCCGCTGAACTCCTCGCCCGACCGGCACGTATCCCTTCCCGGGGGATGCCGGAGGTCCCTGCGCAGGGGACGGGAGGAGACCAGCATGCCGACACCGCCCGACGAGGGCGCGCCTGAGCACAGGCCGCCCCTCGAACCGATCCGGGTGCTGCGCCCGCGTCGCACCGACGCCCTCGCGGAGCTGATCAGGGAGTACCGGGAGCAGACCGGCCGGTACGAGCCGCGTCCGCGCGGCGCCGACGCGGCGGGCGCGACGCCCGTGGTACGCCCGCACGCCGAGGAGGAGACACAGGAACTGCCGCCTGTCGTCGGCGACCGCCTGCCCCCCGTCCCGGCCGCCCTGCCCCGCGACCGCCGCCCCCTGGTCCCGCCCGCCCCGCCCCGCGACCGACCGCGCGGGCTGCGCCGTATCGCCGTCGGGGGAGCCGTGGCCGCTGCCGCCGTGGTCGGCTTCGGCTGCGCGCTCCTGCTGCCCGGCCGCAGCGACGCGAGCGCCGAACCGGCTCCCGCCGCGCCGCCCCCGCCGGCCTCGGCCGAACCGACCCCGACCGCCTCGGGCGGCGGCGCGTCCGACCCCGACGGCCCCGGCACCCTGCGGGAAGGATCCAGCGGCCCGGAGGTGACCGACCTCCAGCAACGCCTGCTGCGCATCCCGAACGTGTACGACAACGGCTCCACCAGCGGCCGTTACGACCCGACCCTGACCGAGGCGGTGGCCCGCTTCCAGCTCTGGTACGGCATCCGTGGCGACGAGACCGGCGTCTACGGCGACGACACCCGGCTCGCTCTGGAGTCCCGTACGAACGCGGAGTGACACCGGGCCGCCTGCTTCCCGGGACGGAATCCGCCTCGCGTGGGTACCCGGGCCGCGGTGAGCCGGGCCGGGAGGTACCCGGGCCGCGGTGAGCCGGGCCGAGACATCGGCCGTGGGCGTTGGGACGAGCGAACGGAGCGAGCATGGCGGACGTGGACGCGTTCATCGACCGGCTGAACCCCGACATGTGCGTGGTGACGGCCGTGGCGGACGGTGACGGCGAGCGGGCCGGGTGCCTGGTCGGCTTCTCGTCCCAGTGCTCCATCCGTCCCCAGCGCTTCGTGGTGTGGCTGTCCAAGGCGAACCGCACCTGCCGGGTGGCGGGGTCCGCCCGGCACCTCGCCGTGCATCTGCTCACCCGCGAACAGCGGGAACTGGCCGAGCTGTTCGGCTCCCACACCGGCGACGACACGGACAAGTTCGCCCACGTCCGCTGGCGGGAGGGGCCCGAGGGGGCCGTCGTCCTGGAGGACGCGGCGGCCTGGTACGTCGGTGCGGTCACGCTGCGGGCCGACGCGGGCGACCACGTCGGGTACGTCCTCGACCCGGTGGCGGGCGGCGGGCAGGACGGCGGCGACGGGGGGCCGCTGCTGCGGCTCGCGGACGCGGTCGACATCCCGCCGGGTCACCCGGCCGACTGACGTGGTGCCCCGGTACTCGAACAGCGGGCAACGTGTCGGGAAAGTCCGCGTGGCGAGGGATGTCCGGACGTCAGCATGGGCAACCCCCTGTCAGGGGTTACGAACGTCCTGAACCGAAGGCCACGCCGATGAGCGGCTCCCGTATCCCGGGCCTGGTGCTGCCCGCCGTGTTCCTGCTGGCCCTCGTCGTGGGCGTGTTCTGGTACTGGAGGCACCGCGACGACGACTGAGTGGACCGCGTCGGCTGAGCGGGCCGGGACGACCGAGTGGACCGCGTCGACCGAGCGGACCGGGACGACCCAGCCGCCTGATCCGCTTGATCCACGTCACGCCGGGACCGGTGGCGGCTGTCACTCCGGCTTGTCGGGCTCGCCGGGCACCTGGATGTCGACGACACAGACGTCGTCCCGTCGCTCCTCCTCCAGCACCGTGGCGAGCAGCGCTGCCAGGGAACCGGGACCGCTCTCGCGGTGGGCCACGACGGCCTCGGCGAGCCGCTCCAGGCCCAGGTCGATGCCCTCCGTGGGGCGCTCCACCAGCCCGTCCGTGTACAGCAGGAGCCGGTCGCCCGGCCGCAGGCGGCAGTCGGCCTCCTCGTAGACGGGTGCGGGGCTCGCCCCGAGCAGCATCCCGCGCGGGCGGCCGAGGAAGCGCACCTCGCCGTCGCGCAGCAGCAACGGCGGCGGATGACCGGCCTGCGCCCAGACCAGGCGGCGCTCGGCCGCGATGTAGCGGGCCAGCACCATGGTCGCGGTGCCGTGGGAGTCCCGCGAGTGCAGCAGCAGGGCGTTGAGCCGGGCCAGCGCGCCGGTCAGCGAGGATCCGGTGATCACCATGCCCTTGGCGGTGAAGCGCAGCTGGGCCATCGTGGCGACGGCGTCGATGCCGTGACCGGCGACGTCACCCACCACGAACAGGGCGTCGCCGTCGGGCAGTTCGATGGCGCTGAACCAGTCACCGCCGACGTGCAGCCCCGACTGGGCGGGCAGATAGGCGACCTCGACCCGCAGCCCTGCCAGCCGCACCGGGCGGGTGGGCAACGGCAGCAGCGCGTGCTGCAGGCGGGCGGCCAGCGTCCGCTCGGCGCGCAGCACGCCGTGCTGGGCGAGGATCTCCTGCTCGCTCTCCACCAGGGCGAGCTCCACGCTGCGCTGCGCGGTGAGGTCCTGGACGAAGCCGTGCACCTCGACGGGGGTGCCGTCGACGTCCGCCACCGCCTCGGCGACGGCCCGCAGATGACGGAGCCCGCCGCCCGCCCTGATCCGGAACGGTACGTCGAACGGCCGCCCCGTGCGCACGAGTTCGCGGATCGCCCGGGCCAGCGACGGGGCGTCCTCGGGCAGTGCGTGGGCCGGCAGGTCGGTGAGGGGGATGGGGCCCTCGGCCGGGTCGCGGTCGAAGATGGCGAAGACCTGGGAGGACCAGCTGTCCTCGTCGGAGACCAGGTGCCAGTTCGCCCAGCCCAGGTTGCCCAGCCGCTGCACGTCCGACAGCCGCTGCTCCTGCCGGTCCGAGGACTCGCGCCGGATCCAGGTGAGGACCAGTCCGCCGCCCAGCCGGGCCGCCCGTATCGAGTAGCGGGAGACGCCCGCGGCGCCGGCCACGACCTCCTCGTGGGCGAACGGCTCGCCCTCGTACGGCTCCCCGGTGTTCAGGGTGCTCAGACAGCCCTCCCACAGCTGCTCGCCGGCCATGCTCGGGAAGCACTCCAGGAGCCTGCGGCCGACCAGGTCGCCGCCCGTCCGGCCGACGATGTCGACCGCGTCCGCCGTGGCGGCGTCGATACGGTAGTCCTCGACCTCCCCGGACAGCGCCCGCAGCGGCGTCAGCAGCATCGCCGCCCCCGGTAGCGAACCGAAGACGGCCTGAGCGGCGTCGCCCGCGCCCGCGGGGTCCTGGTCCTGCGGGGCGCCGAACGCGCGCAGCCGTCCGGCGCACAGCCGGGCAACCGCCCGCAGCAGCCGCCGCACCGTGGGACCGAACGGACCGCCCCGGGCCCGCAGGACGCCGACGCAGACGTCGGTGGTGTCGCCGACGGGCACGGGCAGCCAGGCGCGGGAGCCCCAGCGCTCGGGTGGATCTCCGATGAGCAGATACCGTTCCCGGTCCCCGTCGATGTTCTCCAGCCAGCGCGGCCGGCCCGCCCGCAGGGCGTCCAGCGCGGCGATGCCGCTCAGCGGTGGCACCTGGCACCACTGGGCGGCGAGGCTGTCGTCGATGCCGGCGTGCCCGATCAGCCGGAGTCCGCCGGCGGGCAGCCGCCGGTAGAGCATGACCGCGTCGGCCTCCATGTCCCGCGCCAGGTGTTCCAGCAGGCAGCGGGCGAGCTCCTGCGGGGTGTCGACCCGGGCCAGCGCCTCACCGAGGCGGCCGAGGACGGCGAAGTCGTCGTCCTCGGCGTCGCCGGTGTCCGTCCCGTCCCAGGGTGCCGGACCGTCGGCGCCGACCGCGTCGGGCGACGAGTCGCCGGTGGCGACGGGGCCGGGGTCCCGTACGGCGGCGCGCAACGGGGGCACCAGGCCGCCGAGGATGATCCAGCACTCCTCCAGCAGCGTGCGGTTCGCGGCCTTCGCCCGGTGCAGCAGCTCCTCGCCGGCCGCGTCCGGGGTGCATCCGGTCAGCGCCATCAGGGCACCCTTGGCCCGCTCGAGGACGGCCGCCGTCGCCGCCTGGGCCCGTAGCCGTTCCATCTCCGCCCGCTGCCGGGCAACCACCTGCGCCAGCGCTCCCGTGTCGGGCGCGGCGCCGTGCTCGGCGGGGGTGGCGGGCTTGCTCGTCACGCGTTGAGCATTGCACATCGCGGGCGCTTGGATCGCGGGCCCGGACGCGCGGATTCCGCGCACCGGCGAGGGCGTGGGCCGCCGGATCCTGTCTCCGGAACCGCGCACCGATGCGGGAGGGCGGTCACCGGCCGTCCACGGCGGGCCCGCTTGCCCGGCCCGCTCACCCGCACACCCGGCCGATCATCCACTCACACCCGGACCGGCTCACCCCCGCCCCGGCGTCCTCAGCTGTCCGGCGAGCGGTACAGCCACAGGCGCAGCAGGCGGCTGAGCGACGGCATCACGAGGTAGGTCAGCACGGGCAGGAGCACCACCGGGAAGACGGCGGCGCGCAGCGGCAGGGGCCAGGCGGTGGTGGAGGGTGTCACCAGCCACTGGATCAGCAGTGTGAACGGATAGGCGCCGAGGAAGGTGGTGAGCACCATCTTCCACCGGGGCGGGGACTGCACGGTCGTGCCGGGCAGGCTGAACCAGGCCTCCATCCCGGTCGTCGACTGGCGTTCGCTGCCGAGTTCCGTGGCGATCCCCTCGATCCGGCGGTGCCAGGCGGCCCGCTCGTCCGACTCCAGCCAGGCGGCGAGCCGGTGCGGATCGGACCAGCGCAGCACCGCGTGGAAGCGGTGACCGTCCTCCGGGCGCAGCCACGAGACGCCCTCGTTGCCCGGGAACCGTCTGGCGCAGTCGGCTATCCCGTGCGTCCACTGCTCGAACTCGTGCTCATGGCCGGGGCGCACCTGCCAGGTGAGGACCGTGGTGATCGGCTCGCCGCGCCGCACTTCGGTGCTGCTCATGTTCGCCACGGGTGCCACGGGGGAGGCGGGTCATGCCCCGCGGACGCGGGGAGTGCCGGGCAACCGGGGTGTCAGCGGCCGTGGGCGTGGTCCACCAGGGCCTGGGTGACCGCCCGGACGCTGCGCGCGATGTGCTGGAGCTGCAGGACCTCCGCCGCGTACAGCTTGATCGTGTGCTCGATGACCGACTCCGGGAGGCCGAGGCCGGGCAGATCGGCCCGGGCCGTCTGCAGGGCGGTGCGGGCGACCCGGATCTCGTGCTGGACCTGGATCTGCGCGTGCCGGGCGAGCAGCACGGGGTGGCGGATCAGCGCCGGGTAGCTGGCGTAGCGTGCCGGAACCAGTTCACGCAGCCACTTGGCCGCCGAGCGTTCCCAGTCGTAGCTGCCGGGGGTCTTGACCTGGCACGGCCAGTCCGGGCTGATGCGCGTCGTCGTCAGGGGCATGGTCATCGCCTCCGGTTGTGCGGCGTCGTGAGGGTGGTCCGACGAGGTGGCGGCGACCCCGGCCCGGGGATGACCGGGGCCGCCACGGGCGCTCGCGCAGGCGATGCCCGGCCGAACACCCCAGGCGCCGACGCGGGTAGGAGACGGCGGCCGCGGGTGTCCGCGGGTGTGGAACGTGTCCCGGTGCGGCCCGGGGTGCGATCCGTGAGCAGTATTTATATATGCCGTCCACTTTGCAAGGAGCATGAAAACATTCATGCGTGATTTGCGACGGCTGATCCCGGTCTGTCCTGTGTGAGGA
Organism: Streptomyces cellulosae; assembly: GCF_000721105.1. Lineage (GTDB taxonomy): Bacteria > Actinomycetota > Actinomycetes > Streptomycetales > Streptomycetaceae > Streptomyces > Streptomyces cellulosae_A. The sequence continues at coordinate 386,740 of NZ_JOEV01000025.1, forward strand.
GTGAGCGAGGAGAGGGTGAGGATCAGTCCCGGAGGAAGAACTGGTGCTGGTCGGAGATCTGCTCGTACTCCTCCAGCCGCGCCTGGGTGCGTTCCGGGTCGGCGTCGGTCATGGCCTGGAGCAGCGCGGCGGCCATCACGCCCGGGGCGGCGTAGGAGTCGAAGACCAGGCGGGAGCCGGTGCCGGTGGCGAACACGGCGTCCGCCTCGTCGGCCACCGGCCCGAGCGCCAGGTCGGTGACCAGCGCGACCTTCAGCCCGGCGCTGCGGGCGACCTGTACGGCGGTGAGGGTCTCCTGGGCGTGCCGGGGCATGGAGAACGCCAGTACCCAGGTGCCGCCGGCCTCCCGGGACTGCAGCAGGGCGTCGTAGGCGACGCTGCCGCCGCGCGTCACCAGCCGTACGTCGGGATGGACCCGGCGTGCCGCGTACGCGAAGTACTCCGCCAGGGACGCCGAGATGCGCAGGCCCAGCACGGTCAGCGGGGTCGACCGGGACAGTTCACGGCCGACACCGATCACCTGGTCGGGATCGACGAAGTCCCGGCGCAGGTTCTCCAGGTTCTCGATCTCGGCGTCGACGGCCGCCTGGAGCTCGTTGCTCCCGTTCTCCTCCGCCGCCGTGGGACCGCCGGCCAGGGCGCCGAGCGCGATCGACTGGAGCTTCTCCCGCAGCGAGGGGTAACCGCTGAAGCCCACCGCCGCCGCGAACCGGGTCACCGAGGGCTGGCTGACGCCGACGCGCTCCGCGAGGTCGGTGATCGACAGGAAGGCCGCCTCGGTGATGTGCTCGATCAGGTACTGGGCGATACGGCGCTGACCGGGGGACAGCCGGGGCCGGTCGAAGAGTGCCCTGAGCTGGGACGTCGGGGAGGCCTCCGCCTCCGGTGCGGTCCTGCCCGAGGTGATCGAGGATGCCTGTGCACGTGCCTGCTGCGGCGATGGCACCGGTGCGCCTCCTTTGTCTCCCACAGGGAGTCAACATAGCCGACCGTCCCTGGTGACCAGGGCTTGTGCGGCGTCATCCGGCCGTCGGGGAGAAGGAAGGACGGATACGCGGACGTGGGGCGGGAACCCGCCCGGCACAGACGATCACAGCCGACAGACGACAGGAGCGATCTTCATGACCGTCCCCGAGGAGAACCGCCCCAAGACGCAGACCACGGACGAACTCCTGGAGCAGCGGGAGGAGAACCCGCAGCAGGCGGCCGGCGCAACCGGCCGCACGATGCGGGAGGCCCTCGAAGAGGCCGAGGTGAGGCCCGACGACTTCAAGGACGCGACGGCTTCGAGGAGGAGTGAATGAGCGCGATCAGCGCGCTGGAACAGGCCCTGGAGAACCGGTGGGAGGCCCTGTGGGCGCGGATCGTCGACAAGGAACCGGTCGAACTCGTCGACGCGTTGCGGCGTGAGTGCGACAGCAACGTGGTCGTCTGCAGCGAGAGTCGGGTCGTGGTCCCCAACGCCTATGAGGTGGAACTCGCCGAGCACGTGCACGACGAGCTCACGCGCCGCGGCAGCCGTGTCGGTCAGGAACTCACGGACAGTCTGATGCGGCACGCGGAGGAGAAGGGCTACGAATGGGCGGGCCCGCTCACCGTGCACCTCACGCGGTCCTCGGACGTACCCAACGGACGCTACCGCGTGAACAGCGGCGTGCTGAACCACGTGAGCGCCGAGGGCTTGCACCAGGCGACCCACTAGGGCCTGTTGCGAAAGTGGATCTTGGTCGTAGATGATCACGTCCTGTGAGGCGTGGTGACCTGACGAACAGCCAGTGGGCCCGGCTGGAGCCGA